>DASVLJ010000020.1:0-3758 GCA_036384915.1 Burkholderiaceae bacterium
ACAACTGGTCGAACGGCTGAATCCGGGGCGCAGCCTCAGCTATGCGCCGCTGTTCCAGGTATCGTGCTCGCTGGTGAACACCCCGGTGGATGGCGACGGCTTCCCCGGCATCGAGGTCGAACCGCTCCGGTTCGAGGAAGACCAGGGCGTGGCGCGTTACGACCTGACGTTCAACTTCACCGAAATCGGCGAAGGCATCGTCGGCACCATGGAATACAACACCGACCTGTTCGGCGAGCAGACCATCGCGCGCATGCTGGGGCACTACCGTCGCCTGCTCGAAGCGATCGTGGCGGCGCCGGAGAAAGCGCTGGGCGAACTCGAAATCCTCGGCGACGAGGAACGGCGGCAGCAAATAGAGCAGTGGAACCGGACGCAGCGGCCCTACCCGAATGACTGCGTGCACAGCCTGTTCGAACAGCAAGCAGGCGAACGTCCCGATGCCATCGCCGTCATCGACGGGCATACCCATCTGAGCTACGGCGAACTCGAACGCCGCGCCAACCGCCTGGCTCACCATCTCATTGCACAAGGTGTCGGCGTCGACAGTTGCGTCGGCCTGTGCGTCGAACGCTCGGCCGACATGATCGTCGGCCTGCTCGGCATCCTCAAGGCGGGTGGTGCCTACGTTCCGCTCGACCCGGGACATCCGGAATCGCGCCTCAAGCACATGATCGACACCAGCAAGAGCCGCCTGATCCTGAGCGAGCAACACCTGCTCGAAGAACTGGCCTTCCTATCGGACTACCCGGCATTGCCTCTGGACGGGCACTGGCATGAAGCGTTGCTGGGGCGCTACCCCGACACGCCGCCTGCGGTGGCTGTCACCCCCGACAACCTGGCCTACGTCATCTTCACCTCCGGCAGCACCGGCGTGCCCAAAGGCGTCCTGATCAGCCACGCCAGCATCGTCAGCCTGGTCCGCAGCGGCGACAGCATCATGGTCGAAGCCGATGCCATCGTCGGGCAGGCCGCCAGCTACGCCTTCGACGCCATCACTTACGAACTCTGGGCGCCGCTATTGGCCGGCGGGCGGGTCGTCCTGATCGACAAAGACACGCTGCTGTCGCCGCCGGCCCTGACGGCCTGCCTGCGGCAGCAGCAGATCGGCGCCTTGTTCATCACCACCGCCCTGTTCAATCGCATCAGCGAAGAAATGCCCCAGGCGTTTGCCACGCTGAAGCAAGTGCTCTTCGGCGGAGAAGCACACTCGGCCCAGGCAATTGCCCAAGTGCTGCAGGAAGGCGCGCCGCAGCAGCTTCTGCACGTGTACGGCCCGACCGAGAGCACCACCTTCGCCACCGGCTACCTTCTCGAAAGAGAGCGCTTCCTGCAGGACCGGCAGGCACCCATCGGCATGCCGCTGGCCAACACCACCGCCTACGTCATGCACGGCGAACAACTGGCCCCGCTGGGCGCCGTGGGCGAACTCTGTCTGGGAGGAGACGGGCTGGCGCGCGGCTACCTGGGCGATGCGAGGCTGACGGCAAGCAAGTTCGTCCCGCACCCTTTTGCCGCGTCTCCCGGGCAAAGGCTCTACCGCACCGGCGACCTGGTCTGGCTGCGCAGCGACGGCGCGATAGAATTCAAGGGGCGGGTTGACGACCAGATCAAGCTACGGGGCTTCCGCATCGAGCTGGGCGAGATCGACCAGGCCCTCAATGCGCATCCCGGGGTCGAACAGGGCCTGGTGCTGGTGCGGGAAGACCAGCCCGGCGAACGGCTGCTGGTGGCCTACGTGATGCCGAAAAGCGAAGCGCCCGAGGACTTGGCGGCCGAATTGGCGTCCCATCTTAAAGGCCGCGTTCCCGACTACGCCGTACCGGGCGCCTTCGTCATGCTCGCCGCATTCCCGCTCAACGCCAACGGCAAGATCGACCGGCGGCAGTTGCCCGTGCCGGACGAATCGGCCTATGCGCGCACGCAATACGTCGCCCCCGCCACCCCGCTGGAAGAACGGCTGGCCGCCTTGTGGCGGGCCAACCTGGGACGCGAAGGCGCAACGGCCATCGGCACGCAAGACAACTACTTCGCCATTGGCGGCGATTCGATCCGCTCGATCTCCCTGGTGTCGTCGGCCAGAGCCGAAGGGTTGCAATTCGCCATCAAGGACTTGTTCGCGCATCCGACCATCGCCGAGCTTGCCGCGGTGGTGGTGGAAATCGAAGCCGAAGCCGAAGACGGCGCGTCGAGCGCCATCGCCCCGTTTGCCCTGTTGACGGAAAACGAAAAAAAACAATTGCCGGCCCAATACCGGGGGCAGGCGGTGGTGGACGCCTACCCGCTATCGATGCTGCAGCAAGGCATGCTGTTTCATTCGTCGCGCTATCCGGACTCCTCGGTCTACCACTGCGTGATCACCTTCGCCATCGAATCGGCGTGGCAGCCGGCCATCTTCGGCCGGGCGCTTGAGACGATCATCGAACGGCACTCCATCCTGCGCACGGAATTCCACCTTGCGGCAGACAGGCCGCTGCAATGCGTGACCGCCTTCCGGGAACCCCAGTTGGAAGTACGCGACCTGCGCGATCAGGCGGAGGAAGCGAAAGGCGACGCGATCCGGTCATGGGTTCTGGAAGAGCAGGCCAAGGGCCTGCGTGTCGAAGAACTGTGGCGCGCTTGCGTGCTGCTGTTCCGGAACCAGCACATCCAATTCGGGCTCAGCTTCCACCACGCCCTGTGGGACGGCTGGAGCGATGCGACCCTGGTGGCGGAACTGTTCGCCTGTTACAAATCGCTGCTGCAAGGAGAAAGCCGGGCCGAGCAGACGCGTCCGCCTTCATACAACCGCTACATTGCGCTGGAACAGGAAGCGCTGGCGGCGCCGGAACACCGGCACTACTGGGAACAAAGCCTAGCGCAAGCCAGGCAGCCATGGTGGTCGGCCCACCCGAACAAGGGCATGGCACACTTTTTCTGCGACATCAGCGCACAGACCAGTGCCGGCATCATCTCCCTGGCCGACGCCCTGCGCGTGCAGGAGAAAAGTGTTTGGTGCGCCGTCTACCTCGTGCTGACCTCGCTGATCGAAGGCGACGACCGCATCCTCGGCTCGGTCGTCACCCATGGCCGGCCGGAAATAGCTGATGCCGAAAAGATGGTGGGATTATTTCTCAACTCGCTGCCGATCCAGGCCGACCTGCGCGGCGCCACGTGGTCGGGATTCATCAAAGGCGTCAACGCGCAATTGAACCAACACCAGGCGCACCGGCACTATCCGCTGGCGCAGATTCAGGTCGACCTGCAGCTCGACTTCTCCGCGTCGCTTTTCAATTTCACCAACTTCCACGTCATCAGCAACAGCACGGCCAAATCCGACATCGTCGGCGGCAGCAGCTTCGGACTGGACGACACCAACTACCTGTTCAGCGTCGATGTGCAAAAGAACGACGCCGCAGGCAGCCATGCGATCCGCATCAAGCTCGACCCCAACGTCTTCGACGCCGACTTTCAGGAACGCATCCGGCATTACGTGCGCGATATCATCGAACAGATGATGACGGAGAAAGACGCGCCGATCGACAAATGCCGGCTCCTGGGCAACGAGCGCGACAGGCTGCAGCAATATGGTCGCGGAGACGACTTGCCGGCGCGGCAGGCCGGAGCGTCGGCGCCGGCCATCCACCAACTGATCGAAGCACAGGTCGCCAGGACTCCCGAGGCCGTCGCCGTCGTGTGCGAAGGACAGCAACTCACCTACGCCGAACTCAACGCCCGAGCCAACCGGCTGGCGCACTACCTGCGAAGCCGGGGCGTCG
>DASVLJ010000021.1:0-2356 GCA_036384915.1 Burkholderiaceae bacterium
GGCGGCGCCTGCCTTGAGGATGCCGAGCACGGCGACGATCACGTCGAGCGAGCGTTCCATGCACAGCCCGATCAGTGTGTCCGGTCCCGCCGCGCGCTCGGCGATCAGGTAGCCGGCGAGCCGGTTGGCCCGCTCGTTGAGTTCTCCATAGCTGAGCGTCGCGCCTTCGAATTCGACCGCGACGGCTTCCGGCTGGCGCTTTGCCTGGTCTTCGAACAGTTCGTGCACACAGCGTTCCTGCGGGTAGTCTGCCGCAGTGGCGCTCCAGCTCTCCAGGATCAGGCTGCGTTCGGCTGCGTCCAGCAGCTCCGCTTCCCATACGCTCAGTTCAGGCTGTTGCAGCATGGACCCCAGCAAGTGCTCGAAGTGCCCTGCCATGCGCACGATCGTCGATTCGTCGAACAGGTCGCTGGCGTATTCCCATTCCAGCGTCAATCCATGCGGCTCCTCGTTGACATAGAGCGACAAATCGTACTTGGCCAACTGGCCGCTCAGCTCGATCGGGCCGGATTGCAAACCCGGCAGCGCCAGGCTCGCTTGATCGTTGTTCTGCAGGACCAACATGATCTGGAACAACCGCGCATGGTTAAGGCTGCGCGGCACCTGCAAACGCTCGCCGATGTGTTCAATCGGAACTTGCTGATGCGCATAGGCGTCCAGCAACATCGACCTGCTTCGCTCCAACAACGTGCGAAAACCAGGGGCGCCCGATAAATCACTGCGCAATACCAAGGTGTTGACGAAGAATCCGACAAGGCCGGAAACCTCCATTTGCTCGCGATTGGCTATCGGGCTGCCCACGACAATATCTTCTTCGCGGCTATAGCGTGCCAGGAGCGCCGAGAAAGCCGCATGCAATCCCATGAAAAGCGTTGCGCCATGCTTCCGGCACAAGGAAAGCAAGTCGTTCAAAACGGGTTGTTCGATCCGGCTGCGTACCGTCCTGCCGACAAACGATTGCCGCGGCGGGCGCGGCCGGTCCAACGGCAGGCTATGTACTGCCGGTATGCCGCGCAATTGCCTTTCCCAGTAGGCACATTGGCGTTCGAGTTCTTCGCCGATCAAGTGTTCGCGCTGCCATTGCGCGTAATCGGCATACTGGATCGCCAATGGCGGCAACGGATCGGCCTCTGCGCGCAGCCGCGCCTGGTAAAGCGTTGCAAATTCACGCAGGAGGATGGGCATGGACCAGCCATCCGCCGCGATGTGATGCAGCGTCGCAAACAGGACATGTTCCTGCGGTGCCAGCTTGACGACGGTGACGCGCAACATCGGGTCGCGCGCCAGATCAAACGGCTTGCCGGCCTCCGCAGCCGCCAGGGAATCCAGTTTTTCGTCCAACACCTCGGGAGCAAGCTCCGAGTAATCGACTAGCGCCGCAACAAACTCTTCCGCTGGACGGATTTCCTGGAACGGCGACCCGTCGGCTCCGGCGACAAAACCGGTGCGCAGGCTTTCGTGGCGAAACAATATGCGCCCCAGGGCCCAGTTCAGCGCGTCGATATCGAGCTGACCGTTGAGTTGAATACGGCCGGGCATGTTGAAATGCGCGCTCCCCCCCTCGATCTGATCAATGAGCCAAAGCAATTGCTGGGAATATGACGGAAGAAGCGGCTGATCGCGGCGTGCAGGGCGTATCTCGGCCTGTGCCATCAGACCCGACGATCGCGCTACGGCCGGAGACAGCTCAGCAATGGTTTGCGCATCGAAGATTGCTTTTAACGGCAGGGCAATCGAAAAATCCTTGTTGAGCCGGCTGATCACGCGCGTGGCCAGCAAGGAATGTCCGCCAAGCCGGAAAAAATTGTCGTGGATGCCCACCTGCGGAAGATTCAGGATGTCTTGCCAGATCAGGCACAAGGCGCGCTCGGTATCGGTGCGCGGCGCCACGTAGTCGTTGCCGCCAATCGATTCCGGTTCCGGCAACGCACGGCGGTCGACCTTGCCGTTGTTCGTCAACGGCAGCTTCGCCAGCACGGCAAACTCCGCCGGAATCATGTAGTCCGGCAGGGTCTGCGCAAGATGCGTCTGCAACTTTCCGACCAAGGTTTGGCGTGCTTGTCTTGCTTCGTCTCCGCTGTCGAGTAGCGCGTCGGCCTGCTCTACTGCGACGTAGGCAACCAGCCGTTTGTCCTGCCCTTCCCCGCGCACCAGCACGAGGGTTTCCCGTATCGTCGGATATTGCGCCAGCCGGTTTTCGATTTCGCCGAGTTCGATCCGGAAGCCGCGTATCTTGACCTGGGCGTCGATGCGGCCGAGGTATTCGATCCGGCCGTCTTCCAGGAAGCGTGCCAGGTCGCCCGAGCGGTACAAGCGCGCGCCGGGCGTGCTGCTGTAGGGGTGCGGGACGAAGCGT
>DASVLJ010000022.1:0-51758 GCA_036384915.1 Burkholderiaceae bacterium
AAAGCTTCGTCAACGCCATCTTCGAAAACCTGTTCAACCGCCCCGCAGCCGTGGCCGGCCTGACTTTCTGGGTCAACGCCATCAATTCCGGCGCAGTGTCGAAGGGCGATGCCGCCCTGGCCATCCTGGCCGGCGCTGAAAACAACTCCACGACCCAAGGCAAGGCAGACTGGACCCTGATCGGCAACAAGATCGGTGTCGCCAGCAACTTCACGACCGCCCTGGGCTCTTCCTCGAACCAGATCGTCGCCTACGCCGGCGCCACGGCAGCGCAAGATGCGCGCCTGATGCTGTCCAGCGTCACCGGCAGCACGGTTCCGGCCACGTTCAACGTGCAAACCACGATCAACAACATCGTCGCTGGCAATAACCAGAACACCTACAACCTGACCACCGGCGTCGACACGTTCACCGGCGGCACGGGCAACAACGTCTTCAACGCCATCCTGGACAACACCGCCGGCCTCACGGCAGGCGGCCAGGCCGCGACGCTGCAATCGTTCGACTCGATCACCGGCGGCACGTTGAACAACACGCTCAACATCACCGACTTCGGTGTTGGCAGCACGATGACGATCCCGACCGGCGCCGCCATCTCGGGCATCACGACGCTGAATGTCAATTCGCTTGAAGCGCCCAGCCTCAATGTGAGCGGCTGGAGCACCTTGGCTGCGGTGAACATCAACAGCTCGACCGGCAACGATGTGCTCACCGTCGGCAACAACGTCGCTGTTGCCGTCACCAACACCGGCACCATTACCGTCACGGGCGGTTCCACGTTGAACCTGACGGAAAAAGCCGCTGGCGCTGTCAATGTCGTGGCAGGCGTCGGCGCCACCTCCGTTTCCGTCACTGGCGGTTCGGGTGGTTATGCCAAGGATGCCAATTACGTCGCTGGCACGGGCACGCATACGTTGAGCTCGGTCTCGTTGACCGGCGTCGGCGGCAATTTCGATGTCTACAGCGATGCGCTGACCTCGCTGACGATCAACACGCAATCCGGTAACACCGATACGGTTCACGCCGCCGTCGGCACGCGTACCCTGGGCTTGACTCTGAACGGCGACTCGGGCGTGACTGTGGCCGATGCCAACGCCACTACGCTGGCCGTGACGACCACGGGCGCCGCTTCGACCAGCATTACGCTGCAAGACGGGGCAGCCACGTCCGTTACCTTCACCGACGCACAAGACCTGTCGCTGACGGCATTGACAGCAGGCAGCGCCAAGGCCGTGACGATCTCCGGCGCAGGTGCCTTTACTGCCGCTGGTACCGCTTTGACCGGCTTGGCAGCCGGCGCCGCAATCGATGCCAGCGGTTCGACGGGCGTTGTTACCATCTCCATGGCCAGCGCAAGCAGCAAGGGTGACGTCACCCAGTCGTTCACCGGCGGCACGGGCCAGGACATCGTCACGGTTGGCGCCGGTCAAACGGGCACGGTCACGGGCGGTTCGGCCACCAACAACGAAATCATCCTCGATAACGCTCCGGGCGCAACGGAAGCCGCTCTGGCCGCCTACAGCCACTTCTCGATCCTGGGCGTCGCCGGTTCGACCTCGGGCACGTTCGACATGAGCAAGCTGAGCAACGGCTCGAGCTACACCAGCTTCGACGTCCAGCAATCGAGCGGCAACGTCACTTTCACCAACGTCGCCACCGGCTCGACGATCTCGCTCGAAGGCGGCAACAGCAACGTCGTCACGCTGCAAACGGCGGACAAGACCGGTGCCACCGACAGCACCACGGTAACCCTGGGCACGACCTCGACCATCGGCAACTCCTACACCCAGGTCACGCTGGAAGACTCGATCTTCGTCGGTACCGGTACCGTCAACCTGGTGTCGAACGTCAAGGCTGCCGCTTCGGCCAACACCCTGACCTCGCTGTACGACAACAACTGGGTCACCTTGAACGTCAGTGGCACGGGCGGCCTCAATATCGGCACCAGCAAAGTCAGTTCGAGCAGCTTGACCATCAACAACACCGAAGTGGCGCATGGCCCGGAAGCGTTGGTCATCACCAACCTGAACGCTGCCAACCTGACCTCGCTCACGTTCAACGGCAGCGAAGGCGCCCTCATCAGCAACCTGAACAGCGCCGCAACCAGCCTGACCCTGGTTGACAACAACACGTCGACTTTTGAAATTGGCGCTCTGGGCGACACCGCGCTGACCAGCGCCACGTTCACCAATAGCGTCAACTCCTCGAGCGCCGCGTTTGTCATCGACGGCACGCCGACCGAAGCCGGCCTGGCTACCTTGAACCTGAATGGCAATGTCGCGTTCTCCGTGACCGGCGTCGCCGTCACCAGCGGCATCACCGTTGCCGGCGGCACCGACAACGCCACAGTGACCTTCGACTCGAGCGCCAGCGGCGCCACTGTTTCGGGCAAGACCGACAGCATCACCCTGGGCAATGGCGATCACGACATCGTCCATCTGGGCGCAGGCGTGGCCGGCTCGACGCAAACCGTCGTGCTGGGCAACGGCGTGGGCGACACCATCACCTCGACCAGCTTGGGCACGGTCAACGCCACGGTAGGCAGCGCCACTTCCGGCACCGATAGCATCACTGCCAACACCGCCTCGACCTTCCACGTCACCGCAGGCAACGGCACCAACGTCATCAGCGACACGGCAGCCGCCGCCGCCACCAGCATCACCGTGGGCACGGGCGCCAACAGCATCACTGTCGGCAACACCGCCTCGGGCACCATCGCCCTGGGCACCCATGCCGCCACCGTAGCCGACAGCATCACCCTGGGCTATTCCAACTCCGTGACCACCTCGGTTGCGGGCATGGAAAAGATCAGCGGCCTGAACAACGTCGGTGCCGACACCCTGGTGTTCTCGGGCGATGCCGCACCCATCACGGCCATCACGGAGATCACCGCGGCGCAGGTGAACGGGCTGGGCGGCGACACGACCCTGCTGTCGGACTGGATCGCCACGGCGGCAGGCAAGGGCGGCGCAGTCACGGCCAACACCGTGGCATGGTTCTCGTACCAAGGCAACACCTACCTGGTGAACCTGACGGCAGCCGATGCCGGCCACCTGTCGGCCAACGACACGGTGGTGGAATTGACTGGTACGTACACCTTCGCCCACACCACCTTCACGGGTGGCAACGGCCATGTGAATCTGTTGGGCTAAAACCGCATAAGGGCCGGGGTAATTTTCCCGGCCCGTTGCCGGCAATAGCAAAAGCGGATTTATCCGTCATGCCGTTCAGTCCAGGCTGAACGGCATTTTTATTTGCGGGGTAGCGGAGCAATCAATGCTGCTTTCCCGCAACAGGAACGCCGGACTTGCCCGGCGTTCTTTCTTTCGTGCCAGGCAAAGCCTGACCGGCAAGTGTCAAGTTGTTATACTTGTCCACTTTATTGCTGTCACCACGGGCGCATACCTTGGCTGAAGCCATTCAACACGAAACACATGCACAGCTGCTCCAGGCACTCGCCTTGCATCAAGCCGGCAACCTGGAAGCCGCCAAGGCGGCGTATTTGCAGATCCTGGCGCGCGAGCCGCGCAATGCCGACGCCCACCATCTTCTCGGTTGTGCCTTGCGCGCGGAGCGCAAATTCAATGAGGCGATCGAATGCATAGGCACGGCGATCTCGATCAATCCGCTCGCCCCCTCGTTTTACAACAATCTCGGCACTTGCTACAGCGCCAAGGTCGAACGCGTGGCGGCCGAACTGTGCTTTCGCAAGGCGCTCGATTTCGACCCGAATTACGCGGATGCCTGGAGCAATCTCGGCTTGATGCATATCGGCGCGCTGCGTTTCCAGGAAGCGCGCCTGGCGCTGGAACAGGGCAGGGAAGCCGCTCCCGGCCACGAAGGCATCCAGTGTAATCTGGCGCACGTGTACCATGAATTGGGTTTGCAGCACGAAGCCTTGACGGCGTTCGAGCTTGCGGTGAAACAGTTCCCGGCCAGCGGTGTGGCCTTGATCGGCCTGGCCGGTTGCCTGAACAAGGCGGGGCGCAACGAAGAAGCGCTGGCGGCGGTGGAAAAGCTGCTGACACTCGGGCCGAGGCACGAAGCCGAAGCCTGGCAATTGAAGGGGCGCATTCTCGAGGTGTTGGGCCGGCTCGATGAAGCTTGCGCTGCGTTCGACCGCGCCATTGCCGCGATGCCCGACGAAGTCGGCTTGATGCATGCGCGCGCCTCCATCAAGAAGGTCGAGGCGAACGAGCCTTTTTTCGCCCACCTGACCCAATTTGAAAAGCGCGCCGCCGAAGTGCGCGGCACCAAGCGCATCCAATTGCATTTCGCCTTGGGCAAGGCTTACCGCGACATCGGCAATGTCGCCGCCTCGGCCGGCAATTATGCGCAGGGTGCCTCAATGCAATTGCTGACATCGAATTACGACGAACGCGAAGACGTTGCGCTGTTCAAGTTGATGCATGAGCGGTTCAACGAACCGCTGATCGAGCGTTTGAAAGGGCAGGGGCATGAATCGAGCCAGCCTATTTTCGTGCTCGGCATGCCGCGTTCCGGCACTACCCTGGTCGAACAAATTCTGGCCAGCCACCCGCAAGTTTGCGCCGCCGGCGAATTGCCCTTCGTGAGCGAAGTGCTCGACGGCTTCGGCTTTCCCGGCGGCTGGCGCCTGGGCAACGGCACGGGCGGCCGCATGCCGGCGGGAATTTCGCTGTGCGACCGGGCGCAAGCCTATCTGCAGCGTGTGTATGCGAATTCTTCGGCCGAGGGGCGGCCGCATTTTACGGACAAGCTTCCGGAGAATTACTACAATCTCGGCTTCATTGCTGCGATGTTCCCGAATGCGCGCATCATTCATTGCCGGCGCGACCCTGTCGATACCTCGCTCTCATGCTACCAGACCTTGTTTGCGTCCAAGCATTACTGGAGCTACGATTTGGCCTTCACAGGCCGCACATACCGACGCTATTGGCAGTTGATGCAGCACTGGCGCGACGTACTGCCGGGCCGCTTCATCGAAATGCGCTACGAGCAGGTGGTCGAGGACATCGAACAGCAAGCCAGAAGGCTGCTGGACTGGTGCGGCCTGCCTTGGGACGACAGGGTCCTGCGTTTCTATGAAACCGAGCGCCCGGTGCAGACGGCCAGCGTCACCCAGGTGCGCCAGCCGATTTATTCCTCTTCCGTCGGCAAGTGGAAAAAATGGGAGCCGTATATCCAGCCTCTGCTGGGGGAAATCGGCGATATCGAAAAAGCTTATTGGGACGAATTGGGCAATCCATGAGTATCGCCAGTTCCAATGTCGTCTGGCACGAAGCGAAAGTAAGGCGCGCGGACCGCGAAAGGCAGAATGGCCACAAGAGCGGCGTGCTGTGGTTTACCGGCCTCTCCGGTGCGGGAAAATCGACACTGGCGCATGCGGTGGAGGAACGCCTGCATGCACAAGGCGTGCGTACCTACGTGCTCGACGGCGACAATGTGCGCCACGGGCTATGCGGCGACCTCGGTTTTTCCGAGGCGGACCGGAGCGAGAATATCCGCCGCATCGGCGAAGTGTCCAAGCTGTTCATCGATGCCGGCATAGTGGTGCTGACCGCCTTCATCTCGCCTTTCCGGGCCGACCGGGACCGGGTGCGCAGTTGGATGGCTCCCGGCGATTTTCTCGAAATCCATTGCCGCTGCTCGGTCGAGATTTGCGAACAGCGCGACGTCAAGGGACTGTACAAGAAGGCGCGCGCCGGCGGAGTGAAGAATTTCACCGGCATTTCCTCGCCGTACGAGGAGCCTTTGGCGCCGGAACTAGCGGTCGATACGGGCACGCTCGAACTTGAGCGGTGCGTATCGATGGTGCTGGAATTATTGCGCGAGCGCGGCATGTTGCCGCAAAGCGGGGAAATGGGTAATCTTGCTGACCGCTGAGCGGACCCGGGGTGGCCTGGGGTGGCCCGGCCGGCATTGAAGAAGAAGGGGTGTTACATGGATTGGACCGCAGGGTATGCATCGGGTGTCGAATACGTGGCGGGCTTTTACCGCGAGCAGAGTCCTGCCTACCTGAATTTTGTCTGCGTCATGAACGGTTACGAACCCGTACCGCTCGACCGGCCTTTCACCTACTTCGAACTCGGTTTCGGGCGCGGCTTGACCGTCAATGTGCTGGCAGCCGCCAATCCGCAAGGGCGGTTTTATGCAGCTGACTTCAATCCGGCCCATGTCTGCGGTGCGCAGCACCTGTGCGACGCGGCCAAGCTCGGCAACCTGACCCTGCTGGAAAACAGCTTTGCCGAACTGGCGGCGGGCGAGGTGGCGGATTTGCCGCAATTCGATTTCATCACGCTGCATGGCATCTATACCTGGGTCAGCCGGGAGTCGCGCGCGCAGATTCGGCGGTTCATCGGGCGTTATCTCAAACCCGGCGGCATCGTCTACGTCAGCTACAACGCCATGCCGGGCTGGGCCGGGGCGCTGCCGATGCAAAGGCTGTTGCTTGAGCATTCCGCCCTGTATCCGGCAAGAGGCGACGCCCAGATCGAAAGCGCGCGCGGATTCCTCGATAAGCTGGTGGAGCTGAAATCCGGCTATTTCACGCGCAACCCCGGTATCGAGCCGCGCCTGCACGCTTTCAAGACCGGCAATCCGCAATACCTCGTTCATGAATACATGAACGATCATTGGGAACCGCTATACCACGCCGATGTGGCGCGCGAGATGGGCGAGGATGCCAAGCTCGAATTCGTCGGCTCCGCCGAATTGCCCCTGGCTTTTCCCGCACTGTATCTCAATCAGGAAAAGCAGGATTTGCTCAAATCAATAAGTGATGCGACGGTGCGCGAAACGGTGAAGGATTACCTGCTCGACACCGCTTTCCGCAAGGACGTCTACGTGCGCGGCGCGCGCCTGATGCGCCAGCGGCGCTATCTCGAAAGCGTGTTCCAGTTCGGCCTTGCGCTGACCGTCCCGCGCAGCCAGGCGACGCTCAAGATGAAATTGCCGTTCGGTGAGATCAATGCGCGTGAAGAAGCCTACCTGCCTGTGCTCGACGCTCTGGCGCAAAAGCCCTGCGGGATGGCCGAACTCGCCGCCTTGCCTGTCATGCAAGGCAAGCCTTTGCCGCAATTGGTCCAGATGGCTGCCCTGCTCACCGCCGGCGGCCAGGCAAACGTCTATCCCGTCCATCAGCCGGCGGAAGCTGCCGTTTCTTCCACCGCCATGAATCGCGTGCTGACGGCGCAATTGCAATACGGCGACGATTATCAGGTGCTGGTATCGCCGCGCCTGGGCAACGGCATCCAGGTGTCGACCGTCTTGACCCTGGCCTATCTGGCGCTCGCGACTTCCGGCACCGCACAAGATGCCCCATCCGTTGCCAACTTCGTCTGGCGCATCATGGCGCAGCAAGGCCGAAAGCTATTGCATGATGGGAAGCCGATTGAGGGCGATGCGCAAAATATTGCCGAATTGACCAGGCAAATCGAGGGTGTGCTGACCGGAAACGTGCCGGTTTGGCGCCAACTTGGGATTTTGTAAGTATCGGTTGATCCGTCCCCACAAAAAGCACGATCGACGCTGCAAAAATTCTTTGCAGTGATGGTTCCTTGTGCTAACATCACGCAAAAATGTGATTTACGTCACATAAATTCGATGCCAGCTCGTGTTTAATGTGGCCTGCGATTGCACACAATCGTGCTAGCCGCACTTTCGAACCGACCCGAATTTACATTATTTCCCCTGTTTGCGGTGCCAGATTTCGTCGCCGCTTTTTACTTTTGCTTTCGTAATAGCGCGCCATGAAGCTGAAATTCGAAATTCCCAAAAACGAGATCTGGCAAGCCGTCCAGGATTTCAAGAGTGAGCTGTTCACGGTGATGTTCTTCTCCGCGATCATCAATCTCTTGATGCTGGTGCCTTCGCTGTACATGCTGCAGGTATACGACCGCGTACTCGGCAGCCGCAATGACATCACCCTCCTGATGCTGACCCTGATGATGCTGGGCGCCTATGCCTTCATGGCCGCGCTCGAATATGCACGCAGTTTCATCATGATCCGCCTCTCCGCGCGACTCGACATGAAGCTCAACAAGCGCGTCTACACGGCGGCGTTCGAGCGCGCCCTGAAGAGCGGCACCGGCGCCGCGGCGGGCCAGGCCCTGACCGACATGACCAGCCTGCGCCAATTCGCCACCGGCAGCACGCTGTTCGCCTTTTTCGACCTGCCCTGGTTTCCGATCTATCTCGCCGTCATTTTCGCGTTCGAGGCTTCGCTGGGCTGGTTCTCGCTGATCGGCACCATCGTCCTGATCATTATTGCGGTTGCCAACGAATACGTCACGCGCAAGCCGCTGGCCGATGCCAACACCATGGCCATCGCGTCGACCACGACGGCGACCAATAACATGCGCAACGCCGAAGTCATCGAATCGATGGGCATGCTGCCCAACCTGATGGCCCGCTGGTTCTCGCGCCACAGCGTCTTCCTGAAGTTGCAGGCCGACGCCAGCGAAAAAGCGGGAACGCTGCAAGCCATCACCAAGTTCGTGCAAGTGTCGCAGCAGTCTCTTGTGCTCGGTTTCGGCGCACTGCTGGCCGTGGACGGCAAGATTTCCGCCGGCATGATGATCGCCGCCTCCATCCTGGTCGGCCGCGCCTTGGCGCCGGTGCAATCCTTGATCGGCGTGTGGAAGAGCTGGAGCGGTGCGCGCAGCGCCTACACGCGTTTGGTGACGCTGCTGGAAGAAAATCCGCCGCGCCGCGTGCCAATGTCGCTGCCCGAGCCGGAAGGCAATCTGACGCTGGAAGCCGTGAGCGCCGCCCCGCCCGGCAGCAAGCTGCCGGTCTTGAAGAACCTGAGCATTGCGATCAAGGCCGGCGACGTGGTCGGGGTGATCGGCCCGTCCGGCGCCGGCAAATCGACGCTGGCGCGGCTCCTGGTCGGCGTCTGGCCGGCGCAAATGGGCAAGGTGAGGCTGGACTCGGCCGACATTTATCAATGGAACAAGGATGAGCTCGGGCCGCATGTCGGCTATCTGCCGCAGGATATCGAGCTGTTCGCCGGCACCATCAGCGAAAACATCGCGCGATTCGGTGCGCTCGATCCGGACATGGTGCTGGCCGCTTCGAAAGCCGCCGGCGTGCACGATCTCATCCTTCATTTCCCGCAAGGCTACGATACGATATTGGCCGATGGCGGCGGCGGCTTGTCCGGCGGCCAGAAGCAGCGCATCGGCCTGGCGCGCGCGCTCTACGGCGATCCTTCGCTGATTGTGCTCGACGAACCCAATTCCAACCTCGACGACGTCGGCGAAGCGGCACTGCTGGCTGTCTTGCAGGATTTGCGCCAGCGCGGCAAGACCGTGATCCTGATCACGCACCGCACCAGCGTCATCGGCGTCACGACCAAACTGCTGCTGTTGCGCGACGGCACGGCCCAGATGTTCGGCCCCACCGGCGACGTGTTGAAGGCATTGCAGCAACAGAACCAACAGGCGCAGCAAGCGCAACTAGCCGCCCAGGGCCAGGCTCAGCCTGCACCGGTGGCAGCCCAGGGGTAAATGGCAGATCATGAAAAACCTACTCGCAAAAAATACTGGAGCCACCGACGTGGTGGCGCACGACGTGCCGGAAGAGATCGTCAATCTCGATTCGCGCAAGCATTCGCGGCTCGGTTGGCTGATCGTTCTGCTGGGCGTCGGCGGTTTCATCGTCTGGGCCTGCTTTGCTCCGCTCGATAAGGGCGTTCCGGCTTCGGGCTTTGTTTCGGTCGCATCCAATCGCAAGACCATACAGAATTACGCCGGCGGCGTCGTCGACGACATCCTGGTCAAGGATGGCGACGTGGTCAAGGCCGGCCAGTTGCTGGTCAAGATGAACGATACGGCCGTGAAGTCGCAAGTCGAGATCACGCGCGCCCAGTACTACACCGACATGGCGACCCGCGACCGCCTGACCGCCGAACGCGACGGCAAATCTGTCGTCACATTCTCGCCGGAGCTGGAGAAGTCGAAGAGCGACGCCCACGTGGCGTCGGCGATTGCCGCACAAAATGAATTGTTCAATTCGCGCCATGCCGCCATCCAGAGCGAGATGGCGGCCATCGAAGAAAACATCGCCGGCTTGCGCGAGCAGCAGCGCGGCCTGGAAGAATCGCGCGAGAATACCAAGCAGCAATTGCAATTCCTGAAGGAGCAACTCGACGGCATGCGCGATCTGGCCAAGGACGGCTATATTGCGCGCAACCGCCTGCTCGACGCCGAGCGCACCTATGCCCAGGTCAATGGCGCACTGGCGGAAAATAGCGGGAATGTCGGACGCGTTCAGCGCCAGGTTGCTGAAGCCATGCTGCGCAAGGTCGAGCGCCAGCAGGAATACCAGAAGGAAGTGCGCACCCAATTGTCGGAAATGGATCGCGACATCGACGGCCTGACCGCCAAGCTGCACGAACAGGATTTCGAATTGAAAAACGTCGAGGTCCGTGCGCCTGTCGACGGCACCGTGGTCAATGTGGCCGTGTTCACGCATGGCGCCGTGGTGCAGCCGGCTTCCCACCTGATGGAATTGGTGCCGTCCGACGATCCGCTGGTCGTTGAAGGCCAGATTCCGGTAAACCTGATCGACAAGGTGCATGTCGGCCTCAAGGTCGAACTGACCTTCTCCGCCTTTAACCGCAATCAGACGCCGCACGTCGAAGGCGTGGTCACCCAGGTCTCGGCCGACCGCGTGGTCGACGAAAGGAGCGGTATGGCCTACTACAAGTTCCGTGCCGAAACCACGCCGGAAGGCAAAAAGGCGCTGGCTCACCTGGAAGTGCGTCCCGGTATGCCGGTCGAAGCCTTCATCAAGACCGGCGAGCGCACCATGATGAGCTACCTGCTCAAACCGGTGTTCGACCGCGCCAAGACCTCGATGACCGAGGAATGAGTATGCGCGTCCCGAATTTGAAGCGGCTTGCCGCCGGGCTGTTGTGCGCGGGCCTGGTTCTGCCTTCATCCAGCGCTTTTTCCATCGGCTTGATCGAAGCCTACAATTTGGCACTGCAAAACGATCCGGTTTACCAGTCGGCAATCCACGAACACGATGCCGGCAGCGAAAACCGCGAGTTGGCACGCTCGAATTTGCGGCCGCAGCTGGCTTTCAACTATAGCGGCTCGCGCAACTTCGCCACGATTTCGCAGCCCGACCCCTATTCCGGGGGCAAGTCGACCGTCTATCCGCACTATGTCAGTTCGACGTCCAGCCTCAATTTCAGCCAGCCCATCGTCGCCTTCGACAATTACGCGCGCTACCGCGAGGGGATGGCGCAGGCGGATTATGGCGATGCGCAATTCACCAGCCGCCAGCAGGATTTGCTGTTGCGCCTGCTGAGCGCCTATGTCGATGCGCTGTTCGCTTACGACAACCTGCGCCTTGTGACCTCGCAGCGCGATACCTTGCTGGAACAAGAGCAGGTCAACGACCGCATGTTCAAGGAAGGCGAAGGCACCAAGACCGACATGCTCGAAACCCAGGCCAAGCTCGATCTGGCCGAGGCGCAGTTGATCGAAGCGCGCGACGGGCATTCGGCCAATTTCCAGGCGCTCGAAGCCATGGTCGGCGTGGAGGTCAAGAGTATCGACGGCTTGGTTGACGGTTTCGAGCCCAAGCCCTTGCAGCCGGCCGATTTCGAATCGTGGCGTGCCGTTGCGCTCGAGCACAATCCCGATATCGCCGCGGCGCGCGTGGCCGTGGAAGTAGCCAAGGACGAGGTGGCCAAGAACCGTGCCGGCAACCTGCCGCATATGGATTTCGTCGCCAGCGTCGGCAAAGATAATGCATCTTCGGTCAACACCTACACGCAGGACGCGTCCGTGCGCAGCTACGGCATCCAGCTTACGATGCCGATCTACTCCGGCGGGTCGGTCAGTGCACTGACGCGCCAGGCGACGGCGGCCTACGAGAAGGCCAAGAGCGACCTGGACGACAAGACCAACCAGATCATGCTCGATATGCACAAGCAGCACTATGCGGTGCTGTCTTCCATCGCCAAGATCGCGGCGCTCGAGAAATCGGTCGCGTCGGCCAAGTTGCTTGTCACGGCGACCAGGCAAAGCATCAAAGGCGGCGTGCGGATCAATCTCGATCTGCTCAATGCCGAACAACAGCTCTACATAGCGCAGCGCGACCTGGCGCAGGCGCGCTACGTGTATATGGTGGCCGACTTGCGCTTGCGAGCGGATGCCGGCGTGTTGAGCGTGGACGACCTGCGCACGGTTGCCGCCAATTTCAGCGCGGGACATTAAGCTTCGGGTAAGGGAGGCGGGCGTGGAACATCCGCAACCGTCTCCTGTGTTACCGGACGATCCCGAACACTGCCGGCTGCTCGGCGACGCGCGCCATGCACGCGGGCGTCTCGACGATGCCTTGCCGGCTTATGCGCAAGCCATGTCGCTCCGCCGGGACGACTTGAATGCCCTGAACAATACGGCCAACTTCCTGCGTCAGATGGGCCGTGTTACCGAGGCGCTGTACTGCTACGACCGGGCTTTGGCTTCGGCACCCGGTCACGCCGTCGTCTTGGCCAACCGCGTGCTCGCCTTGCGCGACGTCCGCAACAACCGCAACAACCGCAACAACCGCAACAACCGCGGCGTCCTGCTGCGCGACTTCGGCCAGTTATGCGAAGGTCGATATCGCGCTCGACACCTCCCTCTTTCCCAGCACCACCACGAGTGCGGGAGCCTTGTGGAGGCGGGAGTGGTGCGCGAGTTAGCCTGGGGGTAGCCTATTCCTCCCGCATCGCCTTCTTGCAATGCGGGCAGGATTCGCCGGGAATGTAGTAGGGCGACAATTGCTCGCGCGGCGTCACCACGGCGCGGCAGGCGAAGCATTGCGCCACGTCGGTTTCCTTCAATTCGGGCGAGAGCGCGGTGCGGTAGTCGAAGACGAAGCAGTCGCCGCTGTAGTGCGCGCCGCCGACTTCCTCGAAGTATTTGAGGATGCCGCCTTCGAGCTGGTAGACATTGTCGAAGCCGACGTTTTGCATGTGGATCGCGGCCTTTTCGCAGCGTATGCCGCCGGTGCAGAAGGTTACGATGGTCTTGCCGGCAAAATCTTCCTTATGCGCGGCAACCACGGCCGGGAATTCAGTGAACTTGCTGATGCGGTAATCGACGGTATTGTCGAAGGTGCCGACATCGACTTCAAAGGCATTGCGCGTATCGAGCATGACCACCGGCTTGCCATGGTCGTCATGCCCCTGGTCGAGCCAGCGCTTCAAGGTGGCCGGTTCCACCGCCGGCGCACGGCCTTCCTCGGGACGGATCAGCGGGTGCTTCATGGTGATGATCTCAGCCTTCAGCTTCACCAGCATGCGGTTGAACGGCTGCTTCTTCGAATAGCTTTCCTTGACCGTGATATCGGCAAAGCGCGCGTCGGCGCGCAGCCAAGCCAGGAAGGCATCGATCTGGTGGCGCAAGCCGGCCAGGAACAGGTTGATGCCCTCGGGCGTCAACAGGATTGTTCCCTTCAATTGCAGTTCATTGCAAAGCTCGCGGAAAGCCGCGCGCTTCTCGGCGGCATCGTCGAAGGTGACGAATTTATAGGCCGCGATATTAACGTAAGGTAAATCTTCCGTCGCGCCGGTCAAAGGGAGGGCGCGATCGATTTCGGCAGTTGCGGGAACTTGCATGGGATAAGGCGGTAAGTCATTGATTTGGCTACATTATATAGCGCCTAGTTCAATTTTTGATGAAATGCCGATAGAGAAGCATGAGCTTATGGACGGATATTTTTTCGCGGCTTTTCTCGGCCTACCTGGCAGCGAGTAAAATACCGCGATGACTGCACCGCAATTCACTCATCTCCGCCTCCATACCGAATATTCCATCGTCGACGGCCTCGTGCGGGTCGATGATGCCGTCAAGGCTGCCGTCAAGGATGGCCAGCCTGCCTTGGCCATCACCGACCTGGCGAACCTATTCGGCATGGTCAAGTTCTACAAGGCTGCGCGCGGCAAGGGCTTGAAGCCGATTGCCGGCTGCGACGCCTGGATCACCAATGACGCCGACCGCGACAAGGCCACACGCCTGTTGTTGCTGGCGAAGAATGCGGCCGGCTACAAGCAATTGTGCGAATTGCTGTCCCAAGCCTGGTTGACCAACCAATATCGCGGGCGCGGCGAAATCCGCGTGGAGTGGCTCGAAGCGCTGGAGCCGGGCGGCTTGATCGTGCTCTCGGGCGGGCAGTTCGGCGATGTCGCGCATGCCGTCGACAACGGCAATCTTGTTCTGGCCGAGCAATGCGCCGCACGCTGGGCCAAAATCTTTCCCGGTCACTTTTATGTCGAAGTCCAGCGTGCCGGCCAGCCGAATATGGAACCGCAAGTGCGTCATTGCGCGGCGATTGCTGCGCGGCTCGGCCTGCCTGTGGTGGCGACGCATCCGATCCAGTTTGTCTCGGAAGATGAATTCATCGCGCACGAAGCGCGTACCTGCATTGCGGAAGGCGAAATACTGGCCAATCCGCACCGTACCAAGCGCTTCAACGAGCAGCTTTCCTTCAAGTCCCAAGCCGAGATGGCGGAGTTGTTTTCCGACATGCCTGCTGCCTTGCAGAACAGCCTGGAAATTGCCAAGCGTTGCAACCTGACGCTGGTGCTGGGCAAGCCCAAGCTGCCGCTGTTCCCCACGCCCGACGGCATGTCGCTCGACGACTTCCTCGTCGCCGAAGCGAAGGCTGGCCTGGAAAAGCGCTTGATCCATCTGTTCCCCAATGAGGAGAAGCGCGAAAAGGAGCGCGCCCGCTATGAGGCGCGCTTGAAGTTCGAGACCGACACCATCATCAAGATGGGCTTCCCGGGCTACTTCCTCATCGTGGCGGACTTCATTCAGTGGGCCAAGAACAACGGCGTGCCGGTAGGCCCCGGCCGTGGCTCCGGCGCCGGCTCGCTGGTGGCGTATTGCCTGCTGATTACCGATCTCGACCCGCTCGAATACAACCTGCTGTTCGAACGCTTCCTGAATCCCGAGCGCGTCTCGATGCCCGACTTCGACATCGACTTTTGCCAGGAAGGGCGAGACCGCGTCATCCAGTACGTGAAAGACCGATACGGCAAGGATGCCGTGTCGCAGATCGCTACCTTCGGTACCATGGCGGCCAAAGGCGCCGTGCGCGACGTGGGCCGCGTGCTCGATTTCGGCTACGGTTTTTGCGACGGCATTTCCAAGCTGATCCCGTTCAAGCCCGGCAAGCTCGTGACGATCGCCGACGCGCTTGAGGAAGAGCCCCTGTTGGCCGAACGGCGCGACAAGGAGGAGGAAGTCAAGCAATTGCTCGAACTGGCGCAGCAAGTCGAGGGCATCACCCGAAACATCGGCATGCACGCCGGTGGTGTGTTGATCGCACCGGGCAAATTGACCGATTTTTGCCCGCTTTATACGCAAGGCGGCGAAACCGGCGTGGTTTCGCAGTACGACAAGGACGACGTCGAAGCCGTGGGCTTGGTGAAGTTCGACTTCCTTGGCTTGACCACGCTGACCATCCTCGACCGCGCCGTCCGCTACATCAAGGATCTCGATCCGGCCATGGCGGACTTCGACCTGGCCAAACTGCCGCTCGATGACCGGGCGTCGTACGATTTGCTGACCAAGGCCAAGACGGTCGCTGTGTTCCAGCTCGAAAGCCGCGGCATGCAAGGCATGCTGAAGGAGGCGCGGCCCGACCGTTTCGAGGACATCATCGCGCTGGTGGCGCTGTACCGCCCGGGCCCGATGGACCTGATTCCCGACTTCTGCAAGCGCAAGCACGGCGAGAAGTTCGATTACCCCGATCCGCGCGCCGAAGGCATCCTGGCCGAAACCTACGGCATCATGGTGTATCAGGAGCAGGTGATGCAGATGGCCCAGGTGGTGGGCGGCTACTCGCTCGGCGGCGCCGACTTGCTGCGCCGTGCGATGGGCAAGAAGAAGGCCGAAGAGATGGCCGAGCACCGCAAGATTTTCCGCGAGGGTGCCGCCAAGGACGGCTTGTCGGAACAGAAGGCCGACGAAATCTTCGACTTGATGGAAAAGTTCGCCGGTTACGGCTTCAACAAGTCGCACGCGGCCGCCTACGCGCTCTTGTCCTACCATACGGCCTACCTGAAAGCGCATCATCCGGCGGCCTTCATGGCGGCCAACTTGTCGCTCGCCATGGACGACACCGACAAGATCAAGATCCTGGTCGAAGACGCTGTCGAGACCTGCAAGCTTTCCCTGTTGCCGCCCGATATCAATTTGTCGAACTACCGCTTCACGCCGGAAGGCGAACCGGGCAAGAAGGCGACCAAGATCCGTTACGGCCTGGGCGCTGTCAAGGGCTCCGGGCAAAACGCCATCGAAGCCATCATCGTGGCGCGCCAAGGCAAGCCTTTCACCGACCTGTTCGACTTCGCCAAGCGCGTCGACAAGCGCCAGGTGAACCGCCGCACCATCGAATCCCTGATCCGCGCCGGCGCATTCGACAGCCTTGGCGTGGATCGCGGCATTCTGATCGCTTCGGTGCCGCTGGCGCTGGAGGGAGCCGAACAAGCCGAAGCCGCGGCCAACCAGGTGAGTTTGTTCGGCGGCGACGACAGCGACCTCGAAGCGCCGCCGGAATACGTCAAGGCGCAGCCGTGGAGCGACAAGCAGCGCCTCGCCGAAGAAAAGCTCGCGCTCGGTTTTTACCTCTCGGGCCACATGTTCGACGCTTATGCGCCCGAAGCGCGCCGCTTCGCGCGTGGCAAGCTGGCTGACTTGAGTCCTTCGCGCGAACCGCGCCTGATCGTCGGCGTGATTGCCGGTTTGCGTACGCAGATGACCCAGCGCGGCAAGCTCTTGATCGTGACGCTCGACGACGGCACGGCCGCGGTCGAAGTGACGGTGTACAACGAAGTGTTCGATACCAACCGCAATATCTTCAAGGAAGACGAATTTCTCGCCGTGCACGGCAAGGTGTCGGAAGACCGCTTTACTGGCGGCTTGCGCATCACCGCCGATAAGGTGATGGATATCGCGGCAGCGCGCGTGCATTTCGGCAAGAAATTCTGGTTTCCGTACGCGCAAGCCATCGATACCGAACAGATCAAGGCTTTGCTGCAGCCCTACAGGTCGGCCGAAGGCTTGCCTTTCGTATTGCGCTATGCGCCCGAAGGCGTGGGCAGCTGCGATATCGCCTGGCCCGACGATTGGCGCGTGATGCCGGCTGATGCGCTGAAGCAATCGCTCAACGAACGCCTTGGCGTCGCGAATGCCGAAGTCGAGTACTGATGTTTATTGAACACGTCAACTTCGCCAAGGGTTTCAGAGGCGGGGAAAGACAAACGCTGAACCTGATGGAAGGTTTGGCCGCGGCCGGTGTGCGGCAAAGCCTGCTGTGCCAGGCCGGCTCCGAACTGAGCCGGCGCGCCGAAGCCGCCGGCTTTACGGTGCGCCACGCACGCAATCCGCTGTTCGGCCACATGGCGGCGCCGCGTCACACCGGGCCGCGCCTGGTGCACGTGCATGAGGCGCGCGGCGCCTATTGGGCGGCGATCGAAAACGTCTTGCGCGGCACGCCTTACCTGATTACGCGCCGCATCCCCAATCCCGTATCGGCCAGCTTTTTCAACCGCATGGTCTATCGCCGCGCGACAGAGCTGGTGGGCGTATCGCGCGACGTGTCTGCGCGTTTGAACGAGCGCACCGGGCATCACGTTCATACCATCCTCGATTCATGCACACGCCACAGTGCCGATCCGGAGCGCACCGCAGCCATCCGCGCCGAGCTTGGCGGCGCACCCGTCATCGGCCACGTCGGTGCCTTGCACGACCACCACAAGGGGCAAGCCACGCTGATTACCGCTTTCCTTAAGTTGAGCGAGCACTATCCGCAAGCGCGCCTGGTGTTGCTGGGTGAAGGGCCGGACAAGGGCGAATTCCAGCGACAGGCGCGCAATGACCCGCGCATTGTGTTTGCCGGCTTCCAGGAAGACGTGGGTTCGTGGGTTGCGGCGATGGATGTGTTTGCCTTCCCTTCGCGCGAAGAAGGGCTGGGCTCATCCGTACTCGACGCCATGCTGCTCGGCGTGCCGGTCGTCACCTCGAACGTGGGCGGTCTGCCCGAACTGGTCGGCGAGCAGGAGCGCGGCATCATGCTCGACAATCATAATCCCCTGCAATGGGCGTCGGCCTTGCAGCGCATGCTGGAGGATGCCCCATTGCGCGAAAAGCTGCGCCGCGATGCACTGGAGTTTGCGCAGGCACATGACATTGCGGCAATGACTAACGATTATCTCGATTTGTATCGCGATATTGCGGGTGAGTGAACGGAATTTGCAGATAGGGCCGGGCTAGGAGTCTGCGCGGCAGAACGGATTCAGACAAATTTCCGACATTTTTGGGGGTGCTTCACCCCCTCCCGATGTCGAGATCGTTGATTCTGACGCGATCTGAGAGGTCAAAAAATCTCGCGTCAATTTCATTTTCTTCTGCCGCGCAGACTCCTAGGTCTGGCTTCGCGCAGGGCAGCGACGCCCGACCCAACCTGCGAATTCATTTCTTTTTTTTCCGCTTCCGTCAGCAGCATCAGCTTGAAATACTTGTGATAAGTACTTTCCGCCGAAGAGAGCGCCACCATCAATCCGGCCTTGCCGTCGAGGAAGCCGCGGCGGAAAACGAAGGAGCGTAGGAAGGAAGTGCAGGCATGCAGGATGGCACCGCCCAGGCCGCTGCGCTTGCCTTTGGCAAAGGCTTGTTGCGCTCCCAGCGTCGAATACTGCTGCAGCTTGCGCAGATAGGTTTCGTCGTCGGCATAGCTGTAGTGCAGCATATGCTGTTTGAGCTTGCCGCAATTGCCGCTGTCAAGCTTGATGCTTTCATGCACGAGGTCGGTCGAAAAACGGCCGGCGTCGCGCTTGAACAGGCGCACGATATAGTCCGGGTACCAGCCCGAGTGGTGGATGAAGTAGCCGCAATAGCTGGAGAGGCGCGGGATGGCGTAGGCGGGTTGCGCATTGGTGGCGATCACGGCCAGGATTTCGTCGCGCAAGGCCTCGGGAATGCGCTCGTCGGCATCGATGGAAAGCACCCAGTCGCCCGTGGCGGCATCGAGCGCGCGGTTCTTTTGCGGCCCGAAACCGGGCCAGTCCGGCGTCTCGATCACGGTGGCGCCAAAGGCGCGCGCAATGTCTTGCGTGCCGTCCGTGCTGCCCGAATCCACTATAATCCACTCATTTGCGAATTTGACGCTGTCCAGGCATTCCTGAATATACTGCGCCTCGTTCTTGGTGATGATGATGACTGAGAGTTTCATGGGCTCGGACCATAGGGAATTGCCGGATTTTAACGTGGAATCGTCTCGCGGACCGTCATTCACCGACTGCATGCGGCAAATGGCTTGAAAGCCGGCATGCTTGCCGCAAATGGCGGTTACACTTCCACTTATTCGAATTCCAATAAAACAACATGATTCCTGCAAGTCTCAAGCGCCTGTTGCAGGCCATGAAACCGCATTCCGGCCGACTGACGCTGGCCTTGCTCACCATGGGTTTCACGGCTGCGACCGAGCCGACCCTGGTGTGGATGCTCAAGGTCTTGCTCGACCGCGGCTTTGCCAAACCGCCGACGATTCCCTTCTGGAGCGTGCCGGTCGCCATCATTTCACTCTTCATTGTGCGTGGCGTTTCCACTTTTACCACAACTTATCTGATCACCTGGGTGTCCACACGGCTCTTGAATGAAATGCGGCGCAGCATGTTCGACCGCCTGCTCGACGTGCCGCTCGGCTACTACAACACCCGCTCGGTGGGTCAGGTGATCAACTCGATGATGTTCGAGTCGCAGCAAGTCATCGAGATGATCAAGAACGTGCTGGTCAATGCCACCTTGAGCGGCTTGACCGCCATCGGCTTGATGGGCTATCTGTTGTACCTGAACTGGCGCCTCACGCTGATCACACTGGTGTTGATCCCCGTCACCACCGTCATCATCCGCATCACCGGCAAACGCTTGAACATGCTGACCAAGCGCTTTCTCGCGATTAATGCCGACATGACCCAGGTGCTGGAAGAAACCACGCGTGCGCACCAGGTCATCAAGCTGTTCGGCGGGCAGGATTACGAGCGCAAGCGCTTCGAGCAGCGCGCCGACGACGTGCGCCGCTATTCGATCAAGATGGCGTCCACCTTCGCCGCCACCGTGCCGATCACGCAGACGCTGACCGCGATTGCGGTATCGATCGTGATCGTTATTGCCTTGATCCAGGCCACGCACGGCGAGCAGACGCCGGGCGAATTCGTCGCCTTCATCACCAATATGCTGATGATCCTGGCGCCCCTGAAAAAGCTGGCCGAGGTCAATGGTCCGCTGCAGCGCGGCCTGTCGGCTTCCGAGGCGGTGTTCGCCCTGGTCGACGCCGAGGGCGAACGCACCGACGGCATGGTCTTGTCGGAACGCTCCAAAGGACAGCTGGACTTTGTCGATGTCGGCTTCACCTATCCGGGGGCGGAAAAACCTGCCTTGTCCAATATCAACCTGTCGATCACACCGGGCGAGACCGTGGCCTTCGTCGGCATGTCCGGCGGCGGCAAGACCACGCTGGTCAATCTGGTGCCGGAATTCCAGGCCGTCACGAGCGGCGAGATTCGTCTTGACGGACTCGCCATCGGCCGGATCGCCCTGCCCAGCCTGCGCGCGCAAATGGCCATGGTAAGCCAGCACGTGGTGCTGTTCGACGATACCGTGCGGGCCAATATCGCCTATGGCGATACGAATCCCGACCTGGCGCGCGTGGATGCCGCGGCGCGCGCGGCCCATTTGGCAGAGGTCATAGCCGGCTTGCCGCAGGGCATGGACACCATGGTCGGCGACAATGGCAACAAGCTCTCCGGCGGCCAGCGCCAGCGCCTGGCTATTGCACGTGCGATCTACAAGGACGCGCCGATCCTGATTCTCGACGAGGCGACTTCGGCACTCGATTCGGAATCCGAACGCATGGTGCAAAACGCGCTCGACGAGTTGATGCAGGGTCGCACCACGCTGGTTATTGCGCATCGGCTCTCGACCATTGAGCGCGCTGACCGCATCGTGGTGCTCGTGCATGGCAAGATCGTCGAAATCGGTTCGCATGCCGAACTGCTGGCCAAGGGCGGCGCCTATGCCAGCCTGTACCATTCGCAATTTGAACAAGAGGTGGCATGATGACCCAACCTATTTCTCGCTTTCCCGTTCCTGAAATCAAGGACTTGCCCGAGGATATACGGCAAAACATCCTCGCCGTGCAAGAGAAAGCGGGCTTCGTGCCAAACGTGTTCCTTTCGTTGGCACATCGTCCAGCCGAATTCCGCGCCTTCTTTGCTTATCACGATGCCCTGATGCTCAAGGAAACCGGCAGCCTGACCAAGGCTGACCGTGAAATGATCGTCATCACCACATCGGCACGCAACCATTGCCTGTATTGCGTGGTGGCGCACGGCGCCTTGCTGCGCATCTATGCCAAGAACCCGCTCATCGCGGACCAGGTCGCGACCAATCATCGCAAGGCCGACATCACACCGCGCCAACGCGCCATGCTCGATTTCGCGCTCAAGGTCTGCCTCGATTCGGAACGCGTCAACGACGACGATTACAAGGCCCTGCACGCTCACGGCTTCGATGATGAAGACATTTGGGATATCGCCGCCATTACGGCCTTCTTCGGCCTTTCCAACCGCATGGCCAACGTGATCTCGATGCGGCCCAACGACGAGTTCTACCTGATGGGCCGCGTGCCGCGCAATAAATGACGACGGCGCGCCGCCTCATCATCTCGCCGAACTGGATTGGCGACGCCGTCATGGCTCAGCCGCTGGTGCAATTGCTGCATCAGCAAGACCCGGCCAGCCCCATTGATGTGCTGGCGCCGTCCTGGGTGGCGCCCGTGTGGCGCGCCATGCGCGAGATCGACACAGTGATCGAGGCGCCATTCAAGCATGGCTCGCTGCAACTGGGTGAACGCTGGACGTTTGCGCGCCAGTTGAAGCAGCGCGGCTACAGCGCGGCCTACGTTTTACCCAACACGCTGAAGTTTGCATTGATCCCCTGGCTGGCCGGCATTCCCAACCGGGTCGGCTATAAGGGCGAGAGCCGCTATGGTTTGATCAACCGCATGCACCACGATGACGGTCCCGTGCCGCGCCCCATGGTGTCGTTTTATGCGGCTTTGGCGAAGGCGCCATCACAGGAATGCGCTCACCCCGATCAATTGCCGCGACCCAAGCTTCACATTGCCGATGGAGCGCGTGAAAAGGCCTTGACGGAACTTGGCGTGCAATTCGGCAAGCCGATGATCGCTTTTGCTCCCGGCGCAGAGTTCGGTTCAGCCAAGCGCTGGCCCACGACGCATTTCGCCCAGCTCGCCCATATCGTGCGCGATGCCTATCCGGATTCGGAAATCGTGTTGCTCGGTTCAGCCAAGGATCACGAGGTGTGCGAAGAAATCGCGGCGCAGGTCGGCGCGGTGAAGAACCTGGCCGGCGTCACCACGCTGGAACAGGCATTGTCCGTCATTGCCACAGCCGACGCGGTGGTCAGCAACGATTCCGGCTTGCTCCACATTGCTTCTGCCTTGAACCGGCCCGTGATCGGGCTCTACGGCCCGACCGACCCGAGCCATGCGCCGCCGTTCTCCGACGTGGCAAAGGCGCTGTCGCTGCATCTGTCGTGCTCGCCGTGCAAGCAGCGCGAATGCCCGCTGGGGCACCAGAATTGCATGAAGCACCTGGAGGCGCAGATGGTGTGGGAGCCCTTGCGGGGAATGTTGCAACCTGGGTAGATCATGCGGGGCATGCGGGCTGCAAGGCTGCCGCTCATTCCTATCCGAATCCTGCCAGCGTGGTTTTCGGCTTGCCGGAACAGCTAAGCCTCTACCCGGCCCATCCGGGAAAATCCCACGATCAACCGTCCACGCCGTGAAGCCGCCGCCGCAAAGGCGCCGGATTTGCACCGCGTTTATCGACAGGCATGCAATGTTTACGGCATGTTTACCATGGATTCGCTACGATGGAAGCGCATCACAGACAATCAGGGAAACCATCGTAATGTTTCATTTCCATCCAGCCAGAAAGCCAATCATGAAAAAGATCGCTGCAGTACTTTCGCTTTTCGCCTTGTCTGCCGGCGCACACGCCGCAACGCCTTCCGTGGAGTCGGTCAACAGATTGTTGGACGACATGCACATTGAAAAGATGCTTGATGCCGTCAGGCCTCAGCTGGACAACCTGTTGAAGCAGTCGGAGCAACAGGCCCTGGCCCAGAACGCGAAAGCGCCGAGCGCCGCCGAGCAAAAGATCCTCGACAAGTTCCACACCAAGGTAGTCGGCATCATCAACGCCAATCTTACTATGGACATGCTCAGGCCTGTCTATGTACGCGTCTATAAGCAGAGCTTCAGCCAGGAAGAAGTCGACGGCTTGATTACCTTCCTGGAAAGCCCGGCCGGCAAGGCCTACACCGACAAACTGCCCGCGGCGATGCAATCGGTGATGGCGGAAATGCCGGCCATGATGGCGCCGATGACCCATGACATACAAATCGCGGCGAAAGAAATGAACGACGAAATCGCCGCATTGCATGCGCAAAACGCGAAGTAATATTTGCGCAGGATTATCAGGCTTGCGGCGCCAGATAGCGCCGCTCCCACGTGCTGATCTCGCTTTGGAAGTGGTCGTATTCGAGCTTCTTCACCGCGCAATACGCCGTCACGAAACCGTTGCCCATCAATCGGCGCGCGTCCGCACTTGAAGCCATGCGCTCCCAGGCGGCGAACATGGTCGGTGCGAGGTCGGGCTTGAGGTCGTAAGCATTGTCCGTTACAGCAGCACCCGGCGCGCGCTGTTCCTCCATGCCCGCCAGGCCGGCTGCCAGCGATGCGGCAATGGCCAGGTAGGGGTTGGCGTCGGCTCCGGCAATGCGGTTTTCCACGCGCCGCGCCGCCGGCCCCGAGAGCGGTATGCGCAAACCCGTGGTGCGGTTGTCCTCACCCCATTGCAGGTTGATCGGCGCCTGGCTGCCAGGCACGAAACGGCGGTAGGAATTCACGGTAGGGGCGAACACGAGCATCAAGTCGGGCAGGTAATGCTGCAAGCCGCCGATGTAGTGCCGTAGCTTCATGCTGTCGCTGCCGTCGGAATTGGCGAAAATGTTGGCGCCATTGCCGTCAACGATGCTCTGATGCAAATGCATCGAACTGCCCGGCTGGCCCGCGATCGGCTTGGCCATGAAGACGGCATTCAAGCCATGCTTGATGGCGATTTCCTTGGCGGCGTACTTGAACAAAAATGCCTGGTCCGCCACGGCCAGCGCATCGCCATGCAAGAGGTTGATCTCAAACTGCGTCAGGCCTACTTCGTGCAGCCAGGTATCGCTCTTGATGCCGAGCGCATCGATCGCCGCATGGAACTCGTCCCAGAACGGCGCCAATTCATTGAGCATGTTCAAGCTGTAAGCCGATTGCCCGCATTCGGCACGGCCGTTGCGCGCCGGCGGCGCCGTGAGAGGCAGATCGGGATTGGTGTTGGGCGCCGTCAGATAAAACTCGATCTCGGGCGCCACTACGGGCATCAGCCCCGCCGCGGCATAGCGCTCCAGCACGCCCTTGAGCACCGAGCGCGGTGCGAAGGCGCAATGTTCGCCGTTCATTTCGATGCAATCGTGGATCGCCATGGCGCGCGGCACGCTGCTCCAGGGAACGTCGACCAGCGTGCCGTAATCAGGAACCAGGCGCAGGTCCGGGTCGGCATCGGGGAAGATCGGGTCGTAGGAATATTCGCCCGTGATGCATTGCATGGGGATCGCCTGCGCAATACGCAATTCGGCGCCGCGTGCAAAGGCCGAGGCCGGCATCAGCTTGCCGCGCGGGTAGCCGGATACATCGGGGAAGATGCATTCCACGTCGCGGATGCCGCGTTGATTGAATTGGCTTTGCAGATCGGTCGGCAGGGCGGACATGGGCATTGTTATGGATTGGTATTGTTGCCCATTCTACTTGAGGCAAAAGTGACGGGTATGAAACGGCCGTAGGAGGATGGCCGCCCGGGCAATACATTGCGCCCGACGTCCTGCCATCAGGCGCGCTTTTGCGCCCACTCCAGCATCGCTTCCAGCAACCGGTTCAAGGTAGGCCGCACCTGCGCCGCCACCTTTTCATTGAAGCGGAATGGAAAGCTCTCTTCCATGTACGTGATCTGCGACAGTTCGAGTTGCACGGCGTGGATGTTTTCCGCCGGCCTGCCGTATTGGCGCGTGATGTAGCCGCCTTTGAAGCGGCCATTCATGGCCGTGGTATAGACCGAGGCCGAGTTGGCGATGGCCGAAAGTTTTTGTGCCAGGTCTTCGGCGCAGGAAACGCCGGAAGCCGTGCCGAGGTTGAAATCGGTCAGCCTGCCTTCGAAGAAGCGCGGCACGACCGAGGCGATCGAGTGCGCGTCCCACAGCATGGCGATGCCGTGCTCGGCGCGCAGGAGTTGCAATTCGCCCTGCAGGGCTTGGTGATAGGGTTTCCAATAGGTTTCGGTGCGCTGCGCGATCTCGGCTTCATCGGGCTGCATGCCTTCGCGGTACAGCGGTGCCCGCTCGAAGGTGTCGATCGGGCACAGTCCTGTCGTGTCCTGGCCTGGATAGAGATTGGCGTTGTCGGGCGGACGGTTCAAGTCGATCACGTAGCGCGAGTGCGTGGCCGTGATGGTCGAGCAGCCGAGTTCATCGAGGAAGTCGTATAGAAGCTCAAGATGCCAATCGGTATCGGCCAGGCGCAAGGCGTCTTCGGTCATGCGCTGTGAGATGGCCGGCGGGATATGGGTGCCGACGTGCGGCATCGACACCAGCAAAGGGGCGCTGCCTTGGCGAAACTTGAAGATGGGTGAGCTTGTCATGATGATGTTGCATCCGTGAAGCTCAATTATCCTGCAAATGCTTCAAGGCGTGGCGATAATCATCTGCATAAGCTTCATGGCGAAAGTGGTTCCCTCCGCGCACAACCCACTTTCCGCGGCTTGCCACGTCTTTCACCGGGCTGGCGCCATGGCGCGCGAACACCAGGCTGTCGGTAAGCGTATCGCCTGCCTTGCCATGCAGGTTCGGGTGACTCGCATCGAGCACGACCAGGTCGGCGCACTGGCCCGTGCGCAAGCCCGCCACCGGCCTGCCGCTGGCTAGGGCGCCGCCATGCATGGCTTCGCGATAGAGGCCTGCGCCGACGTGCGCGCCGTCGGCGGCAAGCACGTTGCGCCGCCGGTGCAGCAGGCGCTGGCTGTATTCGTAGAGCCGCAGCTCTTCCAGCACGTCGACGCAGATGTGGCTGTCCGAGCCTATGCCCCAGGCGCCGCCGGCCGCGTGATAGGCTTTGCCGTTGAAGATGCCGTCGCCGAGGTTGGCTTCGGTGCTGGGGCAGATGCCCGCCACGGCGCCGCTTCTGGCCAGGGCTTCGGTCTCTTCCGATGTCATGTGCGTGGCATGGACCAGGCACCAATGCGCATCGACATCGATATTATCGAGCAGCCATTGCACCGGGCGCGCGCCGCAGGAGGCCAGGCAGTCTTCGACTTCCTTGGCTTGCTCGGCGATATGGATATGCACCGGCGCGGCGCGGTCGAAGCTGCGCAAGCCGTCGAGCAATTCGCGCAAGCTCTCGGGCGATACCGCGCGCAGCGAGTGCGGCGCGACGCCGTAGCGCAAACCCGCATGTTGCGGATGGGCGCTTTGCAGATCCTGCAGCAGCGCAAGCATCCATTGCGGCGAATTGATGAAGCGGGCTTGATTTTCCAGCGGCGGCCGGGCACCGAAGCCGCTGTATTGATACATCACTGGCAAGAGCGTCAAGCCGATACCCGCATCGGCCGCCGCTTCGATCAGGCAAGCCGACATTTCGCCCGGATGCGCATAAGCCTTGCCTTCGGCATCGTGATGCAGGTAGTGGAATTCGCACACCGAGGTGTAGCCCGCCATCAGCATTTCGCCATAGAGCTGGCGTGCTACGGCTTTGAGGATGTCCGGCGTCAGGTGCGCTGCGAAGCGGTACATCAAGGTGCGCCAGCTCCAGAAGCTGTCTGCCGGATTGGCGCGATACTCGGTCAAGCCGGCCATGGCGCGCTGGAAGGCGTGCGAATGCAGGTTCACCATGCCGGGGATGGCCAGCGCGGCACGTTCGCCTTCGAACCGGGCTGCAAAGTCCGCCTGCACGGCCGTCAGCAAGCCGTCGGCATCCCATTCCAGCAAGACGTTCTCGCGCCAGCCTTCGGGTAGCAAGGCGCGTTCTGCAAACAGGCTGTTCATGTTCATTGCCTTTACAAATTAATCAGCTTGCCATGATGCACAACCGCGCTGCACGGGTTGCCGCCGATGCGGTAGGCAAGTTCCGCCAGCGAGGCAACGTTCCAGATCGCGAAGTCGGCGGCGCGGCCCGCCTCGATCTTGCCGTGGCGGCTGCCCTGGCCCAGCGCCCGGGCGGCATGCACCGTCACCCCGCGCAGCACTTCCGGTACGGTCAGTCGGAACAGTGTGCAGCCCATATTCAGCATCAGCAATAGCGAAGTGGCCGGTGAGGTGCCGGGGTTGCAATCGGTAGCCAGCGCCATCGGTATGCCGTGCTTGCGCAGCAAGTCGACCGGCGGCAGTTGCTTTTCGCGCAGGAAGTAAAACGCGCCCGGCAGTAGTACGGCGACGGTGTCGGCTTCCTTCATCGCCAGTACGTCCTCTTCATCGAGATATTCGAGGTGATCGGTCGACAGCGCCTTGTAACGTGCGGCCAATTGCGTGCCGCCCATGTTGGACAACTGCTCCGCATGCATCTTGACCGGCAGGCCTAGCTCGGCCGCCTTGACGAAGACGCGCTCGCTTTGCTCCAAGGTGAAGCCGATGTTTTCGCAAAACACGTCGACCGCGTCGATCAAGCCTTCGCCGTGGAGCGCGGGTAGCATGGTGTCGCATACCAGTGCGATGTAATCGTCGGCCCGACCCTTGTACTCCGGCGGCAATGCGTGGGCACCCAGGAAGGTGGTGTAGACCGTGATGGGGAAGTCGCGTCCGAGCCGGCGCGCCACGCGCAACATCTTGCGCTCGCTATCGAGATCGAGGCCGTAGCCGGACTTGATTTCCACCACGCCCACGCCCTCGGCAATCAGGTTTTTCAAGCGCGGTACGGATTGCGCATACAACGCATCTTCGCTCGCCGCGCGCGTGAGCGTCACGGTGGAGACGATACCGCCGCCCCGGCGCGCAATCTCTTCGTAGCTTGCGCCGGCCAGACGCAGTGCGAATTCGTCGGCCCGGTTGCCGCCATAGACGAGATGGGTATGGCAATCGATCAGGCTGGGCGTGATCCACTTGCCACCGGTATCGTGGCGCGGCAACCTGGTAAAAGATTCCGGCAAATCGTCGAAGCTGCCGACCCAGGCAATTTTGCCGGCGCATACAGCGATCGCGCCTTGTTCGATCACATGATCGGGATCGCCGGTCGGGGCGATGCGGGCATGGGTCCAGACACAGTCTTGCATGGTGGTTTCAGGTGGTGAGAGCAACATGCATAATATCGACGCAGAGCAGGGCGCCGGCATCCTGCATGACAAGTTCATTGGCGGCGCCTGTTTCGATCAATACATGATCGCCCTGGTTCAAGATGCATACGCCGTCCACGTTCCAGCGGCCGTCGGCGCAGAACAGCAAACGCACAGTGCGGCCGGCTTCGAGCATGCACGACGTACGCACGACGGAAACGGCACCCTGCGCCCGGCCGCGCCGGAGCATCAAGTTGAAATCGCGCGAAGGCGACACCAGTTGCGCATCGATCCGGGCTTCACCCTTGAATGCGTGCGGAACCAGCGCCTCGGTCAATGCGTGTTCGCCTTCCTCGCCACGCAACACCATGCCGCCGCCATCGAGCAGCAGGATCACGCGGTCGATGCCGGGGAAGCGCGAAAACGGCCCCGATTGCTGCACGTCGGCAATCGAGACGCGCCACAGGAAGTCGTCGAAGCCTGCGCCGGCTGGATAGCACGCCAATTCGCGCGTGACGCCGCCGCCGTTTTTCCACGGCGCGGCGACGAGCGAACTGTATGCGACTGGTTTCATCAATTACGGCAGCTTGGCAAACAAGTCTTCGCAACCGGCGGAGAGCTTGCCCGTTACGACCAATTCCTTGGCCGCCTCGATATCGGGTGCGAACAAGCGGTCCTTGTCGAAGAATCCCACCTTTTCGCGCAACAGCGCATGCACCTTGGACAGTCGTTCCGACGTGGCAAGCGGTTTGTGAAAGTCGATGCCTTGCGCGGCGGCCAGCAATTCGATGCCGACGATGGCGGCGGTATTTTGCGCCATGTCGTGCAATCGGCGGCCGGCGAAGGTCGCCATGCTGACGTGGTCTTCCTGGTTGGCCGAAGTCGGCAGGCTGTCCACGCTGGCCGGGTGGGCCAATGATTTGTTTTCCGAAGCCAGCGCCGCAGCCGTCACGTGGGCGATCATGAAGCCCGAGTTCAAGCCCGAAGACGCGACCAGGAAGGGGGGCAAGCCGGAGCAGGTCGAATCGATCAGGAGCGCAATGCGGCGTTCGGCCAGGGCGCCGATTTCGGCGATGGCGAGTGCCAGCGTATCGGCGGCGAAAGCCACCGGTTCGGCGTGGAAATTGCCGCCCGAGATCACCTCGTCGCGCTCGGCATACACCAGCGGATTGTCGGTCACGGCATTGGCCTCGATCAGGAGCGTACGGCCGGTTTGCGCGATCAAGTCGGCGCAGGCGCCCATCACTTGCGGCTGGCAGCGCAGGCTGTACGGGTCTTGGACGCGTTCGTCGTTGACCAGGTGCGAGCGGCGGATTTCGCTGCCGGCCAGCAGTTGGCGATAGACGTCGGCAATGGCGATCTGGCCCGGCTGGCCGCGCACGATGTGCACGCGCGGATCGAAGGGGGCATCGCTGCCCTTGGCCGCATCGACCGAGAGTGCTCCGGTGACGGTGGCGGCATGCAGCAGGCGTTCAGCCATGAACAGGCCGTGCAGCGCGAGAGCGGTCGAGACTTGCGTGCCGTTGATCAGGGCCAGACCTTCCTTGGCCGCGAGCACCACGGGCTTGATGCCGGCCTGTTCCAAGGCATGCTTGGCGGGCGCGATCTTGCCGTTCACGCGTACATCGCCTTCGCCTGTCATGGCCAGCGTCATGTGAGACAAGGGCGCCAGATCGCCCGAAGCGCCGACTGAACCCTTAGACGGGATGCAAGGCATGATGCCCGCGTTGACCAAGGCGATCATGGTATCGATCACGGAAGCGCGTATGCCGGAATAGCCGCGCGCCAGGCTGCCGATCTTTAGCACCAGGATCAGACGCACGATGGTATCGTCCAGCAATTCGCCGGTGCCGACCGAGTGCGACAGGATCAGGTTGCGCTGCAATTGTTCGAGCTGGTCGTCCGGAATACGTGTCTTGGCCAGTTTGCCGAAGCCGGTATTGATGCCGTAAGCAGCATCGCCCTTGGCCACGATACGGTCGATGGTCGCAGCCGATGCCTCGATCGCGGGATAGGCATCCTTGGCCAGGGCCAGCGTCTGCGGTGCGAGCCAGATGTTGCGGATGTCGGCAAGGGTCATTTTGCCGGGATTGATGATGAAAGTGTGTGCCATATTCTTTGTGTCTCTGTTGCTTGTCAGGTTACTTGATCATCGGCAGGTTCAAATGGTTGCGCTTGGCGCAGGCGATCGCTTGCTCGTACCCGGCATCGGCATGGCGCATCACGCCAGAACCGCTGTCGTTGACCAGTACGCGCGCCAGCCGTTTGGCTGCTGCCTCGCTGCCGTCGGCCACGATCACCATGCCTGCATGCTGCGAATAACCCATGCCCACGCCGCCGCCATGGTGCAGTGAAACCCAGCTTGCGCCGCCGGCGGTATTGAGCAAGGCATTCAACAGCGGCCAATCCGACACCGCATCGGTGCCGTCGCGCATGCCTTCGGTTTCACGGTTCGGGCTGGCAACCGAACCCGTGTCGAGGTGATCGCGCCCGATCACGATCGGCGCCTTCAATTCGCCACTCTTGACCATTTCATTGAAAGCCAGGCCGGCCAGATGGCGTTCGCCGAGGCCGAGCCAGCAGATGCGTGAAGGCAGTCCTTGGAAGGCAATGCGCTCGCGCGCCATGTCGAGCCAGTGATGGACAGGCTTGTTGTTGGGGAACAGCTCCTTGATCTTGGCATCGGTCTTGTAGATGTCTTCCGGATCGCCCGACAGTGCCACCCAGCGGAAAGGCCCCTTGCCGTCGCAGAACAGCGGGCGGATATAGGCTGGCACGAAACCGGGGAAATCGAAGGCGTTCTTCAAGCCGTCGTCGAACGCTACCTGGCGGATGTTGTTGCCGTAGTCGACCGTGGGGATGCCCATGGCATGGAAGTCCAACATGGCTTGCACGTGCACGTGGCAGGAATGCGCGGCGGCAGCCTTCAATTCGGCGTGGCGTGCCGGGTCTTGTTGCGCGCTCTTCCAGCGCGCGATGTCCCAGCCCGTGGGCAGGTAGCCGTTGATGAGATCGTGCGCCGAAGTCTGGTCGGTGACAAGATCGGGCTTCATGCCGCCTGCCTTGGCGCGCTTGACCAGCTCGGGCAACACGTCGGCGGCGTTGCCGAGCAGGGCGATCGAGACGGCTTCCCTGCGTTCGCAATGTTCCTTGACCAGGCGCAAGGCGTCGTCGATATCCTTGGCTTGCTTGTCTACGTAGCGCGTGCGCAGACGGAAATCGATGCTGCTTTGCTGGCATTCGATCACCAGGGAGACGGCCCCTGCCATGGTCGCGGCCAGCGGTTGGGCGCCCCCCATTCCGCCCAAACCGGCCGTCAGGATCCAGCGTCCACCCCAGTCGCCATTGAAATGCTGGCGTCCGGCTTCGACGAAGGTTTCGTAAGTGCCTTGCACGATGCCCTGGCTGCCGATATAGATCCAGCTGCCGGCAGTCATCTGGCCGTACATGAATAAGCCCTTGCGGTCGAGTTCGTTGAAGTGTTCCCAGGTGGCCCACTTCGGCACCAGGTTGGAGTTGGCAATCAGCACGCGCGGCGCGTCGGCATGGGTCTTGAACACGCCGACCGGCTTGCCCGACTGGATCAGCAGCGATTCATCCTCTTCCAGATTCTTCAGCGTTTCGAGGATCTTGTCGAAGCTGGCCCAGTCGCGCGCGGCGCGTCCGATGCCGCCATAGACCACGAGGTGCTTGGGATTCTCGGCCACTTCGGCGTCGAGATTGTTCTGGATCATGCGGTAAGCCGCTTCGGCGATCCAGCTCTTGCACGTCTTTTCACTGCCGCGCGGGGCGCGAATCCGACGGGTCGGATCGAGTCGGGGATCGGCAACTTCCAGCGGCGCAGTCATGTCGTTCATGTCTATGGCTCCTCGGTGGGGTGGGGTCGAATGGAGCTTAGTGTAAGTTGTATAGACAACTTGTGCAAGAAGATTTTGCCTTGACTATACAAGATGCTAAGATGTGCGCATGGGAAACAATCAGCGAATGGGCGGCGAACAGGACATACCGATCTACCAGCAGATCAAGGATCATTTGCTGGCGGAGATACACGCCGGCAAGTGGCGCGAGGGTGACGTCATCCCTTCCGAGCAAGAGCTGGCGCGCCAATTCTGCGTTTCGCGCATGACGGTGAATCGCGCCGTACGTGAGTTGACGTCGGAGCAAGTGCTTACACGTGTTCAAGGCTCAGGCACCTATGTGGCGCAGCATAAATACCAGTCGACCCTGGTCGAGATCAAGAGCATCGCCGACGAAGTGCGCGCGCGCGGCCACCGCCACGCCAGCGAATTGCACAAGCTGGAACGCAGCAAGGCCGGCGAAGCGCTAGCCGCCGAGTTCGGCGTTGCCGCCAATCATTTGCTGTTTCACAGCGTGATTGTGCACCTCGAAAACGGCTTGCCGATCCAGGTGGAAGACCGCTGGGTCAATTCCGATATCGCGCCGGACTACCTGCAGCAGGATTTTTCCCGCATCACGCCCAATGAATACCTGATGGCCGTGGCGCCGCTGCAAAGCGTCAATTACCGCATCGAAGCGCTATCGCCGCCGCGAGAGATCGCCGATATGCTGCACATCGCGCAAAAGGAGGCCTGCCTGGTCTTGCATCGCAAGACGCTGTCGCGCGGCAGTGTGGCCTCGGTCGCCACGATGTGGCATCCGGGCAGCCGCTATCAATTCGCAGGCGGATTTTAGAAAACAAAAAGGCCGGCCAATGAAGCCAGCCTTTGCCAAAGCTGATGATCAGCTCTGGAAGCGGCGACGCATGAAAGCCAAGGCTCCGAGTCCCAATGTCATCAGCGCGGTCGTGCCGGGTTCCGGCACAGGTGCGGGAGCACCGTATGCCTGGAACTGGCCGACGCCGTAGAAATTGTCACCGCCCACGGCTTGAATGCGGAAAGCGGAAGCTGTGATCGAGGAGCCGGCGCCATTCAAGCCCAACCCCCAGCTTATCGTTCCGGTCTGGTTGATTGTGCCGTTGGCGTTCACCGTGCCGCCGATGGTCGGAGACAGATCGCCCAGTGTCGTCCAGACCCCGTTGTGCAGGTAGCTGACCTGATAGAGGTCGTTGTTGTCCGCCTCGAGGACAACATTGCTGATGTTGTAGCTGCCATTCAGATTGATCTGCAAATAGGCAGAGGGATTGGTCCAGAACACCGTATTGGTATTCCACTGATTGCCCATCGGCAGGAAGCTGCCATTGGTAATGGCATTCGGTGCCGCGAGCGCGCCGCCGCTCCACGAACCGCTGTCGCCGAACGATGATCCGAATTCCGTCACGCCGGCACCGAGGGACACGTCGGTGACCCCGGCGTTTGCGGCAACGCTGACGCCCAGCATCGCGGCAAGCAAAATTCCATGCAATTTCGACATTGTTTATTCCCTTGCTAGATACGCTACATAACAAGACCCGGTGCTGCTAAAGCATTGTTTGCATCGGATCACTCAATTCAGGTGCGTAGAATACACGGGAAAATTAATTAAATAAATATTAACAATGTCAAAAATTTACTATTTCCATAAGATATTGAATTTCAATGAAACATTATTTTTAATTTTGTAAAAAATATACAAATTTGGAGGGGTGTTATTGTTATGGCATTGCGGAGTTCGACAATTGTGGTAGTAGTTGTTCCGCCGGCGCCGGAGGAAGAAGGCCCCAATCTGTCAAGGCGACAAAGCCGTCTTGCACGGCCAGCACCACATCCGAACCGTTGACGTGCACTACGGTTTCCGGCGCAAGATTGTGCGCCTCAGGCCAGCCGTAAGCCTGCCTGACGTAGATTCTTTGCCCATTCAGCCGGCCATAGCATTCGAGGACGCCGAAAGCGCGCAGCACGTGCAAGACTTCGGCCACCTTGCCCTGGAAATTCAAGGTGCGTTCGGCCTCGCTGATGGCCGGCCAATATTCGCCCGCGCCTTGAGGCTGAGCCGCATTCCATCGTTCCACGAAGGCTGGCGCCAATTTGCGCGCCAGCCGCCCGCCGGCCATCTGCAATTTGAGGTTCAGCGTCTCGTGCGACTCTTCCTCATGCAGGCCGAATTCCTCGATGCAAAGCACGTCGCCGCTGTCGAATTCATGCTCGATCTTGTGGCAGCTCATGCCCCAGTGTGTGTGGCGTTCCAGGATGGCGCGCGGCAGGGGGTAGGGCCCGCGTGCCAGGGGCAATGGCGAGGGATGGAAGTTGACGGCATATTGCAGCTTGTCTTGCCAGCGCGGGATGCGCCAATCGTAGCTGGCGACGATCAGCGCGTCGCAGCCGCGTTGCGCCAAGTCGTCGAGGTCGGCAGCACCCATGCGCGTCAATTGCACCGGACAGCCGTGGTGCCGTGCCAAGGAGATCACACGGTCATTGGCCGACAGGCGGTTGACCGGATGGGAAGAAAACAACTTGACCGGGACCCAGCCCGCCGCCAGAAATTCATCGAACACGCGCGCATAGCGGTCGCAAGCGGTGATCGCGAAGCGCATATGGCGTGCTTACTTCGGATTCGGCTTGACTTGCTGCCAGCTCTCCCCGCATTGCTGGACATAGGGAAAGTAGCCCGCCGGGTTATGGCAGTAGTACCAGTAATTCGGGTCCATGCCGTCGGGCGCCGAACCCTGGCCGGACTGTTGCGGCTGCTCCGTCTGCGGCATTTCTGATTGCGGCCGTTCGATATAGGTCACGGGCGCTTGCTGGATCACCACGGGTTGCGCCACTACCGGCGCAACAGGCAGCGGGTCCCAGTAGGGAGGATAAAAAGCCCAGCTGCCGTCGATGAAAACCCAGCGTGCATCGATGTAGCGGTACCCCGGTCGCTCGGGAACCCAGCCACCGCCTACCCACACATGGGCGCCGCCGCGCCAGCCCCAATAGCCATGGCTCCAGACATAGCCGGCTCGCGCAGCCGGGACGGGCTCCATGCGCACGGGCGGCGGGCGCACGCCTACGCGCACTTCCGCGTGAGGAGGATAGGCCAGGGCGCCGGCGGAGGCGCATAGCGCAATAGCGCCCAAACAGCGCCGGAGAAGCGTTGAGTTTTGCATGATCGTATGGGATAAGCTAGTAGGCAAAATAAGGGCCCGTGCCTCCGCTCGTAGTATAACCCTCGACAGCGGTGTAGACAGTGCGGCCGAAGAAGAACGGCAAGCCCCAATCGAAGCTCGCGGCGTTGCCATTGACGCCGCCGAGCTCGCTGTAAGCCGTCGAATTCGGGTTGCTGCTGAACAGTGTGGAGGCATTGCCGATCACGAAGCTCACCGTCCCATTGTTGCCGTTCTGCCCGGAATTGAGCGCGCTCAGGCTCAAGGGCGACGCTGGACAGTAGAAGCCGCTGCCGTCGCTGCATTGGGTGATCGCGCTGTCAGTGAAGAAGTAGCCGTTGGAGCCGCTGTCGATGAAGCTGTCGCTATAGGTCTTGCCGTTGTACTGGGTCGTAATGTAGCCGTAGCCGTCTGTGGTATAGACCACGGCACTGCCCAGACCGTTGTTCGATTGCGTGCCGATGCCGAAAGTCAGCGTGCCGGTCAGGTCGGCGGTGCCGCTGGCGGGCACTGATGGGAAGGTCAGGGAACTGCCGTTGTTGTCCGTGGCGAACAGCGTGACAGGATTGGGCAATTGCTGCGACAACGCCACCGTGGTCGCCTGGCATGAGCTGCTGCAAACGTAGTACAGGCCCGCGGTCGCGCTTTGCGCGCAGGCAGAGCCGCAATCCTGCGCAAAAGGCCCGAGACCGATCACGCCGTTTGCACCGAAAGTGGAGACGGTGTTTTCCGACGTGCCGGTCGAAGAGCACGCGCTGGGCACCATGTTGGCATAAGCGGGATCGCCGATTACCTGAATCGGCAGCGAATTGGCCGATTCGCCTCCGATCTGCAGATTCGCCAGCCGCATCGAACCCCAGCTATAGCCGTCGGCAAACATGGCGCATTCGGCCAGGGCGTTGCCGCTGGAATCGGTCTCAAGCGGCAGGTTCAAGGAAGACGAGAGCACGGAAGACATGATGCGCAAGCCGTAGGAGCCGGTATCGACCAGGATATGGTCGATGGTCTGGCAGGTGTTCGGGCTCGACGGCGAGCAGACCGTAACGCTGACGAAAGCTTCGTTCGCTGTGCCGCCTGCGGCCGCGGGGCCGTTGTCGACTACTACGGCAACGGTATTGGAGGTGCTGCCGCCCGATCCGCCGCCCGAGTTCGAAGAGGTGCTGCCGCCGCCACCGCCGCCGCAGGCGGCAAGCAGGGAAACCAGGGCGGCCACGAAAAGTTGTTTTAGCGATGTCATGTTCACCTCACTGGATGTCGGAAGCCGTCACACCCTGCGGCAGCGCGCTTGTCAGGTAAGCCTGGCCGGAGAAGGCGCGCATGTGGCCGCTCGAATGGATGACCACGTCATCCTTTTGCACATGCAGTTGCGTATGGTTGCTGTATTTGACCGCGCTGGAGTCGGAGAGTGTGCTGAAATACTGCCCCAGCACCTGCTGCAGATCGGGCTTGACCGGGCCCTTCCACGCCACGCCGAATACCAGGCCGTTGGCCGTCACGTATTCGCGCACCGTGGTGCCTGAGGCGAGCTGCATTTCATGCACCGTATAGTTTGCCGCGCTCCTTTGGACGCGCGTGGCGGCTTTCATTTTCACCTGATCCGATTGCACAGTGTCGACAGTACCGCCAAGCGAGGCGAGGGCCAGCACCGGCAGGGCCAGCAAACCGCAGGTGGCAAGATGCAAGATTTTCATGATTGTTCTCCGGCAATGAGATTCGTTGTAACTAAGAGTGCTTCGGACGGCTAAGGTTCATTGTTGCGGCGCTTGCTGCTGCGGTGCGCTACCGGGGTGCCGCCCCATACCGTGGCCGTACAGCTGCTCGTCGCGATTGCCGTTGCGCGGCGGTTCGCAGCCGCGCTCCGGCATGCGCTGCAATTGATCGTTAAGAGCCGCCAGTACGGCCTGCCTTTGTCCGTCGTCAAGCGCATCGTTCACCGTCAGGAAAAGCTCGCGCAATTGCCGGTCTTCGCGCAGGCTGGCCTTGTCTTCCTCATCGTAAAGCTTGGCGAGGTCGCGCAATTCGGTGTCAGGCTTCGTCAGGCCTTGCTTGAGCGCATCCTGCAAGCGTTCGCGCCGATGGCGCCGTTCGTCGAGTACGTTACGCATGTTCGCCTCGACCTTGCGCCACAAGGTCTGCTGGTTCGGGTTCAGATGCAGGGTTTGCCTCAAGTCGGCGCTTTGCGCCAGCAGCACCTCGGCTTGCACCTGCATGACGGGCAGGGCCCGCGCATGAAGGCCCAGGCAGGAGAGGGCTGCGAGACAGAACTTGACTGGACGTTTCATCGGATACGATGCGCGAAGAGTGGATTCACATGGACTCTAGCAATATATTTGCACGCCAAGTGTTTGGCGCTTATTTATTACAAATACTTACTTGAATTTACACTTCCGTCATTGCGGCAGCCTCAACAAACGCGCGCCATCCGGATCGGGCGGCTCCGGTATGCTGATATGATGAGCGCTCCGGAATGACAGCAGCTTCGACAATGATAGAAACCGAACGCCTGATCCTGCGCCGCTTTACGCCCGACGATGCGGAAGAGCACTTCCCCTTGCTTGCCGACCCGGAAATCAATCGCTATACCGGCCAGACACTGGTGCAGACCGTCGAACAGACGCGGCAAGCGCTGCTCGACCACCCGATACGGGACTACGAAGTTTTCGGCTATGGCCGCATGGCTTGCATCGAGAAGAGCACGGGACGGCTGGTCGGCTTTTCAGGAATGAAGTATCTGCCGGACTTGGGAGAAACCGACGTCGGCTACCGCTTCCTGCGCGATAGCTGGGGCAAGGGTTATGCAACGGAGAGCGCGCAAGTGTTGATGCGCGAATGCATCCGCGAATTCGGGCTGCGCCGCGTGATCCGCATGGCGGACCGGCGCAATACCGGTTCGACGCGTGTGCTGGTCAAGCTCGGGTTGAGCTATGAGCGCGAGATCGACGTCGATGGAGACGGCGCCATGTTCGACCTGTATGGGCTGCAGGTTTAGACGGGCTCACATCAGGATGATATCGTACTGCTCCTGGTGATAGACATTCTCGACCTGCAGCGAAATCGGCTTGCCGATGAAGTCGCCCAGCATCGCCAGGTGCTGAGACTCTTCCTCGAGGAACATGTCGACCACCACTTGTGAAGCGAGGATGCGGAATTCCTTGGGGTTGAATTGCTTCGCTTCGCGCAACAGTTCGCGCAGGATCTCATAGCAGATCGTGCGTGCCGTCTTGACCTGGCCCTTGCCTTGGCAGGCAGGGCAGGGTTCGCACAGGATATGGGCCAAGGACTCGCGCGTGCGCTTGCGCGTGGTTTCGACCAGGCCCAAAGCGGAGAAGCCGGAGACCGAGATCTTGGTGCGGTCGCGCGCGAGCGCCTTGTTCAATTCCCCCAGCACGGCTTGCCTGTGCTCGGCGCTTTCCATGTCGATGAAATCGAGGATGATGATGCCGCCCAGGTTGCGCAGGCGCAATTGACGCGCAATGGCGTGCGCCGCCTCGAGGTTGGTTTTGAAGATGGTGTCGTCGAAATTGCGGCCTGTCACAAAGCTGCCGGTATTGACGTCGATCGTGGTCATGGCTTCGGTCTGGTCGACGATCAGGTAGCCGCCGGATTTCAGGTCGACGCGCCGGCCCAGCGCACGTTCGATTTCCTCTTCCACGCCGTAGAGGTCGAACAGCGGGCGTTCGCCGGTGTAATGCGTCAGCTTGGGCAGCACCGAAGGGGTGAAGGTCGCGCCGAACTGCTGCAGCATTTGGTGGTTTTCGCGCGAGTCGACCTGTATCGTCGAGGTTTCGTCATTGACGAAGTCGCGCAGCACGCGTTGCGCCAGGCTCAGGTCCTGGTACAGCAGCGTCGGTGCCGGGTTGGTCTTGGCTTGCTGCGTGATCGTGGCCCAGGTCTTGCGCAGGTATTCCACGTCGGCAGCGAGGTCGGCGTCGCTCGCATCTTCGGCCATGGTGCGGATGATGAAGCCGCCTTTTTCTTCCGGCTGCATCAGCTTTTGCACCTTGGCGCGCAAGGCTTCGCGTTCGGCTTCGTTTTCGATGCGCTGCGAGATGCCGATGTGCGAATCCTGCGGCAGATAGACCAGCATGCGGCCGGCAATCGAAATCTGCGTCGACAGGCGCGCCCCCTTGGTGCCGATGGGGTCTTTCACCACTTGCACCGTCAAGGCCTGGCCGTCATACAGCAGCCGTTCGATCGGAACCGGTGCCGTGTTCTGGCCATTCTGTCCGTTCGCGCCGTCGTGCGGCTTGGCCTCCCAGATATCGGCCACGTGCAGGAAGGCGGCGCGCTCGAGCCCGATATCGATGAAGGCCGATTGCATACCGGGCAGCACGCGCACCACCTTGCCCAGATAGATATTGCCGGCCATGCCGCGCGAGAGCGTGCGTTCGATGTGCAATTCCTGCACCGCGCCCTGCAGGATCAAGGCCACGCGCGTCTCCTGCGGCGTGATGTTGATCAGGATATCTTCACTCATAAATACGCACTCATAAGGTTTTAATGCCTGCCTGTTTCAGCAGTTGCGCAGTTTCGAACAGGGGAAGGCCCATGATGCCGGTATAGCTGCCGGAAATGCGCGAAATGAACGCGGCGGCGGGGCCTTGTATGCCGTATCCGCCGGCCTTGTCGTAAGGCTCCTTGCCGCTGCAGTAGGCGGCGATTTCTTCTTCGGAAAGCGGCGCGAATTCGACTTCCGAGCATTGGGTGAGCTGGTACAGCTCGTCGCGATATGACAGGGCGATCGAGGTCAACACTTCGTGGCTGCGGCCGGAGAGCGTGCGCAGCATCGCTGTGGCTTCGGCAAGGTCGGCCGGTTTGCCCAAGATGGCGTCATCGACCACGACAGTCGTATCCGCGGTCAGGATGGGATAGGCGGGCAGCCGGCGTTCATGCATGATGCGCGCCGCGCAGGCGGCTTTTTCGCCGGTTACGCGCGCCACATAGTCGCGTGCCGCTTCGCCGGGGAATACCTCTTCTGTGACATCGGGCCCGCGCGGCGCCTTTTCGCGCAGCATCAATAATTCGAATTGCACACCGATCTGGCGCAGCAATTCGCGGCGGCGCGGACTCTTCGATGCGAGATAGATTTTCTGTTGCGATGGAGCCATGCCGCAAGCATAGCCCAGAACCGATGTGTAAGGTGGAAAAGCCAAAGCCGGGCGCCGTCCGCTGCGCTCCTCCCCCTGCCGGTCGTGAAGCTTAAACGCGGTGATACGGGTGATTCTGCGTAATCGACCAAGCCCGGTACAGTTGCTCGGCCAACAGCACGCGCACCATGCCGTGCGGCAGCGTCAAACTGGAAATGCGGATCTGCGAGTCGGCTTGCGCCTTGAATTCGCCATCGAGCCCGTCAGCCCCGCCGATGACGAAGGCCACGTCGCGCCCATCCTGGCGCCACTGCGTCAGCAATTGCGCCAATTGCATGGTGGTGAGGTCTTTGCCGCGCTCATCGAGCGCCACGACGCGGCAGCCCTTGGGCAATGCCGCTTCGATCTTGGTACGTTCTCCGCGCATCACGGTTTCCGCGGTCTTGCTGTCGGAGCGCTCGATCGGTTTGACTTCCTTCAGGACGATGCGGCACTCGGGCGGCATGCGCTTGGCATATTCATTGAAGCCCGATTCGATCCATGCCGGCATCTTGTGGCCGACCGCGGCAATGACGAGCTGCATGAGGCAATAGGCTTAAGCTGCCGCGGTCTTGCGCTTGGCTGGAGCCTTCTTGGCGCCTGTGCTCTTCGCAGCGGCAACCTTGACGGTCTTGCCCACGGGAGTCTTGGCCGCAGTCTTCTTTTTGACGGCAGGAGCTTCGCCTTCAGCCTTGGGGGTGCGCGGCTTGCGGACCGGCTTCTTCGGCTCGTCGTCGACCGTGGTCTGGCTGGCCGCGATGTGGCGTTTGACGGTCTTCTTCGGCTTTTCCTCATCGTCGGTGGTCGGTGCTGCCGACTTTTTGGCTGTGCGCTTGGCGGCGCCGAACTTGACTTCCTTTTCGCCCCAGATCTCTTCCAGGCGGTAATAGGCGCGGATCGCCGGCTGCATGATGTGGACGATCATGTCGCCCAAGTCGACCAGCACCCATTCGCCCGTGTCTTCGCCTTCCACGCTGACCACGTCTCCGCCGGCTTCCTTGACTTTTTCCCGCACCGACGAGGCGAGCGCCTTGGTTTGGCGGTTCGAGGTGCCTGAAGCGACGGCGATGCGGTCGAACAGGCTGGTCAGGTGCGTGGTGTCGAACACGCGGATTTCCTGGGCTTTCACATCTTCCAGGGCGTCGATCACGACGGCTTGCAGTTTCTTGATATCCATTCAGTTCTTATAGAGTTGGTGTGTGTGAATATAGTGCAGCACTGCGGACGGCAGGCCTGCCGGTTGTTCGCCGCGCTCCAGCGCCGACCGGATCGCCGTGGCGGATACGTCGACGTCGAGATCGGCCGCGATACAGGTCAAGCCGGCTGGCCGGCTGCGAATCTTATCTGTCTCCACCAGGCGTTGGGCGAATTCGGCCGCCACCTCGGCCGGAATGTGACCGGCGTCGAGCGCAAAGCCGGGGCGGGCTGCAGCGCAGAGATGTGCGTAGTCGAACAGTTGTTGCCAGTTGTGCCAGGTATTCAAATGCTGCAATTGGTCGGCGCCGAGCAGGAAGGCAATGGCCGTATCGGGCCCTAATTCCTCGCGCAGGCTTTTCAGCGTGTCGACCGTATATGTCGCAGTGTGGCGCTGTATTTCCTGTTGGTCAATGGTGACGGGCACGCCGACCGTGTCGAAAGCGCAACTGATCATGGCCACGCGATGCGCTGCGTCCGTGCGCAAAGGCGCCTTTTGCCAGGGATTGCCGGCCGGCAGGATGCGTAATTCATCGGCTTGGAGCAGGGTGGCAAAGTGTTTGCCCAGCGCAACGTGGCCGCTATGGACAGGATCGAAACTACCGCCCAACACGGCAACGCAACGACGGACATCGCTCACAGCCAATCCTTGTGCACCAAAAAGTCCGAATACAGCTCGGCCTCGGGGCTGCCCGCCTCGGGTTTCCAGTTATAGCGCCATTTCACAATGGGCGGCATCGACATCAAAATCGATTCGGTGCGCCCGCCCGATTGCAGGCCGAACAGCGTGCCGCGGTCGAACACGAGGTTGAATTCGACATAGCGTCCGCGCCTGTAAGCCTGGAAATCGCGTTCACGTTCGCCGTAAGGCATATCCTTGCGGCGTTCGAGGATGGGCAGGTAGGCAGCCAGGAAGGCGTCGCCCACGCTTTGTTGCATCGCAAAGCTGGCGTCGAAGCCGGCTTCATTGTAGTCGTCGAAGAAGATGCCGCCCACGCCGCGCGGCTCATTGCGGTGCTTGAGGAAAAAATATTCGTCGCACCAACGCTTGAAGCGCGGATGCAGGTCCGCTCCGAATGGTGTCAAAGCGTCGCGGCAGGTGCGGTGGAAATGCTGCGCATCTTCGGCATTGCCGTAATAAGGCGTCAAGTCCATGCCGCCGCCGAACCACCATACGGGGTCTTCGCCTTCAGCGGTGGCATTGAAGAAGCGCACGTTCATATGCACCGTCGGCGCATACGGATTGCGCGGATGCAGCACCAGCGACACGCCCATCGCTTCCCAGGCGCGGCCGGCGATACCGGGACGGTTGGCCGCGGCCGAAGGCGGCAGGCTCTTGCCGAGCACATGCGAAAAATTGACGCCGCCGCGCTCGAATACATTGCCTTCCTCGATGACGCGCGACACGCCTCCGCCGCCCTCGGCACGTCGCCAGGAATCGGTGATGAAGGATTTGCCGTCGACCTGCTCCAGCGCTGCGACAATACGCTGCTGCAAGCCTTCGAGATATGTTTTGACGGCGGGAGCGGAACTGGAAAGGGTAGTCACGGTGGGATGAGGAGGAAAAAGGCGGGAACAGGATGCCCCCGCCGGGATGATTCAGGCGCGGCGCTTGAGCGCGCGCCAGCCGATGTCGGTGCGGAATTGCATGCCGTCGAAATGGATATGTTCGATCGCTTCGTAGGCGTGGTTCTGCGCCATTTTGACGCTGTCGCCCAGACCGACCACGCACAGCACGCGGCCGCCGGAGGCGGTGAGCTTGCCGTCGGCAAACGTGGTGCCGGCATGGAAAGTCACGCAATCAGCGGTTTCGGCCGGAATGCCGGTGATGGCGTCGCCTTTGCGCGGGGCTTCCGGGTAACCGTGCGCAGCCAGCACTACGCCGAGCGCGGTGCGGCGGTCCCATTCGAGTTCGATGGTGTCGAGCGTGCCGTTGACGGCATGCTCGGCGACGGCCAGGAAATCGGTCTTTAGGCGTGCCATGATGGGTTGCGTTTCCGGGTCACCCATGCGGCAGTTGAATTCCAGCGTTTTCGGGTTGCCCTTGTCGTCGATCATCAAGCCGGCATACAGGAAGCCCGTGTAGGGAATGCCATCCTTGGCCATGCCGTGCACGGTGGGCACGATGATCTCGCGCATCACGCGCGCATGCAATTGCGGCGTGACGATGGGGGCGGGCGAATAAGCGCCCATGCCGCCCGTGTTCGGGCCCTGGTCGTCGTCTTTCAGACGCTTGTGGTCCTGGCTGGTGGCGAGCGGCAAAATGTTCTTGCCATCGACCATGACGATGAAGCTGGCTTCTTCGCCGGCCAGAAATTCTTCGATGACCACGCGCGCGCCGGCATCGCCCAGGCGGTTGTCGGACAACATCATGTCGATCGCCTCATGCGCTTCCGTCAGCGTCATTGCCACGACCACGCCTTTGCCGGCAGCCAGGCCGTCGGCCTTGATCACGATAGGCGCACCCTTGACGTCGACATAGGCATGCGCCGCCTTGGCGTCGGAAAAGGTCTCGTAATCCGCCGTCGGGATATGGTGGCGCTTCATGAAGGCCTTGGCGAAATCCTTCGAGCTTTCGAGCTGGGCCGCTTCCTTGGTCGGGCCGAAAATCTTCAAGCCATGTTCGCGGAAAGCGTTGACCACGCCGGCCGCCAAGGGGGCTTCAGGGCCGACCACGGTCAGCGCGATATGCTCCTTCTTGGCGAATTCGACCAGCGCCTGCACGTCGGTAATCGGCAGGTTTTCCAGGCGCGCGTCTTGCGCCGTGCCGCCGTTGCCCGGCGCAACGTACACCATCTGTATACGCTCCGATTGGGCGATTTTCCAAGCCAGGGCGTGTTCGCGGCCGCCTGAACCGATGACCAGAATTTTCATGAAAGTGTTGGGCTTGGAATTACAAGTCGATTACAGCGTTGGAATAGACTTCCTGCACGTCGTCCAGGTTCTCCAGGGCATCGAGCAGCTTTTGCATCTTGACCGCGTCGTCGCCGGTAAAGACGGTTTCGTTTTCCGGCTTCATCACGACTTCAGCCACTTCCGCCTTGAAGCCGGCTTTTTCCAGCGCTTCCTTGACCATGGGCAGGTCGTGCGGCGGGGTTAGCACTTCGATGCCGCCTTCGTCGTCGGTGATCACGTCGTCGGCGCCCGCTTCGAGCGCGGCATCCATGATCTTGTCTTCGTCGGTGCCGGGGGCAAAGAACATCTGGCCGCAATGCTTGAACAGGAAAGCGACTGAACCTTCGGTGCCCATGTTGCCGCCGAACTTTGAGAACGCGTGGCGCACTTCGGCCACCGTACGCACGCGGTTGTCGGTCATGCAATCGACGATGATGGCGGCACCGCCGATGCCATAGCCTTCGTAGCGGATCTCTTCGTAGTTGGCGCCGTCGAGGCCGCCCGTGCCGCGCTGAATGGCGCGTTGCACGTTGTCCTTCGGCATATTGGCGTCGGCCGCCTTTTCCACCGCCAGGCGCAGGCGCGGGTTGGCGGTGATGTCGCCGCCGCCCATGCGTGCGGCCACGGTGATTTCCTTGATCAGGCGCGTCCAGATCTTGCCGCGCTTGGCATCGGTGGCGGCTTTCTTATGCTTGATATTGGCCCATTTGCTGTGTCCAGCCATGACGAATCTTTCCCGGATGGTGTGTTTGACATGCTAGAACGGGGATAAAAGCTCCCTCTGACCCCGTTCAGGAGGTCGACGATTTTACCACATTGATAGTGGGGTTAAGGGCTTGTGGCCTAACCCGCGGCGGCTTCGAGCGGTGCGTCAACCATGACTACCGCGGCCTGCATGTCGTTCCAGGCGTCCAGTCCTCCGATCAAGGGGCGCACTTCGCGGAAGCCATGGCCGATAAGTTGCTTGGCAACCACGGCAGCCGTCGCTTCATTGGGGCAACTGCAGTAAACAATGATAGGCCGGTCGCGCGGGATATCGAGGAATACATCGCCGGGTGACTCGCGGTTGTACAGCAGGGCGCCGGGAATGGCCGGCTCCAGCTGTTGCGCGGCGCGGCTGCGCGCATCGACGATCAGGGGTTCATCGCCATCGTCGATCAGCTTCTTCAGTTCCTGGACCGTGATGCGCGCCATGCGCAAGGCCTTGTAGAAGCGGCGGCGCTCATAGAACTTGACGGCGATCACCAGACCGAAAATGGCGGCAATGATGCCGAGCGCCGTCACGCCCATGGTCGAGAGGAAATGCAGGATGTCGTCGATGCTGTCGTGGAAGATCGCACCCAGGGCCATGAAGGTACCGACCCAGAGCATGCCGCCGGACAGCGCATAAGCCAGGAAGCGCTGGCGCGAAGTGCCCATGGCGCCGGCCATGGGCGGGGCGATGGTGGAAAAGCCGGGCACGAACTTGGCAACGATCATCGATTTCGGACCCCAGCGGTTGAAGGTATCTTCGGTCTGGCTCACGCAATAGTCGGGCGAAATCGAAATACGGCATAGCAATTTGAGTATCTTGCTGCCATAGCGCCTGCCGGCGGAGTACCAGATGAAGTCCGACATCAGACAGGCCAACAAGGCCACCAGCACGCATTCAAGCCAGAACAGCTTGCCGATGGCGGCCAAGGCGCCAGCCACGACCAGTACAGGTACGGCAGGCACAGGTAGTCCGAGCTGCTCAAGCAAGACATTGCCGAACAGGATCAGTAGTCCATATTGTTGCAGCAATATCATTAATTTCTGCATGGCTTTGTCGTCGTATGGGCGCGTCGGCGCCAAAAGGCTGGCATCGATATTGTGCCATCTGCAGGATTCGCAAGAGCCCTTGCGAAATCATTTCCCGCACTTAAATATGTTAACCTAACTGATTATTCCATGCGAGATTCACCATGTATTTGCAAGATGGCGATATTGCCGACGAGCCCATAGGCCACGACATGGTCTATGTGGCGCCGTGCAAGCTGCCGACGCCCTGGGCGACTTTCCAACTTCACGCTTTCGTCGAACAATCCACCGGCAAGGAGCACTTGGCGCTGACTTTGGGCGATGTGGCCGACGGCCAACCTGTGCTGGCGCGCCTGCATTCCGAGTGCCTGACAGGCGACGTGCTGTTTTCCCAGCGTTGCGATTGCGGCGAGCAGCTTGAAGCCGCCTTGCGCGCCGTGGCCGAAGCAGGGCGTGGCGTAGTGCTATATCTGCGCCAGGAAGGCCGCGGCATCGGCCTGGTCAACAAGATTCACGCATACCGCCTGCAGGAAGCCGGTGCCGATACAGTGGAAGCAAACCAGGAACTCGGCTTTGCCGCCGACCAACGCAATTACAGCATGTGCTATCCCATGCTGAAGCAACTCGGCATCGCCTCACTCAAGGTGATGACCAATAATCCGCGCAAGATCAACGCGCTGGAAGCCATGGGCGTCGTCGTCGCCGAACGCGTGCCCATCCTCGTCGGGCGCAATCCGCACAACGAAAAGTATCTCACTACCAAGGCGGCCAAGCTTGGCCACATGATGCTGAATACGGACGGCATCAAGTGATTTTCCGCATCGTCTATTAACGGATTGAAAGGGAAGGCGTGAAAAAACGCATTGCGCTGATTGCGCACGACAAGAAGAAGGATGACATGGTGGCCCTGGCCGCCGATTACGAAAAATTTCTGCGCCAATGCACCTTGATGGCCACGGGCACCACGGGCAAGCGCCTTGCGGACGAGGTAGGCTTAACGGTCGAGCGCATGCTTTCGGGCCCCTTCGGCGGCGATTTGCAAATCGGTGCACAATTGGCGGAAGGGAAGGTCGATTGCGTGATTTTCCTGCGCGATCCAATGACGCCGCAGCCGCATGAGCCGGACATCAATGCGCTGGTGCGTTGCTGCGACGTGCACGACGTGCCCTGTGCCACCAACATGTCCTCCGCGCGGCTCCTGTTATCGCAACTCGAGGCGGGGCCGCACGCACGCGGACACTAACCGATTTGTGAAAGGCCCTACATGACCAAGGCGATACGAATTTTCGAAACCGGCGGCCCCGAAGTCATGCAATGGGTCGACGTCGAAGTCGGCGAGCCCGGGCCGGGCGAGGTGCGCATCCGGCATGCCGCTTGCGGCCTCAACTATATCGACGTTTATTTCCGTACCGGACTTTATCCGCAACCGCTTCCCGCCGGCCTCGGCATGGAGGGTGCCGGCACCGTGGAGGCGGTCGGTACAGGCGTAACCCACGTTGGGGTCGGCGATCGTGTCGCCTATGCCGGCCGTCCTCCCGGCGCTTATGCCCAGGCGCGCGTCATGCCGGCCGCCAGCCTGGTGCGCCTGCCCGACTCCATCGATTTCGACACCGCCGCAGCCATGATGCTGCAAGGCTTGACAGTGCAATACCTGTTCCGCCGCACCTTTCCATTGAAAGGCGGCGAAACCATCCTGTTCCATGCCGCGGCCGGCGGCGTCGGCCTGATCGCCTGCCAATGGGCACGGGCGTTGGGCGTGACCATGATAGGTACCGTCGGCTCGGAAGAGAAGGCCGCGCTGGCCCGTGCCAACGGCTGCGCCCACGTCATCAACTACAACACCGAGAACTTCGTTGATCGCGTCAAGGAAATCACGGGCGGCCGTGGCGTACCCGTGGTGTACGACTCGATCGGCAAGGATACCTTCCTCGCCTCGCTCGACTGTCTCTCGCCTTTGGGCATGATGGTCAGCTATGGCAGCGCTTCCGGCCCGGTGCCGCCGTTCGGCTTGAACGAACTGGCTTCGCGCGGTTCCCTCTTCATCACGCGTCCCACGCTGTTTTCCTATGCCTCCAGCCGCATGGAGCTCGATGCGATGGCGGCCGATCTGTTCAGCGTGGTCGAGAGCGGAAAGGTCAAGATTGCCGTCAACCAGCGTTATGCGTTGAAGGATGTCGCGCAGGCGCATCGCGACCTCGAAGCGCGCAAGACCACGGGGTCGACCATCCTGCTTCCTTGATTTGGGTGAGGGTTTCCGCACATTGGTAAAATGGCTGCCTGACTGTTTTTCAGGCGATCATAACAACTCATGCGTACCGATACCCCTCAAGCGATCTACCGCAAGAATTACACCGTTCCCAGTTTCCTCGTCGACACGGTCGAGCTTGGATTCGACCTCGATCCCGCCGCGACCCGTGTCGCCTCGCGGCTGACCCTGCGCCATAACCCGGCATCGAACGGCCGCAGCATCGAGCTGTTTGGCGAAGAGTTGACGCTCGTACAATTGCGCCTGAACGGCAAGGAACTCGCTAAGCGCGCCTACCGCTTGGCTGACGGCGTCCTGGAAATTCCCGATGCGCCCGATGAAGCAGTGCTGGAAATCGAAACGCTGATCCGTCCTGACAAGAATACCTCGCTGATGGGCCTGTACGTTTCCAACGGTAATTTTTTCACGCAATGTGAAGCGGAAGGCTTCCGCAAAATCACCTATTTCCCTGACCGGCCCGATGTCATGGCCAAGTACACCGTCATGCTGCGCGCCGATAAAAAGCAATTCCCGGTGCTGCTGTCGAACGGCAACCTGATCGAAGAAGGCGACTTGGGCGATGGGCGTCACTATGCCAAGTGGGAAGACCCGTTCAAGAAACCGTCTTACCTGTTCGCTCTGGTGGCAGGCGATCTGGTGTGCCAGGAAGAACAATTCAAGCTGGCCTCTGGCCGCAAAGTGCTGCTCCAAGTCTGGGTCGAACACGGCAACCTCGACAAGACCCAGCACGCCATGGATTCCTTGAAGAACAGCATACGCTGGGACGAGAAGCGTTATGGCCTGGAGCTCGACCTGGACCGCTTCATGATCGTCGCCGTCGGCGACTTCAACATGGGCGCGATGGAAAACAAGGGCTTGAACATCTTCAACACCAAGTATGTCCTTGCCAACGAACGCATCGCCACCGACGCCGACTATGCCGGCATCGAATCGGTGGTCGGCCACGAATACTTTCACAACTGGACCGGTAACCGCGTCACCTGCCGCGATTGGTTCCAGCTTTCCTTGAAGGAAGGCTTGACCGTGTTTCGCGACCAGGAATTCTCGGCCGACATGGTGGGTAGCGACAGCGGCCGGGCCGTCAAGCGCATCGAAGACGTGCGCGTGCTGCGCCAAGCGCAATTCCCCGAGGATGCCGGCCCCATGGCCCATCCGGTGCGCCCCGACTCCTACGTCGAAATCAACAACTTCTATACGGTCACGGTCTATGAGAAGGGCGCCGAAGTGGTGCGCATGTACCAGACCCTGTTCGGCCGCGCCGGCTTCCGCAAGGGCATGGACCTGTATTTTCAGCGCCACGACGGCCATGCCGTCGAATGCGACGACTTTCGTGCCGCCATGGCCGACGCCAATGGCGCCGACCTGACGCAATTCGAGCGCTGGTACAGCCAGGCGGGCACGCCTGTCGTCACTGCCGAGGCGCACTACGATGCCGCGCAGAAGACTTATACGCTGACGCTGGCGCAATCCTGCCCAGCCACGCCGGGCCAGGCGGAAAAATTGCCGTTTCACATTCCCGTCGCCGTTGGCCTGCTCGACGGCCAGGGCCGGAACATGTCCTTGCGCCTGCAGGGCAGTGCCGCACCGGCTTATTCCACGCTGGTGCTGGAGTTGCGCGAAGCCAAGCAAAGCTTCGTCTTCACCGGCGTCAATGAGGCTCCCGTGCCCTCGTTGCTGCGCGACTTCTCCGCACCGGTCACGCTGAAATACGACTACACCGACGCCGACCTGGCCTTCCTCATGGCTTACGACAGTGACGCGTTCAACCGCTGGGAAGCTGGCCAGCGCCTGGCCATGCGCCGCCTGCTGGCCCTGACGTCTGCCGTGCAAAAGGGCGAACCGCTGCACCTGGACGAAGCCTTGGCCCGCTCTTTCCGCGCCATCTTGAACGACGACAAGCTCGACCCGGCCTTCCGCGAAGTCGCGCTGACGCTGCCCTCGGAAACCATGGTCGCGGAGCAGATGGAGGCGATCGACCCACAAGCCATCTATACGGCGCGCCGTTTCGTGCGCAAGTCGCTGGCCGAAAGCATGCGTGCCGATTTCGAGCGCGTCTATGCAGCCTACCAGACGCCGGGCAAATACAGCCCCGATGCCAAATCGGCGGGCAAGCGCGGCTTGAAGAACCTTGCACTGTCCTACCTGATCGAACTTGATGATGCCGAAGTGCATGCGATGGCGCAAAAGCAATTCGACGGCGCCAACAACATGAGCGACCGCTTGGCGTCGCTCGCCGCGCTGATCAACAGCGGCGCCCCCGGCCGCGATGCCGCGCGAGAGAATTTCTACCTGGAATTCGCCGACGAGGCGCTCGTGATCGACAAATGGTTCATGTTGCAGGGCGCTGCCCATACTGCCGACGTGGCGCGTGTGCGCGAGCTGATGAAGCATCCGGCCTTTACGCTGAAGAACCCGAATCGCGCACGCAGCCTGCTGTTCTCATTCTGCAATGCCAATGCTTCGCGCTTTCACGCCGTCGACGGCAGCGGCTATGCCTTCTGGGCCGAACAAGTCGTCGCATTGAATGCGCTCAACCCGCAAGTGGCGGCACGTCTGGCGCGCAGCCTCGACCGCTGGCGCAAATATACGCCGGCGCTGCAAAAGCAGATGCGGGCGGCGCTCGCCAAGGTGGCCAAGAGCGGCAAGCTATCGCGCGACGTACACGAGGTCATCAGCAAGGCATTGGCGGCCTGATTTCTCCTTTCTATCCCACGGGCATACGCACGTGTGCGTATGCCCGAACCCCCATCGCAAATCAATACATACGATTTAAATCGTATGAAAATTATTTTTGCGAAAGTGCTTGCCAAGACCGATTAATGCTTGCTATAGTTCGCCTCCCGTTTGACGACGCAGCAAAAAACGCAGCGAGGTAAGCGGGGGAAGTGAAGCGGCACAGGTAGTGAAGCATGTTGATTACGGCATGCAGGTTTTTGTAAGTAGCGTTCTGCAGGTAAGTAAAGCGAAACGCGGCAAACAAAAAATTCTGCAAAAAGTAGTTGACGAACGAAAAAAGATGCTTCATAATCTCGTTTC
>DASVLJ010000023.1:0-122030 GCA_036384915.1 Burkholderiaceae bacterium
AGATGGCGGGAAAACACCGCGAAATGTCCTGGTTTCGTCTCGCCAAGTCGAAAAAATCAGCTGCGCGAGAAAAATTTAACGAGACTGGCGCCGCAAATGACCGTCACGTTGCGTAACTCGATTTATTCAGCGCTTCCCTAACTGCGTACCGGTTTTACTCAGGCGCGGAATTTCTCAGGAAGCAACTAGGCTTTTCCCTCTAAAACGGCGCCTGTCTGTGTGAAATATTCACACTTGACGCAAAAAGATGCACGTGGGAAACGTTAAATGTGTCATGGCGCGAAACCACGCAATCTGCAGCGAAAAGCGGATTTTGTGTGCTTTTTGCTGCCTTTTCTTGCCGCACTGTCAGTTTTGTTGAGTGGCGCTCAACAAAACCAGCCATTTTTTACGCATTGGCAGGCGATTCTTGCCGCAAAGTTGACGAAAAGCGGGCTTGCTTGCGCGCGAACTGGCGCCGGATAGCGCTTTTTGGGCGTGAATCGCGTCCGTTCCAGGTTTGTCTTTCGAGGGACGTAGTTTATAATTTGGCCGGCTTGACTTCCGGTATTTTGCGCGTGTTCCAGAGCACCAAGTCAGGGCAAAAGATTATAAGAATTCCCGGAACGGGAGCGTTAAACAGGGGTAGGGAGAGGGAGCTTTGCCGGCACAGTGCGCCGCAGGCTTCGTTTCGCTGCATGCCGGGTGTCGGTAAATTTGTAAAAGCTGACCTCAGGAATAGGTTGATGCACGTGAATGAGGTCACTTTTTCGATTGTAGGCCATGCGGCTTGGGCGCCGGGCATCGAAACGCCGGACGCCTGGCATGCCTGGGCCGGCGCTCCGTTCGAAATCGGTACAGGCCCCGAGCCTGGCGTAAAGCAGATGCCGGCCATGTTGCGGCGGCGTGCCGGTTTCCTCGGCAAGATGGCGCTTGAAGTTGCCTATCGTGTGGCCGATGAGGCGTCGTATGGCTGCGCGGAAGGCAATAACGGCGTTCCGGCCGTGTTTTGTTCGCGCCATGGCGACGTGGCACGCGCTCTCGAACTATTGAGCGATCTCGGCGCCGGCGCCCCGCTTTCTCCCGCGAGTTTTGGCTTGGCCGTGCATAACGCCGGCGCTGGCTTGTTTTCAATTGCGCGCGGCGACAAGACCAATCACGTGGCGGTGGCCGGCGGTGCCAGTTCCATCGAGCACGCCGTCATCGAAGCTTGCGGCTTGCTGGCCGATGGCGCGCCGCAAGTGTTGCTGGTGGCATACGACACCGTCTTGCCGCAACCGTTTGCGCCCTATCAGGATTGCCGCGAGCAGCCGCATGCCTGGGCCTGGCTGTTGCGGCAGGACGGCGCGGAAAGGATAGGATTGAGTTGGGAAGCCGCGGGCGGCCTGGAAACGGCGACTGACGGCTTGCCGGGCACGCTGGAAGTGCTGCGCTTTCATTTGCGCAAGGATGCCTTGCTCGAGCGCGCGGCCGATGGCCGCGTCTGGCGCTGGAAGCGCCATGGCTAATGCAGTCTCCCGCTATTGGAGAATGTTCGCCACCGGGTTGTCGTTTGCGGTTTTCGGGCTTGGTGGGCTGGTGTTGCGCTTGATAGCGTTTCCGTTGCTGAATCTGGTGGTATGGCAACCGAAGAAGCGCACTGTCGCCGCCCGTGCCGTGGTGCGGTTGGCGTTTCTCGGTTTTGTCGGGCTGATGCATCTGCTCGGCGTGTTGCGTTATGAAGTGACAGGCCGCGAGCGGCTGGAGCGGCGCGGATTGCTGGTGCTGGCAAACCATCCGACGCTGATCGATACCGTGTTTTTGCTCGCCTTCGTGCGGCAAGCCGGCTGCGTGGTCAAGGGCGGGTTGTGGAAGAACCCGTTCACGCGCGGGCCGATCCGCGCGGCGGGTTACCTGAACAACGACAAAGGGGTGGGTTTGCTGGACGATTGCATTGCGGCGCTCGAAGATGGCGACAACCTGATCATCTTCCCCGAAGGCACGCGCACCCCCGTCGATGGCGACGTGAGGTTGAAGCGCGGCGCGGCCAATGTGGCGGTGCGCGGCGCGCGCGACGTGACGCCGGTCGTCATCAGCTGCGAGCCGACGACCCTGAGCAAGGGCGAGAAGTGGTGGCAGGTGCCGCCCCGCCGCGTGCACTTCCGCATCGAAGTGCGCGAGGATATCAAGATCGGCGAGTTCATCGGGGCGGGTGAACCCGAGGCGATGGCGGCACGCCGGCTGACGAAGTATCTGGAAAACTATTTTACTGAGGGAAGACGACAACATGCTAGAACAGGAAGTCAAGGAACTGATCATCGACGTGCTGCAGCTTGAAGACATCACACCGGCCGACATCGAGACCGATGCGCCGCTGTTCGTCGAAGGCCTGGGCCTGGACTCGATCGATGCCCTGGAGCTGGGTGTGGCGCTGCAAAAGCGCTATGGCATCACGCTCTCGGCCGATTCGGCGGAAACACGTCAGCATTTTGCCTCGGTGCGCACGTTGGCGAGCTTGATTGAAAACAACAGGAAGAAGTAAGGGGTAGGACTATGGTATTGCTGAACGACATGAGCAAGGAACAGATCGCCGCCTGGGTGGTCGATCTGTTGGCCGAGATGTTCGAGCTGGAGAAGGACAAGCTGACGCTGCAGTCCAACTTGTATGCCGACCTGGATATCGACAGCATCGACGCGGTCGACCTGGCCGTCAAGCTCAAGCAGATGACGGGCCGCCGTCTGAAACCGGAAGTGTTCAAGGCCATCCGTACCATCGGCGACATCGTCGATGCGCTGGTCGAGCTGCCGGTCGAGGCGGTCGCGGAACAGGGTGTGGAACACGCCGCCTGAGCATGATGACCGCCTTGACGGTCGTTTTGACGCTGCTTTATCCGCTTGTGATCTGGCTGGGGCATGGGCGGGTCGAGCCGCGCTGGATGGCCTGCCTGCTGGTGGCGCTGGTGGCCACGCGCCTGCCTGCGCTGAAGATCAGCCGCGCAGCGCGCTGGTCGGCGGCGGGCGCCATGCTGCTGATCGTGGCTGCCGTGTGGAACAATGCCGTGCTTCCCTTGAAACTCTATCCTGTACTGGTCAATGCCGTGCTGCTGGCCGCGTTCGGCTATAGCCTGGCCCACCCGCCCTCGCTGATCGAGCGGCTGGCGCGCCTGCGCGAGCCCGATTTGCCGCAAGCCGCCGTCGGCTACACGCGCCGCGTGACTCAGGTATGGTGCGTGTTCTTCGTCCTCAATGGCGCGATAGCGCTGGGCACGGCCCTGTGGGCTTCGGAGCAGGTCTGGTCGCTTTACACCAGCGTGGTTTCCTACATCCTGATGGGCTTGTTGTTCGGCATCGAATTCCTGTGCCGCATGCGCTTCAAACGGTTGCATCATGTCTGACCGCCTGCTCGATTTGTGCCGCATGCTGGCGCAAAGGCCTGCCCATGCCATCGTCGGCTGGCGCGGTGCGGAAGCCGTCGGCTATTCGGCCTTCCTATACCGCATCGCGGCCTGGCATGCGGCGCTTGCGCCACTACCAGGCAAGAATTTCGCACTGTATTTCGAAGACGGGCTGGAATTCGCCGCCGCCCTGCTTGCCGCCTGGCAGGCCGGCAAAGCGGTGTGGCTTGCCGCCGATGCCTTGTCCGTGAGCGTGACTGCGCTGGCGCCTTCGGTCGACGGCTTCCTGGGCGATTTCCCGGCGCACTGCCAACCCCTCGCTGCGGCCGAAACTGCGGCAGCGATACCCGAATTCGTCGCGCTCGATGCCGAGCGTGTCGCGCTCGTGGTTCACACCTCGGGCACGACCGGCGCCGCGCAAGCGATACCGAAGCGGTTGGCGCAAATGGCCGCAGAAGTCGAAACGCTCGATGCCGCGTTCGGTTCCTCGATCGGCGCCGCCGACGTGGTGGCGACCGTTTCGCATCAGCATATCTATGGCTTGCTGTTCAAGATACTGTGGCCGCTCGTTGCGGGCCGGCCCATCCACGCATTGAGCCAGAATTATCCCGAACAGCTCGCGGCGCTGCTGGCGCAGCGCGCTTGCGTGCTGGTCGGCAGCCCGGCACATTTGAAGCGCCTGCCGGAACATCTCGCATGGGAAACCGCGAAGGCGCAGCTGCGCGCAGTGTTTTCCTCGGGCGGCCCCTTGCCGGCCGATGTGGCGCTGGCTGTCGGCAACGTGCTCGGCCAGGTGCCGGCCGAAGTCTATGGCAGTTCGGAAACCGGCGGCATCGCCTGGCGCCGGCGCCAATCGCCGACCGACGATGCCTGGACCGCCTTTGCGCCGATTTCCTGGCGTATCGCCGATGACGGCTTGCTCGAAGTGCGTTCGCCGCACCTGTATGACGATGAATGGCTGCGCATTTCCGATCGCGCCGAAGCCGTCGACGCGCATGGTTTCATACTCAAGGGCCGTAGCGACCGCATCGTCAAGATCGAGGAGAAACGCGTCTCGCTCGATGCCGTGGAAGCCCTGCTCGCCGCATCATCCCTGGTTGCGGCGGTGCGCGTGACGTCCGTCGACGAGGAGGCGGGGCGGCGCCAGGCGCTGGCGGCTTTCGTCGTACCCAGTGCCGAAGGGCGGGCGCTGCTGGCCGGCGGCAAGATTGCCTTGAACCGCGCATTGTCCGCGCTGTTGCGCGGCGCTGTGGAAGCCGTGGCCATGCCGCGCCGCTGGCGTTATCTCGAACAATTGCCGATGGATGCGCAAGGCAAGACCACGCAGGCGGCGTTGCTTGCCTTGCTCGATGAGCGCCCGCGCGAACTGGCCTGGCGCGAGCTCGAACGCGACGCCTTGCATGTCGGGCTGGAAGCCGAGGTGCCGGAAGACCTGCTGTATTTCGACGGCCATTTCCCTGGCGCGCCGGTCTTGCCCGGCGTGGTGCAGCTGGACTGGGCCATGGACCTGGGGCGCAAGACGTTCGCGTTGCCGCCCTATTTCCATGGCATCAATGCGCTCAAGTTCCAGCACATGATCCAGCCCGGCGCGCGCATCACGCTGGAGTTGACGCACGATCCGCTGAAGCAAACGCTGCAATTCCGCTACGTTTCCGCCGCCGGTCAGCATGCCAGCGGGCGCGCCGTATTTTCCTCAACCCGCTGATTCCCGGCGCCCTTCGAATCCGCATACTTCTTTTATTGCCAGATGCTAGACAAGAAATTTTCCCCGGAACGTCAATCCGCCTTCGCCGCCCGATTCGAGGCGCAAAAGATCGCCTTCGGCCCGGTGGTGTTCCAATGCACGCGCTACGCCTGGAAGCATGGCATGCTGCAGGCCATTGCCGATGCCGGCGAGGCGGGCCTGTCGGTCGCGCAGATGGCGGAGATGGGGCGCTGGAGCGAATACTCGTTGAAGGTGGTGCTGGAGACCTGCCTCTCCGCCGGGGTGGTCTATCTGCAAGGCGGCAATTACGTGCTCGACAAGGCCGGCTTCGTCATCCTGACCGACCGCATCACCCAGATCAATCTCGATTTCAATCACGACGTCTGCTTCGAAGGCATGTTCCGGCTGGAGCAATCGCTGCAGCAGGAAAAGCCGGTCGGTTTGAAGGCCTTGGGCGACTGGCCCACGCTCTACGTCGGCATGTCGGCGCTGCCCGAGCCGGCCAAGTCGAGCTGGTTCGCCTTCGACCACTATTATTCCGACACCTCGTTCCCAGCCATCCTGCCCGACGTGTTCGCTACCGCGCCGAAAAAAGTGATGGACATCGGCGCCAACACCGGCAAGTTCAGCAGTGCCGCGCTGGCCTACGACGCCAAGGTCGAAATGCACCTGACCGATCTGCCGGGGCAACTCGCCGTGGCGGACACCAATCTCCAGGCCGCCGGCGTGCGTGAACGCGCCCATCTGCATCCAGTCGACATGCTCGACCCCGCCGCGTCTTTCGAACCGGGCATGGACGTGATCTGGATGAGCCAGTTCCTGACCTGCTTTTCCGAAGCCGTGGTCGCCACGATTTTCAAACGCGCCGTCGCGGCCTTGAACAAGGGCGGGCAGGTGCTGGTGCTCGACACCTTCTGGGACCGCCAGCGCTACGACATCGCCAGCTATTGCCTGATCAATACCTCGCCCTATTTCACGGCCATGGCCAGCGGCAACAGCAAGGTCTATGAAAGCGAAGACATCATACGTCTCGCCGCCACCGCCGGCCTGCGCCTGCTGACCGTGCGCGACGACATCGGCTATTGCCATTCGCTGATGCGTTTCGGCGTGGATGTCGGAATCCATGGCGAATAAGCCGGTTATCGTCGTCCCGGTGTACAACCACGAGCACGCGATCGGCGCCGTGGTCGAGGGCTTGCGCGGTTTCGGCGTGCCCTGCATCCTGGTTGACGATGGCAGTTCGGCCGGGTGCGCGCGCGTGCTCGACAGCCTGGCCGCGACCGAGGGCGTAAGCCTGGTGCGGCTGGCGCAAAACAGCGGCAAGGGCGGCGCCGTGCTGGCGGGTTTCGATGAAGCGGTGCGGCGCGGCTACAGCCATGTGCTGCAGATCGATGCCGACGGCCAGCACGACGTGGGCGATATCCCGCGCTTCCTCGAACTCGCCGAACAACACCCGCAAGCGGTCATCAACGGCAAGCCGATCTACGACGAATCGGTGCCCAAGGCGCGGCTTTATGGCCGTTATGCGACGCATATCTGGGTCTGGATCAATACGCTCTCGCTGGCGATCCACGATTCCATGTGCGGCTTCCGCGTCTACCCGATGGCCGCGGTGCAGGCGCTGCGGGCGCGCTGCAAGCTCGGCTCGCGCATGAATTTCGACACCGATATCCTGGTGCGCTTGTACTGGGACGGCCTGGAAGTGGTGAACCAGCCCACGCGCGTGGCTTATCCCAGCGACGGCGTATCGCACTTCCGCGTCTGGGGCGACAATGTGCAGATTTCGGGCATGCATGCCAAGCTGTTTTTCGGCATGCTGCCGCGCATCCCGCGCCTGATAGCGCGCCATTTCCGCTGATCATGCAAAGCGAACGCCGCCACTGGGCCGCCATCAACGAATCGAGCTTCGTTGCCGGCATGCGCTTTCTGTTCTGGGTGTGCCGCGTGTTCGGCCGCTGGCCATTCCGCATTGTGCTGTATCCGGTCTTGTTCTGGTATTTGCTGGCGAAGCCGCGCGCACGCCGCGCGTCGCAAGCCTATCTGCGCCGCGTGGCGAAACATGTGGAGATCGACACCGGGTGGATCGGCGTATTGCGCCACTTCGCCGCCTTCGCCGAAACCATCCTGGACAAGATGCTGCTGTGGGGAGGCATGTTCAAGACAGACGGCGTGCGCTATTTCGGCATCGAGGCGATGCATCAATGCATACGCGAAAAACGCGGCGTGATGCTGATCTGCTCGCACCTCGGCAATCTCGACCTGTGCCGCGTGCTGTCTTCCATGCGCAACGACTTTCCGCTGACTATCCTGGTCCATACCAAGCATGCGCAGGCGTTCAACAACATGCTGGCCGCCTTGAATCCGGCAAGCAGCCTGAATTTGATGCAAGTCACCGAAGTCGATGCCGCCGCCGCGATGCAATTGGCCGAGCGCATGGAGCGCGGCGAATCGGTGGTGATCGCCGGGGACCGCGTGCCTGTGTCGGCGATTGACGCCGATTCGCCGCGCGTGACCTTTGCCGATTTCCTCGGCGAACCGGCCCCCTTCCCGGTCGGGCCCTATGTGCTGGCCGGCGCGCTGCAATGTCCTGTCTACTTGTTGTTTTCGTTGCGCCATGGCGCAGACTACGAAGTCCATTTCGAATTGCTGCGCGAATCGGCGCGCCTGCCGCGCAAGAACCGCGATGAAGCCATCGCCGGTATGGCGGCCGAGTTCGCCATGCGGCTGCAAGCCCATTGCCTGCGTGCGCCTCTGCAATGGTTCAACTTTTACGATTTCTGGCATTTCTCAAGATTGGAACGCTCCGATGCAAGCCGCTGACGCTACGACCCCTCCCGCCGCTCAACATATCGTGAGCTTCGACCGGGGCCGCCTGACGATAGAAGACATCGTCGCCATTGCCGCGCGCAAGGCAAGGGTCGAGCTGTCGGCCGACCCCGGGTTCCGCGCCGCCATTGCCAAGGGGGCCGATTTTCTCGACCGCCTGCTGCGCGAAGACGGCACGATCTACGGCGTGACCACGGGCTATGGCGATTCCTGCACCGTGACCGTGCCGCCCGAACTGGTGGCCGAGCTGCCGCACCACCTCTATACCTATCACGGTTGCGGCCTCGGCCAACACTTCTCGCCCGAGCAGACGCGCGCCATCATGGCCGCGCGCCTGGCTTCGCTGTCCAAGGGCTTTTCCGGCGTCTCGGTCGAATTGCTGGAACAGATCGTCAAGCTGATGCAGCACGATTTGTTGCCGGTCATGCCGTCCGAAGGTTCGGTCGGTGCGAGCGGCGACTTGACGCCCTTGTCCTATCTCGCGGCCGTGCTGTGCGGCGAGCGCGAAGTCTGGCATGGCGGCGAACAGACCGGCGCCGCGGAAGCCTTGCGCGCCGCCGGCATCCCGCCTTTGCGCCTGCGCCCCAAGGAAGGCCTGGCCATCATGAACGGCACGGCCGTCATGACGGCGCTGGCCTGCCTGGCCTATGACCGCGCCGAATACCTGGCGCGTCTGTGCACGCGCATCACGGCGCTGGCCTCGTTCGCGCTCGACGGCAATGCGCACCATTTCAATGAAACGCTGTTCTCGGTCAAGCCCCATCCCGGCATGCAGCAGGTGGCGGCCTGGTTGCGCCACGACCTGCCCACCGACGTGGTCGAGCGCAACGGCAAGCGGCTGCAAGACCGCTACTCGATCCGCTGCGCGCCGCACGTGATCGGTGTGCTGGCCGATGCGCTGCCCTTCCTGCGCCAATCGATCGAGAACGAACTCAACAGCGCCAACGACAATCCCATCATCGATGCCGAAGGCGAACACGTGCTGCATGGCGGCCACTTCTACGGCGGCCACATCGCCTTCGCCATGGACGGCATGAAAAATGCCGTGGCCAACCTGGCCGACCTGCTCGACCGCCAGATGGCATTGCTGGTCGATGCGCGCTACAACCACGGCTTGCCGGCCAACCTGTCGGGCGCCGAAGGCCCGCGCGCCGCGATCAACCATGGCTTGAAGGCGCTGCAGATCAGCGCTTCGGCCTGGACCGCGGAAGCCTTGAAGCTGACCATGCCGGCCTCGGTGTTCTCGCGTTCGACCGAATGCCACAACCAGGACAAAGTCAGCATGGGCACGATCGCCGCGCGCGATTGCCTGCGGGTGCTGGAACTGGTGGAACAGGTGGCGGCCGCGCTCTTGATCACGGTGCGCCAGGGCGTATGGCTGCGCCAACGCTTGCAACCCGATCATCGTCTCAATCCGGCGCTCGCGGCCATGATGGCCGGACTCGAAGCCGATGTGCGCGAAATCCGCGAAGACCGCCGCCTGGAACCCGATCTGCGCCTGATGGTCGAACGGATCCGTTCCCAAACCTGGAGTCTCTATGGCCAAGCATGAGGCGAGCCGCTGGTTTGCCGAGATCGAGATCCAGGTGCAGTTCTACGACCTCGACCCGATGCAAATCGTCTGGCACGGCAATTACGTCAAATACCTGGAGCAGGTGCGCTGCGCCCTGTTCGACAAGATAGGCTACAACTACGTCGAGATGGAGGCCTCGGGCTATGCCTGGCCCATCATCGAACTGCGGTTGCGTTATGCCGGTTCGGCACGCTTCGGGCAACTGCTCAAGCTGCGCGCCGAGATCGTCGAATGGGAAAACCGGCTCAAGATCGATTACCTGATCAGCGATGCCGCCAGCGGCAAGCGCCTGAACCGCGCCAGCTCCACGCAAGTGGCGGTGGATATGTCGACCGGCGAGATGTGCTTCGTCTCGCCACCCGTGCTGTTCGAACGGCTCGGCTTGCCGCCGCTGTCGGAGGCTTGAATAATGAAGAAACTCCCTGTCTTGTGCTGCACTCTGCTGGCATCCGCCCTTGTTCAGGCCGCCGCGCCGGTGGAAAAGATCGAAGCCATGCTGGCCAAGCCGGCGATCCTGTGTGGCAAGTTCGAGCAGACCAAGCAATTGGCCGGCATGAAGAAGCCCTTGCTCTCCACCGGCCGCTTTTGCGTGGTTCAGGGAAAGGGCGTGCTGTGGCGTACTTTGCAACCGTTTCCTGCCACGCTGCGCCTGACGAAAGATGAGATCGTCAATTTTCAGGGCGACCGCGTGGCCATGCGGCTCGATGCCAAGACTGAGCCGACCGTCCGCATGATCAATAGCGTGCTGTTTTCCATGCTGGCCGGCGACTTGAGCCAGCTCGGCAAGCTGTTCGAATCCGATGGCGCCGTCGAAGGCAAAGGCTGGCACGTCGCCTTGAAGGCGCGCGAACCCGCTTTGGCCAAGGCCGTCGGCGCGATCACGCTCTCAGGCGACAACTACGTGCGCGGCATTAGGATGGACGAAGCCGGCGGCGACCATACCGCGATCGTGTTTTCGGATATGCAGAGCGGCGAGCAGGCGATGCAGCCTGAAGAGGCGGCATTATTTTGAACCTGCGCAAATGGTTTGCCCTGGCCTGGGGATTGTTCGTCTGTCTGCTGGTAGCAGGCGACGGCTACCTCTGGCTGGGCAAACGCATCACGCCCGACACCGACATCCTCGCGCTTTTGCCGGCCGAGGAGCAAGACCCGGTTTTGCAGCAAGCCTTCGTCCATATGGTCGATTCGGCCCAGCAGCGGCTGGTGGTCGCCATCGGCGCCCCTGAATGGAGCGATGCCAGGCGCGCCGCCGAAGCTTTCCAGGCTGTATTGGCGCGCCACGCCGGCTTGTTCGTGCCGCAAGCCGCGGCGGACCAGCTGCAAAGCGATTGGCTGGGACAATGGAGCCGCCACAGCCTGGTGCTGATGACACCGGCGGCACAGGAGAATCTGCGGCGTCAACCGGCCGGCTACTGGGTCGAAGCGGCGCGCGGCCAGCTCTACAGTCCCTTTTCCGGTCCCAAGCTCGGCGCCTGGCGCGACGACCCGTTCGGCCTCTTCGGCGATTGGGTACAGGAGCGCGCCAGGGAAACCCCAGTGCGCCCGCGCGACGGCGTGTTGTTCGTTTCCGATGGAAGCCGACAGTACGTGGTGCTGCCGCTGGTACTGAAAGCGCCGGCCTTTTCCATCGCCGCGCAGCAAAGCGTCATGCCGGTGTTGCGCGAGGCCGACGCGGCGGCGCGGGCGCAAGTGGCCACGGCCGACATATTGAAAGCCGGCGTGATCCTGCACGCGGCCGACGCGAGCGAACAGGCGGCGCGCGAAGTCTCGACCATAGGCGCGGGTTCGCTGATCGGCGTGATTCTCCTGATGTGGGCCGCCTTCCGCTCGCCGCGTCCTATCGTCCTGATCCTGCTTTCGATCGGTGTCGGCTTCCTCGGCGCCTTCATCGTGTGCTGGACCCTGTTCGGCCGCATCCATTTGCTGACCCTGGTGTTCGGCGCCAGCCTGATCGGCGTGGCCCAGGATTACGGCATCTATTTCCTGTGCAGCCGCTTGAATACGGCACAAGAGACCGACTCCTTTACGCTGTTGAAGAGCATCATGCCGGGCTTGCTGCTGACCCTCCTGACCACCGTGATCGGCTACATGGGCCTTGCCCTGACGCCCTTCCCCGGCTTGCGCCAGATGGCCCTGTTTTCCGCATTCGGCCTGATCTTCGCCTGGCTCACCGTGGCGGCGTGGTTTCCCTATATTGCGGACGGGAAGGCCATGCAAGCCGGCGCGCTGGTGCGCTGCTATGGCGCGCTGCTGCCGCGCTGGCCGGCCTGGGCCATGCGGCCGGCAAGCCTCGCCGCCAGCGGCTTGTTCATGGTGTTTGCCGTTGTTGGTTGTCTGCGCCTCGGCGTCAATGACGATATCCGTCTGCTGCAAAATCCGCCGCCGCAAATGCTCAAGCAAGACATGGCCGTTGGCAAGCTGCTCGATTCGCCCACGCCCGTGCAATTCTTCCTGGTGCGCGCGGAAAATGCCGAGCTGGTGCTGCAGCGGGAGGAGCAATTGGCGGCGCGGCTGGATAACCTGATCGCGCAGCACAGGTTCGGCGGTTACCAGGCGCTGTCGAACTGGGTACCCTCGCTGCGGACGCAAGAGCTGCGGCGCCAGCTGGTGGAAGACAAGCTGCTGCAGGACGGCGCGGCATTGTCCAAACTGGGCGCCGACATCGAGGAAGACAAGGATTGGGCGGCGGCCACGCGCGCCCATCTGCTCGAATCGGCCGCGCCGTTGACGCCCGGCGAATTCCTCGCCTCGAGCGCGGCCGAACCCTGGCGTTTCCTGTGGTTGGGTGATACCGGCAAGGGCGCGGCCGGCATCGTTGCCTTGCGCGGCCTCGATCGTGCCGGCATGAGTGCGGTACGCGAAGCCGGCACCGGGCTCGAAGGCGTGCAATGGGTGGACAAGGTGGAAGGCGTCTCGTCGGTGCTCGGCAAGTACCGCGCCTACATGGGCTGGGTGGTGCTGGCATCCTATGCCGTCGTGTTTGCGCTGCTGTGGCCGCGCTACCGCCGCGACACCTGGCGCGTGCTGGCGCCGGCCGCCGCGGCCAGCATCGCGACCCTCGCGCTGTTCGGCCTTTGCGGCCAAGCTCTGCAATTGTTCCACGTGCTGGCACTGATGCTGTTGTTGGGCGTGGGCGTGGACTACGGCATCTTCATGCAGGAACATCCGGGGCGCAAGGAATTGACACCCTGGCTTGCCACGGGCCTGTCGGCGGCGTCCACCATCCTTTCATTCGGCCTCCTGGGCTTGAGCCATACGCCGGCCCTGCAGGCATTCGGCTTGACCATGCTGGCGGGCACCGCATTGGTGTGGCTGCTGGTGCCTTGTTTCGGCAAGGTGGCGGTATGAGCATGTGGAAACGTCTCGTCGCCGTCGCGGCATTGGCCGGCTTGGCGGCTTGCAGCAGCACGCCGCCGGCCCAGCCGGGGCGGCTGGAGTTACGGCTCGCACCGGCCGCGCTCGGCGCATCGGTTGCCGTGCAGCAGCACTTGAGAGTCGAGCGCGAAAATCGCACCGACGACCTCGATGCGGCGCTGGAAATCGATGCCGAACACGTCGAACTCGTCGGCCTGGCACTTGGTCAGCGGGTACTCACTTTGAACTACAATGGCACGGAATTGACGTCCTGGCGTCACGCACTACTGCCGTCGCAGGTTCGTGCCGAAGACGTGCTGGAGGATTTGCAATTGACGCTATGGCCGGTCGAAGCGATACGCGCGGCGCTGCCGGGCGGCTGGCGCATCGAAGAAGACGGCTTGCACCGCGCGTTGTACCAGGGCGAAGACCTGGTCGCCACTATCGACTACAGCGGTACGCCGCGCTGGAGCGGCAAGACGGTGCTGGACAACCGGCGCTACCATTATCGACTGACCGTGGTCTCAGTTTCCAACGATTGAAGATATGCTGTATTTGAATCAATGCGGGGTGGTATGCTCCATGGGCGATACGCGCGAGGCGGTGCGTGCCGCCCTGCTCGAGCGCGCCGAAAGCGGCATACGCGAGACCGATGCCTGGTCGCCGCGCACGCTGCCGCTTGGTTGCGTGAACACGCCTTTGCCTGGTTTCCCTGAAGCCTGGGGTGCCCCGCTGAGGAGCCGCAATAATGCATTGGCGCTGGCGGCCCTGGCGCAGATCCGCCCCGCGGTCGATGCCGCGCTGGAACGCTATGGCGCCGCGCGCGTCGGCGTGGTGCTGGGCACGAGCACCTCGGGCATTGCCTCGGCCGAAGCCGCCCTGCGCGTGCAACGCGAGCAAGGCGCCATGCCGCCCGAGTTCCACTACGGCCAGCAGGAAATGGTGTCACCCGCCTTGGCGCTCGCGACCGAGCTCGGCGCGCTCGGCCCGGCTTACGTGCATTCGAGCGCCTGCTCCTCGAGCGGCAAGGCCATGGCCAGCGCGGCGCGCCTGATCAACATGGGCTTGTGCGACGCGGTTCTATGCGGCGGCGTCGATACCTTGTGCGCCTTCACCGTGGCCGGCTTTTCCGCGCTCGAATCGGTCAGCGCGGCGCGCTGCAATCCGATGAGCGCGAACCGCGACGGCATCAACATCGGCGAAGGCGCCGGGCTGTTCCTGATGACGCGCGAGCCAGCCACGGTGGCCTTGCGTGGCTGGGGCGAATCGTCCGACGCGCACCATATCTCGGCGCCCGACCCCGAGGGCGGCGGCGCGCGCTTGGCCATTGCCGAAGCCTTGCGCCGCGCGGGCCTGCGCGCCGAGGAGATCGACTACGTCAATCTGCATGGTACCGCCACGCGGCAAAACGATGCGATGGAAAGCCGCGTGGTGCATGATCTATTCGGGCCTGAAGTCGCCGTCAGTTCGACCAAGCCCTTCACCGGCCATGCACTGGGCGCCGCCGCAGCGCTCGAAGCGGCATTTTGCTGGCTTGCGATGCAGGACGACAACCCGCAAGGCCTGCTGCCGCCGCATTTGTGGGACGGGCAGGCCGACCCGGAATTGCCGGCGCTGAACCTCGCCTTGCCCGGCGCGCGCCTGGGCCGGCCCTTGCGTTACGCGCTGTCGAATTCCTTCGCTTTCGGCGGCTCGAATGCCGCGCTCGTGTTCGCGAGGGCGGCATGAGCCTGCCCGACATCCGCAGTCTGGTGCCGCACACGGGAACGATGGTGCTGCTGGATAGCCTGGTCTCGGTCGATGCCGACAATTTGTGCGCCGCCGTCGTCATCACGGGGCGCACCATGTTTTGCCGCGCCGGAGAAGTGGGCAGCTGGGTCGGTATCGAATACATGGCGCAGGCAATTGCCGCGCATGCCGGCTGGCTCGCATTGCAGGACGGCGAGCCGATCAGGATCGGTTTCCTGCTCGGCTCGCGGCGTTACGAATGCAGCGCGCCGGCATTTACCCAAGGGATGGTATTGCATGTGCACGCGCACATGGAAATCAAAAACGAAAACGGTTTGGGCGCCTATCAATGCCGCATCGAAGACGCGTCCGATCCGGGACAGGTGTTGGCGCAGGGCACGATCACCGTGTTCCAGCCGGAAAACATCGATGAATTTATGCAGGGTAGCGGAAAGAGCAATGGGGAAGCAACATGAGTAATACAGTATTGGTGACAGGTTCTTCGCGCGGCATAGGCAGGGCGATCGCCTTGCGTCTGGCGCGTGATGGTTATGACGTGGTACTGCACTGCCGCAGCCAGCGCGCGGAAGCCGATGCCGCCGCGGATGCGGTGCGCGCCATGGGGCGCACGGCGCGCGTGCTGCAGTTCGACATCGCCGACCGCGACCAAACCGCCGCCGTCCTGCTGGCCGACGTCGAGCAGTATGGCTGCTACTACGGCCTGGTGTGCAATGCCGGCGTAGCGCGCGACAATGCCTTCCCCGCCATGTCGGGCGAGGATTGGGACATCGTCATGAGCACCAATCTCGACGGCTTCTTCAACGTGGTCAACCCGCTCGTCATGCCCATGGTGCGGCGCCGCGCGCCGGGCCGCATCGTCACCCTGGCCTCGGTATCGGGGTTGATCGGCAACCGCGGCCAGGTCAACTATAGCGCCGCCAAGGCCGGTATAATCGGCGCAACCAAGGCCCTGGCGCTGGAACTGGCCAAGCGCGAGATTACCGTCAACTGCGTTGCGCCGGGCTTGATCGAAACCGACATGATCAGCGACGTTCCCATGGAAGAAGCGCTCAAGATGATACCCGCCCGCCGCGTCGGCAAGCCCGCGGAAGTGGCTGCCGTGGTCAGCTTCCTGATGGGTGAAGATGCCGCGTACGTGACCCGCCAGGTGATCTCCGTCAACGGGGGGCTGGCATGAGCAAGCGGCGCGTAGTCGTCACCGGCATGGCCGGCATCAGCCCGATCGGCAACGACTGGGCCGCCGTCCGTACCCGCCTGGGCGAGTGCCGCAATGCCGTGGTGCGCATGGACGACTGGGCCGACTACGACGGCCTCAACACCCAGCTCGGCGCGCCGGCCGCGGCGTTCGAGTTGTCAGGCAAATACAACCGCAAGACCACGCGCAGCATGGGCCGCATCGCCCTGATGGCGACGCGTGCGACCGAGATGGCGCTGGCGGACGCCGGCTTGCTCGACGATCCGCTGCTGCAGAGCGGGCGCATCGGCATCTCCTATGGTTCCTCGGCAGGTACGCCTTCGGCCATCGGCGACTTCGGCCGGATGATGGAAGACCGCACCACCAAGGGCATCAATGCCACGACTTACATCAAGATGATGGCGCATACGGCGCCGGTCAACATCGGCGTGTTTTTCGGCATCACGGGCCGCGTCATCACCACGTCCTCCGCCTGCACCTCGGGCAGCCAGGGCCTGGGCTATGCCTATGAAGCGATCGCCAACGGCCAGCAAATCGCCATGATCGCCGGCGGCGCCGAAGAGTTGTGCGCCACCGAAGCGGCCGTATTCGATACCTTGTTCGCCACCAGCGTGAAGAACGACGCCGCGTCGACCACGCCGCGCCCGTTCGATGAAAACCGCGATGGTCTCGTAATCGGCGAAGGCGCCGGCTGCCTGATCCTGGAAGAGTATGAGCACGCCAAGGCGCGCGGCGCGACGATCCATGCCGAACTGGTCGGCTTCGGCACCAATAGCGACGGCTGCCACGTCACGCAACCCAATTCGGCCACGATGAAGATTGCGATGGAACTGGCGCTGGCCGATGCCGGCCTCGACCCTTCCGCCATCGGCTACGTCAACGCGCACGGCACCGGAACGCAGCACGGCGACGTGGCCGAGACGCAAGCGACGTCGAGCCTGTTCGGCGGCAAGATGCCGATCAGTTCGCTCAAGAGCTACATGGGCCACACGCTCGGCGCCTGCGGCGCGCTCGAAGCCTGGATCAGCATAGAGATGATGCGCGAAGGCTGGTTTGCGCCGACCATCAACCTCGAGCGCGTCGACCCCCAATGCGGCGAGCTCGATTACCTCGCCGGCGACGGCAGGCAATTGCAGTGCGAGTATGTCATGTCCAACAATTTTGCCTTCGGCGGCATCAATACCTCGCTGATCTTCAAGCGGGTGGATTGATCCGATTCAATCACTTAACAACAACAGGGAATACAGATGAAGAAACTGGTTTCGGCTGCGGCCGTGGTTGCAGCGATATTTTCCATCCCCGCGCATGCGAGCGATGAAAAGATGATGTTCCCCATCGCCGGCGGCATGTCCGACAGCGAGGCGCAAGCCAAGCTCGATCCCTCGGTCAAGTTCTATTTCGGCAACCAGCCTACGCCCAAGGTCATCAGCAGGCTCGGCGCCGACAAGACCAGCCAGAAGACCAATGCCTTCGCCAAGTCGTCCGACAAGGTGTGCAACCATGCCTTCCTCTCGGCCTTGCTGAGCCTGCAAAAGCGTGCGCACGAACTCGGCGCCAATGCCGTCGTCAACGTCGTGAGCAATTACAACAACGTCGAGTATTCGAGCCAGACCGATTTCGAATGCCACGTCGGCGGCATCATGGGCGGTGTGGCCTTGAAGGGCGAGTTCGTCAAGGTCGCCAACTGAGCGGGCGGGTTTCCCCACCTTACTGCCAGAGCCAGTTCCAGATTCCCGGCAGGCGAGGCCGCACCTCGCCATCCTTGACTGTTCTGGCCAGCGCGGCCCGCTCCACGGCCGCGCGATCACTATAGAAGGCTTGGTCCGCCACCGGCATATCCAATTCCTGGGCCACCTGCAGCAGGATCTTCAGATACACCTCGATGTGGTTCGATGTATAGGTGTTCACGTCGTGAAAGGTCACGACGATGGGCGTGACGCCATCCACCGCAGGCAGTTCGCCCGCTTCCCACTCGGGACGCACTTGCTTCAATTGATCAAGCAGATTGCTGTGCTTGTGAAAGCTGAAGTTGACGCCCCAGATCTTGCCGTCGTTGGCATTCAAGTCGGTCAGCAATAAGCGCATGCCGTGCCGTTCATAAGCCGCCAGCGTATGCGCGTCATAGTGCCAGAACGGCGGACGCACCAGCGTCGGGGGCACGCCTTTGACCGCCACGAGGTCGTGCACGCCCATATCGAGCGAGGCATCGAGCTCGCCGTCGCTCATGCTGGTGTAATCGGCATGGTGCGGTGTCGCCGTGTGGAATTCGATCAGGTGGCCTTCTGCCTGCTCACGTGCGAGCAGCTTGCGGCCGATTTCCGTGCCGCCGCCGCGCACGGCCTCGGTCTGGACGAAGAACAGCGCCTTGATGCCGGGTTGCACACGATTGCGTGCCAGCACGTCCAATACCTGCTCGGTGGAATTGTTGACGCGGTCGCCGCTCGGGCCATCGTCGAAGCTGATCAGGAAGCGGATCGGCGCAGGTTTTGCCACCGCTTCTTCAGCACAGCAATGCGAGATGGATGCGAAAACCGCAAGCAAGACGAAAAGCGTGTGACGAAGCATGTATGACTTAAGCAATCCGGACAAAGGTGCGTGCCGTGGGGTGGGCAAAAATGCCGGAAAGCAAGACCGGCCCGCCATTGTAATACAGGAAGCGAGCCCACCCGCGCTTCCCATGCCATTTCTCTGTGGCTCGGACTGAGGTACTCTAAGATAGTTCCGGGACGCCGGTGAGCTTGTCTTTCTCTGCCCTGTACAGATGATTACCGCGTTTTGGCAACGCGGTGTACAGTATCGCTTCGACCAGCCCGACACCGGAGCAAGGCCCATGAATGATATCGAGTCCGTGCAAAAACTGCTGCAACCGCTGTTCCCCGGTTTGCTGGGTATGGAATTGATCGAACTGGGCCCCGAGCGCGTTGCTGCCCGCCTTAGAGTGAGGGCGGATTTGTGCACCGTGGGCGGCATTTTGCACGGTGGCGCCGTGATGGCCTTCGCCGATACGCTCGGTGCCGTCGCCACCTTCGTTAATCTTCCGCAAGGTGCGCGCACCACGACCATCGAATCGAAGACCAATTTCTTCGCCGCCGCAGCGGTCGATACCGTTGTCACCGCCGAGTGCACGCCGTTTCACAAGGGCAAGTCGACCATGGTCTGGCAAACGCATATCCGCAACGAGGCCGGCAAGCTGAGCGCCGTCGTTACACAGACGCAGCTGATCTTGCCGGCCTGAATCATTCCTGTGGGTACGTCATGCGGGCGCCATATTCCAATAGAAAAAATACGGTATCGTGTCCGGCCTTGAGTGCGGCGCAACATTTCCCGGCAATATCGATTACCATCACAGTTTGCCCATTTCTCCAAAAGAAAGCATGACGGATAACGAGACCGTTCTCATCCTGCAAGGCGGCGGCGCGCTGGGCGCGTATCAGGCAGGCGTGTTCGAGTGCATGCACAAGCACAATATCGAAGTCGACTGGGTCATCGGCACGTCCATCGGTGCGATCAACAGCGCCATCATCGCCGGCAATCCTCCCGAGAAGCAGCTTGAGCAGCTGCAAGGTTTCTGGGACAGCCTGATCCCGGATTTTGCGCCGACATTCTGGCCCGGCATGGTGCCGTGGATGAACGTGACGCGTTCGATCGAAACCATCGATACGCTGATCAACGGCGTCGATGGCTTTTTCAAGCCGCGCACCGGCGCCATGTGGGATTTAACCGCGGAAGTCGATATCGAACGCGCGGGTTTTTACGACACCTCGCCGCTCAAGGCCACGCTGGAAAAATTCGTCGATTTCGACTACCTGAACAGCGGCGCAATGCGCATCTCGGTATGCGCGGTCGATATCGATGACGGGCAAGGCGTGGTGTTCGACAGCGCCAAGGAGGAGATTCGTCCCGAGCACATCATGGCTTCCGGCGCCTTGCCGCCGGGTTTCCCGCCTATCGTGATCGACCAGCGCGCCTATTGGGATGGCGGCGTGTATTCCAATTCCCCGCTTGAAGTCTTTCTCGGGGAGGACGGCAGGCGCAGCTCGCTGTGTTTCATGGTCGATTTGTGGGATGCCAACGAACGGCGCCCTGAAACCATGTCGCAAGTGCTGGCGCGCTACAAGGACATCCAATATGCCAGCCGTTCCAAGGAACAACTGGCCCTGTACCAGAAGATCCAGGACATGCAGCGTGCCATCCGCCTGCTCACCGACAACTTGAGCGCGGCGGCACGCAAGAAAGAGGAATTGCAGCCGGCCATCGAACTCGGATGCGACCACACGGTCAACATTGTGCACCTGGTGATGAAGGCCTTGCCGCACGACACCCAATTCAAGGACATCGATTTCAGCGCCGACACGCTTTCCAGGCGCTGGCAAGCCGGTGCCCACGATTGCGGCAGGGCACTGCGCCACAAATCCTGGCTGCGGCCCATGCCGCCGCATGCCGGCCTTGCCATCCACGAACTGCCTCGGGAGGATTGATGACAGAAGACGATGTCCGCAGCAATGCCTTTGCCATGCCCATGCACAACCCGGCGTTTCCGCCGGGGCCCTACCGCTTCGTCGATCGCGAATACCTCATCATCACCTATCGTACCGACCCCGTGGCGCTGGAAAAGATGATTCCGGCGCCGCTCAAGATGACGGAGCCCGTGGTCAAGTACGAATTCATCAACATGCCCGACTCGACCGGTTTCGGCCACTATTGCGAATCGGGCCAGGTGATCCCGGTCGAATTCAATGGTGTGGAAGGCGGCTACGTGCATAGCATGTTTCTGAACGACCACCCGCCGATTGCCGCCGGACGCGAACTCTGGGGCTTTCCCAAGAAGCTCGGCGAGCCGGAATTGCGCGTGCACAAGGATACGCTGATCGGCACGCTGGACTATAGCGACACGCGCGTGGCCACCGGCACCATGGGGTTCAAGCATAAGACTCTCGACAGCGCCGCGGTGAAGAAAAGCATGGAAGCGCCGAGCTTTCTGCTCAAGATCATGCCCCACGTCGACGGCACGCCGCGCATCTGCGAACTGGTGCAATACAGCCTGACCGATGTCGTCATCAAGGGCGCCTGGAGCGGCCCCGGCGCTTTGCAAGTCAATCCGCATGCACTCGCCCCGGTGGCCGACCTGCCGGTGCTCGAAGTGCTGTCCGCCGTCCACATCATGGCCGACCTCACGCTGCCCTACGGCACAGTCGTCCACGACTATTTGAAGTCAACCCGATAATGCAGCCAACCCGTTAGAAGGAGTTCATCATGCTATTGAAAGACAAAGTCGCCCTGATTACCGGCGCCGCCAGCGGTATCGGCAAGGAAATCGCCCTGCAATACGCGCGTGAAGGCGCCAAAGTCGTGATCGCCGACCTCTCGCTTGAAGCCGGCAATGCCACGGCCAAGGAAATCACCGACGCCGGCGGCCAGGCCATGGCGGTGGCGATGGACGTCACCAACGAAGAGCAGGTCAATAAGGGCGTGGCTGACGCCGTCGCCAAGTTCGGCGGCATGGATGTGCTGATCTCCAACGCCGGTATCCAGATCATCAGCCCCGTGGTCGAACTGAGCCTGGACAACTGGAAGAAGATGTTGGCCATCCATCTGGACGGTGCCTTCCTCACCACGCGCGCCTGCATGCAAGCCATGATCAAGGGCGGCCGCGGCGGCTCCATCATCTATATGGGTTCGGTGCACTCGCACGAAGCCTCGCCCCTGAAAGCGCCCTATGTCGCCGCCAAGCACGGCTTGCTCGGTCTGGCCAAGGTGGTGGCCAAGGAAGGCGCCAAGGACAAGATCCGCTCCAACGTCATCTGCCCCGGCTTCGTGCGCACGCCGCTGGTGGACAAGCAAATCCCGGAACAGGCCAAGACGCTCGGCATTTCCGAAGAAGACGTGATCAAGAAAGTCATGCTGAAAGAAACCGTGGACGGCGAATTCACCACGGTGCAGGATGTGGCGCAAACCGCCGTGTTCCTGGCTTCGTTCGGTTCCAATGCATTGACTGGCCAATCGGTTATTGTCAGTCATGGCTGGTGTATGCAGTAACTATTTGAGATGCCGTTTGCGCTCGTCGGTGTAGTCCCACCACGGGCGCGGCGCATCGCCATCCATGAAGCGCGTGATCGACAGGAACACATCGATCACGCATGGGTCGTGCCGCATGCCGGTCTTCCTGCATAGCTCGTCGTACATCTCGTAAGCGCTACGTCCAATCAACTGCTCCGGCGCGGTGATGCCGAGCAGGATCAAATCCTTCTCCCCCGCTTTGCCGATATTGGGCAAGTCGGTCAATTGCTTGACCCGGGCGCGTTCGACTTTGGCTGGGTTCATTCGTTTACTCCGGCACGTGTATCCTGCTCTTGATATGCTTCAGATTCGCCACGATGGTAATCGTCATGATCACCAGCAGCGACCACGAGCTCCACTTGCCCACGCTGACCGTGGCCCAGGCGCCGATCTGGTTCGGGTAGCGCCAGACGCCGAAGAAGGTGCTGATGTTTTCCGCGAGCCAGATGAAAAAGCCTGTCAGCACGAAGGCCAGCAGCATGGGCATGCGCCGCTCGCGATCATAGGGACGGAACACCACGGTCGTGCGCGCATACAAACCGAGCACGCAAGCCGCGATATACCAGCGATAGTCGCCGATGTAGTGGTGCGTGAAGAAGTTGGCGTAGATCAGCAAGGCGACGAGCGAGGCCATCCACAGCTTGGGATGATGTTCGATGCGCAGATCGAGCAGGCGCCAGGCCTGAATGACGTAGCTACCCACCGCCGCATACATGAAACCGGCAAACAGCGGCACGCCGGCGATCTTGGTATAGGCGAAATCGGGGTAGGACCAGGCCTGGATGCCGCTGGAAGTCTTGAACGCCTCAAGCGCGAAGCCGATGACGTGGAACAGGCAGATTGCCTTCAATTCATCCCAGGTCTCAAGCTTCATCCATACCATCCAGGCCTGGATCGTGAGCGCGATGATAAGCAGCAAGTCGTAGCGCGGAATGCCGAACAAGCCGGCGCGCGGCAGGGTGAAGACTGCCGTGAAGAACAGCACGACGAACAGGCAGGAGCGCGCTTCCTTGGCCCCGAAGTAGAGGAATTCGATGGCGAAGCGCCTGAAGCCGGCTAGCGCGGGGCTGGTCTTGTCGGCCAGCAGGTGGGCATCGAGTGCGCGCAGCGTCATGGGTGGGATCGTCGATGAAAGGCTGGGCCAATACTGTCGGCCTATTCGACCTTTGAGCCCGGCAACAGGCTATCTACCCATTTCTCCACGCGCCCTTCTTCATCGCCGATGTTCGCCCGCTGTTTGATGGCGAGCAATTTGCCATCGGCGCCGATGAGGGCGAAAGTCGGGTAACTCTTGATGCCGATCTTGTTGATAAAAGACACAGCGTCGGCGGCAATATTCCATTCGAATTTGGTTTCCTTGACGAATTTCCTGGCGTCGCCCGCCGAATCGAAAGTCACCGCCAGAAATTTCATTTCCGGATGGCTCGCGGCCAGTGCATTGAGCTCGGCGATTTCCCCGCGACATGGGCCGCATTCGGCAAAGTAGAAATTCAACAGCGTCGTGTGACCGGCGAATTGTTTGCTGCCGACGCTGCCGCCGGCGAGTTGCCGCAATCGGTACGCCGGAAAAGTCTGTCCGGGCTTGACCGTATAGGGATCGGACTTGCTTGCTGCCTGCGCTTGTTCTTTCGATTCCAGGTAAAGCGTGGCTTTCAATATGCCGCCTTCCTTCGACTTGCGCGCACCGAACGATTTTCCGTGCGCCACCTCGGCGAAAAATCCCATGTCATCCAGGGATTTGCCTTGCTCATCCTGGTACTGGATCTGCGCCGATTCATCGAGGTTCAGCGCTTTCAGCATGGAGACCTTGATGCTGGCGGCATCGGGCGCCGCTGCCGCCGACCCTTCGTCGGCGCGAGCCGCGAATGCGGCAGCAAGCAACAAGGTGGAAAACAGCAACCCGGCGGAAAAAGAATGTGCGCGCATAGTATGGGAATCAATGAGACTTCAGTGGATAAGCGGCGATCAACCAGACGGCTGTGCCGATGACAGGGTAGGGCCAGGAGCGGCAGGCAATCTTCCAGTCGACCCAGGAAGGCCAGAATGACAGGAATTGCGGCGCCAGCAGAAAGGCCAATGCGGCATCGATCCAGGCAAAATGCAAACCGTTCATCGTGCGCCACCACGCCACTGTCAGCGGTACGGCAAGGATCAGGACGGGCGCCAGGGCTGCCGGGGCGGCGTTATACCAGCCTATGTTGGTGAAGCTGACGGCGCCAAGCTGCCAATAGTGGCCGACGCGGCGCGGGATGATGGAAAACGATTGTGGCCGGGCGCCGGTCAGCACGCCAATACAGAAATGGGCCAGCTCATGGAAGAACGTGCCGGCCAGGCGGAACAGGAAAAACACTGGATGCACGCGGCCCAGCATGTGCAGCAGGGGCGCCAGCGCAAGCGACGGTAGCAGGTAGATGAGGATGGCTCGATGGCGGCACAGCGCGGCGGGCAGCCAGGCCGTGCAGTTGCCAGCGCCGAGCCAGTCCATGCGCCTATTTGATGCGCTGGGCGAGCACCGGACGCAGCATCTCGGCGGCTTCGCGCAGCATGGTTTCGGTGGTTTCCCAGCCCACGCAGCCATCCGTGACGGAACAGCCGTATTTGAGCTGGGACAGATCGTCGGGAATATCCTGCCGCCCGGCGACGAGGTTCGATTCGATCATCATGCCCACCAGCGACTTGTTGCCCAGCCGAACCTGGTGCACCACGTCGGTCAAGACCAGCGGTTGCAGTTCGGGGTTCTTGTAGCTGTTGGCATGCGAGCAGTCGACCACGATGTTGGCCGGCAGCTTGGCCTTGGCCAGCGCCTTTTCCGCCATTGCCACCGACACCGTATCGTAATTGGGCCGGCCGTCGCCACCGCGCAAGACCACGTGGCCGTAGCGGTTGCCGCTGGTGCGCACGATGGAGACGCGGCCCATGCCGTTCAAGCCGAGGAAGGAGTGCGGGTGCGATGCGGAGAGGATGGCATTGATCGCAATGCCGATGTCGCCGTCGGTACCGTTCTTGAAGCCCACCGGCGTGGAAAGTCCGGACGACATTTCGCGGTGCGTCTGCGATTCCGTGGTGCGTGCGCCGATGGCGGTCCAGGCCACGAGGTCTCCCAGGTATTGCGGCGAAATGGGGTCGAGCGCTTCGGTGCCCGTGGCCAGGCCGAGTTCGCACACGTCGAGCAGGAATTTGCGCGCCCTGGCCATGCCCTGGTCGACGTGGAAGGAATCGTCCATGTCAGGATCGTTGATGAAACCCTTCCAGCCCGTGGTGGTGCGCGGCTTTTCGAAGTAGACGCGCATGACCAGTAGCAGCGTGTCTTCCACCTCTTCCTGCAGCTTCATCAGGCGCCGGGCATAGTCGAGGCCGGCTTCCGGGTCGTGAATCGAGCAAGGGCCGACCACGACGAACATGCGGTGGTCCTTGCGCTCGAGGATGTTGCGCAAGGCTTCGCGCCCCTTTGTCACGGCCTGGCCGGCCGCCTCCGTCAGCGGCAGGCGGAAGTGCAAATCCTCGGGCGTGGGCATGGCATCGAAGGAAAGAATGTTGACGTTTTCGACGTTGAACTGGGTCATGGCGGCTGCAAGAAAATCGGTTGGAAGTGTTATTTCGGCGACAAAAGTTCGCCGGGTTCGTGGTAATTTGCCTGATAGTTTATCCTGTACGCGGTTAAAACCGTAAAACGGAGAGATTTCGTGAAGCGTATTGCGTTCTCAGGCACGCTCGACCCCATCACCAACGGCCACATGTGGGTCATCGGCGAGGCCCGCGCGCTGGCCGAGGAAGTGACGATTTTCCTTTCCGAGAACACCCTGAAAAAGCCGCAATTTCCGGCTGAGGAAAGAAAGCGCATCATCGAACTGTCGGCCGCCGAGCGCGGCTGGACCAATGTCAAGGTGGTCGTGGTCAGGAGCGACTATACGGCGCGCGTGGCGAAAAAGGCCGGCATCGATTACCTGATACGCGGCATTCGCACCACCAGCGATTTCGATTATGAAAACCTGATCCAGCAAACCAATGTCGACGTGCTGCACGGCGCCAAGACCATCTTCGTCATGCCGCCGCGCGACCTGGGTTCCGTCAGCTCCAGCTTTGTGCGCTCGCTGCAGGGCCCTGTGGGCTGGCACTGGACCATGAAAAAATTCGTGCCCGCCCCGGCCTACCGCGCCTGGATCCTCGATTGGCTGCGCAAGGAATGGAACCTGCTCTGGGGCTGCGACGAATTTGGCAACGGCGGCGGGCGCAGCCTGCCGCCGATGGCCGAGCTGTGGTTCGCGCGCCTGACCGGGCCGACTTCCTACGGCGGGTCGGACCGCCATTATCACAACCTCGACCACCTGGTGCATGGCCTGACCGAAATCAAGGCCTGGGCCGCGCGCACCGGCGCCGATATTGAAGATGCCGATACCCTGCGCAAGGCTTACTGGTTCCATGACGCCGTATATGGCGAGCAGGTCAAGGGGCGCGAAGGGGCAATCAGCGACGAGGAAGCGAGCGCCCAGCTATGGCTCGAAAGCCGGCTCGATAGCGAAACGCGGGGCGTGACCGATTTGATCCGGGCGACCGACCATTTCCAGGCCAACCAGATCGCAAACCGCCTCAAGGACGTGATGCTTGGGGTAGACCTGGCCATACTGGGGCAGGACGAGGAAATCTACGATGCCTATGCCGCGGCGATCCGGCTCGAGTATGCGCACGTGCCCGAAGACGAATACCGCACCAAGCGGCGCGGTGCGCTGGAGCACCTGTGCAACAAGGCGGAGGCGGGCAGCCTGTATGCCGACCCGTATTTTGCCGAGCGTTACGGCGAAGACGCCCTGGCCAATATGCGGCGCGAGATAAGCGCGCTGGGGTAGGCAAGATCCAGCAACAACAAGGAGACAATATGGCAAACGAATTTTCCGGCCACGAAGACGACACCCGGCATCGCATCGCCGCCATCCTGATCGCTTCGTCCGGCAACCTGGTCGAGTGGTTCGACTTCTATGTCTATTCGGCCTGTTCAATCTACTTCGCCGCCGAATTCTTTCCGCACGGCGACCAGACCACGCAATTCATGAACACGGCCGGCGTGTTCGCCGCCGGGTTTTTCATGCGCCCCGTCGGCGGCTGGATGTTCGGCCGCATCGCCGACCAGCGCGGCCGGCGCGCCGCCATGATCATCTCCATGATCATGATGTCGGCCGGCTCGCTGATGATCGCCTGTCTGCCGACCTATGCCACGCTGGGTATTGCGGCGCCGGCCCTGCTGCTCCTGGCGCGCATGTTCCAGGGCCTCTCGGTCGGCGGTGAATACGGCACCAGCGCCACCTACATGAGCGAGGCGGCGGTCAAGGGCAAGCGCGGCTTCTATGCCTCGTTCCAATATGTCACGCTGATCGGCGGGCAACTGCTGGCTGCGCTCGTGATGCTCATCGTCGTCAACGTGCTGAGCAAAAGCCAGGTCACCGATTGGGGCTGGCGCATCCCCTTCGTGATCGGCGCCATGGGAGCGCTGGTCGCCATGGTTTTGCGCCGTTCGCTGCGCGAAACCTCGACCGCCGCCACGCGGGCAAACAGCGAAGCAGGCACCTTCGCCGGATTGTGGAAACACTGGCGCGCCTTCATGACCGTGATCGGCTTCACCGGCGCCGGCTCGCTGACCTTCTACACCTTCACCACCTACATGCCGAAGTACCTGGTCAATACAGCCCACATGGAAAAGGAAAGCGCCAGCCTGGTTGCCACCATCACCTTGCTGGTCTACATGCTCATGCAACCCTTGTTCGGCGCCCTGTCGGACCGCATCGGCCGGCGTGTGTCGATGCTCTGCTTCGGCACGCTGACCATGCTCGGGACGGTGCCTATCATGGTGGCCTTGAAGGGGGCGAACGACGTCACTACCGCCTCCGTCATCATCATCATCGCGCTGGCCTGCGTCAGCTTCTATACCTCGATTTCAGGCTTGATCAAGGCTGAGATGTTCCCCGCCGAAGTGCGCGCGCTCGGCGTCGGCCTGTCTTATGCGGTGGCCAATGCCTTGTTCGGCGGCACGGCAGAATACGTGGCCCTGTGGTTCAAGGACAAGCAGATGGAGCCGGCCTTCTATTGGTACGTGTCCTTCATGTGCGCCATTGCGCTGGCCGTGTCTTTCCGCATGCGCGATTCGAAGAAAGAAGGGTTCCTGCGTGACGACTAGCTGGCCGCTGCTGGAACGCTTCTGGCGGCGCGCCCAGCCCGGTTGGGCGCAAGACGGTGCCGATTCCTGGCACGACGAGACGCGCGAGTTGCAGCGTCTGGGCATTGCCACCGAAGCGGCGCTGCAATTCCTGCATTTCGAGCGCCCCGCGTGGGAGGGGTTTCGCCGCTGGCTGGACGACAAGCGCTGCGAACCGGATAGCGGCGGCGCTATCGAAGATGTGCTCGATGCCCAAGACCTGGCGTTCTGGGAAGAGCACGGCTACCTCGTCTTGAGAGACGCGGTGGCGCAAGACGATTGTGAAGCCGCAAGGCGCGCCATTTGGGAATTCCTCGGCGCCAGCCCCGACGATCCCGCATCATGGTATCGTCCGCACGAAGCCAAGTACGGCTTGATGCTGACCTTGTTCGACCATCCGGCGCTCGAGAAAAATCGCCGCTCGGCGCGGATCCGCAATGCATATCGCCAGCTCTATGGCAGCAATGCCATCTTCAAGACCATCGACAAGGTAAGTTTCAACCCGCCCGAGAATGCGGATTTTCGTTTCCTTGGCGCCGGCTTGCACTGGGATGTGAGCATGGAGCTGCCCATTCCCTATCGTCTGCAGGGTTTGCTCTACTTGAGCGATTGCGCGGCCGATGAGGGCGCATTTCATTGCGTGCCGGGGTTTCAGCGGCACATTGACGGTTGGTTGCGCGCATTGCCGGCCGGCGCCGACCCGCGCGAAGAGGCGAAACGGCAGCTCAAGGCGCAAGCCGTGCCGGGCAAGGCCGGCGATTTCGTGATCTGGCACCAGGCCCTGCCGCATTGCGCGACGCCGAACCGCGGAAGCAAGCCGCGGCTGGTGCAATACCTGACTTACCTGCCCGAAGTGGAAACCGAAATACGACCATGGCGGTAATTAGGGTAAAACGCAGGTTGCGCCGGCCGTCGCACGCTGAGCGAAGCGAAGCCCAACATAGCCCGCGTTTCCATTGTCGCCGTAGCTTGAGGCACGACCCGCTGATTGTTGGGCTTCGCTCAGCGCCAACCTGCGAAGGCCGCGCTCGCCGACTCAATCCCTTACACTGACATGCCCAATCTCGCGCAACACCGAGGTTATCAGCTCCCCGGCAATCGAAATCTTCGGCGCGAACGCCGGCAATTCGTCCTCCGGCCCATACCAATGCGCTTCGGCAATCTCGTCAGCGGCGCAGCGTATCTCGCCCGACAAATACTCCGCCACATAGGCAATCATCAGCGAATGCGGAAAAGACCAGGGCTGGCTGGCGAAATAGCGCAGATTGTGCACCTTGAGCCCGACTTCCTCGAACACTTCGCGGTGCACCGCTTCCTCGATCGATTCCCCCGCCTCGAGAAACCCCGCGAGCGCGCTGAAGCGCCCGGCCGGCGCCGCCACGTTGCGCGCCAGGAGGATGCTGTTTCCCTTGCGGATCAATACCATCATGGCCGGCGAAATGCGCGGATAGGCGACGTGGCCGCAGCTTGGGCAAGTCATGCAGCGCTCGCCCGGCATCAAGTGCGTGGGTGTGGCGCAGGCGCCGCAAAAGCGGTGCGTGCGCGCCCATTCGGCGATCTGGTAGGCGCGGCAAGCCACAGCCGCCACGGCCTCATCCAGACCGCCGAAGAGCAGGTTGCGCAAGCGGTGAAAGGCATGGCCGCCCGGTGCCTGCGCATCGCGCGGCACCCAGGTAGTGCGGAAATAGGTTTCACCGAGAATGCCGACCGGATAAATCCGCCCGGCATCGATGTCCGATGCGAGGCCGGCAGCATGAGCAGCCAGCGTGCGCCCGTCTTCCTGCATCAGCAATTCGTCGCCGCGAAACACCAGGGTGACGGGATTCGCATGGTCGGGGGCGGTAATCGTTGCTTGAAAATGTTGCGGCGTGCTCAGCATGCGAGGATATCTGGCGTTGTGAACAGGGTTGTCATGATACCCGCTTTACGCGATGTTCACCGATGCGCATCCAGGTCGAGGTAGCGCCAGTTGGTGAACATCACCGGATGGCGTTCGTAGTTTGCCAGCCAGGGCTGGCGCAAGTCGGCCGATAGCGGATGCACGCGCACCACCCAGGGCGCATAGTCGTCGATCAGGCGCGCCATCCGGTCATACATCCTCGTGCGTTCCGGCCCGTCGTCGAGCTTGCGCGCGGCTTCGAACAAAGCGTCGTATTGCGCCAGGCTGAAGCGCGAATAATTGACGCCGGTGCGGTTTGGGCCGTACAGCAATTGCAGGAAATTCTCGCCGTCCGGTATGTCGCCAAGCCAATCGGTTTCGAACATCTGCACCTGCCCCAGGCGCGACGCCTTGATGATTTCGGTATAGGTATCGGCCTTGAAGGCAACCTGAATGCCGATTGCGTTCAGGCTGCGCAGCCACATCTCGTCGCGCAGACGGCCCGTGGTCGATGCCTGCGTGTGCATGGTCAGGAGTAGCGGCTTGCCGTCGGGTTGCGAGCGGTAAGTGTCGCCGGGCCGGATGCGATAGCCGAAGCGGTCGAGAAGGGCGCGCGCCAGCGCCGGGTCGTAGCGCGCGGCACTGCGAAACGCCGGGTCATGGCCGCGTGCAGCGGGCGGCACAGGCGACTGCGCCGGCACGGCCAGGCCGTGTTCCAGCACGCGTATGTCTTCTTCGCGGTTGTAAGCCATGACGATGGCGCGGCGCAGGGCGATGCGTTGCGGCGCCATGCCGCCCAGCACCGGATCGTCCATGTTCATCCACATGTAATAGGTGTGCAGCGGCGTGAACAGCGACAGGCGCATGCCCTTTTGCGCCAGCTCGGGCCGCAGTGCATTGCCATCGGCCAGTGCCATGTTGGCCAGGGGCGGGGGGATTTGTTCGAGATAGTCGAATTGGCCGCTCAAGAAGCTCAGCATCTGGGCTTGCTGTTCTTCCACCACCTTGATTTCGATGTGCCCGATCAAAGGCAAATGTTTGCCGGCGAGCCGGCGCGCAATGGCTTGGCCGTCCGGATCGGTGGCGGCATTGTCGTCGAACACAGTTGGCCGGAAGTCTGGATTCGCATCGAGTACGATCTTTTCGCCATGCTGCCAGGTCTTGAGCAGATAGGGGCCGGTGCCCACGGGGTGCTGGCCGGCGGGGTAGGCCTCGACCGCCTCGCGTGCGACAGCCGACGTGGCCGGCATGGCGAGCTCGAACAGGAAATTGGCGTCGGGCTCCTTGAGCCTGATCTGCAGCGTATAGCGTTCCGTGGCCCTGAGCTCGGCCAGCTTGCCGTCGAAGATGAAACGCCAGGGCGACTTGACTGCCGGATCCATCAGGCGCATGAAGCTGTAGACGTAATCGGCCGCCGTCAATTCGCGCGGCCTGGCGCCGAAGGCCGTATCGGGCGTGAAACGGATGCCAGGCTGGATGTGGAAGGTATAGAGCGTCTTGCTCGCATCGACCTCGGGCATCGCCGCCAGCGTGTTCGGCTTCAGTTGCACGGGGCGCGCCAGGTAGTCGTAACGCAGCAAGGGGTCGAACAGGTTTTCGACCACGGAAAGCGTGTTGAAGTCCGAAGCCGTGGCCGGGTCGATGCCGGTTTCGCTTTTCTTGATCTGCACGTGCAGCGTCTTCGCCATGTCGGCGGCATGGGCGAGGCCGAGGCAAAGCAGCAAAGGAAGCAGGCCGATCAGACGCATGGGTGGATACGGGCAAGGGATATGCGCTATTCTATTTCAATGACCCAGGGCAATCCATCAGAACACCCCTTCATGGGCCTGGCCGTGCTGATGAGCATGGCCTGCGCCGGCACGCCGCTGGTCGATACGGCCAAGGCGCTGATGGCGCGTGTCGCCCGTGATCCGCATGATGCCGAAGCGCTGCTGGATTTGTCCATCATTTCCCATCTCTGGTTCAAGCACGATATCGGCCTTGCTTCGCAAGCGCGGGCGTTGGAGATCAAGCGCCATTACCGCTTGCCCGCAAGGAACGAGTCGCTGCGCCTGCTGGCCTTGATGCACCCCGGCGACCTGGCCGCCAATGCGCCGCTCGAATTCCTGGTGCAGGATAGCGACGTGACGCTGGAGCTGCTGTTTCTCGATCCCGATGCGCCGTTTCCCGCGACGCTGCCCCGGCACGACCTCATCATCGTCGCCATTGCCGAATCGGCCGGCAGCGCGCCGCTGCTGCAGAAAATCGCGCAGGCATTGCCCGCCGTGCCGCTGCTGAACCGCCCCGAGCGCGTGGCCCGGCTGTCACGCGAGAGCGTCAGCGCCATGCTGCGCGGCTTGCCGGGTGTCGATATTCCTCCTGCGGCGCCGGTCACGCGCGCCGAACTCGAGCGAGGCGCGCCGTTTGCCTATCCCGTCATCGTCCGCCCGCTCGATTCGCATGCGGGCCAGGGGCTGGAAAAAATCGATGATGCAGCGGGTCTGCAACATTACCTGGCGCAACATGGGGAAGCCCGGTTCACGGTTTCTCCCTTCATCGACTACCGGAATAGCGACGGCCTGTACCGCAAGTACCGCGTTGCCATCGTGGACGGCCGCGCTTATGCCGGCCACATGGCCATTTCCGAACAGTGGATGATCCACTATCTCAACGCCCACATGAGCGAGAGTGAGGCAAAGCGCGCCGAGGAGGCGGCCTTCATGGCGCACTTCGACACGGACTTCGGCGAGCGCCACGGCGCGGCGCTCGCCGCGATCGCGCAAGCGGCGGGGCTGGACTACTTCGTCATCGACTGCGCCGAAAGCCCGTCGGGCGAGCTGCTTGTGTTCGAGATCGACAGCGCCGCCGTGATCCACGGCATGGACTCCGCCGATACCTTCCCCTACAAGCAAGCCCAGGTGCGCAAGATTTTTGCCGCCTTCCGTGCTTTGCTGCAGAGCAGGATGGAAATCCTGCGCGCGGCTACGCAAAAGCTATAAAATTCGCAACACGTGGGCGAAAGACGATTGCCACGGAGCACGAGTAGCACCCTATACCAAAAATCAAAGTCGGAGTTTCCCAACGTAAGAACCGGACCACCCTTGTTGCAGATGCGGCGTCGGTCCGGCTTATCCAATCCAAGAATGGAATACAACATGTCCAAAACCCTGCCCATGATTTCGGCCGCCATGCTGGCGGTCGCCGCAGCCTTGCCCCTGCCCGGTCTCGCCGCGGAAACCGAAAACGACCATTGGAATCTGGCTGACCTCTATGCCAGCGCCGACGCCTGGAAGGCCGACAGCGCCAAGCTCGAATCGCAGCTCAAGGATTTCGAAGCCTGCAAAGGCAAGCTCGGCCAGTCGGCCAAGCGCTTTTACGAGTGCCTGGATTTGAACGCCGACATCTCGAAGCGCTATGTGCGCCTGTCGATCTATGCCAGCCAGTTGCATGACGAGGATACCGGCGCCAACCTCGGCCAGGACTTGAACCAGAAAGCCTCTATCCTGGGCAGCAAGATCGACGAAGCCACCGCCTTCATGAGCCCCGAAATCCTCGCCATGGGCCACGCCAAGGTCGACAAATTCATCAAGGAAGACAAGGCGCTCGAAGTCTACCGCCACTTCCTCGACAAGATCCTGCACGCCGCGCCGCATACGCTCTCCGCGGAAGGCGAGGGCATCATCGCCCAATTCGGCCTGGAAGCCGACGCGGCCAGCTCGATGTACGACGTGCTTTCCAATGCCGACATGCCCTGGCCCACGATCAAGCTGTCCGACGGCACCGAAGTCAAGCTCGACCAGGCCGCCTACACCAAGTACCGTTTCTCGCCCAACCGCGAGGATCGCAAGAAAGTGTTCGATGCGTTCTGGGGAGAGTGGAAGAATTTCGAGCACACCTTCGGCGTGACCTTCTACGACATGCTGAAGAAGGATACCGCCTATACCAAGGTGCGCAAGTATCCCGATTCGCTGACGCGCGCGCTCGACGGCGACAACCTGCCGCCCGCCGTCTACGACATGCTGATCAAGCAGACGCGCGAAAACCTGCCCACGCTGCACCGCTACTTCAAGATCCGCGCCAAGATCCTGGGCGTCGATCAATTGCACTACTACGACATGTACCCGGCGCTGGTGAAAAGCGACCGCAAGTATCCGGTCGAGGAAGGCAAGCAATTGATGCTCGACGCCGTGCAGCCGCTCGGCCCGGATTACGTCGCCGTCATGCGCGATGCGCTGAAACACCGCTGGATGGACGTCTACCCGCATCCGCGCAAGCGTTCCGGCGCCTACATGAACGGCGCGGCCTATGACGTGCACCCCTTCCTGCTGCTGAACTACAACGACGACTACGAGTCGGTCTCGACGCTGGCGCACGAGTGGGGCCATGCCATGCATTCCTACCTGGCCAACCACAAGCAACCCTACGTCAACGCCGATTACCCGACCTTCACCGCCGAAATCGCCTCTACCACCAACGAGGCGCTGCTGCTCGACCACATGCTGAAGATCGCCAAGGACGACGACGAACGCATGCTCTACCTCGGCCAGGCCCTCGAAGGCTTGCGCACCACTTTCTTCCGCCAGGCCATGTTCGCCGACTTTGAGCGCGAAGTGCACAGCCGGGTCGACAAGGGCGAATCGCTGACCGGAGAAGACATCACGCGCATCTATGGCGATATCTTGAAGCTCTACCATGGCGACAAGGAAGGCGTGGTCAAGATCGACGAGCCCTACACCATGGAATGGGCGTACATCCCGCACTTCTACAACCAGTTCTACGTGTTCCAGTACGCCACCTCGATCTCGGCCGGCTCGATGTTCTCCAGCGAGATTCTGAATGGCGACCTGGGCGCGCGTGAGCGGTATTTGAACGTGCTGCGCTCCGGCGGCTCGGCGTATCCGTACGATCTGGTGAAGGCGGCCGGCGTTGACCTGGCATCGCCCGCGCCGTATCAGGCGATCTTTGCGCGCATGAACAAGATCATGGATGAGATCGAGGCGATTCAGGCGCGGCAAAAGAAGTAATGACCCCCCCCCCTCTCCCGCCTGCGGTGAAGTCGGGGTTTCGTGGAGCATGCTCCGCGCCGACTGAACGCCACGCGCTTGCAAGCGCGTGGCTACTCCCTACAGGGACACAGGGGAGAGGGGGGACCGGCAGGCGCGTCGTCGACGCTGCACAAAGGTACAACCGGAGCAAGCGAAGATGCAGGACTCTGCTGTCACTGAGAAAATCACCTACGCCAAACTAAGCTGGCGCCTGCTTCCCTTACTCTTCGCCGGCTACATCGTCGCCTACCTGGACCGCGTCAACGTCGGCTTCGCCAAGCTGCAGATGGCCAGCGACCTGCAATTGAGCGACACCGTGTTCGGCCTGGGCTCGGGCATCTTTTTCATCGGCTACTTCCTGTTCGAAATCCCGAGCAACCTGGTCCTGCATCGCGTAGGCGCGAGGCTCTGGATCGCGCGCATCATGATCAGCTGGGGCTTGGTCTCGGCGGCGATGATCTTTGTCTCTTCGCCAGGCGGTTTTTACTTCATGCGCTTTTTGTTGGGCGCCGCCGAAGCCGGCTTCTTCCCCGGCATCGTGCTCTACCTCACCTACTGGTTCCCGGCACGGCAGCGTGCCGCGATGATGGCGCTGTTCATGGCGGCCGTGCCGCTCTCTGGCGTTGTCGGCGGCCCGTTCTCGGGCTGGATCATGCAGAGCATGCCCGGCGTGCTGCATCTGGCCGGCTGGCAATGGATGTTTCTCGGCGAAGCCTTGCCGTCGATCATGGTCGGCTTGTGCGTGATCTTGTTCCTGAAAGACCGCATTGCCGATGCGCCTTGGTTGAGCGAACAGGAAAAAACCTGGCTCGCAGCCCGTATCGCCGAAGAAGACCAAGCCAAGCCGCAACCGGCGCTGGGCGCCTTGTTCGCCCACCCGCGCGTGTGGCTCATGGCCCTGATCTACTTTTGCCTGGTCATGGGTTTGTACGGCGTAGGCTTCTGGTTGCCCACGCTGATCAAGGCCAGCGGCATCAAGGGCACGCTGGAAATCGGCTTGCTGTCGGCCGTTCCCTATCTCGTTGCCGCCATCGTGATGATCCCGGCCGGCAAGAGCGCAGACCGTCGCGGCGAACGGCGCTGGCACGTCGCCATTCCCGCCTTCGCCGGCGCCTTGGGCCTCGTGCTCTCGACTTTCTACGCCGCCTCGCCTTGGCCTGCACTGGCTGCGCTGACGCTGGCAACAGCCGGCATCATCACCAGCCTGCCGCTGTTCTGGAGCCTGCCGACCGCCATATTGGGCGGCACAGCCGCCGCCGCGGGCATCGCGTTCATCAATTCACTGGGCAATCTGGCCGGCTTCGTGGCGCCTTATCTGATCGGATGGCTCAAGGATATGACGCAGAGCACCAACGATGGCATGCTGGCGCTGGCGTTTTCCCTATTGCTTGGCGGATTGCTTACCCTGATCTTACCGGCACAGGATAGGGGGCGGGCATAGTCACCCCCGCCGCAAGTATTTCCCTTCGTCACCATCTCGCCGCACACATTCTGCGGCGCCCGCTGCAAACCGCATTGGTCGGCTAAATCCCCAAGCCTTGATGTAAGTCATGAAGTACCGTCCCCGCAGCGGATATTGTCATCCGAGGAAGTGCTGAATTGCCATTGGCACTGCGCGTTGCACCGGAGCTCCAGCCGCTGCCGCAGAAATGGAAAGATATGGCTACATATGGAAAGAAGGCATGCCGCAACACCGGGAAGGTGTTCGGCTTGGATCGCCCCATCGTCGAGATGGAGCGCGGGGAGTCCTTCGTTTCTGGCTTCATGCAAGCCGAATCCGATGAGGCAAGCGAAATCCACCCCGAACCGCTCGACTTGAGCGGGCTGGAGTTTGGCTTACCGCTTGCGGGCGAGTTGGAAACCGGGCTTGGAGTCGATGATGCATTGCCTGGACTGCGTCCCGATGCAATCGAGTCCGGCAGCTCACGCTATGGCGCCGAGGGCGACCTTGCAAGCGCCATGTCCGGCGAGACTGAGCGCGAGCCAGATCACGAGTCCGATGGCGCATCGGACCAGCCTTCCGCCGACAGCACTACGCTGTACATGCGCGAAATGGCCGGTCGCGCATTGCTTACGCGGCAACAGGAACGCGACATCGGCCGGCGCATCGAAGACGCGTCCGGCGCCATGCTGCAGGCGGTGTCCGAATATCCGGCGGCGGTCGATGCTTTGCTGGAGGCGGCGCGCAAGGTCAGGGCAAAGCAAAAGGACATTGCCGAACTGGTTGCCATTGCCGAAGAAGGAACGGAACTCGATGACGACGGCAGGCACGCCGCCGACGCGGTTCGGGAACGCTCGGAGCAAACCTGGGTTGCGCGGTTTGCCGAAGTCGAGCGCGACTTTGCCGCATTGGGGCAGGCATACAAGGATGGCGGCCCATGCTGTTCCGACTACATCAGCGCGCAAGCGCTGCTGTCGCGCGAGATGGCGCAATGCTGCCTGACGCCCAGCGCCATCGATGATCTTGTTGCGGTGGTGGAGGCCGACTCCGTCGCTCTGCGCGAGATCGAGCGCGGTATGCTCGATGCGCTGGTGCATGGTTGCGGCATGCCGCTTGCGCGTTTCCGCATTGAATTTCCGGACGCCATGATAGCGCCAGGCTGGCTCGAACGGGAATTGGCTTCCGGCGCGCTCGAACGCGATTGCCTGCTGCGTGAAGCGCCGCGCCTGCGCGTATTGCAAGAAAAGCTGATTGCCTTGCAGGCGCGCACTGCCGTGTCCCCGGCAGCGCTGGACAAGCTGGCCGGCCGCATCGGCGCCGCGCGCACCGACTTGCGCGCGGCCAAGGAGGAAATGATTGCGGCGAATCTACGCCTGGTGGTGTCGGTTGCGCGCAAATACATGAACCGTGGTCTGAGTTTCCTCGATCTGGTGCAGGAGGGCAACCTCGGGTTGATGCGGGCGGTCGACAAGTTCGAATACCGGCGCGGCTACAAGTTTTCCACTTATGCCACCTGGTGGATCCGCCAGGCGATCTCGCGTGCCATTGCCGACCAGGCTCGCATGATACGCATTCCTGTCCATCTGCTGGAAAAGGTCAACAAGCTGTACCGTACCTACAACCGCATCAAGATGCAGACCGGTATTGCGCCCGACGTCGCCCGGCTGGCGGCGGAAACAGGGTATCCGGAAGACAAGGTGCGTGAATGCCAAAAGCTGTTCGGCGGAGAACCGCTGTCGCTCGACGAATCCGTCGGCGAGGAAGGCGACCTGCGGCTGGGTGACCTGATCGAAGATGAAACCGGCGAGTTGCCGGAACGGGCTGCCGAACGCAAGTCGGTCGAGCAGGTGGTGGCAGGCCTGCTCAGGGCACTGTCGCCCGCCGAGGCGAATGTACTCAAGGCTCGCTTCGGCATAGGTCAATCCGAAGGCGCTTCGCTGGATCAGATAGGGGCGCAACTCGGCATGTCGCGCGAACGCGTGCGCAAGCTCCAGATGCAGGCGCTAGGTAAGCTGCGCGGCTCGCTCAAGGCGCAACAATTGAAGGTGCTGCTGGAGCCGGACTGATCATCGATGCGAGGTTGCCATGGAAGAGAAACATTTCACCGAAGCCCTGTCGGAAGAACTGTGGAACGCAAGATACCGCAAGCTCGCCGGAGGCGTTCCGCGCGAACCGGACTTGCATGCCACGTGGTCGCGCGTGGCGCTCGCGCTTTCCGCGCCGGAAAGCCACGGCCGCGACGAATGGCGGCACCGCTTCGAAGACGCCATGGCGGGTTTCCGCTTTCTGCCCGGCGGGCGCATCCTTGCCGCCGCCGGAGGCGAAGACGGCGCAACATTGTTTAATTGCTTCGCCGCCGGCACGCTCACGGATACACCGTCCGGCATCGAAGCTTCGCTGCAGGAAGTGCTGCGCACGCTGCGGGCCGGCGGCGGCGCAGGCTGCGACTTCTCCACGCTCAGCCCGGCGGGCGACGGCGGGCCGGGCCCGGTCGCCGTGATCCGGCAATGGGACCACGCATGCGCGGACGTGTCGGCGCGCGGCGGGCGCGACGCCGCATTGATGGGTGTGTTGCGCGTCGACCATCCCGATATTGAAGGATTCATCGGCGCCAAACGCGAGGCCGGCGTGCTGCCTCATTTCAATCTTTCCGTGCTCGTGAGCGATGCCTTCATGAAGGCGGTGGCCGACGACACGCCTTGGGAGCTGATCTTCCCATCCGGCGGGCAAGCCGGTAGCGGGGAAACGCAGACGCGCGAACGCATCTGGTCCGGCGCAATCGAGCCGGTTACCTGCCGTGTTCATCGCACGCTGCCGGCCCGCGACCTGTGGCGTGCGATCAAGGAGGCCGCGGCCGCAGTCGGAGAGCCGGGCGTGATCTTCATCGACCGCGTCGACCGTGCCAACAACCTGTGGTATTGCGAAACCATCGCCACCACCAATCCCTGCGGCGAGGTGCCGCTCCCGCCGCACGGCGCCTGCAATCTCGGCTCGATCAATCTGGCGCGCTTCGTCATCGATCCGTTCGGCGAGCATCCGCGACTGGACCTTGATGGCATCGCCGGCACTACCGCGGTGGCGGTACGCATGCTCGATAACGTCTACGAGGTTTCAGCCTTTCCCCTCGACGCGCAGCGCCGGACGGCATGCGCATCGCGCCGCCTGGGCATCGGCATCACGGGCCTGGCCGACGCATTTGCCATGCTGGGCGTGCGCTACGGCACCGATTCGTCCGTGCACGTCGCGGAAACGGCCGTCCGTACGGTGCGCGATGCCGCATATCGCGAATCGACCGCTCTGGCCCAAGAGCGCGGCGCGTTTCCGTTGTTCGACGAAGCCAAGTACCGGGAAGGCGAATTCATCCGCTCGCTGCCGGACGGCATTGTCCGCGCCATTCACTACCACGGCATCCGCAACAGCCATTTGCTGGCGGTGGCGCCGGCCGGCTCGATCAGCCTCCTGGCGAACAACGTATCGTGCGGCATCGAGCCGATTTATGCCTTGGAAGGGCGGCGTCATTTGTGCACGGCTTCAGGCGCCATCCGCAGCATCGCGTTTCGCGACCATGCCTGGGGCCTCTATCGTGCGCGGTTCGGCTTGGATGCGCCGAAGCCGGCGGCCTTCCTCGAGGCCGGCGAGGTAAGCGTGGAGGCGCAGTTGCGCGTCCAGGCGGCGGTCCAGCGCTATGTCGACCAATCGGTGTCGAAGACGGTCAATCTTCCCCATGACGGTGGCGCGGACCGGGATGCCTTCGACGAGGCTTACCGCCTGGGCGTGAAGGGCTGCACCCTGTTTTGCGTCAATGGCCAGCGAGCCTCGCCGCTCGAATGCGATGGCCGGCGCAGCTTCGGTTGCACCTGAGGGCCGAGAGAAATTCAGAGCATGCTTGGCCGGTACGCCACCCGGACTGCCCGCTAACGCGCATTCTCGGGGGAATGCCAGCCGCTGGTATCGACGACATGTCTGCGCAGGCGGGTTTCCGGTATCTCGTCGTCGGCCACGGCGGCATCGCCGGCATGCGTGTAATGGGCGAACACGTCGGAGAACGTCGCCTGCGGTCCTAACCCGGCTTTCAGCGCATTCGGGCTGCCCATGGCGGCAACGATTCCCCGCTCCATGATCGCTACGCGCCGGCACAAGTATTCCGCTTCTTCGAGGTAGTGCGTGCTCAACAGGATGGCGCAACCGGACTCGGCTTGCAGCCTTTCGAGCAGTTCCCATACTGCGACGCGCGCTACCGGGTCGAGGCCTACCGTCGGCTCGTCCAGAAAAAGCGCGCGCGGCCGGTGCAAGGTCGACTGGGCGATTTCCAGGCGCCGTATCATCCCGTCCGAATAGGATTTGACGAGCTTGTCGGCAAATGGCGCCAAATCCGTCATCTCGAGCGCGGCCCCGATGCGCGACTTGTGCTCGGAATAGGGAATGTCGTACAGCTTGGCGAAAATGGAGAGATTTTCATGGCCGGTCAGATCGCCGTCGGCCGACAAGGTCTGCGGCACATAGCCGATCTGGCGCCTCACCGCCGCGGCGTCGCGCACGATGTCGCAGCCGCCTATCGTGGCCGATCCCGACGTCGGCTCCAGCAAGGTGGTCAGCATCTTGATGACGATGGTCTTGCCGGCGCCGTTTCGGCCCAGCAAACCGAACGCCTCGCCAGCCTCGATGCCCATATCGAGCCGGTCGACGGCGGTGTGGTTGCCGAACCGCTTGGTGAGGGAATGCGTCTCGATGAGCATGGCTGAGCAGGGCCTTTCCTGTGATGTGTTCGCAAAGCGGGAAATCTGCCGTGCGAACTTGCGCACGGCATGGCAAGAACTGTAAGGCCCGGTGCCTTTGATGCCATTGACCTGCATCAAAGAAATCGCCGTGTCCGACCGCGCTCTGGCTATGGCGCCCGCTCGCCCGTCCATGGCGCCGCCCGCCGGGCGCTTGCCCTAAAACACACCATTTCCGGTCCAACTCGGCTATGATTGGGCACACTTTATCCTTAAAACAATTAAATTAATTACAACATTCGGAGTATATAGAATGAGCCAAGCCTCAGCTTCCAAGCCGGTGGAAATCACGATACGGGGGATCATCCTCGGTGTCTTGATCACCTTAGTCTTTACCGCAGCCCAGGTTTATCTCGGGCTCAAGGTCGGGTTGACCTTCGCCACCTCGATTCCGGCGGCGGTGATTTCGATGGCGCTCTTGAGCGCTTTCAAGGATGCTTCCATCCAGGAAAACAACGTCGTGCAAACCATCGCCTCGGCGGCCGGCACCCTGGCTTCGGTGATCTTCGTGCTGCCCGGCCTGTTGATGGTGGGCTGGTGGACCCACGTGCCGTTCTGGCCCACTTTCTGGGCTTGCTGCATCGGCGGCGTGCTCGGCGTGATGTATACCATGCCGCTACGCCGCGCCCTGGTGTCGCAATCCGACCTGCCCTACCCGGAAGGCGTGGCGGCGGCGGAAGTACTCAAGGTCGGCATGGCATCGCGCTCCGGCGCCGAAGAAGGCAAGGCCGGCTTGTGGGCCGTGATCTGGGGTTCGGTCGCGTCCGCCTTGTATGCTGCCGGTTCGGCCGTCAAGGTGATGGCCGGCGAAATGTCGGTTTACTTCCGTTTCGGCACGGGTTCCACCGGCATCGGCGCCTCGAGTTCTATCGCGCTGATCGGTGCGGGCCACCTGATGGGCATCACGGTCGGCATCGCCATGCTGGTCGGCCTCGTCATCGCCTGGGGCGTGCTGGTGCCCATCCTCACCACCATGCATCCGCTGCCTGATCTGTCCGCCGCCGACCAGGCGCTTAAGCTGTGGAAGACCAATGTCCGCATGATGGGTGCCGGTTCCATCGGCGCCGCGGCTATCGTCACCCTGGCCGGTCTGGCCAAGCCGGTGATCGGCGGCTTGAAGTCGGCGCTCGAAGCGTCGCGCCGCGCCAAGGCCGGCGGCGCCGAAGTGCCGCGTACCGAACAGGATTTGCCCATCTTCATCGTCGGCCTCGTGACCATCCTGTCGATGGTGCCGGCCGGCTGGGTGCTGGCGAGCTTCCTCCAGGGCGGCCCGCTGGAAAGCCTGTCCGTGCCGCTGGTGGCCGTTGGCGTCGCCTATGTGCTGATCGCCGGCATGTTTGCCGCCGCGGTCTGCGGCTACATGGCCGGCCTGATCGGTTCGTCCAATTCGCCGGTTTCCGGTATCGCCATCCTCACCATCCTGGGCGCCGCCCTCTCAGTGGGTGCGGTCGGGCGTTCCGTGATGGGTCCCGAAGTGGCGCATGCGCTGGTGGCATACGCGCTGTTCGTCACGACAGTGGTGCTGGCCGTGGCCGTGATCGGTAACGACAACCTGCAAGACTTGAAGACCGGCCAGCTGGTCGATGCCACGCCATGGAAGCAGCAGGTCGGTCTGCTGATCGGCGTGCTGGCCGGCTCGGTGGTGGTGCCGCCCGTGCTCGAATTGCTCAACCATGCCAACGGCTTCGCCGGCGCGCCGAATGCCGACGCAATTTCGAACCAGCCGCTCGACGCGCCGCAAGCCACGCTGATTTCCACCCTGGCCAAGGGCGTGATCGGCGGCGACTTGCGCTGGGACTTGATCGGGTATGGCGCCTTGATGGGCCTCGTGCTGGTGCTGATCAATTTCGGCTTGAAGGCTTCGAGCAAGGGCCGCCTGAGCTGCCCGCCGCTCGGCGTCGGCCTGGCGATCTACCTGCCTTCGGCGGTGACGCTGCCCGTCGTGATCGGCGCCGTCGCAGGCTGGTTCTTCGAGCGCGCGGTGGCCAAGCAAAGCTGGGGCGAGTCGGCCAAGCGACTGGGCGTCTTGGTCATGTCCGGCTTCATCGTCGGCGAGAGCCTGTTCAATGTGGCGCTGGCCGGCTTGATCGTGGCCTCGGGCAAGGGCGAGCCGCTGGCGATCGATTTTTTTGCCAAGAACCTCAATGAGACGGAAACCATGATCGTGGCGCTGATAGTTGGCGCGGCGATCGTGTTCGGCTTGTACAAGTGGTGCGCCAATAGCGCCAAGCGCGTCGAAGCCTAAGCCTCGACGGTTTCATACCGGGTGGCCGCATACTCATGCGGCCGTTTTTATTTGAGATCGACGGTAATCCGCGCCGGCAAGCGGTAAGCATCCTGCGTCATCAAATCGACACCGCAAATCAAACCCTCGATCCAATCGAGGAACTGCGCAATCACAGCCTTGCCGCGCAGCGGCGCCCCATGCTGCGGCACGATCCATTCCGGATCGAGCTTCCTCACCATCTCGACCCAAAAGCGGCATACCCGGTTCGACACCATGTAGCGGGTATGGAAACCGCGCATGTAAGGCAAATGCTGGGTGAAGTCTTCAACAGGCCTGGTGGCGATGCTGGCCGGCACCATCGAGGCGCCCATGTCGCCTGAAAACAGCATGCGCGATACGGGATCGTAAAACTGCAGGTTGCCCTCGGCATGCAGGAAATGCGCGGGCAGGATCTGGAACGTGGTCTGGCCGAACGGTAGCAGCGTGCCTTCGTCGGGAATGCCGATGATGCGGCCCGTGGTCTTGCCCTGGCCGCAAAAATGCGGCACGAAGCGCGACCAGATTTTCGAAATCAAGAGCTTGGTATCGGAACCGATCAGCCAGCGCGGCAGAGAGGCGATGATGTCGGGGTCGGCATGCGAAGCGAAGATGTATTGCAGCTGCTTGGGCGGGAAGTGCCTGTTCATCTCCGTGAACAGCTCGTTATAAGTCAGCACCCCGCCCGGGTCGAGCAGGATGCCGTTGCCGTTTTCGACGATGAGGAATTGGTTGGACTGCACCGATTCGCCGCTCTCCTCCTCGACCAGGTCGGAGAACATCAGGCAGATATGCCGGCCGTCGTTGTATAGCTCGGTAGCCACGATTTTCCTTGCGCAATTGGGGGTGAAATTCACCGATGCGCCAGCTTAAGGCGGTTTGCCGGGCCATTTCTTGATTGAAATCAATTTCGCTGCGTTTCGGACACAATCCGGGCGCAACACCCGAAGGCATTGCGCGAACCCGATCAAGCCGGCGCCAGCAAATCCCCCAGGCCGATCCGGCGCAATAACTCGCTGCGTACCCGGTCCGCCATGCCGTTGACGATCTCCGCCCCGTCCTGCGAAGGATCGATATGTACGCGGAACGGCCGCTTGCCGTGCGGCAGGCCGACAATGTCGACGATGGCGCGGGCCACGGCTGCCGGGTCGGCATCGGCCGGCTCCAGCGCGGCCAGACCCGTCAGCGCCGCTTCCGGAATCGAGGCGGTCGGGCCGGCTGCATATTCTTCCGCGCGCGCCGCATCGGCCGGCGTGCCCGCATGGGCGAAGTGGTTCGTGCCCTTGGTAAAAGCGCCGGGTACGACGATGGAAGTCTCGATCCCCCAAGGCGCCACCTCGCCGGCATAGGTCACGGCCAGCGAATCCATCGCCGCCTTGGCCGCGAAGTAAGGCCCAAGCCAGGGCGGCGTGCCGCCGCGCGTGCTCGACGAAGAGACCCAGAGCAACAGCCCGTTTCCTTGCCGGCGCAGGTGGGGCAGAGCCGCGCGATTGACACGTTGCGTGCTCATTACGTTCACGTCGAACTGCTGGATGAATTGCTCGACCGTGAAAGCCTCGCTCGGCCCGAACACCATATGGCCAGCATTGTGCACCACCACGTCGAGCCCGCCCTGCCCGGCCACGATATGCTCTATCGCGGCGCCAACGGAAGGTTGCGACACCACATCCATCTCCACTGCCTGCAAGGCAAGGCCATGCTCGGCGGCGAAGCCTTCCAATGCCGCGACTTGCGGCGCATTGCGCCCCTGCGTTTCGCGCATCCCGGCATACACCACGTGGCCGGCGAGCGCCAGGCGTTGCGCTGCCATCAAGCCGAAACCGCTCGATGCGCCTGTGACGACGATGATCTTCTTGTCCATGATGTTCTCCTCGATCCGTTCGATTAAACAATGCCGCCGTTGACCTTGAGCGTCTGTCCATCGACCCAGGCCGCATCGGGCCCGGCCAGGAAAGACACCACGCGCGCAATGTCTTCCACTTCGCCGAGCCGTTCCAGCGGCGGCATCTTGGCCAGATGCTCGATTTGCTGCGGCGCCTTGTCCTTCAGGAACAGGTCGGTGGCCGTCGGTCCCGGGGCGACCGCATTGACCGTGATGTTGCGGCCGCGCAGTTCCTTGGCGAAGATATTGGTCATCGTCTCGACGGCGGCCTTGGTCGCGGCATAGACCGAATAGCCGGGCAAGGCCAGCGCCTTCACGCTGGAAGAAAAATTGACGATGCGTCCGCCCTGGCGCAGCTTCTTCGCCGCTGCGCGCAAGGTGTTGAACGTGCCCTTGAGGTTGATCGAAACCAGGCGGTCGAACAAGGCATCGTCGGTGTCGGCCAGCATGGTCAAGCCGGGCTGGATGACGCCGGCATTGTTGACCAGGATATCGACGCCGCCGAACAATGTCGTGGCATGGTCGAACATGGCCGCCACCTCTGCGGGCGAGGCCACGTCGGCCTGGAAGGCGGCGGCGCGCCCGCCGGCGGCCTTGATCTCATCGACCACGGTTTGCGCATCCGCCGCGCGGCCGGCGTAGTTGACGATCACGGCGTGGCCGTCGGCTGCCAGGCGGCGGGCAATGGCTGCACCAATGCCGCGCGAGGAACCGGTGACGATGGCGACTTTGCTGCTTTGGGTATTCATGGTGTTCTCCTGAAGTTGGCAATCACGATGGGGTCTTGCATGGCTCCATATTGGCCCTTGGATGCCTATGCTGGTAGCGGCATGATGGGAATAGCGGTTATACTGAATACGTATGAGCATCTTCGACGACCTCAGCCAACTGCGCGCCTTCAGCACCATCGTGGAAGCCGGCAGCATCTCCGCCGCCGCGCGGGCCCTGCACACCACCCAGCCGACGCTGAGCCGTCAATTGAGCGCCTTCGAAGCGCGCTGCGGCGCCCAACTGCTGCGGCGCGATACACACCGCATGCACCTGACCGACACCGGCCATCGCGTGCTGGCCGACGCGCGCGCCATCCTGACCCTGGCGGACGAATCGGCGCAGCGCCTGAAGCGCGAACAAGGCGCAATAGAAGGCCGCATCCGCCTGTTTTCCACCATCGACTTCGGCCAAACCGTGGTCAGCCGCCTCATCGCCAGCTTCATCCAGGCCCACCCGGCCGTCAGCATCGAACTGGCCTATTCCAACCGCCCGTTGCACATGATCGAAGAAGGCTGCGACGCCGGGATCATTGCCGGGGCATTGACCGACGACAGCGTGGTGGCAAGGCCGCTGGGCAGAATCGTGCGCCATCTTTTCGCCGCCCCATCCTTTCTCAAGGACCGAAAGGCGCCAAAAAAGCCGCAAGACATCGAAGCCTGGCCCTGGATGGTGCTGCCAGACCGCCGCTTCGGCGGTTCGCCCGAAATCGCACTGCTCGGGCCAGGTGAAGAAATGCAGACACTGCACGTGAAACCGGTCATGGTGTCCGAAGGCGTAACCAGCCTGCGCGAAGCGGCGCGCATGGGCCTGGGCGTGACCATCTTGCCGGACTGGCTGGCCGAGGAAGACGTCGTCTCAGGAAGGCTGGTGCGCGTGTTGCCGAAGTGGCAGGGCGTTGATATTCCCGCGCATTTGATCTACCCCGCTCCGCGGCATTTGCCTTTGCGGGTGCGGGTGTTCATTGATTTTGCGGCCGAGTATATGGCAGCGCAGTTGAAGCCGCGAAGCTAGATCGTGTTGGGCACTGTGCGCTGAGCACATGAAAAGACCGCGCTAGGATACCGGTCCTACCAAAGGCTCCTTGCAAAACCGGCAGTGGCTATCTTCGGGAAAATTGGCAGTCGTACATTTGGCGCATCGAATCAAATCGGGCTCTTCCGATCGGTCTTCGAGCAAGGCGTAGACAAGCAAGGCGATGAGGTTTGCCGGAAGCAGCATCAGCCACAAGCCGGAGCGTTTTTTTGCCTTGAGCCAGAACCAGCAAGTTGCTACCAAAAGGCCAAGCGTAATGTAGGCCATCAGAATGCTGACGCCGCTTCCTTCAGAAACATGGAGCAGCGGCCGGCGCCATATGGCGCATACCATGCTCACGACATAACCAATAGCGGAGGCATTGCGATATTTTCTGTAGATGTCGATCATGAGCCTAAGTGTATAGCAAGGATTACGTGGCAAAGCTTAATCAAACTTTCGCACATCCTCAATCACTTTCCCATCGTTCGGCAAACTGGTTGAAGCAACAAATTTGACTTCGCCGCGCAACTTTGTTACTTCGCGAATGCTCTCCACGATCGATGCTTCCAGGCCTTCAAGGGTTTCCTGCCCGACCTCGCAATGTAAAGTCATGCGATCATTCCCCATCTCTCCATCTACCACCAGCCGCGCCCTCAAAATCTCAGGATGCCGCTTGCGTATCTCTTCCACCTGTCCCGGGTGGACGAACATCGCGCGCACCTTGACGGTTTGATCGGCCCGCCCCAGCCAGCCGCGTATGCGCGTATTGGTGCGGCCGCATGGCGATACGCCAGGCAGCACGGCGGAGAGGTCGCCGGTGGCGAAGCGGACCAGCGGGTAGTCCGCGTTGAATGAAGTCACCAGCACTTCCCCGACTTCTCCTTCGGGCACCGGGTCGCCCGTGCCGGGCCGCACGATTTCGAGCAGCAGATCCTCGTCCAGCACCATGCCCGGATTGAGCGCACCGTCCGATGTCGTCTCGTAAGCGATGTTGCCGATATCGGCCGAGGCGTAGGATTGCAGCACCTGCGGCACGCCGTTTTCCTGCAGCCAGTTGCGCAGCGAGGGCGGCAGCGCTTCGGCGCCGACCAGGGCGCGCTTGATGCTGGAAATGTCGGTGCCCTTTTCGTGCGCTTTTTCCACGATGATCTTGAGGAAGGAAGGCGTGCCGGCGTAAGCGTCCGGCCTGAGCTTGCTTATGGCCTGCACTTGCATTTCGGTCTGCCCCGTGCCGGCGGGGATCACGGCGCAGCCCAGCCTTGCAGCGCCGCCTTCGACCATGTTGGCCGCCGGCGTGAAATGGTAAGAGAAGCAGTTTTGCACGATGTGGCCGGCGCGCATGCCGGCGGCGTGCATGGCGCGGGAAAAGCGCCACCAATCCTGGCCCTGGCCTTCGGGGTCGAAGATGGGGCCGGGCGACATATAGAGCCGGCGCAGCTTGCGCGTGGCCGTGGTGGTCAGGCCGGCAAACGGCGGTTGCTCCTTCTGCAGCTCCAGCAGTTGCGATTTGCGCGTAACGGGCAGGCGGGCCAGCGCGTCACGCGTGACGATGTCGCGCGGGTCCACGCCTTTGAGGATGGCGGCCCAGCCCGGCGCCTGCTGCGCGCTGGCAATCAGGGCCGGCAAGCCGGCCAGAAGTTCGCGTTCGCGCCGTTGCGGATCGCGCGCTTCGAGCGCGTCGAGATGGTCAAGCATGGCCGATTTCCTTTTGCAGCTTCTTGGTCAGTTTGGCGAATACCAGTTCATAGGAACGCTTGAGCAGCGCTTGCGCCTCGGCCTGGGTCAGGGCCGCCTGCGGCGTGATGGTCACCCACTTGGCGCGGGCCAGATAGGGCGAGGGGAATATGCCGGGGCGGTCGGTCAGTTCGAGGAAGCGTTCATCTTCCACCTTGAAGGCGAACTTTCCGTCACTGTCGGGGAGGGTGACGGCGAACATCTTGCCGCCCACCGAATACACGAGGTCGGCGCCCCATTTGATGCCTGCCGTTGCGCCGGGCAGGCCGGCGCACAACGCGCGCAGCTTGGCAAACGATAGTTTCGCCATATCTTTATGCGAGCCAGCGCTTGCGCCGCCGATAAAACTTCATGTCGCGGAAGCTCGTGCGCCCGGCACCCGACATGCCGAGGTAGAACTCCTTGACGTCTTCATTGTTCGCCAGGTCGGCCGCCGCGCCTTCCATCACCACGCGGCCGTTTTCCAGGATGTAGCCGAAATCGGCGTGGCGCAAGGCGATGGATGTGTTTTGCTCGGCCAGCAGGAAGGATACGTTTTCCCGCTTGTTCAAGTCGCCGACGATGGCAAAGATCTCGTCGACGATCTGCGGCGCGAGCCCCATCGACGGTTCGTCGAGCAGCACCATGGAAGGCTTGGCCATCATGGCGCGGCCGATGGCCGTCATCTGCTGCTCGCCGCCCGAGGTATAGCCGGCCAGCGAGCGCCGCCTTTCCTTCAGGCGCGGGAAGTAATGGTAGATCTTTTCCAGCTCGGTGCGCCGCTCGGCCGCACCGAGGCTGCGGGTATAGGCGCCGGTCAGCAGATTGTCTTCGATGGAAAGGTGGGCGAAGCAGTGGCGCCCTTCCATCACCTGGATCACGCCCTGCTTCACCAGGTCGTTCGGCGTTGATTTTTCCACACGTTGCCCGCGCCAGCTGATGCTGCCCTTGGTCACGTCGCCGCGCTCGGCCGCCAACAGGTTCGAGATGGCCTTCAGTGTCGTGCTCTTGCCCGCGCCGTTGGCGCCGAGCAGGGCCACGATCTTCCCTTCCGGCACGGCCAGCGACACCCCCTTGAGCACGAGGATGACGTGATCGTAGATCACCTCGATGTTGTTGACTTCCAGGCCGCTCATGACGCTTCCCTTATTTCATGCACGCCGGCGTGATGCCTTTTTCCTTGGCATACTTTTGCGCATTGGCCATGAACAGCGGGTGGATCAGGGCTTTGTTGCCTTCGATCCAATCGGGCGTGACGATGTTCCACTTCGCGCCATCCCATTGCTGGATCTTCACCATGCCGGAACCCTCGTGGTTGGCGCACGACGTCTTGATCTCGGGCAGCAGGCCGGTCGCACCGAGCTGGCCGATGCGCGCATTATTGATATTGAGGTTTTCCAGCGCCCAGCGCATCTGCTCGCCGCTGACCACCTTGCCCTTGCCATATTTGGCTTGCGCCGTGCGGATCGCTTCCACCATGGCCACCGCCACTGACACGCCGCGGTTGTACAAGACGGTGCCGACTTTGTTTTTGTCTTGCATATTGCCCTTGCCGGCGCCGTACACCACTTTTTCGATGTCGGCGATCAAGGGCACGCCGGTGCCGGCGACGTTCCATGTCGCGCTCATATAGCCCTTGGCTGCTTCGCCGGCCGGCACGGTATCTTCTTCCGATCCGGCCCACCAGGAGCCGACCATGCGGTCGCGCGGAAAGCCGACCTTTTGCGCCGCCTTCAAGGCGGTCTGGTTCATCACGCCCCAACCCCAGAAGATCACGTAATCCGGGTTTTCCTGGCGGATGCGCAGCCATTGCGCGCCCTGCTCATTGCCCGGATGCGCCACGGGAATTTCCACCAGCTTGAACTTGCCGATGGCGCTTTCGGCTTCCAGTGCGGTGATTGGTTCCTTGCCGTAGGCCGAATCGTGATAGAGATAGACGATCTTTTTGCCCGCCAGCGTTCCGCCGTTCTTCGACGCCAGGTATTTGACGATGGCCGAAGCCTGCATCTGGTAAGTCGTCACCAGCGGAAAGGCCCAGGGAAACACCGAACCGTCCACCGCATCGGTGCGGCCGTAGCCCACCATCATCAGGGGCACCTTGTCTTCGGCGGACTTGTCGATCAAGGCATAGGCCACGCCGGTCGCCATCACGTTGTAAGCCGTGCCCTTGGTCACCGGATCCCTGGTTTTCAGGCGCTCATAGCATTCCACGCCCTTGGCGTTGTTGTATTCGGTTTCGCATTCCTCCCACGTCAGCTTGACGCCGTTGACCCCGCCTTCCTTGAGGTTGACGTAGTTCAGGTAATCGATGAAGCCGCCGTAAAAGGCCTGGCCGTTGGCGCCGTAAGGGCCGACGCGATAGTCGGCCAGTGCGATGAATTGATCGCCTGCCCGGGCCGGCATGGCGGCAAACGCGGCCAGCGCCGTGGCACAGCAAAGGAGGGCTTTTTGCAGCGGTTTCATGATGTCGTCTCCAGGTTTTATTTGTGATGGGTCAATGAGGGAAAGGCCACAGGCGCAACTTCTCCTTGCCGATTTGCCACAGGCGCGCCAGCCCGTGCGGTTCTGCGATGAGAAAGAAAATGATCAGCCCGCCGAACAGCATGGACTGGATATGCGAAATCGATTCGCTGCGCATGGACAGATGCAGCAGGGCCGCCAGCGGCGGCAGGAACAGATCGAGAAAGACCGGCAGAAGCAGGATAAAGGCCGAGCCAAGGAAGGCGCCCATGATGCTGCCCGTGCCGCCGATGATGATCATGAACAGGATGCGCAGGGACAGGTCGAGCGAAAAGCCGTCCGGCTCGACCGAGCCGAGGTAGCAAAACGCATACAATGCGCCGGCCACGCCGCAATAGAACGAACTGACGGCAAAGGCCAGCAGCTTGGTCTTCATCAAGGGAATGCCGATCACCTCGGCCGCCACATCCATGTCGCGCACCGCCATCCAGGCGCGGCCTGTGGAAGTGCGCACCAGGTTCTTGGCCGCCAGGGCCATGAGCGAGACGATGGTCAGCACCAGCAGGTAATTCTTCACGGGAGTGTCGAAGGCATAGCCGAAGATGACGACTTTTTGTGCGCTGATCACGCCCGACGAGGAATTATTGGAAAACCAGGCGAACTTGGTCAGCACCCAGACGACGAAGAACTGCGCCGCCAGCGTCGCCACGGCGAGGTAAAAGCCCTTGATGCGCAGGGAGGGCAGGCCGAACAACACGCCCACGGCGGCGGAACACAGGCCGGCTAGCGCGAACGAGGCGAGGATGGAAATGCCTTCGATACGCAATTGGAAGTTATAAGCTGCATAGGCGCCCACGGCCATGAAGGCGGCAGAGCCGAGTGAGAGCTGGCCGGCGTACCCCGTCAGCAGGTTCAAGCCGAGCGCAGCCAGGGCCAGCACGAGGAAGGGGATCAGGATGGCGGTGAACCAGTATTCGCTCCCGGTCAGCGGCACGATGACGAAGGCGAGGATGAGAAGGAGCGCCATCGCGACGCGGTCCTGCCGGATAGGGAAGATCTGGCCGTCGGCGATGTAGCTCGTTTTGAATTGGCCTGCTTCGCGGTAGAACATGGATACTCAATCCCTTCGGTTTTGTAGGGTGGGTGAAACCCACCAAGCCTGCGGTTGCACAACCAACGAACGGTGGAATCGCCCGGGCGGCGCTCCGCTGCGGCTTTTCCACCCTACGTTCTTTGCGACTTACACGCGGTCGATATGTTTTTCGCCGAACAACCCTTCTGGTCTTACCAACAAAAACAACAACGCAAACACATAAGGGAACCAACCCTCGATCCCGCCGAAATTCCCGCCGAAGCTATCCTGCATCATAGGCGGCAAATAGATTTCCGCCAGCTTTTCCGAAGCGCCGATGATGAGTCCGCCGACGATCGCCCCGGGTACCGAGGTAAAGCCACCCAGGATCAGAACCGGCAAGGCCTTCAAGGCCGTCATCGTCAAGGCATACTGCACCCCATTGCGCGAACCCCAAAGCAAGCCGGCCACCAGTGCCACAAACCCCGCCACGCCCCACACGATGGCCCAGATATGCTGCAAGGGAATGCCGAGCGACAGCGCCGCCTGGTGATCGTCCGCCACTGCACGCAAGGCCCGGCCCACTTTGGTTTTCTGAAAAAATACCGTCAATACGGCAACGAGCAGGATCACCATGCCGGAGGCAAACAAGTCGAATTTCGAGATGCCTATTCCGGTGGCATCCATGACGGCCTGGATAGGTTCATCGACGATGCCAAGGTCGATGGCGCGCACCTCGCTGCCGAACAACAGCGGCCCCATGCCTTCGAGGAAAAAGCTCAAGCCTATGCTGGCCATGAACAGGGCAATCGGCGGCTGGTTCACGAGTTTGCGTAACACCAGCCGCTCCGTGCCGAGGCCGACGAGCAGCATGACGAAGAAGGCTCCGATGACGGCGGCCCACATCGGCAGGCCCTTGTCCATCAAGCCGACCACGGCCAGGGCGGCGAAGTAGACCATGGCGCCTTGCGCAAAGTTGAATACGCCCGAGGCTTTGAAGATCAGGACAAAGCCGAGCGCGACGAGCGAATACATCAAGCCGGACAAGAGGCCGTTGATCGCGACTTCAAAGAAAAATTGCATAGGCTCCCCTAATGCGAAGTGCCGAGATAAGCATCGATCACATCCTGATTGCGCATGACATCGTCGGGCGCGCCGTCGCCGATCTTCTTGCCGTAGTCCAGCACTACCACGCGGTCCGAGATATCCATCACCACGCCCATGTCATGCTCGATCAAGACGATGGTGGTGCCGAACTGGTCGTTCACGTCGAGGATGAAGCGGCACATATCCTGTTTCTCTTCCAGGTTCATGCCGGCCATGGGCTCGTCCAGCAGCAGCACCTCGGGTTCGGCCGCCAGTGCGCGCGCCAGTTCCACGCGCTTTTGCAGGCCATATGGCAGGCGCCCGACCGGCGTCTTGCGGATATGCTGGATTTCGAGGAAGTCGATGACTTCCTCCACCTTCTTCCGGTGCAAGATTTCCTCATTGCGCGCCGGCCCCCACCACAGGGCATGGGCGAACAAGCCGTTCTTCATTTTCGTGTTGCGCCCGGTCATGATGTTGTCGAGCACGCTCATGCCCTTGAACAGCGCAATGTTCTGGAAGGTGCGTGCAATGCCGCCGCGCGCCACAAGCGTCGGGTTCATGCGGCGGCGCGTTTCGCCGCGAAACACGATATTGCCCTGCTGCGGGTGGTAGACGCCGTTGATCACATTGAGCATGGAACTCTTGCCCGCGCCGTTCGGGCCGATGATGGCGCGAATCTCGTGCTGGCGTACGTCGAACGAGATATCGGTCAGCGCGCGCACGCCGCCGAACGAGAGCGAAATGTTTTGCAGGTCGAGGATCACGCCGCCGATGTTGCGTTGTCTGTTCATGGTCATCCTCAGGCGGCAGCCACGTCGCGCGCATTGACGTCGAGGATTCGCAGGTCGGCCGCAATACTGCCCTGCCGTCCATCCTCGAACTTCACCTGCGTCTCGATGTATTGCGAAGCCTTGCCCGAATACAATGCCTCGATCAGCACGGCATATTTCTCGGCAATGAAGCGCCGCCGCACCTTGCGTGTGCGCGTCAGTTCGTCGTCGTCGGGGTCGAGTTCCTTGTGCAGGATCAGGAAGCGCCGCACTTGCGAACGGGAGAGCCTGGCATCGCGTGCCAGATCGGCATTGGCCTTTTCCACGCAGCCGAGTATCAGGTCGTACACGGCGGCCTGCGCCGCCAGATCGGTATAGCCGCTATACGAAATGCCGCGCCGCTCGGCCCAGTTGCCAACGGCTTCCATGTCGATATTGATGAACGCCATGCATTCCTCCCTGCCGTCGCCGAAAGCCACGGCTTCCTTGACGAAGGGGAAGAACTTGAGCTTGTTCTCGATATACTTGGGCGCGAACAGCGAGCCGTCGGCCATGCGTCCCACGTCCTTGGCGCGGTCGATGATCTTCAGATGCCCGTCTTCGTCGAAGAAGCCGGCGTCGCCGGTGTGGAAATAACCGTCGACAATCGCCTCGGCCGTGGCATCCGGCCGGTTGAAGTAACCCTGCATCATGCCCGGCGAGCGCACCAGCACTTCGCCGTCGGGCGCGATCTTCACTTCCACGTTGCGCATGGGCTTACCCACGGCATCGAGCTTCACGTCGCCAGATTGCTGCATGCACACGGTGACGCAAGTCTCGGTCATGCCGTAAAGCTGCTTCAGGTTGATGCCGATCGAGCGGTAAAAGTCGAACAGATCGGGCCCGATGGCTTCGCCGCCGGTATAAGCCACGCGCAGGCGCGAGAAGCCCAGCACGTTCTTCAAGGGGCCGTAGACGAACAGCTCGCCCAAGGCGTACAACAGCCTGTCGTGCCAGGCCACGCCGCCCTTCTTGTCCAGGATGCGCAGGCCCACGCGCCGCGCGAGCGCCATGAAGCGCTGGAACATGGTGCGCTTGATCCAGCCCGCATCCTCGATCCGTATCATCACTTGCGTCAGGATGTTTTCATAGATGCGCGGCGGGCCAAAGTAGTAGCTTGGGCCGATCTCGCGCAAATCCGTCATCACCGTTTGCGGCGATTCGGGGCAATTCAGGCACAGGCCGGCCAACAAGGATTGCGCATAGGAATAGAGGAAATCGCCGATCCAGGCCAGCGGCAGGTAGCACAGGATATTGTCGTTCTCGTTCAAGCCATCGAAATCGACCAGGGTCCGGGCCGTGGCGATCATGGCGCGGTGGCTGTGGCACACGCCCTTGGGCTTGCCCGTGGTGCCCGAAGTGTAGAGGATGACCGCCGTATCGTCGGCCTGGCCGGCTGCAATTTCCGCATCGAAAAAGCCCGGATGCTCGGCATCGAATCGGCTGCCCAGCTCGGCCAGCTTGGCATAGCCGATCAGCTCGGGCTGGTCGTAGTGGCGCAAGCCGCGCTCGTCATCGACGACGATGTGTGCGATGCGGTTCAGCTCCCGCTTGATCTCGAACAGCTTGTCGACCTGTTCCTGGTTTTCGGCCATGGCGAAGTCGATGCCGGCATCTTCCAGCACGTAACGCATGTCCGCCGCCGGAGCATCCTGGTATAGGGGCACGGGGATGCCGCCCAGACATTGCGCCGCCGCCATGGCCCAATACAGGCGCGGGCGGTTGTCGCCCACGATGGCGAGCGTCATGCCGCGCTGGAAGCCGAGCGCGGCCAGCCCGCAAGCCAGGTGCCGCACTTCGATGGCGGCCTCGGCCCAGTTCCAGCATTGCCAGATGCCGAGATCCTTTTCGCGCATGGCGGAGCGCCGGCCCCGTACCGCGGCATTGTGCATCAGCAGGCGCGGAAAGGTGTCGTTTTCCGCGATGTCCTTCGTCTCCATCATGGGCAGGCTCGCATACAATGTTGCGGGTTCTGGTTTTGGAGAATACTAGAAGCTCGCAGCCCGGTGTGTTGTCATCCGGCAGACAATTGCGGCATATTTGCGAAAAATCGTTTTTGCGGCGCACAAATGGAAAATATCATCGGCTTGACGGAAATGCTGCGCCAGGCGGTCTGGGCCAAGTCGCTCACGCCGGAGCAAATGGCGCGGGTCGAGCAGGACGTGGTCGAACGCTTTGCCCCAGCCGGCAGCTTCGTCTGCCGCAAGGGCGATCCGGTTGACCATTGGATAGGCGTGGTCGACGGCTTGCTGAAAATGAGCAGCGATTCACCCGAAGGCAAGACCGTCACCTTCACCGGCATGTTGAACGGCGGCTGGTTCGGCGAAGGTTCAGTGTTGAAGACCGAGCCGCGTAAATATGACGTGGTGGCCCTGCGCGACAGCCGCCTGGCCTTCATGCCGCGGGCCACCTTCGAATGGCTGCTCGACAACAGCATCGCCTTCAACCGCTTCCTGTTGTTACAGCTAAACGAGCGCTTGGGCGTCTTCATCTCGCTGGTGGAATACGACCGCATGCTCGACCCCGATGCGCGCGTGGCGCGTTGCCTGGGCGCCCTGTTCAATCCCTATTTCAATCCTGGCCGCATGCGCACCCTGCAGATTTCCCAGGAGGAAATCGGCTATCTCTGCAGCACGTCGCGCCAGCGCACCAACCAGGCCTTGCAGGTGCTGGAAAAGGCCGGTTTGCTGCGTGTGGACTACGGCAGCATCACCATCCTCGATGTGGACGGGTTGCGCTCGTTCGGAAATTAGCCTTCTGCCGGGATTGCCAATAAGTAAAATAAGGGTAAATGGCCCGCTGGTATGGGCCGTTTTGCATCTTGTTTCACCGCTTTCGGTATCATGTAGGGACTATTAAACCTAGAAAGTTCATAACATGGACACCCTAATCGGAGCTCAAGCTACTACCCGTGCGCGCATCCAGGCTTTGCGCGCGGCGATGAAGGCGCAACAACTCGACGCCTACATCGTTCCTTCCGCCGACCCCCATCTATCGGAATACCTGCCAGGCCGCTGGCAGGGCCGCGAATGGCTGTCTGGCTTCACCGGCTCGGTCGGCACGCTGATCGTTACCCAGGATTTCGCCGGCCTGTGGGCCGACGGGCGCTACTGGTCGCAGGCCGAAGTGCAATTGGCCGGTACCGGCATCGCCTTGATGAAAATCCCGGTCGGCACGGCTACGCATCATATCGACTGGCTCGGCGTTAACATGAAGCCCGGCCAGACTGTCGGCGTCGACGGCGCCGTGCTCGGCTTAGCCGGTGCGCGCCTGCTGCAGCAGGCAATGGATGGCGCCGGCGCCCGCCTGCGCACCGATTGCGATTTGCTGCAAGAGATCTGGAACGACCGCCCGGAACTGCCGCCGCAACCGGTTTATGAACACGTCGCGCCGCACGCGCCCAAGAGCCGCGCCGCCAAGCTCGCCGCACTGCGCGAGGCCATGCGTGGCTACGGCGCCGAATGGCACTTCATCTCGACGCTGGACGATATCGCCTACCTGTTCAATTTGCGCGGCTCCGACGTGAACTACAACCCGATCTTCGTCGCCCACGCCCTGGTCGGCCCGGAGCGCGTCAGCCTGTTCGTCGCCGACGGCAAAATCGACGGCAAGCTCGCGGCCGTGCTGGCCGCCGACGGCGTCGACGTGCGCCCCTATGCCGAAGCGGCGGCCGCATTGAGCAAACTGCCCGCCGGCAGCACGCTGTTGCTCGACCCGCGCCGCATCACGCTGGGCTTGCGCAATGCCGTGTCCGACAAGGTCACGGTCAAGGAAGCGATCAACCCGACGACTTTCGCCAAATCGAGGAAGAGCGAGGAAGAAGCCAGGCACGTGCGCGCGGCAATGGAGCAGGATGGCGCCGCACTGTGCGAATTCTTTTCCTGGCTCGAAGGCGCAATCGGCCGAGAAACCATCACCGAGCTGACCATCGACGAAAAGATCACGGCTGCGCGCGCGCGCCGCCCCGGCTTCGTCTGCCCCAGCTTCGGCACCATCGCCGCCTTCCGCGCCAATGGCGCCATGCCGCATTACCACGCCACCGAAGAATCGCACGCCGTCATCGAGCCCGATGGCTTGCTCCTGATTGACTCGGGCGCGCAATACCACGGCGGCACCACCGACATCACGCGCGTGCTGCCGATCGGCGACATCACCGACGAAGTCCGGCGCGATTGCACGCTGGTAATGAAGGGCGTGATTGCCTTATCCAGCACGCGCTACCCGCGCGGCGCCAAGTCGCCCATGCTGGATGCCATTGCGCGGGCGCCGATCTGGTCCGCCGGCATCGATTACGGCCACGGCACCGGCCACGGCGTCGGATACTTCCTCAATGTGCACGAAGGCCCGCAAGTGATTTCCTGCTTCGCCCAGCCAGAGCCGCACACCGCGATGGAACCCGGCATGATCACCTCGATCGAACCGGGCATTTACCGTCCCGGCAAGTGGGGCGTGCGTATCGAAAACCTCGCCATGAACCGCCCGGCCGGCACCACCGAATTTGGCGAATTCCTCGAGTTCGAAACCCTGACGCTATGCCCGATCGACACGCGCTGCTTCGATTTGAAGTTGTTGCGTGCCGATGAGATAGCCTGGATCAACGGTTATCACAAGATGGTGCGGGAGCGCCTGTCGCCGCTGGTGCAGGGCGCGGCGAAGGAATGGTTGGAAAAGCGTACCGCTGCCATCTAAGTACCTTAAGGATGGAATAGCTGGGCGTCGCGCGTTTTGCTTTTCCACCTGCATTTCAAGCGGCACTTCCCTCGAAGCCGCCGACCGGCTTCCCGCCGCCGGCGGATTGCCCACCATCGATAAACAAACCCCACCGAGGTCTTCTCTGCCTCGGTATCGGGGCGCCCCGGTACACGTGTGAGTTTGCACCCTGTCAATTATGACAGGGTGCTATTTGTATTTTCATCACCTACTATTGGTAAAGCGAAACCTTGCTATAAATTCAATAATCTACCGCAGGTGGGGTTCGCTGCAATTCTGCTGGATGTCGGCACTACATCATTCCAATTGGAGGCAGCATGAAAAAAACTTTCGCTTTTCCGTCGCATCTTTTACGCGCCGCTCTGTTCATGAGCATGGTATGGGCGGTTCCTTTTTCTTCGCAAGCGGCACCCGAACCGCCGACCGTCATCGGCAGCTTGAGTGTGCTGATGCCGGATGGCCAGTCCGGTAGCGGCATCGAAATCCCAGACGCCAAAATCATCCTGCAGGATGCGGGTAATGCGACCGTTGACGGCGGCGCCACCGAGCTCGACGGCAGTTTTCGTCTGAAGGCGCCCAAGCCGGGGCTTTATAGCCTGTGCTGGAACATCCAGGGCCGCACGGGATGCCGGCGGGAGATCAATCTGGTCAACGGGCCGAACGCCCCGGTCAGAATCGAAACCCGGCTCAATGCAAATCTGGTGCATGGCCGCATACTCACCGGCGATGCCCGCCCATGTTGGGAGAACGACCCGTTCTTCAAGCTCGATTTTTCCACGCGGGTCGAATTGAGCGATGCCGCCGGGCAGGCCGCCGCGCAACCTGTGCGCGCCAACGTCAAGGGTTACTACCTGTTCCCGGTGGAGAAGGTGGAAGACTACAAAGTGCGCGCCATATGCGAGAAAGCTGAAATTGCCGGTACCGTGCCGGTATCGAAAAACGTCATGGTGCTCAACCTGACCTTGCCGACGCATGCGCCGCGCATCGATGAGCTCGTCGCCCTGGACGCTGGTCGCGCACGCGTGCGGATTGCGCCCGGTACGCCGCTCAAATTCAACGCCAAGGTGCGCGATCCCGACGGCAATGCCGTGGAATACCTATGGCGCGGCAGCGACGGCCGGCCGGCGCTGGCCGGCAACCTGCCCACCATCGGTTTGCCGGCGATCGCCGCGCCCAGCCGCCATACCCAATACCTGATCGCGCGCAACGGCAAGGGCGGCTACAGCTATAAACGCATCGATCTGGAAGTCGGTCCGCCGCAAGTCGAGTTTTCCGGTTTCGCCATCGACGAAACGACGCGCGCGCCGATCGCCAATGCCACCGTCGAATTCGCGGGCCATAGCGTCAGCACCAATGCCCAAGGCTGGTTCTCGCTGTCCGGACCGACCAACCCCGGCGAGCGCTACGTACTCAATATCCGCCACCCGAACTACGCGTTGATGTCGGCGGTGTACGATCGCTCTTCGACCGGCAATACTTATGAATTGATCTCCGCCGAAGTGCTGCAATTCGCGCCGACGGCCAAGATCGATGTCACCGACACGCGTAGCAGCGGGCCATGCGGCACCAAGGGGCAGGATTCGCGGCCCGCGGAACGCACGCGCGCGCTGACGACGGTGCAATACTTCGATCCGGACAGCAAGGAAACCAAGCCGCTTGGGGCCGATCTGATCAAGCGCCTGACGGCGCCGCAGGATTGCCGCAATCTCGGCGCGCAGATCGTCGTTCCGGCCAACGCGTTGGTCGGCGCCCGCATGAAGAAACCCGTCGGCAATATCCGCATGGCCTTTGCCACGCTCAATCCGACGCGTCGTGCGCTGCCCGGCGATTATCAGGGTACAGCCGCCGGCAATCAGCTTGCCGATCTGCTGAGCTATGGCGCGACCTATGCCGAGTTCCACGACAGTACCGGCGCGCGGCTCAACCTGCGTCCCGGCACGACCGCCGAGGTGCGCATCCCGGTTCCGCCGTCGCAGCGTTCCAGCGCCGCACCGAGCATCGATTTCTGGTCCTATAACGAAACCACCGGCCGTTGGGTGCTTGAAGGAAAGGCGAGGTTGCAGACCACGGCTACCGGCCCCGTCTACGTCGGCAAGACCAAGCATTTCTCGACCCTTAATATGGACGTGGCCGGTACGGATCCCGCCAAGGCTACCTGCGTGCGCATCGAACTCGGCCCATCGCTGGCCGCATGGAGCAACTTGCAGATGCGTTCCACCGTGTCCTATAACGGTAACTCGGTGAAGACCAAGGAAACCTTTCTCAACAACGACCAATACCACGCGATCTACCGCATTCCATTCGGCACCAGCTTTCCGCCCAACACCGTGCGCATCGAGATATTCGGTACGTTCAACGGACGTTCGGTGGCGCTGGTCGACAACGTCATCAATACGGATCTCAGGCCGAAAATGACGGGAACCAACCTGTGGCCGCCCTATCCCTATAGCGAATGCGGGATACCGATCGTGCTAAACGCCGACCCCATCGCGCTGCCGGCCTATGCGACGAACAGTGCCAGCAACCGGCCCTATTTCCTGACCGGGCCGAGCGGCGCCTTCCTCCCGCCCAACGGCGAAGCCAGCGCAACCGCCTACTACAACGCGATCGACCCGGCGTCGGTCAAGGCGACGCTGGGCGGCTGGTGGAATGCCAACGGCTTTAATCCGGCCGACGGTAGCGGCGGCACGCGTGCTGCCTATCTCAACAATAACGACCTCGGTCTCGGCCGCGACATGAACTGCCTGCAGAACGGTACCAAGCTGGCCTGCTACGTTACCAACTATGGCGCACCCGACCAGAATCCGGCCAATGCCGACGCGGCCCAGAACCGCGACGTAACCAAGCGCGGCGCCACGGTGGCGATGGAATTGGATAATGCCGCCGGTAACGAAGCCGTGCAGTTCTATGTCTACGCCAACACCGGCCCGACCTCGGTGCGGTTGAACTTTGCCGATCTCGACGGCTTCGGGCCGAAACCCGTACCGCAGCTATGCCAGGTTTGCCACGGCGGCAATCCAGGCGTGGACGCCAGCGGCAAAGCCACATTCGCGCGCTTCCGCGAATTCGATCTGCCGTCATACAAGTATTCCGCCGGCCGTTCGTGGGACTACGGCCAAAGCACGCTGACCGCGGCCGAGCTGGCCGCTTTTGGCACGCTCAACCAGATGGTGCAAGCCACGGGCCCGGCCACCAGCCCGATCCACGACCTGATCCACGCGTGGTACCCCGGCAGCAATTTTGCGCTGGCGCCGGCCGAGCCTGCGGCGGCCACGGTACCGTCGGGATGGAGCGGCCAGGTGGCGGGGTACAACGCCGTCTACGGCAAGACCTGCCGCACTTGCCACGTTGCGCGCGATGCCGGCACCACGCCACCCGGCTATTACACGTTCGACAGCTATAGCGATTTCAGCGGCACCAGCTTTGCGGTGTGCGGGCTGAGCCACCGCGTCATGCCCAACTCGATCGTCACCTACAAGAACTTCTGGGCGGATTCCTCGCGCGTGCTTGCTTTCGAAGCACTGATGAGTCCGGCTGTGCCAAGCGGTACTTGTCAGAACGACTGATATGGCGTTGCGCCGGCCGGGTTTTCCCGGCCGGCGCTGTTTTCGGTGCCCGCCGCACGGACGCACAGCAACGGCGGCATGGGATATCTTTTACTCGAACTTCACTTTTTGTCTGTGCTTTGCGATAGCTTGATTTCCCCCGAAGCCGCCGACCGGCTCCCCGCCAGCGGCGGATTGCCTACCCCGCGATAAGCAAACGCCACCGAAGTCTTCACCGCCTCGCCATCATTGCGCCCGGCGGCATGAAACAGCTTGCTATGGAACAGCACCACGTCGCCTTTATCGATATCAAGCTGCTCGCCTGATGCAAACAAGGTCTGGTTCTCCGCCACCTCGGGCCGCAGGAAATCGAGCGCGTCGAGCTGATGCGGCGCAATATCGAGCCGGTGCGACCCCGGAATAAATCGCAGGCCGCCGGTTGCGTCATTTTCCGGACCCAAGGCGAGCCAGGCGATCACGAGATCGGGCTTGGCGAAGGACCAATAACGGATGTCGCGGTGCCATCCCGTGGCCGTGCCGAAGTGCGGATGCTTGGTCATCACGCAATTGTGGTGCGCCAGCGTGAGCACGATGGGCTCGCCGAGCAATTGTGCGATGCGCTCGACTTGCGCCGCGTCGGTGGCCCAAGCGCGGAAGCAGGCGTCGCGGTCGTAGGCGCCACGCAGGCGCCGTATGGTCCGCCCGCCCGGCGCGTCGAACGAAGCCGGCGCACCGGGGTAGCCAAGCTCGGTTTCATATTCGACCGGAGCCTGTTCCGTTTGCAGATGCGCGCGTGTCACCGCGAGCATGGCGTCGCATGCCGCCGCCGGCACGAGGCCCTTGAGGACGAGATAGCCGTCGGATTGAAATTGCTGACATTGTTCTGCCGATAAAGCCATGGTTTGTGCAGGAAAATCTGTTTTCGTCGATACTGTCAGCATACTGCAATTCCGCCCAGGCCATTCCCGGCGGCATACAACAATCATCGGAGCCATGCATGAAAAAGCTGATTACCCTATTGCTCGGGCTGTTCCTCGCGCACGCGGCCTTTGCTGCGGAACTGCCTTACGACGAGCAGGCCGATGCCAAGGCGCAAGTCACGCAGGCGCTCTCCACCGCGCAGCAAGACAAGAAGCCCCTACTGCTGGTGTTCGGCGCGAACTGGTGCCCCGATTGCCGCGAGCTCGACAAGGCGCTGCACGGCAAGAGCCAGGCGCTGATCGAAGGCAGGTTCGTCGTGGTCAAGATCGACGTCGGCCATTTCGACAAGAACCTCGAACTGGCGCAAAGCTACGGCAATCCGATCAAGAAAGGCATTCCCGCCGCCGTGCTTGTCAGTCCCGACAACCGGGTGCTCTATTCCACCAAGGCTGGCGAACTGGCCGATGCGCGCCACATGGGTGATGACGGCATCTATGATTTTCTGAACAAGGTCCTGCCACAGAGTTAAGCGAGGGATTCGAGCATGACGCAAGCCATAGACCTGCGCAGCGATACCGTCACGCGCCCGAGCGCCGCGATGAAGAGCGCCATGAACGACGCCCCGGTCGGTGACGACGTGTTCGGCGACGACCCGACCGTCAACCGCCTGCAAGCGACGCTGGCCGAACGGCTCGGTTTCGAAGCCGGCTTGTTCTGCGCCAGCGGCACGCAAAGCAATCTGACCGCGTTGATGGCGCATTGCCAGCGCGGCGACGAATACATCGTCGGCCAGGAGGCGCACACCTACCGCTACGAAGCGGGCGGCGCCGCTGTACTGGGCAGCATACAGCCGCAACCGATCTTGAACCAGCCCGACGGCAGCATCGCTCTGGCCGACATCGCGGCGGCGATCAAACCCGACGACGTGCATTTTGCCCGCTCACGCCTGCTGGCTTTGGAAAACACCATAGGCGGGAAGGTTCTGCCGCTATCGTATCTTCAAGAGGCTGGCGAGCTCGCCAAGTCGCGCGGGCTGGGTTATCACCTCGACGGCGCGCGCATGTTCAATGCGGCGGTCAAGCTTGGCGTCCCGGGTGCGGACGTCTGTCGTGGTTTCGACAGCGTCTCGATCTGCCTGTCCAAGGGCTTGGGCGCCCCGGTCGGCTCGGTCCTGTGCGGCAGCCGCGACTTGATCAAGCAAGCGCACCGCTGGCGCAAGATGCTCGGCGGCGGCATGCGCCAGGCCGGCGTGCTGGCGGCGGCCGGCTTGTTCGCGCTCGAGCACAACGTCGAACGCCTGGCTGAAGACCACGAGAACGCAGCCAGTTTGGCCAAGGGCTTGACCGAAATCGCCGAGCTGCGGCTTGAGCCGATGCAGACCAACATCGTCTATGTCCACGTGCCGGCCGCGCGTTGCGAAGACTTGCGCCTTCACCTGGCGCAGCGCGGCATCATTGCGTTGATCGGGCCGAAGACGCGTCTCGTGACGCACCTCGATGTCTCCGCGGCGCAAATCCAGCAGGTCGTCCACGCGTTCAAAGAATTCTTTGCGTAGCTCCAGGCTCAGCCAGTATCATCCTCGCATTCAAACCAACAAGGAGATGACATGGGAGCGCATTGGACCGCATGGGTGACGCTGGCCGCAATCGCGATGTATGCCTGGGTGATATATAACGTGGGCAAGGCCAGGGGCAAGTTCGGCATACACGCGCCGAATTGCGATGGCCCGGTCGAATTTCTCTCCGTGCTGCGCGTGCACGCCAATACCGTCGAGCAGATGGTGGCATTCTTTCCGGCGCTCTGGGTTTGCGCGGTGTTTTACAACGACGTGTTCGCTGCAAGCTGCGGCGCGGTCTGGATCGTGGGACGCATCCTGTATGCGCTGGGCTATTACGCCGACCCCAAGAAGCGCGGTAAAGGCTTCATGCTGTCGGCATTTGCCATTATGGCATTGATGGGTGGGGCGGCTTTTGGATTGCTAGTGCGCAGTTGGCCGTTTTAAGGCATGATGGGAACTGTGGAATATTTCCAGGTGGCAATTCGTCAATATGGCAAAAGCTCCCGTCAAGCCCCTGCCCAAGGCTCCCGGCAAAGCTCAAGCGCGCACTCAGGATAACTTTGTCGCCTATGTCGCCGCTGCAGTCGTGGTTTGCCTGGCGGCGATCTTCCTGTTCACCTGGAACCAGGTGCGCGTCGCGCATGATGCGGTCAAGCCCCACGTGGCTTTCACCAAGTTCGGGCCGTACCGGATCGAATCGCAAGCCTTTGCCATGAATGCCAGCCTGGTGGTGGAAACCAGCACCGATAACGCCAACTGGGCCGACGACAACCGCAAGGATCTCGACGTGGTGTTCAAGCGCGCCTTGTCCGATGCCGACCCCAAGGTGGTGCGCGCGCCGAACAATCTCCCCGCGCTGCAAGACATCCTGCTCAAGAGCGTCGAATCCACCTTCGGCGGCCACGTCGTCCACGCCATCCTGTTCACGGACTTCACTTACGAGCAGCGCGACGAGCAGGGTTAGTCCAAAGCTTTCGCTTTCGACGCCGCGGCGGCAACCGCCAGATTCAGCGTCCCCACCAGCACCATCCCAGCAGCAAGGCCGAAGCGATGCGCGACGAATCCGATCACGGGCGGCCCGATCAAGCTTCCGCTATAGCCCATGGTCGCCACACCGGCCAGCGGACTTGCGCCATAGCGTCCGGCGGCGCTGAACACGAAGGGAAAGACCGTCGCCACGCCGGCGCCGGTCAGCGCGAACCCGGCGACGGCCAGCGCCACGTTCGGCGCGGCCACCACGCCATAGGTGCCCAACGCGGCGAGAAGTGAGCCTGCGGCCACTACGGCGCGCGCGCCGAAGCGTTCCTTCAGCCGATCGCCCACCAGCCGCACCGCCAGCATGGCGGCAGCGAAGGCGGCATAGCCCAGCGGCGCGACGCCATCGCCCACGTGCAGCCGGTCCACCAGGAATACGCCGCTCCAGCTGCCGATCGATCCTTCGGCAATCGAACCGCAAAACGCGATGATGCCGAGCATGACGAGCGGCCCGTGCGGCAAAGCGAAGCGGCGCTTGCCCAGCGTGGGGTCCGGCGCATCCGACGGCAGCGCATTGAACGCGAGCCACAGGGGCAGCGCTTGCGCCGCCGCGACCAGGGCGAAATGCCAATGCACGTCAAGCTTCGCGCTGGCCAGCAGGCTGCCGAGCAAGGCGCCGCCGAAGGTGCCGACGCAAAACCAGGCGTGCAGTAGCGACATCATGGAACGGCCCCCGCTTTTCTCCAGCTCGGCAGCGATGGCATTGATCGCCACGTCGAACGAGCAGGCGCTCATGCCCATAAAGGTCATGCCGGCCATCAGGCATATCCGGTTCGGCATCCAGGCCTGCAAGGCCAGGATGGCCAGCAGGGCGGCGCCGCTTTGCAAGGCGGCGCGGCGTGCGCCGAAATGCGCAATCAGGAAAGACGCCATGGGAAACGACAGCACCGAGCCGATCCCTCCGCACAGCAGCACCAGGCCGAGGTCGGCCGCATTCAATTGCAAGGCATCGCGTATCGACGGAATGCGCGCAGCCCAGGTGGCGAAGACCATGCCGAGCAGGAAAAACAGGAAAGGGGCGGCAGCCTGGCTGGCGCGCACCGGTGCGGCCTTGCCGTCGACAGGTAAATCGAGATCCATCATTGCAGTTCTTCAGGCAGGTTCGGGCCGATGCCATGACCGGCCAGGATGCCGTAAGCTATCCAGGTCGCGACCAGCCCATACACGATGCGCGGCAGCCAGTCGGCCAATTGGCGGTGGAGGTGGTTGATCGCCGCGGTTTCCTGGTCGGCGATGCGGAACAGCATCTCGGGCAGGCTGCCGCTTGCTTCGCCGGTGCGTACCAAAGCCAGCGCGTTGCTGCGCGCCAGCAGCGCAATGCTATCGAGCATGCGGGTTAGCGTCGCACCGGCCTTGATGCCGGGCGCAATGGCTTCGAATTGCGAGCGTGCCGGTACCAGCGTCATCGTCGCGGTGGCGCGCGGCAGGGCATCGAGGATGGGCATGCCTGCCTCGAGCAGCAGGCCCAGGCTGGCAAAGAAATCGCGCACGTTGCGTCGTATCGTCAGCGGGCCGATTAACGGCAGGCGCATCAGCACGGTATCGATTGCCCGGCGCAATTCGGAATCCCCGCCTTCCTGCACGCGATAGACCAGCCTGCCCAGGTAGGCCAGCAGCGCAATCGCCAGCAAGGGGCGCACCGCATGCCACAGAAACGTAGCTGTTGATATATCGCCGGCGACAAGCTGCGGCAATTGCCCGACGAACAAGCCCACGATCAAGACGAAGCCCGGCATCATCATGCGCGACTTCATGGCGCGCACCTGGGCGGCGCGCTCGGTGTAGAACTCGCCCAGGCGCGCATACACCGGCGCAGGACTGCCGGCTTGTGTAGCCGCTTCGACGAGGCTTGCTTCGAGATCGGAAAATAGCGCGCTTTGCCGCCCTGCGCGCGCCAAGGGCACGCCGCGCACCAGCAAACGCTGCATGGTCGCGACACGGGTTTGCAACTTGCCGGGAATCCGCAGCGTGGCAAAGGCTTGCTGGGCCGGCAGCCCGGCGTTTTCCAGAGTCGCGAGCTGGGTGAACAGGTCGGCGCGGACTTGCCAGGGCAGGGGCGCGGCACCGGTGTTCATCTGGAGTACTAATTTAGCGCTGCTTGGCCATCAGCTTGAGATAGCTCACCACATCGTTGATGTCATCGTCGCTCAAGGTCTTGCTCGAAAAGCCCGGCATGATGCGCGTCTTCCAGGTGCGCACCGAGCCCGGCTCGCGGATGAGGCGGCGCAGCCAGACTTCCTGGAAATATTCGGTCGGATTGGCTGGAATATTCAAGTCCGGGCCGATGTTGGCATCGCCCGCGCCGTTGATCGTGTGGCAGCTTGAGCAGTTGGCGGTATAGACCTTCAAGCCGCGTTCTTCTGCACTGCCGGCGACGAGGTTCTTCGGCACGATCTCGGGAAAGCGTTCCGTGAGCGCCTGGCCCTTGGTGGCGATTTTCGCGATCTGGTAAGGCCATTGTTCCTGCGCCACACCGCCCTTTTGCGGCGCCAGCCACACGAGGTAGAACGGTCCGGCGCTGGCGCTTCCCGCTTTCAGGGGCGGCCAGGGCTTGTCGGACGGTTCTATCGCTATCCAGGGATCGCCCGCGCCTTCGAGCAGCGTTGCCGGGATATTGGCGACAAATCCGTCGCTGGCGGTGAATTGCACCTCGCCCTTGACCTTGCCGCGGCCGAGCAGGGCCGACAAGGGCAGCGCGCGGTAGTGCATGGCCTTGTGGTAAGAGACGTCGTCGGCGACATTGACCGTCCGCACTTCCGGCCGCTTCAACAATGCGGCACGCTCGTAATGCTGCGCGCTGCCGTTGAGATCGACCTCGAGCGCGGGTTCTGCCGCCCAGGCCAGCACCGGCACCAGAACCAGGGCCGCAACACAATGTGTCAATAGGCGCATCATGATCGGCCCTCCCTGAGCCGGATAAGCGACAGCAATTAGCGGGACAGCGGCTTGTAGCGGATACGCTTGGGTTTCGCGCCTTCTTCGCCAAGCCGCTTCTTCTTGTCCGCTTCGTATTCCTGATAATTGCCGTCGAAGAAGGTCACTTGCGAATTGCCTTCGAAGGCCAGGATATGCGTGGCGATACGGTCGAGGAACCAGCGATCATGCGAGATCACCAGCACGCTGCCGGCGAATTCGAGCAAGGCGTCTTCCAGTGCGCGCAAGGTTTCCACGTCGAGGTCGTTCGACGGTTCGTCCAGCAGCAGCACGTTGCCGCCCTTGAGCAGGGTCTTGGCCAGGTGCAGGCGGCCGCGTTCGCCGCCCGACAGGTTGCCCACGATCTTTTGCTGGTCCGAGCCCTTGAAGTTGAAGCGGCCCAGGTAGGCGCGCGATTGCATTTCGAAGCGGCCCACGGCCAGCACGTCGGCGCCGCCGGTCACGTCTTCGAACACGGTCTTGCCGTCCTGCAGCTTGTCGCGGCTCTGGTCCACCAGCGACACCTTGGCGGTCTGGCCGATCACGACTTCGCCGCTGTCCGGCTGTTCGATACCGGCGATCATCTTGAACAGGGTGGATTTACCCGCGCCGTTCGGGCCGATGATGCCGACGATCGCGCCCGGCGGAATGCGGAAGCTCACGTTGTCGATCAAGAGGCGGTCGCCGAAAGCCTTGGAAACGTTCTTGAACTCGATCACTTCATTGCCCAGGCGCTCGGCCACGGGAATGAAGATTTCCTGTGTTTCGTTGCGCTTCTGGTATTCGTATTCGGACAATTCATTGAAGCGGGCCAGGCGCGCCTTGCTCTTAGCCTGACGCCCCTTGGGGTTTTGCCGCACCCATTCCAGTTCCTTGGCGATGGTTTTCTGGCGCGAGGATTCCGCTGCCTCTTCCTGCTTCAAACGGTTGCTCTTTTGTTCCAGCCAGGAGCTGTAATTGCCCTTCCATGGGATGCCGTGGCCGCGGTCCAGTTCCAGTATCCATTCGGCGGCATTGTCGAGGAAGTAGCGATCATGGGTGATACCGACCACGGTGCCGGGGAAGCGCTGCAGAAATTGTTCCAGCCATTCGACCGATTCCGCGTCCAGGTGGTTGGTCGGTTCGTCGAGCAGGAGCATGTCGGGCTTGGACAGCAAGAGGCGGCACAGCGCCACGCGGCGCTTTTCACCGCCCGAGAGCACGCCGATCTTGGCATCCCAGGGCGGCAGGCGCAGCGCATCGGCTGCCATTTCAAGCTGCTGGTCGAGGTTGTCGCCGGCCGAGGTCGCGATGATCGCTTCCAGGCGCGCCTGTTCGGCAGCCAGTGCGTCGAAATCGGCATCGGGTTCGGCATAGGCGGCATACACCGCATCGAGCTTGGCACGGGCTTCGAACACTTCGCCCATACCGCCTTCCACGGCCTGGCGCACGGTCTGTTCGGGGTCGAGCTGCGGTTCCTGCGGCAGGTAGCCGATGTTCAAGCCCGGCATGGGCACGGCGTCGCCGATGATGTCCTTGTCGATGCCGGCCATGATTTTGAGCAGGGTCGACTTGCCCGAGCCGTTCAATCCGAGCACGCCGATCTTGGCGCCGGGAAAGAAGGAGAGCGAAATATCCTTGAGGATCTGGCGCTTGGGCGGGACGATCTTGCCCACGCGGTTCATGGTGTAGACGTAGTTGGCCATGGGGTGCGGTTAGTACTGGTAAGTTGCGGATAAGTGAAGAGCCGTTAGGATACGCCAGATTTGCCCGCAAAAGTCGCTTTCTCCCCGGCTTTGGCGCGTTCGCGCGCCGACCAGGCTTGCCACAGACCCTCGATCGAATATACGGCCAGTGCAGCCCAGATGGCGATAAAGCCCGGCGCCCGCGGGCCGAACGGTTCGCCGAAGAACAGCACGCCCAGCAGCAATTGCAGTGTCGGTGCGATGTACTGCAGCAAGCCCAGCGTCGACATCGGAATGCGGCGCGCGCCGGCTGCGAACAGCAGCAGGGGCACGGCCGTGATCGGCCCGGCTGCCGCGATCAGGCATTGGGCCGGCAAGGCACTTTGCACGAAGGCGTTTTGTCCCTGGTAGGCGAGCCAGGCGAGGTAGCCGAAGGCAAACGGAAACAGCAGGATGGTTTCAAGCGACAATCCTTCCAGCGCGCCGAGTGCCGCCGTCTTGCGCAACAAGCCATAGCTGCCGAAAGAAAACGCCAGCGCCAGGCCGATATAGGGGGGATGTCCGGCCATCCAGGTCAGCCAGAGCACGGCGCCAGCCGCAATCGCCACGGCCGCCCATTGTAGGGGGCGCATGCGCTCATGCAGGAACACGAAGCCCAGCAGCACGTTGACCAGCGGGTTCATGAAATAGCCGAGGCTGGAATCGATCACGTGGCCGTTGTTGACCGACCAGATATAGATGAACCAGTTGACCGACAGCAGGAGCGAGCTGGCGGCAAAGCCGAGTAGCACCTTGGGCTGGCGCGCCACTTTGGGCACCCAACCCCATTGCTGGCGCGCCGTCAGCACGACGACCAGGAACAGCAGCGCCCAGGCAATCCGGTGCAACAGGATCTCGATCGGCGCAACCTGTTGCAAAGCGTGAAAGTAAAGCGGGAACAAGCCCCAGATGATATAGGCCGAGGCGGCGAAAAGCATGCCAAGCTGCATAGCGTTGAAAGTCTGCGTGGAGAAAGGAAAGATGCCCGGCGCAATGGGCATTGCGCCGGGCATCATTATCGCAGCTTTACGGTTTTCGGGTTTTTGCGGGACCGGCTTGCCGACTTCAAGCATTGATGAGCGTCAGCCGCCGCGATATCGGCAACTCGCGCCGGCGTCTGTCCGGTGGTGTGTGCGTCGGTGGTTTCATCGGCGTGTCCGAGGCTCGCGCCGCGGCGTCCCGCGCATCGAGCTGGAACAACGCGACCAGCTTGGCCAATGCTGCCGCCTGCTGTTCCAGTGCCGCGGCTGCCGCGCTGGCTTCCTCCACCAAGGCGGCGTTTTGCTGCGTCACCGTGTCCATGTCGGTCACGGCGCGGTTGATCTGATTGATGCCGGCCTCCTGTTCGGTGCTTGAATCGGCGATTTCGCCGACGATTTGCGCCACTTGCTTGACGCTGGCCACGACGTCCTCCATCGTCGTGCCCGCTTGGCCGACCAAGGCATTGCCGGCGGCGATCTTGCCCACCGAATCGTCGATCAAGGCCTTGATTTCCTTGGCCGCACCGGCCGAGCGCTGCGCCAGCGTGCGTACCTCGGCCGCCACCACGGCGAAGCCGCGCCCTTGTTCACCGGCTCGCGCGGCTTCAACGGCCGCATTGAGGGCGAGAATATTGGTCTGGAACGCGATGCCGTCGATCACGCCGATGATGTCGGCCATCTGTTTCGCCGACTCGTTGATGCCGGACATCGTCTCGACGACGTGCGCCACCACGGTGCCGCCATCGAATGCCTTGCTGGACGCCGCATCGGCCAGCTTGCTGGCCGCGCGCGCAAGATCGCTGTTGTGCTTCACGGTCGCGGTCAATTCTTCCATCGATGATGCCGTTTCCTCGAGCGAACCGGCCTGCTGTTCGGTGCGCGTCGACAAATCCATGCTGCCGTCGGCGATCTCGCGGGAAGCGGTGGCGATGGTGTCGGTGCCGGAACGCACTTGCTGCACGATGTCCTGCAGGCTGTCGCGCATGGTCTTGATCGAACCGAGCAGGCTGGGATGCGCCTTGCTTCGGGCTTCGACCGCGACGGAGAGATTGCCCTTCGCGATTTCTTCCGCTATGCCGGCGGCATAGGAAGGCTCGCCGCCGAGCTGGCGCAGCAGCGAGCGCACCAGCATCGCGCCGAGTGCAACGATCAGGAGCAAGGTGGCTAAGCCCGCTCCGGCCAGCATGGTTCTCGCATTCTTTTCGATTGCCAGCGCATCGCTTGCACCCTGGCGACCGAGTTCGATGTTGTAGTTGCGGTGGGCCATGATGGCGTTGCTGACCTGTTGCGCGGCTTCGCGCAAGCCGCCGACCAGCAGCGCATCGGCTTCCACAGCCTTGCCTTCATTGGACAGCGCGACCAGGTTCTTTCTCTGCGCTTCGTAGGCGGCGACGGCGTCGCGGTCGCCTGCCAGGAGCGCCTTGTCCTTGTCGTCGGAGAGCAAGGCCTCATACTTTTGCAGCGCCGCGTCGAGTTTGTTCTTTTCGTCCAGCATTTTGCCTTCCTTGTCCGACTTGACCTTGGCGTCGCTGCCGACCACGTGCTGGTAAGCCAACAGGCGCAAGTTCAAGAAAGACTCGTAGGCCTCGTCAATGGTGATCAGGCTGGGCACGGTGTTTTCATTGGCGTAGCCGGCCGCCGTATAGACGTGCCCGATCTGGAACAATCCCATCCCGGCAAGCGTGCACAAGCCGATCGCGGCGATCGCGATCAAGGCGCTCAAGCGCTGGGCAACGGTTAGTTTGCGGAATCGATTCATGATGTCTCCACCCTTGCTGTTTGTTCGTCGAGTTGGCGGCGCCTTTCGCCGCGCATGGGGAATCTCGCAGAACTGCTGCGGGCCGCAATCGGCGCGTGCATGATGTGGCCCCGGAAAACAGCATAGCCAAAGTTTTCCGCTTCGTGTCGCATAAAAAGTCAAATAATGTTGCGCACCGGAGAATTCTCTGGCCGAATCGATAAGCATTCCTTCCACTATGAAAAATAATGTTGATTTTTACGGGGAGTGCGTAAGCGAAGCACGTAGCTTTTTCGGTGCGAAAGAGACAGTGCGCACAAGCGGGAAACCGGCGCGAGGCCTGAAATGCGATGGCGGTCTTGGGGTTCAGCTTTGCATCCGGCCGAGAAACTGCTTGCGGTAATTCGATGGCGTGGTCCCGAACGCGGATTGGAAATGCAGGCGTAGCGACAGTGCCGTGCCGAAGCCCGCTTCGGTCGCGACGGTCTCGATAGTCTGTCTGCTGGTTTCAAGCAAGCGCTGCGCACGCGCCAGACGCTGATGGAGGAGCCAAGGAATGAGCGAAGTACCGGTGGCTTGGCGGAAGTGGCGGGTGAAGCTGCGCCGGCTCATCGCGGCACGCTCGGCCAGAGTATCGACGCTGTGCGGCTGGCTCAAATTCGCCGTGGCCCAGGCAAGCGTTTGCGTCAGCCGGTCGTCGCTCTTCGACTCGGGCAGCGGCTGCTCGATGAATTGCGCCTGGCCGCCTTGCCGGTGCGGCGCCACCACGAGCCGGCGTGCCACGCGGTTCGAAACTTCGGCACCGCACAGTTCGCGCAGCAGGTGCAGGCAGCAATCGATGCCGGCCGCCGTGCCTGCTGAAGTCAGCACCTCGCCCTCATCGACGTAGAGCACGTCCGCATCCAGCAGCACTTGCGGAAACAGCTTGGCGAAAGCCGGGGCGCAGCGCCAATGCGTGCTGGCGCGCTTGCCGTCGAGCAGGCCGGCATGGGCCAGCACGAATGAGCCAAGGCACAGACCCACCAGCTTGGCACCACGCTGCCGCGCCTTGCGCAAGGCGCCGCCGAGCGCCGCACTTGGCGGCTGCTGCACGTCGTGCCAGGAAGGCACGATGACGATATCGGCGCGTTGCATCGCCTCCAGGCCGTGCTGCACGGCGATGCCGAAGCCGGCGCCGGTGTTCAGCTTTCCTTTTTTCTCGGCGCACACCAAGAGCTCGAAACGCGGCGCCCCGCATTCCTGCCAATCTTCGCCGAACACCATGCAGGGCACCGATAGGTGGAAGGGGCTGATGCCGTCGAAGGCCAGCACGGCCACTCTGACCGGATGGGCGGCTCGCTTGATGGACAATGAGGCGGGTCGTTTGGGTGGGGGCATGATGGCGGCAAAAAGCGCTTGGCCCATTGCATATGGTCCGTGGAAGTTGGCCCAATTATAACGAAAATTGACGTTCGGGCCACTGTCGCATCGGCACCGCAAATTGCACAATGCCTTCACTTCAACAACACCGAAAGGAAAGCATCATGTCCGCACCGCGCCGCGCCCTGCTCGTCATCGACGTGCAAAACGAATACGTCACCGGCAACCTGCCCATCGAATATCCGCCGCTCGACCAATCGTTGGACAATATCGGCAAGGCCATCGATGCGGCCCACGCCGCCGGCATCCCCGTCATCGTGGTGCAGCATGAGGAAAACGAAGGCGCGCCGTTGTTCGCCAAGGGCTCGTCCGGTTGGGAATTGCATGACGTGGTGGCGTCGCGCCCCCATGTCCATCTGATCAAGAAGACCATGGCCAGCGCCTTCGCCGGCACCGACCTTGCCGAATGGCTGAGCAAGCACGAAATCGACACGCTCTCCATTGTCGGTTACATGACGCACAACTGCGACGCCTCGACGGCGATCCATGCACGCCACGCCGGCATCACGGCCGAATTCCTGAGCGATGCGAGCGGTTCGCTACCCTATGCCAACGATGCGGGCCGCGCCAGCGCGGAAGAGATCCACCGCACCTTCTCGGTGGTGTTCCATTCGAGTTTCGCCGCCGTGACCACGACGGCGCAATGGGTAGCCGCTTTGCAGGCGGGGGCGCCGATTGCCCGGGACAATATCCTGCTATCGAACCGGCGCGGCAGGGGTTTGCCTATTGCTTGACCAGACCTTCTGCGGCCATGGCATCGTGCACGCTCGGGCGCTGCGCGATGCGGGCCAGGTAGGCCACCACGGCAGGCCAGCTTCCGAGATCGAACCTGACATAGCGCGACCAGGAAAGGACGGTGAAAAGATAGGCGTCGGCAATGGTGAAATGCTCGCCGAGCAAGTAAGGCGACGATTCCAGCTGCGTTGCGATGAAGTCCACTCGCCTGCTCAGTCTGTCGAGGAAAATCCTGCGCGCCTCTTCGGGCATCCCTTCGGCGAACAACGGAGAGAAGGTTTTGTGTATTTCCGCCGAGATGAAGTTGACGATCTCGACCAGCCGGTAGCGCGCCAGCGTGCCCGGCGGCGGCACCAGGCCTTTTTCCGGCGCGCGATCAGCCAGGTATTGCAGGATGGCCGGGACCTCGGTCAGGACTTGCTCGTCATCGAGCTGCAATGCCGGCACGTAGCCTTTGGGGTTGATTGCCAGAAAGTCCTTATCTTCGGCTGTTTTCTTGGCTTTCAAGTCGACCAGGTCGAGGTCGAAGTGGCCGCCGAGTTCGCGCAAGATGATATGCGGGGCGAGCGAGCAGGCGCCCGGGCTGAAATACAGTCTCATCGAACTTCTCCCTATTGGTGTCAGCGTCAATCATAACGGCTTTGGCGCAAAGCTTCATGGCACCGATTTTGTGCATCGCAACATGAGAACCCGTCTCGCACCGCTGCCTTGTTGCCCGGCATTTCTAACAGTTACGCAGATTTGCGAACGACCGTATAATTTAGTCGCCCACATTAAAACAGAGGCGGAGACTTGAACACATTACATTACCGGCACTGGCCGGCGAACCTGCCGCACCAACTCACGGTGCCCGAGACCAGCGTCTATGATAATCTCGGCATCGCCGCGTATCGGTATCCGAGCAAGACCGCCATCATTTTCTACGATTCGGAGTTGAGCTACCGCCGGCTCAATGCTGAAGTCGAAGCGCTGGCCGGTTATCTGCAAGCCGTGTGCGGCGTCAAGCGCGGCGACCGTGTGCTGCTCGACATGCAGAACAGTCCGCAATTCGTGATCGCATATTACGCCATCCTGCGTGCCGATGCCATGGTGGTGCCGGTCAACCCCATGCTCCTGACCGAGGAGCTGGCGCATTATGTCGAAGACAGTGGCGCGCGCGTGGTGTTCGCCGCGCAGGAAATTTTCCCGCGCATCGCTCCGCTGCTGGGTGCGAGCAAGCTGCAGCATGCCGTAGTGGCAACCTATTCCGATTACCTCGGCGCCAAGACCGATTTGCCGGTTCCCGAATTCGTACGCGCGCCGCGCGACGTGCCGGACATGCCCGGCGTCGCTGCCTGGAACGATGCGCTGGGCCAGGGGCACAAGCCCGGCCCGCACTTGGCCACGCCGGACGATCTATGCTGCATGCCCTATACCTCGGGCACCACGGGCAAGCCCAAGGGCTGCATCCACACGCACCGCTCGGTAATGTTCACCACCGTCGCCAGCCCGGCCTGGTCCATGCCCAGCGTACCGGACCACGTCGGCTTGGCCGTGCTGCCATTTTTCCACGTCACCGGGATGCAGGTGAGCATGAATGCGCTGATCGTCGGCGGCGGCACCATCGTGATTTTGCCGCGCTGGGACCGCGACACCGCCGGCCAGCTGATCACGCGCTACAAGGTCACGACCTGGACCAGCATTCCGACCATGATGATCGATTTCCTGTCCAACCCGCGTTTGGGCGAATACGACATCTCGAGCCTGCAGCGCGTCTCGGGCGGCGGCGCAGCTATGCCGGCGGCGATCGCGCAAAAGTTGAAGGATTTGACAGGCCAGCAATACATGGAAGGCTACGGCTTGTCCGAAACCATCGCTGCCACGCACACCAATCCGCCGCAATACCTCAAGCAGCAATGCCTGGGTATTCCCATCTTCAATGTCGATTCGCGCGTGATCGATCCGGCGACCTTGCAGCCCCTGCCGCCGAACGAAGTCGGAGAAATCGTGATCCACGGCCCGCAAGTCTTTCAGGGCTATTGGAACGACGCGCAAAAGACCGCCGAATCCTTCGTCGAAATCGACGGCAAACAATTTTTCCGCTCGGGCGACCTCGGTTATATCGACGATGAAGGCTTCTTCTTTTTTACCGACCGCTTGAAACGCATGATCAATGCCAGCGGCTTCAAAGTCTGGCCGGCCGAGGTCGAGGCCATGATGTATGAAAACAAGGAAATCCAGGAGTGCTGCATCATCGCCGCGCAAGATCCCTACCGCGGCGAAACCGTCAAGGCCGTCATCGTAAAAAAGCCCGGCAGCGAGCTGACCCAGCAAGCCGTGATCGACTGGGCTCATGAACGCATGGCTGCGTACAAGACACCGCGCATGGTTGAATTTGTTGAAGCGCTTCCCAAATCGGCTACAGGCAAGGTTATGTGGCGAGCTTTGCAAGAGAAGGAGATGGCTTCGGCCGGATAGGCGCCCGATAGTAAAATGGCGGATATGAGCATCATCTTATCCACCTTGAACGCGCGCTATGCCCACGCCTCGCTGGGCTTGCGCTACCTCCTGGCCAACATGGCCGAACTGCGCGAGCAGACGCAGTTGCAGGAATTCGTGATCGGCACGCGCACGGCCGACCTGGCCGAGAAGTTATTGGCGGCCAAGCCGCGCATCATCGGTTTCGGCGTCTACATCTGGAACGTCGAAGAGACAGCCAAGCTGGTCGCCTTGTTGAAACGCGTCGCGCCGGAAATCGTCATCGTGCTCGGCGGCCCGGAAGTGTCGTACGAGACGCAGCAACAGGAAATCGCGAAGCTGGCCGATTACGTCATCACCGGCTGGGGCGACATCAGCTTTGCCGCGCTCTGTCGCCAGATCCTGCAAGGCCCCAAGCCGCTGATGAAAATCCACGCCGGGGTGCAACCGCCCCTCGGCGAGCTGGCGCTGCCCTACGCGCTTTACAGCAACGAAGACATCGCCCACCGCACGCTCTATGTCGAAGCCTCGCGCGGTTGCCCGTTCAAGTGCGAATTCTGCCTCTCCTCGCTCGACAAGACCGCCTGGCCCTTCGAGCTCGACAGCTTCCTTGCCGAACTTGAGACGCTCCATGCGCGCGGTGCAAGGCTGTTCAAGTTCGTCGACCGCACCTTCAACCTCAACGTCAAGACCAGCCTGCGCATCCTGCAATTCTTCCTCGACAAGCTGGAGGCGGCGCCGCATGATCCCGTGTTTGCGCACTTCGAAGTCGTGCCCGACCACCTGCCCGATGCTTTGAAGGAAGCGATCGCGCGCTTTCCCGACGGCGCGCTGCAATTCGAAATCGGCATCCAGAGCTTCAACCCGGAGGTGCAGGCCCTGGTCAGCCGCAGGCAGAACAACGACAAGGCGGCCGACAATATCCGCTGGCTGTGCACGCAATCGCGCGCCCACTTGCACGTCGACTTGATCGCCGGCTTGCCCGGTGAAGACATGGCCAGCTTCGCGCGCGGCTTCGACCGGCTTGTTGCGCTAGGCCCGCATGAAATCCAGTTCGGCATCCTGAAGCGCTTGCGCGGTACGCCCATCATCCGCCACACGGAAGCTTACCGGCTCGCCTTCGACCCGCATCCGCCCTATGCCATTCTGGCCACGGACCGCATCGATTTCGCCGACATGCAGCGCCTGGTGCGCTTCGCGCGTTATTGGGACCTGGTTGCGAACTCGGGACGCTTTGCGCAGACGCTGCCGCATCTGCTGGGCTTATCGAGCAATGGGCCGTTCGCCAATTTCCTGGCTTTTTCCGATTGGCTCTATGAGAGGACCGATGCCACGCACCGCATCGCACTCGACCGCCTGGCCGGTCTCGTGACGCAATGGCTATGCCTGCAAGGGATGGACAAGCCGCAGGCCGAGCGCCTGCTGGCCGGCGACTACGCGGGGAAGGCGCCGAGCACGGCGTCGCACAAGCAAAAGCCTGCACTACCGCAGCGGCAGGCCAGGCATCTCGCTGCCTAAACTTTCTTCTGGCGCCAGCCCTCGATCAACTGCCGGCACGATGCGTTCAGGCTGTCGAGCGGCATCGCGCGCTGGCGGCTGTAGATCATCGTTGCATACACCGTCGCCAAGGTATTGACCTCGGGCGACAAGGCGCGCTCCTCGCCCTGCGAAGGCCTGAGCTGCCGCCAGTAGTTGATCGCCTCTTCGAGTTCGGTCAGCGTGATATCCATGGCTTCATTTTACGCGATGCGCAAAACTTTCATCCAAACAAGCGCGACAACAAACCGCCGCCTTTGTCGGCCTCGCCTTCTTCGATGGCCAGTGAACGCAAGCCGATCCCGAGTTTGCGCGTATCGGTATTGTTCAAGTCCGGCAAGTCGCGCGGGCGAGTCGGCTGCGGCACGAAGATGTCGATACTGCTCGCATTGGACCCATCGAACCGGAAGCGATGCAGGGGCGACCGGTGCGGATCCTTCAAACGGCTTTGCTGCTCTTGCGCGCCAACCTTTACGCGCAGCATCCGGTCCAGGTTAGGGCCGAACACTTCATGCAGCTGCAACTGCAGCGTGAAGCTGGGCGGCAGCGCCTGCGAGAATTCGATATGCAGACAATCGCCCTCGGTCCAGCGGCCCCAACTCTCCCATTGCGACAAGCCGGAAACGTGCGCAACGAAGTCGGGCAAGCCCTCGCGCGTGAAATCGATGCCGTCGGCGAGCTTGCCCGAATAGCGATCCTCGGCTTCGGGCGGCAAATCCTTGCCGAAGCTTGCGCGCGAACCGACCACGACTGAGGAATGCGGTGCCGCCACCGCGCTCTTGAACCATTGAAAGCCCAGGCCCAGTTTGTCGAACAGGCTGCGCAGATAGGCTTCGGTATAGCCTAGCTCGAGCCAGCCCCAGTTGCGCATGGCGCGCAGCGATTCGCCGTCGAAGCGCGGCCCCCAGGGGTAGGGCAGGATGTCGCTGGTGTCGGGCATGATGGGTTCGGCACCGAGCAGAATCTTGCCGTCCGGCTGCATGTGCCGCTCAAGCAGCGTGCGCAGGCAAGCCTGGTGGTCCATCAAATGGTGAAAAGATTCGAAGAAAATCACCGCGTCGTACTTGTCTTCGGCCCGGTTTGCCTCGCGCTCGGCCAGCCACTCGTCGAGCGTCTTGGCGATCACTGTCGGCGGCGTGGGAAAGCCGCGCGTGAAGTTGCGCACGCCTTCACATTGCGCAGGGTTCGGGTCGATCGCATCCACGCGGTAGCCCATGCGCGCCAGGTTCCAGGTCAGCGAACCCATGCCGCAGCCGACCTCGAGCACGCGCGCGCCGCGCGGCAGTCCGGCGGAGCGGATCAAAAAACCGTAGGCGATGAGGAAGCATCCGACCGTCTCGGGGCATTGCGTACCCCAGGGATAGGGCCAGTTCGCTTCGTAGTCGAGGTTCAAGCGGGGCAGACCTTCGAAGTCGCGCGAATGCTGCTTACCGATGATTTCCTCGTGCACACGCTTGATCTTTTCGATATAGGCGCTCGATAGCGGGTCGGTCGCGAGGATGTCGGCAATATCGCCCGTGATCCTGATCGAGAATTCGGCAAGCCGTTTCACGAGTTCGGCATTGTCGTGCGAGGAATTCTCTTCGATGTCCTTGATGACGGCATCAAGCCTGGCGAGTTCCGCGTGATCGAAGTAAGGCATGAGGTAGTTGAGAAATGGCTTCCGAGGCCGCCGATGGTAGCATAATGCCAATGAGTCCATGGCAAGCTTTTCAGTGCCTCGCCTCGCCCCTGCTTACGTGTCCGAAAACGGCTAGACGCTTACTTGACCGGGGCGTATAACGTCCTCATGGACACTCTACATCACAGCGACATCGATCTGCCCGACCGCGAAATCTGCTATCGCGCCTTGCTCGCGCGCGACACGCGCTTCGATGGCGTATTCTTTACCGGCGTCAAGACCACGGGCATTTACTGCCGCCCCGTATGCCGCGTCAAGACGCCGCGTGCATCCTCTTGTACCTTCTTCGCCAATGCGGCCTCGGCCGAGGCCGCGGGTTACCGCCCTTGCCTGCGTTGCCGGCCGGAACTGGCACCCTATGCCTTGCAGCAAAACCTCGCCTATGCCGTGTGGCAGCGCATTGCCGCCGGCGCACTGAATAATGGCGACCTGGAAAGCCTGTCGCAGGAAGTCGGTCTGTCTTCACGCCAATTGCGGCGTGTGTTGCAAGAACACTTCGGTGTCTCTCCGGTGGAACTGGCGCAGACGCAGCGCTTGCTGTTCGCCAAGAAACTGCTGCAGGAAACGCGCCTGCCTATGACCGAACTCGCCTATGCTGCCGGCTTCCGCAGCTTGCGCCGCTTCAATGCCTTGTTTGCCGAGCGCTATGGCATGGCGCCCTCGGCGGTGCGGCGCGAAGCCAATGCCGAAGCCGGCGCGGACGATGCGCTCGTGCTGCGTCTGGCTTACCGTCCGCCATATAACTGGGAGGCAGTCCTGGGTTATCTCGCCGGGCGCGCGATTCCCGGCGTGGAAAGCGTGCGGGATGGCGCTTATCGGCGCACCGTGCGCGTCGATAATGCCGCGGGCTGGATCCAGGTACGCCGGCTCGAAGGGCGCGAACAGCTCGAACTCGAAGTCGCGCCGCACCTCGCACCGTATTTGATGACGCTGCTGGCGCGCGTGCGCACGCAATTCGATCTCGACGCCAACCCGGAGGTGATCGAAGCCCATCTGGGGCAGGACGCCATGCTGGCGCAACACATCGCCGCGGCACCGGGGCTGCGCGTGCCCGGCGCTTTCGATACCTTCGAGCTGGCCGTGCGTGCCGTGCTGGGCCAGCAGGTCAGCGTGGCCGGTGCAAGCACGATTGCCGGGCGACTCGTGGCGCGCTTCGGCGAAGCCGTGGCGACGCCCTTGGAGCAAGTGACGCATCTGTTTCCGCGCCCCGAAGCACTGGCCGCCGCTACGGTCGATGATATCGCCCCGCTGGGGATGCCGGGCAAGCGTGCGCAAACCATCATCGGCCTGGCACGCTTTGCCAGCGAGGGCGGCCTCGATATCAAACCCGGCGCCAGCCTCGCACAAGCGATCGCCCAATTGCGCGCCGTGCCCGGCATAGGCGAATGGACTGCGCAATACATCGCCATGCGCGCCTTGCGTTTTCCCGACGCTTTCCCGGCCGGCGACCTCGGCTTGCAAAAGGCGGCCGCCTTGAGCGAGCCGAGGGACGGGGTGGCGCGCCTGTCCGAAAAACAATTGTTGGCACGCGCCGCCGGCTGGTCGCCCTGGCGCGGCTACGCGGCACTGCTGTTGTGGAACTCGTTGCACGTGGAAAAGGAAATATCATGATCTTTTATACCGACATGCCCAGCCCCGTGGGCAAGCTGACGGTCGCCGCGACCGAGCGCGGCCTGTGCGGCATCTATTTCGAACAGCATCGCCATTTCAAGGGCAAGGATGGTTGGCAGCGCGATGCGCAGCATGGCGTCGTGCGGCAGGCCGTGCGTCAGATCGAGGAATTCTTTGCCGGCACCCGGGAGCATTTCGATGTGCCGCTCGATCTACATGGAACGCCGTTCCAGCAGGAAGTCTGGCAGGAGTTGTTGCGCATCCCTTACGGTGCCAAGGTCAGCTATGGCGAACACGCCCGCGCGGTCGGGCGGCCCAAGGCGGCACGCGCGGTCGGCGCGGCGATTGGGCGCAATCCGGTCTCCATCATCGTGCCCTGCCATCGTGTGGTCGGCAGCAATGGTTCGCTGACCGATTATGCCGGCGGACTGGAGCGCAAGCGCATGCTGCTGGAGCACGAATTGCGCTCGCGGAGGCTCGCTGCTTGAGGGGCCAGGCAGAAATGAAAAGAGGGTGCAAGCACCTTCCCTCCCCGCGTCACGGCATGGAACCGCTTGGTTAGAATGACTTGAACGCGTTACCGTAAGCGAACTGTGCGGCCCCATTGCCGTTGCAGTTTCCCAAGGCCGGCGTCGCCGGCGTGCCTGCCGGGCAAGGCGCGTCGCGCGTCTCGGACCAGAAGCCGAGGAAGCCGATACCGTTCGAACCCGCTGCCGACACCAGGTAAGACGCGTGCGCCAGCGTGAACACCTCGGCCGAATTGTCGTTCTGGCCTATCATCGGCGTCACGCCCAACTTGGCCGCGATGGCGGCGTGCGACAGCGCAGGGTAGAGCGGTTCAAGCTGGTTCATGGTGGACCAGGCCGCATACATCGCATCCAGGCCCATCTGGCCGCTATTGTCGTAAGCGGTGCCGTAGTCCATCGCCATCACGTTGACGGTCGTGATGTTGACGCCCTTCGATACCGCGTCTTGCAGCAAGGTCATACCTTGCGATGTCAAGCCGTTCGGCAGCGCCGGCAGTGTGAACGAGACCTGCAGCCCGGGGTTGGCCTTCTGCAGCGCGGCGATTACCGTGTTGCGCGTCGCATTGGCCGAGCTGTTGCCCAGGGCGCCGCCTTCCACGTCGAAATCGATGCGTTTCAGGGCATATTGCGTGATCACGGCCTGGTACTGTGCCTGCAATGCACCGGCGCTGCCGCAAGTCGTCGCCAATTCGCTGCCCGCCGCGCCGCCGAACGAGGCCACCACGTCGCCGCCCTGCGAGCGGATGGTCTTGATATCGGATAGATAGAGGTTGGAAGATAGCGGGATCGTACCGGCCCACGATGCCGTGCAACTGCCGCTGTCGATGATGAAAGCCAGCGTGTAGTGATAGCCGACCTGCGAGGCATTGGCAGCCAGCGGGTAGTTCATCGTCACGTCGACATACGGTGCGAACAATGTCGACGATGCCTTGCCCGGCAGAGCGCCGCAATAGCCGACCAGATTCCACGGACCGGAGCCGCCTGCGGTCGGCGTATTGTTTTGCGTCCAGTACGAAGCTTGCCACAGGTAGTTGTCATAGACTGCCTGCTGGCCACCGGTGTAAACCGAGCTTGAACTCCAGGCCGGCGCGCTGCACGAAGGGGGGGGCGTGGGCGTCGGGGTAGGAGTAGGCGTCGGTGTGGGTGTCGGGGTTGGCGTCGGAGTAGGCGTGGGCGTAGGAGTCGGTGTGGGCGTAGGAGTCGGTGTTGGGGTTGGTGTCGGAGTGGGTGTAGGCGTACCGCAGGCGCCGTTCGATGTCCATGGCTGGCCGCTGCCGGCGCCGCCGTTATTGGTCGACGGGTTGTTGCCCTGGGTCCACCAATTTGCGGTGTAGTTCACACTGTTGTAGCTGACCTTGGCGCCGCCATTGTAGGCGGTGGTCGAGACCCAAGCCGCGTTACAGGCTGGCAGCGTGGCCTTGATGCTGCGCGTCATCACCTTCTGTTGTGCGCCGAGCGAATCGTTGGAGCCACCGCCGCAAGCTGCCAACATGCCGCCCACAAGGCCGACGGCTACCGTGCTGCCGATCTTTGTTTTCATCATTTCATCTCTCCTCGTAATATGAAGGAGGGGGCCTGCGCCCCCTCGCTTCACTTTGTTTTGCTCTCTCTCGTCGTTGTCCTCATCCTTTATTTACCGGTTAAGGCAGGCTTAGCCTACGCTCACGATTTTTCAGGTCAACTGGTTTTCAATTCGTCATTCCGCGTGCATACCAATTGCACGCCTCGTGCATGGGTAAGCAGACCACAATGAATCCTCCCCAGAGACGGGTGAAAGACGTTCGCATGACACTGGAAGCGGGCTGATGCCGCTTGCAAGCCACATCCTGGAGATGGGCAATGTGGTCTTATCGCGCGGCGTACCACTTCCGGCCATTTTTCGTGCGAGCATGCCATGCGGCAACGCGTCACTGCGGTTGAGCGAATCTTAAAAATCGCACCCGATTTCCGCTACACTCAGCGCTTTGTCTCAAGGAATTTCCCGTTACATGCAGCCACAAAAAATCCTGCTCTTGAGCGTTTCCGCCGGCGCCGGCCACGTGCGTGCCGCCGAAGCGATCCGCGCCGCGGCCGAGGGCCACAGCGTGCTTCATGCCGACGTGATGAATTACGTCTCCAGCGGCTTTCGCAAGCTCTACACCGATTTCTACATCAGCCTGGTCAACCGCCATCCGGCGCTCTGGGGCTATCTCTATCAGGTGACCAATGAAGCCGAGCCCAAGAGCAAGATGCAAAAGTTCCGCCGCGCCGTCGAACATCTCTCGACGCGCGCGCTGCTGAAGCAGATTCGCGACTTTGCTCCCGACCTCATCATCTGCACCCATTTCCTGCCGGCCGAATTGCTTTCGCGGGAAAAGCGCAAGGGCAATCTGGATTGCCCGGTCTGGGTCCAGGTGACGGACTTCGATCTGCACCGCATGTGGGTGCACGATCACATGGCCGGCTACTTCGCCGCCAACGACGAGATCGCCTACCGCATGCGTGCCTTCGGCTTGGCCGAAGAATCGGTACATGTCACCGGCATTCCCATCATGCCCATGTTCGGCCAGCCGCAAGACAGGCAGGCCTGCGCACGGGAATTCGGGCTCGATCCGACGCGCACCACTTTGCTCCTGATGGGCGGCGGGGCGGGTCTGGGCAGCCTCGATACCGTCGCCGCGCGCCTGCTCGACGCGGCACCGGATTTCCAGATCGTGGCGCTGGCCGGCAAGAACCAGGAAGCCCTGGCCGCGTTGCGCAACATCGCGGCGCGTTACCCCGGCCGCTTGTTCCCGCAAGGCTTCACCGACAAGGTCGAGCGGCTCATGGCTTGTGCCGATCTCGTCGTCACCAAGCCCGGCGGCTTGACCGTTTCCGAATGCCTGGCCATGGGCTTGCCCATGATCGTCAATTCGCCGATACCGGGGCAGGAGGAGCGCAACGCCGATTTCCTGCTCGAGCAAGGCGTGGCATTGCGCGCCAACGACGCCGTCACGCTCGAATACCGCGTGCGCCTGCTGTTGAACGACCCCGGGCGCCTGGCCGAGATGGGCGCCAAAGCCAGGGCGCTGGGCCGGTCGCAAGCGGCGCGTAGCGTGCTCGACATTGCCTTGGCATAAGCGGATGGACGCGCCGCTGCGCTGGCAGCATCTGTTCGGCTTGATCGCCTTTACCATGCTGCTCGGCTTTTTCTTCGCCGAAGTCGAAATCCAGATCGAAGGCGCCGGCGGCTGGGCCGCCAACCTGCCGACCTGGCGCATCGAGCACCATTGGCTGCTCGACATCTTCTGGGGTGGACGCGCCATGACCGGTTATCACGCCTGGGTATTCCCCTTCGTCGCCATGCTGTTCCACTTCCCGCTGGTGTTCTCCGGCACTTGGTCCTGGCGCGCCCAATGCCGCGTGCTGGCTTGCCTGATGCTGTTCTGGACCACGGAAGATTTCCTCTGGTTCGTCTGCAATCCAGCCTATGGCCTGGAAAAATTCAACCCGGCCGGCGTCGCCTGGCACAAGCATTGGCTGGGTATTTTCCCTGCCGATTATTGGGCCGGCATTGCCGGCTTGATCATCATGTTTTATCTATCCAACCGTCCTTCTATCCGCAAGCCATGATCCGTTTTTCCACCACCGCTTTTGCTTTGTTTGCCGCCGCTTCCACCGCAGCGGCCCCCGTCTCGGAAACCCAGGTCAATGTGGCCGACGTCAGCAAGGCTGGGGTGCCAGGCAAGTCCTATATCGCTGAAACCAGCATCGCCGCACCCGTGCCCAAGCTGTGCGGCATCATCACCGACTACGCCGCTTACCCCGGTTTCATGCCCAACACGGATCAGGCCAAGGTCGTGCAAGCGACGGAAAATTATGCCCTGGTCGACATGACGCTTAAACTCCCCATGGGCAAGATCAAGAAATACCGCCTGCGTATGGAACCGAAGAGCACAGCGGCGTCATGCCACCTGGCCTGGAAGCTGGTACCCCAACCGGGGTTGACGCAGGAAGAAACGATTGCCGACACCAGCGGTTATTGGGATTTGCAGCCAGTGGCGACAGACAAGAACAAGAGCGTGGTGAAATACTATGTCTATTCCGATCCGGGGCCTGTGCCCATGGGCCTGGGTTGGATCGTCGATTCCCTGGGCAAGGATAGCTTGCCCAAGACCTTGGAAGCCCTGCGCGCCAGGGCGCATTGAGCGAAACTGCAATTCGGCCTTTACCGCGCCTGGCTGAGGAAAGCATGCAATTCAAACCGTCCCGCTGGAAAGGATGGACCGTCATGACCGCGCTGGGTGCCTTTGCCTGGCTTGCTGCCGCAGTCATGTGCTATGCGGAATTTCATCCCAAACTTTCGAATGATTGGAAAAGCTGACTGTTCTTCGCCTTCATCCTGACCCCGGCTTGGTTTTTGATGCAATGCGTGGGCGAAGCCTTCGTCGCGGCGCTTACATGGGTGGGACGCCGCCTCGGCTGGGCCTGGATCGCCGGCCTGCTGGCGAGTGCCTTGTTGGCCATCGCCATCCAAGGCCTGTTTTTCGCGCACAATTAGCGATACTGTCCGCGGACAGTCTGCGGACACGAAACGGACAGTCCGGACACGCGCGTAGGGTCATCTAAATCCTTGAAAATCAGCCACTTATAACCTGGCACGCTTTCTGCATTATGTCCGGCAAAGAGACAAGGAGGCAGACATGATCAGAGACACATCCGCACAGGACACAGTGGTTGCCGTAGCGCCCGGCGGCGCGCGCAGGCGCTGGTTGCGCATCGGCATTCTCGGTGTGATCGCCATTGCCGCCGCGGGGGGGCTCGTGGCTGCCTGGGCTAATACTTCGCGTTCGGTCAATGCGGCACGCCTGCGTTTTGCTGAAGTCGAGCGCGGCACCCTGGTGCGCGATGCCGTGGTCAACGGCCGCGTCGTCGCCGCCGTCAGCCCCACGTTATATGCCCCGGCCACAGCCATCGTCACGCTCAAGGTCAAGGCCGGCGACAACGTCAGGAAGGGCGACGTGATCGCCATACTCGATTCGCCCGACCTGACCGAGGAACTCAAGCGCGAGCAAGCCGGTTACGATCAACTGCAAGCCGAGGTCGCGCATCAAGCCATCCTGGCCAGGAAGGAAAAGCTCGCCGCCCAGCGCGACGCCGACCAGGCCGAGATCGAACGCGTTTCGGCCCAGCGCACGCTCGAGCGCATCCAGAACGCCGGCGAGCTTGGCGTGGTCGGCAAGATCGAATACATGAAGGCGCAAGATGCCGTGCGTTCGGCCGATATCCGCAGCAAGCATGCGGCTGCGGCTGCCGTGCTGGAAAACGAAGACGTCGGCGTCGAATTGAAAACCAAGGAAAGCCAGCTTGAGCGCCAGCGCCTGCTCGTCGAGGGCTTGAAGCGCAAGGTCGATGCCTTGCAGATGCGCGCCCCTGTCGACGGCTTCGTCGGCACCTTGTCGGTATCGGACCGCAGCGCCGTCGCGATCAATGCGCCTATCATGACCCTGGTCGATTTGTCCGTGCTCGAAGTCGAGCTGGAAATCCCCGAAACCTACCTGGCCGATCTCGGCCTGGGCCTGCGCGTGGAGATGACGGTGGGCGAGGCCAAGGCGGTAGGCAAGCTCTCCGCCATCTCGCCCGAAGTGGTCAAGAACCAGGTGCTGGCGCGCGTGCGTTTCGACGGCGCCCAGCCGGAAGGCTTGCGCCAGAGCCAGCGCGTCTCGGCCCGCCTCTTGATCGAAGAAAAGCCAAACGTCCTGATGGTGGCGCGCGGCCCCTTTGTCGAAAACGAAGGCGGGCGCTTCGCCTATGTCGTCGAGGGCGGCACGGCCGTGCGCCGCCCGATCCGGATCGGCGCCACGTCCGTCACCGCCGTGGAAATCGTCTCCGGCGCCAAGCCTGGCGACAAGATCGTCATTGCAGGAACCGATACGTTCGGCAACGCGCAACGCGTTTCGATCAATAACTAAGGAGCATTCATCATGCTGCACATGAAAAACCTGAGCAAGGTCTACCGTACCCACATGATCGAAACGCACGCCTTGCGCGGCTTCGATATCCACGTCAAGGAAGGCGAGTTCGTCACCGTCACCGGGCCTTCCGGCTCGGGCAAGACGACCTTCCTGAACATCGCCGGCCTGCTGGAGGAATTCAACGGCGGCGAATACCTGCTGGACGGCGTCAATGTGCATGGCCTGGACGACAATGCGCGCTCCAGGTTGCGCAATGAAAAGCTCGGCTTCATCTTCCAGGGCTTCAACCTGATTCCCGACCTGAACCTGTTCGACAACGTCGACGTGCCGTTGCGCTATCGCGGCTTCCCCGCCGCCGAGCGCAAGCGCCGCATCGAGCAAACCCTGACCCAGGTCGGCCTCGCCTCCCGCATGCGCCACTACCCGGCCGAACTCTCGGGCGGGCAACAGCAGCGCGTGGCCATTGCGCGCGCCCTGGCCGGCTCGCCGCGCCTCTTGCTGGCCGACGAGCCGACGGGCAATCTCGACACCCACATGGCGCGCGGCGTGATGGAGCTGCTTGAGGAAATCAATGCCGCCGGCACTACCATCCTGATGGTGACGCACGACCCGGAACTGGCCGTCCGTGCACAACGCAATGTACACATCATCGACGGTCAGGTCAGCGATCTCGTGCGCAAGATGCCGACCCTGTTCGCCCACGAAACCGGCAGCGCGGCTGTGGCCGGCGGCGCGGTTTGAGGAGCGGCCATGTTGCGCTACTACTTCATGCTCGGCCTGCGCAGCCTGCGCCGCAATCCGGTGCTGACTTCCTTGATGGTCCTGACACTGGCCGTGGGCGTGGCCGCCGCCATTTCCACGCTGACCATCCTGCACATGATGTCGGGCAATCCGATTCCCGAAAAAAGCGACCGGCTTTTCGTGCCCTTGATCGACAACGGCCCCTTGTCGCGCTATACGCCGGGCCAGATGCCCGAAGACAACCAACTGAGCTATCGCGATACGGTCAATTTCCTGCAAAGCGGCCAAGGCGTGCACCGTACCGCTTTATTCGGCATCACCGGCGGCATCGAGCCGGCGCGTAGCGACCTCGGTACGATCGAAGTGGACGGCCTCGCCACGACGAGCGATTACTTTCCCATGTTCCAGGTACCTTTCCTGCACGGCAGCGCCTGGGCCTCAGAGCAGGACAAGGACAAGGCCAATGTCGTGGTGCTGAGCCGGCGCATGAGCGAAAAGGTATTCGGCAAGGAAAACCCTGTCGGGCGCCATATCCGCCTGTTGAACGAAGACTTCGAAGTGATCGGCGTCCTGGGTGAGTGGAACCCGGTGCCGCGCTACACCCACCTGATCAACGGCAATGGCGGCACCATGGGCGGCGAGGACGACATCTTCATTCCGTTCCAGACCGCTATCAGGTTGCAGTTGAGCAATTCCGGCAGCATGAGTTGCAACAGCAACGTCAACCCCGGCTACCAGGGCCTGCTCGATTCGGAATGCACCTGGATCCAGTTCTGGTTCGAAATGAAATCGGCCGCCGACCGCGCCAGTCTGCAAGACTATATCGACGGCTATACGCGCGAACAGCATCGCTTCTCGCGCTTCGTGCGGCAAAACGTCAACCGTCTGTTCGACGTCATGCAATGGATGGACCATCTGCACGTGGTCAGCGACGACGGCCCGATCTCGACCTGGCTTGCCTTCGGTTTCCTGCTGCTGTGCCTGGTCAACACCGTGGGCCTGTTGCTGGCCAAGTTCTCGGTGCGCGCCGGCGAGGTCGGGGTGCGCCGGGCGCTCGGCGCCAGCCGCGCGGAAGTCTTCAAGCAATTCCTGATCGAAGCGGCTGTGGTCGGCCTGGCCGGCGGCATACTGGGCCTGGCATTTTCTTCCGCCGTGCTGTGGCTTCTGGGCCGCCAGTCGGAACGCTATGCGGCGCTGGCGCATATGGATTGGAGCATGCTGGCCGCCACCTTCGGATTGGCCGTCGCCGCCAGCATACTGGCGGGGTTGTTGCCAACCTGGCGCGCTTGCCAGGTGACGCCGGCCCTGCAATTGAAATCGCAATAGACCCGGGAGAACGTCATGGAAATCCGCCCTATCCTGTCCGCGTTGCTGCGCAACAAGTTCGCCCCGCTTCTGGTCGCCATGCAGGTGGCGCTGAGCCTGGCCGTGATGGCCAACGCGCTGCACATCGTTTCCCTGCGCTATGCCGCCGCCACACGCCCCTCCGGCGTCGCCGACGAGCAAAACGTTTTCACAGTGCGCGTGCGCCCGCTGAAGGTGCCGCCGTTCGCCGAACTGATGGCGCAGCAGCAGCGCGACAAGGAAGTCCTGCGTGCCCTGCCCGGTGTGGTGTCGGTTGCTGCCGCCAATCAGTTCCCGATGTCGCAGTCTGGCTGGAACAGCGACGTTGCGGCCGACCGCAACCAAGTCCAGTCTACCGGCACGGCTGGGCGGTACAACACGGCCGATTCGCTGGTCAAGACTTTCGGGTTGCAGCTCGTCGAAGGACGCGACTTCACGCCGGCCGATGTGCAGGAGGTCGACTTCGATACCGCCGATTCGAAAAACGACAAGATCATCATCACCAAGGCGCTGGCCGATGCCCTTTTTCCCGGCGCCGCCAGCGTGGTCGGCCGGTCGATGTTTTTCGGCATCGGCGCCGATGCCGAAGAAATGCATATTATCGGCGTGGTCCAATGCCTGCAGACTCCCGGCGCGGCCAATGGCGTCAGGGGCGAGTATTCGACGATCGAGCCGATACGCAGCGCCAGCCCGCCTGGAGCCTATGCGGTGCGGGTCGAGCCGGGCCAGCTCGAGCGTGTCATGCGCGACGCCGAAGCGGCGTTGCGCAATGTCCGCGGCTACCCCGTGCTGATGAAGACGAGCAGCTTCGAGGAATATCGCGCCATCCGCTATCGCGACGACCGTACGCTGGCCTGGATGCTGGTGGCGGTCAGTGCCTTGCTGCTCCTGATCACCGCCAGCGGCATCGTCGGCATGACCAGCCTGTGGATCTCGCAGCGGCGCAAGCAGATCGGCGTGCGCCGCGCTCTTGGCGCACGGCGCATCGATATCCTGCGCTATTTCGTCATGGAAAACCTCGTGATCACCAGCGGCGGCGTGGCGGCCGGCCTGATATTGGCGATGGCGCTGAACCAGGTGTTGGTGAGCCAGATCGAAATGAGCCGCCTGCCGCTGGGTTATCTTGCTGCGGGCGGCGCTTTGCTATGGCTGCTCGGCGTGTTGGCTGTGCTCGGCCCGGCGCGCCGAGCCGCGTACATTTCGCCGGCAATCGCGACACGCGCCGCATAATGAGATAGGATGCGCGGACTAGCCACACGCCCCAGCCCATGCCAACCATCCTGGTCATCGACGACAACAAATCGGTCGCGCTTGCGCTCGACGTGCTGTTTTCGCTGCACGACATCGCCAGCCTGCATGCCGATACGCCGGCAAAGGGGCTCGCCATGCTGGCCGCCGATGCGGTCGACCTCGTGATCTGCGACATGAACTTTACCGAGGATACAACCTCGGGCGCGGAAGGCGTGGCGCTGTTCCGCGAGATCCGTGCCCGCCATCCCGACCTGCCGGTGATCCTCTTGACGGCCTGGACCCAGCTCGACGTGGCCGTCGATTTGATCAAGGCCGGCGCGGCCGACTACCTGGCCAAACCCTGGGACGACCAGCGTCTCCTGGCGACGGCAAAAAACCTGCTCGAACTGGGGCAGGCGAACCGTGAATTGCAGCGCCGCCTGAAGCATGAAAGACGGCAGCGGCGCGAACTCGAAGAGCACTACGATTTGCGCGGCATGGTCTGGGCCGATCCCGCCACCGAGCGTGCCTTGACGCTGGCTTGCCAGGTTGCGCGCTCCGAGGTACCCGTCCTGATCACGGGGCCGAACGGCGCCGGCAAGGAACGCATCGCCGACATCATCCAGGCCAATTCGACGGTGCGCGACGGCCCCTTCGTCATTCTCAACTGCGGCGCCCTGCCGTCGGAACTCATCGAAGCCGAATTGTTCGGCGCCGAGGCCGGCGCCTACACCGGCGCAGGTAAGGCGCGCGAAGGCAAGTTCGAGGCGGCCGACGGCGGCACGCTGTTCCTGGATGAGATCGGCAACCTGCCGCCGGCCGGGCAGATGAAACTGTTGCGCGTGCTTGAGACCGGGCGTTTCGAACGGCTCGGCTCGAACCGCGAGCGCCAGGTCAAGGTGCGTATCGTCAGCGCCACCAATGCCGACCTGCCGGCCATGATACGTGCCGGCAGCTTTCGCGAAGACCTCTATTACCGGCTCAACGTGATCGAACTGGCGCTGCCGCCTTTGTGCGCCCGCTCCGGCGACATCGTACCGCTGGCCCAACACTTTCTCGGTCCGGGCAAGAGCCTGCAGGCCGGGGCCGTCGCCGCACTGATGCGCCACACCTGGCCCGGCAATGTGCGCGAATTGAAAAACGTCATGCAGCGCGCCGCCTTGCTGGCGACGGGCGACAGCCTCTCGGCGGCCGACTTGCATCTACCCGCCGCGATGGCAGCCCAGGGCGCGGATGCCGAACCGGACCGCAACGCCATCGAGCGCGCCCTGGCCGAGTCCGGCGGCGTCGTGGCCCAGGCTGCTGCCGCTCTCGGCATGAGCCGGCAAGCGCTGTACCGCCGTCTCGAACGGCTCGGCATCAACCGCGGCGCATGAGCCCCGCACCCAAGCAGAAACGCCAATCCCTGGCCGCGCGTGCGACCCTGATCGTGTTGCTGCTGACCGCCGTCGCGGTTTGCCTGCCGCTGCTCTTGCTCCAATGGCTGCCGCCGGCGTGGGCCGCCGCGGTTTCCTTCGTCGTCTTGCTGCCGGCCGCCTGGTTTGCCGCGCGGGCGCAATGGGAGCCGATGCTCGCGATCTTTCGCGCGCTCTCGGGCACGGTCGCGAGCTATCGCGACGGCGACTACTCTTTCGGTTTGCGCTGGGACCGGCACGACGAATTGCGCGACCTGGTCGACGCGCACAACCAACTGGGCGAAGTCTTGCGCGCCCAGCGGCTCAACCTCGTGCAACGCGAATTGCTGCTCGATACCATGGTGCAAAACACGCCCGTGGCCATGCTGCTCGTGACCGATGGCGGCCCGGTGGTCTTCGCCAATCTCGCGGCGCGCCAGATGCTGAACCAGGGACGCAGGCTAGAGGGCATGAGCCTGCAGGAAGTGCTGGACCAGGCTCAGCCGGCCTTGCGCGAAGCCATGGCGCGCGGCGGCGACGGCTTATTCACCGCCGGCGGGGACAACGAGGAAGAGGTCTATCACCTGGCCCGGCGCGCATTTCACTTGAACGGACGCGCGCATGAATTGCTTCTGCTGCGCCTACTGACCACGGAATTGCGCCGGCAGGAAGTGCAGACCTGGAAGAAGGTGATCCGTGTCATCAGCCACGAGCTGAACAATTCGCTCGCACCGATCGCTTCGCTGGCCGGCTCAGGCGTGGAACTGCTGCGGCGCGGCCAGCCGGAGCGGCTCGCGGACATATTGAATACGATAGGGGAGCGCTCGCGCCACCTGGAAAGCTTCATCGTGGGCTATGCGCGCTTCGCCAAGCTGCCGGCGCCGCGCATGGAAGCCGTGGCATGGTCGGGCTTTATTGCGCGTTTGGCCGCACAGTTTCCGCAGGCGCGCATTGCGGTCGAAATGGAGACCGGTTTGGCCTGGTTTGACCCGGCACAGATGGAGCAGGCGCTGATCAACCTGCTCCAGAACGCGCATGAATCCGGCTCGGCAGCCGAAGACGTTGTCCTCGCCGTGACGATGCAGCAGGGACATATCCGTATCGAGGTTGCGGACCGCGGCAGCGGCATGAGTGAGACCGTCCTCACCAATGCGCTGATTCCGTTTTACTCGACCAAGCGCAGCGGCACCGGTCTTGGGTTGGCCTTGACGCGTGAAATCGTCGAAGCGCATGGCGGACGCATTACCCTGTCCAATCGGGAGGGCGGCGGCTTGCTCGCCAACGTGGTGTTGCCCATGCGCGAGCCCGAATGATCGAGCAAGGCCCCCTCGGGTCCGATCATTCAGGCCGGATCAATTAATCAGACGTATTGCGAAGGGATAGCGGTAAGCCTGTCCCTTGGAGCTGGTCACGGCCGCGAGGATGCAAAACACGATATTCAAGATGTAAAGCGCGGGGAACAGGAGTGCCCCGATGACGATGAAAGTCAATGCGGCCGCGATCGCATAGCCGATGATCAAGGTGATCTGGAAGTTGAGCGCCTCGCGCGCTTCCTGCGCCACGAATGGCGAATCGTCCTTCTTGATCAGCCAGATGACCAGCGAAGGAATGAAGCCGAAGAAAATACCCAGCAAGTGGGCCAGCATGGCCATGGTGCTGTCGTCCTTGCTCGGTGCGGTATTCACGATATCGTTCATAAAAATCCCCTGTAATGGAAAAACTAGTGGCAAACGTGCATTTGCTTCTTTTGCAATTTAATCATAGTCCATAATTGGTAAAACGGGCCATAATTAATTATTTTGCATCTGCATCATCGCACTATCATGCCACTCTGTCACTGGTGAAAATTACCACCATTTACCGTACCCTTATTGCAGTGCTGCGTCTACATTGATCATGCGAGCACGCCGGGATTCAAAACGGTCTGCCGACAAATAATTGAACAGGGTGAAATCATGATAGTCGTAACAACGGAGAACCTGACCGGCTATCGCGTCAGGGAAGTCAAGGGGCAGGTATTCGGCGTGGTCGTGCGCAGCCGCGGGCTGGCCGGCAACTTCATGGCGGGCTTGCGCTCGATTTTCGGGGGAGAGATCACCGAATATACGCAATTGCTCGAGGAGGCGCGGCGCCATGCGGTCGACCGCATGGTCAGGAATGCTCAGCGCATGGGCGCCAATGCCATCGTCATGATGCGCTTCGATTCGGCCGAGATGGGGCAAACCATGAGCGAAATCGTCGCGTATGGCACGGCGGTGGTGGCCGACAAGGTGGAATGAATGCTGCGCACCTTCGTGCTGCTGCTGTCCATCGCCCTGATGGCGGCAGGCCTTTTCTTGAGCTTCGTCGGCGGGCACGTGGCTTGGCCCATGCTGATCTGGGGCGCGATCCTGTTTCTCGGCACCGTGTTCGAGCGCTGGCGCTACGGCGCCAATGCCAGGCGCGAAGGCGAGGGCTGGGTCGCGACCGATGAGCGCTTCATCGACCCGGAAAGCGGCAAGCTGATGCAGGTGTATTACCAGGCTTCAACCGGCGAGCGTCGTTACGAACCTATCGACGACCGGTAGCTTGGCGCTGCGCGCAAGCGAAGCCCAACATTGTAGTATCGCGCTATCGTACGCGTCGATTCAATGCGCGGATGTTGGGCTTCACTTCGTTCAGCGCCAACCTACCGTTCGGCGAGGCGCTGGTCAAGCAGCCTTTTTTGCCGGCGCCTTCTTGGCAGCCGTCTTTGCTGTGGCCTTGGTCGCAGGCTTCTTCGCAGCAGCCTTCTTCACCGGCGCTTCCTCAGCCGGCTCGGCGGCTTTTTCTGCCTTGCTGGTCTTTTTGGCCTTGGGCGCTTGCTCTTCCTGCTCTTCGGCCTTGCCCTTGGCCGGCGCCTTGCCCTTGCGTTCTTCGAACTCGAAGCTCACCTTGCCGTCCTTGCCGCGCACCAGGAAGGCCTTGAACGGGCGGCGCGTGCGTTGCGACACGAAGCCGGGCAAAAGATCGGTACGGCCGTCGTTGAGCAACTTGCTCATCTGCTCGGGCAGAATCTCTTGTTGCAGGATGATGCGGCCGCTGCGGAAATCGCAGGCCTTGGGCTTGGCGACCGTGTTTTCGCACACGTAGGCCAAGCCCATTTCATAGACGCCGCCGCCGCATTTCGGGCAGGCGCCGAGCGAAGTCTGCCCGGTGAAATCGACACCTTCGCCGTCTTCGCCCTCGTCATTGTTTTGGCCGAAGTCGAACTCGAGCTTGCAATTCTTGATCTCTTCGTCGCGCACGATCTTCAGGATGGCCGCGAACGGCCGGCCCATCTTGGAGCGGAAGCCCTGCAGCGGGCCGATGGTGCGCTGGGACAGCAATTCCTCGACCTCGGCGATCTCGAACTGGCGGCCGGCGGGTGTCTTGGTCATCGAGAATTCGCACTTGGTGCAGGCGAAGCGGCGATAGTTTTCCTTGACCACGCCGCCGCAGTTCGGGCATGGTGTCTTCAAGGTGGCATAGTCACCCGGAATCGTCGCGTTGTCGTATTCCTTGGCGCGCTTGACGATGATCTGGGTCATCTGCGCGATTTCGCGCATGAATTCCTCGCGGCTGATCTTGCCGCGCTCCATCTGCGACAGCTTGTATTCCCATTCGCCGGTCAATTCCGGTGCGGTCAATTCCGCCACGCCCAGCCCGCGCAGCAGCGTCATCAACTGGAAAGCCTTGGCCGTCGGGATCAGTTCGCGCCCTTCGCGCAACAGATATTTTTCCGTCAGCAAGCCTTCGATGATGGCCGCGCGCGTGGCCGGCGTGCCCAGGCCCTTGCCGGCCATGGCGTCGCGCAATTCCTCGTCGTCGACCAGCTTGCCGGCGCTCTCCATGGCCGAGAGCAGCGTCGCTTCCGAATAGCGCGCCGGCGGCTTGGTGACCAGGCCGTTGGCCGCGATCTTGTCGGTCTTGACCTTCTCGTCCTTGGCAACAGGCACCAGCGTGCCGGCATCCTCGCCGTCCTTGTCGGCCACCGCATCCTTGCCGTAGATTGCCATCCAGCCGGGGTTGGTCATGACCTTGCCTTCGGTCTTGAATTGGTGGCCCACGACTTCGGTATAGCGCGTCGTGACCAGGAATTCGGCGGCCGGGAAGAATACCGCCATGAAGCGGCGCGTCACGAGGTCGTACAGCTTTTGCTCCGGCTCGGACAGGTTCTTCGGCGCCTGCGTGGTCGGGATGATGGCGAAGTGATCGCTGATCTTCGTATTGTCGAAGATGCGCTTGTTCGGCTTGACCCAGTTCTTGTTCAGAATCTGCGACGAGAATGGCTGATAGTTGTGGTTTTCCGACAGCGATTCGAGAATCTGCTTCGTCGTGTTGAGGTAATCTTCCGGCAGGTGGCGCGAATCGGTACGCGGATAGGTCAGCACCTTGTGCTTTTCGTAGAGCGCTTGCGCCAGGCCCAGCGTGTTCTTGGCCGAAAAGCCGAAGCGTGCGTTGGCTTCGCGCTGCAGGCTGGTCAAGTCGAACAGCGCCGGCGACATCGAGGTGGTCGGCTTCGATTCTTCGGTGACCGTGCCCATCTTGCCGCGGCAAGCTGCGACGATGGATTCGGCGGCGGCCTTGCTCCACAGGCGCTCGGCGCGTTTTTCGGGATCGGTTTCGTCCTTCTTGAACTTTGTATCGAGCCAGCGCCCTTCATAGATGCCGGCGGCGCAGACGAATTCGGCGCGCACTTCCCAATAGTCGCGCGGCACGAATTTCTTGATCTTTTCTTCGCGCTCGACCACGATCGACAGCGTCGGCGTCTGCACCCGGCCCACGGTGGTGAGATAGAAACCGCCTTCCTTGGAATTGAAGGCCGTCATGGCGCGCGTGCCGTTGATGCCGATCAGCCAGTCCGCTTCGCTGCGGCAGCGTGCCGCGTCGGCAAGCGGCATCATGTCGCGGTCGGAACGTAGATGAGCGAAGGCATCCCGGATCGCACCGGGCGTCATCGATTGCAGCCACAACCGCTCTATCGGCTGCTTGGCCTTGGCATATTGGGCGATCAGGCGGAAGATCAGCTCACCTTCGCGCCCCGCGTCGCAGGCGTTGATCAGGCCGGTGACGTCCTTGCGCTTGATCAGCTTGTTCAACACTTTCAGGCGCGACTCGGTCTTGGCGATCGGGTTCAGCGCGAAGTGCGGCGGAATCATCGGCAGATGCGTGAATGACCACTTGCCGCGCTTGACGTCGTATTCCTCGGGCACGGCGATTTCCAGCAGATGGCCCACCGCGGAGGACAATACATAGTTGTCCGACTCGAAGTACTCATCGTGCTTGGTAAAGCCGCCGAGCGCCTTCGCGATATCGTTCGCGACCGAAGGCTTTTCGGCGATGATGAGAGTCTTGGTCATAGAGGTAATCCTGAAAAATGCAAGGCCGGCGCTGCGCGCAGGCAAAATAATTCTAGCCGGAAACTAAAAGAACGGTAAAAAGAGCAAATATGCCGCCAGCCGTCCTGTCAAACAGGCAATTCGCTTGGCAATTTAGGGGCCAATGATAAGCGGGTTGCGCCAAGATTCGCAAGGGGAAGGCTTCTGCCTATATATAGTGGCTGTTGCGGCGATGTCAAAGTGTTGCGAAAAATGCACGACAAAGACATACCGTCTGCCTCTGCGGGCAGCTGGCCAAAAGTAGCCTCAGTGCAACAGCCGGGGTTCTGCGTTCTCGTCTTCGTCGACGAACAATTCGTCGAACATCAGACTGTCCGGCTCCTTGCCCTGGCTCCAGAGTACGATCAGCACGATCACCTTGAGCATGTCCAGGAGCAGCGGTGCTTCGCCCACTGCCAGGGCACGTTCGACAACGATCTCGCGCTGGACCGCATTGATCACCTGGGCCGCTTCGAGGAACTGGATAAAGCCCACCGCCTCGGTACCCAGATGCGACAATTCCTGCTCGACGTAGATACGCGTGCCGAACGAAAACGAAGCCTGCTGCGGATAGCAATCGGTGAACTCGTTGGTGGTTTCGGCGAGGTCCGTCAGCCAGCCTAGGGCCTTGGAAATTTCCTCGTCTTCAAACCCGACCGCCGCCAGTTTTTTCACCAGGGCTTCGGGTTCGGGACAGGCGTCGGGCCGATAATACGTCTCGTAGAGATACACTAAAACTTCGAACATGGCTCTCTCTCGCCTGTGAACCTGCTTCAAAATGGATATGGCTCCGGTACTGTATCCATTTTGAAACAGGCTCGGGGTTGTGAAGTGAATGCCGGAAACCCGCCCGGCACTCCCCTGCGCCCCATTATAGACGTAGATTTCGCCAAACGTCGCGCAATTCGGTAATAGTTTGCAAGTTGGCTATGGCGAGGCATTGGTGCCTCGCGGCCCGCCAGGGAGAGGAATGGCCGGACTTAGTGCAGGCGGCGGTAGGTATTGCCCGGCAATACCTCGACCAGCCCTTCCAGTTCCAGATCCAGTAGCTGGGCCGTGAGGGCAGCCAGATCGAGGCCGCTGCGTTGCGCCAGCGTACCGGCATCGACCGGGTCGTAACCCATGGCGACAAGGAGCGGATGCCCGTCTTGCCGCGCGCTTTCTTCCGGTGCGGCGGCCGGCGCTTGCGTCAGGAAGGGCGTCAACTCTTCAAGAATGTCCTGGGCCGACTCGACCAGCTTCGCGCCTTGCCGTATCAATTGATGGCAACCCTTGGCCAGGGGCGAGTGGATGGAGCCGGGGATGGCAAACACTTCCCGCCCCTGTTCGCTGGCCAGGCGCGCCGTGATCAGCGACCCGGAATGGACCGCCGCTTCCACCACCAGGGTGCCGCGCGCAAGCCCGCTGACGATGCGGTTGCGGCGCGGGAAATTGGCCGCGATGCCCGGCGTGCCCAAGGCATATTCGCTGACGATGCAGCCATGCTGCGCAATTGCATGCGCCAGGCTGCGGTTGCGCGCCGGGTAGACGATGTCCATGCCGGTGCCGACCACGGCGATTGTCGAGCCGCTGCCGCGGTCCGATTCGAAGCTTTGCAGGCTGCCGCGATGTGCCGCCGCATCGATGCCCAAGGCCATTCCGGAAACCGTGTGCAAGCCGCCCGAAGACAGCGCCGCGGCGAATTTCTCGGCATGCTGCACGCCTTGCGCGGTGGCGTTGCGGCTGCCGACGATGGCTACCGACAATTGGTGCAGCAGCGCCGTATTGCCCTTGGCATAGAGCAGCAAAGGCGGGTCGGGAATGTTGAGCAGGAGCGGCGGATAGTCCGCATCGGCCAGCGTGATGATGCGGTTGCCCGGCTGTTCCATCCAGGTCAGCGTGCGCGTGATCAAGTCCTGGAGTTCGGCCGAAGGCGCGCCGGTGAGCTGGCTGGCAATGCGTGCGGAAACGAGTTCGCCCAAAGCCTTGGGCGAGGCGGAAAAAATATTCTCGGGAAGACCAAATGCGGCCAGTAATTTACGTGCCGTTTCCAGCCCGACGCCGGGAGTCTCGGCGAGCCGGAGCCAGGCGGCCGGCCCGTCACAGGAGGTCAAGCTTACTCCGGCGTGCGTGCGACGTCGCCCACTTCGACCGAGTTGCGCACTTCCATGATCAAGGCATAGGAAATGTTGTCGAATACGCGGAACACGAACAGATTGCCGTATTCCTCGTCAGGCAGCTTGATGGATTTTTTCTTGTCTGTCTTGTCGACCACGGTGGCGCCGAAGTGGTAGAGCTGCAGCACGGTGCCGATGTCGACCCCGTTGTTCTTGCCCACGTTGACCGTCACGACCTGGTTTTGGCCGGCGTTGGTCACACCCTCGTAGATCGACACCACGCGCGCCGTCACCTGCTGCGAGGGGGAATGCGGCGCGTAGTTGATGAAAGGCGTGATCGGCACCGGCAGCAGGCGGTCGCCGGCACCCATTTCTTCCTTGGCTTCGGTGATCTCCGCGATGCTGGCCACGTCGTCGCTCGCGGACGGGCGCGTGATGCGCAGCGTGCCGAGATAGACCGCTTCATAACCGATGATCTTTTTGGTGCCGGGGTCTTTCAGCGGGCGGCTGGGACGGAAAGCCTGGAACAGCGTTTCCCCCTTCAAGTCGCCGCGGATATAGGCCTTGTCGCCCCTGCCTGCATTGACGTGCCCCTCTTCCACAGCCACGATGTGCGGCGAATTGTTCAATTCATCTTCCGTGACGATCAAGGGCTTGGTCAGGAAAGGCTCGATCACGTTGGACGGTATGCTCGGGATCGCCTGCGCGCCGAGACCCGTGGTGCGGATGCTGCGCTGCATCGCCTGGTCCGACGCGGAGCCGCTCTCGCCGACCGGCGTGCCCAGGCGCAATTTGCCTGCGGCACGATCGAAGTAGACGATCTGCCCCGGATAGATCCAGTGCGGGTTCTTGATCTCGTCCTGGTTCAAGCCCCAGACTTGCGGCCAGCACCAGGGGTGTTCAAGGAACTGCCCCGATATGCCCCACAAGGTGTCGCCGCGCACGACGACGTGCTGATCGGGCGCATCCTTGCGGAAGGCGCATTGCGTCGAATTCGGATCGACGCGGGCCTCGTCGCTGGGCGACATGGCCTGTGCAGACAGCGGCAGAAAAGCAGACGCAAGAGCGAGAACGATGGCAGCTGTGCTAAACTTTTTCATGTTATATCCGATGAGTGTGGCTCGAAGTCACTAGCAGCGCGCCGGCATTTTTAACGGAATTCCGCCACAAAATGTTGTCCTTGCATAATGGCGTGCGTGACAACTCTTGTCAAATTGAATCAAATTCTGCACATAAATCCTTGAATTAGCAAGAGAAACCAAGCTCTTTCCCGGAAGTATTGTTGCGCAAAAGCCGTATGTCACTATTAACAATTCTGCGCTATCCCGATCCGCGCTTGCATAAGATTGCCAAGCCCGTAACGGTTTTCGATGCCCGTCTCAAACGGCTCGCCGAAGACATGGCCGAAACCATGTATGAAGCACCGGGTATAGGCCTGGCCGCGACCCAGGTCGACGTGCACGAGCAAATCGTCGTCATCGACACCTCGGAGACGCGTAGCGACTTGCGCGTCTTCGTCAACCCCGAAATCGTCTGGTCCAGCGATGACCGGCAAGTCTATGAAGAAGGCTGCCTGTCCGTGCCCGGCATCTACGACGGCGTCGAGCGTCCCAGCCGGGTCAGGGTCAAGGCACTGGACGTGGAGGGCAAGCCCTTCGAGCTGGAAGCCGACGGCTTGCTCGCTGTCTGTATACAGCACGAGATGGACCACTTGAAGGGCAAGGTGTTTGTCGAATACCTGTCGCCCTTGAAGCGCAACCGTATCAAGACCAAGCTGGTCAAGGAAGAGCGCGAATTGGTGAAGGATAGGGCCAAGCGCGAAAAAGCCGTAGCGGCTCGCTGACGAGGCCGGCCCCGTGAAAGTCATCTTTGCCGGCACCCCCGAATTCGCCGCCACCGCGTTGCAGGCCTTGCACGAAGCCGGTTTCGAGATTCCGCTTGTTTTGACGCAGCCCGATCGCCCGGCCGGGCGCGGCATGCAATTGCAGGCGTCCGCCGTCAAGCAATACGCCGTAAAGCACGGCATGCCCGTGGCCCAGCCGCAATCGTTGCGGCTCGATGGCAAATACCCGGATGTGGCACGTGAAGTACATAATTTGCTCAAGGAAACGCCGCACGACGTGATGGTCGTCGCCGCGTACGGCTTGATTTTGCCGCGATCCGTTCTCGACATCGCTCCCAAAGGCTGCGTCAACATCCACGCTTCGCTATTGCCGCGCTGGCGCGGCGCCGCACCCATCCATCGAGCGATCGAAGCCGGCGATGCCGAGACCGGCGTGACCATCATGCAGATGGAAGAAGGGCTGGACACCGGCCCCATGCTCTTGATCGAACGCCTGCCCATCGAATGCGACGACACCACGGCCAGTCTGCACGACAAACTGGCCATCATGGGCGGCAAGTTGATCGTGCAGGCACTGCGCAAGCTGGAGCAGGGCAGCCTGCCTGCTACGCCGCAGCCGGAAGCCGGTGTGACTTATGCCGCCAAGATTTTGAAGGAAGAAGCGGCGCTCGATTTCTCACGGCCGGCCCCCGAATTGGCGCGCAAGATTTGCGCCTTCAACCCCTTCCCCGGTGCGCTCGGCAAAGTCGGCGATACCGTCATCAAGCTGTGGCGCGCGCGCGTCGCATCGAGCGAGACTTCGGCAGCGCCGGGCACGGTCTTGGCAGCCAACGAGCAGGAGGGCGTGCTCGTCGCCTGCGGCCAGGGAGTGTTGCGCATTGAAGAATTGCAAAAACCGGGCGGCAAGCGCATGGCCGCCGCCGAATTCCTCAAAGGTTTCCCGTTGGAAGGATGCGTTTTGGCGTAAGGCTCAAGTGTGCAACAGGCGCCCGCCGCCAAACGACCAGTTTTCCCACGCCGTCTCCTTGAAGCACAACATCACGTTTTCAGCGTTCAAGCCGGGATTCGTCTTCAAGCCTTCCATCGTGTCGGCGAGGATTTTCTTCTTCACCTTGACGCTGCGGCCTACCGAAAACAATACCTCGATCAGGACGAAGTCCGTCGTTCGCGGGCGGGTCAGATCGGGATAAGTGGCGTCGTAGCGGAAGTTGTCCGCATCGAGTTCAAGGATGCGCTGGAAGCGATCGGTCGGCGGCACGCCGCTATTGACCAAAGCCTGATGAACCGCGCCGAGGATGGCGTGCTTGTACTCCTTCGACTTTCCGGGATGCAGCGTAATGGTGACCAAGGGCATGACGTTTCCTTTGTAAATTTGCAAAGAGCAAGCGCAGATTTTCCCAAATTCCGGGAATTCCTGCCGGCGCCGTGATTTCTGGAATGCGCTTTCTTGATATTCACCGTGTGAATATCCGGTATCCCCAAAAGAAAGTAGTCAGATGATTGGTGGAAACTTATAGTGCAGTTGTCTCCTCCATGTCTTCAAAGAGATATGGACTTTGAAGCCCGCTCCGCAAAGAGCGGGCTTTTTTTCTTTGGGGTTGAAAGTATGCGTATAAAAGCGAGATGAAAGGCGCAGTCCCAGCCTCAATCAATTAACCGTATTCGTAGGTTGATAATAGAAAAATAAGTCGTTTTACTTGTATATGTGTGGCTCCTATAGTGGCTTCATCGCCTAAGGAGAAGCATCATGCAGGGAACCAAGATTGCCCTCGGTATTGCGGCCATTTCACTATCGGCGCTGACGTTTGAGGCAGCGGCCGAAACGCGCTGGACTTTTGACGGTGCCATCCACAACAACTCGCTTGCGCTCAGCCCGGACCAGCGTACCGCTGTGGCTTCATATAGCGAACTTGCCGACGTCGTGGTCTATGACCTTGCCTCGGGCAAAATGCGTGCCGCGCTACACGGATTCGTTACGCCGCGAAACGTCGTTTTCGATCCCTCGGGGAAATCGTTCTACGTTTCCGATAGCAGCCTGGGACAGATCAAGCAATTCGATAGCGCGAGCTTGCGCGAAGTGGCCGATTTGCCGGCAGGCGCAGGTGCTTTCGGAACGACGATCAGCGCCGACGGCAAAATACTTTACGTCAACAACGAGGCGGCCAATACCGTATCCGGTTTCGATCTGGAGACCAAACGTCCGGTTGCGGTGATTCCCGGATTTTCCCAGCCACGTCAAGGCGTTCGCCTCAATGCAGCTGGCGACACGCTATTCGTTACCAATTTCCTGGGCGACAAAATCACGCTGGTCGATACCCGGACCAATAAGATCCGCGGCGAGATCGGCGGATTCAACAAGATTCGCGCCATATCCATCACCCGCGACGGCAAGACCTTGTTCGCCGCCAACAGCGGAGATAACGCCATCGCGGTCGTGGATATCGAAAAGGGTGAAATCATCGCGAGCATCCCCGTCGGCAAGGATCCTTACGGTGCGGCATTGACGCCCGATGAACACGCCTTGTACTCGGGGAACTTGGCCGACAACAGCCTCAGCGTGATATCGCTTCCCGCGCGGCAGGTCAGCGCCACGGTGACGGGGTTCAAGGAGCCACGCCAGGCAATCGTGTTCACCCGAGACGGCAAATCAGCCTATGTATTGAACAAGGACTTGAGTATTGCCAAGGTGGATTTACTCAGCAACCAAATTGTGGAAACCCTTTCCGCACAATGAATTAATGAACGTCGAGGACAGAGCCATGAAAAAAGCACCCATCCGTATTGCAGTGACCGGCGCCGCGGGACAAATCGGTTACGCGCTCCTGTTCAGGATCGCGCGGGGCGATATCGCCGGGCCGGATCAGCCGGTCATTTTGCAGTTGCTCGAAACACCGATGGCGCAACAAGCCTTGAAGGGCGTTGTGATGGAACTGGAAGACTGCGCTTTCCCGTTGCTGACGGATATTGTCGCGACAGAGCGCCCCGAAGTTGCCTTCGCCAATGCCAATCTGGTCATCATGGTCGGTGCACGGCCCCGTAGCAAAGGCATGGAGCGGCGCGACCTGCTGGCGGCCAATGCCGAGATCTTCAAGGTGCAGGGCGCCGCGCTCAACGCGGTTGCCGAGCGCGATGTCAAAGTGCTGGTCGTCGGTAATCCGGCGAACACCAATGCACTCATTGCGATGTCCTGCGCGCCCGAACTAGGAAAGGACAATTTTTCGGCCATGATCCGGCTCGATCAGAATCGGGCCATGACCATGCTGGCCGGGAAAGCAGGCATCCCGGTGTCCCATCTTTCGCAGGTCATCGTGTGGGGCAATCACTCACCGACCATGTATGCGGACTATCGGTTTGCGTTGGGCCGAGGCACATCGCTGTCGGCCAGGATTGATGACGAGGACTGGAATCGAAATGTCTTCATCCCGACCGTGGCTCAACGCGGGACTGCCGTGATCGAAGCGCGCGGCGCCTCTTCCGCGGCATCGGCGGCCAATGCGGCGATCGACCATATGCGCGATTGGGTGATGGGTAGCGGCGGTCGCTGGGTGTCGATGGCCTTGCCGTCGGACGGTTCCTACGGTATTCCAGAAGGGATCTTCTTCGGCTTGCCGGTGGTCTGCGAAAACGGCCGCATTCGACGGCTCCCCGGACTTCACATTGACGACTTCGCGCGCCAAAAACTCGATCTTGCCATCAATGAGTTGATGGCGGAAAGGGCCGCAGTGGAAGCCTTGATTGGGGGATAAGCCTTTTCTCGAAGTCATTCTTCTTCAAGACATATCGAGACAAACCTTTGTTGTAATTATGAAAATAAATGGGCAATAGCATGTCTGCCTTCCTTCTAATCCATTGCACGTCCGGCCACGCTGCGCTAGATCTGGGACCTGCCGGCTACGATTTTCCGGGGCCTCCTTACTCCTGATTTTGCCTTACTTTACGTAAAGTCTTGATCTAACGTATAATTTTCATGCGCCGATTTGATTTTCAACAAGTCAAACCCCAGCTTGCGGGCGCGATGGGACCCCGAATTGGCTACAAGCTTGGGAGTACCCTGATAAATTCAGCTAAAGCGGTGCGAAGAACCCGGCCCCGCCTTTAGCAGCCGGGTTTTTTCATTTTTGCGAAAGAAAGTCATGACTGCCTTGCCGCCTTCCCCGACAGAAACCACCCTGCGCGAGATTCTGTCCCGCCGCATCCTGGTGTTGGATGGCGCCATGGGCACCATGATCCAGCGCTACAAGCTGACCGAGTCTGATTATCGCGGCGAACGTTTTGCCGACTTTGCCGTGCCGGGCAAGGAATTATTCGTCAAGGGCAATAATGAGCTGTTGACGCTGACCCAGCCGCAGGTCATTGCCGAAATCCACGGGCAATACCTCGCGGCAGGCGCCGATCTGATCGAAACCAATACCTTCGGCGCGACCACGATTGCGCAGGACGACTACCACATGGGCCACCTGGCCTATGAAATGAACGTGGCAGCCGCGCGCCTGGCGCGTGCCGCCTGCGACAAGTATTCCACGCCGGATAAGCCGCGCTTCGTGGCCGGCGCGCTCGGCCCGACGCCGAAGACGGCTTCGATTTCGCCCGACGTCAACGACCCGGCCGCGCGCAACGTGACGTTCGACCAACTCGTGGCTGCCTACCTGGAGCAGACGCGCGGCCTGGTCGAGGGAGGCGCCGACGTGCTGCTGGTCGAAACCATCTTCGACACCTTGAACTGCAAGGCGGCGTTGTTCGCTATCGATGCCTTCTTCGAAGAGACCGGCAAGCGGCTGCCCATCATGATCTCGGGCACCGTGACCGATGCCTCTGGCCGCATTCTCTCCGGCCAGACCGTGCCGGCATTCTGGAATTCGGTGCGCCATGCTAAGCCGCTTACCATCGGCTTGAACTGCGCGCTCGGCGCCGCCTTGATGCGGCCCTATGCCGAAGAACTATCCGCCATTGCCGATACCTTCGTCTGCATCTACCCGAATGCCGGCCTGCCTAACCCGATGTCGGATACCGGTTTCGACGAGACGCCCGAGGTGACCTCTTCGCTGTTGAAGGAATTCGCCGAAAGCGGCTTTGTCAACATCGCCGGCGGGTGCTGCGGCACGACGCCGGACCACATCCGCGCGATAGCTGAAACGGTCAAGACGATTGCGCCGCGCCGGATACCGGAGATCCCGCCCGCAATGCGCCTGTCGGGCCTGGAGCCGTTTACCATCGACGCGCAGTCGCTGTTCGTCAACGTCGGGGAGCGCACCAACGTCACCGGCTCCAAGGCCTTCGCGCGCTTGATCCTGAACGAGCAATACGACGAAGCCTTGAGCGTGGCGCGCCAGCAGGTGGAAAACGGCGCCCAGGTGATCGACATCAACATGGACGAGGCCATGCTCGATTCGGTTGCGGCCATGACGCGCTTCCTGAACCTGATCGCATCCGAACCCGATATTGCGCGCGTGCCCCTGATGATCGACTCGTCGAAATGGAGCGTCATCGAGGCCGGCTTGAAATGCGTGCAGGGCAAGGCCATCGTCAACTCGATCTCGATGAAGGAAGGCGAGGAGGAATTCCTGCGCCAGGCCAAGCTGTGCCGCCGCTACGGCGCGGCCGTCATCGTCATGGCCTTCGACGAACAGGGGCAGGCCGATACGTTCGCGCGTAAGACCGAGATCTGCGGCCGCGCCTACAAGCTGCTGGTCGAGAAAATCGGCTTCCCGCCCGAAGACATCATCTTCGATCCCAACATTTTCGCCATCGCGACGGGCATCGAAGAACACAACAACTACGCCGTCGATTTTATCGAAGCGACGCGCTGGATCCATCAGAACCTGCCGCACGCCAAGATCAGCGGCGGCGTCTCGAACGTGAGCTTTTCCTTCCGCGGCAACGATCCGGCGCGAGAAGCGATCCACACCGTATTCTTGTACCACGCCATCAAGGCCGGCATGACCATGGGCATCGTCAACGCCGGCATGATAGGCGTCTACAGCGAATTGCCGGAAGACTTGCGCGAACGCGTCGAGGACGTGGTGCTCAACCGCCGCGAGGATGCCACCGAGCGCATGATCGAATTCGCCGCCACGCTGAAGGCGGGCGGCAAGAAGGAAGAGCAGAGCCTGGAATGGCGCGAGGCGGGCGTGGAGAAGCGTCTGTCGCATGCGCTGGTGCACGGCATCACGCAGTGGATTGTTGAAGATACCGAAGAAGCGCGCCAAAAAACGATGGCCGCCGGCGGCCGCCCGATCCACGTCATCGAGGGGCCGTTGATGGATGGCATGAACATCGTCGGCGATCTGTTCGGCCAGGGCAAGATGTTCCTGCCCCAGGTGGTGAAGTCGGCGCGTGTGATGAAGCAGGCCGTGGCCCACCTCGTGCCCTACATCGAAGAAGAAAAGAAGCAGGAAGAGCTGCGCACCGGCATCGTGGCCAAGCCCAAGGGCAAGATCGTCATCGCGACTGTGAAGGGCGACGTGCACGACATCGGCAAGAACATCGTCTCGGTGGTTTTGCAATGCAATAACTTCGAAGTCGTCAACATGGGCGTGATGGTGCCGTGTTCCGAAATTTTGGCCAAGGCCAAGGCCGAGAACGCCGACATCATCGGCCTCTCGGGGCTGATCACGCCCTCGCTTGAAGAAATGGCTCACGTGGCCAAGGAAATGCAGCGCGACCCGCACTTCCGCATGCTCAAGATTCCGCTCTTGATCGGCGGCGCCACCACCAGCCGCGCCCACACGGCGGTCAAGATCGCGCAGAATTACGAAGGCCCGGTGGTCTACGTGCCCGACGCTTCGCGCTCGGTGTCGGTCGCGCAATCGCTGTTGACGCCGGATCAGCGCGAGCAATATGTCGCCGAAGTGGCTGCCGACTACGACCGTTTGCGTACGTTGCATGCCAACAAGAAGGCGGTACCGATGCTGAGCCTGGCCGCCGCGCGTGCCAACAAGGCCAGACTCTCGTTCGACGAGGTGGCGAAACCCAAATTCATCGGCCGCCGCGTATTCAAGAATGTCGATTTGGGCAGTCTTGCCGAGTACATCGACTGGGGGCCGTTCTTCCAGACCTGGGATCTGGCCGGCCCGTTTCCTGCCATCCTGAAAGATGAGGTGGTTGGTGAATCGGCCAGCAAAGTCTACGAAGAAGGACGCGCGCTGCTGAAGAAAGTGATTGAAGGCCGCTGGCTTACCGCCAATGGCGTAATCGCGCTCCTGCCCGCCAACACGGTCAATGACGACGACATCGAAATCTACACGGACGAGTCGCGTAGCCAGGTCGCCTTCACCTATTACGGCGTGCGCCAGCAAACCGAAAAACCCGTGGTCGACGGTGTGGCGCGGCCCAACCAATGCCTGGCCGATTTCATCGCGCCGAAGGAGTCCGGCGTGGCCGACTACATCGGCATGTTCGCCGTTACGGCGGGCCTTGGTATCGAGAAACATGAGAAGCGCTTCGAAGATGCGCACGACGATTATTCTTCGATCATGCTGAAGTCGCTGGCCGACCGCCTGGCCGAGGCATTTGCCGAATACCTGCACGAGCGCGTGCGTACCGACCTCTGGGGCTACGCCGCGGACGAGCACTTGAGCAATGAGGAATTGATCGAGGAAAGCTATCGCGGCATCCGCCCCGCGCCGGGATATCCGGCTTGCCCGGAACATACCGTCAAGGCCGACATGTTCAGGCAATTGCAATGCGAAGAGATCGGCATGCACTTGACGGAATCGTTTGCCATGGCGCCGGGCGCATCGGTCTCGGGCTTTTATTTCGCACACCCCGAGTCGAAATACTTCAACGTCGGCAAGATCGGCGAGGACCAGGCGGCCGATATCGCCAGACGGCGCGGCGTGGCCATGGAAGACGTGGAACGCTGGCTGGCTCCGAACTTAGGCTGAATCCGACCTCGGCCCGCAGGGAATTTGATGTGAATCAAGCGGGCGGAGCGATTGCCGCAGGGGGCCCGCCGGTCTTGATTTAGGTCAAAAAATTAAGCCGGCCGTTTTCTACACTGGACCATACCCGGCACCGAATTTCGCTCCTGGAGGCCGGAAGTAAAGCGGCTTTGGCCCGAGGAGACATATCATGAATCAGTGCAAGCAACCCACCAAGGAGCAAGTTCGACAGTATTTGAGCCGGCGCGTCGAACAAAGGACACCATTGCCCGACATGCAGCAAATACGTCGCGAACTGGGGCAGGCCTTGATCGATGCACGTCGAACGGGTAAATGTTAGCCTGAACCTGGATGCCAGCCTGCCGCTGAAGCCGGCGGCGCCGCCGAATCCGCCGGCCGACGGGTGTCGGAATTCCCTGTGCCAGGCAGGTGCTATGCAGAGGTAGAATTCGCTTCCTTGATGCTCCTACCCGGGGCCCGCGACGAATTTTCTGATGAATTCGGTCGGGATTTCTAATACACTGCAGCCTCCGGTTTTCTTATTCACGCTCATCTACGCTTATTCACGAGAAAAAAACATGAAAAAACTTCTGGCATTGGGATTGTCCGCACTGGTTTCGCATATGGCCTGCGCCGCCACGGCGGAAGAGGATGTCGCGCATTACGTCCAAGCCGTACAGGGCACCAGGCCCGTGCGCGTCAAGGCCATCGACGAATTGGCATGGAAGGGCATTTCCGATCCGCGGGTGTTCGACCTGATCGAGAAAATGGTGCTGGCGGAACTTGAGCCGGGCGCTGCCGGCGCCGACCGCGATGCGGTCGATCAGGAACTGCGCGGCTTGAGCTTCTCGGGTCAGAGCAAGTACCTGCCCACGCTGCAAAAGGCCGAAGCCGATTCGCGCTACTCGCGTTACGCCAGAATGGCCATGGCCGAATTGCCCGGTTATGCGCGCTGGAATCCCATCATTTCCAACCGCGCCACCTGGGACCCTAACAATAGCGACGACGACAATCGTATCCTGAACATGCTGCATTCCAACGACCTCGTGCTCAAGCGTATCGCGGGCAAGCGCGTCTATTTCGAAAACAAGGATCCGGTCGTGCTCGCGGCGACTGCCGATGCGATCAAGGCGGTTTTCCACGACAAGCACAGCGGTGATGAAGCCGACGGTGTGGCATGGCTGGTCAAGGGCTTGGGTAGCGCGGCGGATCCGCAATACAAACCGTTGTTCGTCCAAGTCCGGGAAGAAAGCCCGGACCGCAACGTGGTTTCCCATGCCGCCACCGTACTGAGCAAGAATTACCCTGGTCAATGATGCAGGCACCGGCCGGGACGGTTCCTGTCTCGGCCCGGCTGGCAGGTTCGCTTATGCCGAAGTCGCGCGCCGCTTCAGTCCAGCGGATGCAAGGGGATGATGGCTGATACGGTCTCGCCGGTCGAGCATGGCTCCTCGTCGAACGCAATGTCTCCGCCTTCGACCGGCGTATCGCTGACCTGCAAGTTGGCAAAGTCGAACAATCCGCGGTCGAGCAGGTGCGAAGGCACGACCGTCGCCAGCGAAGCGAATACATTGTCGAGCCGGCCTGGCGTCTTCTTTTCCCATTCGCGCAGCATGTTCTTGATCTGCTTGCGCTGCAGGTTTTCCTGGCTGCCGCACAGGTCGCATGGGATGATGGGGAATCCCTTCACCGCGGCGTAGCGCTCCATATCCTTTTCCTTCACATAAGCCAGCGGCCGGATCACGATGTGGCGCCCGTCGTCGGACTGCAGCTTGGGCGGCATGCTCTTCAGTTTCCCGCCGAAGAACATGTTGAGGAAAAAGGTTTCCAGGATGTCGTCGCGGTGGTGGCCCAGCGCGATCTTGGTTGCACCGAGTTCGTCGGCCACGCGGTAAAGAATGCCGCGGCGCAGGCGCGAACAGAGCGAGCACGTGGTCTTGCCTTCCGGGATCACGCGCTTGACGATGCTGTAGGTATCCTGATTTTCGATGTGAAAGGGTACGCCTATTTTGGCCAGGTATTCCGGTAGCACGTGAGCCGGAAAATTGGGCTGCTTCTGGTCGAGATTGACGGCGACGATTTCAAACCGTATCGGCGCGCGCTCGCGCAGCGTCATCAGGATATCGAGCAAGCCATAGCTGTCCTTGCCGCCGGACAGGCAAACCATGACCTTGTCGCCATCCTCGATCATGTTGAAGTCGCCGATGGCCTGGCCCACTTGACGGCACAGGCGCTTGTGCAGCTTGTTGTTCTCGTAGGCGATCTTTTCCGCTTGCTTGAAGGTCGACGATTCCGGGAGAAATCCGGCTTCCACGGGCGTATTCATTGCGCATCCTTGATATGAATGACTTCGATACCGACGCAATCGCAATCGGGATAGACGTCAGGCTTGGCGGTCGACACGCGCACGCCCTTGACTTTGGGGTGGGCCAGCATGGCGCGCGCCACGTCGTCGCACAAGGTTTCCTGCAAATGGATGTGGCCTTGCGCCATGCGCTTGGCGATCGTGTCGCGCATGAAATCGTAATCGACAACTTCATGCAAATGGTCTGCCTTGGGTGTCGACAATTCGAGCGGCACGAACAGGTCGACGTTGATCAGCACGCGCTGCTCGCCCTTTTTTTCGAATTCGTGCACGCCGATATTGATTTGCACTTCGTAGTTTTGCAGGAACATGCGGCGGCAATTGGCCAGGGCCGGGTGGGAAAGGGAGGTCAGCATAGTGGGATCTCTATTTTGCGATGAACATCACGTCGCGCTCGGTGGGAATCAGGTGCTGCCCGCCATCGACGAGCAGCGTGGTGCCGGTCACGGCGCGCGCGTCGGCCAGGTAGCAGACGGCTGCGGCCACGTCTTCCGGCGTGCTGGATTTGCCCAGCGGCGTCTTGGTATGCGCATGCGCAAAACCGCTGCCGGTCTGGTCGCCCGAGAGCATGGTGATGCCGGGCGCTACGCCGACTACGCGCAGTTTCGGCGCAAAAGCCTGGGCCAGCAGGGTCGTCGCCGCTTGCAGCGCCGCCTTCGACAGGGTGTAAGACAGGAAATCGGGGTTGGGGTTGAAAAGCTTCTGGTCGAGCAGGTTGATTACAACTGCCTGCCCGCCTTGCGGCGTGGCGGCATGCAGGGCTTGCGCCAGCAACACGGGAGCCACGAGATTCGGGTGCATATGGGCGTCGAGTTTGGCGCGCGAAAAATCGACGGCGTCATCCTGTTCGAATTTCGAGGCATTATTGACAATGCAAGAGATTGGACCCAGGAGGGCGCTGGTGCGCGCGAGCAGTGTCTTGACTGCGGCTTCATCGGCGAGATCGCACTGGATCGTGGCGGCGCGTCGGCCCAGCGCAATAATTTCCCGCGCCAAGTCACACGCTTCGGCCTCGGATTGGCCATAATGCACAACCACGTCCCAACCGTGCGCAGCCAGGGCCAGCGCAATATGCCTGCCTATTCGTTTGGCGCCGCCAGTCACCAATGCGGTTTTTTGCGTATTCATGGGCCGGAAATAGTCTTATAACAACAGTATGAAGTGTAACTATGCAATTGCAACTGCCTGAACCGGGACCCGAGGCGCTCGCGGTCTCCGCCGCCTTGCAACAACGGATTGCCGAAGACATTCGGCAGAGCGGTGGCTGGATATCGTTTGCCCGGTATATGGAGCTTGCCCTGTATGCGCCCGGCCTCGGTTATTACAGCGGCGGCGCGGCAAAACTCGGCAAAGACGGTGATTTTACAACCGCACCCGAGATTACGCCGCTTTTCGGCAAAACTTTGGCCAATCTGGCGGTCGATCTGATGGCGCAGACTGCCCCGCGCCTGATGGAATTCGGTGCCGGTACTGGCCGCTTGGCGTTCGATATCTTGACGGAATTGAAAACCCGGGGCGTGGCGCTGGAATCCTATTCCATCGTCGAACTGTCGGGCGAACTGCGTGGCCGGCAGCAGGAACTGCTGCGCGATTTTCCCGAAGTGCGTTGGCTCGACCAATTGCCGGCGGCATTTTCCGGCGTCGCGCTCGGCAATGAGGTGCTCGATGCCATGCCGGTCTCGCTGGTCGTCAAAACGGCGGAAGGCTGGGCCGAGCGCGGCTTGCGCCTCGACGACGGAGGTTTTGCCTACGAGGACCGCCCCTGCGCGGCCGAACTGGTGCAGCAAATTCCCGATGCCGAATTGCTGCCCGAAGGCTATCTGACCGAAGTACATCCGCAGGCACAAGCCTTTATGCGCTCGCTTGCCGCCATGCTCTTTGCCGGCGAAGGCGGCTGTGCGGTGTTGCTCGACTATGGGTTTCCCGCCGCCGAATACTATCTGGCACAACGCCATGCCGGTACCTTGATGTGCCACTACCGCCATCATTCCCATCCCGACCCGTTGTGGCTGCCCGGTCTGCAAGACATCACGGCCCACGTCGATTTTACCGCCATGGCCGTCGCCGCCGTCGAATCCGGCATGGAATTGCTGGGCTATGCCAGCCAGGCGGGTTTTCTGCTCGCGGCCGGCCTGGGCGAGATGTTGATGCGCACCTCGCCCGAGGAATCCGCGGCTTACCTGCGCCAGACCAATGCGGTACAGAAACTGACTTCGCCCGCCGAAATGGGCGAGCTGTTCAAGGTGCTCGTGGTGGGCAAGAGCACGGCTTTGCCTGAGGCGTTTTTGCGCGCCGACCGCAGCCATCGCTTGTGAGGGCCGGGGCCTTGCAATTTTGAACAGATCGAAGCGGCTTGTTGTTTTGCGCGGCTTCACGCAGAATAAGTGATTGGCTGCGCCAGGCGTCCGGCGCTCCGGCTGCAGCTATTGGTATAGGCCTATCGTGATCAAAGCGAGGCGCAATCTGGCTTCCTGATTTTTCCGCGTGGCTGCGGAAAGATGCGACATGGCTTCTGAAGTACGGCAGGGCCTGGATAGCATTCATTCCAAAGACGGATTATGCAACGCGCGAACGAGCTGGATACGGTGCCGAGCAGCGACGCCTTCCCCGATACGGTGGAGCTGCCCGCGTTCGGCGGTACGCCGCTGGAACGGCCGGCGGGCAATGAGCCCGCGCCGCATCCCGTTGCCGCCGTCACGGCGCAACTGCAAAAGGAATTGCGCCGTTCCCGATTGCATCGGCGCCTGTTGATCGGTTGCGGTTTTTCCGGCCTTTACCTGTTCGCGCTATTCATCTTTTGCCTGGTCGGCTCGGTCAGCAGCCTTGTGCTGGTTGCCAGTTTCGGGTTCGTCGTCACGGCGGCTTCGGCTTTTTTTGCACTCCATGCCGCGAGCAAGAGCAAGCGCAAGGCGGAAAAGCGCCTGACCGGCCCGATTGCCGTCAGTGCGCTGGCCGTGATGCTGGCCGACGTCTATTTCGCGCCGGGCAGCCGGCCGGTGTTCACCACCTTCGTCTTTCTCGCCATCGCTTACGGTATGTATTACATGAGCCGGCGCGCCATGCTGCTTCTCTGCGCCGGCACGCTGGCCGGCTTTGGCGCCGTGATCGGTGCGCATCACCTCATGCTGCGCGACGCCGAACTCTTGCGCGAGGAGTTGTTGAGCCTGTTCCTGCTGGGCATTGCCCTGCCCGGCTTCGTGCTCCTGGCGGGGCGAGTGCGCCAATTGCACAGTGCGCTGTACAAGGCCGGACTCAAGATCAAGAATATCGAAGAAAGTGCGCGGCGCGACCCGCTGCTGGGCTGCTACAACCGCCGTTTCATGGTCGCGGCGCTGGAAGAGCAAAAGCGCCTGGCGGACCTCAATGGCACGCCCCTGTGCCTGGCCGTGATCGACCTCGACCACTTCAAGCGCATCAACGACGAAGTCGGCCACCTGGCCGGCGATGAAGTCTTGCGCCGCTTTGCCAACGTGGCGCGCCAGAACATCCGCCAGTTCGATGTATTCGGACGTTACGGCGGCGAGGAGTTCCTGCTGATCCTGCCCCACACGCCGCTGGCGGCCGCTTTCAACACGGTCGAGCGCATCCGCGACCGCGTGGAAAAGCATCAATGGAGCGAAGACTTGAAAGCCCCGGTCACGGTGTCGATAGGCTTGACCCAATACAGCGGCGGCGAATCGGTGCTCGACCTGTTTTCGCGCACCGACACCGCCATGTATCTTGCCAAGCGCGGCGGGCGCAACCAGGTCAGCGTACAGGAACCGCACGTGGAGCTGTGGCACAACACCCTGTCTTGAAGTGATTTTCTTGCGGCAGAGAAGTGCAGTACTATAAAGCTGGGCCGGGATTCCGACGTTAACCCGGAAAACAGTAGCCGGCAAGGAAACCATGAAGGAAGATCTCGCCAACGTCAATGCCTTGATCGTTGAGCCGCATTCGGGCATGCGGGGGAGCATGCACAATATGCTCAACCTGTGCGGCATCAACAAGATCGACCATGCCGTTTCGGCCAGCACGGCGCTGCGCCCGCTCAAGACCCGGTCTTACGACGTCATCCTGTGCGAATACGACCTTGGCGAGGGCCAGGATGGCCAGCAACTGCTGGAAGACCTGAGGCAAAACAAGATCATCCCGCTCTGGACCATTTTCTTCATGGTCACGGCCGAGCGCAGCTATGAAAAAGTGGTGAGCGCGGCCGAGTTGGCGCCGACCGATTACCTGCTCAAACCCTTCACCGCCGAATCTCTGCTTGAGCGCATCAATCGCGCACTCGAGCGCCGCGCCCTGTTCATGCCGATCTATCAACTAATGGATGAAGGCAGCCTGAGCAAGGCCGTCGAAGCTTGCGTCGAAAGCGAGCTTGCCAATCCGCGCTACGCACTCGACTTCATGCGCTTGCGTGCCGAGCTGCACGTGGCGCTGGGCCAGCCGGCCGAGGCCGAAGTCATTTATCGCAAGATTTACGAGATGAAGGCCGTGGCCTGGGCCCGCCTAGGCCTGGCCAAGTGCCTGTTCATGCAAAATCGTTTCGAGGAAGCGCAGCAGGTGTTGCAGGCTCTGGTATCGGAAAACCGCAGCTTTCTCGACGCCTACGACTGGCTGGCCAAGACCCACATGGCCAAGGGAGCTTTTCCACAGGCGCAAGGCGTGCTCGAAAGCGCCGTGGCCATTTCGCCGCACGTGGTGCGGCGCCTGCGCAGTTTGGGCGAAGTGGCGCTCGAAACCGGCGACGTGGCGCTGGCCGAATCGGCGTTCCAGAAAGTCGTGGCCAAGGCGCGCTATTCGGAATACCGCGATCCCGAAGACCACGTCATGCTGGTCAAGACCCTGGTGCATCGCGGCGATCTGGCGCAGGCTTCGGCCGTGGTGCGCGACCTGGAAAAGACGCTGTCGGGCAACCGCAAGTCGGAAGCCTGCCGCGCTTATTCGAATGCGTTGATCCTGGAGCAGCATGGCGATACGGAAACTGCACTGTCGCAATTGTCGGCCGCTGTCTCGGCCAGCCAGCGCGGCGCACAGTTGTCGAATGGCATCAAGCTTGACATGGCCAAGACTTGCCTGGAAAACAAGCTTGAAGGCCAGGCTTCCGAGATGATGCTTGAAGTTATGAACAACAGCGGCGACGGCACGGCCTTGGCACGCGCCATGAAAGTGTTCGAGCGCGCCGGCCGCAAGGATCTGGCCGAATCGATGGCCAAGGAAAGCAAGCGCCAGGTGATGCACATGGTCACTTCGGGGGCGGAAAAAGCCAAAAACGGCGATTACCGCGGCGCGGTGGAACTGATGACGGAAGCGGCGCGCAAATTTCCCGAAAACCCGCAAGTCGTATTCAACGCCGCGCTTTCTTTGCTTAAATGTATGGAAAACCTGGGTTGGGACAACAAGATGGCGGAACAGGCGCGCTGGTATATCGAGAGCTGCCGCCAGCTCGATCCCGGCAATCCGCGCTTGGCGCCGCTGGGCGAGCTGTACCAGACCGTGTTGCGCAAATATGGGATCGCGCCCTCTCATGTTTCCGCACGGCTACGCGCCTAGATCTTGATGTCCGGCGCCGGCGAGCGCCTTTTCCTTTTCGTCAAACCGTCCATGCACGCTGGATGGCGGTTCATGCACGCTAATTCGCGTTTCGTCTCATGGGCAGCCTCGGCCGGGACGATCGGTTCATAATAAGGCGCGCTGCCGGGAGAGCCATCCGGGAAGCATGTACCCGGCTATCCGCCGGCAACTATAATGATGAGGATACCCTTCGTGAATCGCCATATACTTAGCGCCATCGCCGTGCTGCTTGCCGGCAGTGCATGGGCAGTCGACACAGCCTCCCTGAAGTCGGGCATCGAGCCGCAATACCAAGACAGCGCCGTCCGCATCCAGGACGACTTTTACACGCACGTCAACGGCACCTGGATGAAGAATACCGAAATCCCGGCCGACAAGAGCGCCTGGGGCTCGTTCTACGTGCTGCGCGAAAATTCACTGAACCAGTTGCGGACCATCGTCGAGGCTGCGTCGCACGCCAAGGGCAAGGAACACGGCTCCGATGCGCAAAAGATCGGCGATCTCTACGACAGCTTCATGGACGAAGCCAAGCTCGAAAAGTTGGGCTTGACGCCTTTGAAAGCGGAGTTCGACCGTGTCGCCGCTCTGAGCGACAAAAGCCAGATTGCGGCGCTGATCGCCCACTACAATCGTGTCGGCATCGGCGCACCTTACGATATCGGCGTGCATTTGGACAACAAGGACTCGACCAAGTACGTGGTTGACTTCAGCCAGAGTGGCCTGGGCCTGCCCGATCGCGACTACTACCTGAAAAAAGACGACGCCAAGATGGCGGAAGCCTTGTCCAAATACGAGGCTCATATCATCAAGATGTTGGTCATGGCCGGCGAAACACCGGCGGATGCCGCATCCAAGGCCAAGGATATCGTGGCGCTGGAAACCAGCATGGCCGAGGTCCAATGGACCAAGGTCGAGAACCGCGACCCGATCAAGGCATACAACAAGGAAGAACTGGCCCAGCTGGCCGAACTCACGCCCGGCTATGACTGGAAACCTTATCTCACGGAAGCCGGCCTCGATGGCAAGCTGAGCTACGTCATCGTCAGCCAGCCCAGCTATTTGACGGGCTTCGCCAAGCTGGTCGAAAGTACGCCGCTATCGACTTGGAAAGACTACTTCCACTGGCGTGTGCTGTCTTCGAGCGCACGCTACCTGCCCAAATCGTTCGCCGACGAGAACTTCGCTTTTTACGGCACCGCCTTGAACGGCGTGCCGGAGCAGGAACCGCGCTGGAAGCGCGCGATCAGTCTGGAAGAGGGTGTCATCGGCGAGGGATTGGGCAAGCTCTATGTGGCCAAATATTTCCCGCCGGAAAACAAGGTGCGCATGGAAAAGCTGGTTGCCAACCTGCTTGAGGCCTATCACCAAAGCATCGATACGCTCGACTGGATGACGCCCGCCACCAAAAAGGAGGCGCAGGCCAAACTGGCTACCTTCACGACCAAGATCGGCTACCCATCCAAATGGCGCGATTATTCTTCGTTGAACATTGAAAAGGCGGATTTGCTCGGCAACGTACGCCGCGCCAATGAGTTCGAATACTTGCGCAACATCAACAAGCTCGGCAAGCCGGTTGACCGTACCGAGTGGGATATGACGCCGCAAACAGTGAATGCTTACTACAATCCGGAGATGAATGAAATCGTCTTCCCGGCCGCGATCCTGCAACCGCCATTCTTCAACAGCAAAGCCGACGATGCCGTCAATTACGGCGCCATTGGCGCTGTCATCGGTCACGAAATCAGCCATGGCTTTGACGATCAAGGGGCGCAGTACGACGGTGCCGGCAACCTGCGTGATTGGTGGAGCAAGGAAGATCACGAGCGCTTCAAGGCCAAGACTGAAGCCTTGGTCAAGCAATACAGCGCTTACGAGCCGGTGGCCGGCTATCACGTCAATGGCGAATTGACGCTCGGTGAAAATATTGCCGACAATTCCGGTTTGGCAATCGCCTACAAGGCTTACAAGCTGTCCCTGGGCGGCAAGCCGTCGCCGGTAATCGGCGGCATGACCGGCGAACAGCGCTTCTATCTTGGCTTCGGCCAAGTCTGGCGCGGCAAGATGCGTGAAAATGCCGCCATCGTGCGCATCAAGACCGATCCGCACTCGCCGCCGCAAGTGCGCGCTGACGGAACGGTCAAAAACCAGCCCGGCTTCTACGATGCCTTCGGCATCAAGGAAGGCGACCATATGTACTTGGCTCCAGACCAGCGCGTGATTATGTGGTGATGCGCATGTGGTAATGCTCATGTGGCAATCGCGTAAAAGTCGCGGTTGCGTGGCAGGCAAGGCGGGCTTCGGCCCGCTTTTCCATTCTGTAAAGCAGTTTTTGCAGGCAATCACAGGATTTCTGTGCGCCAATCGCAAACAGGGCTTGACAAGTGTGTGAGACTCTCCTATAGTCTGTGGTTCCCCGCGGAGGGGTGGCCGAGTGGTTAATGGCAGCAGACTGTAAATCTGCCCTCTTACGAGTACGCTGGTTCGAATCCAGCCCCCTCCACCAGCCCAGGTTGGCAAATACAGCAGGGAAAGGCAGTTGGAATGAGGTCGAAGTTAGAGCCTATGCGGGTGTAGCTCAATGGTAGAGCTGAAGCCTTCCAAGCTTATGACGAGGGTTCGATTCCCTTCACCCGCTCCAGTTTGCAGAAGTGTTGAAAAGTTTGGAGTAGCCGTGCGGATCGGTTTGTTTTTGGTCTGGGCGGTGAATAAGCCCTTTTAGCTCAGTGGTAGAGCACTCCCTTGGTAAGGGAGAGGCCACGTGTTCAATCCACGTAAAGGGCACCAGTTTTAGCGATCGTAGTTAATGGCATTATCGGGCTTGTGCCCGGCGGGTTGATCCCGACATTCATCATCAAATAGTTAGGAGTTCAAGATGGCAAAGAGCAAGTTTGAGCGGACCAAGCCGCACGTGAATGTCGGCACGATCGGTCACGTTGACCATGGCAAGACCACGCTGACGGCGGCAATCGCCACCGTGCTGTCGAAGAAATTCGGCGGCGAAGCCAAGGCCTAC
>DASVLJ010000024.1:0-44142 GCA_036384915.1 Burkholderiaceae bacterium
ATAGGCGACGATCTGGCTCGAGGAAGAGCCCAGGGCGGTCGTGAAGTTGCTGGCGACGCCGATCTTGTTGCCGATCAGGGTCCAGTCTGCCTTGCCTTGGGTCGTGGAGTTGCTTTCAGCGCCGGCCAGGATGGCCAGGGCGGCATCGCCCTTCGACACTGCGCCGGAATTGATGGCGTTGACCCAGAAAGTCAGACCGGCCACGGCTGCGGGGCGGTTGAACAGGTTTTCGAAGATGGCGTTGACGAAGCTTTCGGTCGAGCCGCTGCCGTACAGCGCGGTCGATTCGTGGCTGGTGCCGAAGGAGTCGACCAAAGTCTTGACGGCGGCATTGGTGCTGTAAGCCGCTGCCAGCGCGGCCGGATCGGTCGGGGCGTTGGCGGCTGCCAGGGCTGCCTCGAAGTTTTGCAGGCCGAAGTAGTCGGCCGGGCGGCCGAAGTAGGCTACGTAGAGTTCTTGTACGAGAGTGCTGTAGCTGCTGGCAGAGCTCATGGCGAAATTCCTTAGATGATGATGTTATATGGAATGCAAAACTAAAAAACTGACTATTGTTTGACTATTTATTGTTCTTCTGATTTTTTTATTACGAGACTGCGTATTCGACACAACTGACTTGCGCAACTGTGCGACACGACAAATCAAATGGCTTGGCGCCGGAGAATGGACAAAAGAAAGGATGAAAGCCGCTCCGGCATACCATCGCCCAAGATAGTTGATGGAAGATAATCAAACGCCGATTCTTAGTCAACGTAAATATCTTACAATGCACCATAGTGTTGCATTGCCACACATTAACGCACGAAAAGTGCATCAAAACCCGGTTTCAAGCGATTCCGCGCTTGTCATTGCGCCGTGAGAACCTGTGCGGATACGGCTCTATGGCTCTTGTCCATTGCCACACGGCAAGCAGCCTTGTCGAACATAAAGCCTTCGAACAGGAAGGTATGGCTGGAGGCATCCTCAGCCTCGTAATGCAGGATGCGCCGCTCGCCGGCGCCCTGCTCCAGGCCTTTCTCAAAATTGCCGACCATCACCGCCACGTCGGCTCCGCTTTTGACGGCCTGACAAAAAGACTTGGCTCTCTTTTCTGCGTTCCAGTTCATGCCGGCCGGGACGCCGCACATCAGGCCGGCCAGCACGGCTACTCCGACGCCAACCCCGAGCAGTATCTTTAATAGCCAGAGCGAAATGCGCCTGCCGAGACCGGCTTGCCCTTCCATCGCTTGCCCCCCATTTATTTATGCGAAGTGCGTTTCGTGTAAAGATAGTAAGGCACGCCATGTACTTTGGGCAATGCACGCACGCGAGCAAAGCCAAGCTTGAGATACATGCGCTCGGCTTGCGCCATAATGGGGCTGGTATGCAGAGCGACGACAGCAGCACCTTCGCTCAGTGCGCGCGCCAGGCATGCCTCAATGAGAATCCGGCCGATACCGCGGCCGCGCATGGCGGGGTCCACGCTCAACATGCGGATCGCCGCCCAGTCGGGCTCAAAGAAGTCTGCCTTGGGTGCACCGCGTCCGGCATAACCGACGAAGCCGGCAGGGACGCCCTCGGTCTCGGCCAGGATCAACTCCGCTTGCGCGGCCAGTTCCTCGATTCGCTGCAAGCGCGCTTCAAAGGCTGTCCAGTCGGAGAAATGCGGCGCGAACTGACGCCAGGCCAAGGTGACGATCTGTTGCAGGCGCGTTGCATCCTGTACCCGATAAGGTCGCAGGGAAATGGCCGCTTCGCCAGGCGTCATGCCGCATCGGGGCGGAACAAGGCCCAATGCATGGTATTGCATAGTTCGCCGTTGATTACGACACAGCGCTTGATCACGCCTTCGACTTCGAAGCCGAGCTTGCGCGCGATGGCGATGCTGGCTTCATTCCTGTCATCGCAGCACAGCACGACTTTCTGGAAACCGAGTTCGCGGAAAATGAAGTCGATGAAGCGCCTGCAGGCAGCCAATGCCAAACCCTGTCCTCGATAGGCGCGTGCGACCATGTACCCGATCTCGGCGGTCTTGGCAAGGTCGTCGATGTCCTTGATCATGACGTTGCCGATCATTTTCTTCCCATCCCACAGGCCGTAGACGTAGCCCTTGCCTTCCTTGTACATGTCGAGAAAGCGCATGATGTAATTGAAGGCGTCTTCCTGCGACCTGGTCTTGGAGACGAAGGGGATCCACCGCTCGAAATCCGCACGCCCAGAATCGACGAGTTCGAACAAGGCGGCTGCGTCGCGCCGCTCGATCAGGCGCATGGCGATAGTAGAGTTCAATTGAACTTCCAGCATGGGGGCTCCGTATTGGTGTTTTGTGACGAATTCCGGTGAACTCGTTCTTAGTCCCACCGGAAATACCGATTCTCCGCATTCGGCAACAGCGTGGCAAGGTTGCCGTCGCCGACTACGCCTTGATGCACGATGTCCGCACGATAGATGAATTGCGCATGAGCCAGTTGTTCCGCCTCCGCCATCATAGCGTGAGGTCTGGCGACGACGAATTCGACGACGTCGACGCCGTAAGACACAATGCGCTCACCGTAGCGTTCGCCCCGGCGCTTGAAGAAGGCAAGATGTTCGGCGGGATTGGTGTAGTCGTTCCAATCGCCGGCATTGAGTATCGCTGATACTTGCCATGCCTGCGCGGCGAACCTGTCACCGCGCTGCAATTGCGATAGTAGCCTGACTGCCCGGCAATATCCTGGATTGTTCCCCGCAGGCAGCCGACTGCCGCGTCGGTTTCTTCCTATAGCCACCATCGATCGCCGGCGTGGCTCACCCATTTTCGTATCAAGGTTGATGCACCATTTCCGCAGCAAGCTTTTCCGACGCTCAGCAAAGCGATGCAGCGTTCGTAACGAATATCAACATATCGTCCTCAATCGATTCCAAATGTTAATTTCAAGGACAAAAACCGAGTAAAAATCTCACAAAACGATTGTAAAAATATTAAATATGCAGCATCCTTGCCCAGCGCGATAAGGCTTATATCCACATTTCGCCTCGACAACTTGCTCAATCATTTGCAGTCTGCCCCATGCAAAATCCTCCGCCGGCACACCGGCTTGCCTATCTCGATGCCCTGCGCGGTATCGCTGCGATCTCGGTCTGCATCTATCACGTGATCGGCTTCCTCGGCGCCGGCACGGCTACGCCGCTGGCGGCCGAAGTCAAGGCCACGGTGCTTGAGGCTTTCGATCTCGGCCGCTTCGGCGTAGTGCTGTTCTTCCTGATCAGCGGCTTCATCATTCCAGCCAGCCTGAAGCCCGGTTCTACGCTCTCGCGCTTTGTCGTGACGCGTTTTTTCCGGCTCTATCCGGCTTACTGGCTGACATGCCTCTTGATCCTGCTGCTGCCGTTTGTCGCGCCGGTTGGCGGGGCACCGGGCGGAAGCTTAAGCATGAGCGAAGTGCTGGCCAACCTGACGATGGTGCCCAAGCTGTTCCACGCCCGGGAGCTCTCGGGCGTGTTCTGGACCTTGTTCGTCGAGATCGTGTTCTATATCGGCTGCGCCATGCTGTTTGCAGCGCGTGCGCTGGAGAAGCCGCTGGCCGTCGGACTGGTGGCCGTGGGCTTGAATATCCTCACGCCGGGTGCGATTTTGCTCAACACATTTTTGCACACCCGCCTGCCGGTTTCCTTCCTGTGTTTCCACTTGTCCTTCCTGTTCATGGGCAGCGTGTTCCGGCTGGTTCTGCTCAAGCGCGAGCCGCTGGCACGCGCATTCGCTCTGCTCCTGATCGCGCTGGTCGCGGTCACTGTGCCCGTGACAACAGGGCTGCTGTTCCCTGTGCCTCAGGCGGTAGCCACGCAATTCGTGATGCATCATGCGGGTGCGTCGGCAGCGGCTTATTTTGCCGCGCTGGCTTTGTTCCTGTTCGTGGCATGGAGGCGGACCGACGTCGCCGCACCTGTGGTGCGCCTGGGGGAAATCAGTTATTCGCTGTATCTGCTGCACATGCTGTGCATCGCGCTGGTAGCCAGGTTCATCGTGCCGGATTCGCATGCCATGATCGCGCTATATGCAGTACTGTCGCTGGTGCTGGCGATACTCGCGGCTCAGGCCGGTTATCGCTTGGTGGAAAAGCCGGCCATGGCCTTGGCGAAGCGTCTGACGCTGCCGCGCCAGGCCAAGGAAGCCGGCATCTGATGCCGGCCATTGCCGATCAATTCAGTTGAAGATGTTGCACAGGTCTTGATCGCCTTCCAGGTTGGGACCGACCGAGCCGTCGGCCGCAACGATCTTGACCCAGCCATCCGGCTGCCTGGACGTCGGCTTGGCGCCGCAATTGGTGTGCACCCAGTGGATGCCGTTCTTGCCGTTCGGGTCGGAGTAAGACTGGCCGCACAACTCCAGCTTGGTGCCGTCGGCAATCGCCTGCAAGCCACTGGGGATGCTGCGCTTCTTGCTGTATCCGGTGGCGAAGACATTGTCGATGTCGACTTCGAGCTTGCTGCCGTCCGCAGTTTGCACGTAGAGCCGGGTATGCGACAGAGGATAACCGTGGCGCTTGCTGCGCGAGGCTGCGAATTGCGGCGTGCCGCTGACGGTGCCGGTAACGAAGGTGCCCTGGTTGGCCTGGCATTGTGCGGCATCGTCGGCATGGGCCGGCAAGGCGGCAAAGACGGCGAAGGCAGCGACGAAGGCGGAACAGGCAAGTACGGGCCTGGATTTGGCGGACATGGATTCTCCTTATGAAAAAAGCCACCGCGATACTCGCATACCGCCGGATTCGCTTCAAGCTGTCAGATATGACAGAGGCCGCAACGGGCTATTTCATTTGCATTTGCAGAACGAAAGGCGTATAGGGCGGCACCCTGGTGCGCAAACCCTCGAAGCTCCTTTGGAAGCAACGCGATTTCTCATTGTCCACGTCGGACAGTACGCGCTCGACCTGGGCGAATTTGTCGTCGTCGGGCTTGGTGATGATCAGCATGAGTTCCACCGGACCGGGCGAGAGCGAATAGCAGCCGCCTTTTTTGTCGATGTGGTAATAGTTTGCATATTGCACGAACTCCGCGGCATACTCGCGATATTCCAGGCTGTCGCGGTCCTTTTCCCACATCGATCTCACGCCTTCATACGACCTTGGGGCTTCAGCGGCGATGCCCGTTGCCGAGAGCGACAGCGCGAACAATGCAGCGATGGGGACGATGGCGGCTTTCATCTTTCGTTTCCTCTCCGGACAATCACAAGCATTGTAGCCGCAAGCGCCGGAAAACGGCGGAAGCCGGGTCCGGTCTGCGCGCACGCAGGTTGTCGAGGCAGGCTTGCCAGGCTTCGTCGAAGTCCACACCCCATTTTTCCGTAACGTCCCACCAGGCGAAAATGCCCATATCACTTATCCGGTGGACTTTTATATTCGATCGCGCCGGATGCCCTGCCCGACGTAACCGGCAAGCTGCAGTCCGCGATAGCGCTTGCGCCAGATCACCGCAGCGGCGGCACCGAAGACACAGAGGATGCACAGCCAGGCCAGCTTGACGCCCCCCTGGTCGACAAAGGGCCGGGTCCCGGAAAACATGGCCGCGGCGTCCAATCCTTCGCTACTGAATGTCGCGCCGACCACTTGTTCCGAATCGTTGATGGCATTGGTAAGGTACAGCGCCTTGCCCGCGCCATGCACCAGCATCTTGCCGTCGCGCCAGACGAAGGACAGGCGCTCGTCGCCGAGCTGCACCATGCCGACGACGTGGCCGGCGTTGTTGATGCCGGTGGCATAGCTGTTGCCGCGGCCGATGAGTGCGCCGAGATCGGTCATGTGCTTGCCGTCGTAGACAAAAGCGTGCCAATGGCGGTCCGCGGTCTCGGAAGCGCCGGCGACAATGCCCTTATCGTTGATGGCCGTGGCGGCGGAGAGGCGGCCTCCCAGGGTGCCGAGGTCGACCATGCCGTGTGCGGCATCGTAGAGGAAGGCGCGGCGGTAGCCGTTCTTGTCGGCCGAGGCGCCCACCACCTGGTCGCGGTTGTTGAGGGCATTGGCGTAACTGACCTTGCCGCCCAGCGTGCCGAGATCGACCAGGGCTTCACCCGGGCGGTACAGGAAGGCGTGCCACTCATCCTCGCCGGCGAGATCGGAAAACCCGACCGCGTGGCCGCGGTCGTTGATGGCGGTGCCGTTGCTGTTGGCGCCGCCCAATGTGCCGATGACGTGCATGCCGTCCTTGCCGCTGTAGAGAAAGGCTTGCCAGGCGCCGTTCCTGCCGGCCGCCGAGCCGATCACGACACCGTCGGCATTGATGCGCCGGGCGATGCTTTCGCGCCCGCCAGGCAGGCCGAGTTCGGTCAGCTTGCCTTTCTCGAAGTAGTAGCCGCGCTGCAAGCCGTTTTCGTCTTCCAGCATGGCGGCGACCTGGCCGCGTGCGTTCATGTCGTTGGCGAACGATTCCATGCCGGGCTGGCGGATGCCGAGCGAGTATGCAGCGGGGTTGGCGATGGCCGACGTGCCAGAGAAGAGCAGGAGAAATACCAAGCAGATGCGTAACGGGCGAAGCATTCGGTTTTCCTTTCTTGTCTTGAGACGGCGAAAAGCGGGGATTAACTATACATCAAGACATGCGCATGCCCGCATTTTTCTCTCGGCGCCGCGCCAGCTCCCTGGTGTATGATCTGCCCGCATGAAAGACGCAAATTCCGCCCCCGATGACGTGATGCCGACACAGGACGCAATAGAAGTCGTGCTCGCCCTGTTTCGTGCATGCCGCTACGGCGAAGCGGAACTGCTGGCCACCGACATTGTGCGGCGCAAGCCGGATTGCGCCGCGGCATGGAAGGTGCTCGGCTATGCGCAGCTGGCGCAAGCCAAGCCCTCGCTGCATACGCTATCCCAGGCCGCGCAACGGCTGCCAGGCGACGCGGAATTGCACGGCAATCTCGGCATCGCACAGCGCAACGCGGGCATGCATGATGCCGCCGTCGCCAGCTTCCGCCGCGCGCTGGAACTCGATCCGGCCTCGGCGCGCGGCTGGCACAACCTGGCCGCCGCCCTGTACGACAGCGGCGACGCCAATGGCGCGCTCGCGGCCTATGCTGCGGCGACGGAACGCGATCCGGGGTTGGCCGAAGCCTGGAACCAGGCCGGCTTGATCGAGATGAAACGCGGCGAGATAGCTACGGCCCTGGAGTGTTTCCGGCGCGCGATCGCAGCCAAACCGGCCTTCCTCGATGCCTATACCAACTTCCTGTTCACCAACCAATATGTGGCCGCGCATGACGCTGCCGAGCAGCACCGCATGGCGCAAAGCTTCGGCCGGCAAGCGGCTCGCATGGCGCAAGCCTGCACAGAATGGCCGAATCTGCCGCATGGCCCGCATGCCGCGCGACGCTTGCGAATAGGGCTGGTATCGGGCGACTTGCGCAGCCATCCGATCAGTTATTTTCTTGAAGACCTGCTGGCCGAGCTCGCCGCCGGCTACACGCAAAAGCTGGAAATCTTCGCCTATGCCACCGTGGCGCAGGAAGACGCCGAAACTGCGCGCATCAGGCGCTCGTGCAGCGCCTGGCGCATGGTGGAGCGGATGTCCGATGCGGAATTGGCGCAACAGATCCATGCCGACGGCATCGACATCCTGCTCGACCTGTCCGGGCATACCGGCGCGAACCGCCTGCCGGTGTTCGCCTGGAAGCCGGCGCCGGTGCAGGCGAGCTGGATCGGCTACGTCGGGACGACCGGCCTCGCCGAGATGGACTACGTGATCGCCGACCGATGGACTGTGCCTGAAGGCGATGAGGGCGGCTATACGGAAGCGATCTGGCGCATGCCAGAGACCTTCGTGTGCTTTTCCAGGCCGCGCGCCGCCTTGCCCGTGGCACCGCTACCTGCGTTGCAAAACGGCTGGATCACCTTCGGCAGTTTCAACAACCTGAACAAGATGGGCGGCGCAGTCACGGCTCTCTGGAGCGAATTGCTGCACGCCGTGCCGCATTCGAAGCTCTTCCTCAACTCCAAGCCGCTGATACAGGAAGACGTGCGCCGCAGCGTGCAGGAGCGCTTCGCACGCCACGGGATCGCGGCCGAACGCCTGATTCTCGAAGGGCAGACACAACGGGATGCGGCCATGCGAGCCTATGGCCGGGTAGACGTAGCGCTCGATCCCTTCCCCTATTCCGGCGGCACGACTACCATCGAAGCGCTGTGGATGGGCGTGCCGGTGCTGAAGCTGGCTGGCCGGCGCTTTTCCAGCCGCTTGGGCGAAAGCTACCTGCGCGCCGTCGGGCTGGAAGACTGGATTGCCTCGGACGAGACCGACTACGTGGCAAGCGCACGGCGCCTGACCTCGGATCCAGCTCCCTTGAGCCACCTGCGTGGCACGTTGCGCGCCACGGCTGCGGCTTCCCCCTTATTCGACACTGCGCGCTTTGCGCGTCATTTCGAGCAGGCGATGCGTGCGATGTGGCAGCGGCGTTGGAGCATCCCTTGAGGCCGGCCTGATGATTGCCTTTGCACTACTCCTCGTCGGCGCCAATACCGCAATCGCGCTTGCCATCGTGGCTTTGTATTCGCCCATCTTTGCGCTGGGTTTGGTGACGCAATGAGCGGCCCCGATACCGCCCAAGCCGGGCGCAAACGCAACCTGCCCTGGATACTGTTCACCCTGCTGGCATTGGCGGCCTTCATCGCATGGCGCATGACGAGCGTGCATGTGGGTGGCAGTGAATCGGATGATGCGGCTACCATGCAACTGAAAGCCGGCAGCGAGGTTACCGTGCGCCAGGAATCCTATGCCTGCAATACGCCCGAAGCACTGAACCGCAGTGTGGCGTTCAAGCTTGCCGGCGCCGAAGACAAATTGCGCGCGCTGACGCAGCACGAATGCATGCCGGTCTTGCCGCGGCAGCGCTTGAAGTTGGCAACCTTGAAAGATAAATTGGCGCAGGTCGAGAGCGGCTCCTCGTCCGTGCCGCTCTGGGTCACAACACGCGATCTCGTTTCTGCGGACAGCCCGGCGCCATAGGCCTGCTCACTGACTCTGGCGGAACTGCGCCCCGAATTGCCCGCTGAAATTGTGGATTAGCGAGAGCAGGGTCTGGGGAAACTCTTCGTCGAAACGGCCCACCCCCATGATTTCCACCTTGCCGTCGGGCGACTTCATCGAGCGCTCGAATTGCTTGATTTCCGGCGCGCTGCGATGACGTACGAAGGGCACGATGAAGGGTGTGTGCTTGCCGAAATCGTAGCTGTATTGGCGCAGCATCTCGGCTGGCCAGTTGATATGGCCACCGTAGGCGCCGCGCACGGCTTCCACGGGAACGCAGATGCCCGCCTTGCCTTCCGCCACCGCCTGCAGGCCTTCCTTGTCGTTGACCAGGAGCGAGAGGAAGAGCATCGCCCAGACCGTGGTGCCCTTGTGGTTGATCACGTGTCGAGGCTCAAGCGCGGCAAGCGAGCTGATGGCGGCGTCGCAATTGGCGAGGTTCAACAGGTAGCCCAATTGCTGCGAATCGAAGTTCAGCTCGGCGGGCGGTGTCGTGGTGAGGCCCCAAAAGTAACAGGAATCCCAGTCGGAGAATTTTTCGAAGGAGGTAGCGGGTTGCATTTTGGGGGCTTGGCTGGATGGTTAAACCGGCGCAGCAGTCTTGCGCGGTGAGGTCGATACCCGGAAAATTAGCATCAAGCACTCGGCGCAATATGCTGCGCCGATATGGGAAACGCGTGTAGATGTTCAGAAGGGCGTGACCGCCAGCAAAGAGAAAGGGCGCAATGCGATGCGCTATTGCGCCCCGATTATTGCAAGCGATCAGCCGATTTCCTTGGCGCTGACGATGGACTTCGACACCAGGCCGTATTCGATCGCTTCCGGGGCCGTCATCCAGAAATCGCGGTCGATGTCTGCCGACACTTTTTCCAGTTTCTGTCCGGTTTCCTTGGCGATCAGGGCGGCAATGCGTTCGCGCACGCGGACGATTTCGCGCGCCTGGATGGCGATGTCGGTGGCCTGGCCACCGGCGCCGCCGCTCGGCTGGTGGATCAGGAAGCGCGTATTCTGCAGGCAGAAGCGGCGTTCCTTCGGCACCGACAGGAACACATTGACCGCGGCGCTGCCGACCCAGCCGCTACCGATCATGTTAACCGGTGCTTCGATGAAACGGATCACGTCATGGATCACGTCGCCCGATTCTACGTGGCCGCCCGGAGAGCACACCAGGAAATTGATCGGGGCTTTGGATTCGCCGGAGAGCGCGATCAATTGGCGCACGGCATCGCGCGCCGCGCTGTCGTTGATCTGGCCGAACAGCAGCACGGTACGTGACTTGAAGGCTTTCTCTTCCAGAAAGCTGTCGCGCTGGGAGGCATTGGTTTCCGTTTTTTCTTCCATGATGGGTCTCTACTGTGTTGGGGGTTGTCACTTGCCAAAACGGCAGTGTAAACCAAAAAGCCCCCAAGGTTTCGCTGCGGCGGTTTGGCTTTTCCGATGCAGCTTCAAACCCGTCAAGTCGACAAATCGGTATCATCCCAGTCGACGCCCGGCGACACGGCCCAGGTCAGGGAATGGCGCCGTTCGTGAACCGCGCCGCCATCGCGCACGGGATGAAAATCCTGCGGCACGGTATCGGCGCCGGTCTGCGCGCTGCGCACGGCGTTATGGGCACAATAAAAGGTATCTTCAAGGCGGCTGACTTCTTTTGCCATGCGCGGGGTTTTCCCGGAAAGGAATTGCGCCAGGCTCGCATCGAGATCGGGAAGAAAGTCGAGAATCATGGCGCGGGTGACCTCATTGGGCATCTGTCCGACGTAAAACGGCGGTGCCGGATCGAACCCGATGATCCAGGCCAACGGCCACATGTTTTCCAGGCGCCAGCCCACGATATGCGCGTACCCAGCCCGCGCCTGTTGCCGGGGTAAATCGAGGATGGCACGTTCGGAGGCTACGAGGTGCTCATATAGCGCATCGCGTTCCACGAAGGCCCTGATCCGGCTCGACGCGGCAATGTCCTCGGGCGCGGAAGCCCACAGAAAAAGCGCATTCAATGCCAGCAGGCGGCCGGCGATGTCTTTCAGCGGACGCAGGCTGTCCAGGCCATTTTCACTACGAAGCAACGGCAGCCAGCGAGAGCAGCGGAAACCACGTTCGGCAAGCCGGCAATATATCTCTTCCCGCTCGGCCGCACGCTCTGGATCGACGCCTTCGACAGCGCCCTGATGCTTGTACTGCGACGGATCGACTTGCAACAGGCGCGGCGTCGGCGCCCCGTCCTGCGTGTCCTGCGCCAGCCGGCCGACCACGAAGCTGCCGTCAGGCAGCATGATACTGTCCGCCGCGAACAGGAATCCCCCGCAACGTTCGGCAATACCGAGCAAGGTTTTCAGGACATGGGAATCGAGCGCGACCGGTTGCGGCAGGTCCGCGCCCAGCGCCGCCTTGGCCCCCTTGATCAGCAGTTGCGCCTTTGCGCGTGCAGCCCCGCTGTTCGGCAATTGCGCGACATAGGCGCTGAAACCACGCAAGTGTTTCGTGAGATCCGGATGTTGCAAGGTAAGCCGAACCGGGCCGGATTCGCTATCGAACTCGAACCAGGTTGCCTTCTTCAGGAACCCGCCATCAGTCCTGCCGCCGGGGAACATGGATTTGAGATCCGGTTTTTCCTGGAACAGGTAAAGCGAGCAGTATTTGATCATGAGCGGCAAGCTGGGATGATGGAGAAGTGGCGATATCGTGTCATTTTACGTACTATGATGGCTGATTCAATCGTCAGAAAGTTTTCAATGTCACGCAGATTCTTCCTTGCGGCCCTGCTCCTCGCTTGCTCCGCCGCCCATGCCGATGCCTGCCGCTGGAAGAGCGACGATGCGCAGCCGTTTATCGATGCACGCGATTTGCCGGGCATGTCGCTGCTGCAGTCGGCGCCGCCCGCTCCTGGTACGGCGCATGACGAACACGGCCTGTTCCAATCCGAAGCGGTCGGCGAGCACGCCTGGTTTTCTGCCAGCACCGCAGACCAGTTGTGGAGCGTGCGCGACCTGCGCCTGCGCTTTGCCACCACCCAGCAGGCGGAGCGCTTCCTGGCGGAAAAGCTGGGCGAGTTGAGCGACGAGGCGCCGGAAGTGGAGCCGGCCGAGATCGACGGCGTGGCGGTACGCATTTTCGGACCGCGTAACGCAAAGGCGGAATTCTTCGCCAAGGCGACAGGAAAGAAGGCCGACACCATCGTAGGCTACACCTACGTGTTTGAAGTGGGGCCGACTGTGGCAAAGGTGCTGCTTTCCCAGGGCGGCAATTCGCACACCAGGCTCAAGCGAATGGATCATGCCGAAGTGGTGCGGGCGGCGATTGCGCGGGTGAAAGGCTTGTGCGGAACCTGATGCGATGAGAGCCGCCGTCACCGCCTCGCTGGCCGCGATTCTGGTGCAGTTGCCGCTGTTCGCGCTGTGCCTGCTGCCCAGGATGGCAATGGGCGAGGTCGATGCCGACGAGCTCGGTTTTTACGTGGCGGCCGTTTCGATCGTGGCGGCGGCGACCGTACTGTTGGTGGGCTTGCCGGTGTTTGCGCTGCTACGCGGCAGCGGGCGCATGAATGCAAAGGCCGTGGCTCTGGCTGGACTGGCCATCGGAACCTTGCCGGTGGCCGTGATGGGATGGCCTTATCATGGACTCTATAGCGGCTATTCGTCTTCCGGTGCCTTGTTCGGACATGCGGTGGATTTTTACCGCAACGGCTCGCCTACCCTGTATGCCTGGCTCGATTACCTGCTTTGCATGGCACGGCTGGGTTTGCAGGGCGTACTGGGGGCTTTGGTGTTTTATTGGGTTTGGCGGCGGGTTGGGTGAACGTCGACTTGTCGTCGCGCCAGCCCACGTTCACATGCCGGGGTCGCTCTGGCACTCGAGGGTAGCCGGTTCAAGCGGGACAAATTTCGACTGCGCATTGTCCGCCATCCAGGAGGCTTCGGCGGCCATCGCATCGGATGTGCGCTTGCCCGGAACGGCGAAGAAATGGCCCTACGTGACTTGTCTATTGCTGTGCCGGGGACGACATCTCCCTTGCTTTCATGCCGGTAGCTTACAATGACAGCGATCCTTGTTTTCAGGAGTTTCGATGAGCTTGTCTCCGTTCCATTTGGCGATTCCGGTTTACGACCTGGCCGCGGCGCGGCGTTTCTATGGTGAGGTGTTCGGTCTGGCCGAGGGCCGCTCTTCCGCGCAGTGGGTGGATTTCGATTTCTTCGGCCACCAATTGGTGATCCACGAACACCCCAAGACGGATTCGCAAGCGCATGCGCATACCAATCCCGTGGACGGGCATGACGTGCCGGTGCCGCATTTCGGTGTGGTGCTGGAGTGGGCACAATGGGAAGCCCTGGCCGGGCGCCTGCGTTCGTTCGGCGTGCGCTTCGTGATCGAACCTTATATACGTTTTCAAGGCCAAGTGGGAGAACAGGCGACGATGTTCCTGTACGACCCTTGCGGCAATGCGCTGGAATTCAAGGCGTTCAAGGATATTGGGCAGTTGTTTGCCAAATAGTGCCGGCAATAGCATCCCGACGGCAGCCAACATCCTGCCGGTGCCAACGTGCAAGCGGGCGGTATGCCATGGCACGCCCTGCGCCATGCACTACGTATTTCACGCCAAACCGGTCGGCCCCGCTGTGCACGACATGAAATCGGCCATTCCGTCGAGCGGCATTCCAATCCCGAAAACCCAGGGGTGCCAGCCGCATTCCCCGTCTTCAGGGAGGAGGCGGAGGCTGGTTGCGCGTAACGTAGCTGTCGAAATTGCGCACAGCCTGAGTGCAGAATTGCGCGCTGTCCCAGAGGCTGGCCGCCTCGCGCCCTGCGCGCGCTTCGGTGCAGTGGAGGATTTGCACCAGACGCTTGGCCTTGGCGGCGCTTCCCGGAAATTGCGCGTTGGCCGCCGCATCGAGCTTGGTTTCGGCGGCCTTGGTATCACCGCCGCAGGTGCGCGCACTGCCGGTAAAGCGCGCGCGGCTGATCAGGGCGCGCAAGTCGGCATTGCCGTCGATGGCCTTGCCGATCTCGTCGTCGATGGCGTCATTCTTGGGGCCGCTGCTATTGAAGCGCGCCGACAGGCCGGCACAGGCCGCTTTGACTTGGTCGTCGAGTTCATCGGCGGAACCGGCGCCGGCAACCAGGCCGAGTGCGAGGATCGCGGCGCGCAACGCTTGGGATAGGGTATGTTTCATGGCTCTGGCGTCTGCCCCATATTACGATAAAGTCAAGCCACTGGCCGGGGCAAAGCCCATGTTAACACGTTACTGTGCAGTGCCGCCAATTGGCGTTTTCGCGATCCTGCCCCGTCTTGCCGTATCATTGACCGATTCTCGACTTTTTGGAGCGGGTCATGCGTTCCCCCGACATTTCGCGCTATGGCCTTGTTGCCCAATCGCTGCACTGGATCACGGCAGCGCTGGTGTTGGCCGCATTTACCTTGGGGCCGGGCGGCTCGGAAGAACATGTCTATGCCGCGACACGCGACGGCGACCGGCGATTGCACGAGACCTTGGGCATCATGGTGTTCTTTATCAGCGCGGTGCGGCTGGCCTGGGCCGCGGTGGATCGCCGTCCGGACCCGGCCTTGGCGCATCCGTGGATGGATTCCGCGTCGCGCATCGTGCAAGGCGGCTTGTACCTGCTGCTGTTCGCTGTGCCGCTCACGGCGATCACAGGCGCGTGGCTGGAGAATCACCCGCTGACCCTGGTGGGCGGCTTCAATATCATCGCCCCCTTTGCCGCCGACCACGCACTGGGCGCCATGATTGCCGAAGCGCATGGGTGGCTGGGCGACGCAATCTTGTGGCTGGCCGGACTGCACGCGGCGGCAGCCGTTTATCATCACTGGATGCTGGGCGACCGCGTGCTGGTTTCCATGCTGCCCGATTGGCTTGAGCGACGGTTGCCCGCGCGGCGCGATTGATGACGCAGCCCGGCGCTCAAAGCTCCATAATCATCTCGTGCCAGGCCATGCCGCCGTGATCCGATTCGGAAGGCTTGACGTAGCGATAGCCGAGCTTTTCGTAGAGGCCGACGTGGCGGTCCTTGCACATCAGGTGTATGGTTTGCTTGCCCATGCGTTTCATGCGTTCGACAAATTCACGCATCAGAAGTGAAGCGTAGCCTTTACCCTGGTATTCCGGCGCAATCACCACCGACATGATGACGACGTTGCGCGCCAGAGCGTCGTGGCCGACGAGTTCCTTGAATTCCTCGGCGGACATCCGCACTTCATGGGCGCAACCGCAATTGATGAAGCCGGCGATTGCGCTGCCGCCCTCACCGCCGATTTCCATGACCAGGAAGCCTTGCGGGTATTGCGCGATGCGCAGGGCGATCTTTTCCCGGGTTGCGGCCTCATCGCCTTCGTAGGCGGATACTTCGATGTCGTAGCAGCGTTGCGCGTCCTGCTCGCCCGCCGGGCGGAAGGATGGCGCGCCCGTTCCGCGGTTTTCCATCGCGTGCGGCGCGGGCTTCATTTCCGCATTGCCTGGGACAGTCTTGCCAGGGCCTCGTCGACGACGGCACGCGGACATCCCAGGTTGGCGCGCAGGAAACCATGCCCTTCGACGCCGAATTTCTGTCCCTTGTCGAACCAAATCCTGGCACGGGTCAGCATGAAGTGTTCCAACTGCTCGGCCGGCATGCCCAGCGGGCGGCAATCCACCCAGGCGAGGTAGAGCGAGTCCATATCGTGGACATGCAAGCCCCAGTCCGCCGCGTTGATTGCGGCGGCGAAATGGCGCTGGTTGGCGCCGATGTAATCGAGCAGCGCCGCCAGCCAGGGCTCGCCGTGGCGGTACGCCGCCTCCGTTGCCACCATTCCCGGCAGGTTCACGAGATTGAATTGGTTGCGCTCAAGCTGTCTGGTGAAGGTCGCGCGCAGCCGCGCATCGGGAATAATGAGGTTGGCGCATTGCAGCCCGGCGAGATTGAAGGTCTTGCTGGCCGAGGTGCAAGTGACGCTGCATGCGGCGAAGCGCGCATCGAGCGAAGCGAACGGTATGTGCCGCTTGCCCGGCGCCAGCACGAAATCCTGGTGGATCTCGTCGGCGATCACGACGATGTCGTGGCGCAGGCAGATTTCACCCATGGCACGCAACTCGGCTTCGGACCAGGCGTTGCCGGTGGGGTTGTGCGGATTGGAGAGGATGAACAGCCGGGTGTCTGGGCGGATGGCTTTTTCGAACAATGCCGCGTCGAAGCGGTAGCGGCCGTCTTCGAGAACAAGGGGCGCCGGCGCAACATGGCGGCCATTGAGCGCCACGTCTTGGTGGAAGTGCACGTACACGGGAGGCTGGATCAGGACGGACTCCCCCGGCGCCGTGAAAGCCTGGATGGCAGTCTTGAGCGCCGTGATGACGCCCGAGGCAGGGACGACCCATGCGGGGTCGACTTGCCAGCCGAAACGCCTGGCTTGCCAGCCCGTCACGGCTTCAAGGTAACTCCCGGTCGGCCCGCCGGGGTAGCCGAGGACACCGAAAGATACCAGTTCGTGCAAGGCCTCAAGCACCGGCGCCGGCGCGCGAAAGTCCATGTCGGCCACCCACATCGGCAGCGGATCGGCGGCGAGCTGTTCAGGCGTCAACAGCTTTTGCGCGATGCCCCATTTCATCGAATTGGAAGCGCGGCGGTCGATACGTTCGTCGAAATCAGGGGCGGCAAAGGCGGTCATGCGTAGGGCTTAAGAATAATCATTAAGAGCAATCATCATAGCGCCGAGATAAAATGCGCGCACTGCATTATTTTCACAACATACTGAATATCATGCATGATCGCTTAAAGCGCATCGACCTCAACCTGTTGCTGGTGTTCGACGCCTTGCGCCGGCACGGCAGCGTGGCGGCCGCAGCCAATGAATTGGCAATGAGCCCTTCCGCCGTCAGCCATGCACTGGCCAGGCTGCGCGAGACAATGTCGGACGAATTGTTCGTGCGCTACGGCAATAGCATGCGGCCCACGGCACGTGCCGATCACATGGCGCAGGCGGTATCCGATTCTCTGCTGCTGCTCGATGGCTGCCTGGAGGGAGCTCGGCCATTCGACCCAGCCACGAGCCGGCAGAGTTTTGTCTTTGCTGCGACCGATTTCACGGCATTTGCACTTCTGCCCGCATTGATCGGACAGTTGGAAAAAAGCGCGCCGCATTTGCGCATCCGCGTCGTCTATTCGACGCACCGCGATTCGCTGGAGGAATTGGCAGCCGGGCGCATCCATTTTGCCATCGGCGTGCGTGATGGGCAGGGCAATGTGCATGAAGGCGTAGAAGCCATGCCTTGCTTCGAGGACGATTATGTCGTGGCGGCGAGCCGCAACCATCCCGGCATTGGCGGGACGCTGACGCTGGAGCAGTATCTTGCCGCGCGCCACGTGGTCGTGACACCATGGGTCGATGCCGGCAGCGTGATCAACGCCGCACTGGAACGCCAGGGATTGAGGCGCGACGTTGCAGTACAGTTGCCCAGCCTGCTGGCCGCACCGTTCATTGTGGCGCGTTCCAACTATCTGATCACCCTGCCGCGCCGTGTCGCCGCAGCGCTGGAAGATGCGCTGCCCTTGGCGATCTTCCCCGCGCCTTTTCCCATTCCTTCCTACGCGCTGGAGGTTTACTTCCATCGCCGGCATGCCGACGTGCCTGGACATGCCTGGCTGCGCGGGCAAATGCGTTCTGCGCTTACGAGCGTCCCGTGATATTTTTCATCTGGTTTGTCCGTTTGCTTCTTCCTCGCGCATCTGCCTGATAGACAAGGCATGGTGCCGCGTCACAATTTGCCGCCCAGCACTATCCGGCGGTCAAGGAGAGATCATGGAATTCGTTTTGACGTTTCAACAACCGGTGGAAATCTACGAGCGCAATTACGATCCGGTGCGCGGTGTCGAATATTTGCAGGAATGGCGCCGCTATATGGACACGATGTCGGCCGAGGGCATTTTGCGCGGCGGCAATCGCCTCGACTACACCAGCCCCACCACGGTGCGCGTGCGCGACGGCAAGCGCCAGGTGCAGGATGGCCCGTTCGCCACGACCAAGGATTTGCTCGGCGGTTACGTCCTGATCGACGTGCCCTCGCTGGAAGAAGCCTTGAAGTGGGCCGAGCGCAGCCCGAGTTCGCTGGTGGGGAGCACCGAGGTGTGGGCGGTCATGCCGTCGGTCGGGAAGTGAACGCTCCCGCTACCGAGCTTGCCGGCCTGGCCGCCGCGGCGGCCGAGCAGGCTGCGCGCACGAGCTACGGCCGGCTGCTGTCCTGGCTGGCCTGGCAGTGGCGCGATATCGCCGCGGCGGAAGATGCGCTGGCCGAGGCCTTTGCCACGGCCCTGGCGCGCTGGCCTGTCGATGGCGTGCCCTCTTCGCCCGACTCCTGGTTGCTGACGACGGCCAAGCGCACACTATTGATGCAGGCGCGGCGCGAAAAACTGGCGCAAGACCCGGCCCTGCTGGCGCTGTTTCCGGCCGAAGGCGAAGGTAGTGGCGAATACGCGCCTGAAGCCGCAGCATTTCCCGACCACCGCCTGAAGCTGCTGTTCATCTGCGCGCACCCGGCGATCGACCCGGAGATCCACAGCGCGCTGATGCTGCAGACAGTGCTGGGGCTCGACGCCAACCGCATTGCCAGCGCTTATCTGGTCAAGCCCGAGACGATGACCAAGCGCCTGGTGCGCGCCAAGGCCAAGATCAAGGCGACGGCGATCCGCTTCGAGGAGCCGGAACCGGCGGAGCGGCCGGAACGGCTGGCTTCGGTGCTGGAAGCGATCTATGGCGCGTATACCCTGCATTGGGGTCAGCTCGACCAGGATGGGGCGAACGATTTGGCTGGAGAAGCGCTTTATCTTGGGCTCCTGGCAGCACAGGCCATGCCCGACGAGGCGGAAGCCTTGGGCTTGGCATCGCTCCTGGCTTGTTGCGAAGCGCGGCGGCCGGCACGGCTCGACGAAGCGGGGCGCTTCGTGCCGCTCGATCTGCAGGATGCGCGGCGATGGGACGGGGCCATGCTGCGCGAGGCGCTGGCCTTGCTGAGCCGTGCCGCGAGACTGGGGCGGCCCGGGCCTTATCAGCTTGAGGCGGCGATACAGGCGGCGCAAATGCATGGTGTGATTGCGGGAAGCATGCCATGGGACGACATCGCCAGCCTGTATTCGCGCTTGCTGACGCTCTCCCCTACGCTGGGAGCGCGCATCGGGCATGCCGTGGCGCTGGGTCTGGGCTCAAGCGGCGCGCCGGCGGGCTTGCGCCTGCTGGAAGCCATGGAAGACGAATCGCTATCGACGCACCAGCCCTGGTGGGCGGCCAAGGCCCGCCTGGCCGCACTGGCGGGCCGGCACGAGCTGGCGGCTGCGGCTTATGAGCGGACGCTGGCGCTGACGGTGGAAACGGCGGTGCGCGATTGGCTGCAGAGGCAATTGGCAACCTTGCAGGCAGGTTGACGCCAGCCCGGCATCCATCGTAGCTCTTACACGTGCGGCAGCGCGACTATAGAAGCCGCAGGCAACTCGAGCCTGGCCGCCGCGAGCAGTCCGGCCATTACCTTGCTTCGATCAGGTACGGATACGTAAAACAAGTAAAGTGAATGGCGTTCACCACGCAGTGAACCAGGATGGGTGCCTCGATGCGGCCGCTGGCCTGGTATGCCCAGGCATAGCCAAAGCCGGCCAGCGTTGCCAAGGCGGCGAATGTTGCTCCGCCTCCCACGTGGGCGGCGCCGAACAGCACGGCTGAGACGAACGCAGCAATGGCGGCTGCCGGCTTGGTGCTTCCGGCCATGTCTGTCAGTTGCTGCTGGATGAAGCCGCGGAACAGGGCTTCTTCGGCCACGACGGTGAAAAACAGGTTGACTGTGATGAAGATGGCCGCGGTTTCGTTGAACTTGGGATCGAGGCGCACGTAAGCTGTTGCCATTGCCGTACCCAGCACGGCGATCACCGTGATGGCGCCGATCGGCAGTGCGCGTTGCAGCGTAATGCGCCATTGCGCACTTGTTCCGCTCTTGCGGCATGCCAACGCCAACAGGATGAGGCCGGCTGCGCCTTTGTCGAAGTTCGCGTATTGTGTGAACGGCGGCGCGCCGGGCGAGAGGGTTTGGGCGGCGATGACAATGGGATTGTCGAAGCCGGGCAGCTTGTGGGTGCCGAGGGCGAAAATCGCCAACAGCAACACGATGCCCGAAACGAGGCGTGCCGCCTTGTTTGCGCTATTGCGCCAGACTTGGGCGCAGCTCGCGGAAATGGCCAGCGCCAAGGCACCTGCCGGCTGCAGAATGCCGGCTGCGTAGGCGCCGCAGCTTGCGGCGATGAAGGGAATGAGCCAGGGTGAGATCGCTATCCTGCCGGCGCGGATGGCCCCCGCCCATGTGGCCGCGATGGCTGCGGCCAACAGGATGAGGGCAAGGATGATGGACGGCGCGATAGTGTTGACCATCAATATTCGGCGTGCAGGCGTAGCGCGTAGACATTGACCGGGCCGCGGTCCTGGTTATAGGCTGGATTGACGATCCGTTGATAATCGGCGGCCAGGCTGACTTGCTTCATGAGTTTGAAGGAGTAGAAGGCTTCGGCGATTTGTTCGTGCGCATAGTCGAGTTTGCCGTCGCCGATCAGGATGCCCATGCCGCCCGCTGCGAAGTAACGCTGCGCGTCGCCCGAGAGGGCATTGACCGCCACGCCCAGGCCCAGTTTGTCTTGTGCCCTGCCCCACAGCGCTCCCTGCAGTGAAACGCCGGCGGAGACGGAGCGGTCGATGTCGCTGAACTCATAGGCTTCGTAGCCGCCATTGCGGGCGCTTGCGCGGGCGAAGATGCCGACGTTGTCGGCCACTTCCTGTTCCAGGTTGAGGACGAAACCGGCACTGGTGCTGGTGTTACGCACGAGGGACGTGTCCGGCTTGCCGCCCGTGGCTTGAGCGAGCGCGAGGGCGTCGGCATAGCTGCCCATGTCGGCGCGGTTGGCATAGACGGTGAGTTTGATCTTGCCAGGATGGTCGCCCCATTTGTGGCGCCGCTCCAACTCGGCCACGCTCATGAAGTTGTGGAAGTGATAGCCGGCCACCTTGGCGTTGGGCACTTCCGACATCTGAAACAGGCCGGTCCGCGCGCTCCAGTCTCCGGTGTTCCATTCGAGCGCAATACCGTTGGTAAAGCCCCAGGCATCGGCGGCATAGTCGAAAGCGCCGCCGTCGATCAAGGACCAGTTGAGGAAGTCGCTGCGCGGGTCGTGAGCATAGCTGTTGGCGTCGAAGATATCGACCACGGAAAACTTGCCTATCGTTAGCGTCAGATTGTCTGCCGCTACGGTCTCCGGGAGCTGGTTCGGGGCTGCATCGACTTGCTGCGCGGCGTTTTCATTGCCGCCGAAGTTGAACACCTGGCGCACGAAGGCGCGCGGGATACGCAGATAAGGAGCGTTGGCGCCGATCTTGTAGGCTTCCCCGCTGGGAAAGCCCGCGACGCCCAGCGTATCGGACAAACCGCGCCCCTGGTCGATCTCGGGATTGAACCAAAACTCGCCGCCGTCCCACAGGCGATGGCCGGCGAAGAGCGTGATGTCCGCCGTTTCTTCGTTGACGGACGAGGACGTGAGGCTGTTGGGGCCGCCATAGGGAGCCGCGAAGGACGGATGGTACTGATCCGTGTAGGTAAGCTGGCCGTTCAGTTGCCAGCCGCCGCTTGCTTGGGCTGGCTCATCGGCATGCGCGAACGATGCCGCGGCCAGCGCTATGGCGCAAAGTGTTAATTGCAGGATATGCTGATTGGTGAGGCGTTGCACGTTAGTTCCCTATCATGTATGGGCGCATGGCATCCTTCCGCTTCCGGGCAGGAATATAGCAGCCCTCTATGCAAAGGGCCAAGCGCTGAATTTTTTATTGGACGGCGGCGTTGTATTTCTGCCGCCGTCATGCTTGCAGGCGGTTAGTTGGCGAGCTGTATGACCTTGATGATGACCATCAATACGGCGACCAGGAGATAGCCCCGCAGCACCCCCATCCAGACGCGAGTCGGACCGGAGAGCTGGGCCGGCGCAAGCTCTTCGAGCGGGGGCATACGCCAGTTGTCCATTTCCTTGCGCGAGGGCTTGGCTTCCTCCGTTTCAGGCAGTTCGCCGTTGGCCATGCGATGCGCGCGCAGGGCGAAATAGCCGATGGCGACAACAAGGCCGACGACACCGCCGATCACCAGGATTTCGACAATGTTCTCGCCGCTGATGTCGGGGAAAACCACGGCGGCGGTCAGGACAATGGACAGCACCACCAGCACGCCGACAATGACGGCGGTGAAGACATTGGTGGCGCGGCTATTGGTCCAAGGGCCCAGCACTTGCTTGTCGTTGCACAGGAGGAGCAGGAACACGGAGGCTGAAGGCAGCAGCACGCCGGCCATGGTCTGCACGGCATTGGTCAACAGGCCGAGCGGCACGTGCGGCAACAGCACGAGTGCGGCGGCGACGGCGATCAGGGCGACGTAGATGCCGTAGAACATCTTGGCGTCGCCCGGCTTGCGATGCAGCGAGTGCTTGAGCGCGAGCACGTCGCCCACCGCGTAAGCCGTGGAGAGCGAGATGGCGGCGGCACCGATGATGGAGGCGTCGATCAGGGCGACGGCGAACAGGATGCCGGGCACGCGGCCGCAGTATTTGGCGAGCGCGGCGGCGACGGCACCAGTATCGACGAATTGGCCGGCTTCAGGCTTGCCGGCGAAGACGTGGGCCATGCAAGCCATGATGGCAACCGAACCGACCACGACAAGGATGATGCCGAGCCAGAGGTCGATGCGCTCATAGCGGATGAAGCGCGGGGTGATGCGCTTGTCGATGACGTAGCTTTGCTGAAAGAACAATTGCCAAGGCGCGACGGTGGTGCCGACGATGCCGATGATGAGCAGCATGACGTCGGACACGGGGGCATCGGTGGGCATGTGCGGAACGAGGAAGTCATGCACGACGGTGCCGACCGGCGGGTGCACCATGAAGACCAGAGGGATCAAGAGCAGACTGCCGGCCACCAGCACCATGGAAAAGCGTTCGAAGCGGCGGAAGTCGCCGGTGCTGCCGGCGGCAATGACGAGCACGGCGGCGCATAGCACGCCTTCGACCTTGGGTAAGCCAAGATAGGAAAAGCCCAGGCTGATGCCGATGAATTCGGTGACGATGGTCAGCGCATTCAAGAGGAACAAGTCGATGACGGAAAAGGCCCCCCAGAATTTGCCGAAGCGCTCCAGGATCAGGCGCGCATGCCCGACGCCGGTGACGGCCCCAAGGCGCAGCACCATTTCCTGGTTTACGTAAAGCACGGGAATGAGCAGCGCGAGCGTCCAGAGCAAGGCGGTGCCGTAGTTCTGGCCGGCCTGGGCATAGGTGCTGAAGGCGCCCGCGTCGTTATCGCCAACCATGACGATGAGGCCCGGGCCGAGGATGGCGAGCAAGGTTTTGAGGCGCGCCGACCAGCCCTGACGCGGGCCGGTGTCGTGCCGGTTGATGGTGCCGAAGGCGCCCCTGATATCTCCCAGGTGGGCGCTGTCGAGCACGGCTTGTTTTTTGTTGTCCGACATTGTTCTTCTCCAACGATTTCTTGATGCACGCGGCGCTGCCGCGCGTGGGATTTCGTTGCCATCCGGCCGCACTGGCCGGATGGCGTGCGCTACCGCAGCCTAGTTGCTGAACAGACGGCTGAGACGACGGAAAAAGTTGTATTGCTTGCCCCAAGCCTTGGCGGCGTTGGTCGAGTCCTGCACGTATTGGTCGTGTTGGACGGCGGGGAGGTGTGAAACCATCAATGCGAAGTTCATGATGCTGCTCCTTAAATCAGATGTGCGCGTCAGATGTTGCGCGTTTTCTATCTTGCGCCGGAGGCAGCTTGCTTCGCAGGATCAGCGCATGAGTGCTTGCGCCTTTCGAAGAGTGAGCATGCCGCGGCCGGTCGCCTGTGCGGTTAGTTCAGGTTGTCGACGGGGTCGACTGGGATACTCGCTGTTCACGGATGCTCCTGTTCGTCAATCGGATCTGATGCGCGGCATCAGATGGCTCATCTAATTTTTGGAGTATGTTCGTCGGGCAAAGTTTCACGTGGGAACAAACGCTCACACGCGTAACCGGCTCGGTGCAGGAAACGCAACCAAGCGAAGCTCAGCCTGCCTGCATCGCATAGGCAGCCAAACGGCCAAACAATCAACAGAAAAGTAATTGGGGAAAGAAAACATCAATGGCTTGACCATTGACATCTTGATACCGCCATCTGCACTGGGCAAATCGCGGCAGGGGAATGGGCCGTTCTAAAAATCTGTGCGGCCCAATCTTGGACCACTCGCTACGATTTCAAGAATTTTCCAACTGCAGAGGATTTACCAGTTCAGAGCCAACGCGGATCGGCAACTACTACAATCGCTGATCGTACCCACGAGGGAACTCCAAAAGTTAAGACACCTGAATTATCGGCCAAAAGCTAGAATGCGTCAAGGAAATATGTCGTAAATGGCTGATTTTTGACATTATTTTGAGACCCTTCCGGCATCCACCAAGGAGGATGTGATCGACTCGACCCGCTGTGTTGTGCCGCGTTTATGGACAAGCCGGCAACGTTTGCCCCTGACTGTCTCCCCGGCCACGGGCATCGAAAAGTTTTTGATACCAGAAGAGGCGCTCCTCCGTCTGCTCTGCCCATACGCCTCGCGCAAAATCCTCCGCATGGCTATGAATCTTGATTTCGACCGCCTCATGAAGAAAGAGCGCTTCGTCATCCACGACGCAAGGCCCGCCCTTTGCTCAAGCTCGTTCGTTCCGCTGCGCCGAAGCGACAAAGAGCACGATCAGGCCATGCAGCGGTTGGCAGTGCAGGAATTCGCTCCTCTGGCGTTTTGCAGTCCTGGCACGGGCTAATAGCGGGTTTCCATTGGCAGACGTGAAGACGGCAGGAAAACAACGCGAATGTAAAAGATGGATAAATCACTCAATCGTTCCTTGTTTCAAGACGCTCGGCACTCAATAATGCAGTCAGGGGGAAGGAGAAGTATAAGAAACGTATCGATGTCGGAGCGCTTAGCCTGGCGTGTTGTATCCGGCATCAAGCACAATTTGAAGAAAGCTCCCTGTATTGGAGCGGTACGGCTGTGCAGGACGCCTGCCACCTTCGGGTGCGGCGTCCTGTTTCTTTTTGCGGCGCGGCCGCATGCCCGCGGGCGGCTGTCTCCGCGCGAGGCTAGAACTCTTCCCAATCGTCGTCGGCCCTTGCGAGCTGCGGTGCGCGCACCAACGCCGGAGTTTTGGGCGATACCGCCAACTCCCTGGCCGGCTTGCGCGCGGCGGCCGGCTGAGTCCTGGTGCGAGCGGCGGCGATGGCGTCTTCGGATATCTTGAAGACGGCAACGATTTGCGACAAAGCCGCCGCCTGTTCTTGCATGCTTTGTGCGGCGGCAGCGGCTTGCTCGACCAGGGCCGCGTTTTGCTGCGTAACGTTATCCATCTGCATGATGGCCTGATTGATCTGTTCGATGCCGGCGGTCTGTTCCTGTCCCGCCGAGGTGATCTCACCGATGATGTCGCTGACGTGTTTGACGCTGGCGACGACTTCCCGCATGGTCGCGCCGGCCTGGTCGACCAGCTTGGCGCCAGCGCCGACCTTGTCCACCGAATCGCCGATCAAGGATTTGATTTCCCTGGCGGCGATGGCCGAGCGTTGTGCCAAGGTACGCACCTCGGCCGCAACCACGGCAAAGCCGCGCCCCTGCTCGCCGGCGCGCGCAGCCTCGACGGCCGCATTCAATGCCAGTATATTGGTCTGGAAGGCAATGCCGTCGATGACGCCGATGATGTCGACGATTTTTTTCGAAGCGTCATTGATGGCACCCATGGTATCGACGACTTCGGAAACGGCCGAACCGCCCTTGGCGGCGACGTCGGAGGCGGCGCTGGCCAGCCGGTTAGCCTGGTGCGCGTTGTCGGAATTCTGCTTGACAGTGGAGGTGAGTTCTTCCATGGAAGAGGCGGTTTCTTCGAGCGAGCTGGCTTGTTGCTCGGTGCGCGAGGACAGGTCCATGTTGCCCATGGCGATTTCGCCCGAGGCGGTAACGATGGTTTCGGTGCTGCTGCGCACCTGACTGACGATACCGATCAGGCTTTGGTTCATGTCCTTCAAAGCTTGCATCATTTGACCGGTTTCGTCGGAGGAACGCACTTCGATACGCGCCATGAGGTCGCCACCGGCCACGCGACGCGCGACTTCGACGGCCTCATTCATCGGGGCGGTGATGCTGCGCGTGGCGTACCAAGCCGCCGCAATGGCGATGGCGACGGCGATGGCAGCGATGATCAGCAACATATTGCGCGCCTCGGCGAATTCGGCTTTGCAGGCTTGCGCCTCCTTGTCCATGATGCCGGACTGGAAGGCGGCCATTTCAGTGAGAAGCTGCACGTAGTCGCGCTCCGTCTGGGCCAGCTTGCCGTTTAACAGCGCTTTGGCCTCCTCCGCCTTGCCGTCCGAAAGCAGGCCGAACAGCTCGCCCTGCAATTGCAAATCCTTGGCGCGCGCCTCTTCGAGCCTGGTGAAAAGTTCCCTCGCCTTGACGGTATTGATGATCCTGTCGAAAACGTCGAGCAATTCCTTGTTCCTCGCGCGCACCGCGCCGATTGCTTCGGATTGTTTATTGACGCCGCCGGCGTCGCCGGCGATCAGGGCGTCACGCATGTACTGGTGAATTTGCGCGACGTTGTATTTGATCTCGGTCGAGAGCGACACCTTCTTGTAGCGGTCGTCGATGATGTTGTTCATGCGCTGCTCGGCGCCGCGCATGCTGTGCAGCGAGATGCCGATATTGACGATGAACAGCAGGACGAGCAGGCCAAAGGCCAAGCTCAGGCGTGCCCCTATTTTCAGATTGGCGAACTTCACGGCTTCCTCCCATGCGATTGTCATGGTCCGGAGAACCTTGGCATCGCTTCAGGCAACCGGACGGCGCTTGCGACGATAAGCTTCTTGAGATGGCTTATTAAAGATTTAGAACCCGTTTCAAAATGACCAGGGCTAGGCGTCGCGACGAAGACAGTACGACTGTACGGCAAGGAGCGGCAACAACGCCATGGGCTTTTTGAAATGGCTTCTTATTGTACTGCGCCCCGCGCGCTTGGTGCGGCGGTCATGCGCGACATGTGGCGTCGGCGATACGGACGCGGAACAAAGGCGGCTCGCCCGTCGGGAGCGCCGGAGCTGCCCGAACGGAGGGAGGCGATCCGATGAGGTAAAATCCCGTCATCTCTCCAAGAGGAAATATCATGCCTCTCCCCCCTGGAAAACCCACAGCAGGAATGACGGCGATGGGCGGTGTCGGTTCGGCGTTCGCCGCCGTCGCGCAGCCCGATCCCGCAAGCGACGCCGCACTCGAGGCACCATTTTCCGTTCTGCAAAATCGCAAGCACCAGGCATTTCCCCGTCTGACGCAAGCCGAGATCGCACGCATGATGCGCTTCGGTACGGTCAGGCAATTCGGCCGCGACGACTACCTGTGCCGCATCGGCGACCGCGCCGTGGGCATGGTGGTGGTGCTGCGCGGGCGTATCCAGGTCGTATTGCGCGATGGCATGGGACGAGAGACGCGCCCGCCGGAACAGGGCCCGGGCAACTTCGCCTGCGAGGTCGGGCAGCTTTCCGGGCGTGCGGCGATGGCCGACATTCTGGCGCTTGAACCCGTCGAAGTGCTGCACATCAATCCCGAAAACCTGCGCGCGCTGATCACGGCCGAGGCCGAATTGGGCGAGCGCATCATGCGCGCCCTCATCTTGCGTCGCGTCAACCTGATCGAGCAAGGCAGCGGGCCGGTGCTGCTCGGCTGCGGCAAGCGGCCGGGCTTGCTGGCATTGCAGAGCTTCCTGCGCCGCAACGGCTACCCGCACACCGTCATCGATGCGCAGAATGACCCGGAAGCGGTCGAGGTGATCCAGCGGCTCTCGCCTTCCGCAGAGGATTTTCCGCTGGTGCTATGCCAGGACGGCAGCATCCTGCGCGCTCCCGATGTCGGACGGCTGGCTTCGCATCTGGGCCTGATTCCCGAGTTCGATCCCGAGCACGTGTACGACGTGGTGGTGGTCGGTGCCGGGCCGGCGGGCTTGGCCGCGACAGTGTACGCCGCCTCCGAGGGATTATCGGTGGCGCTGTTCGATGCGCATGCACCGGGCGGCCAGGCCGGGGCATCGGCGCGCATCGAGAATTATCTCGGCTTCCCAACCGGCATTACCGGCCAGGCGCTGGCCGGACGGGCCTTCGCCCAGGCACAGAAGTTCGGTGCGCACGTGGCGATTCCGACAGAAGTGGCGGCCCTGCGGTGCGGTGAATCGCCCATGCGGCTCGAACTGGCCGGCGGCACCAGGATTGCGACGCGTTCCGTGGTGATTGCCAGCGGCGCGGTGTACCGCCATCCCGAGATCGAGAATCTGCAGCGTCACGAAGGCAGCGGCGTGTTCTATTGGGCTTCGCCGATCGAGGCCAAGCTGTGCAAGGGACGCGAAGCGATCGTGATCGGCGGCGGTAATTCGGCGGGGCAAGCCACGGTGTTCCTCGCTTCCCATGCCGCACATGTGCACCTGATGGTGCGCGGACCGGGGCTCGAGGCGAGCATGTCACGCTACCTGATCGACCGCATCAAAGCCTTGCCCAACGTGACCTTGCACACGCACAGTACGGTGACAGCTCTGCATGGCGAGCAAGGCGGCATGTCGGGCGTGACCGTGCTATGCCGCGCTACCGGCGAGCCGGTTAACAATGATTTCGACGTGCGGCAGGTGTTTTCCTTCGTCGGCGCCGACCCGAATTCGGCTTGGCTGCGTACCTGTCCGGTACAGTTGGACGGCAAGGGCTTCGTGGTGACCGGGGCCGACGTGCGCGAGCCGGACCGCGCGATGCATTATTCGCTTGAAACCAGCGTGCCCGGTGTGTTTGCCATCGGCGACGTGCGGGCAAATTCGACCAAGCGCGTGGCGGCTGCAGTGGGTGAGGGAGCGGCTGTAGTGGCGCAGGTCCACACTTATCTGGCGCAGTTGGCCCAGAGCGCGCGCGTGGCGGGGTAAGGGCGAAATGACCGGTGTTTCATTCGATTGGCATGCCGCACCCATCGACCGCACTACCTTGATCGACGCGCATTACCGCAACACGCAAAACGTGCGCCGCTTCTTCAGAAAGGCGTGCGGAGAGCATTTCAAATTCGACCGCTCCTTCATGGCGTGGATGAAGGCCGCCGCCGGCAAGACCATGGGGGAAGCCGTGGATGAATGGCTGGCACGCGAAGCTCTGCGCGCCTCCGGCGCCTGATGCTCGACCTGGGCGCAGCGCGCATTTGACCGCCCTCGACCCGTCCATTTCCTGTTTTATTCCCCAGCGAAGCAAAAATATAGTTTGGAATATTTGTGCGCCGCGCGCAGTTTTACTCCATGCAGGGAGAAATAAACGCGAACGAGAATGCTGATCGCATTCCGTTTGCTGTCATTGCATAAGGAGTAATACCATGATCACACACCCCAAATTCTGGATCGCAGCAGTCTTGCTGGCTTCACTGACGACTGCGGCACAGGCCGACGGCATCAAAACCAATACCTATGGCGACGCCGCAAGCAATGAAGCGGCGGAGCGCACCATATCGCTCACTTCGGCCACGAAATGGGTCAACGTCACCGATGGCGAGATCGTGCGCTTCAGCAAGGATGGCCGCACCTTTGCCTGGCACTTTTCGACGCTCAACAGCGCGCCGTTCGACTTGTCGGCGATCGCACCGGCCGGCGTGGATGTGAAAGGAGTGCGCGTCCACGTGGCTGCCGACCCGCTGCTGGGCGGGCCTTGATGGCCCTCTGCCTCTCAGAGCTTGAAGTCCACCCCCAGCATGACGAAGTTCGCGCCGGGGTTCGGATGTTTGATGGAACCGTTGGAGAAGTGCTCCAGCTTGACGCCCACGCTCCAGCTCTTGGTCTCGTAGCCGAAACCGAGGTGGTCGCCGAACTGAAAGGAGGTGGAGAAGTTGCGCCGGTTGTTTTCATACAAGCGCGACAGTAGATTGACGCCTACGGCCGCCTCCCCGTAGAAGCCGACCCTGCTGTCGTTTTCAAAACGGAATACAGGCGCGAAGCCGATGTCGGCCAGATTGCGGTCGTGGCCGTCCACACCGTCCCAGGCACGCGCCTGCCAATCCGCCAAGGTCAGGTCCCAGTAGCCGCCGATGCGCGTGCCGTTGGAATCGAACCATGCCCTGTCCCAATCCCATTGCATGCCGACACGAGCCAGCCTGGTGACGTTGCCCGTACCATATTCGAACGATACGGAATCGGGAGTCACACCTTCCGCGTAAGCAGCGGCAGCGGAACACCACAGAGCCGCAGCGGCGCAAATTGCTTTCATTCTCATCCTAGCTATCCTCATCGTTTTTATAAATGTAGAAACTGCTTGGGAACGGGCAGGGGCGGGTTTTGCAACACCATCCTACTCGTTTTGAAACAGTTTCGCAGCCGCGACCCGCTGCGCGTCCTGGCAAAAAAACGATGCGGCGGTCGGCACCGCCGCATCGCAAAGGGGCGAAACACCGTTACATCATTGCTGCGCGACCGCTACCGATGCACCTGCAGACGCATCCCAGCCGCCGCCCAGCGAGCGGATCAGCGCGACCGTGGTCACCGCACGCGTACCGCGCAATTGCACCGCGTTGCGCTGTACTGTAGCGAGGTTGCGCTGGGCGTCGAGCAGATCGAGATAGCTGGAGCGGCCGGCATCGTAAAGCTGTTGCGCCAGTTGCGTAGAACGCTGGGCCGACACCACGGCGGCATCGATCTGTTCCGATTGGCCTGCCAGGATGCGCAAGCCGGCCAGGTTGTCCTCCACTTCGGCGAAAGCGGCCAGCGTGCTTTGACGATAAGACGCCACAGCTTCCTCCAGCGCCGCCTTGCTGCGCTCGACATTGGCCTTGTTGCGCCCGCCGTCGAGAAGCGGCATGTTGAGCAAGGCTCCCAGGAGCCACGAGCGGTTGGGCCACTGGAACACGTCGGGGAAGGTGTTGGCCGTGCCGCCGGCACCGGCGTTCAGATTGATCGCCGGGAACATCGCGGCACGAGCCACGCCGATACGGGCATTGGCGGCTTCCATGTTCTTTTGCGCGATGACGATGTCGGGACGGCGTTCGAGCAAGGCCGAAGGCAGTCCCGCGGGGATGCCCGGGAATGCCACGCCTTCCTTCAACGGGTTATGCTCGGCGTTATAGCTCGATGCCGGCTTGCCCAGGAGGACGGCCAGCGCATGCTCATTGGTCACGCGCTGCTGCTGCAGGCCGACCGCCTCGGCACGCGAGGTGGCGAGTTCGGTCTTGGCACGGGACAAATCGAATTCGCCAAGGTCGCCCAGGTCATAACGGCGCTGGTTGACGCGCACGCTTTCCTCGCGCAGCTTGACGGTTTCATTCAAGGTGTCGAGTTCGGCATCGGTTTCGCGCAGGCGGAAGTAGGTTTGCGCCACATCGGCTTGCAGCGAGAGCAGCACGGAGCGGTATTGTGCCTCGCTCGCCGCTTCGTCCGAGCGCGCCGCCGCCACGTTGGAAGATACGCGGCCAAACAGGTCGACCTCGTAGCTTGCCGTCAGATTGGCCTGGTAGACGTTAGCAGGCGGTACGATGCTGCCTTGCGGCAGGCCCAACGACAAGGGCGATAGCCGCTCGCGCGTGGCGCCGGCAGAGACGCCGATTTGCGGGATGCGATCGGCTTCGGCAATGCCGGCGATGGCGCGCGCCTGTTTCACGCGCGCAGCCGCCACGGCAAGATTGGCATTGGCTTGCGTAGCCTGGTCGATCAACTGGTTCAGCGTCGGATCGTTGAATGCAAGCCACCACTCGCCGCGCGGCTGGGCTTCGGCAGCCTTGGCTTGCTGCCAGCTTGTGCCGTCCGCCGCGGTTTGCGCGCTTGCCGTTTGCGGGTTCACGCTTTCCTTGAAAGCCGCAGGCACGTCGATTTGCGGCTGCTTGAATTCCGGCGCGGCGCAAGCGGCCAGGATCAGCGCCGCGGCCAAGGCGGACAACAGCGGATTGATTTTGTCAGCCATCAGTGGCTCCCTTCAATAACGCGCACACCATGCGCGGCCGGCTCATGGGCCAGCCGCTTGGCGAGCGTACGCAACAGGACATAGAAGACGGGTGTGAGGAACAAGCCGAAGAAGGTTACGCCCAGCATGCCGGCGAATACGGCCACGCCCATGGCATGGCGCATTTCAGAACCGGCGCCGTGCGAGAACACCAGCGGCACCACGCCCATGATGAAAGCGATCGAGGTCATCAGGATCGGGCGCAGACGCAAGCGGCAAGCTTCGAGTGCGGCTTGCAGCGTGGTCCGGCCATGCTCTTCCAGTTCGCGGGCGAATTCCACGATCAGGATCGCATTTTTCGACGCCAACCCCACCAGCACGAATAGCGCAATCTGGGTGAAGACGTTGTTGTCTCCGTGCGTGAGCTTGACGCCGGTCAGCGCGCACAGAATCGACATCGGCACGATCAGGATCACGGCCAGCGGCAGCGTCCAGCTTTCATATTGCGCGGCCAGCACCAGGAATACCAGCAGCACGCACAGCGGGAACACCAGCACCATGGTATTGCCGGCCAGGATGTCTTGATAGGTCAGGTCGGTCCATTCGTAGCTGATGCCCTTGGGCAGCGTTTCCTTCAAGATCTTGTCCATCTCGGCTTGCGCTTCGCCGGACGAGATGCCCGGTGCCGGGCCGCCGTTCAGGTCGGCCGCGACATAGGCGTTGTAGCGCTGCACGCGGTCCGGGCCGTAGCTGTCCTTGACGCGCATCAGCGAGGACAGCGGAATCATTTCGCCCTTATCGTTGCGCACCTTGAGCTGGGCGATGTCTTCGGCATGCGAGCGGAACGGCGCATCTGCCTGGACGCGCACTTGATAAGTGCGGCCGAACTGGTTGAAATCGTTCACGTAATACGAACCGAGGTTGATCTGCAGCGTCTGGTAGATCGTCTCGAGCGGCACGCCCAATTGCTTGGCCTTGGTACGGTCCACGTCCGCATAGAGCTGGGGCACGTTGATCTTGAAGCTGGAGAACACACCGGCCAGTTTCGGGTCCTGCCAGGCCTTCATCTGTACCGCCTGCGTGGCTTGATAGAGTTGGTCGAAACCGAGGTTGCCGCGGTCTTCTATCATCAGCTTGAAGCCGCCGATGGTGCCGAGGCCGTTGACGGGCGGCGGCGGGAAGACCATGACGAAGGCATCCTGGATCGAACCCATGCGCTTGTTGATTTCAGCGGCGATGGCCGGGCCCGATTGTTGCGGGCTGGTGCGCTCGTCGAACGGTTTCAGCGTGGTGAACACGATGCCGGCATTGGGCGCATTGGTGAAACCGTTGATCGACAGCCCGGGGAAGGCCACCGACGATTCCACACCGGGGATTTCCTTGGCCACGTCGGACATGCGGCGGATCACTTGCGTGGTACGCTCCAGCGAGGCGGCATCGGGCAATTGCGCGAAGCCGACCAGGTATTGCTTGTCCTGGCCCGGCACGAAGCCCGCAGGCACGGCCTTGAACATGAACACGGCCGACGCCGCCAGCACGAGGTAGACGCCAATGGCAACGGCCTTGCGCGAGAGCACGCCCTTGACGCCGACTTCGTAGCGATGCGAAGCAGCCGAGAAGAAGCGGTTGAACCAGGCAAAGAATTTGCCGAACAATGCGTCCATGATCCTGGACAAACGGTCCTTCGGTGCATCGTGCGGCTTCAACAGGCTGGCGGCAAGCGCCGGCGCCAGGGTCAGAGAGCTGAAGGCCGAAATCACGGTCGAAATCGCAATCGTCAAGGCGAACTGGCGGTAGAACTGACCGGTCAGGCCGGAAACGAAAGCGATGGGCACGAACACGGCGCACAGCACCAGAGCAATCGCCACGATGGGGCCGCTGACTTCCTTCATTGCCTGGATCGTGGCATCGCGCGGCGTGAGGCCGTTGGCGATGTTGCGCTCCACGTTTTCCACCACCACGATGGCGTCGTCGACCACGATCCCGATGGCGAGCACCAAACCGAACAGCGATAGCGTGTTGATAGAGAAGCCGAAGGCCAGCATCACGGCGAAGGTGCCGACGATGGAAACCGGCACCGCAAGCAGCGGGATGATGGACGCGCGCCAGGTTTGCAGGAACACGATCACCACCAGCACCACGAGGGCGATGGCTTCCAGGAGCGTGTGGATCACGGCGCGGATCGATTCGCGCACGAATTGCGTCGGATCGTAGACCACGTCGTAATCGACGCCTTCGGGGAAGTCTTTCTTCAGCTCTTCCATCTTGGCGCGCACGTTGGACGACAATTGCAGCGCGTTGGCGTTGGGTGCTTCGAAGATACCGATGGCCACGGCCGATTTGTTGTTCAACAGCGAACGCAGGTCGTAGGAATTGGAGCCCAGTTCAAGGCGGGCCACGTCGCGCAATTTGGTGACGGCGCCGTCGGCATTGGTCTGGACGATGATGTTGCCGAACTCTTCCTCGGTCTTCAGGCGTCCCTGGGTGTTGACGGTGAGCTGGAATTCGGCGTTCTTCGACGGCGAAGAACCGATCACGCCTGCCGCCACCTGCACGTTTTGCTCGCGGATGGCGTTGACGATGTCGCTCGCCGTCAAGCCGCGTGCGGCCACCTTTTGCGGGTCGAGCCAGACGCGCATGGCGTAATCACCGGAACCGAACAGATTGGTTTCGCCCATGCCTGGAATGCGGTCGAGCTGGTCCTTGATGTTCAGCACGGCGTAGTTGCGCAGATACAGGTCGTCATAGCGGCCGTTGCGTGACAGCAGGTGCACCACCATGGTCAGGTTGGGCGAGGACTTGACGGTCGTCACGCCGATCTGGCGCACTTCATCGGGCAGGCGCGGCAAGGCGCGCTGCACGCGGTTTTGCACTTGCGTTTCGGCCTGCTCGACGTCGGTGCCGACCTTGAAGGTCACGGTCAGCGCCAATGCGCCGTCGGCGGTGTTTTGCGACGACATGTAGAGCATGTTTTCCACGCCGTTGATCTGCTCTTCCAGCGGCGCAGCCACGGTCTCGGCGATCACCTTGGGGTTGGCGCCGGGATATTGCGCGCGCACCACCACGGAGGGCGGCACCACGTCCGGGTATTCCGAGATCGGCAGGTTGAAGATGGCAATCAGCCCGCCGACGAAGATAAGGATCGACAAGACGGCCGCGAAGATCGGCTTGTCGACGAAGAATCGGGAAAAATTCATGGTGCTTATTCCTTCCTGGTTGCCGCAGCATCCGCTTTGGCGCTGGTTTTCACATCAGCTTTGGTATCTGATCTGGCAGGAGCCGGCTGGGCAGGTTGTGCCGCGGGATCGGCATCCATCGCCACGATCTCGGCCGTCACCGGTGCGCCCGGATGCACGCGCTGCAAGCCGTTGACCACAACCTTTTCGCCCGCTTTCAGGCCGTCGCGCACGACGCGCATGCCGTCGATTTCCGGACCGAGCGTGACACGGCGGTATTCCGCCTTGCCGTCGGCACTGACGACGAAAACGAACTTGTAGTTCTGGTCGGTGTTAACGGCGCGCTCGGCCACCAGCACGGCTTTCTGGGCATTCTTGCCGCCGGCAAGCTGCACGCGGGCGAAGAGGCCTGGCACGAGTGCGTGATCGGTGTTTTCCAGCACGGCGCGCATGCGCACCGAGCCAGTGGCGGGGTCGAGGCGGTTGTCGACGAATTCGAGCTTACCTTCGTGCGGGTAGCCACTCTCGTTGGCCAGGCCGACCTTCACCGGCACAGTTTCACCGGCGCGCGCTTCTTTGCCGACGCGCAGGAAAGTGTCTTCATCGCCGTCGAAGCTGGCGTAGATGCGGTCGTTCGACACCACGGAAGTCAAAATCGCGGTCGGGTCGATCAGGTTGCCGACGGTGATTTCGGCTTTCGACACGCGGCCATCGATGGGAGAGCGCACTTGCGTGTAGCCCAGGTTCAGGCGCGCAGCTTCGAGCGAAGCGTCGGCGGCATGCATGGCGGCGTCGAGCTCCTTGTAGTTCGAAGCGCTTTCGTCGTATTCACGCTGGGCGATGGCTTTTTCCGACAGCAGCTTTTCCGAGCGCGCCAGTTCCACCTTGGCCAGATCAGCCTTGGCGCGTGCCTGGGCGGCAGCGGCCTCGGCACGGTCGGCTTCCGCCTGGTATGGACGCGGATCGATGACGAATAGCACGTCGCCCTTCTTCACTTCACCGCCCGGCTTGAAGTTGACGGCGGTAATGAAGCCGCCCACGCGCGAGCGGATTTCGACGCGGTCGATGGCTTCCAGGCGTCCGGAAAATTCCTGCGTTTCGGCGACTTGCTTTTCCAGCACCACGGCGGCCGAGACGGGCGGGCCGCCGGCTGCTGCCGCATCGGGAGCCTTGCTCTGGGCCGGCTCGCAAGCCGAGAGCGTGTAGGCCGCCAAGCCGGCGATGGCCAGCGCGGCGACCAGCGGGCGCGCGGCGGCGAAACGCTTGGGTTCGATATTATTGGGTGAACTCATGATGACTCCCTTTCTGAATAAGGTGATCCAGGAAAAATCGGAAAAACAGAGGCTCGCCGCACCGATTGGCGCAGTGAAAAATTCGGACAACGGAAACGTATGCCCGTCAGACGGGCACGAGATGGGTGTTACCGGACGCTGCTCATGACGGCCTCTCCCCGTCCAATGCGGACAGATACACACCGATTGCGGATAACGCATGCTGCCGGCATGCGCACTCGTTACGCGCCCCGGGTTCTTGCAGGGGCGCAGGTTGCAGGCGTTGCACCGTCGTCTGCACGCCGCAGCCGATCAGCTTGACACCATATTGTTCCGCCTCGTCGCGCAAGGGATCGTCCTCGGCGGACAGGATCAACGCGGGCGGCAAATTCTTCAATCTGCTCGACTGCAACGGCGACGCATAGGGATGCGTGCGGTCCGCTGCATTCGGCAAGTATCCGCGATAGCATGCGGCGCAGGCATCGGCCACTTCAACCAGGCCGGAATCAGCCGTTGCAGGCACGGCACGCATCGAACCGGTCGACAAGCCCGGATCGAGCATGGGCATAATCAATATCTGCCCCGCCAGTTCGGGGCCGCCGCGGTCGCGCGACATCAGCGCCGACACCGCCGCCAGGTTGGCGCCGGCTTCAATGCCGGCCACCACCATTTGCTTGCCGCTCCAGCCAAGCTTGGCCTTGTTCTTTTTGGCCCAGGTCAGCACGGCATGCGCATCCTCGACCGCGGCCGGAAAGGGGCTGACCGTCGCCAGCGTATAGCTCGCAGCCAGCACCAGGCGCGTAGGATTACTCATCGCCAGGTGAACCAGGAATTCATGCGCGCCTTCCAGGTCGCCACCGACAAAACCGCCGCCATGGAAAAACACGATCAAACTGTCGGGCTTGGCGCCGCCGTCACCCGCGGAATAAAGCCGCGCAGGCAGGGCGCCGGCAGCGCCCTGCACCTCCAATTCGCGAATCTTCAACGACGGCGCAGCGTCCTGCCCGACCACCGCACTCATTCCTGTACCGCCTGGCTCTGCCGGTTCTCACTGTTCAAGCACAGCATGCTGCTCGGGCTGCCCATCATATGGTTGATCGCCTTGTAGCTGCTGGCCTCGGTGCGTGCTCCGACCGAATAGGCATCGGTCGACGCGACCGCGCCCAGGGCTGCAATGCCCAGCGTCAGAGCCAGCGTTCCCACCAATTTTCCTAAATAAACCATGATGACCTCCGAAATGACGCTTTCACATGCTTGCTGCAGTACAGCAATCATAGTCATTACGAATAACCGGATAAAGAGCTAAAATCCGAATTGATTGTTCACGTATATGAACAATCTTATCAATTGTCGTGCCATAGGGCCCTCATTGCCCACCTTCCCCCAAAAGCTGTGGCACCAAGTCTGGGAAACGATGAATAAATTACAAGCAATGGAAGTCTTCATGCACGTGGTCGACACCGGCAGCTTCACGCGCGCTGCCGATCAGATGCAAATGCCCAAGGCCACGGTATCGACGCTGATCCAGACGCTAGAAGCCACCTTGGCGGTGAAGCTGCTCAACCGCACCACGCGGCGCATCAGTGTGACGGCCGACGGCGCTGCATATTACGAGCGCTGCGTGCGGATTTTGTCCGACGTGCGCGACGCCGAAGAATCGCTCTCGCGCAACCGCGCCAGCCCGCAGGGCCGGCTGCGCGTGGATGCCGGCACCTCGATCAGCCGCGAGTTAATCGTGCCGGCGCTGCCTGACTTCTTCGAACGTTACCCCGACATCGAACTCGAGCTCGGTTGCAGCGACCGCCAGATCGACTTGATCGAAGAAAATGTCGACTGCGCCATCCGCGGCGGCAATCTGAGCGACTCGGCCCTGATCGCGCGCCGCGTCGGCATCATCGGCTTCGTCACCTGCGCCACGCCCGCCTATCTGGCGCGCTACGGCAGGCCGACGCATCCGAGCGACCTGGAGCGGCACCGTTGCGTGAACTTCTTTTCCTCCAAGACCGGGCGCATCTATCCCTGGGATTTTACGCGCGGCGAGGAGCGCATTGAACTGACGCCACCGTCTTTCATTGCGGTCAACGACGCCAATGCCTATGCGGCTGCGGGGCTGGCCGGGCTCGGGATCGTGCAGATCGGCGAGGCATCGATCGCCGCTTATCTCGATACGGGACAGTTTGAAGCCATCCTTGCCGATTGGCAGAGCGATGCCCTGCCAATCCACGTGGTATATCCGCAAAACCGTCATTTGTCGGCCAAGGTCCGGGTGTTTGTGGAATGGGTGGCGGAGCTGTTTGCGGATACGCCCGGGTTGAAGCTGACGGGGCGGTAGCGATAAGGATGGGGAATTTATCCCGTCGAATCACAACCGATGAGAATATCTTATCCATATGATCATGCAGCAGCCTATGGATGTGTCGGAACGGCCGGTTGGGAATCAGCGTCGTGTCTTGGCTGCGCATCAGCTAATAGTCCGGCCTGGCAACAACCCCTGGATAATGCGGCGACTCGCGTGATATCGAACTCGATAATATTGTCGTCGCTGCACGGTGTTTTAAATGATTCCCAAGGTATATGCCTTCAGCGTCGCAGCCGCCCGCGTGGAACATTCCAATTTCCGGAAAATGCTTTCCACGTGCGTGCGCACCGTGCTGGGGCTCACTGCCAGGCTGCGGGCGACTTCCTTGTTGCTTTCTCCAAGACTGATCCTGGCCAATACTTCGGTTTCGCGGTCGCTCAATACCGTGGCGGTCTTCGCGGCCGGCTTCGCTCCCTGACCTGTTGCCGCAGCCACGACCGCATCGACGACGACGGGGTCGAACCGCCCTTGCCGGGCTTCTTCTTGCAGCAGCGTTGCGGCCTGTTCCTTGCCGAACGCGTTGCGCCAGGGTCTGGCCGAGCGCAATGCGGTCCAGGCGACAGCTGCTGCCAGCGTGCGCTGTGCCAATGTGATGGTGTCGCCGGCCAAGCCGCGAAAATAACCCGAGCCGTCCTGGCGCTCGTAGGCGTGCGAGGCAAGACCCACCTCTGCGGTCAAGCTGCGGATCTGCTGGGCGGCGCGCCAGGTCCAATAGGGGGCGAGCCTGGCTTGTTCCCACACGGAAGCATCGAGCTTGCCCGGCGTGTTCCATACCCAGTTGGGGATGGCGGCACGGCCTATGCTGTGAATCAGGCCGGCGCCGTATAACTGTTCACAGACTTGCGGCACCAGGCCTTGTGCGACCCCGGCGCTGCGCGCCAGTTCGGCCACCTGGCGCGAATAACCGGACAGCCAGGGCAGCTTCAGGTCGACGACGTCGGCGACCATGGTCAAAGGGATGGCGGTCGACCTTGCGATGGCGGGCATGCGGCCGTCGAGCGCACTCGATTCTTCCGCGCCGAGCTGTGCCAGCCAACCCTCCGCATGACGGCTCAACAGCCTGGCCAGCACGGCGGGATATTTGGCGTCGCCATGACGTTCGACGAAGGCCAGCGCGGCATCGATGCCGTGGACGCGGCTCAGCACTTCGAGGTCGCCGGCCAGCGCGACATAGTAGACCGTCGCCGGTATATCGGGATGGCTTATGCCTTGCGGCAGGCCCTTGCCATTGTAGGTTTCAAAGACATGGCGCAGCCCGGCTTCGACGGCCTGCGGCAGGCGCAGCATTACAGCGATATCGCCGGACACCTCGCAATGAATTTGCGCCAGCGGAAAAACCCCTTCGCGCGAAATATTGGGCAGAGGGTGCAGTGCCTGCGCCATGTCCCTGCGGCCAACCACGTCGTCGCCCAGCAGCTCGCCGAAGCCGGCGGCATTCGCGGAGCAGCCCGACCAGCGCAGCATGGCAACGCAATAAGCCGCTTCACACAGCACCTCGTCCGCGCCATCGGCCGCCGCCAGCATGGCGGCCAGGCTCGCGGTGCGCAGAGAATGATTGGTCGGCTGGCCCCGGCTCAAGTCGCCGACAAAGGCCAGGGCCAGCATGGCGTCGCTTACCGGTACGGTGGATACGCTATTCATAGTGGGGGATGCAGTCGTTTTGCGGCCTTGCCGGTTTGGCACGATTTTATCACCATGGGTTGCATGCCAAGGTCGGTCATTCGACCGATGGGCAGCGCCGGGCCGTCTCAGCATACTGCGGTTTCCGCGGCGCACTGCTGCAAACCATCGACAGGACAATCATCATGCCATTCCGTACGACTCTTGCCCCAATCTTCGCTGCCACCTGCCTGCTGGCAGGCAGCGCCGCCCACGCCGGCCAGGATCGGACCACGGCCGCAGCGGCACCCGTGGCCGCGGCCCACTCCACCTCGGTCGTCATCGTTCATGGCGCCTTCGCCGACGGTTCCGACTGGAGCAAGGTCATTCCCTTGTTGCAGGCCAAGGGCATCACGGTCCGCGCGATACAAAACGGCTTGAATTCGCTGGCCGACGATGTAGCCACCACTAGGCGCGCCATCAACGACGCGCCCGGCAAGGTGGTGCTGGTCGGCCACTCCTGGGGCGGCATGGTGATCACCGAAGCCGGTGCGAACGACAAGGTTGCCGGCCTGGTCTACGTGGCCGCGTTTGCGCCCGAAGCGGGGCAGAACGCGATGGACGTGGGCAAGGATTTCCCGCCCTCCCCGGGCATCCAGAAAGTGGCTCCCGATAGCGAAGGCTATCTCTACCTTCCCGCAGAAGCGGTCGCCGAGGATTTCGCCCAGGATTTGCCCGCCAGGCAAACCGCCGTCATGGCGGCGACCCAGGGCCCGCTCAACAGCAAGGCACTGGGAGAAAAGACCAGCGTTGCGGCCTGGAGCAGCAAGCCTTCGTGGTACATCGTCAGCGAAAAGGATCGCATGATAGACCCGAACCTGGAGCGTGCGCTGGCGAAAAAGATCGGCGCCAAGGTGACGAGCCTGCCGACCAGCCACGTACCGCAGCAATCGCGCCCAGCCGATGTCGCCAAGGTGATCATCGCTGCGGTGCAGGCTAGCGAGAAGTAAGCATTCGATGCCGGTGTTCGGTGGGCAACCCTGTCGAACGCCGACCCATCAATCCATTGAAATCATTGTCATCAGGAGCCATGCCATGTCACTCGAAAAAGTTCTCTATCGCGCCCACGCCCAAGCCACCGGCGGCCGCGACGGCCGCGCCGTCGTAGCGGAAAGCGGACTCGATTTCAAGCTCGCCAAACCGCGCGAACTCGGCGGCAACGGCGACGGCAGCAATCCCGAGCAACTGTTCGCTGCCGGCTACAGCGCCTGCTTCCTGGGCGCGATGAAATTCGTCGCCGGCCGCGACAAGATGGCGATTTCGGCCGAGGCCGGTGTCGAGGGCATTGTCGGCATCGGGCCGCTGCCAACCGGTTTCGGGCTGGAAGTGGAATTGAAAATTTCCCTGCCCGGCATGGAGCACGACGCGGCGCTAACCCTGATCGACCGGGCGCATATCGTTTGCCCCTATTCGAATGCCACGCGAGGAAACATCGACGTTGTCCTGACCTTGGTTTGAAGCGATGCCCACGTCGGATGACGCCTCCGGCTCATCCGGCCGAAGAAACCGCCGGCGGCGCGTAACGCCGCCGAAGCGCATACAAGACCGCACACAGCGCCATCGCCGGCAACCAGACCCGGAGAAATTCCGATTGCAACACCTCCAGTCCCCTTCCACTGAAAACGCGATGCAGGTTGAGCGGCGATACTTCAATGCAGCGCCAAGGGAAAAATAGGCGCGCATTGGAAAACGGCCACCAAAGCGCAACGCCTTCCCCGCCATTGGTGAACGCATCGAGCAAGCCGTGCGATGCGCATGAAACGAAGACAAACAGCAGCGCATTTTTCCCGTTAGTCTTGAGCCTCTTCGCGAACAGGCTCGCCAGAATGGCAACCATCAACGCGAACATCAGGGAATGGCTAACCCCGCGATGGCCGAACGTATCGGTGTAGGCGATATTGAAGCGAAAACCCAGCACGTCGACGTCGGGCAGCATTGACGCCGCGACGCCGATTGCCAGCAGGCGGCGCGATATGCACTTGGCGCCGAGGCCGATGCCCAATGCAAGGGGGACTGCTGTGTGAGTGAGGATGGTTGGCATGGACGGATTCCACCCGCTATTCGAAAATCCGCAACGCCGACTATCGTTTCGTGCGGCCCGGCTGACAAATGGGTCCGGTTTGTGGATTTATATTATCATGCGTCAAATCTCCCGGGCGGCGTTCCGCTGCGGCTCATCCAACCTAAGCCCCTGAATGAACATCGCACACAATTCCGTCTCGCCCCCTCCCGCCAAACCTCGTGGCACCTTCTTCGGCGAACCGCGCGCACTCGGCTATCTTGCCTTCACGGAAGCCTGGGAGCGCTTCTCCTACTACGGCATGACGGCCATCATGGTGCTGTACATGAGCGAGGCGCTGTTCCTGCCGGGCCACGTGGAACACGTGGCCGGGTTCGGCGCGTTCCGCGCCATGCTGGAATCGGTCTTCGGGCCCATGAGCCGGCTGGCGCTGGCTTCGCAGGTGTATGGCATCTACACCGCATTCGTCTATTTCACGCCGGTGTTAGGCGGCTTCATCGCGGACCGCTGGCTCAGCCGGCGCACGGCGGTGACGATAGGCGCCATCTCGATGAGTGCGGGCCATGTCGCGATGGCCTTCGACGCGTCCTTCCTGCTGGCCATCGCGTTGTTGATCGTCGGCTGCGGCCTCTTGAAGGGCAACATCTCGACCCAGGTCGGTACACTCTATGCGCCGGAAGACGGCGCGGGACGCACGCGCGGGTTTTCCATCTTTTCGATCGGCATCAACGTCGGCGCCGTGGCCGGGCCGCTGCTGTGCGGCTTGCTGGCGCAGCTATTCGGCTGGCACGCCGGCTTCGGTTTGGCCGGCATCCTGATGCTGCTGGGCCTGGCGACTTACCTGATCGGTTACCGCGAACTGGGCGATACTGTCCGCGCGGTGCGCAAGACCGACGTGCCAGACGCGCCGCTCGACGGTATGCAATGGCGTATCGTCGCCTGCCTGTTTGCGGTAATGGCGCTCACGATTTTCCAATCGATTGCCTATTACCAGAACTCGAACATTGCGCTGATCTGGATCGACAACAACGTCGATCTCGATCTGCTCGGCTTTCATATCCCCGTGGCATGGTTCAATTCCATCGATCCGCTGGTCAGCATCGTCGCCGTGCCTTTCCTGCTGGCGCTGTGGCGGCGCCAGGGCGCCGGCCGCGGCGAACCGGGCGAAGTCGCCAAGATCGGCACCGGGGCGTGGATCGCCTGCGCGGCCAATGTGCTGCTGGTGGTCGGCTGCGCGCTGAGCAAGCGCGTGCCGGTGCTGGTGCCGGTTGCTTACGACGTGTTGCTGGGCGTTGGTTTCCTGTATTACTGGCCTACCCTGCTCGCGCTGGTATCGCGCGCCGCGCCGCCGCGTGTGCGCGCGACCCTGATGGGCACGGTGTTCCTGACACTGTTCATTGCCAATTTTATCGTCGGCTGGCTGGGCGGATTGTATGAGCGCATGAGCCCGCTGGAATTCTGGGCCGTGCATGCCGCAATTGCAGCGATGGGCGGCATGCTGGCGCTGTTATTCGGCAGGCGTCTTGAGCTGCGCTTGGCCCCGAGCGAAAAACAGGCGGCAGACTCCTAGGAGCCTGCGCGGCAGAAGCGAGTCGGCTGCAATGGATGGAGAAAAGTCCCACTTTGCCCCCGTTTTTCCGGCTGTAGCTACGGCTACAGTCCTCAAAAGCGAGGCCAAATTGGGCTCTTTTCCCACCCATTTCGCT
>DASVLJ010000025.1:0-283708 GCA_036384915.1 Burkholderiaceae bacterium
CAGGGCAATCGCATGAAGCCTTAACAGGTGAGCCCAAGTAATTTGGCGAGATAGTCTACATTCCAGCCCGCTTTGAGTCGCTTGTTGGCGACGCCGAGCTTGGTGGTCTTGTCATTTTTCAACAAATTCAGGGCGATACGCCGCAACACGGCGAAGTTCTGCGCGGCTTCGCCGTTGCGGATCCGGCAGTCGTCTTCGCGAAAGGCGACATCAAGTACCCAGTGCATGCTGTTTTCGATGCCCCAGTGAGCGCGCACCTGCCGACTCAACGAAGCGGCTTTGGCCGGCAGGCTACTGATGTAGTAGCGACGTTCGATGCTGGCCGTTGCGCTCCCTATCACTTCGCGCGTGGATTCGACCATGATCAGACTTCGAAGGCCCCGCCAATGCTGGCCTTGCTCAGGCAGCCAGTCCACATCGTTGGTGACGAGGCAGCGCCGAACCTCCAGGCGCCCGTGATCCTTTTCGGTTTGCACGTCCTCCCAGAATGGGCGGTCCGATGTGCCGTTCGTGGCACTGTCGAACCACAGGCGAACAGCGTCGGCCAAGCTTGGCTGATTGTCCTTGACCGCAAGCACGTAGTCGGCGCCACGTTCGACGATCTGTGTGGCAATATCGCGTTGGCAACCCATGGCGTCGATGGTCACGACCGCCCCGCCGATATCAAGTGCGCCAAGCAACTCTGGAATTGCCTTGATCTCGTTGCTCTTGTCCGCAGTGCGTACCTGCCCCAGCGTCAATCCTTGGCTGGAGCACCAGGCCGAAACCAGATGAATGGCACTACGCACGCCATTATGCGAGCCGCGCACGCACTTGCCGTCAATGGCGATATGTTGACCTGCCAAACTGGGGCACAGCGCCCCGGCCCAGCGCATGAAGCAAGCCTCGAATTGAACGGCGTCGAGCAGCGAAAAGACTCGTCCAAACGTATCGTGCGACGCAATGCCGTTGGCGAATGGCAGGTGCTGGCGCAGCCAGTCCAGCTTCATTTCGCTCCATTCCACCACGGCCGTCCAGCTTTCGGCTCCACTGATAACGGCACAAATCGCTGCCAATACCATTTCGTCGAGCTCAAACGCGCACGCCCGTGAGCGAGGGTCTGTCAGTTCCGCAAAGGCTTCAAGCAGCGAAATTCCGGTGTTTGCCATCTCGTCGTCCAAATTCCGAGAGTAAACGCCTTTCTTTCGCAGTTTACAAGCCTTATTTTGTGGTTTTTCGCCTATTGGTCGCTTCGCTTCATGCGATTGCCCTGGGCCCACGGCCTGGGGAATTGACTTTCTCCGCGGTTGCGGCTTCGAATGGGATTGATACCTCATGCAATGGCGCGATACTTGAAATCCCTGATCACGATGCTGCCGCGATTGGCGCTGTAGATGCCGATCTTCAAGCTGAGAAACCCGCCGAAGACGTTGTGGTGGATGCCGGAGACTTCCATGCGCAAGCCGTTCTGCACCCAGGTCTTGCCATCGTCGTGCGAATAATGATAAGTCACGATGTGGCGGTCGTTCGTGAGCCGTATGCGGATACGCCTGGTCGGCATCGATAGCCGCATCCAGGGCTGTTCTTCCGCATATTCGAAGGTCTTCATTTCCTGTGCGGTGAAGCCGATGCCGACGAACGCCTTCGGGTTGTAAAAGAGCAGCAAGCCGCCTTCGGCCCCATCCGCAAGCTCGAGGTCGGCTTCCGCGGCGTAGGACCTGTCGCCGGGCAGGCAAGTCAGCGGCGAACTGTCCGCCGGCGAATTGCCCCTGGCCGCGATGCGCAAGCCTCCGGCTTCATGGGCGAGGCGCTTCATGTCTCCCGGACGCGGGTCGTGCAAGCTCCATTGCAGACCGAGCCTGGCCGCGCTGAAGTCGTCCGACAAGGCGTAGCGCGCCTGACCCTGCCGGCCGCCTTTCGGTTTGGGCAAGGGCTTGGATAGATCGCCGCCTTTGGCCTTGAACCATCCGTCGGCAGTCCATTCCATGGGCTCCAGCAGAGTCTGGCGTCCCAAGGTACGGAAGCCGTTCTCATAACCGTGATATACCATCCACCAATCGCCCGCCGGCCCTTCCACGAGCGTGGCATGCCCGCGCGACCACCAAGGCTCGTCGGCGCTGACGGTGCGGACCAGGGGATTGCGCGGACAATGTTCCCACGGGCCGTGGATAGACCGGGAGCGCGCCGCGATCACCATGTGGCTGGTGGGCGGGCCGGCGGTGCCGCCGATCGCCGTGATCAGGTAAAACCATTCGCCATGGCGCAGCAGCTTGGGGCCTTCCGGCGCGAAATCCTCCACGATCCAATCGTCGGGATAGCGCCAGGGAGCGTAAGCGTGTTCCAGTTCGCCGTCCGCGGCCAGGCCGTCGTCGGTCAGGCGGATGCGGCGAATGCCGTTGACGAACAGGTAGCGTTTTCCATCCTCGCCCACGATATGGCCCGGATCGATGCAGCCGCGGATGTGCATGTCGATCGGCTCGCTCCAGGGGCCGGCGATGTCGTCGGCCCAGATCACGTAGATCGACCAGCCCGCGTCGCCGCCGGCCGGAATGTAGATGAAATATCTGCCGTCGTGCTTGCACAGGTCGACGGCGAACACCGTTCCCAAGGGCCTGTTCAGCGCCGCCGTTACGGGCGCCCAGTTCACCAGGTCGGTCGAATGCCAGATGACCAGGCCAGGGCAGGAATTGAACGACGTATGCGTCATGTAGTAGTCGCCGCCGTCCTTCAGGATGGTGGGATCGGCATGGTCCCCCGACACGATGGGGTTCCGGTAGGTGCCGTTTTCAAGATCGGCCTTGCGCTGATCCTCCGGGCCGGCGCGCCAGGCAGGCGCCGGCGTGCGTTTATCGGCGTGCGTGGCCGCGGCTGCCGTTTCAAGGGAAAATGGTGCGGCCATGGCGCCGGCAAGCATCATTTTGAACATGTCACGACGTGGCGGGTTTTTCATGTGGATCGGCTTTCTGCTGACTGGATTGAAGGCTGGGTTGAAGACGTACCGGCATTCTCCTACGTGCGGAAAGGATTCGGAATTACGAAATCCGCCAGCCGCAATTGTTTTTTTTGGGGCGCCGCCGCCGCCATCAAGCCGCGCGGCAGATCTGCCGCCGCCTCACCCTTTGACGATCTGGCGGCGAGGGCTTCCGCCTTGTCCGGATTCGTTCCCCGCCTGAGAGCGCCGGTCTCGGCGTCGTACCGGCGTCAACCCGATTGCAGTGAGCGGCGTTGAAATACCTGTGACTGCCGAACGCTGATGCCGAGCCATCTTTTGCCTCGCGGTCTAAGATTGGCCTGATGTTGTTGGACGGAATGCTGTGGCTCGGCCTCATTTCAGGCTTGCATTCCCCGGCTTATTGCGAAGCAGTGAAATATGTAACATTTATGCATATTGTGAAATCGGGTTTATGTTCTTGCCTACAATTCCCGGAGCGTTTTCACAGTTATCTGAGGGAGAGTGAGATGAAACGTTTGATTTTGGTCGCCGGCTTGAGCGCGCTGCTCGCGGGATGCGGCGGCGGTTCCGGCGATACCGCCACCAGCCCGGCTCCCGTGCAGCAGCGGCAGAAGGTTCAAACAGTGCCGCATTTGACTGCCACCGATATCAAGGCCAAGCGCATGTCGATGGCGCCGCGCCGTAACGCCAAGCAACAGCCCGCAGACTATGAGGGGGTGGTGCAGTCGCTCTACATCGCCTATTTCGGCAGGCCGGCCGACCCCAACGGCTTGGCGAATTTCGAAGCCGATCTGCTGGCCGACGGCGCGCCGACCGATGTACAGGGTCTGCTCGATGTCTATGCGACCGATGCCAACGTCCAGAGTTTGATCGACGCGTTCGGCACCAGTGCGGAATCGCAACGGCTTTATGGCAATGGCGACGCTTCGGCTTTCGTCACCCAGGTGTTCGCCAATCTGCTGGATCGCCAGCCCCAATCGACGGGCCTGGATTTCTGGGCGACCCAGATCGCATTGGGCAACGTAACCCAGGGTGCGGCCGCGCTCAACATCATGGCAGGCGCCTTGGCCAACACGTCGGCGCAGGGTTTGCTCGATGCGCAGCTGATCAACAACCGTATCGCCGCGTCGGAATATTTCACGGCCGAACTGACGAACCTCAGCGATACCTATGCCTATGCGGGGAGCAATGCGGCAGCCACGGCGCGCAACGCCCTGGCCACAGTCAATGCCGCCACCGATGCCACCACCTACGAAACGACGCTTAATGGCGCGATCGATACCCTTGTAGCGGACATGCCGCCCAGCGGTACGACATCGGACTACGTGTCGACCGACGGATTCTTCACCTGGACCGGCAGCGAAAACGGCACCATCGTATTCGACTACCAGAGCGCCCAGTTTGCGGTCGACGTCGACAGCGGCGTGGTGGTCGATCTCGCGAGCAACCAGCAGTTGAACGGTTTGGTCGTCGATGCCAGCGCCCAATTGGTGTCCAATGGCACTGTCATCGGCGATTTGATCCTCGTACCTGCCGCGGACGGCGGACAGGTTGCCCAGTTCACCTATACCCTGAATGGGCAGCAAGGCATCGCCTTGATCTCGGTTGCGAACGGTGCCTACACTGTCACTTGCGGCAATTGCGGCGGCTGATGCTCCGGCTCCTCTCCTCCCCACGCGGGAGAGAGGAGTCAACGAGGCGCAGACAGATAGGGGGGCGATTGCGCCATGCCGGGGCCCCGCGGCTTTCGCACAACTCAAGGCTCGGCACTCATTTTTTTTCCTTACCTTGCCATCGGCCCCGATCACTTCCACCACGGCTTCGCCATTGTCGGCAACTGCAAGGCGCAGCCTCGGCCTACCCTTCGCGTCCTTCAGCACCAGCGTCGCCTGACGATCCCTGGTGGTGCCGAGATAGATGCGGTTCTGCAGCAGTTTGCCGTCTTCCCTGAGTTTTTGATAGTAAGCGTCGCGCTCTTGCGGCGTCATGGCTTTGGCTATGTCGGCATAACGATGCGTATCGGCGATCGAGCTGAAATCGGGGTCCGGCGCGTCGTTGATGCGCACCGACGAGGTCGAGTCGGCGCCGTCGTCATAGTGAGCCAATTGCAGCGTCTGGTCCTGGCGAAACCGGTCGAAGGTGAGGGATAAGCCGGCATCCGCCTTGCCATCCTTGTCCAGCTTGCCGCTCTGGATCAAGCCGCCGTTTTCGGTGCCTTCGTCATTGATGAACAGCAGGCCGGCCGAATCGCGGCGATCCGGTCGCGCACCTTCCTTGCCGCGAATGAAGTCGCCGGGGAATTGCGTACGATTGGAAATGACGATGCGCTTGCTGCCGTCGGGTTCGACGATGTCGATGCGGCCGACAGTGATTTCATCGAACCTGGCGCTCTTCGATGAGGCAAACGATTCGGTGACGGCGACGGCTGCGGCGACACTGAGGCAGCCGGCGATGAAGGCACGGAGTTGCGGCATGGTCTGCTCCTTGAGTTGGATGCATCAGAACAAACCAGGATGCTCGCAATGTGCGGTGTCGTTGTCAACCTTGGCAGGCGGCAACGAAAGCCCGTTTGCCGGTGCATGCACCGATTGCCGAATCTCCTGCGAGCCGGGGTTTTGCCGCATCCGCACTCATCTGGACGCGGGGCCGTCACCCGCCAATTTGTGCCTGCGGCGCGAATGGGTTTAAGATGGGGATCAATCCATCGCCCAGAGAGCCATGTTCGAATCCGCCGAAATCGGCCACAAGGTCGGCAAAAAGAAATTCAAGGAAGCGGTGCCGCCCTTGCGCTCCGCCTTGCTCGACGTCCAGTTCGAGTTGAATGCGCAAAAGAAATTCCCCGTGATCGTCCTGGTCAGCGGACAGGACGGGGCAGGCAAGGGCGAGACCATCAACCTGCTCTATGAATGGATGGACCCGCGTTATCTCACCACGCTGGCTTTCGAGCATCCCACCGACGAGGAGCGCGAGCGCCCGGTGATGTGGCGCTTCTGGCGCAATCTGCCGCCCAAGGGACGTATCGCGCTGCTCTCCGGCTCGTGGTATTCGGAACCGATACACCGGCGCATCACCGGCGAGATGTCGCTCTCGCGGCTTGATGCCCGCATCGACCAGATCAACCGCTTCGAAGCCATGCTGGTCAACGAGGGCGCGCTGGTGCTGAAGTTCTGGCTGCATCTGACCAAGCCGGCGCAGGAGGCGCGCTTCAAGCGTCTCGAAGCCAATCCGCGCACTGCATGGCGGGTCACGCCCGAGCACTGGGCCAGCCTCAAGACCTATGATCAATTGCAGGACGTGGCGGGCCATGTTTTGCGTATGACCAATACCACCTGGGCGCCGTGGACCGTGGTTGAAGCCGCCGACGACAACTACCGCTCGCTGACGGTGGGGCAGACGCTGCTTGAAGCGATGCGGATCAAGCTGGCCAGCCTTGGCGCGGAAACGGTCCCGCCGGCGCCGGCCGTGGCGGTGCGCGTCGATGCGCGCAATGTCTTGACCGAGCTCGATATGGACCAGGAGCTGGGCGCGGAAGAGTATGCCGACCAGCTTGCATTCTGGCAGGGCCGCTTGTCCGAGCTGGCGCGCGACGCGCGCTTTGCCCACCGTTCGCTGGTGTGCGCCTTCGAAGGCGTCGATGCGGCGGGCAAGGGCGGCTCGATCCGCCGCGTGGCCAAGGCGTTCGATGCGCGTCAATTCCAGATCGTGCCGATCGCTGCGCCGACCGACGAGGAAAGCGCCCGGCCTTATCTCTGGCGTTTCTGGCGCCACATACCGCGCCGCGGCAAGGTGAGCATTTTCGACCGTACCTGGTATGGCCGCGTGCTGGTCGAGCGCGTCGAAAAATTGTGCAGCGAAGCAGACTGGCTGCGCGCTTACGGCGAAATCAACGATTTCGAGCATGACCTGGCCGAAGCCGGCGTGATCGTCGTCAAGTTCTGGCTGCAGATCGGCAAGGCGGAACAGTTGGCGCGTTTCAAGAAGCGCGAGAACGTGGAATTCAAGCGTTTCAAGATCACGGACGAGGACTGGCGCAACCGCAGGAAGTGGGGCAAGTACGAGCGGGCCGTCTGCGACATGATAGACCGCACCAGTACCGGAACGGTGGCCTGGACCCTGGTGGAAGCGAACGACAAGCGTTTTGCGCGCGTGAAGATTCTGCGCACGATTTGCGAACGGGTGGAGGCGGAGTTGAAGAAGCAGGTGGAGGGCGAGGTGAAAACCAAGGCGGTTGCGCGCAGGAAGCCTGCGGCAACCAAGCGCCGAACTTAGCTTGTGCCGCATTTTTGCGCCGTGCGTCCGTCGCGCGGCGCGCGTCCGTCGCGGTCTATGACGCCAGCATCAGCTCAAAGTGGCCTATCGCATCCTTGTACATCTGGATCTGGTCATGCAGCAGTTCGCGTTCGCTCACGGCCTCGCGCGCAGCGCCATCCTCGGAATCGAGCAGGGCATCGCCGTTGCCTTCTCTTACGCCGCTCCCATTGGCGCTGGCCTGCGCTGCGGCCAGCGCTTGCGCGTGCACTTCGTCGATTCCCGGGTAATCCTTCATGCCGATGGCGGCCATCAATGCCAGCAGCGCGCCATTGTTGCCCGCCGCTTGCGACACCTTGAGCTGGGTCAGCCAGACCTTGCCGCCGGCGCTTGCGGGCAGGTTCCTGCGCAATTGTGCGGCCAGCATCAGCGACAGGTTTTCCGCAAGCTCGGCCGGCAAAGGCAGTCCGGCGCCGTCAAACAGCACGATGGAGACGTGTGCATGGTTTGAGGCATCGTGATGGGCCGAAAGCGCGATGTGGCGGCCGTCCAGATCGAGCGTCGCGCGCCAGTCTTCGCCGTTGCGCACGCCTTCGGCAAGGGGGGCAGAGAGACTGGCCACGGCGCTGTCGTCGCGCCGCGCCAGTTTCGCTTGGTCCAGCTTGTGCGTGGATAGGCGCAATTGCGGATCGGCCGCATTTTCCGCCTCGGCCAGGATGTCGAGAAATTCGGCATCGCGCGCCGCCGGCAGTGCCGGTTCGCCTTCCTTGGCCTTGCCCTTGCGGGCGCGGTGCAGGTCGATCAGGTAGTCGCGCATTCCCTCTATGCGCGCCGCAAAGCCGGGCGCGGCGGCCAGGCCCGATATCTCCTCGCCCTCGTCCGGTTCGGCGGCCCTGGCGGCCGCCAATTCAGGGGCCGCCGCCGTTTCGATATGGCCTATCGCCCGCTCGAACATGCGAAGGCGTTTCTTCTCGTAGGAAGCGCTGAACTCGTAAGGCAGGCCGAACCAGGGGCGATGCTGCGCAAGATGGCCGGGCCGTTCGTCCGTGCCCTCCTGCCGTTGGCGCAAGGTCTGCCCCTTTTTGTTGACGGGCTCGTCTTCCAGTTCGGGCCGCGCCTCCAGCAGCGCATGCATGTTCGATCTCAGCGTCATGTGCTTGAAAAACCGGGCGCCGAGCAGCTTGTCGCCGTCACTCACCCGCACGCCGAAATCCTTGGACGGCCCGCTCGCGTGGTCCAGCGCCTCCTTGTGCAGTTGCTCGATATCGGGATCGCCCAGCATCTCCCGCGCGGCGGCAAGCGCAAATATGGCGCTGCCGTCTTCGGTTTTCTGGATGGAGGTGTGGACGTTGTTGAACCAGACCTTGGCATCGCGCGGCTTGCGCGCGTGGCGCGGTTTGCGCTCGTCGTCCAAGGCTTCGTTGAGATGGTCGACCAGCGAGCTGGCGACCATGGACCAGTCGCGCGCGGAAAATTCCCCGGCGGTGCTGTCTACGACGACTATTGACACGTGCATGGGCTTGCTCAAGGCGTGCCGGACCGATAGTGCCACCTGGTGCCCGTTCATGTCGACGATGGCATGCCAGGTTTGCGGCATATGCATGCCGGCCACAAGGCGGCGCGCCAGGCTCCCCACTGCAGCCGGGTCGTCCCCCCGGCTCAGGCGCTTATAGTCGATGGCATGCGCGCTCAGCCGCAATGTCGGCATGCGCGCGTTTTCCACGGCGACGAGCAGGTCGAGAAATTCCGTATCGCGGCTGCCGCGCATTTCGAGCTTGACCGGTTCGGCGGCGAAGGCGGCGCGCAAGTCGGCCAGATACGCCTTCATGTCGCCCAGCCGTTTCGCGATGCCCGTATCGTCGCCTGCTGGCATGTCGGCGCGCGGCTGGGCGCGCAGGCCCAATGCCACCCGATGGCGCGCATTGATGGCCGCGGCGGCCGGGGCGGCGACGCCGCTAACCCCCGCGGCAGCGCCGCGCGCCGTCGATTGCAGCGCATGCAGCCCGCCCAAGGCCGATTGCGCCGCGGGACGGGCGCGGCTGTTTGCCGGTGCGGGCGCGGCGTTCGAAGGCGGCGCCCCCTCATGGGAATGATCGTGAGGAATGGCCGCCGGTTCGGCGGATACCGCTTGTCGTATCGTGATGGTCATCGCGTTGCGTCCTTCCAAAGGCCCATTGTCGCCGGGCCCTGGCAGGCGCTGGCCGGGCAAATGCGAACAAAAGTCGCTTTGTCGGCACGATCTGCCTGCGACTTGGCAATGAAGCCCCATGGAGCAACGCGGCGACGTTACGGCCTCTATCCGCCATTTGCAACGCATAGGAACGAATGCGCCATCCGGTGATCTATCTATCCGGCGAATTTCACCGCGTCCGTTTGTTACCTCGTTTTACCCGATTTACCAAACGTTAACCCCGTTTTACACATTGCGCTTCTATAATTTTGCTTCACCGGATCAATCAAGAACAAGTAACCGAGGAACATCCATGAACCAATTTCGCCGCCGCTTCGGCACATCCCGTGTTTCCCGCCCGCTGATATTGCCGCTCTGCGCGCTGGCAGGCTTGTCGCTCTCGGGCTGCGGCGGCGTGCTCGATGCGACCATAGGCGGGACGGTCTCGGGTTTGTCCGGCGGCACCTCGGTGGTGTTGCTCAACAACGGCAGCGATCCGATCACGGTCTCGGCCAACGGCAGCTTCACCTTCGACAAGACGATCTCGGCGCAAAACACCTATGACGTCACCGTCGAGACCCAGCCTATCGGCGAAACCTGCACCGTGAGCAATGCCACCGGTACGGTAACGCAGAATGGCGGCGACATCACCGATGTCGCGGTGAGCTGCAATGCCACCACCACCTCGAGCAATTATGTCTATGTGACCATTGCGGGATTGGCGGCCAATGCGTCGGTTACGCTCTCCGACGGCACATCCAGCCAGGCGTTTTCGGCCAACAGCACGGCGCCGGTTGCGTTCTCGACCGCTTTGTCCTACGGTGCGGCGTACGACGTCACAGTCACCACCAATCCGTCCGGCCAAACTTGCACGGTGACCAATGCCACCGGCACGATTTCCTCTTCGGGAACCACGGCGGCCGCCGTAACCTGCCAGTGAGTGGTGGTATAGTCACGGCTTTCGACCTATCTCCGTCAAGCCATGAAGCATTTGTTTGCCGCCGCGTCCGCCGTTGCGATGTTGTCCCTGGGTAACCTCGCACAGGCGCAGGACGTCGGTTTTCGTGTCACCAAGCTCGCCGTCGGCATGAACCTGATCGATGCCGAAGTGGCCGAAACCGCAGCCGCACGCGAGCAGGGCTTGATGTACCGCAAGTCACTGGCCCTCAACAGCGGCATGCTGTTCGACTTCGAGCGCCCGGCAACCAAGGTGTGCATGTGGATGAAGAACACCAATATCCCGCTGTCGGTGGCCTTCATGGACAACCAGGGCGTCATCCTCAACATTGAAGACATGCAGCCGCAGACGCTGGACAACCATTGTTCGGCCCAAGGCAAGGCGGTGCGTTATGCCCTCGAGATGCAATTGGGCTGGTTCGCGCAAAAGCATGTGCGCGTAGGCGACCAGGTCAAAAAGGCGGATTCCGCAGGCAAATAAGCTCGGTTTTCCCCGTTCTGCAACGGGCGTAATTGCGGGGAGATTGCAAAAATAGCAAAAATTGCGGAAAATTACCGGCCGGCTTGGCTGGTTTTTTCGGTCGCCTTCTCGATATAATTGTCGTTCAATAAAAACATCCAGGCAGGCTTGCCGGCGCCGAGGCGCGTGGAACAACCAGAGCAGGCCGCTCACCATCCACACAAGGAATATCCGGGACCGCCATGGCCAATGCCTTTGGCGGACGGGAGTTTAACGCCCAAACATTGTCAGGGGGATTCATGGGTATTCGGTTTTCTCGCTTTGCTTTGCCTGCCGTAATTGTTGCCGCCGCCATGCTGGCGGCTTGCGGAGCGGGCGGCAGCGACACGGCTGCGCGCACGCAGATGTCGCAGCCGCGTATCAAGCAGGTCGGTACGCAGAAGTCGGACTATGCCACGGTGGTGCAGCAGCTGTATATCGCCTATTTCGGCCGGCCGGCCGACCCGAACGGGTTGGACAATTTCGAAAACCAGTTGCTGCTATTGGGCGCGCCGACCGATGCCGGCGGCCTTGCCGACGCCTACAAGACCAACACGGCCATCGCTTCGCTGATCGACAGTTTCGGCTTGTCGACCGAATCGAAAAACCTGTATGGCTCCACCACCACGGCGCAATTTGTCGCTTCCATTTTCGCTAACGTGCTGGGGCGACAGCCCGCAGCGGACGGCTCGAGTTTCTGGGTCAAGGCCATCGACAGCGGCGCCACCAGCAGGGGCGATGCCGCGCTCTCCATCATGGCCGGTGCGTTTGCCAATACTTCCAATCCCGCCCAGGCCCAGCTCGACGTCCAACTGATCGACAACCGCGTCGGCGTGGCCGCGAATTTCACCGGCGAGGTGTCTTCCCTCAATGCGGTATCAAGCTATGCCGGCTCCGCTGCGGCGCAAAGCGCGCGCCAGATGCTGGCCCAGGTGACGTCGACCACCACGGCGTCGACGCAGCAAATCGTGACCGTAATCCAGGGCTTGATCAGCTCGGCGCTGCAGGCGTATGCGGGCAATTATTGCGGTTCGATTTCCGGCGCCTTTAGCGGCACGGTCGATCTGACGCTCACGTCCAACGGCAATTCGACCTTCGCCGTCACCGGTACGGTTTTTGTCGACGGCCAGAGCATCCCGATCCAGGGCACGACGCTGCCGCCGACCTTGAACGTGGTGCTGATGTGCACCACGGGCGAGTGCGGTACGGCCACGGCCACCGTGACCACCAGCGCGATCGCGGGCACGTATTCGATTACACACGTGGGCTCGGGCAATATTTCACTGTCGCATTCCTGCTCTTGAGTTTGCTTCCGGATTGGCCCTTGAATTTGGTTCTCGCCGCCGCGCCACGGGCGGGGCGGCCGGAATTTCGCCGCCTGGGCGTGCATGACTGGAAATTCTGGCTACAATCTTCACACTATGGTTACACCATGCTTTGCCAAAGGATCAGATTGAACCGGCTGTCGCAATCGCCCACCCTGTCCGCCCGCGGGCGCAACCTGGCACATTCCAAGGCCTGACTTGCTCGACGGCCGCCTGTCCCTGACCACGCCCGAGGGCATTCGCCTGTCGCTGACACCGGCCGGGCCGGGTGTGCGCGCGCGCGCCTGGCTGTTCGACGTGCTGATATGGCTTGCTTCGCTATGGGCCATGGCGATGATCCTCGGCATGCTGGGCAAGGTGGGGCAATCGCTGTTCCTGATCTGGATATTCCTCGCCAACTGGGGTTACCCCGTGATCTGCGAGGTGTATTTCGGCGGGCGCACCATAGGCAAGCGCATCGCCGGCATCCGTGTGTTGCGCTCCGACGGCTTGCCGGTGGGCTGGCGCGAATCGGGCATACGCAATCTCCTGCTGGTGGCGGATTTCCTGCCGGCTTTCTATGCCACCGGCCTGATCAGCATGCTGTACGACGGTCAATTCCGCCGCCTGGGCGACATTGTGGCGCGCACCCAGGTGGTCTACGTGGACAAGCCGCCGGCGCGCACCGTCCTGCCCAAGGCCGTGCCCATGCCGCTGCCGTTCCCGCTCACGCCGGAAGAGCAGCGCGTGCTGGTCGATCTGTTCGAACGCGAACGTACGCTGCCACCCGGCCGCCTGGCCGAGCTCGGCAGCATTGCCCATGAGCTGACCGGGCTGCATGACCGCGAATCGCTCGAACGCATGCGCAGTTACGTGGCGGGACTGGTGCAATGAAACAGAGCCAGTTCGAGAGCGAGCACGCCGGCCTGTGGCGCGAGATCGACGCCATTCTGGCCGGCGCTTCGCTGCAGACCGAGGAATTGCCGGCTTATTACCGCCGCCTGTGCCAATGCCTGGCGTTGGCGCTGCAGCGCGGTTATTCGCCGACGCTGACCGATTACCTGCAGCGCATGGCTTTCGATTGCCATAGCCGCATCTACGGCTCGGTGGTGGAGCGCCCGATGCGCCTGCGCGCCTGGATCAATTACGATTTGCCGCGCCGCGTGCGCCAGGAGTGGCGCCTCCTGCTCACGATCGCGCTGGCGTTCTGGGGCGTCGGCCTCTTGTGCGGCTTACTGGTCTGGTGGAAGCCTTACCTGGCATACAGCTTTCTCGATGCCAGGGAATTAAACGAGATGCACCGCATGTACCAGCCCGGGGCGGTCGGTGCCGGCCGCGGCGGGGCCGATGGCGATCTGGCCATGTTTGGCTTCTACATCTGGAACAATGTCTCTATCGGTTTCCGCACTTTCGCTTCCGGCTTGTTTGCCGGCATTCCGGCGCTGCTGTCGGTGGTGTTCAACGGCATCAACGGCGGCGTGGTGGCGTCCTGGCTCAGCCTCGACTCGACTACGCGTGCCACTTTCTGGCCCTTCGTGGTCACGCATTCGAGTTTCGAAATCTATGGCTTGATGCTCTCCGGCGTCGCCGGCATGCGCCTGGGCCTGGTGCTGATCAAGCCGGGCCGCCTGTCGCGCCGCCACGCCCTGTTTGCGGCGGGCCAGCGCATGTTCCCGGTAGTGGTGGGGGCGGCGCTCTTCACCTTCATTGCCGCCTTCTTCGAAGCCTTCTGGTCGGCCAACCCGGCCGTGCCCGATGCGGTCAAGTACTCGGTGGCGGCCGTATGCTGGACGTCGCTGACGGCTTATTTCATCTTCGCCGGGCGCGGCGGCGCCACGGAAGAGGAGGGCCAGGATGCAGCTTGACAAGCTCGAACTCGCGCTGCGTCCGCGCCCGGCCAACCAGGCGCTCGACCTCGGCTATGCGCTGCTGCGCGCCCACGCCGGCCCGACCTACGGCGCATGGCTTGCGCTGTGGCTGCCGCTGATGGGAGTTTGCGCCGTGCTGGCCTTGTGGCAAAAGGAATATTATTACTTCCTGCTCCTGGGCTCGTGGCTGCGCGCCTTGCCCGAACGCGCGCCGCTATACGTCCTGTCGCGTTGCGTGTTCGGCGAAAACGTCACCTGGCGCGAAGCCGTGCGGGCCTGGCCCAAACAGCTCGGCGGGGGCTGGTTTCGCCTGCTCACCTGGTACCGCATGGTGGCGTTTGCGCGCAGCCTGTATGCGCCGATCTGGCAGCTCGAAGGCGCACGGGGCAAGACCGCGGCGGAACGGCGGCGGGTGATCGGACGCAACGGCACGAGCACGTCGGCAATGTGGTTCGGCATTTGCTGCGGCTGCTTCGAAATCGTGCTGGCCCTCGGGCTGTTGGCCTTCATTTCCATCTTCCTCAGCGACAACGGCGTCAATCCGTTTTTGTTGATCGGCAACCTGGTGCAGGGCAAGGTCGAAAGCAATTTGACGATCGGCCTGTTTTTCCTCGCCTTCACCGTCGCCGGCGCCATCGTCGGGCCGATTTATGTCGCGGGCGGTTTCACCCTTTATCTTAATCGCCGCGCCACCCTGGAAGCCTGGGATCTGGAAATCGCCTTGCGCCAGATCAAGCGGCCCAGGTCGCATGCCCTGGAAGCGGCCGTTGCGGAAGGTGCGGGCGCTGAATCCGTCGCGCAATCCGCCGCTGAACCGCCGCACCGCAAGAGTGTTAACGTCAGCGGGCTCGGCCTGGTTGTGGCCTGCCTGCTGAGCGCGGCCCTGGCGGCCGCGCCGCAATCCGCGCAGGCGGCCGGGACCGCTCCGCATCAATGCGAAGCCCCCTCCTGGATCAAGGACCGCGACGCTACGCGCCAGCCCGCCCTCGATGCGCAGCAGGAGCAAGCGCGGCGCGAGCTGGCGCAGATCTACGATACCGACGATCTGCGCGGCTACGTCTGCAACAAGCACTGGGTGTGGAAGCCTTTCGACGACAAGCCCAAGCATAAGGACGAGGTCAAGCCGCGTTCTGCGATCAACCTGGGCGTGCTGCCCGATTTGCTGAAGATCGTCTTCATCGCCCTCTTGATCGCCGCGCTCGGCTACCTGGCCTACCGTTTCCGCGACTCGTTTGCCGGCCTCACGGTGCCGCAGGCACGGCGCCGCGCAACCGAAGTCGCCGGCCTCGACATCCGGCCGGAAAGCCTGCCCGACGATGTGCCGACCCAGGTGCTGGCCCTGTGGCGCAAGGGAGAGTTGCGCCAGGCGCTGGCCTTGCTCTATCGGGCGACCATCTCGCGCCTGGTGCATGACGACGGCCTGGAAATCAACGCCGGCGCCACCGAAGGCGATTGCTCGCGGCTGGCCGAGCGCGCGGCGAAGAACAACGCGCTCTCCGCCGGCAGGCTCAAGGCCACCGCGCTGGCGACGCAGCTATGGCTGCGCGCGGCCTATGCCGGCCGCTGGCCCGATGAAGCGGCCGTGGCGGAAGGCTGCCGCCTCTGGGGCAGCGAATTCGATGGCGGCAAGGGGGCTGCATGAGCGGCGACAGCATGCGCAACCTCGCAATCGGCCTGGTTTCGGCCGCCATACTCGGCGGCATGGGGTGGCTCCTATCCACGCGTTTCGAACCGTCATGGGATCCGGTCGGCTCGAACTCCGAAGCCGCCGCGAAGAATCCCATGCTGGGCGCGGAACGCCTGTTGCAGCACCGCGGCTACCAGGTCAAGGTCGACCAGACTTTGTCGATTGCCCTGTTCCAGCCTTTGCCCCAGGGAACGCTGATCCTGTCCGAAGGCGGCGACAGCATGCTGGCCACGCAATCGCAAACCCTGCTGTCCTGGGTTGCGCGCGGCAATACCCTCATCGTGCCCGAGGGATGGCGCCGTTCGCTGTTTGGTCCCGCGGCGAACAAGCAAAACAGAAATCAAAAAGTATCCAGGGACAAGGCCGCAGCGGAAGCCACGGCATCCATCCCCGAGCAATTCGGCGTGGCGCTCGGCCCGGCGGCCGCGCCGGGCTCGGTGTGCCGCAGGCTGCCGACCGAGGGCCGCACGCAACAAGCCATGAACGAGGCGGCGGCCAAGTCCCACCTTACCTATGCCGACTGCGTCGCCAGCGTCGTGCTGCCCGGCGTACCTCATCCTCTGCGCGTCGACGTATCGCAAGCCAGGCTGATCAATGCCGTCGATAAGGACGCCAACAGCCAAGGCGACGTGCAGGAGCCGCGCCAAGACCATGACAGCGTTGCCGATGATGGCGATGGCGGCGACGATGCCGACGCCGAGCCGGACGGCAAGGCGGATGGCAATTCGGATAGTAAATCGGATACGCAAACCGATATGCAAGGCGACAAGCAGGGCGCCCAACCGGTAGATCAGCAGGCCAATCATCAGGCCGATGCGTCTGCCGCCGCGCCCCAGGGGGCAGACGACGGCGCCAGCGCCGTGCGCATCTTCGACTACGGCAAGGGCCGCGTGGTCATTCTTGCAGAGCGTTATTTCGACAATTACTCGCTCCCGGCCTATGACCATGGCGAACTGCTGCTCGGCCTGGCGGCGCTCAATGCGCATGGCAAGAACGTGATCTTGATCGAGCACGTCGACATCGCCTCCTGGCTCAGCATCCTGTGGCATGCGGCGCCGTATGCGATCTGCGTGCTGGCCGCCTTCCTGCTGCTGTGGGCCTGGTATTCCATGCGCCGCTTCGGCCCGCAACTGCCCGAGCCGGACGACCGGCGCCGCGCATTGCTCGAACATATCGACGCCTCGGGCCGCTGGCTGTGGAAATCCACCCGCGGGCGCGATATCATGCTGGCCGCGATGCGCCGCGTTACGGAGCGCACGCTGACGCGCCGCATTCCCGAACTGCGCAAGCTGGCGCCCGAGCGCCAGGTCGAACGCCTCGCCGCCGACGGCAAGATGAGCCGCGCCGAGCTGGAGCGCGCGCTGCTCGATGCCCCGGGCCGGCTGCCCATCGAATTCACCCGACAGATCCAAACCCTCCAAGACTTGAGAGCACACTATGAGCGCTAACGTCGACGCCACTTCCTCTTCGATCCCGGCCGACGGCCTGCAGCAGGCCGTCGACATCGTGACCCGCATGCGCCAGGAAATCCAGCGCGCCCTGGTCGGGCAGGAATACGTGGTCGAGCAGGTGCTGGCATGCTGCCTCGCCGGCGGCCACGTGCTGATCGAGGGCGTGCCCGGCCTGGGCAAGACGCTCCTGGTCAAGGCCATGGCCAAGACCTTTTCCGGCGACTTCTCGCGCATCCAGTTCACGCCCGACCTGATGCCGGCCGACGTCATGGGCCATGCCGTGTTCGACATGCGCAACCAGAGCTTTTCCGTGCGCAAGGGGCCGGTATTCACCCACCTGCTGCTGGCCGATGAAATCAACCGCGCGCCGGCCAAGACCCAATCCTCGCTGCTGGAAGTGATGCAGGAGCGCCAGGTGACCATCGAAGGCGAATCGCATCAGCTGGCCGCGCCCTTCATGGTGCTGGCGACGCAGAATCCGCTGGAGAACGAGGGCACCTATCCGCTGCCCGAAGCGCAGCTCGACCGTTTCCTGATCAAGGTGCGCATCGACTACCCGAGCGAGAGGGAAGAGCAGGAACTGGTGCGTCAGGTGACCGCGAACCGCATCGGCGATTCGCTCGATGTTGGCGCCGTCAATACCCTGGTCAAGCCCGAAACGGTGGTGGTGCTGCAGCAGATCGTCTCCAAGATCCGCGTCGACGATGCCGTATCGAACTATGCCGTGCGCCTGGTGCGCGCCACGCGCGACTGGCCCGGTATTGCCATCGGCGCGGGCCCGCGCGGCTCGATCGCGCTGCTGCGCGTGGCACGCGCCATGGCGCTCCTGGCGGGGCGCGATTTCGTCATTCCCGACGACATCAAGGCGGCGGCGCTGCCTGTGCTGCGACACCGTGTGGCCATCTCGCCCGAGAGCGAACTCGACGGCTTGACTTCCGACGACCTGCTCAAGGGCTTGATCGAGCAAAGCGCGGCGCCGCGTGCGTAAAACAAGGTAAGCAGCGTATGACGCCTTCACGCCGGCTGCTCGCCGCCGTCCTGCTCCTCGCGCTGGCCGGCGCGGTGCTCGCCTGGCTGCCCGATTTGCGCGACTACTGGGCCGGGGCGGCACTTGCCTTCGCCGCGGCGGCCGCGTTCGACGCCTTGCTGACGCGGCGCGTGCCCGAGCTGCGCGTCGAGCGCCGCATCGCCGGCGTGTGGCCGGTGGGCGTGTGGAACGAAGTCGGCCTGACGCTGCGCAACGAAGGCGCTTCCCGCGTAAAACTCGAATTGTTCGACGACTACCCGACGCATTGGCAACTCGAAGGCTTGCCGCACGCCAGCACGATTGCGCCCGGAACCTACGTCACCGTCACCTACCGCCTGAAGCCCAAGCGCCGCGGCGACGCGCATTTCGGCGCGCCGTATCTGCGCATCATGTCGCCGCTGGGCCTATGGCGCCGCGTGCGCCGCATCGGGCCGGAGCAGGGCGTCAAGGTGTTTCCCGATTTCTCGCAATTGCTCGGCCATACGCTGACCGCGACGGACCGCCGCGCGCCGGCCGCGGGCGCCATCCGCAAGCGCCGCCGCGGCGAAGGCACGGACTTCCGCCAGCTGCGCGAATACCGCCAGGGCGACAGCATGCGCTCGATCGACTGGAAAGCCACGGCGCGCCAGCAGAAGCCGATCACGCGCGAATACCAGGAAGAGCGCGACCAGCAAGTCGTGTTCCTGCTCGACACCGGCCGGCGCATGCTGGCCGAGGACGGCGCCTATACCCACTTCGACCATGCCTTGAACGCGGTGCTGACGCTGGGCTTCCTGGCGCAGCGCCAGGGCGACGCCGTGGGACTGATGAGCTTCGGTGGCGAGACGCGCTGGCTCTCGCCCTACAAGGGCCGCACCGGCCTGGACCGCCTGCTGTCCGGCGTGTACGACTTGCAGCCGGCCGAGGTCGCGCCCGACTATACCCAGGCCGCAACGGCCTTGCTGGCGCGGCTCAAGAAACGCGCCTTTATCGTGCTCATCACCAACCTGCGCGACGAGGACGACCGTGCCATGCGCGAAGCCTGCGAGCTGCTGTCGACGCGCCACCTCGTGCTATGCGCCAGCATGCGCGAAAAGGCGCTCGACCTCGCCTTGAGCGCGCCGGCGCACAACTTCGCCGGCGCCCTGCGCGCCTCGGCTGCGGCGCACTACCTCGACCAGCGCGATTACGCCATCAAGCGCTTGGGAATACGAGCAAGCCATCTGTTCGACATCACGCCGGAACAATTGAGCATGACGCTGGTGAACCGCTATCGCGATATCAAGGAAAGCGGGCAGCTTTGATTGGGGCTGTTCGTCGGCGATCGACTGCCGACGGTGTTGATTGACCGTCAATCGCTTCGTGAAACGGGCCCACTCGGCGTGGCGGAAGACGGCGCGCCATAGGGATTTTCCGTCCGGGGCGTTGCGATTGAATACGGCTTCGAAGGCCAGGCATCCGCCGTGGGCGAATGCCTGGTTATTCCTTATTGCTGCTGTTGCTGCTGTTGCTGTTGCTGTTGCTGCATCTCCTGCTGGAGCTGGATTTGCTCCATCTGCCTGGCGCGCGCACGCTTCGTATAGTCCTGATAGGCCGGGATGGCGACGGCCGCCAGGATGCCGAGGATGGCGACCATGGGCACGATGATGGCACCCAGCATGGCCGCCATGTTGTTCGGCCCGGGCGCCGCGCCATATTGGTTGCGGCCCTCGGTGCCGGGAGCGAAGACGAGGTAGAGCGCGACAAGGAAGCCGACGAAGGGCACCAGCAGCAGGAGCGAAAGCCAGCCGGTGTTGCCGGTGTCGTTGAAGCGCCGCCGCGCGTAGATGAAGCCGATTGCAATCATCGGTACGTAGCAAAGCATGATCACGATCATGGCCGCGGCACCCAATTCCCCGTGGTTGGGCGAGCCTACCGCTGCCGCAACCGCCCCCAGTATGCCCATGACGAGGAAGCACAAGACCGAGGCCATCGAAGAATAAGCAAGATAGCGCAAGCGTCCGATGCGGCCGCTGAAGGCGAACATCGAGGGCATGTAAGTGTCGTCTTCGGCCATGTCGCTCATTGCCGCGATCGGCGCATTGTATGGATTATTCAAGTTGCTCCCTTTCTTAAGTTGGATCCCGCGTTCTTGCCAGGCGACGCTGAAGGCGTCGCGCTGCTTAGTGCACCGTGTGGTCGCTATGGGACTTCATTGTTGCCGGGCAAATTTAACATGAATTTCATGTCAATTGTCTAATTTTCCCAATGGTTCGTCACCGTTTTGTCACGGAATCGCGACTATAATGCGGCATGGCAGCGGCGCGGCAAAAGCGCCGCGCCAGATTGCTTGAAAAATGCGCATGTGCAAGCGTGGAGACCTTCGTTTGCAGGCACGTGGAATGCGCCGACAATAGCGTACCCGGTACGCATCACCAGGCACTGCCGGCTATTTGACCGGACCGTAGCCGAAGACAATATCGGTGGGACCATAAGGAGCTAACCAATCCTGCGGCGCAAATTCGCCCGGGATTCGATGGGGTTGCCTGTGGCTGTTTGCCAGCCGTAAAAGGACTCTTCCGGCGCGCCATGCCCGCGCCTGCCCAGGCAACTCCGCAAGGAACGAATTTGTTAGCTGATTTGGAAAATAAGCTGCGGCAACTGAAGCCCGACCCGGCCATCGCTACGCCGCTTTACCTGCAACTGGCCAGCAAGCTGAGCGTCGCCGTGCATGAAGGCGTATGGAAGCCGAACGAAGCCTTGCCGGCCGAGCGCATCCTGTCCGAGGCGCTGGGAATCTCGCGCTTCACGACACGCAAGGCGATTGAAATCCTGTGCGAACGCGGCGTGCTGTGCCGGCGGCACGGCTCGGGTACCTATGTCAATCGCACGCTGGCGCGGCCCTTGTCACGCTTGACCAGCTTTTCCGACGAGGCGCGCCAGCGCGGCTTCGCTCCGGGATCGACATGGCTTTCGCGCGAGATCGGCATTGCCGCCAAAGAAGAATGCCGCATGCTGGGCCTGCGTGCCAACAGCCCGGTATCGCGCCTGAAGCGCTTGCGCACGGCCGACGACCGGATCGTGGCCATCGAAAGTTCGACCATACCGGCACGCTTTCTGCCCGACCCCCGCGCCGTGGAAGACAGCCTGTACAGCTATCTGGCGGACCGGCAGGCGGAGCCGGCCCGTGCGCGCCAGCATATCCAGGCGATCAATGCGAACGAGGAATTGGCCAGGCTGGCGAACGTGGAACCGGGGTCGGCCATGCTCTACATCCGCCGGATCGCCTATGATGCGAGAGGCGCGGCCATCGAGCTGACCCACTCGTACTTTCGCAGTGACCGCTTCGATTTCGTCGCGGTGCTGGCGCAGGACAGGCCGCGGATCGAGGCGATTTTGAGCTGAGTTATTTCCGGGCTTGCATGGCGATCTTTACCGCCATGCCGGCCAGGACCGTACCCATCAGCCAGCGTTGTATGGACATCCAGCCGGGGCGCGTGGCGAGGAAACCGGCGATGCCGCCGGCCGCCAGCGTGACCATGCCATTGACCGTCACCGACAATGCGATCTGGATCAGGCCCAGCTTCAGCGACTGCGCCAGGATGGAGCCCGCGGGGTCGATGAATTGCGGCAGCAGCGCCAGATAAAGCAGGGCGATCTTGGGGTTCAACAGGTTGGTGAGGAAACCCATCAAAAACAGCCGCCTCGGGCTGTGCGGCGGCAGCTCGCGCACGGCGAAAGGCGATTGGCCGCCGGGCTTGACCGCCTGCCAAGCCAGCCAGAGCAGGTAGAGTGCGCCGCCGAAGCGCAGGGCGTCATAGGCGAAAGGTACGGCGAACAGCAGGGCGGTGATGCCGAAGGAGGCGCACAGCAGGTAGAACAGGAAGCCCGCGGCCACCCCGGCGAGCGAGATGAAGCCGGCCTTGCGCCCCTGGCAGATCGAGCGCGAAATCAGGTAAATCATATTCGGCCCCGGCGTCAGGGCCATGCCCAGCGCCAAGGCGGCGAAACCGGCGATCAGGCTGGTGCCGTGCATGTCGTCTCCCCCAAGTGAGCTTCCATTTTACGCGAGAGGCGGCCGGTTCGCTTTGTTGTGAACCGGATGTAAAACTCCAGGCTCGCTGCAGCGGTCGCCTGCTTTGCGGTAGACTTTGTCCTGCCTATGTGATCCACCCTGCGGGAATCCAATTACGTGAAAACCTCATCGACAAGCTTTTTGGCGGCGCTCGCTCTGATGTCCGCTTTTGCCGCGCGGCCTGCCATGGCCAGCGTTGAATCCGGCGTTGATGCCTACAATGGCGGCGATTACGCGCGTGCCATGCATGACTTGCTGCCGCTGGCCGAGAAGGGCAACAATGCCACGGCCCAGCGCTACGTGGCCGCCATGTATGCCGAGGGCTACGGCGTGCAGCAGGATGAAAAGATGGCCGCCGGCTGGTATCTCAGTGCCGCCACGGGCGGTAATACCGACGCGCAGAATGCCCTGGCCGAGTTTTATGCCAACGGGCGGGGCGTTGCGGCCGACCCGGTGCTGGCCGCCTATTGGCGCTGGCGCTCCTCGAACGGTTTGATGAATGCGGCCAAGCGCACGCTCAACGACGGCATCAAAAAAGGCGCCGGCATGCTGGACAAGCCCGGCGCCGCCGATTCGGCAAAAGAGAGCGGCTGCGGCGCGCCGGCGTATGCGGCCGACGCGGCGCATTTCGGCCAGGATTCCTCGGTCGATCTGCTGTTCCTGATCGACGCCGAAGGCAAGACGATCGAAGCCTCGGTCGGCACCAGCAGCGGCTGGCCGCTGCTCGACAATCTCGCGCGCGAAGCCTTTGCCCATTGCAGCTTTCCGCCCGTGCTGCAAAACGGCAAGGCGGCACCGGCCCTGATCAGGGCAACCTACACCTGGAAAACCAAATGATGGACAAGACCTTGCTTATTCTGGCGGCCGGCCTCTTGTTCGCCGGCGCCGCCTGCGCCTCGCCGGGGTCCGAGCTGGCGCGCCGCGACTATGATCGCGGCAACTACGACGTGGCCCTGCAAAAGGCGCAACCGCTCGCTGAATCCGGCGATGCGGCCGCACAAACGCTGCTTGGCATGATGTATGCCGAAGGCAGGGGCGTGGCGAAAGACGAAGCGCAATCCTGGCAGTGGTATTGGAAGGCCGCCGTCGGCGGCGACGCCCAGGCACAGACGGCCCTGGTGGCCATCTATCGCGGTGGGCGCGGCGTTGCCGCCGATGCCGATATGTCCAATTACTGGCAATGGAAAATCGCCGCCGGTCGCGAACAGAGCCAGAAAGCGAAGCTCGAAGCGGAGATCGCGCGCGACGCCACCGTCACGCGCAAGGGCAAGGATTCCGCTCCCGTCTTGAACCCGGCAAGCTGCAAGATGCCGGACTACGTCAAGACCGGCTATGGCTACCATGCGACCGGCGAGCTGCAGATATTGTTCATGCTCTCGGCCGATGGCAGCGTGCTCGAAGCCTCGATGCCCAAAAGCAGCAACTGGAGCAGGCTCGATCACGATATCCTGAACAGCTATGCCAAGAGCTGCACTTTTGCCCCGACCAAGCGCGACGGCAAGACCATCAGCGGCCTGTATTCGCTGCCCGTGACCTGGTCGGTCGGCCCCTGATGATCGACATCGCCGCGGCGCTGCGGGAAGCCTTGGCGTTGCACAAGCGCGGCCGGCTTGACGAAGCGGAGTTGCGCTACCGACAGTTGCTCGAATGCGAGCCGAACCATTTCGATGCCTTGCATCTGCTCGGCCTGATCGCCCGGCAGCGCGGCCAGGCGCAACTGGCGGTCGGCTTGATCGAGCGCGCCCTCGCCGCCGACGACAAACAGGCCATCGCCTGGTGCAATCTTGGCACGGCGTGGCAGGACCTCGGCGCGTCCGACCGCGCCTTGCCCGCCTTCGAGCGCGCCATCGCGCTCGACCCGAACTATGCGCTGGCACACAACAACCGCGGCAATGCCTGCCGCAACCTCGGCTTGTTCGAAGAGGCGCTGGCCTGCTACGACAGCGCGCTGCGCTGCAAGCCCGACCATGCCGATGCCGCGCTCAACCGCGGCACCGTATTGCAGCAACTCGGCCGCCACGATGAGGCCTTGGCCGCCTACGACGCCGCCCTGAAGCTGCGGCCCGATGCCGACGGCTGGAGCAACCGCGGCAGCGTGCTGTACGTGCTGGGCCGTTTTGAGGAAGCCTTGCAAAGCATGGAGCGCGCGCTGCGGCTCGACGCCAGGCATGCCAGCGCCTGGTGCAACCGCGGCATGACGCTGCAAAAGCTCGAACGCCACAGCGAAGCACTGGAGAGCTACGACAAAGCGCTGGAATTGCGGCCCCACCATGCCGAAGCCTGGCTCTATCGCGGCAACGTGCTGCGCCTGATGGAGCACTTCAACGAAGCGGCCGCGTCCTATCGCCGCGCACGCGAACACGGCGCCGATGCGGAGCAATGCGCCTATTTCCTCGCCGCACTCGGCGAAGGTGAGGCGCCGCCCGCATCGCCGTCGGCCTACGTCAGGAACCTGTTCGACCGCTATGCCGGCCACTTCGACGAGCATCTGGTCGAGGTGCTGCATTACCGCACGCCGCAATTGTTGATGGATGCCCTGCGGCAGGCCGGCGTGCCGCGTGCCGGGGATTGCGCCGACCTCGGTTGCGGCACAGGCCTGGCCGGCGCCTTGTTGCAGCCGCACGTGCATACCCTGCACGGTGTCGATTTGTCGCAAGCCATGCTGGACCGCGCGGCGGCGCGCGGCATCTATGATAGCCTCGATTGCGAAGACCTCTCAGCCTGGCTGTCGCGCCGCCCTGGCGCCTTCAACCTCGCCGTGGCCGCCGACGTGCTGGTCTATCTGGGCGATCTCGCGCCCTTGATGCAAGCAGCGCGCCAAGCCTTGCGCGCCGGCGGCGCCTTTGCTTTTTCTGTCGAGGAGACGGAAGCAGCCGACTATGCCTTGCAACTTTCGCACCGCTATGCGCACTCGCGCGCCTATGTCGAACGCGTGGCGGGCGAAGCCGGGTTTGCCGTGAAGCACCTCGAACGCTGCGTGTTGCGTAAAGAAGAGGGCGCCGAAGTCGGCGGCCTTTGCGTCGTACTGACACCTGCCTGCTGAGCCAGCCTCGCCCAATCCGCAATCGGCCGGGTTGACTCTTTCCGTTTTTCTTTTTATAACTTAACCCCGGATTGTTCGCCGGCGCGTTTCACTATTCACCCCCCCCTCACTTGACGGATGCGGCATGCGTATTTCCTTCAGCAGCGTTATCGCGGCAGCAAAGTACCTTGGATTGACGGCCGGACTATGGACGGCCGCGCTTGCCGTTTCGGCAGCCCCGACAATGGTCGACTTCGGCCCGGTGGCGACACATCGCGAAGCCAGGCAAATCTGGCTGCGTTTTTCCGACGACATCGTTGCCCTCGGCGACGACAAGGCGCCCGATGCGGCCGACATTGCTTGCCAGGGGACCACGGAAGTGCCCAAGGGGCATTGGCTCGACGGCCGGCGCTGGGTCGCGGAGTTCGCCCAGCCGTTGGGAGACGGTATCGCCTGCGAAGTCAGGCCGCGTGCCTTGAAGACGCAAAAGGGCGAAAGCCTGGCCGCCGCCGCGCCCTGGCGTTTCGATACCGGCGGGCCGCGCCTGCGCTATGTGTTCCAATCGGGCGCGCTGGGTTTGGCCAAGGAAGAGCCGGTCCTGGCATTCCTGCCGAGCGCGCCGCTCGATCCGGCGAGCCTGCAATATCTCAACTGCACAGTGAATCAGAAGCACATGCCCGTCGCTGTGCTCAGTGGCGCCGAGCGCGATGCGGCCGTCAAGCGCATCGTGCCATACCTCGGCAATGGCAAGGATGCGGAAAACTGGATGGCCTTGCGCTGCGGCAGCATGCCTTGGCCGGCCGACGCCGAAGTGGAAATGATTACCGGCGCCCGCCTGGCATCGGCGGCGCATGTGGCAAACCGGAAGGATGAGAGTTTCAAATTCTCGGTGCGGCCGGTATTCGCGGCGCGCTTCAGTTGCCTGCGCCTGTTGTCCACCGAGGGCTGCGAACCGCGCCTGTGGCAGCAACAGCAGTGGTACGGCCCCAACGAGTCGGGAAGCTATCGCCTGCAATTCACCGAAGCGATTTCCTGGGATGCGGCGGGCAAGATCAGGCTGATCGACAGCAAGGGCCAGGAGCATGCGCCGGAACTGACCTACCACCGGGATCGCCTGCTGACGGTGACGTTCAAGGGCGGGTTTGCCGAAGGTGAAAAACTGACGCTGCAATTGCCTGCCGATCTGCTTGATGTAGACGGCCGCCCGCTTGCCAACCGCGCCGCCCTGGGCAAGCTGGTTCCGACCGCGTTGCTGCCTGCTTATGTGGGCATGCCGCAGCGCAGCGGGATTTTGCCGTGGACGCCGGGCAGGAGCGCGGCCTGGCCGGTGGCAACGCGTGGCCTCGAAGCGCAAGTGCCGGTCGCGGCCTGGCATTTTGCCGGCGGCAGCGGCGACGACGCGACACTGCTCAAACTTTATTCCGCCGGCCCCGCGCAGGTCGACGACCTGAAGGGCTTGTCGGGCCGGAGCGACACGCCGTATGCGGCCAGCCTGGGCCTGCTCGACAAACTGGGTGGCCACGTGCCGGCAATGGAGCGCAGGCTGTTGCATCCTGCGCGGCAAAGCATCGATTTCACGCAGCTCCCGCTGGAAGGTTACGGCTTGTGGCTGGTCGAAGCAGACAGCCCGGCCTACCGCCGCGTCATTGCGCAACAGCGCGCGGAACTGGCACAGCAATCGTCCGCCTGGCCCTACTTGCCGCAGCAATGGGCCGACAGCCGCTACGCCGTGGTGCAAGTGACCAATCTGCGCGCCGAGGTGCTCGATTCGGCCAAGGACGATTCATTGATCTGGATTACCGCCATCGACAGCGGCGAGCCTGTGTCCGGTGCGCAAGTCGACCTCTGGAGCGGCGATCGCGACACCTATACCAAGCTTGCGTCCCTGGTCAGCGATGCCGAGGGGCGCGTCATCGTGCCGGCCTCGCTGCATTGGAACGCCATGGACGGCAAGACGCCGATGCTGCTCGTGCGCCATGGAGCGGACATGCTGCTCTCCTCCATGCAGGGGAACTGGGCTCGGCCCGATACGCCGCTCGTCCACAGCCTGCTCGACCGCGTGCTGCTGCACCCCGACGAAACCGTGTCGCTGCAGCATCTGGTGCGGCAGCAGACGCGGCACGGCTTCGTGGTGCCGCACATGGACGGCCGGTGGAAGCTGGAAATCTATGAGGGCTGGGGCTATGGCGGCGGCAAGCCGGTCTATGAGCAGAATCTGACATGGTCCGACGCCGGCAGTGCCGAGAGCAGCTGGAAAATACCGGCGACGGCCAAGCTCGGCAACTACAGTTATCGACTGGTGCACGAGGGGACACCGTTCAGTTACGACCAGGAGCAAGGCAGTTTCCAGATCGAGGAATTCCGTACCCCTTCGTTCGATGCCGATCTGCAGGGCAAGACGGTATGGAACGGCGATGTCCAAACCGTGGAGTTGCAGAGCAAGCTTTCCTATTTCGCCGGCGGTGCCGCGGCGGGGCAGGAGATCGGCATCAAGGGCAGCTATCAAATCGGCGTGCGCTCACCTGTCGAGGGCTATATCTTTTACGAACCGGATCCCAATGCGCAGCCGCCTAAGTTCGACGATATCAAGCTGACGCTTGACGAAACGGGCCATGCCGCGGCGCGTATCGCGGCGCCGGCCTTCGCCTTGCCCTTGCGCCTGGAAGCCGAGATGTCGTTTGCCGATCCGAACGGCGAAATCCAGAGCGAGCAGGCCAGCCTCGCTGTCTGGCCGCAACGGCACAAGCTCGGTATGGCCCTGGCGCGCGAGGAAAAAGGCGGCGGCATCAAGGCCAGGCTGATCGCGCTCGATGAACACGACCAGCCGCTGGCCGGCCTTGCCCTGACCGTCGATTTGATCGGCGCCAAGGGCAATGCCAAGCGCGCCTGCCTGGTGAAGACCGATACCGCCGGCAAGGCCGAGTGCCATCTGGGAGACAGCCAGGCCGAGCTGAACGATGCCTCGGCTGCCGTTAAGGCCGAGGGCGCTTCCGGTGTCGCGTTCAAGATTGCCACGTACTTGCCCTGGTACCAGCCCCCGGAGGCGCGTAAGCATGAGGTGTTGGAATGGGAGCAGAAGCGGCCCCTGATCGGCCCGGCGCTGCCGCTGCACGTGCATTCGTCGTTCCTGCCTGCCACCTTGCTGCTGACGGTCGAGCGCCAGGGCGTGCAGCGCAGCCTGGTGCGCAAGATAACGAAGAGCGACGAACTCATCGATTTGCCGACCGGCGCCGACGATGCCCCCTCCGTCACGCTGCGTGCCGTGCTGGTGCCGGCCGCCGGCGCCAAGCCGGTGGAAGGCGCGGACTGGAAAGACGGAATCGAGACAGCGGCGGAGCAGGTCTGGTTTGCCGAAGACTCGGGCAGCCTCAAGGTGGCGGTCAAGCCGGCGCAAGCCTCGGTCTTGCCCGGTTCCAGCGTGAACGTGGCGCTCAGGGCCACGCTGGGCGACAGCGGCAAGCCGGCCGCGCATGCCCGCATCACCGTAGTCGCGGTGGATGATGCCTTGTTGGCCTTGAAACCCAACAATACCTGGGACTTGCTGTCGTTCTATTGGCGTGCCGGCGGATCGGATGTCATGTTTTCGCCGATCGACGGCGTCATCGTCGGTTCGAGAACTTTCGAGGATGGCGCAAAATATTTTCCCGCCGCCGAGAGCGCCCTGGAGCGCTCATGGGTGCCGGAGGGCATGGATGCCGGCTTCGGAAAAAACAGGCACGAAGGGGACGACGGGCCCGACCTGCCCAAGCCTGCCATGGCGGCGGCTCCGGCACTGGCCTCGCAGCGCGAGGCGCACTTTGCCGCGAAGGCGGATGCGTCGAAGGAGCGTATTGCCCTCACCGGCAGCAAGATGACCCGCGCCGACGTGGAAGAACACGTCAAGCCTCGCACGAATTTCAGCACCCTGGCCTTGTGGCGCACCGAGGTGGTGACCGACGAGCGCGGCGAAGCCAGTGTCAGCGTGCCCATGCCCGACACGCTGACGCGCTGGTACATCGCCGCCATCGCCACCAGCGGCGCGGCGCGCTTCGGCATGGGGCAGGGCAAGGTCACCACCAGCCAGCCGGTGCAGATACTTTCCGGTCTGCCGCAATCGGTGCGCAGCGACGACGTGCTGGTGCAGAAGCTGACCCTGCGCAACACCACGAGCAAGCCGCTGGCCGTGAAGCTCGCCGCCGAAGCCAAGAGCCAACGCGACGATAACCTGCCAGGCGCGCGCGACCCCATGCCGGCCTCGGCGCTGGAAGCGCGTGGGCTGAAATTCGAGCGGCGCGTGAGGCTGGCCGGCGGCGAAAACAAGGTGATCGAGTGGAAAGTGGCGGTACCCGCCGGCGTGACCGCGCTCGAATGGAACATCGCCGCGCGCGACGCCAAGGGCCATGCGCTCGATGCGCTGGTGCAGAAGCAAGCCGTGACGGCGGCTGTACCCGTTACGGTGCGCGAGGCCATCCTGCAAATGATCGACGAGCCGAAGAACATCAGCATTGCCCAACCCTCGGGCGCGAAGCCGGACCAAGGCGGCTTGGCCGTCAGGTGGCAAAGCAGCCTGGTCGAAGCCGCCATGGACGGCACGCGGCGCGCCATGGCGCAATATCCCTATGGCTGCCTGGAGCAACTGGCTTCCAAGGCTGTGGTCAGCGGCGACCCTGCCGAATGGAAGAAGATCGTGGACAAGCTGCCCTCCATGATCGATGAACAGGGCTTGGTGCGCTACTTCCCCGAAACGCCGGGCAGCGAGGTGCTGACGGCTTACCTGATCGATATTGCCGAAGCCTACGGCTTGGCCTTGCCGCAAGAACAGGAGCAGCGCATGCGCGCGGCCCTGCGCAGCGCGCTCGCGCACGAGGTATCGCGCGAGCAAGCCGATTGGCTTGACCAGCGCGCCCGCCTGTCGCGCCGACTGGCCTTGCAGGCCACGCTGGCGCCCGAACTGGGCGGGGCAGCGCCGTCGATTCCGTCCGAGCTGGACAAGCTGCCGACCATAGCCCTGGTCGATTGGCTGCGCTACGTGCTGAAGCAGCCCGATTCGGCGCAGCGCGCCAAGTGGCTTGAAGCTGCCAGCGAAGAGTTGCGCAGCCGCTACGATATGCAAGGCACGCGCTTGTCGCTGCGGCCCAATCCCAACGACAACATCTGGTGGTTCATGTGGAATGGCGACGTGGCCGAGGCGCGTGCGGCACTCTTGATTGAGCGTCACCTGGCGCAGCAGCCGCGCTGGCAAGGCCTGATGCCCGGCTTGATCAGCGGCGTAGTCGACCGCCAGCGCGGCGGCCAGTGGCACACCACGGTGGCCAATGCCTGGGCCGGCGCCACCATGATGGAATTCGCCAGGCACAGCGAACACGGCCCGGTGGCCGGCGACTCCTACGCGGCCTTCGGCGGGAAGGAAGTCAAGAGTACCTGGCCCGACCCGGCGCCAGCCATGCTGCCCTGGCCGCAGCAAGGCGCGCGCGGCGACGTGAGCCTGCGCCATGAGGGTAATGGCGCGCCCTGGGCCACGGTGCAGGTACTGGCCGCAGTCGATACGCCGCAGGCGGTGAGCCATGGCCTGTCGGTGAAGAAAACCATAGAACCGCTGCAACAAAAGATCAAGGGCCGCTGGTCCGTGGGGGACATCCTGCGCGTCAAGCTGGTGATGCAAAGCGATTCCAGGCTGAGCTGGCTCGTGGTGCGCGACCCGATTCCTTCGGGTGCGACCATACAGGGCAAGGGCTTGAAGGGCGAGACCCAGGTGGGCCATCCGAACGGCTGGCTCTGGTGGTGGAGCCCGAGTTCTGCCGAACTGGGCAATGAAAGCTATCGCGGCTATTACCAGTTCATCTGGGGCGGTACGTGGGAATCCGATTACGTGCTGCGCCTGAACAACGCCGGCACCTTTACGCTGCCGCCCACGCGCATCGAGGCGATGTATGCGCCGGAAATTTTCGGCGAGACACCGAATCCGGTGATGGAGGTAGGGCCTTGACGCCTTGGCTGGCTGTTGGAAAACCGCTGCGCGAGCCGATCCCGCTCCGCTTGCTCCGCTTTCAACAGCCTGTTAGCCCAGCACGGCTTTCCAAAGCCGCATCACCGCTTCCGTCTCCTCGCGTACGTGCTCGTGCTCCACACGCGCCCGTTCCTCGCCCTGCAGCCTGATCTGATGCTGCAGCTTGCGGAAATGCCGGTAAGCTCCCGCCACCTGCTCTCCCAGCGCGGCATCGATCAAGCCCAGTTCGCCGCATAGCCGCAGCAGCGCGATATTGCCGATGTCGGCCGTCAATTGACCATAATCGGCCGCGTGGCGCAGGATCAGGTATTGCACGATGAATTCGATGTCGATCATGCCGCCGGCATCGTGCTTCAAGTCGAACAGCCGGCTTCGGTTCGGGTGGGCGTCGCGCATTTTCTTGCGCATGGTCTTGACTTCGCGGCGCAGTTCTTCGCCGCCGTCGGAATCGCGGCGGCGGCGCAGGACCGTTTCGCGGATCGCTTCGAAGGCCGCGCCGATTTCGGCATCGCCGGCGCAATAGCGCGCGCGCGTCAAGGCCTGGTGTTCCCAGATCCATGCCGATTCGCTCTGGTATTTTTGGAAGGATGAGAGCGAAGACACCAGCAAGCCGCTTGCGCCGTCGGGCCGCAGTGCCGTGTCGACGTCGAACAGGATGCCGGCCGGCGTGTGCGTGGTCATCCAGGTGATGAACCGCTGCGCCAGCTTGGCGTACAGTGCCGGCGCGTCCTGGTCGTCGTCGCGGTAGAGGAAGATCACGTCTAGGTCCGAAACGTAGCCCAGTTCCTTGCCCCCGAGCTTGCCGTAGGCGATCACGGAAAACAGCGGCACCGCGCGATGACGGTTGGCGATGGTTTCCCATGCCGCTTGCACCGTGGCGGCGATCAGGATGTCGGCCAGTTTGGACAAGTGATCGGCCAGCCTTTCCACGCTCAGGCCGCCTTCCAGGTCTTGCGCCAGCAGGCACAGCATTTGCGCATGGTGCAGTTCACGCAGCACATCCATCTGGCGTTCCACGTCGCCGGCGGCTGCGGCCAGCTGCGCGTTGCATTCGCGGGTGAAGTCGTCCCAGTCCGGTTCCGCATGCAAGGCGCGTTCGTCGAGCAATTCGTCGAGCAGGATGGGGTGCTGCGCCAGATACTTGGCGGCCCAGTCGCTGGCGCTCATCATCTTGATCACACGCTCCAGCGTATGCGGATATTCGGTCAGGAGGGCGAGGTAAGCCGCGCGCCGCGCCACGGCTTCGAAGAAATCGAGCAGGCGGCCCAGCGTGGCGGCCGGCGCGTCGGCCTTGCCGGCGATCACCGGCAGCGCCTTGTTGATCAGGGCCAGCAGGCGCGTCATGCTGGCTTCGGGGAGGGCTTGCAGGCGCGGCGATTGCAGGCTTTGGTGCACGCGTCTGGCGGCGCCCTCGGCATCGGGGAAATTGAGTTCCTGCAGTCGTGCGGCGATAGCCTCGACGCCGCTGCTGTCCGACACTTGCGCGCCGTCCTCATCCTGGCCCGCTTCGCTGCCGCGTGCCGCGCTCTTGTTGCTGAAGATGGCGTCGAACTGTTCGGCGACGAAACGGCGCTGGCGTTCCAGTTCCTGCATGAAGGCGTTCACGTCCTCATAGCCCATCATGGCCGCGATATGGCGCCGCTCGGGCTCGCCCGGCGGCAGCGCATGGGTCTGCGCATCTTCGACGTATTGCAGCCGGTGTTCCAGGTTGCGCAGGAAGGTATAGGCATCCTGCAAACCGCGCACCACGTCGGCGTCGAGCAATTGCTTTTGCGCCAGCGTGTCCAGGATGGCGCGCGTGGAACGGTCGCGCAGCGCCGCGTCGCGCCCGCCGCGTATCAGTTGGAACACCTGGGCAAGGAATTCGATTTCGCGTATGCCGCCGCGCCCGAGCTTGACGTTGTTGCTGCGGTCGGGGTAGCGCTTTTCCTGGCGCACGACTTCGGCACGGATCTGGGCATGCATGTTGCGGATCGCGTCGATCGAGCCGAAATCGAGATAGCGGCGGTACACGAAGGGGCGGACCAGGCCTTCGAGCTGGGCCAGATCGTCCGCAGTGCCGCTCATGGCGCGCGCCTTGACCCAGGCATAGCGTTCCCATTCGCGCCCCTGCACCACGAAGTATTCTTCCAGCATGGCCAGGCTGGCCACCAGGGGGCCGGATGCGCCATTGGGCCGCAACGCCATATCGACGCGGAACACGTAGCCCTCGGCCGTGATTTCAGACAGCGCGCCGATCAGCCGCTTGCCCAGGCGCGTGAAGAATTCGTGGTTCGAGAGCTGGCGCTGGCCGTCCCGATCCACGCGCGTCATGCCTTCTTCGCCATAGAGGAAGATCAGGTCGATGTCGGACGAGGTATTCAATTCGCGCCCGCCCAGCTTGCCCATGCCGATCACGATCATTTCCTGCACGGCACCGGACTCTTCTCCTACAGGCGTGCCATGCAGGGCGGCCAATTCCCGTGTCAAGCCGGCAAGCAGGGTTTGCAAGGCAAAGTCGGCCAGGGCGGTCATGGTTTCGACCACTTCGGCCAGGTCGGCCTTGCCTGTCAGGTCGCGCTGGATCAGTACCGCCATCACCAGATTGCGCAGGCGGCGCATGGCCGCGGGTGCTTCAATGCCGCTTTCTGTGTCTTTTTGTAATAATTCTGCGAAAATGGCGGGGGTTAGCGCTAATCTGGCATGAACGTTGGCAAGTTCGTTGACCAGTTCGGTGCGGCCGGCGTCGGCCTGGGTCCAGCGTTTGTAGAAGCGTGAAGCGGAAACAGGGGGCAAAGTGGAATTTGTCACGGGCGCGGAGTCTAAGAGATCGGATCGGCGTTTGGCCGACGTTATTTCGGGCCAAACCAAACTATGCGGATCATTCTACGCTGACTCTCTATCGATGCACGAACATCCACCTCACTCCCAACCCGTAACAAGGATGCTGCTCATCTGGCATCGGGCCCGGGCGTGCTATCGCTTCGCCAATATCCTGACACACCACGTGCTCGGCTTCCTGGTCAAGACGGCGCTGATGCTGTATTTCCTGTTCTGCCTGACCTTCCTTGCCCTGCGTTACCTGGTCTTGCCGCATATCGACCACTACAAGCCCGACGTCGAGCGCCTGGTGTCGCAATCGATCGGCCAGCCGGTGGCAATCGGCAAGCTGGCGGCGGACTGGGATGGCTTGCGCCCGCGCATTGCAGTGGATCAATTGGTGGTCAAGGACAATTTTGGCCGGCCCGCCTTGACGCTGCCGCATGTCGAAGCCACGGTTTCCTGGCTTTCGGTGCCGACCGGCGGATTGCGCCTGCATCAGCTTGAAATCGATCATCCGGACATGGATGTGCGGCGCGATGCCGACGGCAAGCTCTTCGTGGCCGGCATCCCCGTGCCGCAATCGAAGACCAAAGACAATCGCGGTGCCGACTGGCTGCTGTCGCAGCGCGAAATCATCATCCGCCACGGCACGGTGCGCTGGAACGATAATTTGCGCGGCGCGGCGGAACTGCCGTTATCCGAAATCAATCTCGAATTGCGCAACCATTGGCACAACCATCAATTTGCCGTGCATGCCACACCGCCCGCCGCGATGGCGGCGCCGGTCGATATCCGCGCCGATTTCAACCATCCGGTCTTCGCCGGGAGCATTGCCGACGCGACATTGTGGAACGGCCAACTCTATCTTGACCTGGGCCAGACCGATCTCTCGGTCTGGGGCGCCTATGTCACCTTCCCGAAGAGCTTTGCCATTCAGCGCGGCCATGGCGCCTTGCGCGCCTGGCTCGATTTCGACCGCGCCAAGGTCGCCGATTTCACGGCCGACCTGTCGCTAACCGATACGGCCTTGCAATTTGCCAATCTGCCCGTGCTGGAACTCGACAAGGTCAGCGGCCGCGTCGGTTTGAAGGAAGACATCGACAAGTCCGGCATCGACGGTACGCCCACGCTCGGCGCGCGCGGCCACAGCATAGCGCTGACCAATTTCTCTTTCGTCACCAATGACGGCATGAGCCTGCCGCCGACCTCGATTTCCGAAACTTTCGAGCCGGCCAGCGACAACGAGCCATCCAAGACCACCGTCACGGCGACCCTGCTCGATTTGCAAACCATGGCGGCGTTTGCCAGCCGCCTGCCGTTTTCGCCCGAATGGCGTCAGATGATGGCCGACTACGACCCGCGCGGCCGCTTGCACGATTTCACGGCCAGTTGGCAAGGCAATTACCCGGCCATCTCGGCCTATAGCGTCAAGGGCGGTTTTGCCGGATTATCCATGAAAGGGCAGGCGGCGCGCCCGGCGCGGCCCAAGATCGGCAAGCTGCCGGCGCAGGCCGCCGTGCCCTTCATCCCCGGCTTCGACAATTTGACCGGCCACGTCGAAATGAACGAGCACGGCGGCGATATCGCGCTCGATTCGAGCAACCTGCAGATCGAGTTGCCCGGCGTGTTCACACAAGCCATGGTGCCGCTGCAAAAGCTGGCGTTTCAAGCCAACTGGAATTTTCAGGATGCCAACAAGATGCTGCTTTCCGTCGCCAGCATGGATTTGGCGCGCGAGGGCTTGGCCGCTTCGGCTTCCGGCACCTACCTCGTCAACAACCAGCCCGGGGCCAAGGCCACGGGTTATGCCGACTTCAGCGCCCACATCGATCGTTTCGAGCTCAACAAGATCGATCAATATCTGCCGGCCGATGCCGAGGAGCATTTTCGCGAGTGGATCACGCATGGGCTCCTGGGCGGGACCCTGCGCGACGCGACGATCAAGCTCAAGGGCAACATGAAGGATTTTCCCTTCCGCACCAATCCCGGCGAAAAGCCGAAAGGCGAATTCACCGCCGAAGGCAAGATCGCCGACGGGGTGCTGAACTACGATCCGCGCCCGAGCCCGCGCGACCCGCGAAAGCCGATGTGGCCCTGGCTGGAAGACATCCAGGGCACGATCAAGATGGACCGCACCCGCTTGCAGATCACGGCCGACCGCGCCAAGACGCATAACGCCGTCGTGGCCGAAGCCGACGCCGTGATCGACGAAGTCGGTTCGCCCAAGGGCATACTCGAGGTGAACGCCACCATCAACGCCGGCATGCCCGATTACCTGGCCTATATCCAGGACAGCCCGGTGCAGCAAATGATCGGCGGCTTCACCGACGAGACGCGCGCCACCGGCAACGCCAGGCTGGGCTTGAAACTGACCATGCCGCTGTCCCACATGAACGACACCAAGGTGTCGGGCAAGCTGCAATTCCAGGGCGACGACATCGCCCTGCTGGCCGGCCTGCCTCCCTTGAACAACAGCACCGGGGCGCTCGAATTTTCCGAGCGCGGGTTCAATATCAACAACGTGCACAGCATCTTCCTCGGCGGCCCGGCCACCATCACCGGCGGCGGTCCGGGAGATACGGCGGCAATCCGTGCCGATGGTACGTTTACGGCCGAGGGCGTGCGCAAGTACGGCGCTGAAAACGGTTTCGGCAAGCTGGCGCAGCACCTCACGGGCAGCACGCATTACACCGTGGCTGTCAACGTGCGCAAGAAGCACACCGACCTCGTCGTCGATACCAATCTGGCCGGCCTGGGCCTGGATTTGCCCGCGCCTCTGCACAAGGATGCCGGCGAGAGCCTGGTGACGCGCTTCGAAATGCTGGGCGTGAATTCGACCGACCCCAGCCTGCAGCGCGAAGAAATCAAGATCGCGCTCGGCACCGCCATCAACGCGCGCTACGAGCGCGAAAAGGCGGCCGAGCGTAACGCACCCTGGCGCCTGGCACGCGGCACCATCGGCGTATTCTCGCCGACCACGCCCCCGACCAAAGGCGTCTTGCTCAATGTCAGCTTGAAGTCGCTCAACGCCGACGCCTGGAACGACTTGATCGCTGCCGTTGCCGGCGACAAGGCACCGCCCGGCAACGCGCCGTCCGGCGGCGGCCTTGGCGACCTGTTCAATCCCGACACCTTCGCCATCCATGCCGGCGAGATGACCGTGTTCGGCCACAAGTTCGACAATGTAAGTTTGAACGCCAGCCGGCAAAACGACATGTGGCAAGCCAAGGTCACCTCCACGCAAGTGACCGGGAACTTCAGCTATACGCCGCAAGGCAAGGGCCTGGTGACGGCCAAGCTCGATTCGCTCGTCATCCCGCGCTCGGGCGCCGGCGACGTGGCCGACATCCTGCAAGGCAAGAGCGTGACGCAGGAATTGCCCGCGCTTGACATCGAAGCGCAGAATTTCGACTTGCTCGACAAGCACCTGGGCAAGCTCATCGTGAAGGCCAGCAATGGGCGCCGCGATGGTGCCAATGTCTGGAACATCGACGACCTTGAAATGGACAATCCCGATGCCAGCCTGAAGGCCAAGGGCGACTGGGTGATCCGTAACAACCAGAACCGCTCGCGCCTGTCCTACACGCTGGAGTTGAAGAATGCCGGCGGCACGCTCGACCGGCTCGGCTTTCCCAATGTGTTGAGCAAGGGCAAGGGCAGCATGGCCGGCGAAGTGAGCTGGAACGGTGTGCCTTATTCGCTCGACCTGCCCAGCTTGTCGGGCAAGGTCAGCGGGTTGACGGTCGAGAAGGGGCAGTTCCTCAAGAGCGATGCCGGCGCCGCCAAGCTGCTCGGCGTGTTGAGCCTGCAATCGCTGCCGCGGCGGCTGACACTGGATTTCCGCGACGTTTTCTCGTCCGGATTCGCCTTCGATACCGTCACCATGACCGCGGCTATCGACAAGGGCGTGCTCAATACCTCGGACTTGAAGATGGCCGGGCTCGATGCGTTGGTCTTCATGGAGGGCAGTGCCGATATCGTCAACGAAACGCAGAATCTGCACGTCACGGTCGTGCCCAAGCTCGATGCGGGAGCCGCATCGCTGGGCTACATGCTGGTGAATCCAGCGGTCGGGGTGGGCACTTTCCTCGCGCAATTATTCCTGAAGGATCCGCTGTCGAGAGCCTTGACCGAGGAAATGGACATCACCGGCCCGTGGAGCGACCCCAAGGTGACAAAGACCAGCGGCAAGGGAGACAAGAAGGCCGCCGATGCGGGTGCGGCTGCCGCAGGGGTTTCAAGCGGAAAGTGAGATCGGATATGAGCAAGGAAATGAAAGTCGCCGCGGTACAGATGGTGTCGACGCCGGAGCCGCGGGAAAATTTTGCCGCGATGCGGCGCCTGGTGGCGCAAGCCGCCGCCGAAGGCGCGCAACTGGTGCTGCTGCCGGAATACTGGCCCATCATGGGCATGCATGAGCGCGACAAGGTGGCGCACGCGGAAGACCCGGAAGCGCCGGGGCCGATCCAGCAATGGATGGCGCAGCAGGCGAAGGAAAACCGGGTCTGGCTGATCGGCGGCACGCTGCCCCTGAAGGCCGGGCCGGACAAGGTGCTCAACACCACGCTGGTGTTCGACGCCGAGGGGAAGCGCGTGGCGCGCTACGACAAAATCCACCTGTTTTCCTTCGTCAAGGGTGACGAATCCTACGACGAAGCACGCACTATCGTTCCCGGTGAACAGGTGCAAAGCTTCGAAGCCCCGTTCGGCCGTGTCGGGCTCTCGGTGTGCTACGACTTGCGCTTCCCCGAACTGTACCGCGCCATGGGCGACTGCGCCTTGATCGTGGTGCCGGCGGCCTTCACCTACACCACCGGCAAGGCCCATTGGGAATTGCTGCTGCGCGCCCGCGCGATCGAGAACCAGTGCTACGTGCTGGCTGCGGCGCAGGGCGGCAAGCATGTCAACGGACGCCGCACCTGGGGGCACAGCATGCTGATCAATCCCTGGGGCGAGGTTGAAGCCTTGTTGGCCGAAGGCGAGGGCACCGTGGTCGGGACGATTGATCCCAAGCAATTGACGAGTGTGCGCGAGAGCTTGCCGGCTTTGAAACACCGCAAGCTGTGACTAAAGTATCGTGGGTGGAAAAGCCGTAGGCGCAGTCCACCATGTACCCCCAATTACCTCCATTAAGCGCTTGGTGGAATGCGCCTACGGCTTTTCCACCCTACGACTCCTGACACGATATGTGCGCTTGCGCTCCGAATCCGCTATCCTTACCCCATACGGCGCCGGTGCGCCTGTGAAAGACTTGTCATGAAAGCATTCGAACCTAATCTCCAGACACTCGCCGTCGCGCGCGACATCCTTCTCACCCCTTTCGGCCTGGATGAGGCCAAGCTGATCAAGGCGCTCGGCACCATGTTCACGCATAAGGTGGATTACGCCGACCTGTATTTTCAGTTTACCAAGAGCGAGGGCTGGAGCCTGGAAGAGGGCATTGTCAAGACCGGCACCTTTTCGATCGATCAGGGCGTGGGTGTGCGCGCCGTTTCGGGCGACAAGACCGCCTTTTCCTACTCCGACGACATTTCCGAAAAAGCCTTGCTCGAAGCCGCCGCCGCCACGCGCACCATTGCGCGCCAGGGGGCCGGCAAGGTCAAGGTGGCCGGCGGCACGCAGCTCTCGGGCGGCCGTTCGCTCTATCTGCCGCACGACCCGCTGGCTTCGCTCGACGCCACGGCCAAGGTCAAGCTGCTTGAGCGCGTGGAACGTATCGCCCGCGCCAAGGATTCGCGCGTGGTGCAGGTGATGGCCGGCCTGGCCGGTGAATACGACGTAGTGCTGGTGCTGCGCAGCGACGGTGTGCTGGCGGCGGACATCCGCCCGCTGGTGCGCGTTTCCGTCACCGTGATCGCGGAGCAGGATGGCCGCCGCGAAATGGGCTCTTCGGGCGGCGGAGGCCGTTACGACTATGCTTATTTCACCGACGCGATTCTGGAGAAATATGCCACCGAAGCGGTCGACTCCGCCTTGGTCAACCTCGAATCGCGGCCGGCACCGGCCGGCGCCATGACGGTTGTGCTGGGCCCGGGTTGGCCCGGCGTGCTGCTGCACGAAGCCATCGGCCACGGCCTCGAAGGCGACTTCAACCGCAAGGGTTCTTCCGCCTTTTCCGGCCGCATCGGCGAACGCGTGGCGGCCAAGGGTGTCACGGTGGTCGACGACGGCACGCTGCAGGATCGCCGCGGTTCGCTCAACATCGACGACGAGGGCAATGCCACGCAGTGCACTACGCTGATCGAAGACGGCATCCTGAAGGGCTATATCCAGGACACCATGAATGCGCGCCTGATGAAGATGAACGTCACCGGCAATGCCAGGCGCGAATCGTTCGCCCACCTGCCCATGCCGCGCATGACCAACACCTATATGCTCTCCGGCGACCGCGACCCGGCCGAAATCCTGGCTTCGGTCAAGAGCGGCCTCTATGCCGTCAACTTCGGCGGCGGCCAGGTCGATATCACGAGCGGCAAGTTCGTGTTCTCGGCCAGCGAGGCCTATATGATCGAGGATGGCAAGGTGACTTATCCGGTCAAGGGCGCGACCCTGATCGGCAACGGGCCGGAAGTTCTCAATCGCGTTTCGATGATCGGCAACGATATGCGGCTGGATTCGGGGGTTGGCGTTTGCGGCAAGGAGGGACAGAGCGTGCCGGTTGGGGTTGGGCAGCCTACTTTGCGGATTGATGGGATGACGGTGGGTGGCACCGCCTAATTTTCTTTCTCGCCTAGTTGCCATGTGTTGAGAATTTCTTCCACTCCCGTGGACGCTTTGCCGGGGTGCCCCCGGCGAAGGTATATCCGGGTATGAAACGATTTTCAAAAGAATTCAGCCAAGCGGGAATGAAACGCAACCGCACATTCGCAGATTGTGCAACGCAAAAGAAACCACTTGCCAACCCTGCCCAATTAATGCACAATCAATTTCGACCAGTTTCCAGTCTGAAATCGAGATGACCTCTTTGCGCCATTATTTTTACTTTTTTTACTTTAGCTATTCCAGCCTAATGGCGGTGGAAAAGCGGATGGTTCACGCAAAAGCAAGTCGATAAAACCAGACCGAAATCCTGCAAAACCGCCAGAAATGGCGGTTTTTGTTTTTATGGCCCTTATTTATTTCGATTAATCAATACCATTTGGAGAAAACATGCCGCGCACCGATGACTTGCGGATCCGGGAATTGAAGGAATTGACGCCTCCCTCGCACCTGATCCGCGAATTTCCCTGTACCGAGAAAGCTGCCAGTGTGGCTGCCGGCTCGCGCAATGCCCTGCATCGCATCCTGCATGGCCAGGACGACCGGCTCATGGTGGTCATCGGCCCGTGCTCGATCCATGACACCAAGGCGGCGATGGAGTATGCAGGGCGGCTGGTGAAGGAGCGCGAACGCTTCAAGAACGAGCTTGAAATCGTCATGCGCGTGTATTTCGAAAAACCGCGCACTACGGTCGGCTGGAAGGGCTTGATCAACGACCCCTATATGGACGACAGTTTCCGCATCAACGACGGCTTGCGCATCGCGCGCGAACTGCTATTGAATATCAATGAAATCGGCCTGCCCGCCGGCACCGAATTCCTCGATGTGATCAGCCCGCAATACATCGCCGACCTGATCAGCTGGGGCGCCATCGGCGCGCGCACCACCGAATCGCAGGTGCATCGCGAACTCGCTTCCGGACTGTCCTGCCCGGTGGGCTTCAAGAACGGCACCGACGGCAATATCAAGATCGCCGTCGATGCGATCAAGGCCGCCTCGCAGCCGCATCACTTCCTTTCCGTCACCAAGGGCGGCCACTCGGCCATCGTCTCCACCGGCGGCAACGAGGATTGCCACATCATCCTGCGCGGCGGCAAGGCGCCGAACTATGATGCCGCCAGCGTCGACGCCGCTTGCAGCGACATTTCCAAAGCCGGCCTGGCGGCGCGGCTGATGATCGATGCCTCGCACGCCAACAGTTCGAAGAAGCCGGAAAACCAGGTGCCCGTGTGTGCCGACATCGCCGGCCAGATCGCGGCCGGCGATACGCGCATCGTCGGCGTGATGGTCGAATCTCACCTGATCGCCGGCCGGCAGGACTTGATTCCGGGCAAGGAATTGACCTATGGCCAATCCGTGACCGACGGCTGCATCGATTGGGAAACCAGTGTCGGCGTGCTCGAAGGCCTGGCTGCGGCAGTCAGGCAGCGCCGTCACGTCAAGGACCCCGACGCCTGAGCCTAGAAACGGCAGTTGACCGCTCACCGGTGTCGGCGAAGCCATATGAACATTGCCTTTCCTTATTTCTGCACGGGCTACCGATTCGGTGAGAGCGCTACAGACGCGATTGCACACTTTTCCGGCCTCCTGGGGGTGTTGCTCCTCCTCGCGGAATGCAGTCCGCGTCGTCGTCGCGCCTACCCAGAAGGCCGGAAAAATGCACACTCGCGCCTGTCCAACTACCGTTTCTAGGCTGATTTGTCGCATGGGATTGCGCATGGCCGTCTCCCTGCTATAAAGAGTATATGGGTACAAATAAAATGTATCCATGTAACCGCATGAAAGGAGATGATCATGCGTCGCAGACTGTATTTCATGTTGCCCGACGTGCCCAGCGCACGCAAGATGCTCGACACCCTGCTTCTGGCGCGCATCGAGGAGCGCCATATGCGTTTCTATGCACGCGAAGGCACGTTGCCGGAGGACATGCCGGAAGCAGGCTTCGTGCAAAAGACCGATTTGATCCATGGTATGGAGTCGGGCATGGTGATCGGCGCCGGGGCCGGCTTGCTGGGCGGCATTCTGTTGGTGCTGTTTCCGCCCGCGGGTTTGCGCCTCGAAGTGTTTGCCATCCTGGCCACCGCGATAGGCGGCGGCTTGTTCGGCACCTGGGCCTCGGGCATGGCCGGCGCGGCCATCCCGAATTCGCGGCTCAGGCAGTTCCAGCCTGGCATCGATCGCGGACAGGTACTCTTGATGATAGACGTGCCCTTGAGCAAGGTCAGAATGACCGAGAATTTGATCGAGCAGAACAACCCAAGCGTGAAATTCGGCGGCGTGGAGCCGCATATACCGGCTTTTCCCTGATACGCCGTCCGGCGCAGCCTGCGAAAAACCGCTCAGAAATTCCGGTCCGGAAACAGCTCTTCGTGAATGTGCTGCAACATGTCGATTTCTTCCCACACTTCCGGTGGGAAGCCGACACGGTCGCCGCGCTCGTCGATCATCAGCTTGCGGAAATAATCGTTCAATTCGCTGTAGCCCCACAGCGATTCGATGGCCTGGATCACGCGCGGAAAGCCGACTTCGAGGCCGGACTTGTATTCGTCGTCCTCGGCGAACATGGTGCGCGTCACGCCCGTCATCAATTCCGTCAGGTGCGGGTGGCCGGCAACGAATTTGTAACGGGGCATGGATGGCCTCAGTGATGGGGATGGAGATCAGTCGCGGAAATTGTTGAAGTCGAGCGGCAGGTCCACCTCCTTGCGCAGCATGGCGATGGCCGCCTGCAGATCGTCGCGCTTGGCGCCTGTCACGCGCACGGCCTCGCCCTGGATGCTGGCCTGGACCTTCATCTTGCTGTCCTTGATGATGCGCACGATCTTTTTCGCATCCTCGGACTCGATGCCGTTCTTGACCTTGATCACCTGCTTTACCTTGTCGCCGCCGATCTTCTCGACCTTGCCTATATCGAGGAAGCGCACGTCCACGTTGCGCTTGACCATCTTGTTGGTCAGCACGTCGCGTACCTGGCCGAGCTGGAAATCCGAATCGGCGTAGGCCGTCAGTTCGCGGTCTTTTTGCTCGATGCGCGCATCCGTGCCCTTGAAATCGAAACGGGTGGAAATTTCCTTGTTGGCTTGCTCCGTGGCGTTTTTCACTTCCACGGTATTGGCTTCGCAAACGACGTCGAAAGAAGGCATTTCGATGAATCCTGTCAGATGATAAATGGCTTAGGGAAGCGCTGATTTAATCGTTTTCCACCAATAACGCCACGCATAAGTCATTGATTTGCAATGTACCCGATTTTGGAAAATTGAATAAATCAGCGCTTCCTTAGGTCATTTTAACCCAGAATTTTGACGATTTTGAGACCGGCGTGCACGCCGTCAACCGGCATGCGCTGCCGAGCTTGCCTGTCTCGCGCACCATTTCCGCCACATCTCCCGCAACATGGTTTCGAAGTGCCCGGCAAAGCGCGGCGCATCGAATAGCGGCGAGGCCAGCACTTGCTCACGCAAGCCGGCGCGCAGCCGGGCCAGCGCGGGCAGGTCGGCCGCCGCGGCGACCGCCTTGGCGAGATAATCTTCCGCGTCGGCGGCGATCCAGTCGGGCAAGCCCGCATTGGCCAGCAAGCCTACACCCTGGCGCGCCAGGAAATGGCGGCCGGACAGCGTCAATACCGGCACCCCCATCCACAGCGCCTCGGCAGTGGTGGTGCCGCCGGGGTAGGGGAAAGGGTCGAGCGCGATATCGATGCGTTCATAGGTGCCCAAGTATTCCTCTCGCGGGGATGGCCCTTCCAGCAGCAGGCGTTCGGGGCTTATGCCGTGGCTGGCGAAGCGGCCCTGCACATCCGCCCGGCGCGACGGATCGCTGAATTGCAGGTTTTTGAGCAGCAGGCGGCTTGCGGGAACGGCATGCAGGATGCGCGCCCACAAGGCGATGACCGCGTCGCCAAGTTTGCTGGCGCCATTGCAGCAGCCGAAGGTCACGCGGCCCTCGGCCAGTGCCGGCAGTGGAGAAGGCGCCAGATCATGGTCCGGCACGCTGAGGCACAGCCTGGTTTCGGGCAGGCGCCACACGGCTTCGCTGAAATCGGCGTCACCGCCAGGCGGCAGGGCCCAGGGATCGGCCACGAAGTAATCGATCGCCGCCAGGCCCGTGGTGGCGAAATAGCCGAGCCAGCTGATTTGCAGCGGTGCCGGCTTCCAGGCGAACATGGGCAGGCGCGTGCCGGTGGTGTGGCCTGACAGGTCGATCAGGATATCGATCGCCTCGCCGTGGATCAGCCGTGCCAATTGTTCGTCGCTCATGCCGAACACCGTATGCCATGCCGCGCAATGTGCCTTCAGACGCCGGCTCAATTCGTCTTGCTGCAGGCTGTTGGCGTAGGCATGGAAGGCGAGGCTGGCGCCATGCTCGCGATGCAAGGCGGCCAGCACATCTTCCAGGAAGTAGCCAACCGGATGCTGGCGCAAATCGGCCGAGACCAAGCCGATGCGCAATTGGCGCGCCGGGTCGGGTGTATTGGTCCAGGACCGATAGGGACGCGCGCGTTTTTCCGCCGCCACATCATAGCGCCGCGCGTGCTCCAGCAAGGCGGCGCCCGATTCATGGGACAGGTAGTTGCAGGAAAACAGCAGGTTGGAATGGATGTCGAGCCGGTCGGGGTCGCTTTGCAGCGCTCGCAGGCAGGATTGCACCGCTTGCTCGAGATTGCCCATTTCGCGCTGCAGCGCACCGAGATTGCTCAGCGTTTCGGCCGCATCCGGTTTCAATTCCCTGGCGCGCTCGAACGAGGCCAGCGCCGCGTCGTATTGCCGCGCCATATGCAAGACCTGGCCCAGATTGGCGTGCACTTCTGCCATGCCGGGCGCGAGTTCGGCGGCCTTGCGTGAATGGCGCAGCGCCTCGTCCATCCTGCCCATCTCCTGCAACAGGCTGCCGAGATTGCTGTGCGCTTCGGCGAATTCGGCACGCCAGGCCAGCGCGCGGTTGAAACTGGACAGGGCTTCCTCGCGCCGCCCCTGATCGCGCAGGGCCACACCGAGGTTGTTGTGCGCATCAGCGTAATGGGGCTGCGATTCGAGCGCGCTGCGATAGTGCGCCATGGCGTCGGCGCTCCGGTGCCGCGCCTGCAGGATGTTGCCGAGGTTGTTGTGCGCCAGCGCCAGGCGCGGGTCGTGCTCCAGCGCGCGGCGGTAGGCCAGCATCGCCTCATCGGCCCTGCCGAGCGCCTGCAGCATCACGCCGGTCTGGCAATGCAGTTGCGCGCTATCGCAGCCTTCGTTCGCCGTGCGGCGCAATTCCTGCAACGCCTCGTCGTGACGCCCCAGTTCTGCAAGGCAGATCGCGAGATTGATGCGCGTGGCGGCTTCGATCCTGAACATGAGCGCGTAGCGGAACTGCTCTTCCGCCCCGGCGTAGTCGCGCATGCCGTATAGAGCGGCGCCAAGGTTTTGCAGCCCTTCCACGAAGTTCGGCCTGAGCAGCAGGGCCAGTCGTGCGTATTGCGCGGCTTCGACGAATTCGCCGCGCGGCAGGAGCGCCACTGCCAGGTTGTTTTGCGCATCGGCTTCATGCGGCAGCAGCGCCGCGGCCTTGCGCAAGGCATGCAGTGCGCCGGCGGCATCCCGCCCTTCCACTTGCAGGCTGGCGCCGAGCAGCTTCCACAGATAGCCGGTTTCGGGAAATTGCTCGAGCAGGCGGCGTGCTTTGCTCTGCACTTCGGCATGCAGGCCGAGCTTGAACAACTGGAACAGCGCCGCTTCCTCTTCCTGCAGCGGTTGCTTCGGATCGGGGCGCGCTTCGGCGCGTGCGAGCAAGGCATCGAGTGTCGGGTTGCATGCGTCGCTTCTCACACCGCTCTGCACGCCGTGCCGCAGTATGGCGAGCGCATCGGCATTGCGGCCGAGTTCAAGCAGGGTATGGGCGCAAGAAGCCAGAAATTGCGGCTGCAGCGGATTGGCGGCGAGTGCCGTCTGGAACAAGGTCAGGGCCACGTCGCGCCGCCCGACATGCAGTGCGATCAAGCCGAGGTTGTGGCAGGCATCGGGCTCTTGCGGCGCCGCTTGCAGCACCTTCTTGTACAAGGCCTCCGCTTCGCCCAGGTTCCCCGCGCGATGCCGGGCGATGCCTTGTGCGAGCAAGGCGCGGATGGCCGGGTTGATGGTCGGTTGTGGTCCCATTTGGGAGATTGTAAGCGAGTGTGGCCCGCGCCATGTCGTTTTGAAGATGTGGCCGGCCTGCAAGCTTGCAGGCGGCCGGCGGTAACGTTGCGCAATTCGGGGCTTAAGCCGAATGGCACCGGCAAAAGACCTTGTTCATCGCCTCGCCTCCTGTTCGCACCACGTCCGCCACATGTCACGAAGCATGGTCGAGAAATGCCCGGCAAAGCGCGGCGCATCGAATAGCGGCGAGGCCAGCACGCGTGCGCGCAGGCCCGAACGCAGCCCAGCCAGGGCCGTCAGGTCGTTGGCAAGCGCGACGGCTTTGGCCAGGTAGTCGTTTGTGTCGGCGGCAACCCAATCCGGTAAGCCTGCGCTGGCCAGCATACCTGCGCCTTGACGTGCAATGAAGCATTCGCCTTCCAGCGTCAGCACGGGTACGCCCATCCATAATGCTTCGGCAGTGACGGTGCCTCCGGTGTACGGGAAGGGGTCTAGTGCGAAATCGATGCGCGAATAAGTGTGCAAGTAGTCTGCGCGCCGCGACGGGCCTTCGAGTAAAAGCCTGTCTGCGCGGATGCCGTAGGCGGCAAAGCGCGCATGCGTTTCCGCAATGCGCGCTGCTTCGCCGAGTTGCTTGGATTTCAATAGCAGCCTGCTATTGGGGATCGCGTGCAGTATGCCCGCCCACGAGGCGATTACCTCGTCTCCGAGCTTTCCGAGGTTGTTGCAGCAACCGAGGGTGACGTAGCCGTTCGCCAATGCGGGCAAGGGGCCAATCGCGATACGTACGTCCGGCGCGCTAAAGCATAGGCGGGTTTCCGGCAGGCGCCATATGGTTTCAGTGAAACGTACTTCGGCCTCTAAAGGCAGGGTCCGCGGGTCGGCTACAAAGTAGTCCATTGCTGCCAACCCGGTAGTGGCAAAGTAGCCCAGCCAGCTTGCCTGCACGGGGGCGGGCTTATTGGCAAACATCGCCAGACGTGTGCCGGTAGTGTGGCCGGACAGGTCGAACAGAATGTCGATGCCGTCTTCACGTATGCGGCCGGCGAGTGCCTTGTCCGGCATGCCGAATACGCTGCGCCACGTTGAAACATGGCCACGCAGCTTGTCGGTGAGGTCATCGGGCCTGGTGCCATTGTCATAGATGAAAAGTTCCAAGCTCGCGTCGCATGAAGCATGCAGCGCCGCCAATACGCTATCGAGAAAGAAGCCGACTGGATGGCGGTGCAGATCGGCTGATACAAAACCGATGCGCAGCCGGCGCAGAGGGTCGGGCGTATTCGGCCAATCCGTGTACGGCCGGGCACGGCGCGCAGCTGCGGCACCATAGCGGCGTGCGTGTTCCAGCATGGCTGGCCCGCCGCCGTCAACCATGAAGGTGCTGGAAATTAACAGCCCGGAATGGGCTGCAAGGTGGTCCGGGTTTTGGCGTAGCGCTTCCAAGCACGCCTCGAAGGCTTGTTTGGGCTGTCCCAGGTCGCGATAGACCGCACCGATATTGGCATGAGCGTCGGCGAAACCGGGATTGAGTGCGACCGCTTGCCGTAAACTTGCCAGCGCTTGATCATATTGCCGGGCCATGTGCAAGGCGTGCCCCAAATTGCCATGCGCTTCTGCAAATAGCGGATCGATGGCGATGGCCCTGCGGCAATGCGTCAGCGCTTCATCGAGGCGGCCCATTTCCTGCAATACATTGCCGAGATTGCTGTGCGCTTCGACGAACTCCTCGCGGATGCCGAGCGCACGTTTGAAGCAGGCCACTGCTTCGCTTTGCCGGCCCAGCTCGCGCAGGGCAACGCCGAGATTATTGTGCGCATCGGCATAGCCGGGCCGGATGCCGATTGCACTCCGGTAGCACGAGACGGCTTGTTCCAAGTCCCCGCGCGCCTGCAGGATGTTGCCAAGGTTGTTGCCCGCGATAGCGAGGCCTGGATCCCTTTTCAGCGCCCGGCGATAGGACAATTCCGCTTCGCCGGCTTGTCCCGTTGCTTGCAGTGCAATGCCGGTTTGGAAGTGCAAGTCAGCTGTATCGCAACCCTCTTGCGCGGCGGAGCGCAGTTGTTCGAGGGCTTCGGCATGCCGGCCCAGCTCGCCGAGGCAGAGTGCAAAAAGCATGCGTGTTGCGGGATCGGAGCGTTGCACCAGCACCTGGCGGAAGTATTCTGTTGCCCGTGCAAAGTCGCGCAAACCATGAAGCGAAGCGCCCAGATTGCGCATCGCCTCGGCCAGTTGCGGCGCTATTTGCAATGCCCGTCTCGCATAGTTGGCGGCTTCGTCGAATTCGCCGCGCGCCAGCAGCGCCACGGCCAGGTTGTTTTGCGCATCGGATTCATTTGGCAGCAGCGCGGCTGCCTTGCGCAAGGCTTGCAGTGCGCCGGCGGGATCCCGTCCTTCCACTTGCAGGCTGGCGCCCAGGAACTTCCATAGGTAGCCGGTCTCGGGGAATTGTTCCAGCAGACGCCTGGCTTCGCGCTGCAGTTCGGCATGCCGGCCGAGGTTGAACAGTTGATACAGGCCGGCCTCCTCTTCGCGCTGCGGCCGGCTCGGTTTCGGCCCCGCGTGGGCGCGATTCCGCAAGGCATCTATCGCCTGGCTCCGTACACCGTCTTGCAGGGCACGCTGCAGCACGCTTAGCGCATCCTCATTGCGCCCAAGTTCGAGCAGGGTATGCGCCAGGGAAGCAATGTATTGCGGCTGTCGCGCATTGGCGGCCAGCGCCGTCTGGAACAAGGCAAGGGCCGCTTCGCGCTGCCCGGCTTGCAGGGCGATCAAGCCCAGGTTGTGGCTGGCATCGGGTTCTTGCGGGGCTGCGTGCAGCACGCGCTTATACCCTTGCTCGGCTTGTGCCAGCCGGCCCGCGCGATGGTCGCCGATGGCTTGCTCGAGCAAGGCGCGGATGGCCGGGGCGACGGTCGGTTGCGGTTCCATGAGCGTGATTGTAAACGAGTGTGGGCCGTGTTATCGCGGGCAAATGGATATTCAGCAATCCAGTGCCGCTGCAGCACGCCTCTTGGAACATGCCGACGGCTTGATAGTCGCAGCCGGTGCCGGCATGGGTGTCGATTCCGGCTTGCCCGATTTCCGCGGCGACGAAGGCTTCTGAAAAGCCTACCCCATGCTGGGCCAGGTCGGTATCAGTTTCTTTGAGATCGCCAATCCCCAGCATTTCGCCGGCGATCCCTCCACCGGCTGGGGCTAGGAGTCTGCGCGGCAGAAGAAAATGAAATTGACTCGAGATTTTTTGACCTCTCAGATCGCGTCAGAATCAACGATCTCGACATCGGGAAGGGGTGAAGCCCCCCAAAAAATGTCGGAAATTTGCCTGAATCCGTTCTGCCGCGCAGGCTCCCAGAGCCTGTTTATGGCCTGTTTGACGTGCACGCCAAACAGGCCATAAACAGGTTCATACGGCCACCGGCTGCAGCTTTATCGGGCCACCGTGCCGCATGCCGGTTTCGCCAAACTGCTCGAACTCGCCGCTGGGATGGAACATGGCGCCTTCGTCTTCACCAGCAATGTGGACGGCCACTTCCAGCGCGCCGGATTCGCGCCGGAGCGCGTGGTCGAATGCCACGGCTCGATCCACCATCTGCAATGCATGGAAAAATGCGGCCAGCGGATCTGGCAAGCCGATGCCTTCATGCCCGATATCGACCACGCCAAATGCCGCCTGACCTCTGAGCCGCCGCGCTGCCCGCATTGCGGCGGCGTGGCGCGTCCCAACATCCTGATGTTCAGCGATTGGGATTGGGACGAGGCGCGTTCCCGCGGGCAGCTGGCTCGGCTGCAGGATTGGGTCGATAAAATCGTGCGGCTGGTGGTGATCGAACTCGGCGCCGGCACGGCCGTGGCCACGGTGCGTTCCTTCGGCGAGAGGCTCAATTGCCCCTTGATCCGTATCAATCCGACCGATTGCGATGTGCCCAGGGCGGACGACGTAGGTATCCCCTGCGGCGCGCTGGAGGGCATTGCCGGAATCGCCGCCGCTATTCAATAAAAAAGCGGCGCGCGACTTGCATCGCGCGCCGCCGACGTCGACCGCCTGATCAGCTATTCTTGTCGCGCAGCCATTCGGCGTGCGCTTTTTCGGCCGCGTGCAGGGCGCGGTCGATATGCTCCCAGGCACGGTCGCGCAAGCCGCGAACTTCCGGATTGTCTTCTTCGCGGTCAAGGTCGGCACGGGCGCGCTTCAAGGTTTCGATCGCCTTCAACAGGCGGCTGCCGTGCTCGTGCGTATCGACGTTCGGATGGTCGTTGAGGTCCTTGCCGTCGTCGATGGCGGCATGCTTGATTTCGCGGATCGCCGCATCGATTTCGGTGATACCGACATCTTCCTCGGCATATACCTTGGCATCGCCTGCCTGGTGGTACAGGAACCAGCGTGCAGCACGCAGATCGGACAATGCGTGCAGATAGCCGGGATGGCGGCCGGGCATGTCCTGCGCCGAAGCGATGCTGGGAACGATGGCAATCAGCGCCAAGGGAAGCAAGAGGGTCTTGAGCTTGATCACATTTATCTCCTGATGTGTGACTTGTTGCGTTAAGTTGCGGTTATTGAGATTGGGCTTTACCGGCAGGGATTGTAGTTGCCGGACAGTTCCAAAAACGTTACAGGAGTGGCTCGGTTGACAATTTATTTTGTAACAATTCGCAACCTGTTTGACCCCTTGCACCTCCTTGTTTCAGCAGGCGAGGGGAACACCGGCAATGCCGTCTGAGTGACGTGCTTGCCCTTGACGCTCAAATCTCCGGGGCGGGCGCCCGTCTCGATGCGATAGGTGTCACGCGACAGTGCGGTGCGTAGCGACTCTCCCGCCCCTTGCCCTGCGGCTTCAATCCTGCATGGCCGCATTCATCGAGGCATAGGTCACTTCGCCAGAATCGAACAGGCCGGCGGTGGACTGGCTTGCGTGCAGGCCCTGGGCCAGCCTGAGCGCATGGCCGTAAGCCGCGCGGAACAGCGACGGACCCGCCGAAAAGCGCCGTACGCCGGCAGCATGCAATTCGGCGATGGGCGCCATGCCCGGCATCAACATCAGGTTCAGCGGCAGGGCCGTACCTTGCGCGACGCTGGCTGTTTGCCCCGGCGCCGCCAAGCCGGGCACGAAGGCGCCGTCGGCACCGGCTTCGGCATACATCCGCAGCCGCTCCAGGCTCATCGCCACTGCGGCATCGCCCTCGGCCATGCCGCGCAGGTAGACGTCGGCACGGGCGTTGACGAACAGCTGCCTGCCTTGCGGCCTGCGCTTGATCGCTGCAATCTTGCGCGCCAGGCCTTCGGGCGCCTTGCCGCCGTCTTCGATGTTGATGCCGCAGGCGCCGCGGTCGGCCGCTTCGGCCACGATGTCGGCGACGGTTTCTGGATCGTCGCTATAGCCGTCTTCCATGTCCACCGTCAGCGGCACCTTGATCGCGCGTGCGATGCGGCCGATGGCGGCCATGGTTTCCGCACGCGGCAAATGGCTGCCGTCCGCGTAGCCGAGCGCCCAGGCCACGGCCGCGCTCGACGTCGCCAGGGCCGGCGCGCCTGCTGCTTGCACCAACACGGCGCTGGCCGGGTCCCACACATTGGCCAGCAGCAGCGGCGTGTCGGCGTAGTGCAATTGCTTGAAGAGGGAAAAATGATCGATGCGCATGCAGTCTCCGGAGGGGAAGTGAGGCACCCATCATAACGGCATCGTGTGAACTCCGCAGGCTGCGCCGATGCTGCCACTTTCGGTATCCGCGCAGCACGACTTTCGCTTTTTCAATTCACAGATTTTTACGATTGTGCCTTCAGCGCAACAGAGTCGTGACAACTGGATGAAACTGCTCGAAATTTGTTCTCAAGAAGTTTCATTGGAGTACTATAAATCAAGCCTGTTGCATATTGAGATGATCCGAAAAGAATGCGACAGCGCAAGACGGTTTCGCACAAAACGCCGATTGTAAAATTCCCCAGGCGAGGAGCAAGCGATGAGAATGACCTTGAGGCTGTGCATTGTGTTCGCGGGATTGTGCATGGCGAACATGCCGGCGCGGGCTGAGCTGGTGGTCGTCGTCAATCCCAAGAGCTCGGCCGCTGCGATGAATGCCGAGCAGGTAGCTCAATTTTTCCTCGGCACATCGACGGCGATGAAACCGATCGACCAGGCCGACGGCTCGGCAATCCGCACCGAATTCTACAAGAAGGTCGCCGACAAGGAACCTTCGCAAGTCAAGGCGATCTGGTCCAAGCTCGTGTTCACCGGCAAAGGCAAACCGCCCAAGGAGCTGGGATCGAGCGCGGACGTGAAGAAAGCCATCGAGGCCGACCCCAGCGCCATCGGCTATATCGAAAAGAGCGCCGTGGACAGCTCGGTCAAAGTCGTATTGACGGTACCCTGACATGAAGCGCGCCCCGAAGAAAATGCCATGCTGCCCGGATTACTGCTCCAAGGAGATGATGTAATGAAACGGATTTCGATAGCCTTCACGCTCGCGGCTGTTTCAGCATGTTTTTCCGCATCGTCATATGCCATCGACCTGGACGACAGCGGATCGCTGACGCTGACAGGTTTCTATAACCTGACCGGCGCCAAGGTCTTGAGCGGCGAGTCGCCGGTGACGAGTTCGCCCTGGACCTACGTGCAGCCCTTTGCCGCGAACTCGACGGCCAACTGGCAGTGCCCCTGCACGATCCAGAACTGGGAATACGTCGCGGTGTACGAACGGGACAAGTGGGCGTTCAACCAGGAAACGCTGGGCGGCGTGCAATTGAAGAAGGAATTCACTCCCACGCTGTCGGCCACGGCCCAAGTGGTGGTGCGCGCACACAACCCGAACGAGCAATCGCGTCCGACGCTCGACTGGGCCTACGTGACCTGGTCGCCGGCGGAGAACTCGCCCTGGACCTTCCAGGCCGGCAAGTTCCGTATTCCGCTGTACTACTACAGCGATTATCTCTATATCGGCTATGCCTATCAATGGGTGCGTCCCATCCCAGACGTCTATGGCTGGCCTATCTACAGCTACGAAGGGGTCAATGCCGGTTACCGCACGCAATTGGGCAAGAGCGACTGGTCGCTCAATGCGCAGGTCTGGTACGGCAGCTACACGCAGAACAACGACGCCTACGACAGCCAGATCTACTATGGCGCGCCGACCAACGAGTCGTGGAAGGATATCTGGGGCGGCTATGCCCAGGTCAGCAACAACATCGTCGACGTGCGCGCCATGCTGATGACCTACCACGACGACACCTGGCAAAACCTGCCCGGCGGCGGCAGGGTGACTTTGACCGGTACCGATTCGCAATTCACGCGCATCGAAGGCCTGGCCGCCAACCTCGATTACAAGAATGTGGTGGTGCGCAGCGAATTCGACCGCTATGAGCAAGTCGATCTGCCGATCGGCGTCAACAACGTCTACAAATACATGCTGCTCGGCGTGGGCTACAACTTCGGCACCGTCACGCCGATGTATACCTTCTCGCGCTACCGCACCATTGCCGAGCCGATCGAAGGGCGCAACACGCAGAACATCAGCGTGCGCTGGGATTTCAGGAAAAACATGGCGCTCAAGGTGCAGTACGACGTGTCGCGCGATGCTTCCCATTATTCGACGCCATTCTTCGGCGATTCGAAACTGCTGTCGATTTCGCTGCAGGGTGTGTTTTAGCAGAAATGCTTGGGCGCCCGCGGAAACCCGGGCGCGATTATGCCGGCGGCTTTCCCACATTGCACGCAGAGGCGATGGGGCGGGCCGCATTCGCTCGCGCGTTCGTGAAACGCGGGAAAATGACTGGGGAAAATCTTGAAGCTGCCGCTAAGAGCGAAGTTTCTGTTGCAGAGCGGCCTCGTGTTGGCCTTGGTGGTCGGGCTGCTGATCTGGAACAGCTTGCGCTTGCTCGATGATGCGGTGGAAGAAAACGCCTATCGCGTCGCGCGCGAGTACGCCGTCACGCTCAACCTGACTTTGAGCCCGTATGCAAGCGAGGGGAGGCTGCCTGCCTTGCGCAGTTACCTGTCCGAAATGCTGGCCGATCCGCGCGACAGTTTCGCGCGCTACATCACCGTCACCGACGCCGACGGCTTGACCCTGCTCCAAGTCGGCAAAGTGCCGCCCAACCTCCCTACCTTTGCCGGCGGCGAGGGCTCGCGCGCCATGGGCTCGCTGCAGACTCGGCTGCAAGGCGGCATGATGCATGCGCGCGCGCCGCTGCTGTTGCGCGACAACCAGGTCGGCACCATCAATTTCGGCATTTCCGCCGAAGAGCTGATGTCGGCGCGCAATAACGTGCTGCTGCAAGGCGCCTGGATTTCCATCGGCGGCTTCATCGTGGCGCTGATTCTGCTTTATCTGTTCACCCAGGGCATAGGCCGGCGCCTGCGCGCGCTGACGCGCCAGTCGCAAAGCCTGGCGCGCGGCGAATTCGGCGAATCCCTGCGCGAATACGGCGGCGACGAGATCGAAGTGTTCGTGCGCGCCTTGAACGCCATGCGCTTGGCGCTGCGCGAACGCATCGTCGAACTCGAATCTTCGCAGAAGCGCCTGCACGAATCGGAAGAACGCTTCCGTATCCTGTTCGACCTGGCGCCGATCCCGCTGGCCGTGACCGATGCGCGCGACAAGCCGGTGGCCGCCAATATTGCGCTATGGCGCGCCTTCGGTAAGCGCGAAGAGCCGTGCGACAGCATGCCCGAGTTCGATTTCTGGGCCTCGCCCGCCGAACGCGAACGTATCCTCAGCATCTATCGCAAGGCCGGCGCCGTGCATGGCGAAATCGCCCTGGTGCGGCTGGCCGACCGGCGCCTGGGAGAAGTATCGATCTGGTCGTCCACGCTGAATCTCTCCGGCGAGCCGGCCGTGGTCTGGGCTTTTCTCGACCTGACCGAGGAATTGAATGCCAAGCGCGAGCTGCGCGAATTGAATGCCTCGCTCGAGGAACGCGTGCAGCAGCGCTCGGCCGCGCTGGAACAGGCCAACCATGATTTGTCCGACGCGCTCGACACCCTGAAGCGTACCAAGAACGAATTGATTTCCGCGGAGAAGATGGCGTCGCTAGGCTCGCTCGTGGCAGGCATTGCGCATGAATTGAATACGCCGATCGGCAACAGCCTGCTGGCGGCGTCTTCGCTGGCCGATCACGTCAAGGAGTTCGACGTCGTCGTGGCCGGCGGCACCATGAAACGCTCTACCTTCACCCGCTTCCTGGTCGATATTTCGATGGCTTCCAACCTCGTGGTAGGCTCGCTGCACAAGGCGGCCAGCCTGATCGCCTCGTTCAAACAGGTGGCGGTGGACCAGACCAGCGACCAGCGCCGCGTGTTCGAGCTGGAGCACGTGCTGCAGGATACGCTCGCCACCTATGCGCCGCGCCTGCGCCGCGCCAATTGTGCCGTCAGCCTGGAAGTGACGGGCAAGATCGAACTCGATTCCTTCCCCGGCAGCCTGTGCCAGGTGATCAACAACCTCATCAATAATGCCCTGATCCATGCCTTCGAGAATCGCGAGGCGCCGGCACTGACGATTGCCGCGCGCACGCTGGTCGACGGCACGGTGGTGCTCGATTTCGCCGACAACGGCAGCGGCATGAGCGAAGACGTGCTGCGCCGCGTGTTCGACCCCTTCTTCACCACCAAGATGGGGCAGGGCGGCACGGGGCTGGGCATGAGCATTGTCTACAATATTGTCACCGGCATGCTGGGCGGGAAGATCGAGGTGGAAAGCGAGCCGGGGCGAGGCACCCGCATCCGCTTGAGCATTCCCCCGATTGCGCCGCGGCGCGAGATGGCCGCGGCCGTGCAAAAGGCGGGCGAGGGCGAAACGAAAACTGCGGCAAGGGAAAACAATCTGATCCATTGAGACCGGAAAGAGAGGAAACATGAGCATCAAGCGGCGCATCTGGGCTCTGCCCGTCATTTCCACCGTCATCTTCGGCATCGGCCTGGCGGTCAGCGTGTCGTATTCGACCACCGCGATTTCGCTGATCAAGACCACGGAACAGGTCGATTTTCCCGCGCTGGAGCAAAGCAAGAGCTTGAGCGCGCAAGTGCAGGACGTGGTCGATTCGCTCAAAGACGCGGTGACCGAAGGCGACAAGAAGCGCCTGGAGGCGGTCGAAGACAATGCCAGGAAGGTGCGCGAAACCCTGAAGACGCTCAACGCCATGCCGGGAAAGCGCGAATCGTCGGACCGGCTGGGCAAGGAATTTGAGGCCTACTATGCGCCGGCCACCAGCGTGGCGCGCATCATGATGAACGTGGAGCAGGGCGACCCGCAAGCCGCCATCGGCACCATGCAAAGCGCCTTGCAGACCCTGCAGGCCGACTTGCAAAAGAGCCAGGAAGCGGCGCAGCAGCAGTTCAAGGACGGCATAGAAAAGAGCGGCGCCAACGTCAGGAGCGTGCTGATCACCAGTATCGTGGTGGCGCTGGGCGTGATCGTGGCGCTGGGCGTGATCTCGTTCTTCGTGGTGCGTACCATCTGGCACCAGTTGGGCGGCGAGCCGGAATACGCACGCGAACTGGCCGCCGCGGTGGCCTCGGGCGATTTGACCATGCACATCGAAGTCGCCCCCGGCGACAGCGACAGCCTGTTGGCGGCCTTGAAGGAAATGCAGGCGCGCCTGGCCGCGCTGGTATCCGGCATCAAGACCTCGGCCGAGGCGATCAGAACCGGCAGCGTTGAAATCTCCACCGGCAATGCCGATCTTTCCGCGCGCACCGAGGCGCAAGCCAGCAGCCTCGAAGAAACCGCCAGCTCGATGAAATACCTGACCGACACCGTCAAGCAGAATGCCGAGAATGCGCACAAGGCGAGCCAGCTGGCTGTCAACGCCTCCGACGTGGCGGCCAAGGGCGGCGAGGTGGTGGGGCAGGTGGTCGATACCATGTCCGAAATCAATGCTGCATCCAAGAAGATCGTCGACATCATCGCCGTGATCGACGGCATCGCCTTCCAGACCAATATCTTGGCCTTGAACGCCGCGGTGGAAGCGGCACGCGCCGGAGAGCAGGGCCGTGGCTTCGCCGTGGTCGCCGCCGAGGTGCGCACCCTGGCCCAGCGCAGCGCGGCGGCGGCCAAGGAAATCAAGGCCTTGATCGGCGACTCGGTCGACAAGGTCACGCTCGGCTCGCAACTGGTGGACCGCGCCGGCAAGACCATGGAAGAAATGGTGGCCTCGGTGCAGCGTGTGACCGGCATCATGAACGAGATCACCGTCGCCAGCCAGGACCAGAGCACCGGCTTGCAGGAGATTAACCAGGCCGTGGCACAGATGGACGACATGACGCAGCAGAACTCGGCGCTGGTGGAACAGGCGGCCGCCGCGGCAGAATCGATGAAGGACCAGGCGGCTATGCTGGCACAGGCGCTCGAGGTGTTCAAGCTCGACGCGGCAGGGCAGGCGGCGTTCGCCGCGGGGGAACCGGGCCTGCGCGAAGTTGCGCCGCCTTCCGTCATCGGCACCAGGCGCAATGTGCCTCGCCTGGGTCGCGGCTGAAAGAGGGGGTAGCGCGTTAAGGCAACAACCGCGTTCCGACATGTCGGGGCGCGTCCCTTGCCAAACAGATCATGCGCAAGCGTCGCCATGGTCCGATGACAGGATCGCCACGTTCGCCAAGCGGTGGTGAGAGTATGAAATTGCGTGAAGAAGTTCGATGCGTTTAGCGTTTCACGCCGCTCGCCGCAACAATGTCAAACAATGTTATTCAATCAAAAAAGGCTTGACCCGCGGAAATATCCTGCGATAATCCCCGTACCAAAGCTGGCGATTCGCCGCTTCAGCCAAGCTGACCTCTAACCCGTCAGCGATTCACTTGCAGCGCACCTCCTTGCAGAAGTGCCGCCTGCGGCCCCAGACCTGCCGCCCTCCCCATAATTTTTCTCCAGGCAATGTGCCCGGAAAACCGCAACTGAAATAGCGCGTGAACTTGCGCGCGTCTGAAGGAGATACGCATGTCCTTTGAAGTCTTGCAGCAAGCAACGTTATCAAACGACGTCGCCGCGCCGCGCCAATTTTTGGCCTTTCGGCTTGCCAATGAGGAATACGCAATCGATATTCGGCAAGTCCAGGAACTGCGCGGCGTGGACCATGTGACTCGCATCGCGAATGCCCCGGCTTACATCAAGGGCGTGCTCAATCTGCGGGGCTTGATCGTTCCCCTGCTTGATCTGCGACTGACGCTCAATATGGAGGCACGCGACTACGATGCCTTCACCGTCGTCATCGTCCTGAACGCTGGCCCGCGCACAATCGGTGTGGCGGTCGACAGCGTGTCTGAGGTCGCCACGCTGGAACCGGGCCAGATCAAGCCGCCACCGGCACTCGGCGGCAACATCGGCATGGAGTATTTGCTGGGACTGGGCACGATCGACGACCACATGCTGATCCTTGTCGATCTGGGACGGTTGATTACGGAGACCGATTTCGCCGGCCGTGCCACGTTGCACTGACCGGATTTGGACGTTCATCGGAGTGGCGGCGCACGGAAGCTCGAACAAGTGGACGACCGCAAGCCGTCCATAGGGTAAAAGCGTATTTATTGGTTAAGAACCTCGGAGGAATCATGAATTACAAAAACTGGAAAATTGGTGTCCGCCTGGGCGCGGGATTCGCGGCAATACTCGCATTGTTGCTGGTAGTTGCGCTGGTCGGCCTCAACGGCATGGGCAAAGCGGACGATGCGCTTCGCCGCATCGTCGATGTCAATGTCAGGAAAATGGCCTTGCTCGAAGATATGTCGGCGTCGGTTCACATCGAATCGCGCGTCATCAGAAGCGTCGCGCTGCTTAGCGACGAAGAGGAAGCGAAAGTGCAAAGCAGGAAAATCGTCGCCGCACGGGAGGTCTACGACAACGCCCGTGCGCAATTGGAAAAAATGCCGCTTGACGACACTGGGAAGGCATTTGTCGCGGAGATAAGCCAACACCAGATCGAAACGCGGCCCCTGAACGACAAATTCGAGGAGATGGCGAAGTCCAACAAGGATGAAGCCGTGAGGTTCCTCATAAAAACGGCGGTACCCGCGAACGACAAGTGGCAAAACGCGATCAAGGATTTTATCGACCTGCAGCGCGATAAAAATGCGAAGGATGAACAAGCCGCCATCAGCGCCTACGACACGGCGCGCGAAATACTGTTCACCGTCACTGCGCTCGCCGTGGTACTCGGTGCCATCATCGCCTGGCTCGCCACGCGTTCCATTACCCGTCCCTTGAGCGAAGCGGTGCAAGTCGCCAGGAAAGTCGCGCATGGCGACTTGACCAGCCGCATCCATTCCACCACTACCGATGAAACCGGACAATTGCTGGCAGCCCTGCGGGAAATGAACGACAGCCTTTCCCGCATCGTCGGGCAGGTCCGGATAGGGTCGGATACCATCGCAACCGCTTCCACCCAGATCGCCGCCGGCAATCTCGACTTGTCTTCCCGCACGGAAGAGCAGGCCAGCTCCCTCGAGGAGACCGCTTCCTCGATGGAAGAGCTCACATCGACGGTGAAGCAAAACGCCGATAATGCGCATCAAGCCAACAGCTTGGCAAATTCGGCATCCGATGTGGCCAGCAGAGGCGGCGCGGTGGTGGCGCAAGTGGTCGAGACCATGGCTGAGATCAACGAATCGGCCAGGAAGATCGTCGATATCATCAGCGTCATCGACGGCATCGCCTTCCAGACCAACATCCTGGCGCTGAACGCTGCCGTCGAAGCGGCACGCGCCGGCGAACAGGGCCGCGGCTTCGCAGTCGTCGCGGCGGAAGTCCGGACCTTGGCGCAGCGCTCCGCCGCCGCGGCCAAGGAAATCAAGGAGCTGATCGGGAATTCTGTTGAAAAGGTCGATGCGGGCAGCAAGCTCGTCGATGCCGCCGGCACCACCATGAACGAAGTTGTCGAAAGCGTGAAACGGGTCAACGATATCATCAGCGAAATCGCCGCCGCCAGCGCCGAGCAAACCGCCGGGATCGAACAAATCAACCGCGCGATCATGGAAATGGACAACGTCACCCAGCAAAATGCGTCGCTGGTCGAAGAAGCGGCCGCCGCAGCCGAATCGATGCAGGATCAGGCGGGAAGCCTGGCCAAGGCGGTGGAGGTGTTCAAGCTGGACGGTTATCAGGCGACATTATCGAACCAGGCGGCCCCACGTCGGGCCGGGCCGGTAGACAAGCCATCGGCCGTCGTCAGGCAATTGCCTGTCAAGAACCCGAACCGGGGATTCGGGAGGCCAGTGCATCGAAGCGGTCGAATTGCCGCTTCGGCGCAAGCCGCCACGGCCGATTGGGAAGAATTCTGAAACGCGATCGGAGTTTGGCTATGGCAACCGAAAAAAACGGCACTGAGAACGCCTCGGCGGCTGTTACGGACGCGTTTGACCCGGCGTGGACCGTCAATCAGTATCTGAGGGCGATTCGCGCCGCCGAGCCGTCCGTCATCGCGCTCGTTCTCCCGGCTGCCCACGAAACGATGGCAGATCTGATGTCGAATCTGGAACAGGCGAGAACGGAGTGGGACCGCGACCGCCTGGTGAGGGCCGCCCACACCATGAAAAGCGCGGGCGGCTACCTGGGGGCTGTCCCCGTGGTCCGGCAATCGCGGTCGGTTGAGGGGTTTGCAAGGCTGGGCTTCGCGGACGAGTTGGAGCAGTCCCTGGTCTTGTTGCGCCGCGAAGTTTCGCAGTTGCTGGCGGCGATCGACGAAATAAGCATGGACAAAGATCTCGGCCCAAAGGCCTGAAAGAGCGACAGGCGAAGTCGGGAGGAATCGTCAATGCGGCCGACGGCGGACCACACGGCACAACGGGAAAACTCCTTGGCGGGCGGCCCCTCGGCGCAGAGGGGGCGCGAGGGATTGCCAAATATCGAAAGAAGCCTTCGAGCGGCGCATTGGCGGCTTATCAGGGTGGTGCCCGGTATTGACAGCAAGCTGGGAAATCCCTCTTGGCATCGTTCACCCGTTGGTGTCCGACAATATGCTACCCACTCCACGTCTGCCGCCATTCCCGTGGAGTTACCCCGCATTGCGCTTTGAATGCGCGAGAGAGCGCCGCCTCGCTGCCGTAGCCGACCTCGATTGCGATCATCTTCAACGATCTGCCTTGTCGCAATGCCTGTTGCGCGAGCCTGATGCGCCATCCCTGTAGATAGGCGCCAGGGGTGCAGCCGATAACGCTGCGGAAGCCGGTGGCGAAGACGGTGCGGGACATCCCCGAAATGCCCGCCAATGCTTCCAGAGACCATTCCTGGCCGGGATCGTTATGCATCGCCACCAATGCTTTTCGCAGCTTCGGATGCGACAAGCCGGCCAGCATGCCTCCACTGATTTGCCCCGTTTCCATCAGGTGCCGCAAGACCTGGATCAACACTACTTCGAACAGCCGGTCAATCAATGCGTGCCGACCGCAGTTGTTGCCGAACGCTTCTTCAAACAAGAGGCTTAGCACGTGGTCCGCGCCGTCAATGTGCTGCAACGGCAAGCACACGAGATCCGGCAACGCAGCCGCTACCGGGTTCGTCATGTCCCCATCGAAATGAAGCTCTGCGCAGACAAGGTCCGCTCCGCGCTGAGGGTCGGTAACAAAGCGGCGAGACGTCGGGCGCGGATAAAGCAGCAGGCTTGGAACGCTCACCTGGAGCGCCGGGCGTCCTGCCTGCATGACCTCAATCGCCCCGGCCCTGATCAAGTGCAGTTGTCCCCCTTGATTTGGTGCGGAGAAGTCCGTGATCCCGCACAGGGCGCCGGAATGGAACATGCGTGCGCGAACGGGAAAATGGCTCAGCAGTGCTGCCAGGCGGTCAGTGCATGCCTCGTTCAAGTTGGAACTCCTGATCAAGTTTTCTGTATTTTACATCACCAATGGTTCCAAGTTGCCCGCTAAAGTTCGTTATGCCGCTTGGCTTCATTCCAACCCCAAAGCCTGCAGGGAGCGCTTGAGCCTCGTCGGAGTCGTTCGGCCTAATCGTCTTCAATACAAGGAGCAACAACATGAAGTTCACACGCAAGCTCATCGCAGCATCCGCCATCGCCATGACATCCAGCTTATGCTTCGCGGCAGGCAGTCCCGGTGTCGAGCACCACACCCAGGCCTTCCTCGACGCTTTGGCCAAAGGAGGAGGTCGGCCGTTGGAGACACTATCGCCTGCCGATGCGCGGCAGGTGCTCGTCGGTGCACAAAAGGGGGCAAAATTGCCGCCTGCCGACGTGAGCGAGAAAACCCTCACCGTCGATGGGAAACAGATAACGCTAAACATCGTCCGACCAGCGGGTTCCAAAGGCGTGCTTCCTGCGTTCATATTCGTTCATGGCGGCGGCTGGGTCCTGGGCGATTTCCCGACACATGAGCGCTTTGTGCGCGATCTGGTGGCCGATTCCGGGGCGGTGGGGATTTTTGTAAACTACACGCCATCGCCCGAGGCGCACTATCCGGTGGCGATCAACGAGATCTACGCCGCTGCCAAGTGGGTGGCCGAAAATGGCGCGCAGATCAACGTGGACGGGAAGCGCCTGGCTATCGCTGGCAATAGTGTGGGCGGCAATATGGCAACGGTGGTGGCGCTCATGGCCAAGGCCAAGGGAACGCCGGCCTTGCGCGCGCAAGTGCTGTTTTGGCCGGTCACGAATGCCAACTTCGAGAACGCGTCCTACGACGAATACGCCAGCGGCCACTTCCTGACCAAGGACATGATGAAGTGGTTCTGGAATGCCTACACCACGGACCCGGTGCAACGCCAGGAAATTTACGCTTCGCCCCTGCTCGCCACACCAGAGCAATTGAAGGGTTTGCCGCCCACGCTGATCCAGACGGCCGAGAAGGACGTTCTTCGCGATGAGGGTGAAGCGTATGCACGCAAGCTCGATGCCGCCGGCGTATCCGTTGTCGCGACCCGCTACAACGGCATGATTCACGACTTTGGCTTGCTCAACGTATTGTCGGACCTGCCTGAGACCAAGGCCGCGTTGCATCAAGCCAGCGAGGAGCTGAAGGCGCGTCTGAAGTAGGAAGATCGGCACCGGCCCAATGCATGAGAGACATTGGGCCGATCGATGGCCGATCAGGCATGGTCGAACAAGCATGGCCGGTCAAGCCGGAGAATGATCGCGCAAAACACTTGCATGCGCATGTGCCGATGGCAAGCTTCGACCTACCGGCCTGAGGCCCGACTGGCGCCCGGTTGTCGCCAACATAGGGAAGGAATCCGATAGCTGCATGCGGCGGACAGGAAGTTTGACAATCCCGCCAATGATGTATACAGTGTATACATGACTGAACCGACAACCCAGGAAAAAATCCTCCGCGCTGCGCGCAAGCTGCTGGAAAAGGAAGGCGCGCCGGCCGTCTCCATGCGCCGTGTGGCCGAGGCCGTGGGCATCACGCCGATGGCGATCTACCGCCATTTCGCCAACCGCGAAGCCTTGTTGAAGCGCATCTCGGACGATGCCTTTACGGCCGTGGCGGCCGATTGGCAAAAGGCGGCGCAGACGCCGGACGCCATGCTGGGCTTGCGCCATGCCATGCTGAACTATCTCGACTATGCGATGCGGCAGCCGCATCTGTTCGACTACAGTTTTTCCGTCGCGCGCGACGATGCGCGGCGCTTTCCCGAAGACTTCCGCGCGCGGCTCTCGCCGACCTTGAACGTGGTGGCCGATTTGATCGCAGGCGGCATGCGGCAGGGCTTGCTGCGCGAGGGCGATCCGTGGGACGTGGCGATGACGCTGTGGGCCCAGGGCCATGGCTTGATCGCGCTGTACCGGGCCGGCCGCTTCAGTTTCGACGCCGCGCAATTCCGCGCGTTTTACCTTCAATCCATAGGAGTGCTGTTCGATGGCATTAAAGCTTGATTTCACATGGCTGGGGCTGGGTGCGCTGGCTACCGTCGTATCCGGCGCGGCATGGTGGCTCGGCACCGGTCTCGCGCCCTTGCACTGGATGACCTGGTTTGCGCCCCTGCCGGTACTGTTGCTCGCGCCGCGCGTGCGCTGGCCGGCGGCCATGCTTGCGGCAATTGCCGCCGGCTGCTGTGCCGGCGCCAGTTCCTGGCATTACCTGCACGACGTGATCAAGCTGCCGCTGGCGGTAGACTTGATGACCGTGATCGCGCCCGGCATCGGTTTCGCCCTGTGCGTGCTGCTGTTCCGCAAGCTCTGGCTCGACGGACGGCTCGCCGCCGCCGCGCTGGCGCCGCCCGCCTTGTGGGGCGCGCTCGACTATCTCGGCTCGCTCGGTTCGCCGCACGGCACCTGGGGCAGTCTCGCTTATACCCAGATGGATGCGCCGGTGGTGATCCAGGTGGCGGCGTTGACGGGCTTGTGGGGCGTGGGCTTCCTGATGCTGCTCTTGCCTTCGGCGATTGCGGTGGCATTGCTGCCGGGGCCGGGCATCAAGCCTCGCGCAGCGGTCGGCGGCGCGGCCCTGCTATTGGTTGCCGCCGCCTTCCTCTACGGGCAGATACGCTTGCAAGAGCCGGCTGAGGCAAGCATGCGCCTCGGCCTGGTCTCGCTCAAGGGCCCGGTGCGGCCGGCGCTCGATTCCGTCGAAGGGCAGGCCATGCTGCAGCGCTACCTTGCCGCGATCGATGCGCTGGCGGCCAAGGGCGCCAAGGCCGTCGTCCTGCCCGAAACCGCCTTTGCCGTGGAACAGGAAAGCATCCCGCAGCTGGCCGAAAGCGCCGCGCGGCTCGGTATCGTGATCGATACCGGCGCGGCCGTGGGCGATGCGAAACAGAGGGAGCACAACATGGCGCTGGCGTTTTCTCCCGCTGCGCCGGCGGCGGCCTATGCCAAGCATCACCTGATACCCGGTTTTGAAAGCCGCTATCAGCCCGGTACCGGCTATGCCATGGCGCCGGGCATGGCCGATACCGGCCTCGCCGTTTGCAAGGACATGGATTTCCACGACATCGGCAACGCTTACTCCGGGCGCGGCGCGCAACTCTTGCTCGTGCCGGCCTGGGATTTCGTGGCCGACGGCTGGCTGCACGGACGCATGGCCATCATGCGCGGGGTCGAGAGCGGTTTCGCCATTGCCCGCGCGGCAAGGAATGGCCGCCTGACGCTGTCCGACGACCGTGGCCGCGTGCTGGCCGAGGCTTCCGACGATGCCGGCGATGCGCAGCTGGTGGCCGACTTGCCGCTGCGCCATACGCATACGCTCTATGCGGCCTGGGGCGACTGGTTTGCCTGGCTGGAGCTTGCGTTGCTGGTGTTCGTGCTGTCGCGCTTACGTTTCCGAAATAGGCAAAATTGATATACCCCCGCGCAAAAAAAGCATAAGCTCCCGTACCGGGCTTTGCCTATGATGGTTTGGCGCCGGACCCGCATCCGGGTTCGGCGTCCACAACAACCATCAGGAGACAATATGAAGCATCCATTCTTGGCGCGCGCGCTTTGTGCGTGTGCGTTTGCATTTTCCGGCTTCGTCGGCACGGCGCGAGCCGCCACTTTCGCCAACGGCGCCGACGTGAGTTGGGTCGATCAGGAGGAATCGAGCGGTTATTCCTTCGAAAACAGTTCCGGCGTCAAGACCGACCCCTTCGTGCTGCTGAAGGGTCTGGGTATCAATGCCGTCCGGTTGCGCGTCTGGGTTAATCCGAGCGGCGGCTGGTGCAACGGTTCCGATACGCTGTACAAGGCGAAGCGTGCGGCGGCACAGGGCCAGGCCATCATGATCGACTTCCATTACAGCGACACGTGGGCCGACCCCAGCCACCAGACGGTTCCCTCGGCCTGGAGCTCGCATACGGCGGCGCAATTGAGCAACGACGTCTACAGCCACACCTACGGCATCCTCAACTACCTGAAGTCGAACGGCATCACGGTGAGCTGGGTGCAGGTCGGCAATGAAATCAATAGCGGCATGCTCTGGCCCACGGGCAATACCTCGAACGGTTTCGGCCAGCTTGCGACATACATCAACAGCGGCTATAACGCCGTCAAGGCGGTATATCCGGGCGCAAAGGTGGTGATCCACCTGGCCAACGGCTATAACGATTCCGACTTCCGCTGGTTCTTCGACGGCATCAAGGGTGCCGGCGCGAAATGGGACGTGATCGGCATGTCGCACTATCCCCCTGTCGCGAGCTGGTCGACCTACAACAACGAGGTATCGACCACCATGTGGGACATGGTGGGCCGCTATGGCAAGCCCGTGGTCATCAGCGAGGTCGGCATGGATTGGCAGCAGGCGGCCACGGCCAAGAGCATGCTGAGCGACTTGATTAACAAGGTGAAGGCCTTGGGCAGCAACGGCCTCGGCGTATTCTATTGGGAGCCGGATGCCTTTCCGGGGTGGCAGGGGTATACCTTTGGTGCAGTCAACGCATCCGGGCAATTTACTTCGGCCATGAGCGCGTTCTAACTGACCGCAGCTAACCTCCCCTTACCCCTCTTCCGCAACCGGGAGAGGGCCCAGGAGACTAGGAGTCTGCGCGGCAGAACGAGTCGAACCGAAATGGGTGGGAAAAGAGCCCAATTTGGCCTCGCTTTTGAGGACTGTAGCCGTAGCTACAGCCGGAAAAACGGGGGGGCAAAGTGGGACTTTTCTCCATCCATTGCAGCCGACTCGCTTCTGCCGCGCAGGCTCCTAGGCTTGCGGGTACCGCAACGCAGCAGTCTCACGCAACGCCGCCAGCATCGCTTCCGCCCCCGGCGACAATTGATGCCCCTTGCGCGTAACGATGCCATACACGTCCATGCGCAGCGCCAGGTCGAACGGCAACACGGCGAGGATGCCGGTATCGAGATGCGTCTGCACCAATTCCTCGGGCAATACCACGATCATGTCGCTGCCGACCAGCAGGCTGGTGACAACAGACAGGGCGGCGGTCTCCACCGTCTCTTCCGGCATGTCCAATCCCTGGGAAAGAAACAGCGCGGTCAGGCGGTCGCGCAGGATACTGCCGTTGGGCGGCAGGATCCACCCTTCATGCACCAGGTCCTTCAATTGCAAGCCATGGCGCTGGGTCAGCGGATGTCCCGCGCGCGCGATCAGGCTGTGCGGCTCGTCGGTCAGCGGTTCGAAATTCAGCTCCGCGGCCGACTTGCTGTCGAGGATGCGGCCGATCACGATGTCGAGCGAGCCTTCGCGCAAGCGCTCGATCAAGACCTTGCTGGTATCGACATGCACCGATACGTGCACCTTGGAATGGCGGCTCTTGAGCAGCTTGAGCGCCTCGGGCACGAGGCCGGTCGAAGGCGTCATCACCGTGCCCAGCGCCACGCGGCCCGAGAGGCCGGACAGCAGCTCCATCACCTCCTGGTAAGCCGCATCCATTTCGGAGAGGGCGGCGCCGGCGCGGCGGATCAGCACTTCGCCATACCAGGTCGGCACCACGCCGCGCGGCAGGCGTTCGAACAATTGCACGCCCAGCACGTGTTCCAGTTCGGCCAAGAGCTTCGACGCGGCCGGTTGCGTCAGGTTGGCCGCTTCGGCCGCATGCAAAATGGATCCGTGCCGCCCAAGCTCGGCCAAGAGCACCATGTGGCGCGTCTTGAGATGGGAGCGGACGAAGCGGTTGGATCCTTGGTCGGACATCTTTCGTGCTTAGCTGGAAGGGTCATTCATGATAGAGTTGGGACCTGCCCCCGTCAATCAGGATGTCCGTCGCATTGATGAAGCGCGCCTCGTCGCTGGCGAGGAAGAGCGCGGTATGGGCCACTTCCTCGGGCCGGCCGATGCGCTTGCACGGCAGCAGTTCGGCTTGCCGTTTGCGCTCGGCTTCAGGGTCGGGGCAGCCGGCAAACCAGGCCTCGATCGCTTCCGTCATGATCAGTCCCGGCGAAATCGAATTGACGCGGATGCCGCGCGCCGCATATTCGATGCCGAGCGAGCGCGTCAGCCCGATGAGCGCATGCTTGGCCACGGGATAGGGGAAGCAGCCGGGAATGATGCGGTGGCCGTGCACCGAAGCGATGTTGACCACGCTGCCCGCGCCCTGCGCGAGCATATGCGGCAAAGCTGCGCGCGTGACGTTCCAGGCGCCGTCGAGGTCGACCGCGAAGCAGCGCTGCCACTGCTCGGCCGTCATCTGCAGCGGATCGGCGAATACGTTCATGCCGGCATTGTTGACCACGATGTCGAGCTTGCCGAAGCGTTTCACGGCTTGCTCCACCATGCGCGTTACCGCGTCGGGATCGGCCACGTCGGCGTGCACGAACAAGGCGCGCTCGCCCAGTTCCTCGCGCATGGCGGCCGCCGCTTCATCGTCGCGGTGGCTGTTCAGTACCACAGCTGCGCCTTCGGCGGCGAACAGCCTCGCCACGGCCTTGCCGATGCCCAGCGTGGAACCGGTGACCAGGGCGACCTTGTTTTGCAATCTGGAAGTCATGTCTTATTTCTTGTCGGAAGAGGAAGGCGGCAATGCGTCGGGGCCGACGGCATTGTCGCGGAATACGTCGAGTGCCGGCAGCGCATGGCCACGGAAATCGAACAGCGTGGTGTTGGAGACGAGGTTGGCCGCCGGCATGCCGTCGCTTTCGCGCAGGGCCCAGCCCACGCCGCGCGTGGCGATCATGATCGGATCCCAGTACAGCAGGCCGCGCATGCGGTCGGAAGATTTCAAGCCGGCGAACAGCCTGGCCATGAATTCGCGCTGGCCTTCCGGCGTGCTCATGGTGTCGGGATAGGGGCCGTTGTCGCTCAACTGGCCGGCGCCGCCGCCGGGCAGGGCGGGGTGCCAGTTGAAGCCGACTTCCATCACCATCAAGTCCTTGTCGTAGCGCTTCACCAGTTCGCGGTTGAATGCCGCCACTTGCTCGACGGTCTTGCGCGTCCAGAATGGATAGTAAGACATGCCGATCACGTCCCAGTGCGCGCCGCCGGCCTTCACGTGGTCAAAGTAATTGCGGTACTTCTCGAAGTCGCCCGCGCCGTCGAGATGCAGGATGACCTGGCTGTCCGGGTTGGCCGCCTTCACGCCTTCATAACCGGCTTCGAGCAATTGCGCCAGGCGCGGCCAGTTCCCTTCGGTCGCCTTGCCGTAGGGATAAAGGAAACCGGCCTCGATCTCGTTGCCGATCGAGACGTATTGCGGCGGCGTGCCCTGGGTGCACATGGCTTGCACCACGTCGCGCGTGTGCTCGAATACCAGGGTGCGCAGCCGGACGAAGCGCGCCGCCTCGTCGGGCAGGGCGCGCAATTGCGCGGCCCAGGCCGAAGGGAGGCTTTGCGTTTCGGAATTGGTCCAGAAGTCGCTGTAATGCAGCGTCAATTCGATCTGCAGACCGAGTTTGGCGGCACGCTTTGCCAGGCGCAGCAGGTCGTTCCGGTTCATCGAATCTTCCGGCCAGTAGTAGCCGTCGTGGCCGTGTCCGCTGCCGGGCGCTTCATAAAGGCGCAGGCGCACGATGCGGAAGCCGGAGTCGCGCAGGATTTCCAGCGCATCGCCCTGATGCCCGGCGCGGTCGTAATAGCGCGCACCATGGGCTTCCATCAAGGGCAGGACCGAGACATCGCCGCCGGCCAGGAAGGGTTTGGTGCCCTCGTCCGCCAGCGCCGGCAAGGCCAGCGCCAGGAGCGGTGGCAGAAGCAGCGGCAAGAGACGTTTAGCGCGCACCGCGTGTCTTCAACTGGTCGAGCAGCACGGCGGCCAGCAGGATGATGCCGCGCACGAGGTATTGGTAGAACGCATCCACGTTCAGCAAATTCATCACGTTGTCGACCGTGCCCATAATCAATACGCCGACGGCGACGCCGACGATGCGCGCCTTGCCGCCTTGCAGCGATACGCCGCCCAGCACGCAAGCCGAAATCACGTCGAGCTCGAAGCCCTGTGCCGCATTGGGCTGGCCGCTGGTGATGCGCGAAGACAGGATCAGACCGGCCATGGCGGTGACCACGCCCTGCAGCAGGAAGATCAGCACGCGCAGGCGTTCCACCTTGACCCCGGCAAGGCGCGCCGCTTCCGGATTGCCGCCGATGGCCAGCGTATTGCGGCCGAATACGGTATGGTTGAGCAGCACGCCGAAGACGATGAAGCAGGCGGTGGTCACCAGCACCGGCGCCGGAATGCCGAACAGGCGCGCATCGCCGAAATCGATGAAGGCGTCGTTGTCGATACCCACAGCCTGGCCGTGCGAAACGATGAAAGCCAGGCCGCGCACGATCAGCATGGTGGCCAGCGTGGCGATCAGCGCATTGACGCGCAGGTAGGCGATCAGGATGCCGTTGCCGGCGCCGATCAAGGCGCCCGCCGCGAGAGCCGCCGCCACGGCGGCGAGGGCGCTGCCGGTGTTTTGCATGACGATAGCGCCGAATACGCCGGCAAAGGCGATGGTCGAGCCGATCGAGAGGTCGAAGTCGCGCGAAGCCAAGCACAGCATCATGGTGCACGCGACCATGCCGATCTGCGCCACCGAGAGCATCAGGCCGACGATGTTGGGTACGGAAAAGAAATTCTCCACCGCAAACGAGAGCACCGCAAATAGCGCGATGTAGAGCAGGGGCATGCTGTATTCGAACAGCCATTGTTTTTTCGAGACGGTCATGGCGGCGGGCGCATCGCTGCGCGGGGTACTAGTGGCGGTATTCATGATAACTCCGGGGATTCTTTGCAATATCAATGCAGCGCGGCCGCAGCATCGGGCAGGGCCAGACGCAGGGCTGCCACTTCATTGGCGTCTTCGCGCGAGAGTTCGCCGCAGATGCGGCCTTCGCGCATGACCACGAGGCGGTCGGCGATGCCCAGCACTTCGGGCAGGTCGCTCGATACCACGATCACGCAGCAGCCGCGTTCGGCCACTTCATAGATGATGCGGTAGATGTCGTTGCGCGCACCGACGTCGATGCCGCGAGTCGGTTCGTCGAGGATCAAGACCTTCAGCGCCGGGTCCGACAGCCAGCGCGCCAGGATGGCCTTTTGCTGGTTGCCGCCCGAGAGCAGGCGGATTTCCTGCTGGCGGTTGGGCGTCTTGATGCGCAGGCGGCGGATCATGTCCTCGGCGCGTTCGGCTTCGCGGCCATGGCGCAGGAACAGGCCGCCGACCAGGTCATGGCGGCGCGAACTGATGTTGATGTTTTCCGCGACCGACGCTTCGGCCAGGATGCCTTGTTCCTTGCGGTCTTCCGGGCATAGCACGATGCCGGCTTCGATGGCGCCCGAGGGGCCGCGGGCGGGCACGGCGGCGCCGTCGAGCGTCACGCTGCCGCCGGCGCGCGAATCGGCGCCGTAGAGCAGGCGCATCAGTTCGGTGCGGCCGGCGCCGACCAGGCCGAAGAAGCCGAGGATTTCGCCGCGCCGCACGGAAAACGACAGCGGCTCGTCCTGTTTGGCGGCGCGCAGTTCCTGCACGCGCAGGCGTTCTTCGCCGAGCGGGCGCGCGCGGTAGTCGTAGATGTCCTGCAGTTCGCGGCCGACCATCTGTTCGATCAGGGTGTCGCGCTTGACGTCGGCCATGACGGGATGCGTGGCGATGCGCCGGCCGTCGCGGAAGATGGTGCAGGCATCGCACAGGTCGTACAGTTCTTCGAGGCGGTGCGAGATATAGATCAAGGTGCGGCCTGAGGCACGCAGATCGGCCACCAGGCGGAACAGCACTTCGCTCTCGCGGTGCGAGAGGCTCGAAGTCGGCTCGTCGAAGGCGATCACTTTCGCGTCCTGCATCACGGCCTTGCAGATTTCCACCATCTGGCGCTGCGCGATGGGCAGGTCGATCAACTTCGCATCGGGGTCGAGGTCGGCGCCGATGGCGGCCAGACGCTCGGCCACGAGCTTCCTCGCCGCCTTGCGGTCGACCAGGCCGTAGCGGCGCGGCAGGCGGCCCAGCAGGATGTTTTCCGTGACAGTCAATTCCGGCACGTATTGCAATTCCTGGTGGATCACGGCGACGCCGGCGGCGATCGCGTCGGCGGCCGAGCCGAAACGGCATTCCTGTCCATGCAGCATGAGCTTGCCGCCGTCGGGACGGTATTGCCCGCCCAGAATCTTCAGCAGCGTCGATTTGCCGGCGCCGTTCTCGCCCAGCAAGCCGTGCACCGCGCCGGCCTCCGCCGCAAAGCTGACGCCGTTCAAGGCCTTCACGCCGGGGAAGGTCTTGGTGACGTCGATGAATTCCAATGCTGCCACGCTCACACTCCCATCTTGGCGCGCACGTCGGCCTGGTTGCTCTTGGTCATCAGCATGCCGGTGGTCAAGGTCAGCATGGGCGGCGCCTGGTTTTGCGTGATCCACTTGTACATGTCGACGGCCGTTTCATAGCCGTGGCGTTTCGGGCTGATCAGCACCGAGCCATAAAAGCCGGTGGCGGCCGGCTTGGAGAATTCGTTCTGTGCCGTCTTGCTGCCGCCGATACCGATGCCGATCACCGCGCTGGCGCCCAGGCCGCGTCCTTCGGCGGCGCGCACCGCGCCCAATACGGCTTCGTCGTTCATGCCGAACACCAGCCAGTGCTTGAAGTTGCCGGCCTTGGTGAAGGCAATGTTGGCCGCGTTGAAGGCGCTCTCCGTATCGGTCTTGGCTTGCGGCGCATCGAGAAGGTTGGCGGCGGGGAAGCCCGCGGCCTTCAAGGCATCGAGCGCGCCCTGGGTGCGTTCATGCGCGGTGGGCAACTGGTCGTAGGCGACGCGCAGCGCGCCGACTTCGTTCTGATGCCAGCCGCGTGCCTTCATCTCGGCCAGCAAGGCGTTGCCTACCTGCTTGCCGATTTCATAGGCCGAGATCCCCATGTGCGGAATCGTCGCAATCGGCTTGCCCGTGCCGTCCACCAATTGGTCGTCGACCGACATCACCTTCAAATCCTGCCGCTTGGCTGCGCGCTCCACGGCGCGGCCCAGCTTCACGTCGGGCGCGCAGATGACGAATCCCTGCGCCTTTTGCGCGGCGAGATTGTCGATCGCGGCGAGCATCTTTTCTCCGTTCGGAATGCCGATCTTGACCAGGGTGAAGCCGTATTCGCGCGCGGCCTGGTCGGCGAAGCGCCATTCATCCTGGAACCAGGGTTCTTCAGCCTGCTTGACCAGGAAGCCGATCTTGACCGGCTCTGCGGCAAGAGCCCCGGCCGCGCGGCCCAGCGTGCCCGCCAGGCTGGCTGCGGCGATCATGCGCAGAGCGGTGCGCCGGTTATGGTTAATGGGCTTCATCATGTCTCCTTACTGAAATTCTTATGCTTCGCTGTCGTCAAACAGCGCATCGGGCACGCCCTTGAGCCCAGCCTCGGCCAAGGTAAACAGACTGCCCGCCAGCGGCATGCCTTCCAATTCCTCGGCGCTCATTTCCTGGCGTGAGGTCGTCACCAGCAACTGATCGAACTGCGCACCGCCGAAAGCCGGGCAGGTCACGTTCTTGACCGGCACCTGCACAACCCGCATTTGCGTGCCGTCCGGTGCATAACGCACCACGCAGGCCCCGCCCCAGCGCGCATTCCACAGGCAGCCTTCGGCATCGATGATGGAGCCGTCCGGCCAGGCATGCGGCTCACCCACTTCTGCGAACAGGCGCGGCGTGCCGACCTGCGCCGTCTCCGCGTCGTAGTCGCATTGCATGATGCGCCGGGCCATGGTGTCGGCAAAGTACATGGTCTTGCCGTCCAGGCTGAAGCAGATGCTGTTGGCGATGGCCACCGCCGGCAAGGCCAGGCGGCGCAAGCCATGCCGCATCGAGTATTGATAAAAGCTCCCGATGGGGCGCCGTTCCGGCGCTTCGTTCATGGTGCCGAACACGTAGTAGCCGCGCCGGTCGGTGCGGCCGTCGTTGACGCGGGTGCGCCATTCGGCGGCATCGACCGCCACCACCGATTGCACCTGCGGCACCCGCGCCGCCGCTTCCTGCGGCAGCGTGACCATGCCTATCCATTTCGCCATGCCGGCCAGGATGCGGCCGGAACGGCAATGGACGAAGGAACCGACCCGGTCCGGCAGTTTGTAGCTGCTGGCCTCGTTGCTTTCGGGATTCCAGGCATGAATGGCGGCGCCTTCGATGTCGGTCCACCACCAGCTGGCAGTCGGCGCATGCCATTGCAAGCCTTCGCCCAGCGTGGCGCGCTGGGGAAAGGCGAGGTCCATCGTATCGTGTCGGGTAGTTTCCATAGTCCTTGCTTTACATGTCGAGGTGGAGGCTGAGCGCGATACGGCGGTCGTCCACATAGGTGCCGAGCGGCAGGCCGGTGTTGCCATAGTAGCTCTGGCGCACCGTGCGCAACAGGTTGTTGCCTTCCAATGCCAGTTTCAGGCGCTTGTTGATGGCGTAGCTGAAGTAGGCATCGAGCAAGCCGTAGCCGCGCATATAGACCGGCGTTTGGCCCACCAGCGGCATGGCACCGGAGGCGCTCACCGTATAGTAGTTTTGCGAACCGGACAGGTACTTGCCGCGATAGCTGTAGGCGAGGCGGGCCGAGAACGCATCGTAATCATACATGCCCACGAGGTTGTAGCTGTCGCGCGAGAGGTCTTGCAATTCCGTCTTCTGCCCGGTCAGCACGCCCGGGGCCGAGCTGTCGACATAGGTGAAGTTGGCTTGCAGGCCCAGGCCGCGCCAGGCGCCGGGCAGGCTGGTGAAGAAACCCTGGTAGCCGATTTCCAGGCCCTTGATCGTGCCTTGCGGGCCGTTGACCGGGGTTTGCACGTTGTAGATCGCGCCGCCGTAAGAGTAGGGCGTGGTGCCGGTCTGGACGAAACCGTCGACCACCTTGTAGAAAGCCGTGCCGAACACATAGCTGCCCTTGTCCATGTAGTACTCGAGCGCCGTATCGAGATTGCGCGAGGTAATGGGCTGCAGATCGGGGTTGCCCTGGTAGCCGGTCTTGTCGTTGGCGTTCAGCGACAGGCTGGGCACCAGTTGCATGAAGTCGGGCTCGGTCACCGTCTTGGACAGCGCCAGGCGCGCCACCAGGCGGTCGTTCAAGTCCATGCGCGCATTGAAGCTGGGCAGCACTTCGTTATGGCTGCCGTCGAAGGCTTCCGGCACGTTCACGCCGGCCGCCGTGGCCTTGTTGTAATTGCGCTGGTCGCGGATATTGATGTAGCGCAGGCCGAGGTTGCCCGAAACGGACTTGGAAAACAGCTCGGTCTCGAAATCGCCGCGCGCATACAGCGCCGCCGAATCCTCATAGTAGTGGAAAGTCTGTGCCGGATCGAGCGAGGGCACGCTCAAGCCCATGTCGCTACGCGATTGCGCGGCATTGCGCAGCCAGCCCGGATTGACCACGGAAAGCCATTGCGTCGGGAAGTTGCCGCCGCCTGCCGCCGAGAGCAGGTTGTTGTAGGGCAGCGTGCCCAGTTGCGCCGCATAGCCGGGCAGCACGCCGCCGACCGTGCCGGTGGCCGCGTTGTTCCAGCTGTTGGAGAGCGTATCGATTTCCGAACTGGTGGCGGCGCGGTAGGACAGGCGCAGGCCGGTGCGGAAATGGGTCCAGAAATCGCCGCCCAGGCTGCCGTCGCCGTCGAGACGCCAGGCGTTTTCGCGGCCCTCGTTGACTTGCTTGAAGTAGACCGCGTTGCCGGCATAGTAGGACGAAGGCACGGTCAAGTCCGAACCGCCCGGCGCGCTCACGGTGACGGAAGGGTTCTTGCCCGTCATGTCGTAGTTCACCGTGGCATGGTCGAAGTAATCGCCCAGGCCGGCCGAGTTGTACAAATTGGTGTAGCGGCTGCGCGTGGCGGAGAGGTCGCTCTTCACCACCCACGAACCGGTATGCCATTTCACGCCACCTGCCAGTTGCGCGATTTCGGTCTGGGTATCGTTGATGGCGCTGGTGGTGCTGATGTCGGCGCCGTAGAACGAACCCTTTTGCACCACACCGTTGGAGGACGTTGGTGTGCCGTTCGGCCACAGCGCGCCGAAATAAGCCGTGCCTTGCTCGGTGGCGCCGGTGTAGGGATTGACAACGTTGGTCTGGAAATTTTCCGAATTGGCCCAGTAAGGCGAGAGGTAGAGGCCGTAGTCGTTGACCTTGGTCTTGAGGTTGGTGTAATCGCCGTCGACGTAGAATTCCAGGTCTTTCGAAGGACGGTATTGCAAAGCCGTGGTCAAGCCGGTGCGCGTGCGTTCGCCGAATTCGTATTGCGAATAGGCGCCGGTCGGAGCATACACGCCGGAACCGTCGGCCAGCTGCGAAGGCGGGCCGATTTCGAGCGAGTCGGCGCGGTAGTTGCGGTCCTGGTAGGCCAGGCTCATCAGGGCGCCGAAGTCGCCGCCGCCATTGACTTTCCAGCGGTTGCTCAGGAGCAGCGAGCCGTCGGTATCCTGCTTCTTCGAGTAATCGGCATAGGTGGTCTTGATGGTGGCCGCTTCCTTGTCGGCCGAGAAGTCGAGCGGGTGGCGCGTGCGCAAGTCGATCAAGCCGCCGATGCCGCCTTCGAGCTGATCGGCCGTGCCGGTCTTGTAGACGTCGGCCGCGCCGAGCAATTCGGAAGGCACGTCCTGGAACGACAGGCCGCGCTCCTTGCCGGCGGTGAAAATTTCGCGCCCGTTCAGCAGCGTCTCGATCTGCGACAAGCCGCGCACCTGCACTTGCGCGCCTTCGCCCTGGTCGCGCGAAATCTGCACGCCGGTCACACGCTGCAAGGCTTCGGCCACATTGGCGTCGGGCAGCTTGCCGATATCGTCGGCCACGATGGAATCGACGATCTGCGAGGCATTGTGCTTGATGTCTTGTGCTTGCTGCAGGCTGGCGCGTATACCGGTCACCACGACTTGCTGCGCGTCGCCGGCGGCTTGAGCATTGTCAGGCGCGGTCTGCGCCAGTGCCGGCAGGCTGAACAGCGAGCCGACGGCGAGGCTGATCAGGCTGGGACGCAATGCAGCGGCTCCGCTACGGCGGGAAAAATGATTCTTCAACTTCGTCTCCTCTGTAAAAATTTTTATCGCTTTGGGCAATTACGCTGTTATCAATCCGGGACAGGTTTCGTGATGGACCTCAGAAAATCGTCGCGCAGTCAAGCCATGATAGAAAGGTGATCCATATCGGACCAATGCATTATTTCACCTGAGCTATCTGAATTTGGCATATCAAGTCCGTTACGGAGCGATCTGCACGTGGTACATCGGCAGCACCGCGACACGGTCTATTCGCGCCGCTTGCGGCTGGCCGGCGAAATCGGGGCGATGCTCGCGCGGCAGGTAGATCGGTGCGTCGGCGCGCAACGGCAGCACGGTCAGCGTGAGCTTGTCGTCATGCGGCACGTTGGCCAGGGCCACCTGCCAGGACTGGCCGTTGTAGTACCAGTCGTCGATCAGGCGCGTGCCGGCAAAGAGCCTGCCGATGTCCCCGGTGAAATCGATTTGCAGGATGTCTTCCGGCCCACCGCTCTTGGGCAGGGTGACGGTCCATGCTGCGGCAGCCTTGAATTGTTCCGGCAAGGGCTGCAGCGCCGCCTGCGCCAAACCGCCGCGCATGATGGGTGCCGCAGGCAGGGCCGGACGTAGCGCGGCGACTTGCGCTTCAGGTTGGCGCTGGGGCAGGTCGGCGTCGATGGTCTGGAACATGCCGTCTTCCCCGGTGCGCAAGGCTTGCGCGGACTTGGGGTGGGGCAGGGCGGGGTAGACGGCGAAATGGAAGTGGTGGTTGCCCGGTGAGCCGGCTTCAATATGTCCGGCGGCGAAGTAGGCCTGCTGTGCCGAGAGCAGCAGGCGGCGTTGTCCGCCCGCTTCTCCTATGCTTAGTTGCTGCGCCTGTTCGGCGTTCAGCACCAGCAGCGTAAGCTTGGGCTTGCCGGCGCGCGCTATGCTGAGCGCCGCCTGCGTGCCCGGCGCATCGACATGGGCCAGCAACGTATCGCCGTTCTGTTCGACGCGGGCCGTGCCGGCATGCAATTGCGGTGCTAGCGAAGCGTCGAAAGCCAGCTCGGCCGGGATGCCATGCGCGGCGGCAAACACGTAGACGATGCCATCCTTGCCCGCATTGAGCCGCGCCAGCGGCTGGGCCGTGGCATAGCGCAGGTCGATGCCGTCGAGATCGAAGTGATAGGGCCAGATGAAATAGCTGTCGGCCGGGGCGTCGAAGGGCTTGCTGGGGAAGCGCAGCGTTTCCTGCTCCAGCTTGAGGGAGAACTGCAACGACGTTTGCGGCGCCGTGGCGTATTGCCGCACGTGGTTGTTGAAGAACACGAAGCCGCTATTGCCCTTGGCACGCACCGACCAGCGCGGCGTGGCGAGGTCGGCCGGGCTGGCCGGGACCTGTTCCGGCTTGCGCACTGTCATCGGTGCCAGGCGGCCGCCGAAATCGTTCAAAAAGTAATGAAAAGGCTTGAGCTTGCCGAGCACCGGGCGCATCTGCCCGTCCGGCCCGAGCGGCGCCTGGAAGTCGTAGCTGATCTTGGGCACGTCGTTGTAGCCGCCCGAGAGTGTGCTTTCTTCCAGCGACATGTCGCCCATGGGATTGCGCCCGCCATGGAACATGTAATAACCCATCAGGTTCACACCCGAGCCGAGCTGCACCGGCAGCATGGATGCGATGTCGTCGGGCGAGACCAGCGTGCGGCGGCGATACATGGCCGGCAAGCCAGCGCCGTATTCGGCGGCGAGGAAGGGCGTGTCGGCCGCATCGGTCTCGGCCGTGCCCGGCGCGCTGGCGGCAGTCTGTGCGCCGAGGTCGCCCGAAACGCGGCTGCCGAAGCGGAAGGCATAGGTTTCCTTGGGCGGCAATTCCGTGGTCGAGGTGCCCCACGGCTCGTCGGGATAGCCGCCGAACATGGGGGCGACTTCGCCGCTCGGGTATACCGTGCCGTCCCAGCCGGTGACGGTGTAGAGCGGAGCGTCCAGGCCGGCTTTCAAGGCCAGCGCCTTCAAGGTGCGGATATGTTGCGCGCCTTCGTTGGGGCCGTCGAGGTTGTATTCGTTTTCAAGCTGGATGCCGATCACCGGGCCGCCATCCTTCCACAATTCGCCCTTCACTTGCGCGGCGATCTGGCCGTACAGGCGCGCCACGTGTTCCAGATAGACAGGGTCGTTGCCGCGTGTGCGCATCTGGTCCACCACCCAGTCGGGCATGCCGCCGTAGCGCACTTCGGCGTGGGCCCAGGGGCCGATGCGCAGTACCACCTTCAAGCCGGCCTTGTCCGCCAATTGCACGAAGCGGCGCAGATCGCGGTTTTCTTTCCAGTCGAAGCTGCCTTCCTGCGGCTCGTGGTGGCTCCAGATCACGTAGCTGGACACCACGTCCACGCCGGCCGACTTCATTTTTTGCAGCTCGGCCAGCCAGTTCGATGCCGGGCTGCGCGAATAATGGAATTCGCCCATCACGGGCAACCAGGGGGTGCCGTCATGGGTGAGATAGAGGTTGTTGATGCCGAGGGTGCCGCCCTTGGGCGAGGCCGCCGTGCCCATGTGGAAGTAGCCGGTCTTGATCTCGCCGGCCGACGCGCTGGCGTCGGCGTGCAACACCGTCCCGCTCCAGACGGGCGCGCTTGCGGCAAGCAATAGCGCCACCGGCACCAGCTTGGTGGTCAATCTTCGCATCACTGTCTCCATTATTTGGAAACCTCCTGGAATCCATGGCGCGGGCCTCTCGCCCCGGCCTTGATCCGCCCGCTACGATCCGCTCGCTGCGATTTTCAGAGGTTCACACTTCTTTTTTTGGGTTTACCACGCGGCGACAAATTGCCGGGCCCGCTCGCGCACCGCCTCTGCCGCCATGCCCGGCGCATACAAGGCCGAACCGAGCCCGAAGCCGGAAGCGCCGGCCTTACGGTAGTCGTCCATGCGTTCCGGCGTGATGCCGCCCACGGGCAGGAGACGGATATCGCGCGCCACCACGGCGCGCATCGCTTTCAGAACAGCGGGCGGCACCAGCTCGGCCGGGAAAATCTTCACCGCCTCGGCGCCGGCCGCGAGTGCCGCAAAGACTTCGGTCGGCGTCGCCGCACCGGGGATGCAGACCATGCCGTTTTCCTTGGCATAGGAAATCACGTCGGTGTCGGCATGCGGCATCACGATCAGGCGCGCGCCGGTGTCCTTCACCGCCGTCACGTCGAAGCGGCTCATGACGGTGCCGGCGCCGACCACGGCATCGGCGGGCAGGCTTTGCGCCAGGCGCGCGATCGAATCGAGAGCATCGGGCGAGTTGAGCGGCACCTCGATCAGGCGGAAGCCTTCTTCATACAACGCGGCGGCAACGTCTTCCACTTCCGGCGGTGTTACGCCGCGCAGAATGGCTACCAGCGGCAAGGCGTCGAATGCGGCATCGAATTCGGGATAGTTCATGTTGCGGACTCCGTGCGGCCGAGAAGGCCGGCCTTGTGCGCCAGCGACCACAGGCCGGCCGGTGCGGTATTGGGGAGAAGCAGATCAGCGTGCATGCCGAAGCGTTCCAGTGCGCGCGAATAGCGCCGGCACAGTTCCGGTTCGCCGATCAGCACCAGGGGCGCAACGGCCAAGCCGGCAGCGTCGCGCCAGGCAAGGCCGGCTTCGATCTCATGGCCGATCAGCATGCCGGAGAGATAGTCGGCCGCCGCCTCTCCGCGCATGCGGCCAGTCAGCGGCAAGGTGCGCGCGGTAAACAATTGATGGGTCAAACCGGGTGCTTTCGTATCGCGTGCCGCGTCGACACCGGCGGCGAAGGCTTGCATATCGTGCATATCGCCGCCGTCCCTCGGCGTCGCCATCAAGCGGCCCAGTACCGAATGCGTGCGCAGCACGGCAAACAGCTCGCCCGTCATGTGGGTGGCGAAACCTTCGATGCGTCCGCGCCGCACGCCGGCCCATTTCGAGTGCGTGCCCGGCATGACGATGCAGGCGCGATCGGCCAGTGCGGGATTGGCCTGCAGGGCGCCCGCGATCTGCGTCTCTTCGCCGCGCATCACGTCGGGAGCCCCATCGTGCGGCGCATGCAGCAGGCCCGGCACGATGCGCAAGCCGGTCTCGTCTAGGGGCGACAGGCGGAACGCCAATTCAGAGACATGAATGGGGCAGGACGCATACGGCACTTCGCGCCAGCCGTGCTGGCTGCCGACCATGCCGCAGGCGACGATGGGCAACTCCGCGCGCGCAGCGATCCAGTCGCCCGCCACTTCCTGCAACGCCGCTTCGAAGGCGGCGTTGCCCTTCAAGGTGGAAGCCCCGGCTGCGGAACTGCGCGTGGCCAGCGTCGAGCCGCTGCCGTCGATCAGGAAGGCGCGCAAGCCGCTGCTGCCCCAATCGATACCGATCAGCGCCGCGATGGGCAAGGCTTGTTCGGTCATGCTTACCACTCGGCGACGCTGCCGTCGGCATGGCGCCACAGGGGGTTGCTCCAATCGGGAGCGCTCTTGCTCGCTTCGATCACGCGCGCCTCGTCGATTTCCACGCCCAGGCCCGGCTTGACCGGCGGTGCAATATAGCCATCCACGATCTTGAAGTCTTCGCGGTTTTGCACGTAATCGAGCAATTCGGCGCCCTTGTTGTAATGGATGCCCATGCTCTGTTCCTGCAGCACCGCATTGTGCGAAACGAAATCCACGTGCAGGCAAGCCGCTAGTGCCACGGGCCCGAGCGGGCAGTGCGGCGCCAGCGCCACGTCATAAGCCTCGGCCATGGCGGCGATCTTGTAGCATTCGCTGATGCCGCCTGCGTGCGACAAGTCGGGCTGGATGATGGAAATGCCGCCGGCCTGGAACACGTGTTTGAAATCGAAACGCGAGTACATGCGCTCGCCGGCTGCGATCGGGATCGAAGTCGATTCGGCCAGGCGCGGATAGTATTCGGCCTGCTCGGCCAGCACCGGCTCTTCGACGAACAGCGGGCGGTAGGGCTCAAGCTCGCGCAAGAGCACGCGTGCCATCGGCGCTGCCACGCGGCCATGGAAATCGATGCCGAACTCGATTTCGGTGCCGAACGCGGCACGGATCTCGGCGATGCGCGACACCGCGGCATCGATATCCTTGCTGCCGGTGACGATGCCAAGCTCTTCGGTGCCGTTCATCTTGAAGGTATCGAAGCCCGCCTCGCGCAGCTTCTTCATGTCGGCGATGATGTCAGCTGGGCGGTCGCCGCCGACCCAGCTATAGGTCTTCATCCGGTCGCGCACCAGGCCGCCCAGCAGTTGATAGACCGGCACGCCGAGCGCTTTGCCCTTGATATCCCACAGCGCCTGGTCAATGCCGGCGATCGCGCTCATCAGGATCGGGCCGCCGCGGTAAAATCCGCCGCGGTACATCACTTGCCACAGATCGGCAATGCGCATCGGGTCTTGCCCGACAAGATAGTGCGAGAGTTCGGCCACGGCCGTTTCCACGGTGCGTGCCTTGCCTTCGATGACCGGCTCGCCCCAGCCAACGACGCCTTCATCGGTCTCGATCTTGAGGAACATCCAGCGCGGCGGAACGCGATACGTGGTCAGCTTGGTGATTTTCATGGGGTCGCAATATTTGTCGGGAAACAGGCGACAGCATAAGCGGGGGAGCTAGACTGGAAATATGAATAATTTTGCTTGATGTATATTGATTTGGAATATCGTGACCGCTCGAAGGCTTAAGCGTTAGATTGTTTTAATAATTGCAACGAAATTTCCGAATCAGGATCGACCCCATGGCAAATGATGAGATAAGAGAGAGTTATGACAGGATCGCCGCCGCCTATGGCGATCACTTCGCCGGCGAGCTGCAACACAAGCCGCGCGACCGTGAACTGCTGAGCCGCTTTGCCGGCTCCGTGCGTGGCCAAGGCAAGGTGGCGGAGCTGGGCTGCGGTCCGGGCCATATCGCGCGCTACCTGCTTGAGGCCGGCGTGAACGACATCTTCGGCCTCGACCTTTCGCCGGCCATGGTCGAAGAAGCGCGCCGGCGCAATCCCGGCATCGCCTTCGAAACCGGCGACATGCTCGCTTTGCAACTGGATGATGCCAGCCTGGCCGGCATCGTTGCCATGTACGCCATCGTCAACATTGCGCGCGAGTCCCTGCCGGCCGCGTTCGCCGAGATGTGGCGCGTGCTGCAGCCGGGCGGGCGCCTGCTCCTGTCCTTCCACATCGGCGATGAAACGGTGCATCGCGAGGAATTGTTCGGCGAGGCGGTGGCACTGGATTTTCATTTTTTGCAACCGGACGACATCGCCGCCCAATTGCGCCATGCCGGATTCGAGATCGAAGAGATCGTCGAACGTGAGCCTTATCCCGAGGTGGAATATCCGAGCCGGCGCGCCTATCTATTCGCTGCCAGGCATTGAGCCTGGAAACGGCAGTTGACCGTTCATTGATATCTGCGAAGCCATGTGAGCATTGCCTTTCCCTCTTTCCGCGTGCGTCACCGATTGGTTGAGAGCGCTGCAGCTCAGAGGTCCGGAAAACTGCACACTCGCGTCCGTCCGACTGTCGTCTCCAGGTTGAAGGTTTGGCATGGCCGACACACTCCTTGACATTTGTGCCGCCACGTTCGCATTGACAAGCCCTGCGTTGCGAGCTAACCTTCATATTGAGGTCGATGATGTCGTGCGGCCTCATCCGATGCCCCCGTCCCCGTCATCGGATCGTTGAAGCTGAAGCAGTCAAGCTGGAAGTCGACCTTCCTGTGTTTCAGCACCAGTACGGCCCAATCCCGCCGCTTTTCACTCCGTGCCCTGCGCTTGCGCGCCAGCCGTTTTGCCGGCTGCTTCCGCCCGCGCTCCGGCCATACCGCCATGCGGAGACATGCAATGAGAGTGTTTGAATATCTGACCAAGCTGCGGGACATCGAAAAGACCTGCTTCCCCAACACCCAGTCGCTGGCCGAGCGCGACATCTGTCTCACTATCGGCCTGCACAACGAGCGCGGCGCCAGCATCACGCTGAAAGACCTCAAGGCCTACGGCATCGCCTCGCACGCGACCATAGAGCGCGCCATGGGCCGCCTGATCGCCGAAGGCACGGTGCGCCAAACCGTCTCGCGGCGCGACGGCCGGCGCCGCGAATTGAAGCTTGACGCGGCAGCGGCGCGCAAGCTGGGGCGCTACCACACCGCTTTGCAGAAATCGTTCGACAGCTACCAGAGTGAGACCGACTGAGCGGAATCGGCCGGGGTGAATCGATTATCGGGGGGAGGTGCGCACGCGCGGCGGCTGGAGAGTCGCCGCCGCGCGGATGCGTTTTTGCTGGTCGAAGCGGACAAGGAGAAATTCGGTCCCGCATGCCGGCGCTACGGAGTACGTCTGAGCGCCGCCAGAGGTTGCGTCAAGCGCGACGCAAAGCCACAATCGCCTCCATCAAACGTTGCCAATGCTTGCGCCATTGGATGCGCGGCTGCTTCCAGACCGGCGAGCGCGTTGAGGAATAGCGCCATAAGGCATATAGGGCAGGCAGGCGCATCAGATAGACCAGACACAGCGAGGCAATCTGTGAAGCAGGGATGCTTACATCGTGGCTGCTTGCGTAGAAGACGCTCAATGCGGGCTGGTAGACGCTTACAATCAGCCAGACAATCGCCACCATACCCCACACGAAGGAATGTAGCAGGCGAATCCTGCGCAAGTAGCAGAACATCCCAGCCAGGGACAATAATTGGACCAGTTCCATCAATGCGGCCTGGTTTACCGAGAAATCCCAATGTCCGTAACCCAGCGCCGAACGCGCAAAAAAACGCAGGCTCAAGAAGGTCAGGTACAAGTACCCACAGAAGTATAGCCACCACAAAACCGAAGCAGCGCGCGAGCGCTCTTTCGTCGGCCTATCGGCAGGCGACGCAACCGGCTTGCGAACTTCTTCCAGCGGTTCGGGCGGGGCGTAGGGGTTGAGGTTGTTATCGGTCATGGTGTGTCCGGCAGGGTGGTTTCTTGCGCCATCTTAGCGCATGCTCTGCAAAGCGCAAATTTCGCCAAGTTTGAGCTGAGCCTGCATCCGAAGAAAATTTGTGTCCGATCCGATTCGGACGCTATGTAGTTCAGCGGAAAAAGGAGCCCGGATCGGGAAAACCGGAAATGTTCGACTTCTTTGGCTTAACTCGCCACTGCCATCAAACGCGTCGAACTTCGTCGCCGCAAATGCGATACCTTGGGATGGCAAGGGTACGGGTTACGACGCAAAGTGCAGGCATATTGCGGGCATATGTCGGCTACTTTGCAGTGCCGGGAAACCCGCAACGGCTGGCCGATCAGCGGTGCGAAGCATGGCGCTCTTGGCGGCTGTGCCACAAGGCTGCACCGTATGCTCGCTTCGAACATACGGCCATTTCCGCTCAATGCTTTGCGTGCGCCATCGAGTAATCGACCAAAATCCGCATCAAATCGCCCGCTTCCGCCTGCGGCACCTTGCCCAGGTATTCGTGGACCAGCTTTTCGCCAGTGATGTCGAGAAAGCGCCGCACGTAGGGATTCACGTTGGCGATCTGCATATTGTGCGCGGCAAGCCTGGCTTCGAATTCGCCATCCTTGGCACGGCTCCACTGCCAGCCGCGCTCCTCAGCGCGGGCGGCATCCTGCACGAGCGTCTTTTGCATCTCCGGCTTGAGAGCGGCGAAGGCCGCCTTGTTGATGAAGACAATGTTCTTGGGAATCCAGGCATTGACCTTGTAGTAGTACCTCATGCCGTTCCAGGCATGGGTCTCGATCCCGGTGAGGTTCGAAGTCAGCATTATGTCGATCTTTTTGTCGGCGATGGCCTGGCCCAGGTCCACCATCTGTATCGTCACCGAGCCGACTCCCATCAATTGCGCCAGCCGCTCCGTCGAAGGACCGTAGTCGCGCATGCGCAGGCCGTGGAAATCGGCCGGTGTATCGATCGGCCTGTCGGCATACAGGTTTTGCGGCGGCCAAGGGGTGGCGTAGAGCAGCAGCAAGCCGCGCGCGTCGAGCGCCTTTTCCACCGCCGGGCGCGACAGGCGCCATAGCGTCTGGGCGTCGTCGTATCCGCCGACGAAGAAGGGCAGCGAATCCAGCCCGAAGGCTACGTCCTCCTGCGACAGGTTGGACATGATGATCTCGCCGAGCTGCGCAGGCTTGCCGTCCTTGACGCCGCCGAAGATCGCGGCGGGTTTCAGCAGCGAGCCCGACGGGTGAACCGCGATATCGAGCGCGCCGCCGGTGTCGCTTTTCACATCGGCGGCGAACTGGATGGTGTTTTGCGTCTGGAAGGTTTCCGCCGAATAGGCCGAGGCCAATTCCAGTCTGACGGCCTGGCCGAAGGAGCAGGACGGCAGCAAGGTTGCGGCGAATGCGACGGTGCGGACGATACGTGTGATGACGGACAGATAACGCATGGTGATTCCCCCTGGTGAGTTGAACAACGGCGGCAAGGTCTCCGACGATTTTTAATAAACACAGAACGTATATAATTTCTATACAAAACATCATAGACTTTAAAATCAATTGCGCTACAATGTGCTTACACAATATTTTTTTATCTGCCCCGGCCAGCTTTGCTGCCGACCGGGCGAGCGGCCGAATGCCGGCGCCGCGAAAGAAAGTGCGCCGATTTATGATGTGAGAGAGAAAGGGCAGGAAGATGCAAAAGGATGGGAACAGGGAACCTGGTAGGCGCGGAGTGCGCGCCCGTTGGCAGTTCTGGATCGACCGGGGCGGCACATTTACCGATATCGTCGCGAAGAAGCCGGACGGCAGCCTGGTCACGCACAAGCTGCTGTCCGAGAATCCCGAGCAGTACAAGGATGCGGCCGTGGCCGGCATCCGCCATCTGCTGGGCCTGCAGCCGCATGAGCGCATCACGGCCGACCTGGTCGAGGCGGTGAAGATGGGCACCACGGTCGCCACCAATGCGCTCCTGGAGCGCAAGGGCGAGCCGACTGCGCTGGTGGCCACGCGCGGCTTCCGCGACGCCTTGCGCATCGCCTACCAGAACCGCCCGCGCCTGTTCGACCGCCATATCGTGTTGCCCGAGCTTTTATACGGCGCCGTGGCCGAGGTCGACGAACGCGTGTCGGCCCATGGCGAAGTGATCGTCTCATTGGATGAGGGGGAGGCGCGGCGCCACCTGGAACACTTGTACGGCGCGGGCTTCCGCAGCGTTGCCGTGGTGCTGATGCACGGCTACCGCTATCCCGCTCACGAGCAGGCGCTGGGCCGCATCGCGCGGGAAACCGGCTTCACGCAAATTTCACTGTCGCACGAGGTCAGCCCGATGATGAAGCTGGTCTCGCGCGGCGACACCACGGTGGTCGACGCCTATCTCTCCCCGATTTTGCGGCGCTACGTCGATCAGGTGGCGGGCGAGATGGAAGGCGTCAACCTGTCGTTCATGCAAAGCAACGGCGGCCTGACCGACGCGCATCGCTTCCAGGGCAAGGATTCCATCCTATCCGGTCCGGCGGGCGGCATTGTCGGCATGGTCGGCACGGCCAGGGAGGCCGGTTTCGAGCACATCATCGGCTTCGACATGGGGGGCACCTCCACCGACGTCTCCCACTACGCCGGCGAGCTCGAGCGCGAATTCGAAACGCAGGTGGCCGGCGTGCGCATGCGGGCGCCGATGATGAGCATCCATACCGTGGCGGCGGGTGGCGGCTCGGTGCTGCACTTCGACGGCACACGCTACCGCGTCGGACCGGATTCGGCCGGCGCCAACCCCGGCCCGGCCAGCTACCGGCGCGGCGGCAAGCTTGCCGTGACCGATTGCAACGTCATGTTGGGTAAGATCCAGGCGGCCTACTTTCCCAAGGTGTTCGGTCCGCATGCCGACCAGCCGCTCGACCGCGAGGCCGTGGTCGAGAAGTTTAGCGCCCTGGCCGACGAGATCTGGCGCGCCACCGGCATCCGCCGTACGCCCGAGGAAGTCGCGGAAGGCTTTATCGAAATCGCCGTGGGCAACATGGCCAACGCGATCAAGTTCATTTCGGTGCAGCGCGGCCACGACGTCTCCAACTACGCGCTGTGCACCTTCGGCGGCGCCGGCGGCCAGCATGCGTGCCTGGTGGCCGATGCGCTGGGCATGACGCGTGTCTTCGCCCATCCGCTGGGCGGCGTGTTGTCCGCCTACGGCATGGGCCTGGCCGACCAGACTGCGATGAAGGAAGTGTCGATAGAGGGTGTGCTGTCGGACGCCCTGGTAGCCGAGCTGGAAAAATCCTTCGACGACATCGGCACGGCGGCCGCCAACGAGTTGATCGCGCAGGACATCCCTGCCTCGCGCATCGAGGTGCTGCGCCGCGCCCATTTGCGCTACGAGGGAACCGATTCGGTGATCGTGGTCGCCTTCGGCAGCGTCGCCGCGATGCAGGCGCAATTCGAAGAAGCCTACAAGAAGCGCTACTCGTTCCTGATGCACGGCAAGGATATGGTGGTCGAGGCGATTTCGGTCGAAGCCATCGGCGCCGCCGACGGCAAGGGTGCCGCCATCCAGGCCCGCCCGCCGCGCAGCGAACCGCTGCAGGCCAGCGAAGTGGTGCGTCTCTATTCGGGCGGCGAATGGCATGACACCATGCTCTACATCCGCGCCGACACGCGTCCTGGCGACGTCATCGCCGGCCCGGCCGTGATCGCCGAGCAAAACGCGACCATGATCGTGGAACCAGGCTGGCAGGCCGAAGTGACCGAACTCGACAACCTGGTGCTGACGCGCGTCGCCGCCAGGCCAAGGCGCAAGGCCATCGGCACCGAGGTTGATCCGGTGATGCTCGAAGTGTTCAACAACCTCTTTATGAGCATCGCCGAACAGATGGGGCTGCGGCTGCAAAACACTGCGGTCTCGGTCAACATCAAGGAGCGGCTCGACTTCTCCTGCGCCGTGTTCGACGCGCAAGGCAACCTCATCGCCAATGCGCCGCACATCCCGGTGCATCTCGGCTCCATGGGGGAAAGCATCAAGACCGTCATGCGCGAAAACGCCGGCAAAATGCGGGCCGGCGACGTATTCATGCTCAACGATCCCTACCATGGCGGCACCCATCTGCCCGACATCACCGTGGTTACGCCGGTGTTCGACCGCGCCGGCGAACGCATCCTGTTCTACGTCGGTTCGCGCGGCCACCATGCCGACGTGGGCGGCATCACGCCGGGCTCGATGCCGGCCGACAGCGTCACCATCGAGCAGGAAGGTGTGTTGATCGACAACTTCCAGCTCGTGCGCGGCGGGCGCCTGCTGGAAAAGGAGACGGCGGTGCTGCTGACTTCCGGCCCCTACCCGGCGCGCAACGTCGAGCAAAACCTGGCCGACCTGCGGGCGCAGATCGCCGCCAACCAGAAAGGCGTCGATGAGCTGCAAAAAATGGTCGACCAGTTCGGCCTGGAAGTGGTCCAGTCCTACATGCGCCACGTGCAGGACAATGCCGAGGAAGCCGTGCGGCGCGTTATCACCGCCTTGAAGGACAGCAGCTACGAATATAAGCTCGACAACGGCGCCGCCATCAAGGTCGCCGTCACGGTCGACCATGAACAGCGTTCGGCCACGATAGACTTCACCGGCACGTCGGAGCAATTACCGAACAACTTCAATGCCCCGAGCGCCATCAGCATGGCGGCCGTGCTCTATGTGTTCCGTACTTTGATCGATGCGGACATCCCCTTGAATGCCGGCTGCCTCAAACCCTTGAACGTGATCATTCCCGAGGGCAGCATGCTCAATCCGCGCCATCCGGCCGCAGTGGTTTCGGGCAATGTGGAAACGTCCAGCTGCGTCACCAATGCGCTCTACGGCGCGCTCGGCGTGCTCGCCTCGGCGCCGGGCACGATGAACAACTTCACCTTCGGCAATGCGCGCCATCAGTACTACGAAACCATTTCCGGCGGTTCCGGCGCGGGTGAAGGTTTTCACGGCACCGACGTGGTCCAGACCCACATGACCAACTCGCGCCTGACCGATCCCGAAGTGCTCGAATGGCGCTACCCGGTTCGGCTGGAGAGCCACGAAATCCTGCCCGACTCGGGCGGCCGCGGCCGCTGGCACGGCGGTAACGGCGGCGTGCGCAGGATCCGCTTCCTGGAAAAGATGACGGCCTCGATCCTGTCGAACAACCGCATCGTCCCGCCCTTCGGCATGGCCGGCGGCGAAGCGGGACGCTGCGGCAGGAACTACGTGATACGGCGCGACGGCAAAGTGGACCGCCTGGGTTTCGTGGCCAGCACGGAGGTGGAAGCGGGTGACATCTTCGTCATCGAGACGCCCGGCGGGGGAGGGTATGGGAGCGAGGTGAAGTAGAAAGAGGCTCCTCTCTTTAACTCCCCTCTCCCGCGGGCGGGAGAGGGGTGGGGGAGAGGGGGATTGCGATCAGGCTTGGCCTGTTTTTTCACTTAGCACGTCGCTACGGTTTCGCAACGGTATGAGCCAAAGCGCAACGTCCCTCACCCCTGCCCCTCTCCCGCCTGCGGGAGAGGGGTTTCAAGGTGTCGCTTGCATCTGTGAGTAGCGAGTAGGCCCGCGGTCGGGGGTAGTCCGGCAGATGCGTGCTGTTGTCGGCGCGAGCCGAAGGGCAAGCATTAAAGCGAAGCCGCCGCCCGAGCCGCCTGCTCATACGCCCCCGACAGCATGCGCAAATGCCGCGCAAACCCCGCCAGTTCGCTGGTGTCGGCCAAATCCCCGGCCAGCGAATTGACCAGCAATTCCTCGCGTATCTCGGCATAGCGCGCGCACAGCGCCTGGCCTGTCTCGCTCGTCGAATACAGCACTTCCTTGCCGCGCCGTGCCGTCTCGACCAGTCCCAGCGTCTGCAGTTTGCGCAGCGAATAATTGACCACGTGCGTGTCTTCGATGTTGAGCGTGAAGGCGATGTCGGCCAGCTTCTTTTCCCGTGCCCGGTGGTTGATGTGGTGCAGCACCAGCACGTCGGTGATCGTCATGTCGCCCACACCGGCAGCGGCCATGCAACGCACTGCCCAGCGCGAGAACGCGTTGTAGGCGATGATCATGCCGAACTCGAACTCGCTCAATTCCGAAACCGGGCCGGCTGCCAGGTGCGCAGACGAGACGATTGGTATCTTGGTCGCGGCCTTGGCGGCGCGCGCCGGTGCCGCTGGCTTTTCCTTGGGCATCGCTGTTTTCCTGTTGTGGTGCGGATGCGGTATTTTACTACCGCGGCAAGTGTAAAAATAAGCGTAAAAAATAAGCGCAAAAAGAAAGCCGCCCGCAGGCGGCCTTCCCGTGAAACAAAGTTCGATCAGAAAGCGTGGCGCATGCCGATGCCGAGGAAGCTGTTGCTGTCATGCAGGAAGCCTGCCGCGTAGCCGCCGTCGACCTTGCTGTACTGGTAACCTGCATACAGCTGGCTGCGCTTGGAGAGCTTGTAAGTGCCCATCAGCGAGTAGAACGTGTTGCTGCCGCTGCACTTGAACGATGCCGTGTCGCTCGCCACACACAAGCCGCCGGAATAATCGTTCTGCTCGATGTCGTAGGCCGCCCCGGCCAGCGTGAGGGCCGGCGTGAGGTCGTACGAGACGCCGGCGAAATAGACGTTCAAGCGCTTTTCGATGGTATAAGCCGTCACGCTCGGCGTACCGGCCACGGGCACGCCGAACACGCTCGTGATCAGCATGTCCGCCGCCGGGTTGGACGGATTCTGGTATAGCAGGCGCTCATAGCCGCCGCTCACCTTCCAGCCGTCGCCCTTGTAGGCCAGGCCGAGCATATAGGCCGTGTTGTCGGTCACCGTCAGCGCCACCGCGCCCATCGTTGCCGAATTGCTCGCCGAGATCGCATCGTTGGTTTTTGAGTACAGGCCTTGTACGCTGAACCGGCCTACGTCATAGCCGGCGGTCAACTGCAATTCCGATTGCGCGGAGCTTGCTCCGGCCTGGCCGCCGAGCTTATACAGCGCACCGACATTGAAGCCGTTGTCCAGTTTCAGGCGGTACTTGACGCTGTTATCGACGCGGTAGTCTTCGGTGAAGCCGCCGGCGCCGTAAGAGCCGAAATAACCGAAGGGTGAAAATACGTAGGAACCGCCCATCACGTCATAGGCGATCAGCGCATCGTAGCCCAGCGAATTGTTGCGGCCGAAGGCAATGCTGCCCCAATTGGAGGACGACAGCCCTACCGTGGCTTCGCGGTTGAACAGTTGGCCCGCCAGCGAGCTGTCGCCGTTGGCCGTGATCTGCTTGCTGGAGGGGTTGTCCGCCACCGAGGCGACGCCGTTGTTCAAGGCGCCGTCGAAGGAGTTGAACCCGGCTTCAAGCTTGAACGTGGCCTTCAGGCCGCCGCCCAGGTCTTCCGTGCCCTTGAAGCCGATGTTCGAGCCGCCGATGCCGCCGTTGAACATGCCGGTGACCGCATTGTCCGCGAAATGCGTGATGACGGGATTCACGCCGACGGGGAAATTGTAGTCCTGCGAAAGCGAATGCTGCGAATACCCGACGCCGATATCGAACGCGCCGTACATCTGCACGTTCGTTCCGTCGGCCGTCTGCGCGTTTGCGGCGCCGCCGGCCAGGCATAGTCCCAAGGCGATTGTTGTCTTTTTCATGTGTTCTCTCCTGATGTTTCAATAGTCTTTTCGATCATTGCCGCTTGTCTGCCTGTCCGCCTGCGCGGCGGCAGCGTGGCGGCGCGCCTCCTGCGCGATTCTGAAAAATGCTGCGTTGTTGCCCCCTCTGAGATGAAAGATGTTTGAGAAAAATCGTTATTTGAAAAAAGAATAGACGCGATTAAAAATAATCGCTATCGAGTTCTTTTTATCTGATACGTTCAGAATTTCTCAATTGACTTGGGGTGCCGTTGCACATCTATTGCGAGGCCCAATCCAGAGGCCCGGTGCCGGCTGTACTCCGATACGACTGTGCGATTTTCGGAGGAGCCTCAAAAGGGATAACTTGACGGGGAAAGAGAGAGGAAAAGAAAAAAGCCCGGCGAGCCGGGCGAAGAACCTGCCATAAATCTGCACGGGCGAGGCAATCAGCCCCACCCCTGGGTTTGACGCCTCGTGCTCGAATTTACGGCGGTCCCGAGGCGGAGGAGCCTTAAATCGATCAGTCGTAGGCGCCGCATCCCAGCAGCACGCCGTCGAAGTTCTCGACGTAGACGCGCTTGTGCGCGATATCCTTGCTCACCGGGTTGACCCATTTGTATTCGACCCAACCGTAGCCTTCTTTCTTCTTGCCCACGGCGAGGATATTCTTGATCAGGTACTGCCCGTCCGCATCCTTCATCTCCAGCACGTTCTTGCCGACCAGTTTCTGATTGCCGCCGTTGGCCAGCTCCACGCCATCGCCGTCGGCCATGAAGGCGAAGATATAGAGATCGCGGTCGATGAAGGCGCCCTTGGGATTGTTGAATTCGGCAAATGCCTTGTCCTTGCCGTTCTTTTTCAGGTATTCGCCGGCCCGCTTGACCATGGCCTTTGCCTCGTCAGGCGTGGCGCGCGGCTCGGCAGCCGGCGCCGGCGTAATGAGCGCGAAAGCGCATGCCGCCAGTATGGTGCGAAGGAAAAACTTGCGCGAAATCGTCTTCATGATGTCCCCCAGTGGAAATGGTCAGGATTCCAGTTGCTTGCCGCGTGTTTCAGGCAGCGAGAGCGCCGCCACCATCATCAAACCATATGCGACGGCGGCGAACAAGCCGATTGTTTCGCCGAGTGCGACGTCGTGACTCACGATGCCGATCAGGTAAGGGAAGAGCGCGCCGACGGCCCGCCCCATGTTGTAGGCAAAGCCCTGGCCCGATCCGCGGATGCGCGTCGGGAATAGTTCGGTCAGGAAGGAACCCATGCCGCTGAATACGCCGGAGACGAAAAAGCCCAGCGGGAAGCCGAGAAACAGCATCACCGAATCGGTGACCGACAGATGCGTATAGATCAGCGCCACGCACAGCGAGCCGATTGCGAACAGCACGAAGTTCTTCTTGCGCCCGAGATGGTCGGTCAGGAAGGCGCTGACGATATAGCCGATGTAGGAGCCGAAAATCACCATTGCCAGATAACCGCTGGTTGCCAACACCGTCAAGTGGCGCTCGGTCTTCAGAAAGGTCGGGAGCCAGGTTGTGATCGCGTAGTAGCCGCCCTGCGCGCCCGTCGTCAACAGCGCGGCGCGCAGCGTGATGCCGATCATCTGCGGCGAAAATATCTCCATGAAGTTCGCCTGCCCGGCGCGAGCCGTTTCCGTGCGCTTTTGCGCGACATAGATTTCCGGCTCGTCGACGAAGCGCCGCACGAAGATCACGAACAGCGCAGGCAAAATGCCCAGCAGGAACAGGGCGCGCCACGCCAGTTCTTGCGGCAGGATGGAAAACATCAGCGAATACAGCAGCGCCGAAACGCCCCAGCCGATGGCCCAGCCGGCCTGCACCATGCCCACGGCCTTGCCCCTGTCCCTGGCGCGTATCACCTCGCCGATCAGGATCGCGCCCGCGGTCCATTCGCCGCCCATGCCCAGGCCCATGAGGCCGCGCGCCAACAGCAATTGCGTGAAGTTTTGCGTCAGGCCGCACAGCACCGTGAATACGGCGAACCAGGTGATCGTGATCTGCAAGGCGCGCACGCGCCCGAAGCGGTCCGACAGAATCCCCGCCAGCCAGCCTCCTACGGCGGAGGTCAGCAGCGTCACGGTCCCGATCAGGCCGGCATCCGCCTTCGAAAGCGACCAGGTTGCGATCAGCGTGGGAATCACGAAGCTCAGGAACTGCGTATCCATCGCGTCGAGGCCATAGCCCGCCTTGCAGCTCCAGAAGGTGCGCTTCTCCTTGCCGGTCAGTTCCCGGTACCAGGAAAAGAGGCCGCCGTCTTCGCTTGCGGCGTTCGTCATTGCCGGTGTTTCTGTTTTCATTGATTCTCTCTCCTCTGTTATAGTAAAACCGTCTCTCTCTCCATGCGGGCACTGCCTCCAGGCCCTCGGCAATTCAAGCCTCCAGCAGGGAAATATTGGGAATATCCGTCACCAGCATATGGCCGGGCTTGTGCGTGATCGCCAACGGCAACCGCGCTGCGCGCAAGGCTTCCTGCGGCGTCACCCCGCAGGCCCAAAACACCGGAATCTCGTCGGGCATGATTTCGACCGCGTCGCCATAGTCGGGCCGCCCGATATCGCGTATCCCGATCAGGGCCGGGTAGCCCAGGTGCACCGGCGCACCATGCACCTTGGGATATCGGCTCGTGATCTGGATCGCCCGTATCGCATCGGCCGCTTTCATCGGCCGCATCGACACCACCATGTTCCCGGCAAACGCACCGGCGGCCTCGTTAGGGATCGAGGTGCGGTACATCGCCACATTCTTGCCCTGCTCCACGTGGCGCAGGCGGATGCCTTCGTCGATTAGCAGTTGTTCGAACGAAAAGGAGCAGCCGATGGCGAAAGCCACGAAATCGTCCTGCCACAGGTCGTGCAGGCTGTCGCGTTCCTCGCTCATCTCGCCGTTGCGGTAGACGTAATAGCCGGGCAGGTCCGAGCGCAGATCGAGGTCGATGCCCAGTTGCGGCACGTTCCACCGGCCCGGCTGGCTCATGCCCAGCAGGGGGCAGGGCTTGGGGTTGCGTTGGCAGAATTGCAGGAAATCTTCGGCTTGCCGCTGCGGCAGCACCACCAGGTTGGCCTGCGCATAGTCCCCGCAGTAGCCGGAAGTGGGGGCACGGAAGGTGCCGGCGCGGATGCGCTGGCGCAAATGGGCTGGTGTCATGGTTGTTCTCGTAGGCAATTGGGCAAAAAGCTGATGGTAAGAATAGGCCCGTTCAGGAAATGCCGCTATCGAGTTTTTATCACCACAAGTGTTTAGATTTATTTAACCTAAATCCGGCGACATGGAAGCGGAGTTAAGATATTCTTTCCTCATGGGGGAGTACTCCGGGGGGAGAAAACATGAACACACGCTTTATCGAGACATTCGTCACGCTTGCGCAACTGGGCAGCTTTCGCGCCACCGCGCGCGCTTTGCACGCCACGCCGGCCGCCATTTCGCTGCGCATCAAAACGCTCGAGGAGGAGTTGCAGACCGAGCTGATCGACCGCAGCGCCAAGGAATTCCGCCTCACGCCCAATGCCGAATATCTCCTGACCTACGCCAAATCGGTGCTGGATGCCACGCGCCGCCTGCGCAACGCGGCCAGGAAGGAAAGCCTGGTGCGTGGCCGCTTGCGCCTGGGCGTGATCGAATCCATCGTGCACAGCTGGCTGGCCAATTACATCAAGCGCCTCAACGCCAGCTATCCCGAACTCGAAATCGACCTCACCGTGGACATGAGCGCCGCCCTGGAGAAGCGCCTGCGTTCGCGCGAACTCGACATGGTCATCATGGTCGACGGCGTGCACGGCAACGACATTCTTTCCGACGCCCTGGCCAGCTTCCCGGTGCGCTGGATCGCCCGCAAGGGCTTGCTGCCCCTGAAGAAGGACGGCCTGGTGCGCCGCGCGCTGGAATTCCCCTTCCTCACCTTCGGCCGCGGCACGGCGCCGCAGCGCGTATTGGAGGAAATCGTCGAAAACCTCGCCGCCCAGGCCAGCGTCCCCTTGAGCGACGCCCGCATGACTTGCTCGCCCTCGGTCGCCGCCATCGTGCAGTTGGTGCGCGATGGCTACGGTATCGCCGCCATACCAAGCCTGTTCGTCACCGAATACCTTGAAGCCGGCGAATTCGTCGAGGTGCCCATCCAGCCGACGCCGCCGCCCATCGTCACCGCGCTCTGCATGCACTCCAATGCGGAAATGATGGTGCACGCCGCCGCTCAGGAAGCGCGCCAGGTTTGCGCGGAGTTTTGCGCGCAAATGGGGAGCGGGTTTGTTGAATTGCTGTGCTGACAGGTAGCGGAATATATTCCGGCAGTGCCGTGATCGGCTCGCAAGGCTGCGATCTATCCCGGCCTGCAATCGATTTTGAAACAGGCTTCAGGCATTGCTCGACAAGCCTGCGGGCGCCTTGGCAATCGGAATGACGCCGGACAGCGGCAAGCTCTTGTCGCCGGAAATGCTGCCGTCTGCGATCAGGGAAAGATAGCGCAGGCAGCATACCCGCAGGAAGGATGTGAAGTTGTCGATCGTGCCGCGGTATTCGACCAGTTCGTCATACAGCTTGGTGATCAGGCGGTTGGTGTTCATGCCGTCGCGCGTGGCGATTTCGTGCAAGACGTCCCAATACAGGTTTTCCAGGCGGATCGAGGTGACGGCGCCGTGCAGGCGGATCGAACGGGCGCGCGTGGCGTACAGCGCCGGGTCGGCTTTGACGAAGATTTCACACATGCTGATCCAGGAACGGGTCCGCGGCGAGCGCCATCCACGACGGCGCCAGCCCCGGGTTCAGCGATAGTTATAGCACAATTCTGGTGCCCAGCAAGGCGAGGAATTGGGCGATCCAGGCCGGGTGCGCGGGCCAAGCGGGCGCGCTGACCAGGTTGCCGTCCGTTACCGCATCGGTGACGGCAATCTCGGCATAGTGCCCGCCGGCCAATTCCACCTCCGGCCGGCACGCCGGGTAGGCGGAACAGCGCAAGCCTTCCAGCACCTTCGCCGCTGCCAGAATCTGCGCACCGTGGCAGATGGCCGCGATCGGCTTTTTGCTCTTGGCGAAATGCCTGACCATATCCAAGACCGCCGGATTCAAGCGCAGATATTCCGGCGCCCGTCCGCCCGGCAGGAGCAGGGCGTCATAGTTCGACGCGGTGATTTCCGCGAAGGTATGCGTCAAGGCGAAGCGATGGCCGGGCTTTTCCGTATACGTCTGGTGCCCTTCGAAATCGTGGATCGCGGTCGAGACGAATTCGCCGGCCTTCTTGTCGGGGCAGACTGCGTGTACGCTATGCCCCACCGCCAGCAATGCCTGGAACGGCACCATGATTTCATAGTCTTCGCCGAAATCGCCAACCAGCATCAGTATTTGTTTCGCAGCCATGGATGTCTCCTTGGAATAGGGTAGGGAACATCCATTGTTCGCCTTGCGTTGGCATCGCGGGTAATCGCGGGTTACTACACGTCCGTACTTGCCGGAAGTAAAGTTTGCCGGAGAAATGCCACATTCGTGGGGTGCAATGCATTGCGCCGAATGGGAAGACAGCGGCCTACATGCCCGGCCATCGTCGCGCATGGCAAGCCTTGTCGATTTATTTGCCTGCTGGTTTGTTTGCCAATATCATTGGATAGTTTATGACTTGGGGTTGCAGGACATTGCCCCTGATTGAACGACCAATCCCCGGTTTCAACAGCCCGGTTCGGCGGGTGGGCGCAATTGCACCGCACGCCGCGTATTGCGCCGCATGTTGACTTCGCAAACAGCAAGGACCCCATTTGACGATCATGACGACACACGAAAGAAACCGCGGTTCAAGAAAACACCATTCGGCGCAATACGCCGCGCTGTTGCCGCCAGGCCGGTTTATGCGCCGCATTTGTTTTGCCGCACTTGCGCTGGTTTCGACAGCCGCTTTTGCCGAGACGCCTTATGAGGCACGGTTTGTGAGTCAATGGGTTGCGCACTGCCAGGCACCGTCCGGTCCCTACCAGCTAAACTTCCGTTCCGCTAGCGGCGACGCCACCAACGACGATATGTCGGTGTCGATAAAGGTTGGAGAGGGCCCCAGTGTGCCTGTCCCTCTGAAGCAGGCGCTGTTCTTTGCGGGGCGGATCAAGTCGCGTTCTCAAGGCCAATGCGATAATGTGAGCACGGTATCGTTCCCAACCGGAAATACGCTGTTGCTGATTCAGCGCGACGGTCGCCCGTGGCTAGACAGTCTGAGTGCGGTCTTGATACGCGCGAAAGACGGTACGGTCCTCGATACCGTCTTTGATCTGGCTGCCCAGCCTGGCTTGGCGGAACTGTCGGAACACGCTGGCAAAGTGCGCGTCAAGTTGGTTCGGGAGTGGCCTGCATCGAAATCCCAAACGGAAGAGACGGCTCCGATTATCGGATGGCTTGAACTCTCCGACGTCGATGGGAAAATCAAATCCGCGTGGAAGTAGCGGTTCTGGCGGCGGGAGGGCGCCGCGTATTGCGCCGGATGTCGGCTTTACGTGTAAGGATACAATATCGTGGTCTGCAACCGGCATGAGCCGGCGCAAAATGCACTAGGGATGTGAGAGGCAGCCATGAATAATCTGATCACCGCATTGGCCTTCGCCGCCGACAAGCACCGCAACCAGCGACGCAAGGATCCGGAAGCCTCGCCCTACATCAATCACCCCATCGCCCTGGCCGACGTGCTGTGCAACGAAGCCAATGTGTGCGACGAGCGCATCCTGATGGCTGCCGTCCTGCACGATACGGTGGAAGATACCGACACCACCGAGGCCGAATTGATCGCGCACTTCGGCGCCGAGGTGGCCGCCATTGTGATGGAGGTGAGCGACGACAGGTCGCTGCCCAAGGCCGAGCGCAAGCGCCTGCAGGTGGAGCACGCGGTGCATCCCAGCGCGGCGGCCAAGCACGTCAAGCTGGCCGACAAAATCTGCAACCTGCGCGACCTCGCCAGCAGCCCGCCGGCCGATTGGCCGCTGGAGCGCACGCAGGAATATTTCGACTGGGCCAAGCGCGTGATCGATGCCTTGCGCGGCGTCAATCCCCAGCTCGAAGCGATCTTCGATGCCGCCTATGCGGCGCGGCCCTGACCGCCCATTCATGCCGGGCAAATCAAGCACATCGGCCGCCGTAGCCGGCATCGACGTCGGCGCGCACAAGAAGCTGTGCAACCTCGTCATCTTGCGCGGCACGGAGGTAATCGCCAACGTCGCGCGCATCGCGCCGGAAGACATCCCCGCGCTTTGCATCGAGCACGGTGTGCAAGCTGCCGGCGTCGACGCACCTTGCCTTTGGAGAGCCGGCACTGCGGCACGCCAAGCCGAGCGCGACATGGCCGGTGCCGGCGTTTCCTCGTTTTCCACTCCGACCGAGGAGCAGGGCAGAGCGAGCCGCTTCTACGACTGGATGTTCTTCGGCATGCGCGTCTACCGCGCGTTGCAGGCCACGCACCCGCGCCTGCTGGAGGCACGCTATGGCGGCGGGCCGGTGTGTTTCGAAACCTTCCCTCATGCCATCACATGCGCCTTGCTCGGCGTCGACGTGGCGCGTGCCGGCCTGAAGAGTACGCAACGCAAGGCCTTGCTGGAATCGTTCAAGATCGATACCGCTGAGCTGAAGTCTGTCGATGCGCGCGACGCGGCGCTGTGTGCGGTGACGGCGCAGTTCCTGTTGCGGGGGAAGACCAAAACCTATGGCGATGCGGCGGGCGGCTACATTCATGTGCCCGACGCCAGACGGGGAACAGTGTAGGCAGGGACGCGTCTCAGCCTTCCACGGCCCCAGCCAATTCTCCTGTTGCATTTCCCGCATGCAGCAGGCAGCATGGCAACCTGGTTTGCAAACGTCGGGGAGGCGGAATTGGACCCAGAAAACAGCACGGGCGGCACGTCCACGCCGTCGGATTCGTCAGCGTCGTCCGCTTCGTCCAGCATCAAGCTGGCCTTCGCCTTCCGCGCCAAGGTCAGGGACGGAAGCGAAGTCACGGCGCGCGTGGTTGCCGCCTCGGTTGACGATGCCTGGGCCAAGCTGGAACGGAAAGGTTTCAGCGATATTGTCATGCTCGATAGTGAACACTCGGCGATCAAAATCGACGATGCGGAATCGAGCCGGCGCCTGAGAATGAATGCGCGCGACGAGCAGGCGTTGCGGCGCCAGCGTTCCGTATTCGTGACGACGGTCTGGCTGTTCTTCCGCCCGTCCAACCTGGCGGTATGGGTTCCCCTCACGCTATGGCTGGTATGGCGCGGCCTGACCAATGACTGGCACGGCGATCGCGTATACCTGCCCGCCGCCATCCTCGGCGCCTACCTGATCTGGTTCACCTGGGCGTGCGCGCCTTCCGTGCTGTACAACCAGGCGCTCGAAGCCAGTGCATGGAGCGATTGGGCCGTGGTGGAGCGTCGCATGCGTATGTTGCAGCGCTGGAAGAAATGGTTCAACATCCCCTTCAAGGAACACGAGATGCTGACCCGCACCGCCATGGCGGAAGCCGGGCAGGGCCGCGTGGCCGAAGCCTTGCAGCGCGTAGCCAGGGTTGAGAAATTGCCCGGCGTCGCGCCCGAGTTCTTTCAGAGCCGCCTGGCCTCGGTATACGGCGCCGCCAAGGATTACGCCAGCATGGTGGCTTGCCACCGCAAGTCCTATGAAATCAAGCCAAGCGATAGCTGCCTGATCGATTGGGCCAGCGGGCTGGCATTGCGGCTCGGAAAAAACGACGAGGCGCAGGCCCTGCTGGACAAGGTCGATACCAGGAAGCTTGCGCCGATCGCCCGCGCATTCTACGAACGCTGCCGCGGCATCATCGCCGTCGGCCGGCGCGACTACCCCGCCGCGATTCGCCACCTGGAACAGGCGCTGGTCCTGATCGGCGAGCATGTCGGCTCGCCCTTGACGAAAGGCGTGAAGGCAGATATCGACGCCTATTACGGCATTGCGCTGGCGCACCATGGCCGTGGGGCCGATGCGATGAAGGTATTCGCCAGATGCAGTGCCATGCTGGAGGCGCGTGGAGAGAAAGAGATATTGGCGATGTGCGAAGCGGCGAAGGCGCGCGCGAGGAGTGAGAAGGCAAAGTAATCACTCCCGGAATGTTGAATCGCTTCCTGGCCGTTGGATTGCTGTTCATCTCATCTGCGCTATACTGCCTGAACTACCATCCAGGATGCGCCGGGGTCTGTAACAGTCGCGATAAGTCGAAAGAGATTGTCAATGCGTTCAAGCGCTCTACTGCAGCAAGCCGGAATCGAGTCGCCGCAAGCGAGTGCCCGGCGCAATGGGCAATCGGCGATGCGGAACCAGGCTGAGCATGTGGCTGGAGCGCGGCACGAATTTGCCGACTTGCGGCCGCAAGCCGCCCTTCAGCGTCGCTTGCAAGACCTGGCCGATCAAAGTCCGCAGGCGTTGCAGCTGCAATCCCTCGCGCGCATGACGCAATCCGGCGAGCGCGTGGCGCAGCTCGAGGCAAGTAGCGTCATGACGAATGGCGCAGTGCCGCCGGAACGGCGTGCGGATATCCGTCCCGCCGACGTTGCCGGAGGGAAGGACACCATCCAAAAAACCGATACCGCGCCGGTCATGCAATTGGCGAAACGGACCGCGAATGCAAAAACGAAGCCGAAAGGCAAAAAAGCGGCGCCGAAAGCGGCACGGAATGTGACACCGACGCGGATAACGAAGCCGAGGCTTAAGCCGAAAACGAGGTATTACACCGGGGGGCGGAAACGCAGAGGGAAAAAGAAATCCCATCTTAAACGTTTCAAACACGACATTGACATCGGCAAGTACGTGGTGGATGCGCTAAAGAAATTGCCCGCGACACATAAGCCCACACACACGAACATACAGCCTTTGACGGGTGCCGCGGGCAAATCCGAAGTGGTATTCAATAAAATGACGCCTACCTCGGAGCCGGCCAATTTAAACAATTGGCCGAAGAACGAAGACCTGGGCATCATTCGCGACAAGAACAATAACCATACCTTGACCCGCATGCATCAGATCAGAGGCCGGTTCGGAGGGGAAAGCAAGCCTGCCAACATGTTCCTCGGCACTGCGTTGAGCAATAATTTCCACGAGAACTCGCACTTCGCCAAGACCGAATCGTGGATCGAGCAGGCGCTTCCGCAGGCAAAAACATCTGTGATTTCATACACGGTGGAGCCCCAGTTCGGTACCGTCCCGACCTATATCAGCAATCGAATAGCAAATGCCAACGGCAGAGACGACACCTGGAAGCAGGAGATGACCGCTTGGTGCGAACAGGCTACGCCTTCACAGTACATCACGACCTTCACGCATTACTATATCGATGACAAATTGCGGTTGCGCAGCAATGGCCCGATATCCAAGACATTGAGCGCCGAGGTTTGAGGTTGCCCGGGCATCGCGGCACGATGCCGAGCTATCTGGCTCCATGGTTGTGCTACAAGTATTTGACGCCGAAGTATCGGGGCCATGTGAAGCAGGCGGCGGACACCAAATAGGTGTTTCACCTGCGCTCGGCTGCGAGCATCGCCCGCCTCCTTGGCCGGTTCTAGCTGAAATGCGGATTGCCGGTCAGCGCAAACCGTTTGAATTCTTTTGATGAGAATGGTTTGCGCCACAGGTCAATGCAACTCTGCGACAATCGGCGAAATCACGCGCTTCAAACTCTTGCGCACGTCTTCAATGCCCGGATTGAAATCGGCTCGTCTCAAGACGAAGAAACTCTTCCGCGCCGGCGCCATCGTTTCGAAAAATCTTTCCAACAAAGCGTGCAATACCTTCTCGATCTCCTTGTCCCGCACCAGGCCATGGCGTTGAAATGTCGTTTCCCACCATGTTGGATCGGCCCAAATCAGGTGGCCATGCAAAGGCCATCCTTTGGCGTCGCAGTGCAGGTGGCGCCAAAAGACATCCTTGCCGGCTTGCTGCCATTCGGGGAGGTAAGCCGCAATCATTTCACCAAAAACCTCGTCCGTTCCGTGCATGGGCGAATTGATGAAGACATAACCGTGTGCGCTGAGCAGGTCCGTCATGCGAGCAATATAATGATCCAATGAAAGCGGGCTTACATGCTCCAGGATATCCATGCAAAGAATCAGATCATATGATCGGTCGAATTTTAGGTCGAGGAAATTGCCAAAGCGGATATTTTGGTAGATGTTCGGATAAGCAAGCATGAATGCCCGGTGGCTGACCTCGACCCCGCATACGTCGATAGACCGTTCAGCCAACAGGCTCAGCACCGACCCCGAGAAACATCCCAGCTCCAGACAGCTACGCGCACCCAGGCCCTCGACAATCGATGCAGTCACACGCTTGTCGAGATCGATTTTCGGCGCCCACACGCCCAGGCTGTCGTAGTAGCGATGCTTCATGATCATGGATTCGATCAAGGCAAAATCCTCGTCCCTGGGAGCCAGGTAGATCAACATGCCGGCTTCATTCACGAAGTATTTGTCGGGATAGATCTTCGTCAAATCCGGCAAAACCACCGTATTTTCCAGCGTCGGCGGCAATTAAAACTGGAATTCGTCGGACGCGATCATTTTGCGGACAAGTTCCGACAAAGGGGTTCCGTGCTGCAGGTCCAAAATTCCGGATTCAAGCCCGGTTTTTTCGGCATCACGTCCCAGGATGCCCAGATATAGCGAGCTTACGATTTCACGGAATGAGAGACCAAGCGGTTCTTCCGGCTTGTAGTCGCCATGCCGGAAAAGCTTGAGCCAAAGCTTGCGCAAAAAATCCTTGGGGCCTCCCAAGTAATTCCTGGACCGCATAACTTGGCGCGACATTCTGGTGAGCATAGGTAGGGCCGATTCCGTCTGATTGGACATTAAACTGAGGAACTTGATAAATAGAGTCTCGCATAAACTGGACAATCCACAGTGCCGCTTGCCGGGCGAACTCTAGCCGGGCCGAAGATGGTAGCTGCTGCGCAAGGAGTTCCGCAATCCGCCTGGGAAAAAATAATATAATCTTGGCCACCGATACGCGTGGCTGCCCCAGCATCTCAGCTAGCCGTAACTTCTTGACTTCCACGCTCTGGATACCCGATTCCGGGGAGAACTGGAACGGCGTGTGGCTGTCGTGTAGCGGGGCCAGGTCAAACACCCGGTCATCTTCAACGAATTCCCCGAGTTCAAGGCCAAGGATCGCGTCGGCAAACAGGGCGCGCACCTGCTTCTTTGTCTCGCGGCTTCCCTTCATGTAAAGGCTGATTTTTCCCTCGTCTTGCGAGTAGACGAAAATGATTTCAAATGCCGGGTGGCGGGCCGAACGCTTGAAATTCGGTCCATCCCATTCGATGCTGGCATGGACATAATCTTCAGGGTAGGCGAAAAAGTAATCCAGCTTGCCGCGCTTGTACACCTCAACGGTGCAATTCTTGCCGCGCCCTTCCGTGTTGAAAAAGTGCGTGCTCAACACCTTTTCGAGATTCCGAATGGCCGGATCGTCCACCCGTGCAGGTGACCGGCTGACCGTGCGGCATTCGTTCCACTGGTTCAGGCTGATAACGTCGGCCCGGTAAAACGCGCTCGCAGCCGGCCAATATTTCGGCCTCTCCAGGAATACCCAAAACGATTTTTGGTGCAAATCCTCCAGTCCGTCCAGAGTTTCGGCCAGGTTTTCCCCATGCCATTCGGCCTCGTCCAAGATCGCTTTTACCCCGCCTTCGCAAGCCAAGGCGTCAATTTCCCGGAATTCCCGCTCCATGTCGCTGCGCAAGGCATCCGGCAAGGTAAGCCATGCTTGATAAATCGGCTCGATCTTGGTTTCGGATATAGCGCCGAGGTCATGTTCGGCAAGGACGCCGCGCTTGTCGAAGTAGCGCTTCAGCATGGCATTGGGGGCAAGGCGGAAGAACGATTTCGGGGAATATTGCCGCGCCATATTTATCACTCTTAATGAGGGGAGTTGTCGATTTGGAATATACCGGAATTTACAGTACATTATTGCACTTGGTACGCTCCTCGTGGATACGCAGTCGGTAGGTGGCGTACCGGCCAGCGGCAGACGTTCAGCTTTGGTACCGAACTGGTTGAAGTATGATTGCAACGTCGCATTGGGCAAAGCTTTAGCATTGGGTTTGGCCGACATAAAATCCAGTTCCGACAGTTTAACCGCCCGTGCCATCCTCAGTGTTCTTGCTCTGGCAAAAGGCGAATTGAAGTTAGGAGCAATGCTCTCCCAGTTGGATGATTCGGAGCTGGATGAATGGATAGAGCACCGCGTTGCCTGGTCTGAGCTGTACAACAAATAAAAATTCGACTGTCGCTCAACGGCGGAAGCTTGCTAACGGCCCAAAGCGGCCCTTTTTAATCTAAGATTTTACAATCCGAATTGTTTCCAATGACGACCCGTTCGAAAAATCCCAAACCCAAGGAGCGGAGAAATCTGTCATTAAGCACTGTCACAGCAGTTCTTACAGAGGCTGGCTATCGCTGTGCGGTACCAACATGTCGAGGAATCCTTGCGCTCGATATGCATCACCTTTGGGAAGTGAGTGGTGGTGGTGGTGATGACATTGCAAACCTAATAGCGCTGTGTCCGACATGTCATGCTCTGTATCATCGGGGAACGATCTCGGCGGAATCTATCTACGCATACAAGGCAATGCTCGTTGCCATCGGACGAGCTTTTGATGTTGATGCAATTGACCGTTTGTTGTTTTTGGATGTGTGCCGAAAAGACTTCCTTGTTCTTTCCGGCGACGGTGTCCTTCACTTTTCGCGACTAATTGCGGCTGGATTTGTTGACGTAGAACTGAAAGCAAACAACGCTTGGCAATTGGTTACTTATGCCGTCAATATTAGCCCTAAAGGAAAAATGCTGATTCATGCGTGGAAGAACGGAAGCCGGACTGACATTGCAGACGCTTTAGGTCAGGCATTGCCGGACCACGCAAGCAAATCGAATTAGCAACATATTTCGGCAGACGACTAACGGCCAAGAGCGGACGATCAGCTGTGAAGGCTATTTGATAGGGAATCACCACTGATGCCTATATCACATCGTTCCACACTGACCAGTAAATGGACCGGCGAACTTGGTGTCGAAAGCCGGATAGTTCCATGCCCCGAAGGTCCTCTTCGGGTCGTTTGCCACCAATACGCGACTGCAAAAACTGACATTTCACGGACCGCATTTCGCAGCGCCGGTAGGGCAATGGATTGCGCCGTATAGGAAAGTAGCAAACGTGAGACGCATCTATCGAGGTGTGACGCAAAAGCGTTCGTCGCAATCCATCGCGCCCCTTGCTCACGGCTTCTTAAGCGCAACAATAACAAGCCAAAGCATGCCCGCGACAAAGCATCCAACCATGATAAGCGCGCCGCGATGTTTCCTGTGCCAAGGCAGCCTTTGCGCCAGTTCCGGGTCAGTGAGTTCCGGGTTGAGCCTGATGAATTGTCTGGCGAATGCGGTATTGCCAAACACAATATCCGCGACGCCTTCGTCCCATTTTGCAAGCCTGATCGGCAAGCTTTTCCTGGCCCACCAAATGGCCAGGCAGGCACAGGCCGCCAGCAGGGTCGTACCTGCCCCCTGCGAAGACAAGCCTGCCCTCAAGGTAGTGAGCACGCCAATCAATAGAGACAGATAGATGAAAAAGCGGATGATCGACATGAGCGGATGCCCATGCAGGATCAAGCCGGCTAGATGCGCGCTCCCTTTATGGTCGCTGCAAATCGGGTAGGCAAATCTCAATTTCCGAGTCGTGATCGTTGCCACGACGAAGTAATAGTCGACCGAATCCACCGCCGTAAAGGAAACCGGGACCGGCGCCAGGTCTTTCTTGCTGCAGCATTGCGCGCAGCAATTCGGCCAAGCCATGGATTCATCCATGATGACACGGACTCGATTCGAATGAATCAGTGCCTTCTCCGCCAACTTGGTATTGCTGGCCGGGGCCGGGTCGACTTTTCCTACTCCGGTCAGGGCCTTGAGTCGCGCGTGCGCCTTAACGTGCCCTTGCGCAGCCGCTTTTTCATACCATGCGATAGCCTGGTGCCAATCCTGCAAAACACCCCGGCCATATTCGTACATTTCTCCTAGCGCTGCCTGTGCTTCTGCGTCTCCCGGCCCCTGCTCGACGGGTGCATGCACCGTCACGGGTTCCTTGAGCCCATCCCCTTGCGTTTCATTCATTTTTTAGCTCATTGACAGAAACTGTGTATGATCGACACTCTAGCATTCTGGCCGCTTACCGGCAATTGCGGCTGCCTCGGTTTTCGGCCAATAGCGGTCTTTTGTGATGAAGCACAACTGTTTCAAAATACTTCATTGAATCCAAATCATGCGAACACATGTTGAATTTCGATCAGTCGCGTTTCCAGCCACGGAAGGCGAGGAGGAAGAGGTAAATCTCGGCCTTTGGGGCAAGATGCTGGCTACATACTTGCGAACTGAATTGTCGAAAAGAGGTTTGCCGGGACCTGAACCCTATCCGGAGGACTGGGGTTGGGCAGTACCGCTAGATAATTCCGAATTCCCGCTTTGGGTCGGTTGCGGACGCTACCAGGAGTATCCTGATGGGTTTCTCTGTTTCATAGAACCTTCGAAGCCTCATGTTCGAAGGTGGTTCAAAAAAATTGACACGCAGGCGCGCGTCGAGCAGGTCGCCAACGCTATCGATTCGGCGCTGCGGGAGAACGTCGCCGTGCGCGACTTACGCTGGTGGACCGAACAAGAGGTATGACCTACGTCGGGGACCCGCCGCTGTCGGCCAAGAGCAGACGATACCAGCAGCGCATGCTACATTTAATTTCAAGTGACTTATGAAGCATTTCATTAACGCGCAACCAAACAGTGACGAGTTCCGTCAAAAGTTCACTGCAATCAGAAACACCTTTCTTTTGAAGATGCAGGAGGCCGCGTCCGTGCTGCCCAACTGCGAATTTCGAGCTTGCGATATCGCTGGCGAGCCAGTCGCGTGGGTATGGGATAACGACGTATTCAAAAATACTGGCAAAGTTGGTTCACTCGCCGACGCAAAGAATTTTGCTGGCCATATGATTGACCAAGGAATGCAATTTGCATTTGCGACTTGCTTACAGGACGACAGAAGTACCGTATGGTTAACGACCTGGGAGGAACCGGAAGTGGGCCCCAATTGGCCAAGCGGAATCGAGGTTCTGGAGAGCGAAATTCACGAAGGTGTCTGTATTGACTGGCGACCTGTTGCCTAAAGAAAGATGACGCGGCCTGTTTGCGCGCAATCTACCGGTAACCGCTAAGAGACGAAGGCGCGCTGCCGGCCATTACCGGCCAGAAGTGGAAATGGCATTATTCTTTTTGGGAACCATGTATGGAAGAGGATGGAAAAATTGCTCGCCGAGTATTCGACCTACAAGCCCGAGCTCGTGATGTCGGGCTTGTTGAAATTCCGATTTACAAGGAATGGTCCGACAGAAAGTTGCAGGAGGGTGAATCGCCTGCGCTAATTTCGCATTTGGATGCGACATCAATGTACTTGCTCCCCGAAGAGATTGCGGTAGTGACTGAGCGCGAGTTAGAAGAGTTACTTGAGGACCTCAAAATAGAACTTGAGCGATAAGTGCATCGTGAGTCCGCAATGGGGCGGAAGCTGCCGGTTAGCCTGACGTATTGTCGGGCCAAGCCTTAGCTAACACAGCTTAGGGCACAGGAAATCGAAACTGAAAGGGATGTTGCCGATCTCGATATAAAGTCGCTGCTAGCGTCAAAATACCGGCCCTATGCCGCCTTGGGCTGAAGTGGAATCACAGCGGCACCACGCTGTGCGGCCGCCAGTTGGTTGCCCCACCATTGATACAGCTTGATCCGTTCGCCGAAGCGTTCGCCCCGGTCATAGGCCCGCGCTACCTCATTATCGTGAGCATGATCGAGGGCGAGTTCTACGACATCGCGTGCAAAGCCGTTGTCACGTGCCAGGGTAGAAAAGGCGCTGCGCCAGCCATGCGGGCTATGCTTTCCGCTTAGTCCAAGCGTGACGCGATATACCTTCTCGATGGCTTCGCGCCCGATGTATTTGTTGCCCTGCGGTGAGGGGAAAACGTACCCTTTCCCGCCAAACATGTCGCGCCAGCGGCGCAGCTCGTCGGCGATTTCGGGCGCCAGCGGAATGCGGTGGTCAATGTCACGCGTGGCAACCTTCATTTTCTTGCGCGGGATGACCCAAACAGGTTGCTCGCTGTCCAAGTCGAATTCGCGCCATTCCGCATCGACGATATTCCCGATTCGCATGGCAGTGTAGGCACAAAGGCGATGTGCCATGCGTACCGATGGCGAAAGGCGTGCAGCTTCGGCGCGGCGCAGCAGGTTGCCGAGAGAGGGGAAGTCAAGCAGGGCCGGCATTCTGCCCGTGTCTTTCTTGCGTGGTAGTAGTTCACGTGCAGGTAGGGCAGGATTATCGCGGCAAAGCCCTTTGGCTTGCGCATAGCGGAAAACACCGTTCAAGTGTTGCAGTATGCGGGTAGCGGTCTCCAGCACGTCGCGCTTGTGGATGTCTTCGACCGCTTTTGCCACGATGGCCGGCGTGATGCTGGCAATCGGGAGATTGCCGAATGCGGGGTAAATGTCGCGCTCGAAAGCCCTTGACGATTTGGCGTAGTGGCCGGCGCTCCATTCCTTTTGCTTCATGGTGAGCCAGTCCTTTGCGACCGAGCGGAAGGTACTGTCGGTGCTGGCCGCGCTGGCCGCACGATTTACCCTGCGCTCTGCCACAGGGTCTTTGTGTTCGCGCAGGAGGGCTTTGACCTCCCCGAGTTCGACCCGCGCCGCTGCGAGCGACACTTCCGGGTAGTTGCCGACCGTGTAAATCTTTTCCCGGCCCTCGATCCGATATTTGATTCGCCAACTGGCCGACCCGGAAGGTGCGATGAACAAGAACAGCCCGCCACCATCGGCGAGCTTTTTGCCTAGCTCTTTCTTGAGTGCGAAAGCTTTGCAGGACTTATCAGACAGGCGTCCATGTATACCCCCAGCCATGATCTTTCCTTCCGTTCGATTTTAATTATTGCCCCCAATAATACCCCCTTTGTGGCGGGATGCACTAGGAATTTGTCGAACTTCGTCGGTCGATTTTTCAGAGGGAACGCTAATAAAAACGCCGTCACTTGGACGGCGTTGGAACCCTTTGGGGGTATTGGTGGTGGAGGCGGCGGGAATTGAATCGGCGTCTTAACTCGAACAAGCTGTTATGCTGTTTGGGCACTGTTTTGGTCTCGGTGGTCACGTGTCGTTTACGTGTCGTTTGGCATCTGTCGGCCGTTTTTGCGGCAGGCACAGACTTCGGTGCTCGCTTGACATCCCCCTTTGGCTGTCTTGGCGAAACACGATTCGACATTGCATTTCCGGTGCTCCTGCGACTTTGGACGATTCTTGTCAGTCGATATGAGGCCGACGTGTATGCATGGCACGCCTGACGTGGAATTCGATTACAAATACTGACCCGCTATAAGGCCCGTTTGGCAGCAAACCTTGCGATTTGCAAGCAGTGTTTTCCTGGCTTGAAATTGTTAAAAGTGCTTTGGCCTTCCGGGTAGGCGTCGCCCAGGCAATTCGCGCATACGCTACAATTCCATGATGGCAACATCGACCTTGGCAAGGTCAAACAGGGATTGCGTAACAGCGCAGGGCATATGGAGAGTTGGTTGTCGAATAGCCAAGCCGTTTGCACCCCTCTGAACGAGACCCAACAAAACCAATGGATACGGATGTCTTTAAAAGATTTGAGGAGTACTGCTGTCCAGTTTGCGAACCGGGTGGCATCGCAAGGGGCTTCATAACCTGGTTTCGCATTCGTCCAGAGTCTGCGCAGGCGCTGCACAATTTGGGGGCCGGAGAGAAGGCCAAATACGAGCAGGCGATCCGCGCCGAGATCGCCAAGCACGGGTTTCAGATGGTCTGGGACGCCTCGGAAAAAAGGTATCCCTTGAACACTTTCGATCCCGGCAACGTTTACGGCAAGCGCAAGCCCGACGAGCCTCCCGTGTACCGAGACGTCTGCGTCGGTTTGTTCTTCGGACTGACGCCCGATTGCACGGACAAGGACGTCGACAACATGACCAAGCTATTTCTCGACGCGTTGAAGGGGCCAGATGGGCTCTTTCACGACGACAAGGCGGTGGTCCATCTTGACGTATTGAAGCGCGTGCTAATGCCAAGCGCAGACATCAAAGACAATTACCTCGTTGGCGTCCGTATTAGCTTGGTGCGTTCGACAGTGAAAAGGATTGTTGACTTCACCTGGCACGGCGCAGTTCCGCCGATTGCTATTTAGTCATTATATTTCGATTGGGACTAGGATTCTGAAGGGACAGACATGCGCTGCGTGCCTGTCATGTCGCCAGAATTCTTCAAGAACCCGGATCTTTCCGCATCCTTCCGAACGAGGCTTCGAATTCCCGCACGTCCACCAACACAAAAGCCACCTTCCCGGTGGCTTTTGAATTTTTGGCGTTCTGCCTTGGCGAAAGCAGTGCTCTTGCGGTCACGCCGCCAGAGTGCCGACGCTGCCTTCATTGTCGATAGCTGATTGCGTGCCATTTGGCCTCGACCAATCGTTCTGCGGCTGATACTGGTCGCCGCGCTTGCTCGGTATCCAGCGGCCGTAGTGGCGGAAGACCATTTCGACGTCCACGTGCCCCATCTGCTTTGCCACCCACCAGGGATTCTCGTTGGCCGATAGCAAGGTCGAGGCATAGGTATGGCGCGTTTGGTACGGATTCCGATAGCGAACGCCGGCCTTTTTCAGAATCCGCTGCCAGCAAGACTTTCTGATTTGGCCATCGGTTTCCCACGGCTTGCCGTGCTTGGGGTTGTGGAAAATGCGTTTCCCTTCAAGGAAGGTAAATTCCTTCTGCGCAAGTAATGCTTCCCTTGCGAGCGGAAGCAACAGCACGTCGCGCGTCCCGGCCTCGGTCTTGGTTCCTTTTTCGGTTTTGACCACGACCGCGCGCTGCACGCGCACCGTGCCGTGAATCCAATCGATATCGCCCCACTCAAGCGCGATCAACTCCGAAGTGCGCAGGCCGGACCAAAACGCGAATTGAAACAAATTGCGCGCTTGGCCGCTGGCTGCCGCCAGGATCGCATCCTTCTCCGCGGCATCGAAGGGATCAACCTCGTAAGTCGACTTGATCGACGTGCGCGTCAGCAGCTTCTTCAGCGCGATCTTATCCAAAGGGTTGTAGGGGATCATCTCATCGTTCAATGCGTCGTCCAGCACCGAACGCAAGGGCGTGATGACGTTGCGCGCGGACTTGGCGGTAATGCCCAGGCCGCCGATCCATTCCCGCAACATGGACGGCGACAAGTCCCTGAGCAGCACCTTGTCGAACTTCGGCAGTAGATGGCCGTTTATGACCTTGCGATAACCGTAAAGCGTGGAAGGCGACATTTGCCCATTTGCCACCGCATGCTCGTACCCCGTCAAATGACTGCGCAGCAGCTCGCCCATCGTCCTTTTGGCCGGAGCGTGGCCGAATTGCACCGCCTTTGGCGACTCCGGGAAATACTCCGTATAGACAAACACGCCATCGGTAATCTTGCGCGCGATCTCGACGCGCAAACCCTCGGCATATTTGATATTCGCCGCAGTCGGCTCCAGCCGCAGGCTTTCCCGGCAACGCACCCCCTTGTAGGCGAACTCGATCTGAATCGACTTGACGTTCGCGTGTTCCCGGATCGTTATGCCGCGCGGAGGGCGCTTTGCGTCGCCTTGCTTCCGTGTACCACCCATTTTTCCACCTGCTCGATGTTGATCCACAAATTACCGTCGTCGGCGATCTTGCAATGCACGCCATCCACGTACTGCCCCTTCTTGCGTTTCGCGTGGACGGCGTCCGAGGTATCTCCCGACAGCTCGCAATACTTTTTCAGCTTGACCCAATTCATGCGTGTAATTCCCTCAGCTTGGTCGACACAAGCTCCTCCCGGCGGTATACATAATCCAAGGCCTCGAAGTCGTTCGCGATCTGCGCGGCCAGGCATGCAGCTGTGCGGCGATGCCGTGCGAGCTCCGACTCCAGTCTGCGACGCACGGCCCAGTTTGCCGCGCGCAAAGCGCAACGCCGAATCGCCGGCCATATCGCATGGGTCGTCTCACCAGCGCTGGCGCCCAAGTCGTTACCGGAAATGTTTCTGACCATTCATATGCCTTTCAAAATTTGCGTTTTACACATCTATCGAATGCATAGTAAAGGCAAATTGTAATTTGCGTCAAGCGCATAATTTGCGTCGCGCGATGGCAACTGGTCGCGATGAACTTACCTGCTTGGTGGGCGAGTAGGGGAGGCGATTGGCGATGCGCCAAAGTCGAAGGCGCAAAAAAAGCCGCCTGGCGGCGGCTTGGATGGAAATTCGGGGATGAACTAAAAACCGGACTTGCCGAGCGAGGCCTTGATGCGCCCGATGATCGAGACGAATTTTGTCTCAGCCTCAGTTAACCCCAGGGGAGGATGCTGCGTATTGTCGCAAACGACCGTCAAGCCATTCCCCACGCGCGGGAACAGGCGGCGAATTTCGATTGGGCGATCGTCGATGGCGACCGCGAAAACCCCACCGCTGGCCGGCACGGTGAGGTCGCTGGTGTCGATCAAGACGTGGTCGCCCTTGAACAGCCGAGGCGTCATGGCATCATCCGGCACTTCCATCGCGACCAGGTCGGCAGGGCGACTTCCCAGGTTGCGCGCCGCATCGCCAACAAAAGGAAATTGAGTTTTCTCGTCGCGCTTCCACTTCTTGCCATTCTCCCCAGGGTTGGGTACTGCTGCAATCCCATCGATCAAAACACTTTCTCCATGCGGTATATCCTTTAGTCGCTTAAAGGATTGAACCGGGCGGCAGATCGGTCCGCCAGCATTCGTTTGTTGTTTATTCGCGGCAATTATACTTGGGTTTGCATGTGGTGCATATTTCTCTAACGCAAACAGCTCCGCCAGCGTCAGCTCGAATGCCTTCGCCAGCGACGTCATGGTCTCGTTCGTCAGGCTCTGCTTGCCTTGTTCGATTCTGGAAAGGTTACCCTGGTCTATGCCAGTTTCTTTCGCTAACTCCACCAGGGTCAAGCCTCGGTTTTTCCGATGTGCCCTGATTATTTCGCCAATTTCCATCGACTTGCCATCCTGTAGTTTGTCGGTGCTTCTGGTCTTGTGGTGTAAATGTTAAATGCTGCCGCAAGCGCCGCAACATTCTCCCAGATTCTGCGAATAACGCAAATATCGCGTCGATGGCTGAATCCGCATTGCCTAAATTATGTGAATTGTGCAAAATATGCGTATTGAGCATATTTTGGCGTAATCATGCATTCCCCTCTCAGAAAAATCCGGCTCTGGCGTGGGCTTTCCTTGCACGCTGTTGCACTTGCGGTCGGTTCCGACACAGGTAACCTGTCCCGAATAGAAACCGGCGAACAAGTCGCAAAAAAACAGCTTGCCGCCAAGCTCGCGGCGTACTTCGCACCTCACATCGACGAGAGGCACGTCATTTATCCCGAGCGTTACGGCGATTGGGCCGTGCCAGGCCATATTGCGCCTGCCGCAGATTAAATCTGCGTTTCCCGCAATATTAAATCAATTCCCGGACCGTTAGTTGCATTATGTCGCTATTTTTATTAAATAAATGACAAAGATTTACGTATTTCGGGTGGCGGCATTGGTATTGCGAAAGCAATCTTTGCCGAATACGCAAATTCCATTCTGCCATCCACGATGAACCACTTTTTCGACGTCGAACATGCCAAACGGTATGGCGTGATCGAAGCGGTTCTGATCGCCAATTTCCAGTTCTGGATCGCGAAAAACAGAGCCAACGGAGAAAATCTGCGCAACGGACGGACCTGGACCTATAACTCGGTGCGCGCCTATGCGCTGCTGTTTCCGTATCTATCGCGCGATCAGGTGCGGCGCACAATCGACAGGCTCGTCGCAGCCGAGGTGCTGGTGGTTGGCAATTACAACGAGAAGGCCACCGATCAGACCAAGTGGTTCGCGTTTCGCGACGAGCAGTTGTTTTTGCCTGCGCTCCCATCGAATCGCGATTTGGCAGATTTGCCAAATGCATTTGGCAATTCCGCCAGCCCAGTTGGCAGATCTGCCAACTCCCTAATAAGTACAGATGTAAACGCAAATGTAAACCTTGAGTGCGCCAGCCACGGCAGGCCGAAAAAAGGAACCCGTCTGACCGACGACTGGCAACTGCCAAAGAAGTTCGGCGAGTGGGCGCTCGCCCAATACCCCGAATGGACGGCGGAATTCGTGCGCGAGCGCGGCGCCAAGTTCCGCGACCACTGGTCCGCCGTCCCGGGCAAGGCCGGCCTCAAAACCAATTGGTTTGGCACCTGGCGCAATTTCTGCCGCGCTGAAGCGGAGTTCATGGCGCGCATCACGCGCGCGGCCGGTGCGCCCGGCTCGGGCCAGGGCAATGCATGGCTGCTCTCCGATACCTTGGCCCTCGCCGAGGGGGCCAGGCGCGGCCTGCGCCCTAACTGCGGCGAAACAAACTTTGCGTTCAAGGCGAGGATTCAGGCCGCCATCGACATCGAGGCCAAGGGGCGCTCCATCACGCAACCTGGCATGGCGCCATCTTCGACCGCGGCGATCGAGGCCAGCGTGCAAGCCGGAAAAGCCGTATCGACTCCCGAAGCGCTCGCGGCGCGTAAAGCCGAAATCGGCAGGGCGCTGGAGGCGGCCAGGCAAGGTGCGCGCAAAAGTGCGAGCGCTTGAGCGTGGCGGACGACGAGGTTGCCGATGGACGGGCAAAGCCGAGAAAGATTGACTTGCAGCGAAGTGGAGAGGAAAGGCGAATGATCGATTATTTTGAAGTGGCGGACATGCCCGGCAAGTATTTTATCTGCAAGCGCTACGGCACGATGTCGCCGGAAGCGTGTGCGCGCAATTACCGGAGCGCGCCGGACGCCATCCGGTCGGGCCGACTCGAGGCTTGCCTCGGTTGCGCCATCGGGCATGGCCACGCCGGTGGCCGGGAGCATGTTGTTGCAGCGCCCGCAGCCGGGGCCGTTACACGGAGCAAACCGGCGTGCCTGCGTTGCCGGCGCAGCGGCCGGGAAAGCGCCAGCCGCTTGATCGGACGCATGCGGCTCATCCGCCAGCATACGATTTGCGTTAGCTGCTATAACCGCGAACGAGAGGTATTGCGCGGCAGGAACGCCAAGGGCGCGCCGCCGCGCAAATGGGCCGGCCTGTACTTCACGCACATTTCCTACGTCAAGGCAGGGCAGCCGCGGCGGTGCGAGAGGCTGGCGGTGCCGGTGCTTGACCGGATCGAGGCGGCGTTGCTGATGCTGCGGCGAGATGGTGTGCAGAGTGTGTATTTTGCGGCGCGGGAGCCAGTGCGCTCCGCGTGCGCGGCGTAAGGAGGAAAGATGGAACAATCGAACGAAGAACGCGGCGACAGCCGTTTACTGCGTCGTTGGGAATTGACGTTACATGCATGCCGGTTTTGTTTTGGGCGGGTGCTCCAGCGCAGCAGACGCGGCGTGCCGGTCGAGGTTTTATGCGCTGAATGCCACGAGACAGCGCCGGGCGGGCCGCTATCGATCTGCTGCTGCGGCGCCGACTGCGGTGCATTGGGGCATGCGCTGGAATGTTTCAGCAATCCCCAGCGCAGCGAAGCGAACCCGCAGGTGGTCATGGTGCGCGAACGGGCGCGCGGACTCGCTCCACAAGAGGTGCCGCTTCGGGCTGCGCGGCAAAAAACAGGTGCTTTTACGGTCCGGGGGCAGACATAATAATAGGCGCAGTCTGGCGCTCTACACCTTTGCTCAATCGATGCAACTGACGGCAGAGGAGTGCGAGGCCATCTTGACACTCCTGAAGTCGAACGGTCCGCAGAAAGTCGAGCAAATCGGAAAGCAGTTTCCCGGAATCGCGAACTTGCGGCGTATGCGTGGACTTGTATGGCTTGCTAAAATGGAAGTCGTCAGGATTACGTTGCCGAAATAGAGGGCGCATATTTATTCGCATCGATCTTGCCAGTAAAAGGCTCAATGCAATGCGCGTCGTATTCGGCTCAAAAGATGCGAAATCAATTAATGTCGTCCCAAACGTAGTCCGTCACTATTGTGGATTGAATTGGTTGGCCATCGCGATATGCCGGACTAAATTTACACCTACTAAGTGCCGAAAGGGTGACCCGGTCCAATTGGGAGAAACCGCTGGATTGTAATACGGATGCGGAAATCAGTTGGCCGTCTTGGCCTACCTCAAAGCGCAGTCGGACTGTCCCGGAAATATCTGTTCTTGCTTCTCTCTGTGGCAGCGTTTTGGGTTTGCAGTCCGCAATGTTCGTAATGGACGCCGCACGGCTGCTGAGTTGCCGCTCCTTGCGAATATCGCGTTGCGCGGCGGGAAACATGGCGACGATTTCGTCCTCAAATCGCCCCAGCTTTGCTTCTACGGACGAGTCTCGACACCGAATATTGTGCTCAACAGCGTATTCGTTTCCATCCCACTGCAGATGCATGTAGGTAGAGGTACTAAGGGCAACATCTCCGTCACATTTCGAAGGCTTTGCGGCCATCGAGGCAAAGTCAAACGCCCGAATCGCTTTGAAAAGCTTCTGAGATTCTGTTTGACTCAATGCTCCCTGGCACGGCTCGGCATTTGGGCATTGTGTTCCGCTAATTTTGTATGTCCCGTCGAAAAAAACATGAAGCGAGTAGCCGGAACATTCTTCTCCGTCGCATGCACTTTGCGTGAAATCAAACAAAGCATCGACGGGCGGTTTTTCGGAATCCGTAACATCCTTTTCTTGACAAGCTCCGAGGCTGCCAAAACAGAGAGCCGTGAGGAGACAGATCAGAAAAATCTGTAGGTGATGAGTTTTCCAAATATTGAAAGTAGGTCGCATATCCAATCAATTCTTAGCTGTTTGTTGCACAAGAATGCCGTCAGAAATCGAATGTAGGGTTTGTGTAAGGATACTGAAGAACTGCTTTCGGCCGACCTAAGTCCCTCGCATCGAGCGATTACGCGTACGTCAGCGCAGCATCGCATTGACGGCAGTCAGGTCCGACTCCTCAAGGCTGCCTGTCGCAGCCTTCAGCTTCAACCCCTGCAACAGCGTCTCATAACGCGCCTTGGACAGATCGCGCTCCACACTGAAGAGCTGCTGCTGCGCGTTCAACACATCGACATGGATGCGGATGCCAAGCTTGTAGCCGACGCGGTTGCCCTTGACGGCACTTTGCCCGGATTCGACGGCAGTATTCAATGCCTCGACCTGCGCCAGCCCATTCATCACCCCCGCATAGGCCTGCTGCGCGTCGGTGGCGGCCTGGCGGCTCGCCGCTTCCAGGTCGGACTGCGTCTTGAGCATGGTCGCCGTCGCTTCACGCACCTTGGAATTGACCGACCCGCCGGCAAAAAGCGGCACGTTCAGTTGCACCCCGACTTCGTGCTGCGTGGCGCGCGTACTGAAATCGTCCGGCGTGGTCAGGCTGTGCGAAGAATAATTGCTGCCGACATTGGCAACCAAGTCAAGCGTCGGCAAATGGCCGGCGCGGTTCTTCTTGATATCCTGGCGCGCCGCTTCAAGGGCGGCGCGCTGGGCGACCACGGCGGGATTGGTGCTACGCGCCTGCTCCATCCAGGAGCGCGGATCGGACGGGCTTGGTGCTGGCGGCGCGAATTCCGCCGTTAGCGCGGTCAAGTGTTCGATGCGAACGCCAATAATCTTCTCCAGCTCGGCGCGAGCGGATTCGAGGTCGTTTTGCGCGGCCACACGCTGCGATTTGGCGCTGCCCAGGCGCGACCTGGTGTCGTCGATATCGGTTTGCGAGTGGGTGCCGAGTTTGACGCCGCGCGTGACCTGGGCCAGTTGCTCCTCCAGGGTCGCGACTTGCGAATCGGCGGCGCCGATCGCGTCCTGGGCGACATTGACGGCGAAATAGGCTTGGGCGGTGCGCAGCAGCAGATCCTGCCTGGCTTGCGCGAATTGCGCTTCGGCCTGTTCGACCAGGTAGCCCGACTCCTTGTAGGCGTAGATCGTTTCCGGGCGCAGCAGCGGCTGCGTCAGCTGTAGGTTCCAGCTCCAGGATTTCATGTTGCGGTCCACCGGCGGAACATCCGTGAAGGCGGTGTCGGCCCGCGTATTGCCGTCGTTGGCCGTGATTGCAGCCACCGGCAGCAGGTTGGCACGCGCCTGGGGAATCTTTTCCCGGGCAGCATCCAGGGCATAGCGCGCCGAGGCGTAGGCCGGGTCGCTATCCTGGGCCAGCCGGTAGACGGCCAGCAGGTCTTCGGCATGGGCGACGGTCGCGCACAAGGTGGCGCACAACAGGGCGGCACCGTAGGATAAGGCGGTACGGATCATCGTTCGTGGGCGCTTTCGCGCACGGTTTTTTCCAGCGGCGAGAGAATGTATTCGAGCACCGTTCGCTTGCCCTGGTTGATCTCGGCCGTGACCTGCATGCCGGGCACGAGCTTGAATTGCGACTTGTCGACCGTCAACTGCTGGCTATCGAGGGCGACGATGGCCTTGTAGATCGATGGCGGCGCCTTGTCGCGGTTGTTATCCTGACCCTGTCGTTGCGAGGCCTGCTGGTCGTCGTTGGCGTCGGCGCCGACCGTGAGGATTTCGCCGTCGATCATGCCGTATTGCTGGAAGGGATAGGCGGCAAGCTTGATCTTGACCTTTTGCTGCGGATAGACAAAGCCGACGTCGTCGTTCTTGACCATGACTTCGGCTACCAGCGACTCATGCTCTGGCACCAGCGACAGCAGGACCGTGCCAGGCGAGACGACGGTGCCTGCGGTGTGGGTGGCCAGGTCCTTGACGATGCCGCTTTGCGGCGCCTTCAGTTCCAGCAAGCTCGTCTTGTGCACCTGCTTGACCATTTCCTGCTCGACCTTACGGTATTGGCCCTCGGCGTCGATGCGCTCGTTTTGCAGGTCGCTACGGTATTTCGAGGTCAGTTCGGCGACTTGCTTCTGCGCTGCGGCGACGGCGGCGTCCAGGCTGGCCACGGTGGCTTCCTGGGCCTTGAGGTCGCGCGATTTTTCCAGGTATTCGCGCTCCTTGTCGCGCACCTGCAGTTGCGGCACGTAGCCTTCCTTGCCCATGTTGGCATAGGAATCGGCCTGTTCCTTGAGGATGGGGGTGACTTCGCGCAATTTGGCCAATTGTTCTTTGCCCGCGTCGTCGTCGCGCTCGGCCTTGTGCAGGGCTTCCTGCGCGCCGCTCACCGCATCGGTGTAGGCGCGGCGCCGGTCGTCGTATTGGGCTTGCACCTGGCGGAACAGGTCTTCCGGATCGTCAGTCTGTTTCGCGAGGGGATGATTGCCCAATTCGGCATCGATGCGACGCAATTGCAGCGAGCGCAACGACAACTCGGTCTGGACGTTTTTTTGGTCGGCCATGGCGTCCTTGGCGTCCATGCGCATCAAGATCTGGCCGGCCACAACGCGTTCGCCTTCCTTGACGAGGATGTCTTGCACTATGCCGGCATCGGCCGGCTGGACGATCTTGACGTAGCTCTGCGGCACCAGCTTGCCTTCGGCCGAGGCGACGATGTCGAGCTTGCCGAAGATGGACCAGGCCAGGAGGATGACGAACAGGCCGAGCACGAGGTAGAGCACCACGCGCGGCAGGCGAGCCGGCGGGCTTTCCTGGATGGCCAGCAGGCCAGGCGCGAAATCGAGGGCGTCCGGTGACAGCACGCGGTCCTGGCCTTGCGAAATATTTGGTTTATTGCTCTGGTTCATAGCGGTCAATCATTCTTGCAATCTGCGGCGCAATTCCAGGTTGCGCTCCACGGTTCATTCAATCGCCCAGCCGATACCGGGTGTACAGCTCGGCGGCCAGGGATGATGAAAATCCCGTCACGCCGATTACGGCGGTGTCCCCGTCTTCCTTGACGATATCCACCACCGCAAACGTCGTGTTCGCGGGCAGAACCTCGCATTGTCCGATGCCACGCAACACGTCGATTCCGTAGAGATAACCGCTTCTCTGGAACGATTCGGCCTCGTCCAATAGTTCCGTATTCCGGCAGGCGAGATGAACGGCGTTGAATCTCACGCGCTTCTCCCGTTCCAATTTTTGGATTAGGTTCGTGCCAGATTCCGGCGAACATGCAGCGGCTAAAAACGCGGCGAGCGCGACCCCTGTAAAACCGCGCAGCGGTTGCAACAAGCTTTTTTCCCATGCTTCGATGTCTTTGCCGAAGCCAGGGAGGAGAACCCTCCCTGGCACTTCTTTGCATTTCCCAGCGTTGCCGCGATCAGTGCAGCTTGTTGGTCGCGCCGCTGATCCCGCTCCAAGCATCGACGGTCTGCGCCGTCTTGCCGAAGCTGCCGTTCTGCAGCGTCGTGACCGCCGTCGCCAGGTTCATCCCGGTCAGGTTGCCGTTCAAGCCGTCGTAGTAAGCCAAGTCGCCGCCCAGCGCCGCCGTATTGCTGCTCGACAGGTGGTCGTTCAACAGCGTATTCGACAGGCTCCAGCCCGACAGGCCGGGATTGGCTGCCAATGCCGAATTGAAGTCGGCCACCAGCTGCGTGAAGCTGAAGGTTTCCACTTCGCTGTTGTATAGGGTGTTTGTCGAATTCGCGCTATAGGTCGATGCCGCCTGCTCGATCACCTGCAGCGTCACGAAATCCTGATTGGCCGAACTACTGTACCAATTGGTGAAGGTGATCGTATTGTTGCCGCCGGTGGACAGAATCAGATTATTGCCGCTCTTGCTGAAACTAAGGTTGGCATAGTCGATGCCACCGCCCAATGACAGCACGTCGCTGTTGCCGCCGCCGGTCGCGATGGCGGCCGGGCCGTCACCGTTGTTGAAAGCGACCACGGCCATGCCGCTGCCCAACGTAATGGCGTCGTTGCCGGCGCCCCCTGCAAGGAAGGCCACGCCGCTGCCGCCGTTCAGGCTATCGTTCCCGCTGCCGGCGATCATGGCGTTGGCGCCGACGCTGTCGTTCAAGACATCGTTGCCGCTGCCGCCTTGGAGCACATCGACGCCCGCGCCGCCGTTCAAGGTATCGGCACCGCTGCCGCCGATCAAGAGGTCGTTGGCACCGTTGGCGGTGATCGTGTTGTTGAGATTGTTGCCGATCAGAACCAGGTTGCCGTTGGCGAACCCGAGCAGGTTTTGCACGTTGGCCGCCAGGGTGACCGACACGCTGGTTTGTTCGGTGTTGTTGCCGCTGTTGGGCGCTTCGACTACGGTTGTAGCGGGATTCGTGACCACGAACAAATCGTTGCCCGCACCGCCGATCAGGGTATCGATGCCGGTACCGGAGACCAGGGTGTCGTTGCCGCTGTTGGCCGTGATGACGTTATGAGCCAGGTTGTTGCCGGTCAGGCGAATGGAGGCGGCGCCGATGCCCGTCAGATTTTGCACGTTGTTGGCCAGTACGGCCGACACCGAACTGTCTTCGGTGTTGTTGCCGCTGTTGGCCGCTTCGTTGATAACGTCGCCGCTGTTATTGACCACAAACGTGTCGTTGCCCGCGCCGCCGATCAGGGTATCGATGCCGGTACCGGCGATCAGCGTATCGTTGCCGCTATTGGCCGTGATGGTGTCGGCCAGATTGTTGCCGGTGCCGCTGATGTCGGCACTGCCGGTCAGGACGATGTTGTTGATGCCGGCGCCGGCCGTGGCATCGACTTGCGAATACAGCGTGGCGCCTACCGTATACGAACCGGACAGCAATTGCGCCAGGGTGGCCGTGCCGTCGGCAAAGCTGAGCTGGCTCAGGCCGCCGCCGTTGACGGTAATCGTGCCGCCCTGGCTGTTGGCGATCGTGACGACGGTTTGGCCGTTGACCGTGGCGCTCGTTGCCGAGAGATCAGCTTCGCTCATGCTGCCGTCGAACAACAGCGTATCCTGACTCGAGCTGCCGTTGATTGTCACGTTGCCGTCGCCGGCGCCGACGACATACGTCGTCGCACCAGTGCCGCCGATGAGCGTGTCATATCCCTTCCCCGCCACCAGCGTATCGTTGCCGCTGTTGGATGTGATGACGTTGTCTTCGTCGTTGGCGCGCGCAACCAGGTTCGCCGTGCCGGTCAGCGTCATGTTCTGGATGCCCTCGGGCAGGGTGACGTTGACCGCGGACGTGGCGGCGCCCAGGCCGGTGGTGCTCTGCGCCAGGATGGCCTGGATGGATTCGTTCTGGCCGCCGGCCAGCGAGATGGTGTCGGCCAGCCCGGGCATGTAGCCGTCGATGGCGACGGTATTGCCCTGGGTGTTGTAGATGGTCAACGTGACCGAGCCGTCGCTGGCACGCGCTTGCGAGAACACGAGGTTCGATGCGCTCACGCCGGCGCCGAATGCGATGACGTCGCCCGTGCCGGCATTCTCGATGGTCGCGGCGCCATAGCCCGCCGCCATCGAGTAAGTCGTATTGCCCGCGCCGCCGACGAAGGTATCCTTGCCGCTCCCGGCGACCAGGGTATCGTTGCCGCTGTTGGAGTCCAGCGTATCGTTGCCGGCGTTTGCGGTTCCCGTGATGCTGGCGCTGCCGGTCAATGCCAGCGTCGTGATACCCGTGCCCGCCGTGGCGCTGACGTTGGAATAGGTCGTGGCGTTGCTGCTATCGGTATAGGAGCCGGCCAGCAACTCGGCAATGGTGGCCGTATTGCCGTCCGCAAAGCTGACCTGGTTCAGACTGCCGGCAATAGTGATCGTCTGCCCCAGGTCAGTGGTGAGGGTAACGACGTTCTGGCCGTTGACCACGGCGCTTGCGGCTGTGATGTCGCTTTCCCTCAGCGAATTGTCGAACACCAAGGTGTCGGCGGCACCGCTGTTCTGGATCGCGAGGTTGCCGTCGGAGGAATTGACATCGTAAGTGGTGCTGCCGCCGCTGCCGACCAGGGTATCGCTGCCGGCGCCTGCCACCAGCGTATCGTTGCCCGTGTTGGCCGTGATGACGTCGTCAAGCGCATTCGCCGTGGCGGTGATGCTCGCGCTGCCGGTCAGTTGCATGTTCTGGATGGTGCCGGGCAAGGTGACGGAAGCCGCCGAGGTGGCCGCCGAGGCGCCGCTGGTATTCTGGGCCAGGATGGCGCCCAGCGAAGCGGTGCTGCCGTCGGCGAACAGGATCGTATCGACCGGCGCTCCGCTGCCGACATCGATATTGACGGAGCCGCCCAGGCTGTTGGCGAGCGTGATCACTTCCGCGCCGCTCACCGTGGATTCGCTCGCGCTCAGGTCCGAAGCGGTGACGCCTGCGCCGAAGCTGAGGGCGTCGAACATATTACTGTTCTCTATCGTGGTGGTCTGGCTGCCGGCTGCGATGACGTAGTCGTCCGTTGCCCCGCCGCCGATGAGCGTGTCGCTGCCCGTCCCGGCCACAAGGGTGTCGTTGCCGATGTTGGAGACCAGGGTCATGTTCGCACCATTGGCCGTGCCGGTCACATTGGCGTTGCCGGTCAGCGCCAGCGTAGTGATGCCGCTACCTGCGGCGGCGTTGACCTGGGAGTAGATTGTGCTGCCCTGGGTATAGGAAGGGGCAAGCAACTGGGCAAGCGTGGCGCTGCTGCCGTCGGCGAAGCCGACGTTGGCCAGGGCGCCTTGAATCGTGATCGTGCCGCCCTGGCTATCGGTGATCGTCGTCACGGTTTGGCCGTTGACGGTGGCCGCAGTGGTGGTGAGGTCGCTTTCGGTGATGCCGCTGCCGAAGATCAGGGTGTCGCTGGCGCTGCTGTTGACGATGGCGACGTTGCCGCTGCCCGCGCCGATCTGGTAGGTGGTGTTGCCGACTCCGCCGCCGCTCAAGGTATCGCTGCCCGTTCCCGCGATCAGGGTGTCGTTGGCGCCGCCAGCGGTGATGACGTCGGCCTGGCCATTGCCCGTGGCGGCGATATTGGCGGCCTTCAGTGCCATGTTCTGGATGCCGCCCGCCAGCGTGACGTTGGCGCTGGCGGTGGCGGCCGTGGGGCCGGTGGTGAGCTGGGCCACGAGCTGGCTCAACGATGCCGTGCTGCCGTCGGCGAAGGCGAGCGTATCGAGCATGGTGCTGCTGCCGTCGCCACCGCTGGCTATGCTGTCGAGTGCGCCATTGACGATCACTTCCCCGCCCTGGCTGTTCTGGATTGTGACGTCCAGGTTGCCGCTGGAATCGGTGGCGGTACTGAACGATAGACTGGGCAGGGTCGTGCCTGCGGCGAAGACGAGCGTATCGGCCCCCGCACTGGCATTGATGGCCGTCACCGTGCCCGAAACCGAGGACACCTCGTATATGTCCGACGCGCCGCCGCCGACCAGCGTGTTGTTGGCCGTGCCGGCGATCAAGGTATCGTTGCCGGCATTGGCGACGATGACGTCGTTGACGTTGTTGCCTTGCCCCACCAGATCGGCGGTGCCGTACAGGTTGAGGGTGTTCGCGGTAGATCCGCTCGACTGGGGAAGCGTGGCGTTGACGGCGCTCTCCGTCGCGCCGCCGGCGGTAAATTGGTTGGACAGGAGTTGCGCGAAAGTGGCGGCCGTGCCGTCGCCGAAGGTAGCTTGGGTCAAGGTGGTGCTGTTGACGGTGACGCTGGTACCGTCGTCGAAGCTCAAGGTGGTCTTGCCGCTGGCTTGGGTGATGCCGGCCATGTTGCCGACCGTCAAGCCGGGGCCGAATACCAGGATGTCGCCGGCGCGGGTACCGGAGATGGTGGTGGTGCCGCCGCCGGCGTCGATCTGGTAGGTGTTGGTGCTTCCGCTGCCGCCGATCAGGCTGGCGTACCCTTGGCCCGCGACCAGCGTATCGTGGCCGCTGCTGCCGCCCCTGACAGTGGTGGGGGCCGCCAGCGTGCCGCCGTTGCCGGCATTGAGCACGTCGTTGCCGCTGCCGCCGCTGATGGAATCGACGCCGGCGCCGCCGTTGACGGTGGTGGCGCCGCTGCTGGCGAAGACTTTGGTCGGTGCTGCCGCCGTGCCGCCGTCGCCGGCATTGATGACGTCGACGCCGGTGCCGCCATGCAGGTTGTCGATGCCGGTGCCGCCGTTGATGGTGGTGGCGCCGCTGCCGGCCTGGATGGAGACAGGGGTTGCCGCCGTGCCGCCGTTACCGGCGTCGAGGATGTCGACACCGCTGCCGCCGGTAATCGCGGTGCTGCCGCTGCCGCCGATTACGGTGGTGGGGGCCGCCGCCGTGCCGCCGTTGCCGGCGTAGATGACGTCGTTGCCAGCGCCGCCCACCAGGCTGTCGATGCCGCTGCCGCCGTTGATAGTCGTGTTGCCGCTGCCGGCCTGGATGAGCTGATTGCCGTTGCCGGCGTTGAGCTGGTCGGTGCCGGTGCCGCCGTAGATTGTATCGTTTCCGCCGGCGCCGTAGATGGTGTCGTTGCCCGCGCCGGCATGGATGAGGTTGCTTTCCGCAGCGAAGCTGCCGGCCCAGTTTGTCGGGTTTCCGCTGATGATGGTATCGTTTCCGGTGCCGCCGTAGACGGTGTTTTGGCCGCCGTCGAGATAGACGGTGTCGTTGCCGCTTTCGGTGTTGATGTAGCTGGCGCCGCCGGCTCCGTAGATGACGTCGTTGCCGCTGCCGGCGAAGATCGTGTCCTGGCCGGTGCCGCTGTAGATCGTGTCGGCGCCGCTGCCGGCATCCAGGTAGTTGTTGCCGTTGGAGAGGACGTAGGTGTTTTGCCCGGCGCCGCCGTAGATGGTGTCGTTGCCGCCGCCGACGGCGTTGGTGAGGCCGCTGCTGTTGAGGAAGGTATTGCCGTAGTAGTTGGACGCCGGGGCAGCGGTCGCGGCAAATTGGACTGCACTGCTGCTGATCTGGCCGTTGTTGTAGGTGTAATCGGAGGCGGCGACGGCCCAGCCGCTGAGCGCGCTGGTGACGTCGACTCCGCCCACATAGGTGCTGCTGCCCGAGCCCATGATGACGAGGTTGTTGCCGGTGCCGGTGAGGATGGTGTCGTTTTCTGATCCGCCGACGAGGGTGTTGTTGCCGTTTTGCGTGTAGAGGAAACTGCCCGCGCCGCTGGTGGCGGCCTGGGTCTGGGTGTTGGTCAGTGCGGTGGCGAGCGGGATCTGGGTGTCGGCATAGGCGGTGTTGCCGCCGTTGTTTTGCGCGCCGGCTTCGATGATGGCCCGGGTGCCGTTGCCAACGACCACGCTGTTGCTGCCGGTGACGGTGATGGTGTCGTTGCTGATGAGGTAGTTGCTGGTGTTGGTGGTGCCGCTGCCGCTGCCGCTGCCGTTGCTCGCCGTGCTGTAGTCGGTGGCGGTGAGGGTGTTCGATTCGATGGCCGGGCTGCCTTGCGCGGCGCTGAGGCTCAAGCTGGCGCTTTGGGAGGTTTTGCTGCTGCCGGTGTAGTTGAGGCTGAGCGCGAGGCTGGTTTGGCCGGCGGGGATGGTAAGGGCGACGGTGTTGCCGGTGAAGTTGACCGTGCCGGCGCTGCTGCCAATCTGGTATTGCGAGGCGTCGGCGCCGCTTAAGGTGAGGTAGACGGTGCGCGTCTGCTGGCTGCCGCTCGGGGCGTAGAGCTTGAAATTGACGGTGGCGCCGGTGCCGGCGGCGCTGGCGGTGGCGAGGGCGCCGCCGGTGTTGAAGGGGTTGGCGTTGCCGGTGCTTTCCAGTGCGTATTGGGCTTGGAGGTTGAGGCCGAGGTAGCCGCTTGCGCCGGCTGCGGTGGCGAGGTTGAAGTCGGCGAGGGTGACTTGTTCGCCTGCCGCCATGGCGCCGCCGCTGACGGTGAGGGTGCCGAATCCCTGGAAGATGTTGCTGCTGGCGTTGGGGGCGAATTGGTAGGTGGTGCCGTCCGCGCCGGTCCAGGTGTCGGCGGTGGGGCTGCCGTTGGCGCCCGTGAGTTTGGCGGCGTTGACGCTGACCTGGCCGGTGCCGGTGCCGAGGGTAAGGTTGGTCAGGCTGACGGTGGGGTTGGGCGTGCCGCTGGATGCGCTGGGGAAGTTGACCGTCAGGGTGTTGCTGACGGCTTGGTCGCTGTTGAGCGTGGCGGTGACTTGGGCGGTTTGGGCTTGCTGGGCGGTGTTGGTGTTGACGAGGCCGAAGGTGACGCTGTCTTGGCCGGCCGGGATGGTGACGGTGAATGCGCCGTTGATGGGGGTGAGGTTGGAGCCCAGGTCGCTGTAGTAGCCGGTGCCTTGTACGTTGATTGTTTCAGTTTGGGCGACGGTTTGGGCTCCGGAGGCGTAGACGGTGACGAGTTGTTCGTTGCTCGTAGCATTGATGCTGGAATTGGCGGGGACAGCACCACCGTTGAGTAGTGGATTAGTTGTCGTTCCTATACAGACGGCACTCAGGCTTGAAAGCTTTATCCCATCAAATCCATTTCCACACTGTGCAGCTTGCAAGTCAAAGCCATTGATAGCATAGCTTGAGCCGGAGCTCGTATCTAAGACCGTCATTAACTTTGAAACATTCGAATAAGTATATTGGATATACCCGCTTTTCCAAGTCAAAATGTTTTGAGTGGAGGAGCTGGTGGGCGCGCTATTTACAACTCCTACAAGTTTGGAAGGACTTTGTGACGAGTTTCTATTTGTAGGCGCAGTACCAAAATACAAAGTGTCGCTCGAAACCTTGTTCAGGGTTACTTTGGTATTTCCGACATCTTCGTATATGGAATCATTAGTTCCATATATTACGTTGCTTGTGCCAGCCGCAACTTCGATTGTTTCATTTTCAGGCGTAGAAATTGTCGTTCCGTTAACTGACGGATTGCTTGGGCCATAAAACGTGCCGAGATATGGCAGACTGGTGTTGTTTTTTAATGCTGAGACAATATAAGGATCATACGGATAAATGTTTGTGCTGGTTGCAGTTCCTCCGGTGATCGTCGCTTGCCCATCTGGGCTTTGTGCTTGCCAGGAATCCGAGAAAACGTTTAGATGCTCAGAAGGATCATGGCTCGCTAGTAGTTGCGCATCATGGTTTGGGCGAGTCGCCTCACCAATTTGTCTCGCAATGCCGTTAACTATGGTTTCGGCCGAAGCTTCGCCGGTAGTATCAAACCGGGGGTACGGCAAATCTGGGTCAAAATTAGAGTTTTCCTCAATTGCGTGAATCATTTCATGCAAAAGATTTAGAGCGGAGGAATTTACTCCTACCGATAAGTCCGAATTGCTGGGTAGTTTTGGAGGTAAGCCGAACACGATAGCGCTGTTAGTCGACCAATATACTGCTGACTTGCTGAAAATATTTCCAGGAACAAATCGGTCATTTCCCTCATACTTATTGGCCAAGAAATCTAAATGGCTATATATCACCAACTTATCGCCTAATTTTGCAAATTCCGATACGAGCGCAGCAGCCGTTGGATTTTCGTTCAAATAGACCAACGCAGCATTTAAGTCTGCGATCTGCTTTGGTGTTGGGGACCCAGTTAGTCCAGAAATGTTGGGTAAAGAAGTTGTTTTTGGCATATTGGGTCCGAAGATAGTCGTGTTGTAGAGATTTTGAATCAATCAATTTAATATGGGAAATTCTGTGACATTTCTAATTTTCATACAAACATGAATCAAAGTGTTTGAGACCTCTAGCGAAACTGATTATCTCTTGAGCGACACTTTGATTTGCTTGGATCGGAATGCCATTGAATTCGCCTCTAATTGTGTTGTTTGTTGATTTTGTTCCTTCAAAAGTAAAATGGGATTCCCCCCCATCTCTCTTGAAGAAAACAAGTTCCTCTTTTATTTCCCAATCTCGATCAAGGCGCTTTTGCTCCTTAATGTTTGATTCCTGTAATATAGAAAGCGCCCTTTCGATATCTTCGGTGCGAGTGGAGGAATGATTGCATGGGTTTTCTCTGAAGGTGGATTCGGCAATGCGGACCAGATGCTTAACCCCGGTTCTTTCAATAATCACGGCAACTTTGACAGTTTCAGATTGAATTTTCTCGTAATTCAAATAGTCAAATTTCTGATTGGGCGTAATTTTATAGCTTTGACTGAAAAATCCATTTTGAGAGAGCAAAAAAAGAAAAAAAATCACAATGGCTACCGTTGCCAAAATAATGCTTTTGTTTGACGCGATAAATTTCATTGTCCGCATGTTAATCTCCAGTTTCTCATCATTTAAATATTTGGGCGATATTAAATAAGCTTATTTTGCAAGCTGCTGCTTGGTAAATTCGACGCAACCCTTTTTCAATTCATCGGCTATATTTGCCTGCGCTTTCAGAGAGGCGGTTTCTTGCGATGCTTGCGTGGATTTAGCGAAAGTTTCGTTGTAGTCGGCATGTGCGCCCCATCGATAAAGGGCTGTGACAATATTCGGGCTTGTGACTATTTTTTGGGTGTCGAAATACCCTGCCAAGTTATTGGATGAACTAAGCGGTCCAGAAAACAAAAATTTCCTTTCTTCGCCATTCATCATTTCAAATAGAACCTCTTCGCGAACGTCTATTGCGACGTGCAAATAATCCTCCCCATCTTTCGATTTTGCCTTTTTGGGGCGAGATGCCTTGATGATCTCAACCATGTCCAATATCTTTTCTTTGGTATTGGCAGAAAATGAGCATCCCAGTTTTTGCAATTGGGATTCATCAAGGCCAGCATAATGCTCGGCGTGTGGAAATTCAAAGAATAAAGCAACTGATTTTGCGTTCTTCAAGTCACTAAGTTCACGCACAATGCTAATACTGCTACCTCCGTTTTGATTCGCAGAAATTGCATTGATTAGTTTTATATTAGGGGAATTTTCCTGCGCTGCAGCCGTTTTTGGGCAGGAGGTGGTAATTAAAAAGGAAATTAAGACGCAGATGTCACGTAGGCGAGAATATGGGTGAGCGTTGATTTTCATTTTTTTCCTGCCAAAGTGAAACCAATTGATTGTGAACGCAGAATATCGCCCGTGAAAGTCCAGCGTGACGTACCACTATATGTAATTGAGCCAGTATGTAAAACGGGTTTAAGTTTCATCAAATTTCCATTTGGCAATTTGAACCACGTCGTCAAGCTTCAGGCATTTTGGTAGCGCATGCGTAATAAACAGCATCGTCACCTTACCCTTCAACTGATTGATGGTCGCCGCAAAATGTTCCGCCGTCTCCTGATCCAGGCTGCTGGTAGCTTCATCAAAGATCAAAATCTTCGGCTGCTTCAGCAATGCGCGTGCAATCGCCAGCCGCTGCTTCTGCCCGCCGGACAACCCGACCCCACGCTCCCCGATCTCGGTCTGATACCCCTTGGGCAAGCTTTCGATCATCTCGTGGATCTCCGCCAACTTGCAGGCGTGCGTCGCCTGCTCAAAGCTCGCATGCGGGTTGGCGATGATCAAATTGTCGTAAATCGTCCCCGAAAACAGCACCGTTTCCTGCGGCACCACGCCGAAGTAATGCCGCAGTTCGTTGGCGCTCAAGTTGCGGATATCGTTCCCGTCGATCTTGATCTGCCCATCGGACGGCTGATAAAAGCCCTGCAGCAGCTTGGCCAGCGTGCTCTTGCCCGAACCGGACGGCCCCATGATGGCGATGACCTGACCCGGCTCGACCTGCATGTTGAAGTCCTGATACAGGTAAGGCAGGTTCTCACCGTAGCGGAAGGCCAGGTGCTCGATATTGATGGCGCCCTTGGTCTCGCGCAGGCGGGAAGGCAGGATGGAATACGGCTCCATCGGCGCATTCATGATGTCGCCCAGTCGTTGCACCGACATATTGGCTTGCTGGAATTGCTGCCACAGGCCGACGATGCGCAGCATCGGCTGGCTCACGCGGCCGGCGAACATCTGGAAGGCGATCAGCATGCCGATGGTGAAGCTCACATCATGCATGACCGTGTAGGCGCCAAAGACAAGGATCAGCAGCGACATAAGCTGCTCGATGCCGTTGGCGGCCACGTTGTAGGTATTGGCGATCTGCTTCATGGCGAAGCCGGCTTGCAGGTAATCGGCCAGGTAGTCACCGTATTTGGCACTCAACTGCGGCTCCATCTGCAGGCTCTTGACGGTTTCCAGGCCCGACACGTATTCCGTGATGAAGGCCTGGTTGCGCGCCGAAAGCAGGAATTGATGGTTAAGCCTGGCGCGGAAGATCGGCGCCATGAGGAAGGAAAGGAGGGTGATGGCCCCGATCAGGGACAAGGCGATCAGGGTCAGCATCACGTTGTAGTAAAACATGATGCCGACGAAGATCAGCAGGAAAGGCAAATCCAGCACCAGGGTCACGGCCGCGGAAGCGACGAATTCGCGGATGTTCTCCACGCCGCGCAATCGTTGCGTAATGACGCCGGTGGGGCGATGCTCAAAATAGCGCGGCGGCAGCTTGAACAGGTGGTTGAAAACGGCGCTGCCCAACACGGCATCGACTCTATTGCCCGTATGCAATACCAGGTATTGCCGCGTCCAGGTGAGCAAGGCGGTGAAGAGCATGAAGACGCACAGACCAACGGCAATGACCAACAGCGTGCTTTCCGTGCGATGCACCACGACCTTGTCGATCACGACCTGGGTAAACAGCGGCGTACCCAGGGCAAGCAGCTGGATAACCAGCGAAGCAATGAGCACATCGCGCCAGACGCGCTTGTGTTTCAAGAGTTCGGGAATGAACCAGCGAAAGCCGAACGGTTCGCCTTTGCCGGCCTGGTCCGGGTCGTTGACCGGCTTGTTGTTCAGCGCAAGCTGGAAGGCGATGCCGGCATAGCGCGCGGCGAATTCGGCGTGCGTGAGTTTGGTCGGCGTGTTGCTGCCGGCGGGGAAGAAAACGATGTGTTCGCCATCGGCCTGCACAACGATGGCGGGGCGGGTTGCTCCAACGTATGCGCTTTCCGTCTCGCCCGCAACTTGCGGCTTGTCGTCATGCAGCACTACCAGGCAGGGCAGGCTAAGACCGCTTAACTGGCTGGCCGGGCAATCCTTGCGCTTGATACGAAAGCCGAGCGCACGGGCAGCGTGGATCAGCGAATCGCAGTTATAGGGCGGCGGGAACTGGCGCACCAGCAGTTCGGCATCGAAGGGCTGGCGGTTCAGGGCGCAGAAGCTGCCCATGCTCCAGATCAGGTCTTCGGTCGAAAAGACATGCTGCGCCGGCCCCATGGGCGACGCCGTCCCGCGTTCCATGAACGCGCGGTACAGGCGACGCGACATCAGACGTAGGCTCTCGGGAAATTGACGTGACCGTTCATCGGCACTCGCGGTTGCCAATGGCGACACAAGTGCGGCAACATGAGCGCGCCGGAATAAAGGGCCCGGCAAAATTTGGATTGCACGTCAATACGCATGAAACAAATCCTTCTCGTTTTTCGAAAGTCGCTCTACATCATTTGTAGTTCTCATTCTCAAATTATCGGAGAGGCTACGATTTTTTATGTTAGAGCGGTGCCCGACAATGATACGCAACAAATACCCGCGCCGACAACCTGTTAACCCTTGCAGTTTCATGCTTTTTGGAAACATGGTAGCGAATGCTTCTCAAGCTTCTTTTGCCTCTGAAACTGCATCAAAAATGCCCACGCAATTTGCACGCAATAGACTTTCGTGTAGAGTAGCGACCCCATGAATGTCTTATTTGTGCATCAGAATTTTCCCGGCCAATACCTGCACGCGGCGCGCCATTTGGGTGCGACCGAAGGCAATCGGGTCGCCTTCATCACGCAACGCACCGATGCCGATTTGCCCGGTGTAAGCAAGCTGGTCTACAAGCCCGCGCGAGAAGTGACGCACGGCGTGCATCACTACTTGCGCGAAACGGAAGCCGGCGTGTTGAATGCGCAGAACGTGGCGCGTGTAGCCATGAAGCTACGCGATTCAGGATTTGTGCCCGATGTGATGCTGGCGCATAACGGCTGGGGCGAGCCTTGGTATCTGAAGGATGTCTATCCGGAAGTGCCGCTGATTGGCTACTTCGAATTTTTCTATCATAGGCACGGCGCGGACGTTGGTTTTGAACCTGGGCCGCCCTTGATCTTCGATGCGGGGCCGCGGGTGCGCACGAAGAATATCGGCAACCTGCTGGCCTTGAACACGTGCGACTACGGCCAGGCGCCAACCAAGTGGCAAAAGTCGCTCTATCCCAAGGAATATCAAAGCAAGATTCATATCGTTCACGAGGGGATCGATACGGCGAACGTGAAGCCGGATGCCGACGCATGCTTTGCGCTACCAAATTCTGATGTGGTATTCACGCCAGCTGACGAGGTTGTGACCTATGTCGCACGCAATCTCGAACCCTATCGCGGCTTCCCCAGCTTCATGCGCAGCCTGCCGGCGATACTGTCGGCGCGGCCCAAGGCGCAGGTGCTGGTCGTGGGAGGCGATGACGTGAGTTACGGCACGCGTCTGCCCGACGGCAAAACGTATCGGCAGCAGTTGCTGGACGAGGTGGGCAAGGATATCGACCTCGCGCGCGTGCACTTCCTGGGCAAGGTGCCGTATTCCTCGTTCGTGCGGATTCTGCAGGTATCGAGCGTGCACGTCTATTTGACCTATCCGTTCGTGCTGTCCTGGTCGATGCTGGAAGCGATGTCGGCCGGTTGCGTTATCGTCGGCTCGCGGACGCAACCGGTCGAGGAAGTGATCAAGGATGGCGAAAACGGCGTGCTCGTGGATATTTTCAAGCCGGCGGAGATTTCCGCCAAGGTGATCGATGTTCTGGCGCGCAGGCAGGACTACCTTGGCTTGCGGGCCAATGCGCGCAAGTCCATCGTGGAGCAGTACGATCTGCGCTCGATTTGCCTGCCGGCGCAGTTGCGCTTGATGAATATGGCGGCGAGAGGCATGCTGTAGCGCCGCCACCTCTTTTTATGACAGCATCGCCGCGAACAACCTGTAGTTGACCATGACGGCATTAGACATCAATTTGGCGACCTTTGGGTCGCTGATCGAGTTGATGGCTCCCGAGATTTCAACTAAATGATCCGCATCCATCGGTCCGTGCGACGACAGGAACCTCGTTCCTTGCCCTTCAGCGAGTTTTAGTGCTTTGGCTACGCCTTTGCTGACCTGGCTGCCAAGCCGCTGCGAAATCATTTCCAGAGCGAACACCATGGCAAATGCGATCGCGCCGTGCTGCCGCTCCGCAACGTGGTAGTTGAACGCGTTCATCGCCTGGATTTCCGGACGGGGCAAGCCCTTTTTGACTTGCTCTACAAACTCTTCGCCGCCGATGTCGCGGCAATCGTCGAGCACCCACAACTCGTGACCTTTTTCATCTTCGATGTGCTCGTATAGCGCGTAGCGGACGACGGAATAGTCGTCGGCACAGCGGCTGGCGCCCACTGCCATGGTGGGGCAGAAATGCCAGACGACGTGATACAAATCATTCAAAAACTGCCTGTAGCGTTCGGCCGACACCGTGCCGGCGCGGACTGCGACGATGAACGGCAGCGTGGCGTAGCTCTCGAGAATCGCGGCGCTTTCCTCTTTTAACTGTTCAAATAACACTTTTTCTCCTTCCCTTGAATTATTGCGGTGGTGCAATATGCTTTGGCAAGCCAATTTTTATTTTAATCAACTGAAGGAGAAAACGATATGAACATGTTGGCGACCCCGGAAATTCTTGGCGTGGGCAAGCGCTATGCGCAATTGGTCAATGAATTCGACGCTGAGACTAGAACGCTATGGTCATACATGAAGCCCGCTGGACGGGCCTGTTTCAACAGCGATCTGCTGAAGGATATTGCGGATTTCGAAGATACCCTGCGGATCAACCATGGGCATTACTTTGCTGATGGTGACCTTTTACCGGTGAACTATGTCGTCTTTGCCTCATGTGTCCCGGGAATTTTTAATCTGGGCGGCGATCTGGCAACGTTTCGTGCCAAGATCCAGTCCGGCGACAGCGATACACTCAAGAAGTATGCTTATCGCTGCATTGACAATATCTGGAATCGCCTGAATCACTATCAAACCGACATAGCGACGATATCGCTGGTTCAAGGGCAGGCGCTGGGCGGGGGCTTTGAAGCGGCCTTGACGGCGGATGTGTTGATTGCGGAGGAAGGTTCGACTTTGGGTTTGCCGGAAATTCTGTTTAATTTGTTCCCTGGCATGGGCGCGCTGAGCCTTCTCGCGCGCAAGGTGGGCTTGCGTCTGGCGGAGGAGATTGTCCTTTCGGGTGAAACGTACTCCGCGCAGACGCTACACGAATGGGGGGTGGTCGACGTGCTCGCTCCGACAGGCGAGGGCAGGAGAGCGGTCGAAAAATGGATTCAACGCCAGGCTCGGCGGCGCAATGGCTACCTCGCGGTACAGCGTTCGAAGCAACGCATCATGCCGATCAGCTATGATGAATTGATCGGTATCGCGGATATTTGGGTCGCTTCGGCGATGCAACTGAAGGACCGCGACTTGAAGATGATGGCGCGCTTGGTGCAGGCACAAAATCGTATCGGCGATCCCATGCAGCTAAATTAGGTTTGCGGCGCTTTAGCCAGATCAAGCAAATCGCTGACTTTTTTCAGCAAGGTATGCGGGAGCACCGGTTTGCCAAGGGCGGATAGCCCCAATGCATTGAGCCTCGACTGCGTTGCGTCGCTGGCGTCTGCAGTTAAGACGACGATCTTCAGGGAGGGGTAGCGCACACGCATTTCCAGCGCGACATCGTCTCCCAACTCTTTTTCCAGGTGAAGGTCGGTCACCAGCAGGGAAGGCTCCGGCACGCCGTCAAGAGCGGCCAGCAGGCCTTGGCGATCACGCGCGCTAACGACTTGTGCACCGCAATCTGCGAGGTAAGTGCCGAGGGAATTCCTGACGTTTGCATCGTCGTCCAGCACGGCGACCACGCGACCGTCGAGGCGGCATTCATGGTTGGGCGTCTGGCGGGCGGCTTGATTCGCGGCGGGCAAGGGCGCGAGCGGAACCTTCAGGCGGAACACGGTACCGTGGTCGACACGGGAAGACAGCGTGAGTTCTGCGCCAATGCGTTCGGACAGGCGTTTCACGATCATCAGGCCCAAACCGTGTCCCTTGCGCGCCGTATTGCGTTTTCCCTGGTAAAACGCATCGAATATCCGCTCGTGTTCGTATTCCGGGATACCGAATCCGGTATCCCACACTTGCACGCTGCAGCTGCTTCCCCTCTTGCGAAACGCCACCAGCACGCCGCCACGCCGGGTATTGCGAAACGCATTGGAGATCAAATTGTCGAGAATACGGTCCAGAATCTGCCGGTTGACCAGCAGCGAACAGTCTTTGCCGCAATAAACGCGAAAGCTGAGCCCTTTCTCTTCGGCATGCTGCTTGAAGTTTGCGATGAGCGGATCGACCATTTCACGCGCAAGAATGAGGTCCGGCGGGTCGTCCAGGCTCATCGAGAGCTTGGCAAACCCTATTGTCTCGTCAATGAGATGATGGAGGTTGTCGAGCCGTTCTTCTATCATGTCCACGATGCCGCTCAACTCCTCGGCCGGTTCAGGCAGTCGCTTCCTGATCGACATCAGATAGAACGATATCGACTGTATCGGCTGGCGAAAGTCATGGCTGGCAGCCAGGAACAACGACATTTGCGTGGCATTGGCTTGGCCTAGTTCCTCGAGCGCTTGGTCCCGTTGCAGCCGCACGGCGATAAAGTCGTCCAGAGTGGTGCGTATGATGAAGGCGACTAGGTAGACGCACCCGAGCAGAAACAGGATGGCAATGGACAAAGCGGCCGATCCGTCGGCCCAATACAGGACCGCAGCCATGGGCAGCCAGGCCGGCAGGAACAGCACGGAAATGCCGCCGACATCCGACATCAACGGGATGCTGGTGATGTTGAGTCCGATCAAGGTGATGGCGAGGGCCGCTTGGTACGTTGGCTGTAGCGACGGCATGAAAAGGAGAACCGCCGTGCCCCAGATGCAACCGGAAATGAAGGTGTGAAGCCAAGCCTTGGTGCTCAGGGAGACACGCTCGGCCGGCGACAAGGCCTTGGTGCGGACAAACGCGAGGTAGCGGATCAGGAAATTCAGTGAGCTTAAGCCGAACCAAATGCCGACCTGCCAATAAAGGGGCGATGCCGCTTGCAGGGCCAGCCACGCGATCAAGCAGGAACCGGCGAAGCCTGTTCCAAGCGTGTAGGCGACAAATTTCAGGATGATGCGGATCTTTTCGGCAACGATCGAATTATTCATGATCTACGCAGGCTCGCGTGCGGGTGGAGAAGATGGCACGAATTGCAACAGATTGTACAAAATTGAGAGCCTTGTAAAAAATTGCAGGATTTGACAGCTTGAACATTAGTTGATATCAATGCTACCGTAAGTCATTATTTGATAGATCAATTGTAAAGACCAATTGTAAAGAAAGGGAAGCGGTTCTGAAGCAGCAGTCCAACATTATCGTCGTCGATGACCATCCTGTCGTGGCGCACTCGGTCGGCATGGTTCTTTCCGATGAGGGATTCGAAGTGCGTGCAGCCTTGAGCGCACAGGATCTGCGTGGCTGCTTGAGAGACGGCGCCGCTAACGCCGCCCTGGTGATTCTCGATGTCGGTCTTCCCGACGCCGACGGTATCAAGCTGGTGTCCGAAATTCAAGCGAACCATGGCCTTCCGGTATTGATCTTTTCCGCGCTTTCGGATGAGAAAATCATTCGCGCGTGCGACCGTAATGGCGCAGCGGGTTTCGTCTGTAAATCTTCCAGTCCTCGCACACTGATTTCGGCTGTCGGAAAAATTCTCTCCGGCGGACGCTACTTCCCGCAGTCTTACCTCGATTGGGTGAAGTCGGCCGGCGACGACGTGCCAAACTTGAGCGACCGGCAGGAGCGCGTGCTGCGTCACTTGATTGCCGGTTACCGCAACAAGGATATCGCGGAGATGCTTCGCCTCGCAGAGGGTTCAGTCAAGAATATCGTAACTGAACTTTTGCAGATTTTTCAGGTCGATTCGCGGCAGCGCCTGGTTCTGGCTGCGCTCAATCTCGGCTATAAGCCGAACGCTGAGTATTTGCCTGCCAACGGTATTCTCAACTAATTTTCTGCAGTCCTCTCCCGTATAAAAATCAAGTAGTTACCAAGAGGTGTGACGTTTGGCACTTGTTGACGTTTTCTTGCTCCTCGCATAATCGGGTCACCGATCAATCGCATAGAGACCGAGGAATTCGCGCAATATGTTCACTCAGAGCGCCGCAGCACACGAATCCAAAAAAGCTTTTTTCAATGTCAGAGGCATGTTGCGGCAATATGCGCAGTGCGACTATCTGCTTGACTTTTTCCCCAGCGAAACCGGCGGCGCGGCGATTTGCCTACGATACGGCAAATCCGGCGCCGAACGTACACTGATCTATGATACCGGCTCGCTTAAAACCGGCATTGCCATTGCCGACTATGTGCGCAAACGGTATGGGACCGATACTATCCATGATCTGGTTTGTTCTCATCCCGGTCCTGACGCAATTGCGGGTGCGCTGCCGATCCTCGAGGGTCTGAAAGTGGAGCGGCTATGGATGCACCGCCCCTGGTTGCATTCGCGGAAGATAGCCAGGTTCTTTGCGTCGGGATTCATGTTCAATTCGTCGGTCGGTCGCCACTATCAGGACGCCTTCGCTGCAAGCTTGGCGCTGGAGGAGGCGGCGTTCGAACGCAATGTGCTGATCAAGGAAACATTCCAGGGCGAGCAAATCGGCCCGATGGTGGTGATGTCCCCGCATCTCGATTGGTATCGGCACCGGCTGATTCACGACTTCGAGAGTCCGCACAGCATCAAGCGTGGCATGTCGTACGAATTGTCCAGACTGCTGCGCATGCCGAGGCTGGCACGTAGCGGTTTGACCGACGTCGAGCGTCATGATTCACCGGAAAATGAATCGTTGACCGAGTGGGGCGAGGTAACGGCGGAAATGGAGAGCAGTGCCGTTTTGTATGGTGCGATTGGCGGTCAAGGGATTCTGTTGACCGGCAATGCGGGCATCAAGGCGCTGTCCAACGCCGCCGCATTTGCGGAGCGCGAGAGTCTGTTCATACCCTCCAGCCTGAAGTTCTTCCAGGTTCCAAACAGGGGCGACGCAAACCATCTTTCGCCGTCCGTACTTGACCGCTTTGTCGGATCGGGGTTTTCCTTGCTGGGGAGCCGTCCACACGTCAGCGCGTTCGTATCGATTTCATCGAGATATGGCGGGCTGCCGCATGAAGCCGTCACCAACGCGTTAAACCAGCGTGGTGCATCGATCATTCAAGCGATGTGGGGCATCGATGCCGTCTATGGTTTTCCTTTCGACAAGGCTGGCGCGCCAAGAGAGATCAATCCTGCCTGGGCCAAGCGTCATGATTGACGCCGCGATCATGATCAAGTCGCACCAGACGAAAATGGAAGTCGTCGAACATGAAATAGGGGCCTGGTATGTGCTGCGCGACGGCGAGGAGTACTACCTTGACGTCCGAACCGGTTTGTTCGGTTACGGCTTCTGGCTTTTGATGCGATTGAATGACGAGGAGGTGGACGGCTACCTGATCACCAGGAAGGCTTTCATCAAACCACTGGTCGGCGAAATTCTGCATCGTCCGCAGCTATATTTCATGCGCAATGAATCGATCGACAAACAAAAAACGGCGTTCGATGCGATTACGGCATGGCGTCAGGGACCGCGCCGACCGAGGGTGTAGACTTCCTGTGCCGAAAACCTGATTTCGCATTTTTCCGCGGGATAAGCGCAAAAAAACGCCAAGCACTTGGCTTGGCGTCAAAAGATCGGGGATCAGGGTATCCCCTGATGGACTCTTAGATTTTCCATCTGCGGTCATTGTAACCGATGCGGCGATTGTGCGACTGCCGGCTGGCTCTTATGGACGAGCATCTCCCCCATGACGGCCATTCCTCCTCCAATACAATTGGTGCCAAGGTTGACGGTTCGGTTGACGTCGCATTGACGCCTTGTCGTGACGCCAAAGTAGATACCTCGATTGACTTCGCAGGAACTTGGCCTTGGCAAGCGACAAGACGAACGCCGCAAACTGGGCCATCGCGCGGGCGCGGTGGGAAGGTGAGCCGCGCTGCTCCTACGCGGACGTGGCGGATTTCCTGGGAATCTCCAAGCAGGCCGTTGGCAAACGCGCGGTAAAGGAAGGCTGGACAAAGAAGCTGAATTTGCCGGCCATCGCCGGCAGGGCGCATGCCATCGCCGATAAAAGCATCGCGCGCGAGGTGATGGACGCTTCGACATCGCCGGGCGTGGTTGACGATCAGCCCCTGCATTCTGCTGCCGTTTCGCCGGAGCGCCCGATTCCGGGAACCAATCCGGGTACGATCCCCGATTCGAAAAATGCCACACCCGAAATGCTGGCCCAGGCTGTCGAAGATGCGGCCGTGGACGCCCGTGCTCAGATACTGAAACGGCATCGAACCGAATGGGTCGCGCCGCGCAACCAGATCTACAAGGCGCTGAAATCGACCGATATCGAACAGGCCAAGCTGGCAAAGATCACCGCCGAGACCTTGAAGCTGATTCAGGACGGCGAGCGCAAAGCGTGGGGTTTGGACACAGGCGAGATGGAGCAGGGGCAAGTGCGCATCGTAATCGAGCGTCAGGAGGGCGTGCGCATTGTCAATTGACGGCTTACGCTTCGGATCGGTTTGTTCCGGCATCGAGGCGGCGTCCGTCGCCTGGGAATCACTTGGATGGCGTGCGGCCTGGCTGGCCGAAATCGAGCCTTTTCCATCCGCCGTCCTGGTGCAGCGGTACCCGAGCGTTCCCAATCTGGGCGATATGACGACAATCGCCGCACGCGTGCTGGCCGGCGAAGTCGAAGCGCCCGACATACTGGTTGGCGGCACCCCGTGCCAGGCGTTCAGTGTGGCCGGCCTGCGCGCCGGTCTGGAAGACATGCGGGGGCAATTGACCCTGCGTTACATGGAGTTGGCCAATGCAATCGATACCATCCGCATCAACGCGGGAAAACCGCCCTGCATCGTCGTCTGGGAAAACGTGCCCGGCGTCCTGTCCGACAAGACCAATGCGTTCGGCTGCTTCCTGGCGGGATTGGCCGGTGAAGATGACGCGCTCCAGCCGGCAGGGAAGAAATGGACGCACGCGGGTGCTGTGTCTGGACCCCAAAGAACAATCGCATGGCGGACCCTCGACGCCCAATATTTCGGACTGGCCCAACGCCGCCGCCGTGTGTTCCTTGTCGCAAGTGCTGGAGACGGGTTCGATCCCACGGAAATATTATTTGAGTTCGAAGGCCTGCGCCGGGATACTGCGCCGCGCAGAGAGCCGGGGCAAGTCGTTGCCGGAACCCTTAGCAACCGCGCTACAGGCGGTAGTGGACTCGGAACAGATTTCGAACTTGGAGGCGGGCTGCAGCCCGTTGCCACATAGCGACATCGTATGTCTGGCGCATGGGCAAGGCGGAGCGGAAGCCTCCGTCGATCGGTGCCCCACCTTGACCTGCAATCACGAGGCACCAATTGCCGCATACCGCGCCGCGGGCGCGTGCGCGGGCGATGTTTACGCAGTCCAGGCCGGTGCGTTGCGGATCAATCCGACGAGCGGGCCTGATGGCGTCGGCGTGCAGGCGGACCTCTGCTACACGCTAGAGGCACGCGCCGAAGTGCAGGCGATTGCGTTTTCTTGCAAGGATCATGGTGCCGATGCTGCGGAGGAACTGGCCCCGACTTTACGCGCGATGGCTCACCGCGACTCGCACGCGAACGCAGGCGGGCAGTTGGCCGTCTGCATTACCGGCGAGGTTGTCCACGCGCTTCGGGCGGAGGGGTTCGATGCCAGTGAAGACGGTACGGGTCGCGGAAACCCCATCGTCGCCTTTGCGCAAAACTCGCGCGACGAGGTGCGGCATATGCCTTATGTCGGCGCACTTTCGGCGCAATCGGGGATGAAGCAAACCAGCTACCTCATGCAGGGGATGGCCGTGCGGCGCGTCACACCCACCGAATGCGAGCGGCTACAAGGTTTCCCGGATGGATGGACGCAAGTGCCCTACCGGGGCAAACCTGCCACCGATGGGCCGCGCTACAAATCGCTGGGCAATTCTATGGCCGTGCCGTGCATGCGCTGGCTTGGGCAACGTATCGATGCTTATTTGAAGCGGTCGGCGAGGTACGAAAAGGGTGTTCGAAATGGTCGCCCGGTCCGAAATGCTACCCGCCCAGTTTCGGACAGCCACCGGAAGTCTGACCGAAACCGGTCGCTATCGGACACGGGCCGCTGTGCAGCAAAGTCGCCGGCGACGAAGCGCTCACCGCAGAAAACCAAAGAAAGAAAACCGCAAACCGATGACTGAAATCGCCATGCCGCGCGGGATCGTCATGCGCAAGGTGGCCGAACTGCTGCCCTACGCGCGCAACGCCCGCACCCACTCGACCGAGCAGGTTGGCCAAATCGCCGCTTCCATGAAGGAATTCGGCTTCACCAACCCGGTTTTGACGGCCGACGACGGCATCCTGGCCGGCCACGGACGCGTGCTGGCCGCCGGGGTGCTGAGCCTGGCCATCGTGCCGACGATCGATCTGTCGCACCTCACGCCGACGCAGCGCAAGGCCTATATCCTGGCCGACAACAAGATCGCCCTGAACGCCGGTTGGGATCTGTCCATGCTGAAGATCGAGCTGGAGGAACTGCAGACCGAAGGCTTCGACCTCTCGCTAACCGGGTTCGGCGATGCGGAATTGGCCGACCTGTTCGAGCCGGAAGAGGAGAACAACGGCAAGGATCCCGACGACGTGCCCGAACTCGGCCCGGAACCGCATTCCAAGCCGGGCGACATCTGGATCTGCGGCCCGCACAAGGTCATGTGCGGCGACTCGCTGGCTGTCACCGATTGGGACAAGCTGATGGGAACGGAAAAGGCCGACGTCGTCTGGACTGACCCGCCTTATAACGTGGCCTACGAATCCAAATTGGCCGGGTCAATCAAGAACGACGACATGGGAGACAAGCAGTTCCACGACTTCCTGCTGGGTGCCTATTCCTGCATGCTGGCGGTGATGAAGCCCGGCGCGGCGATCTACGTGGCGCATGCCGACACCGAAGGCTTCAACTTCCGCGGCGCATTCAAGGCCGCAGGGTTCAAGTTGTCCGGTTGCCTGATTTGGCGCAAGAATTGCTTCGTGCTGGGCCGTTCCGACTACCAATGGATGCATGAGCCGATTCTGTATGGATGGAAGCCCGGCGGCGCGCACAAATGGTTCGGTGGGCGCAAGCAAACCACCATTTACGATCTCGGCGAGGATTCGCCATTCGAGCAGCAGGCGGACGGCCGCTGGACTATTCGCATAGGCGAGCAGGTCTTGGTCGTTTCTGGTGGCGCGACCGTCGAGCGGCAGGAATCGTCGGTGATTTTCCATGACAAGCCGCAACGCTCGAAGGATCACCCGACGACGAAGCCTGTCGGGTTAATCACCAAGATGCTCAAGAATAGCGCCAGGCACAACGACATTGTCGTCGATGCCTTCGGTGGTTCCGGTTCGACCTTGATCGCTGCGGAAATGCTGGGCATGTGCGCCCGCCTGATGGAGCTTGATCCGAAATTCACCGACGTGCAATGCCGGCGCTATTTCGAATACACCGGCCGCCGCCCGGTGCATGCGGGGACAGGGGAATCTTTTCCCATTGCGTAATAAAAAGGTCTTCGGAAGCCTTGGCGACATCAATTGACCGCGTTTAAGGCCTCTCGCCTTTGGCGTAGTCGGGGGTTTTCGTGCCAGTAGGGCCGGTTTCTTCCAAGCTGCGGTTAATCAGATTTTGGATACTTCGCATCTCCGACAGTGATGCGTTCTCGGGACGCCAGTGAGCATCAAGGTGAAATTGCGGCGTATGCTGCGCCAGCCTGGTTAGAGCCTGCCGCAAATACAAGACAGGCTCTACCAGTCCCAATTCGGCAAGCCGATCCAGGCTTACATTGGCGAGAATGCTGTGAATCTCGTTGGCATCGCCGATTATGAGCCCATTAAATGTGGCGCGCTGAGCGTTGCTAATATCCAGAAGAATTAGTTGCTTTGCCAATTCGCCGGAGGTAATCGACTCTGCCAATCGCTGCGCTTGGAGTGCGGTCTGGCGAATCCCTTCTCTCAGATTGTTCTTGACTTCGTCCTGTCGCTGTAGCGCAAGATGAGATTGTTTTCTAACCTCTAAAATCTGCAAACCGACAAAAAATCCGCCAGCCAAAATTGCCAGGAACGTTTCGACATTTTGCGTCCATGAAGCCGTTTCTGCCGAACCGATGCCAAACTTATTCATCGTAGCACTAACACCGATTACCAAAAAAAGCACGATTAAAAGGAACGCAAGTGCAAGTATGCCTTCGGCCAAACGGTCTTTGAAATTTTTCATGGATTCCCTTTGTTTCGTGTTCGTACGTGCCTGTCACACGTGGATTGATCAAGTTTTTCCAAGAATACTCGACAGAACTGACGTTCGCTACGGCAAAACGTGGCGCAAATAACCATACCTTTACTTGCATCGCGGTAGCCATCGTGTCGTCGAGAGGAGTTTTCGCAATTCCGTTAGCTGAAATGTGACTTGCCAATTTATTTTACCTACGCTGTAATCCGTACCCCGATTTCGGACACATGGAGGAGCGTATGTCGAGGGTCTTTGCCTATTGCCGGGTTTCTACCTCGGATCAGTCGACAGAGAATCAAATCCAGGAGATTGCTACCGCAGGTTTCGCGGTAGCCAAGCAGCGTGTCATTGCGGAGACTGTCTCCGGCTCGGTTGCGGCAAGCGAGCGGAAGGGTTTTTCCCGTTTGCTCGATAAGCTGGAAGGGGGAGACATCCTGATCGTTACCAAACTGGACCGCCTCGGCCGCAATGCCATGGATGTGCGCGCGACGGTCGAGCGGCTGACGGGATTGGACGTGAAAGTGCACTGCTTGCAGCTTGGCGGCGTCGATCTCACCAGCCCAGCCGGCAAGATGACGATGCAAGTGATCTCGGCGGTGGCGGAATTCGAGCGCGATCTGTTGATCGAACGCACGTATGCAGGCATAACGCGGGCAAGAGCGCAAGGCAAGAAGTTTGGTCGCCCGCCAGCACTGGACGCTGTTCAGACCGCTGCCGTGGCGCAGAAGATCGCAGACGGCGTGCCAATTGCGCAGATAGCGCGTGATGCGAACACGAGCCGGCAAACGATTATGCGGATAAGGTCAAGCAGGGAAAAAAGTGCTTGAACGTTCAAAAAGGAATTTGACCAAGCTCTCTTGAAATGCAGGGCTCCTGAAAATCAGGTGAAATCAAAAAAATCGGCAAGCAATAGCCCATTCTTATTTCTTTGACGGCCGTCAATGCACATGACTTCCACGTTAGGTATCGCAAGTAACTCTTGCGTGAGGTCTCGCCCTGGAAGAAACGTTCCGATTTGTTGTCCGTGTCTATTTGGCGAAAGAAATGCCACCCTGGTACGCTCCGGCGAGAATTTGCCGATGAAAAGTTTCACTGAGTCCACGACGTCCGGCATTTTGTTCCTGGCATCAGGCTGGAATGGACAGGCGAAGCACCAACGACCGTCTGGCATGTTTCCTCGGGCTTTTTCCATAAACTCTTCCGGAGATTCGCCATATTCGTGTGGAGACGTCAATCGCAGATGAAGTCGTCGCTCGTTGCTGATGTAATAGTCAGCGGCAATTCGATGGTGGGACGAAGAAGGGGGCGGCACCCCGTTGAGGCCCAGTCTTCTGTCAAGAAACATCGAACGCAGAGTGGTGCTTTTTCCTGAATCGGGGGGCGCAACGACAAAAAGTGCGCGTTCGAGATAAAACGTCATTGTTTCTCCTAAAATTTTTCCGCGTTTCGCAATGCTTGCCAAGTCAAGATTCTTGGAAAAACATAAGAAAATATGTTGCGTGAATTCTTTTATGTTGTTGACTTGCGACGATTGATCGTCGCATGCATTCGTCATGTGTTCAACCTGATAGAAATGACAGGTTAAGGAATACCGGGCAGTCGTGACGTCATTCTTGTCCTCGTTCATGGGGAATAGATGCGTGACTTATCGATGCTCTCTGGCCGGCGCCAGTCGGTCGTCTTTCTGAAAGCGACGGTAAAAAAGCAGGTCTTCGTACCCACCTATACCCGCCACGACGGCGTCACCGTTCCCGGTCACTATGCTCTGGTGCACGTGTCCGACGCCCACGACGAACACAAAATCCTCGCCGGGCAAGGCTCGTATTCGCAAAAGGCAGCCCACGCGCAACTGAGCAAGCACGATTGGTTCAACGCGCTGCCGCACGACCACAAGGTGCCGGTGCTGCTCAAGCACGCCACCGAGATCCAGGACAAGGAATCGGCCGCTGCGGCGCTGTCGGTCTTCAAGAAAAAAATCCTCGCGGCCAAGGCTCCGAGCAATGGCGAGTGGAAAGCCTTCGACCAGGCGCCGGAGGACAAAAAAGCTGCGATTCACCAGCAGGCGGAGTCCGCCGGCATGCTGCCGCACCTGTCGGCCAGCTATCAAAAATGGAAAGCCGCAGCTCCGGCAGCCCCAGACCCGCAGGCGGAAGCGAAAGCGGCCCTATTGGGCAAGATCGAAGCGGCCAAGCTTCCCGAATCCAATGTCAACCACAAGCCCGTCAACGCCAAGCTGGCGGCGATCCATGCCGCTCTCTCCACCGGCAATGCCCAGGCACTGCTGCATCTGGGCTACGGCTCGAACACCTATGGCGTCAAGGCGGTCAAGCTCGCCAACGAGGCTTTGGCCCTGCTGGGATCGCCGCACCAGGTTGCCCCGGCCCAGAAGCCGGGCCAGCACCAGTCGCTCGGAGGCGCGAACGCCGCGCCTGCCAAGCTGACCGGCGCCAAGCCGGCAAAAACCGAAGCACCAGCGTCCCATGCACCAAGCACTGCGCCTGCCGAGCCCGGGCCGCACGATGGCGATACCAAAGCAGGCGCAGGCGGCGGCCTGCTCGTGTTCCGCGACGGGCATTGGCATAAGGCTCCGTCCTCGCACCCCGTGGCAGCCGACGGCGCCAAACCGGAAGCGCAGGCTGCGGTCGCGGTGACCATGCACAAGTTCACCAACACCCAGCCGGGGCATAGCAAGTTTTGGCACACCTATGTGCATGGCGCGCATTTGGTCACGGTCTACGGCAAGATCGGCACCAAGGGCGCCACCAGCATCAAGCATTTCGGCAATCCGGCGCTCGCGCAGACGGCGCAAAACACGCTGATTCAGGCCAAATTGGGCAAGGGCTACCAGAAACAGGGTGTCGACCACCTGTCGGTGAAACCACCCATCTTGGCCCAGGCCCCTGCCGCCAAACTGATCGCCGCCGCGTCGGCCGACAGCGCGCCGGAGCCGAAAGCCGGTGTGCCGCCATCGCCGTCGCAGACGCTCAAGGAAGGCAAGATCACCGTCATGCAGGCCGATGGCTGGTTGCAGACCGGCCCGCAGAAAGGTTCCAACCCCGGCGGCAAGTTCAAGGACAAGAAGGGCGTCGAGTGGTACTGCAAATTCCCAAGCGACCCGGAATCTGTCAAAAACGAACTGCTGGCCGCCAAGTTCTACACCATGCTCGGCGCCAAGGTGCCGGCGCTCGCGTTGGTACAAAAGGACGGCAAGCTCGGTATCGCCTCGAAGTGGGTAGACGGTCTCAAAAAGGGCACGGCCGAGCAGTTGGCAAAGGCGCACGGCACATTGGACGCCTTCGTATTCGACGCCTGGCTGGCGAACTGGGACGTAATCGGCCAGGGCAACGACAACCTTCTGCTCGATGGCAAAGGCGCGGTACGCGTCGATGTGGGCGGCTCCTTGCTCTACCGCGCCATGGGCAAGCGCAAGGACGACGAATTTGGCGACACGGTGCCTGAACTTGCGACCCTGCTCGATCCGGCCAAGAACGGCAAATCGGCAGCCGTCTTTTCCGGCATCTCCCAGGAGACGCTGCGCCAGGGCGCGCTGACCCTGGCGAAGATGCGCAACGGCCAGATCCAGAAAATGGTCGACCTGTTCGGCCCGGGCGACGCGGCAACCAAGGAAGCGCTGGCAAAGAAGTTGGTGGCGCGCCGCCTCTTCATCTTGAATGCTCTGGGCGTTGCCGATCCGTGGAACAAGCCGGCGCCGGACATCAGCAAGCTGCCGGTCAACCCGGCCGACCTGCCGGCACCGATCGACTTCGCCAACTACAAGGGAAGCGGCAAGGGCCTGTCGTCCAAGGCCCACATCAACAAGCAGAACACCGTCGATGACGCAGCCTTGATCGATTTCGCCAAGAAGGGCAACCTCGCAGCCCTCAAGGATTACCAGTACGAGGCCTTCGACAAGGAATCCGGCAAGAGTCTGGGCAACAAACCCATCACGGACCATCCCAACAAGGACATCAAGGAGCATTGGGCCTACCTGGTCGAATTGCTCGATTCGATTGCCCACCCATCCGTTATCGGTCTGGACATGCCGCCGCTGGGAAGCGGCTCGATCGAGGAAATCGCCGAGGCCGCCGGCTTCGTCCCGTTCGGCCAGCGCGTCGCCACCATCCCGGCCGAAAAACGCCTTGGCTTCTGGATGAAGGTGGCGCATGCCGGCGACGACTTCATGGACATCGTCCCGAAAAAGACGCACTGGGTATCGGACAAGATCAAGCATGCCTCTAAAGCGGCCTGGCACAAGGTCGGCAGCGTGACCAAGGCCTTCATCGCCGAAGTGCAGAAATCGGGCTGGATCAACCACGTGTTTTCCGAGGGGAAGAGCAAGATATCGGCCCAGGGCCACGGCGGCAGCTACGACGGCGGGCCGGGCGGCCTAGCTGCGGCAGCTTACAAAGATGCGGTCGAGCTGGAAGAGGGCACGCGGCTGACGCGCTGGATGCAGATGCCTGCCGCCATGATGGAGCAGCTCTTGAAAGAAAAGCCCGGACTGATTTTCCAGAACACCGACTCCATGTGCACGTCGATGTCGCCGGACTGGGGCAAGAGCGCGCATTTCGGCAGCGGCGCCGTGTTGAACATCATCTACGGCAAGGGTGCGAAGGCCTTGCACTCGTTCGCCACCGGCAACTATAGCGGCGAGCAGGAAATCACCACGTTGATGGGACAGCGCTTCATGCTGCTCAAAGCGTCAAAGGGAAATGCTGCCAACGCCGGCGGCATCACGCTCGATTTGCTGATGCTGCCGCCGCATCAGGGCTTCGTTGCCGACATCGAGAACCACGCTAAAATGGGCAAATCGTTCATGGTATTTCTGATGAACGTCTTCAAGGGAGGATGGAAGTGAACAGGATCAGCGAAGCCGAAGACGGCAAACGGTACCGGCAAGCGATGTTCGCCGACGCCCTCGGCCACAAGCGCTATCTCGGCAACCCCTCGGTCGTCGGGGCCTTGGTCGGCGACTACTGCCTTGCCGTGCGCGACATGCTGGTTGAGCGCTCCACGGGCGAATTGGCGTCCGACGAATTCGTCGCGCGCGTCAACGAAATGGGGCGCGAGTTGTCCGCCATCTTTTTGGGACGCGATCCCGATTACAAGCCGATCATCGGCTGGAACGCCATTTCCCTCGCCGCACATCTGCAAGTGGCGCTCGGCTCGTACTGGGCCGAATACCGCGACTCGCATGCCAATGATCCGGTGAAGGTACTGTTTGCCTGGCTGTGCTGGGCCGTGTACGACGCCATGGATCGCGCCAACGGCGACGATGATCTGGAAGCCGTCATTCTGTCCGAACACACCGGCGCGGCAATTCGCCTGCTGCTGGGGGCGGATTGCCGGGCATAGTGGCGTAAGCGATGGCGGCAAAGAAAGCGTTGGCAAACACAGCGGCGGCAAAACCGGCGATCCTTTTTTTCAAAGCACGCGTCAGGGGTTACACCCGCAAGAATGGTATCGTGGTCCGCGCCTACGACCGGCCGAGGGCTGCGCACGCGTCCGCCGCTTCCGTCAAGCCGCTGGGGAGGCAGGAAAAGCATCCCTTGCATCCCGGCACCGTCGTCCATCCCCGGAAAAACTCGCAGGACGAACCGATCCCAATCCACAAGCCGTCGATTCCGTCGATGGCGCACACCTGGACGGACCCCGCGGCAGCGGCGGTCTTCGTGCCCGACGGCGAAACGCCGGACCAGCTCAACGGCGTGGCATTCGCTCCGTGGGCGGCCGTGCCGGCGACACTCGACGAATGGCAGGACGTCGACGGTCAGCAACCCAGCCTCGAGGAACCTGAGTTGATCACCCACGGCAAGGAGCCTGCGGCCGGCGTCGTGATCGAGGAACCGGATGGCCGCGTCTGGCTGGTCAATCCGACCAACGGCTTTGCCGGCTACACGGCGACCTTTCCCAAAGGGCGCGCCGACGACGGCTTGACGCTGCAGGCGACGGCGATCAAGGAGGCGTTCGAGGAATCCGGGCTGCAAGTACGGATTATCGGCTTGATCGGCGATGTCGAACGCAGCCAGACCGTAACGCGCTACTATCGCGCCCGCCGTGTCGGCGGCACGCCGGCGGCGATGGGCTGGGAAACGCAGGCGGTGCAACTGGTGCCGAAAGCGGACATCTTGGCGGCGTTGAATCAGGCGGTCGACCACGTCGTTGCAAAACTGGCCGGCATAGCGGATTTGGGCAACAGTAACCCCGAATAGTTGCTAAAATTAACTACAGAAAAGGCTGATGGGCCATATTTAAGAATTTACTCAAACCGCCGAGGATGTCGAACATGGAAGTTGCTCTTATATTCATTTGCGCCTGGCTTGCATATATGCAGTTTTTTCCTGCACAGCATGCCGAATTGCTCCGGACGGCAGCTGTCAGCCCAGTCAATCTACTGAAATACCTAGGCGCGTCCGCAATTTTGTTTCTGGTTCTATCCATTCTTCCAGTCTTGGCGCTGAATATCTATATGCGTCACTATGATTTCTTTGCATACGAGGTCTTTGATAGAGAGGTATTCCCAATCCAAATCATTGGCTTGAACATCTTTCTTAATTTCGCGATCATGGCTTTGGTATTCTTTTGTGCCGGCATAATTTGGAAGTCCGCTGATCGAAGTAGAAAAATATTTAGCATTGTAACGTCGGCAAGCGTTGTTTTGCTTTTCGTTCTGTTAGCTTTGTCCAGCGGACGATATGGATTTGCTTTGGCGATTTTCGTTTTTTCTTTAATTATTGGTAGCTATTTTATCTGGTGGACACGGAATGGCTTTCAAGATAAAGCGCGTTGGTGGTTTGTTCCGTCAGTCTATGCCGTGATCTTGATTGGATTGCCAATTCTTTTCTCGCCGGCCACTGTATGGATAGTCGAATATTCTCTGGCTGAAATGAAGGTTGGATACATCGACGCTGAGCTATTTGACTTATCGAAACCATGCGTGCCAGGTGACTGCAATAGCCTCAAAGGAAAACTGCTACTACGAACCCCAGAGTTCTACTATCTACTGCCGGCAGAAGATAATGACTCGGCTGCCAACAAACAGTCCCCTCACGTAGGGTATCGGTCGGTAATGATTGTTAATCAGGAACACATGGGGATTAAGTATCTGGCAAAAATTCCAAGTAAATAGTTTGTATCATGTCACTGTTATCCAAAACAGTTTTTCGAAATCGGGTCTTTGACAGTAATTTGGGTCTCGGGAATCGGATCGCGACACTTGTTTGGTCTTGTTTTGGACAATAGTGATTGCAGGGATAGCGCCCTGGCGCGCAAGCGGGAGAGCATTGCCGCGAAGCACAGCAAGCCCGTCACTAGCCCACCGCGCGCCAGTTAAGCTCAAGCGCCGTTCAGCGGATCGTCCCCAGCTGGTGGCGCTGGTGCCGGTACGGGAGCACCCGCCGGACCAAGTTCCCAATGCGACTCGCCCGCTATTCGCACTGCCGCATAGAAGGCATCGGCTTCGAGCGTATTCAAGCCGTCGACTTCGAGCATTTCACGCAAGACTTGATCGGCCAGTGTGCGATTGACACCCGGCGGGTGAGGCCAGGTATAAAGAAAATCGTGGACGGTCCCCGATTTGCGCGCGCGGTCGCCCAGTATGTCGTAGACGCCCGGCACTCTGGGTACGCTGCAAAAGTTCGTCTTGAATCCGACGGGAACCTCGAATGTCGTTTTGGCGAGATCGGACTGATACGAGAACTTTTGCGTAAGCTGCCAAACGCCGTCTTTGTCGTCGACAAGAAGTTTGACGACCAGGTCATCGATAAAAGCGCTCATCTCTTTCCCCTTGATTTGTGCGTTTCCCCCGTTAGCAATATACGCCGCCTGGCGCTGCGCTTCAATGCCGACCCGGTGCCAATCGTGACGCCATAGTCGATGCCTGACTTTGGCGAGGGCGCGGGTGTCAAAAGAGTTTCGCATTCCGTTTCCGGCACTGTTTCCCGCGCAACAGCAAATTCTGTCCAGCCGCGCCCGCTTCACCGTCGTCGCGGGCGGGCGCGATGCCGGCAAGACCACGGCGGCGATCGACGCGTTGCTGGTGTCGGATTTTGGCGCCTTGAACGGGTTTCCGGTCGGATTGTTCCTGCCGGACCGCGAGGCGATAGTGGCAGCCAAACGGCGCATCTTCCCCTTGATCCAGCCGCTATTGACCGGGCGCCTGGATCGCGCGCGCGTCGAGCTTGTCAACGGCGGTTCCATCGGTTTCTATGCGCTCGAGGACGAGACCAATGAGCTTTGGGACCAGCTCGCCCTGGTGGTGGCCGACGATTGCCACAAGATCGAACGGATTGCCGACACCTGGCTGCACGTGCTGCAGCCGATGCTGGCTCGGCATCGCGGGCGTGCCTGGCTGTTCGGCAAGCCGCAGGGCGTCAGGAACGGCTTTGCCAAGCTCTATGCGCTGCAGGAGTCGGATTCGCGCTATCGATCCTTCCAGCTTCCCACCGATGCAAACCCGTACTTCGACCGCACCGAGCTCGAGCGCGACCGCGCATCGATGCCGCCCGAAGTGTTCCTGCAGGAGCGCGGCGCAGAGTTTGTCGACACCCCCATCGAACTATCGGCCGCGCAGACGCTGATCGGGCGCGACGAAACCTTCAGGATGTGGTGCCAGCGCCTGGCGGCCGACGGCTTGAAGGTCGACGGCCATCCGTTCTCGGTCGACGACCGGCCGGCCATGTGGTTCATCTACGACCAGATCCCCAGCACCATCGAAGACGCCCACGAAAAGTCCGTGGTCTTGATGAAATGCGCCCAAGTCGGTTTCACGGTCATGGAAATCCTGGGCATGATCTACCTGTCCTTGAAATTCATGCCAGTCACGGTCGGCATGTTCCTGCCCGACATGAAGCTGGCCGGCGTCAAGTCGACCGAGCGTTTCATGCCCATCCTGCGCACGATTCCCGACGCCTACAAGCTGATGGTCGATCCGGAAAGCAAGGGCAGGGGCGGCGAGGGCAATGTCATGATCCGCAACCTCGGCGGCTCCAAGTTCTTCTTCCTCTGGACCTCGGGCAAGGGCGCGACCGAATCGGTGCCGATGGATATCCTGGCGCTGGACGAGGTGCAGGAAATGCAGGTCGCCGATATGGAAAAGGTGGCCGAGCGTCTGTCCGCCTCGCGCGTCAAATTCACGCTGGCCGGCTCGACCGCCAACTGGCCGGACCGCGACATCCACTTCCTCTACAAGCGCGGCACGCGGCACCAATTCCATTCCCGTTGCCCGGCCTGCGGCGCCGGCAACGTGCTCGACGAATACTTCCCCGAGTGCATCAAGTTCGACCCGGTGGTGGGCGACTATCGCTACGTCTGCAAACCGTGCGGCGCGTTCCTGGACGATCCGCAGGACGGCGAATGGATCGCCCAGGATCCCGAGGCGCGCCACGTTTCGATCCACTTCCCGCAGTTTCTGTCTCCCACCATCTCGGCGCGCAACATCATCGAGGCGTACTACAACGCCGACGACATGAAGAACTTTTACAACCGGAAGCTGGGGAAGCCTTATGTCGATCCTTCCCAGGTGCCGGTCAACCTGGAAATGCTCAACAACTGCGCCAAGGAGGGCATAAGACTGGGCGTCAAGTGGGAGCAGCGCGGCGACGGGTATTTCATGGGCATCGACCAGATGGGCGCCTTCAACGTCGCCCTGGTGGCGAAACGCCTGGCGTCGGGCCATATGGCGATCGTTCACGCCGAGGAGATTTACGACCTCGACCCATTCGCACGCTGCGACGAGCTGATGCGCGACTACCGTATCGCCGTCTGTTGCGTTGAGACGCTGCCGAACTACAACGATGCCAAGCGGTTCGCCAATCGCCACCCGGGCAAGGTTTTCCTGGCCGGCTATGCCGACATGCGCGACGACATGCTCCGCTGGGGCGACGCGGTGCCGACCAAGTCGGAGCGCAAGACCGACGAGGAGGAGCGTGACCGCTATACCGTGACGCTCGACCAATACAAATGCATGCAGGTCGCCATGGCGCGCGTGCAAAAGATGACGACGGTATTCCCGAATCCGGAAGGGCTGCTGCAGGAAATCACGGAAAAAGGCGGCATCCGCGGCGAGAAGCGGCTGGCGCCGATCCTGAAGGACCACGTGTTCCTGCACTTCACGCGCACGGCCCTGATCGCGGAAAAGGACGAGGAACAGAACAAATACCGCCGGCGCGTGGTCAAGGTCGGGATCGACCCGCACTTTTCTTATGCCTACATGCTGCTCAATGTCGCTTGGGCGCGGGCGCATGGTACGACGGCCTTCTTGTTGCCTGACGCGGCGAACGAACCGGCCCAGGTGGGAATGCCGGGTAGCGTGACCGTGAATCCTGTCATACACATGATGCGCCATCAAAGCGCAATCTTTGGGGTAAATACCTGCGGCACTTGCCTGGCATACGAATTCGGAAGCTGCACCCTTCGTTTCCTGCACGTTAAAGAGAACGACGCGGCTTGCGATCTATTCGCAGCAAGTTGAAAGCGCCTTGCAGCCTGGGCACGCTGTGCTTATGGCGTCGAATCCTGCGGCCGGTCCTCGTTGGCGCTGTTGCCTGCGTGAATCAGGATGGCCGGCTTTCCGTTGGGGTCGGTTAAACCGTCCGTCAGCAGGCGGCTGCGAACGTGTTCATTCGCCGCCGCCATCTTCACGAGCTTCGCGAGGATGCTCGATTCCTTGCGTTGCTGATCGGATGCGATATCCGCGATGGCGTGTCCCTGCAAAAATCGTTGCGCCACCATTTCCTGCTCGTCCTCGCGCCATTTTTCACCATGTCGGGCGGGCAGGTCCGGACTCCGTGCCGCATTGGCGGAAATCGGTGCTTCGCTCGCCGCATTGCGTTGCAACGGTGCCGCTTCCGGCGTACCCTCGCTGTCTTTCCCGGATGCCGGTACTTGCGCGGGGCCGGCTGCATTCGTCGGTGGTGCGCAGTCCAAAGGCATACCGCAAGCGGTAAGATGAACCTGCACCGCGCGCAGGCGCGCATCGTTGCTCGCTTCAATGTTGACAATATCGGCGCCGGAACGCAGCATCAATTCGACCCAGAACGATCGCAGCGCCTTGGCGCGAACTTTGTTATCTGCACGATCGATCTCGACGGCCAGTATTTGTTCGCCGCACTCGTAAATGGCATGCATGATCTGATTTCGCGCAATGACGTCGGGAGCGAGGTCGATCAAGGCGATATCGCTCTCCTGGCCTTCCGCCATCCCGATAAAAAACGGACGCCGATTGAGTGGATTCACCAGGAAACATACGGTGTGCCGATTGAATTGCCTTACGTCGCCATTGTCCATTTGGGTTTCGTTGTTCGCAGGTTGGGATGCAGGCGTCAATCCGCTTGCGTCCGGAAAAGGTTCGTCAGGTTGATCGTGCCCAAGAACGTGCACGCGCAGCGTCTTGGCCTTGGATAGATCCAGCGATTGGAAGTCGGCCTCGTGATACGAAGCGGAGCCGGTGCCGTTTACGGGCGGACGGGAAATTTCGCGTGGGGCTTTCCGGCCCCATCGCTCGACACCGGGCAGCGTCCAACCCGCACGCTGTGCCGCCATGGTCCAGCTGGATTCCCGATGCGCCAGGTTACTCGGGCCAAGCACTCGCTCGATCAACAGGCTGCGAACAATCAAACGCCTTTGCGCCGCCCAGCGGAAGAATTCAGTCGAGGTGCCGAGCGAAAAGAGGTGCGCCAATTGCTGCACGCGAACGTGCTCCGCCAAGCGCCGCTGAAAATCCACCGTGCAGCCGATATAGCAGGCGCGGTGATTGTCGTTCATCGCCAGCAGCGCATAAACCCAACCTTCTTCTTGTGTGCCGTCCAGGCTAAACCGGAAGCGAAAGGGGCGCCTGCCGGAGACGCCGATGGTGATGAAATCGTCTTCAATCCGCGGTATGTGCCATCCCTGATTGCGTACTTCTTCAAGGAGTTGTTCTTTGCTGGTGATGTGGCCGGCTCCGATGAGAGCCTGAAGATGGTCAACTGCTGACGCTTGAGTTTGCTTGGTCATGCTGCTGCTACGGAGGTTGTGGGGACGAAGTCTCGCTCTGGCCGGGTTGGTCGCGGCGGGGATATATCCCGCATAATTGAGTTATAAAAATAACATGCCAAGGCGAAGAAGACAAATGGTGTGTCGTCGGCAAGCGACAACCGTGCCGTGTGGTGGAGCCGCATATGGACCAGGACAGCGCAAGCGTCAATACTCCGGCCGTGCGCGATGCCGGGCCGGTGGTGGCGATATGCGGGTTTTCGTTGCTATCGCTGTTGGACGAGCGATTTGATCTGCTTCAGCGCGGCACGGCCGGCAGCAATTTGTCGATCGCGCAGCGAATGGACCGTTCTTTCCAGTTGTTCGCGCACAGCCGCCCCGCGGGCCTTTTCGATCTGGGACAAGCGTCTGTTGCGGACGGCGGGTGTCGGCAAGGCCAATATCGCGCGCGCTTCGCATTCGTGGCGCCAGGCTTCCGAGTTCTTGTCGGGTATTGCCGTTTGCGCCGCTTCTGCCGTTGCGTCTTCCATTTTGCGTCGTCCGCCTATCAGATGAGATTCGGACGATGCTCGTTTCACGACCCGGACGTTTCAATGGAACTGGAAGCACGGAACGGCGAGTACCGGCTGACAACGGGGTCGTGACACTACCCTTTTCGGATAGTGAAGGGAAAACGATGACCGACCGCGCCACTGTTGCTGCATTCGACCCGGCGGCGCCCCACGATGAACGGTCCGACGCGCTGTCGCAACTGCAGCGCGAGCACTTACCGATCGCGACCGACCTACTGCCACCGGAGAACGTCCGGCGCATCATCGACGAAGCCGTGCTCCAATTCGAAGAAGCGGCAATCCACAAGGCCATCGACGCCAACGTCGTGCCTTTCCCGTCGCGCAACCTGAAACAGAACAAGCCGGGCATGAAGTCCGTCATGCTCGACGACTGGCAAGTCAACATCCACGGCGACTACTGGGAACGCCCGTCCGGCTTGTCGTTCGATTCCCTGCGCCTGATGGTCAGCCAGACCCCGATTCTGAACGCCGTCATCATGACCCGCGTCCGCCAGGTGCAACGCTTTTGCCGGATCGCCGAATCGAGCAACGAAATGCCCGGATTCGAGATCCGCCACGTCGACCGCGATCACCAGTTGACCAAATCAGAAAAGGATGCGCGCAACCGCCTGAACCGGTTCATGATGAACTGCGGGTGGGAATTCAAGCCACGCCTGCGCAAGGCCTTGCGGCGCGACGCCTTCGGCCAGTTCATGGCGCGCTCGGTGCGCGACTCGCTTACCATGGATTCGACGGGGTTCGAGCTGGAATGGAAACGCGACATGCGGCAGGGCATGGACGGCTTTTACGCCGTCGACGGCGCCACGATCCGGCTGTGCACCGAAGAGGGCTACCGCGGCAACGACGAGATTTTCGCCCTGCAGCTCGTCCAAGGGCAAATCACCACGGCCTATACCCACGAGGATCTGGTCTACGAATGCCGCAATCCGCGCGCCGACGTCACGGTAGGCGGTTACGGCTTGTCCGAGACGGAATTGCTGATCCGGGTCGTCACCGGCTACATCAACGCCTTGACCTACAACATCAAGGGATTCGACTCCAATGCGATCCCCAAGGGCATGCTACATCTGACCGGCAATTACGATGCCAAGGATTTGCAGGCGTTCAAGATGTATTGGAACGCCATGGTCAAGGGCATCAACAACGCCTGGTCGTTGCCGGTCATGATCTCGAAGGACCAGGAATCGAAAGCCAGTTTCGAGCGCTTCGGCATCGAGTTCAACGACATGTACTTCTCCAAATGGATGACGTTTTTGACGTCGATCATCTGCGCACTGTATGGCATGTCCCCGGCGGAGATCAATTTCGACTCATTCTCGGGCGGCAACAGCTCGCCGCTCTCGGGATCGGACACCGAAGAAAAGCTCGCCGCGTCCAAGGATTCCGGCCTGCGCCCGCTCTTGGCCTATTACGAAAACACCTTCTCCGACTTCATCATCGCCGAATTCTCCGAGGATTTCGTGTTCCGCTGGACCGGCCTCGATCCCGAGGACGCGGACCAAAAGCAGGAGATGCGCAAGCTGGTGCTGACGGTCAACGAAGTTCGCGCCGAAGAGGGGTACGAGGCCATGGACGGCCCGCTCGGCGACGCGCCTATCAACCCCTCCCTGATCCAACCCTGGCTGCAGATCAATCTGCCGCAGGATGCCACCGGCCAAGATGGCGGACAAACTCCTGGAAGTGCCGCCGGCGACAAGAACGACCAAGGGGAACAGGCGGAGCCGCAATTCGACGGTGCTGCGCCCACCCCGGATTTCGGCAAATCGTTCGGCTTGCCACCGGTTTTTGCCTTGGACGACTTGTAATGTTTCCGTTCTTCGTCAAATCCATTAAACCGCCGCAATCCAGCCCGGCCATCAAGGTCAAGAAGCCGGCGCAGGCAGAACCGATCCGCAGACAGGAACAGCCAGCAGGGTTGGGACACTTCAGCCATTTGCTGGCCATGCTGGCAGAGCGGCACCCCGGCGGCGATTTCGGCCCGCATAACGTCGAGGAAGGTCATCATGTGGCATTCGCCGCCGGCACCTTCGTCGGTGCCGGAAAGGTGAGCGCAGTCGGCCGCGACGGCGTAACGGTGGCCGATGAGCGGCAGCGCGAACACCGCGTCCATTGGCGCGAGGTTACCGGCCACTTCGCGCCGCCCAAGGCAACACGCAAAGCCAAGCCCGCGGCCGGCGCAAGCGATGCGGCATAAACCGATCCTGGTCGACATCGGTGCGCTGGCCTGCGGCTGCTCGGATCATGCCCTGGAGGCACTGGCAAAATCCATGGCCGGAGAAGAAGCAAGCGGGCCGGACATCTGGGCCAGGCACGAGAGCCCCTTCATCCAATCCCTGATCGAACTTTTCTCGTCACGTGGCCTGCTGCGGCTCGAGAAGGTCAGAATCGAGCTCGTCGCCTGGCTGGCCGGCAAGCACCACAAGCCGACGGGAGCGCCTGCGGCAAGGCCGATGACGCACCCCGGAAATTGGACGCCCGACGAGCTGTCCCTGGTGCGGGTCTACCTGGAAAATCTTCCTCCGGGCGCCTTTCAGCTATCCGACTGGACCCTGGTAGTCGACTATCTGATACAACGCTACCTGCCCGCCGGCGAGCTGGCCTCCGAGGCCGAGTGGCTAGCGGTGCGCGCGGCCATCATGGGCAAGGTACAGGCCAGCCTGGGCGAAAAGGCCAGCCTGCCGGTCGCGGACGCCGTGGTGGGCGCGCTGCCGCTGACCACGCAAGCCGCGCAACTGGAGTTCGACTTCGACGGCAACACGCTCATGAACCACATCCTGGAATACGGCAAGCTCCGTTGCGCCGGCCAGGTCACGCAATTGAGAGAAAACGCCCGGCATCGCCTGAAGCGCGAAATTCTCGATTGGCAGGAACAGAAAATCCTTGGCACGGCGGGCCACCAATCAGCATTGCAAACTCGCCTGTTCGATACGTTTTCCGTGCTCAACCGCGATTGGCGCCGCATTGCCGTGACCGAAGCCGGCGAAAACGTCAACCAGGGCTTGATCGCTTCCCTGGCGCCGGGAACCAAGGTCAGGCGCCTGGAGCAATACCGCGGCGCCTGCCCGTTTTGCCGCAAGATTCACGGCCGCGTCTTCACGGTCGTCGATGCGAAGGCGCGCAACAAGAACGGCGAGACCGAGGTGTGGGTCGGCAAGAACAATATCGGGCGCGCGGCGGCGCCGCGCAAACGAGTCGGCGACGAACTGATCGAGCGTGATGCCGCGGAGCGCTGGTGGGTGCCGGCCGGCACGGTCCATCCGCATTGCCGCGGCATGTGGACCGTCATGGACGGCGCAATAGCTGGGGCGGATCCGGTGTTCCAGGCCTGGCTCGAAAAGACCTTGGCCAAGCCTGAAACCCCGCATGCTCATCGCTGAACCGATGCGGTCGTCAGTTCGTCCTGCTGGTAGAGTTCGCGGGCTTTATCGCTTAGTACGCCGCATGAAATCAGGTTTTCGACGTCGTCCTTGCGCCCGCGCAGGCTTTCCGTAAGCGCTTGCGCGGCGATTTCCTGCCATAGCAGCTGCTCCTTGTAGTCAAGAAATTTCGTATCGCCTTCCTTGATGTCGCGAGTGGCATTGGCTTTGAACTGCGAAATGACCAAAGGGGTTGCCGTTGGATGGTAGGAATAAGCGTGGCTCTCTGCCAGGATGGCGTTTAGTGAATTCGCCTGAGCAACAAGTTCGGCCGGGGCAGCTTGATCTTCGATCGTGCGGGACAATATCGCAAGCCTTGCCTTGATCGATCTCAATCCCGGAGCAATGAAGTCACGCATGGTGAAATAGGTCTGCATCTGGCTATTCAAGGCCGGCGCGCCTTCCTTGGGCACCGTTGCAAAGATGCTGTCGGCGCCCGGTTTCTTCTCCTTGGCGTAGCAAAGTTGGGAAAGATGGCGCACGTATTCATTTTCAAAGAAACCGGTCATGTCCTGAGTGATCATTAGTTGCCGGAAATCCTCCCGCATGATCTGGATCAGCGTCGAGACTTCGCTGAACGACTTCTCGTCCATCGACGACGCAAATTTATCCCGCATCCGCTCCATCGCTTCAAGTTTGGGTTCAAGGAGGCCGGTACAGCTTTTTTTCAGTTCCGGTGTGAACATGAACGTCGTCTTGTTGAACGCCGTCAGGCAGGTGTCGTAGGCTTGCTGCAGCTGGGTGACCGAGTCGGAGAGCTTGTCCAGGCCTTCGACAGAGTTGTGCCTGACTTTTTCGCCGGCGGCGAGCTTGCCCTGGAATTGCGGCACGCCAATCCACACAAGCGCAGCCGCAGCTGCGGCTACCGCGATGATGCCGGCCGGATACAGGAAGCTTGGCCTTTGCCAGCGGGAACCGAAGAAATTGCGCTGGACACGTGGGCATAGCGCGATCTTCTCCTCGAGCGTTTGCCAGCCCCACACCGTCACAGGAAATTTCCCTGCTTTGGCCCTTTGTGCGTTCAGAACAAGTACGTGGTTATTCATCTTGATGTCGATCGACGCCGTGGTGAGGATAAAAAACTCCGCAATGGGGACGGGGAAGGTCTCGGCTTCGAGAATCGCCTTGTCCACCTGGCCCGTCGTCAGCGGTTTCCCGATGCCGCTGCTGCGTCCTTTGCATTGCAGCGCGTAGATTTCCTTTTTTTTCACGGTGCCGACGGAGTCGACGCCATTTTGGCGATATCCAGACCGGCCGTGCGGCTGAAAGTTCGTATCGCAAAGCTCGCCAAAGATAGCAGTGCATAGTCGCTCGAAGTGCTGCCAATCCTTGGGTTTTGGATATTCTCGATTCGTGGGTGTTGTCATGGTCCTTCCTTGTGTTTGGTTGAGTTTGGTTTCTTGGCGTTGCGAGAGGGTGTTTGCAAATTTTCGAAATATGGAAATCCGATATTCCTCCTGTGTCTGGGGGCGATGCGAGACGAATTTAGCACTCATCTTGAAATCTAAATAATGCTAAAATTCGCGCCTCGAATCATTCAATTTCTAGGAGTGCGCATGACGTCAAATCTGGAGTTGGCAAAAAAGGCGATTGAAGCCGAGGTGGCGCTGGCGAAGCAGGGCATGGCCTACTACGAGGCTCAGGTCGCTGCACTGGAACAGGCGTTGAGCCAATTGCAGCGCTTCGGCAATCCAGGCGCGGTAGCAAAGGCAAAGCGCGGACCTAAAGGCGTAGAGGCCGCCCAAGAAACAAAACCGAGGCGCGGCAGGCCGCCCAAGGGGGCGCACGATTTGCCTTTCACCGGCGGCGATTACTGGTCGAATCTGGTCACGGCAGAACCGAAAGCCGCAAAAGACATCCTGAAGTCGGCAGTTGCCGGACTCGGTTTCGAACCGGCGCCGGAACAGGTCAAGAAACTGCAGCAGCGCATGATTTTCGCGTTGAATGCGCTGGTTAAGGAGAAAACGATTCGCGATTCCGGCGCCGGCCGCGATCGGCGCTATTTCAAATAACGGAACCGACAGATCCCCACTTTGTTTCAACCGGACCGGGCGCGCGCCCGGTCCGGCCACAAAAAGTCCTGCTTTCCCTTCCGTTTCGCCTAGCTTCCCCCGCGCTTTTCCGTGAGCGGGGGCACGATCCGGGTGTCGCTTGCCACTTTCCTTTGCATCCATCGGATGGTTCCCTAAAGTCTTGCCGTCGATGCCGGTTGTCTGAAATGCGCATCAAATTGAGAGGTAAGCATGATTAATAGCATGCAAAGAAGACTTTTTTGCTCGAATAAACGCGCCATATAGGCTTATATCGGAAGGTTTCTCACGAAACCAAGCGATTTTCTGCGCCGTCGTGACGCAATCATCCCGGCATGCATGCGCGCCGGCAGATTGTTCTGTTCTTCCTCAAGTCCGCCGACATCCCGCCAGGCGCGCGCTGGATTACCGTCCATCCGCACGGCGAGGGCAAAGGCCAACCGGTATTGGTGCAGCCCGTTGCCCCGGGTTCGGCAACGGTTCACGTGATCGGTGGCGCCGGCGGCAAACTCAACTACCTGAAACTCACCGGCGTCAAATCGGCCGGCGCCTATGCCAAGGAATCGGCCGAACGCGCCAAAGAGCGTCGCGCGGCCGCCGCCGAACAACGCAGGAAAGACGTGGAGCAGGGCGTTGCCGGCATCAAGAAGGCGGCGCGCAAGGAGGTCGCGGCAAAAAAACAGGCCGCCGAGCGCGACTTCATCCATACCGTCGCCGAGGCCATGGGCTGGGAAGAGGGAGCGCTAGCCTTCGATGAGGCGGCGCATGCCGACCTCTCCGATGCCGGACGGGCCAAGGCCGGGAAGCAACACCACCGCACCCTGCTTGCCGCGGCGCGCGAAGCGGTACAGCTCCAGCGCAAACGCCTGCTGATCGACGCCGACGCCAGGCGGCAAGCTTTTACCGGCGACATGCCGCTGCACACGGACGACGCCACGCAACTGTCGGCCGCCGACCTCGATCCCGTGCGCGGCAATCAAGGCCTGGGCTTCGATCCGCAATATCGGGCGCGCGCCGCCGCTGCCGGCTTGACGCCCGACGAAATCGACACGGAAAAAGCCGCTGTCAAGTCTCAAGGCGCATCCGATGGCGTCGGGACGCCCGACGTCGAGCCGCCCGAACGACCGGGCATGGCGCAAAAAATCAAAGCCGAACTGGACAAGGTCAATGCCGGCCAGCCGGATTTGCGCGCCCGCCTGGTCGACGTCAAGCAGGCAGTCGCGCTGCTCAAGGCGCAAAAACAGCTCGCCGCCATCGAGCGATCCGCGCGCGCCGCCAATGCCGCCATCGACCGCTCGGTCGAACCGCAAGCCTACGTATTGGAAAGCGCGCCGGCTTCGGATGCCGATATCGAGAAAGACATCGGCGACAAGGTGCGAACCCTGCAAACCCGCGCCTTTCTTGCCGCCGTCAGCAAGCGCGATCCGCAAGGGACCGAACTCGAGCATCAAGCAGCCGCCGGCGCTTTCAATGCAATCAACGCGCTGTCGCTCGCGGCCGGCGGCGATGCCTTGCTCGACCGTTCGGTCGTCGACGTGCTCGGCGCCGCTGCGGCGGCGCAAATCCTGGCCAGGCGCTTGCATACCGATCTCGGCGAAGAGCGGGTGCGGGACATTGCCGATGCCGTAGCCGATTATCACGTCCAGCGTCATGAGGAATTGTCTGTCTCGGCCTTGACCGAGGTGGCTGCATTGCAGGAACAGGCGGCGGCAATGGAATTCGACCCGGCGGCCGACGCCGAAGACATCCTCGTCAAAGCGGAACTGAACCGCAAGCGCATGGAAGCGCTGGGCGACGCCGACAAGGTGCTGGGCCGGGCCTTGGGCGAGATGGAAGCCAATGCCGCGCTCGTCATGGCGCTGCGCGAACGGCCGCGCGACGCCGTGCCCGCGGCGCTCGGCAACACGCCGCTCGCTTCCGCCATCAAGCAGCTGCGGGCCATTGGGCTCAAGAAGGGCGACTACTTGCTGGAAAAGGCCGGCGCCGGCCACGTCGTCACCATCGCCGCGTCTGGCATGGAACGCCTGGCCCAGCCGGTCGACCAGGCAGGCATCGCGCGCGTGCGGCGCAACCTGGCCATCATGAACGGCGCCGAGGACGAGGAAGATTGGTTGCCGAAGGGCTTCGCCAACCGGGCCGACCTGGCGCTGAAGCTGCAGCCGGGCGTCGCCGAATCCATTGCCGAGCCGTTCGCGCCGGGCGCCGACCTGACGCAGGCGCTGCGCGACCATATCGGCAGCCGCACGGCGGATGGCGACATGCCGGCCGACATCCTTTGCGATCTGCAATCGGCCGACTATTTCCACAAGGTGGGAATCGATCGCGCCGCCGAATACCGCACCGCGCTCGACCAGGTGGCGCCGAACAAACAGACCGGCGGCAAGCAATTGCAGCGTGCCGAGGAATTGGCCCCCTTGTTCAACGGTTACGCGGACGACTTCGTCAAGGCAAGGTGGGGCGGTACGCGCTCGGCGCTGAACAGCCAGACCTTTGCCGCGGACGAACTGGCGCAGGAAGCCTTGCACCGCGCCTTGTCGGCCGAGCCGACCGGTGTCGCCGCCTACAAGCAGATCGGGGAATTGCACGACGGGGACCGCCGAGCCTTGCGCAGCTATTTCCAAGCGCATGTCGCCAAGGAGTCCCCTGAACAGGCCCGGCTGCGCACAGTACTCGAACAGCACTTGGCCCAGGAGCCGGACAAGTCCGTGACCGACCTGTTCGGCGAAACCATGCCCAATCCCAGCCACCAGGCCTGGGAATCGGCGCGCATGGAACTGGATGGCAAGTTGCGCGCCGGCGGATTGACTTGGCCCGATTACGCCAAGGCCATGCGCGGCCAGAACAAGGCCTATGCGGCGATTCAGGATCTGGTGCGCTCCAAGGTCTCCAGCGAGTTCGCCCGGCACTACAGCACCCTGGCGCCGGGTCAGCCGCTAAAGCTCGGCAAAACCGTCATCCGCGGCAACCTGAACCACCTCGATGCCGTCGATCCAAAGGCGCGCGACGCGCGCCTGCGTTCGGCCGACAAGCTCGAAGCAGCAGGCGGAACGGCGTTCCAGCAGGCGCAGATGGGCTTCTTCTCCGACGCAGAGACGCCCACCGGCCACACCCCGCTCGGGCCGGACGAACGCCACACCCTGGGCCAGGCCGCGGAAAACACCCTGGCCGCCATGATGGAAGTATCCGGCCGCCATTTCGTCCCGGGCCAGCCCGTCAAGCTGTTCCACGCCTCGATGTCGGGCAAGGACGGCATCAAGCGCCAGCGCGCCATCAAGTTCATCAAGGCGAACAAGCGGGCCGTTATGGGCCTGGGCGTCGGCTCGGGCAAGACCGGCATCGGCCTGGGCGCCTTCGCCGACCTGCATAGCGAAGGCAAGATCAAGAAGGGCGTATTCGTCGTCCCTTCCATCGTGCAAGGCCAGTTCGGCGCCGAAGCCTTGCGCTTCCTCCAGCCCGGCAAGTTCCGCTGGCATTGCCAGCCCGGCGCCACGCACGCAGAGCGGCTGGCGTCCTACAAGGATACCGGCACGCATTTCCACGTCGTGACGCACCAGTCGTTTCGCGACGACATCCTCAAGATCGCCGCCGGCCAGGAGGGCGCGACGCCGGACGCCATCGCCGCCAAACTCGACGGAATGGGTCAGGCCGAACGCAAGGCCTACGTCAAGGCCGCCTTGGACAAGGAAGGCATTGCCTTCGACTACGCCATGGCCGACGAGGGACATGGATTGTTGAACCGCGAAGGCAAGGAAAACAGCCGCATGTCCAATGCCGTGCAAGGCGTGACCGACAATGCCGACTACTACGTGCATGCCTCGGGCGATCCGGTCAAGAACGACGCCTCGGAAGCGTTCGACCTGCTCGCCAAGATGGATGCCGCGCGTTACCGCGACCGGGCGGCCTTCATGCGCCGCTACGGCGGCGACACCGTGTACGCACAGGAAGGCTTGCGCCGCGAACTCGCACGCCACGCCTATACCGCCCGTATCGCGCCCGACGTCAACGTAAGCCGGCACGTCCACCAGGTCGAACTGACCGAAGCCCAGCGCGCCGCGCTCGACGCGGTGGACCGCCACGCGGCGGCGGCGCGCATCGCCAGGATGACGGGCGGCGTCGACGTTGCGGCGCTCAAGGCGTTGTCTCCCGATTCCTTCGGCGCCGACGAGGCGCAGCACGAAGCGGTAGCGCAAAGCCTGACGAAAGCCCTGGGCGTGATCAAGAACGCGGCCATCAACCGCGTGCTCAACGCCCATCCCGATTCCGGGAAACTCGGCAAGGTTGCCGAGCTCGCGCAAGAGCACAGCGGCCGGCCCGGCGTAGTGTTCGCCCGCTCACTGGAAGCGGTCGGGCAGATCAAGGCGTGCCTGGAAGCCGACGGCCATCGCGTCATCGTCGTCACGGGCAAGGATTCGTCCAAGGAGAAGGCGGCCAAGATCCGCGCCTTCAATCCCGATTCCGGTCCAAGAAAAGCCGATATCGTCGTCTGCTCCGACGCCGGCGCCGTGGGCGCCAACCTGCAATCGGGATCCTGGCTGGCGCAATTCGACACGCCCGACACGGCCATGGTCCACGCCCAGCGCGCGGGCCGGATCGACCGCATCGGCCAGCAGAACAATATCGACCTGCACGATCTCGTGGCAAACCATGTGCAGGAGCGGCGCTCGCGCGCCCGCCTGGCGCGCAAGTCGGCCTTGCGCGAGGTCGTCACCAATCCCTTGGACGGCCTGGACGATACCGGCCTGGCGGCCTTTCTGTTCCACAAACAGCAGCAGTCGAAGCCGGCGCCAATGTGCTGAGCGGCCCCTTGTACCCGCAGTCGTGACGCTCCAATGCGGCGATGACTTCCCCGCTCGACAGCTTGCGTGACTTGGCCGCCAGGAATGCCGGATTACGGCAGCATGCGAACCGCGTTCAACAAAATCTCGACGCCGCCGCCGAAAAGGAAGGCTCCCGCCTGTCGGCGCTGATCGGCGGCGTTTCGCAGGCCGACGTTCTCATGCGCGAGGAGCAGGCCGAAACCTACCAATCCTGGGTCATGCAGCGCGCAGGTCTGCAACGCCTGCTGGCGCAAACCGGGGAATCGGCCGATCCGTACAACCAACCATCCAGGTCGTGACATCAGTATCCGGTGCATGAACTGGGATACCAATGCCGAACGCGACCAGGCAATGCTCGATGCCTTGCCTTCGCACATCGGCATTTCGCAGCTGTTCAAGGCCCAGCCGGTGACGGAAGGCGGACAGCGTTTCGTCTACCTGGAAGCATCGAACGAAGCGCGCGACTACCAGAACGAAGTGATCCTGGCCCAGGCGCTGGCCGACTCGGCCGACTACTACCTTAAATACGGCAACCTCGACCTCGACCACTACACCCAGATCGGCAAGCCGAACCCGGCCAAGAACTGGCCCGGCATCCCGAACTACGAATGGTTCGAGATCGGCCGTCCGGTCGACGCCCGCATCGACGGCAAGCGCACTTTCGTCAAAGGCCACATCAGCTCCGGCACCGGCCCCGCCGCGGAGAAAGCCAATCTGTTCTGGTCTTCGCTGACCGAACTGAACCCGCCGCAGGTCTGGTACCCCTCGGTCGGCGGCGCCGTGCTGGAAAAAAGCACGGCCATCGATCCGTCCACCGGCACGGCCTACCCGGTGATCAAGAAGGTGCGCTGGACCAACATCGGCTTCAGCAAGACCCCGGTCAACCCGGACGTGCCCGAGGTCTCGACCATCCCCATCGGCGTGCTGGCGAAGTCCTGGAGCGCCCAAGGCCTCGACTTGCGCAAGACCCTGAGCGCCGGCTACGGCACCGATTCGGCGACCTTGAGCGGCGGTTCGGCCTTGCGCCAAGGCAACGGCAACAATGCCGGCGTGAGCAATGGCGGCGTACTCGACTACTGGAATTTCCGCGACCGGTTTTCTCAACTGGTCATGTCGGGGGAAGTCTCGCACGGCATCAAGGACATGGTCATGGAAGCCGCGTCGCGTTTCGGGCTGTCGAGGTCGGTCGCCGCCGAATACGTCGAGCGCTTTCTCGACGATCTGCAGCGCGGCATGCAGGAACGCAAACAAAAGGAGAGTACATGAGTTTTGAGCAGTTGCTGGGTCGTATCAAGCAAGCGGCGACGCTCGCCAAGTCGCAGCCGGCCGCCGAATCCAAGGACGGCGATGGTGACGGTGCCGGCGGCGGGCTGGGCACGGCCGCCGCGGCCGGCGATGGAGCGGAGGATGGCGAGGACGGCGAAGGGAACGGCGATGAATCGGGCGGCAAGTCGGGCGATAAGCCGACCGGCGAACAGGACGCACCGGCAAGCCAGGACGGGCCGCTCGCGAAATCGTTCCGGCTGACGCTGGACGATGGCACCGAAATGGAAGCCTTCGATGGCGCCGAACTGATCAAGTCGCTCAACGACCGGGTGCAGGCCGCGGAGTCGGCGCAAAAGCAGAACGAGGCGCAAGTCCTCAAATCGCTGAACGCTGCCGTTGACCTGATTTCGGCGCAATCGGCCCAATTGACGGAACAGCGCGACTTGATCAAGTCGTTGCAGACCAAGGTGGAGGCCCTGGGCAAGACCGGCCGCGGCCGTGTCAGCGTGCTCACCGTCGCCGACAAGCCGCAATTGACGACGCTTGCCAAGTCCCAGCCCGCCGCCATGGGCGGCGAGGAATTGATTGCCAAGGCATTAGGCGCCATGAAGGCCGGCCGGATCACGGGCTTGGAAGCGTCCGGCATCGAGAACCGGGTGCGCATGGGGATCGCGGTCGATCCCGAGCTGGTGGCCCGCGTGTGCGGCTGAGAGAACCATGGAGAAAACAGAGAACCTATGCTTGAACAATTATTGAATACCGGCGGAACCGGCGGCGCCGCATCCGGCCTGTCGATTGCCGGCCACATGGGCAACGCCGACTTCGAAGCCTTGCAGAAATCGCTCGAAGCCGGCTATGGTTCCGATGTCGCCACCCTGACCGGCGGCAGCGCCTTGCGCATCCAGTCGCTCGACACCACCATGCAGGCGACCGTGCAGGACAACCAGCACTTCGCCCTGTTCAACATGCTGCCCAAGCCCAAGGCCACGGCGGTGCTGGACGAATGGACCGAGCAGCACAGCATCGGCGGCTTCTTCGGCGGCACCTTCAACGCCCAGGATGGCGCGGCCATGGAAACCAACGGCGAATACAATCGCATGGTCGGCATGGTCAAGTACATGACCACCTACCGCAAGGTGCCGGTGGTCTTGACCGCGCAAAACAACATCGTCGACGCGATCACGCTCGAAACCACCAACGGCACCAAGCAGCTCCTGACCGACATCGAGGTCGGCTTGTTCGAAGGCGACGACACGGTCTGCCCGCTGTCGTTTCCCGGCATCCGGCGCCAGCTGGAGACGCTCGACAGCACCGACAACATCATCGACATGGCAGGCCAGCCGCTGTCGAACATCGATCCCATTGCCCAGGCCGCGGCGAATATCTTCGGCTTCGGCTCGTTCGGCCGCGCGACCGACATCTTCCTGCCGCCTTCTGTGCAGACCGACCTGAACATGGATCTCGATCCGGCATTCCGCATCGCCTTGAACAACAATGCCAATGCCACCGTGCGCGGCACCCACGTCGCCGGCGTGCAGACCAGCTACGGCGAGATCAAGACGCGCAACGACGTCTTCATCCGCGACGAAAAGCTCAAGATGCCGTTCCAGATCCGCAACAAGATCCACGCCGCCGTGGCCGCCGCCAACGTCGGTTTCATGCCGACCGGCGTCGTGCCGACGCCCGGGGCGGGCGGCGCCGACTCGGCCTGGACGGCATCGCAGGCCGGGAACTACTACTATTTCGTCACCGGCATCAACCAGAACGGCGAATCGACCGGCGTCTTGACGGCCCAGGTCGCCGTCGCCGCCGGGCAGCAAGTCTCGCTCGCCATCGGCGCCTCGGCCGGCGGCACCGAGACCGGCTACGTGATCTACCGCAGCCGCCAGAACGGCAGCAGCGACCTGTCGGACTTGCGCGAGATGGATCGCGTGCCGAAGGCCGGCAACAGCGCGACCACCACCTACATCGACAACAACCGCATGCTGCCGGGTTCGACCTCGGCCTTCGTGCTCAATCTCTTGCCCTCGGATCACGCCATCGCTTGGCGCCAATTCCTCCCCATGATGAAAATCCCCATGGCGGCGGTCAACAGCCCGATCATCCCCTGGCTGCAGATGATCTGCGGCTACCTGCGCATCACCAAGCGGGCGCAGCACGCCGCCATCGTCAACATCGTGCCCAACAGCGCGAAATGGAAACCGTTTGGCTAAGCATGCCGAGAGTCATTTGCACCTTGCCGAACGCCTCGGCTTCGATCAACGGCGTGGCGTTCGAACCGCACGAACTCGGCGTGCTTTCGGAGGAAATCGAACAGGACCGAGCCGACGCCTTCCTGCGCATCGACGGCTATCTGGATCACGCCGTCGCGCTGGCGGCTGCGGTCGACGGTGCGCCGGCGGTCCGGCCCAAGCTCACGATCAAGAAGAAGTGACCCGGAACGGCAATCAGGCCGAATAACAGGACGGCAAGGCCGGATAAACGATGACCACAGGATTCAATCAAGACCATTTGAACAGAAGCATGCCGGTTGCGCAGCGCGTGATGCTGGGCGATCTGCTTGCCGCCCTGATTGCCCGCGTCAACGCGCAGGAGCAGCAGCTTGCCGCGTTGACGGCGGGCTATCGCGCGGCGCTGGTAAAACTCGACGCCGAAGCGGCCTTGGCCACGCACGGCTTCGTCGCGGATAACGGCGTGCCGGCCTACGTGGCAGCCAGCCCGGTCGCTTTGCTCGATCCGGCAGAATAGGACGGGAACCGCGCGGCATGACGATTTTTACCGACCAGGCGGCGACGGTGGCCGAGCTGCGGGCCGGTAAGCTGGCTCTGTTGCCGGCGACGTATTTCAGCGGTGCAACGCTTGCCGATTCCTATCTGTGGGATCAAGTGCTGGCCGCCGAGGCGGAGGTGGCGCGCCGCCTGGCCGTGCCGCTGGAGCCGACCCGGGTGTTCTCGGTCGGCGGACCGACGCCCGACGAATTGGCCGCGTTGGGCGACAGCCCTTACCTGGTCGAGCCGGGCTATGACGGCGGCGGATTTCAGGGACTTTGGCAGTGGGATACCCTGCAGTTGAACACACGCCCACTGATTTCGGTGCAGGAAGTCAAGTTCGTCTATCCCGGATTGAACGAGACGGTGTACGTCGTGCCGCCGGACTGGATCTATCCGGACTTCAAGAGCGCCATCCTGCAATTCACGGCGGCGCCCACCGCCGGCGGCTTGCCCGGCGCCATCGTGGCCATGAACGTCTTCACGCTCGGGCGAGCCGTGCCGCAGATGATCCGCGTCAAGTACACGGCCGGGCTGACGCCGCAGCATCCGACGTTTCGCGACGTGCGTAATCTCGTCTTGCGCCTGGCCGTGTTGCGTGTCCTGCTCGACGCCTTCATTCCGCAATCGGGATCGATATCGGCCGACGGGCTGTCGCAGTCGATGAGCATGGATACCGCCAAATACCAGGATGCCATCGACGCCGACCTGAATAATCTGCGCGAGCGCATCAACGGCTTGGCCTTCGGCGTGCTGTAGTGCGGTTTTCTGCTGCAGCGCTCAATGCCCACCTTGCCGCCATCGGCCAGCAATACGCCTGGCGCAAATCCTATGCCTGTCCCTGCATCGACCCGCACTCCGGCGCGGCCAGGCCCTCTTGTCCTTTGTGTGCCGGCAAGGGGCGGCAATGGGATGACCCGGTCCATGGCGTCGCCGGTATGGCCGGCGCCAAGACGCAGCGCGAATGGGCGCAGTTTGGCGTCTACGAGGCCGGCGACGTGGTGGTGACGATCGGCAGCGATTCGCCGATGTACGGGATTGGCCAGTTCGACCGGGTGACGGCGTTGAATGCGACCAATGCGTTCTCCGTTGTCCTTACCCGTGGCGCGCCGGTGGAACGGCTTTTGATGACTGTGGCGTCCGTTGAGCGGGTGTTTTGGTTGGCGTCGGATGATATTGGCGCGGTCGATGGGAGCATCCCACGAATTTCGGCAAGCGGGTTATTGTCTTGGCCGGAAGGCGGCGCACCGCCTGTGGGAGCAAAATACACGGTGTCGGGGGTGAAATTTCTGGAGTTTTTTTGCTACGGAGATTTTGCATCGAATCGAAACATGCAAAGCGGCTCGTTGCTCCCAAAGCGGGCGATACTGCGGGATTTCGATTTGTTCGGTCGGTGAGTGTGCTACTTCAAATCGGCACGGTTCCCTGTTAGTTTTGCCAGGTGCGCTGAAATGATGTTCGTATGAAGATATTATTGAGGCTACATTGCATAAACAGCGAAAGAAAGGGGACTCCACTCCATGATGGTCAAACAATGCATTTTGACGGGAGTAGACTTGACTGACGAAAATGATTCGAAAGCGCATGTCATACCTAGTGTTCTCGGTGGACGCTTAAAGCCGAAAGGAATTTTGTCCGCTAAGGCAAATGGAATTTTTAATGATAAGTTTGATTATCCCCTAATTCGGGAAATATACCCATTCATGGCATTGTTAGGCGGGGCAAGAGATCGCGGCGAAAATACCCCCATTAAAATGTCCGATCGGGAAGGCAACCCCTATCGCGTTGTATTTGGCAAACCATTAGAACTGGCAGCGCCTATATTTGAAGAGGAGGAGAAGCCTGAAGGCAAGGAATACAGGATTCACGCAAGAACCACTGAGGAGGCAAGAACGCTCCTAGGTAGGGTTAAAAAAGCGCATCCGGGCTTTGATATCGAGAAAGCGTTGGAAGAAGCAGTAATGCAGGAGTCTTACGTAAATGGCCCACTGCATGGGAGGGGGAATATTGGACCTAACGTCTTTTTTCCTGCGACTTTCGTTATGGCTTCAGTCTTTGCTTCGCACCATGGAATGGCGATACACCCGGATTTTAAAGCTTACGTGGATAGTTTTGAACCAGTGCCTAAGCTGGACGAACTGGACGGAAAGCAAGTTGACGTGAAGTTTCCACCCGATACCTTTTATTGGGAACATTCCAATCGATGGTTTACAGTGCCAGCTGAAGTAAGTCACGTATTGTGTTTGTACGGAGATCCTCATAGGAAACAGGCAATTTTTTATGCAGAAATATTTAACTTGCCGGGGATAGCGGTGGTGCTGCCCTATGCCGGTGAAGCACCAAAGCTTTGCACGTATGGTGTGGATGTCGTTGAAGGAAAGGAGGTCGAGGTCAAAGTAGATGAAGCATTTCTTCGTGCGGTTTCCTGGAAAGAGTCCCACGAAAAAGGCAGTAGCGGGTTGATGAAGATAATCGAAATGAAACTCGGTAGTTTGCTTAAAGTAGCCCAACTACGTGGACAAAATCATGCTATCGGTGAAATTCTCGATAAGGAGCTAGGACCATTGGATGGTCGGGTATTGAGCGCTGAGGATGTCGGGAAGGTTAGTCGAACAGTCGCGGAATTTTTGGCCAGGCAGATTGTTTACAGTAACAGCTAGAAGGCGGACGATGTTTTACAGTTATTGAGCCGGCATCAGCGAACTTGAAAGATTCTAAAATTCGTTGCGCTGGGAATGCTTCCATTACCGTTTCAAGAACACAGATGCCGGCTCAATAGGTAGAGCGTTTCAATGCCTCCGTCATCGCTTTTGCGGCCAGCGGTCCTAGCGCATCCGCAACTTTTCTGGCCAGATATTTGCCCGGTTGCGCGGAGACTATCCATCCAGTCGATCCTTCCATCATTATCCGGAACGTCAGGTAGCTCGATCCACCGGTCGAGGTTTTAAACCGCGTTAGGCCGGCATACTTTGCTCGAACGCCTTTCGATTGCGCATGCAGCATGGCTGGCGACAGCTTACTTCCCCAGGCATAATTGCTCTTGTTGACGAGATAGTGCCCACCGTTCTTGATGTGGGATAAATAAGGCGTTTGCGCATTCGCAGCACGCATTCCCGATTTGCGGGACAAGATCGTCACTTCGCCTGACGGTCGTGTGCCGCTTCCGGTAATCGAACTCGCCGACAATCCCTTCGCCATCTGGTATACGTCGGTGGGCATTGCCGGCGCCAGTGCGTCGTTGCCCGGCGTGTTGTGGCGAAACGGAATGACCAGGAAGCGTCTTCCGTCCCTCGTTCGCCGCACCTTGGTGCTGGTGTCGAGCATCTTCTTCAGGTCGCGTGGCGGCCGCCCATTCTCGATCTCGTCGGCGTACCTGTAGTCCGAGCTCACGACTGCGGAAAACGCCCCTGTCATTTCCACCTTGATCGACGCGGCATAGGGTGCCTTTTCGCCGTTCCATAACCGCGCCCGCATCACGGCATCCTGCCAATTGATGCGTGCCTGCTGGGCGATGGCATGCACCGCCTGTGTGACCCTCGGCAGCACGGCGCCATCAACGATCTTCTTGATCTCGTCGTTCGACGGCAAGTCGAACGAAAACGTGTACTGCGTCATGCGGTTTCCTCCATGGTTCGATCCTAGCATCACAGCCCGCGCGGGAACTGTCGTGACGCCATGATCCGATGCATGATTTCGCAGATCGTCCCGCTCGCAGTCGGCAACGCGCTCCAGGTATTCCTGGCACCGCCTGCGGATGCGCTCAGTTGGCGCCTCCTGCGCAACCAATCCGGCACGTTTGTAAGCCAAACCGATCCGGCGGCGGTTTGCCTCTATAGCGGCAATGACCTGACCGAGGTGATGGACAGCGATAGCCTGGTCAACGGCACGCCGTATTGCTATTGCGTCTTCTATTGCGACGGTACTCAATGGGTTCCGAGTGCGGTTGCCTGGTCGACGCCGTCCAGCACTTATGAGGACCAGAGCGTCGACGTGCTCAGCATCGTGCGCGACCGCTTCGATTGCGGGTTGCAAAACGAGATCGTGCTCGGCACCCTGTCGCCATCGTCCGGCGCCATCGCCGTCTTGAACGCGCCGCCAGTCTTTGAAGAGACGAGTTGGCCGGTGGTCACCGTACATGTGACGTCTGACGGCAGCGGCGAGCGCGGACTTGGCGAACTGCTGTTCCCGGACGAATTCGACCCTGTATCGACCCGGTGGACCGAAGCACAGGGCTGGCTCGCGCGCGTGCAATTGACCATCGTCGGCTGGAGTAAGAACCCCGACGAGCGGATCGCCCTGCGCAAAGCCTTGCGCAAGATTGTCCTCGGCAATCTGGAGGTATTCGATAGCGCCGGCATGATCCACATCGATTTTTCGCAGCAGGACGTCGACGAACTGGCGAGCTATCCGGCGCCGGTCTACCAGGTCATGTGCACGTTTTCCTGCGAAGCGCCTGCCAGCGTCTCGAAGACGGTCGCGCTGACGAATGAAGTCGCGAATCCCGATATCCATCCCACCTTTTGAAAGCATGACCATGCCCGACGATAACCAGATCGCCGTATCTGCTCCAGTCGCAACCACGACACCAACGGTGGGCGGCTCAGCGTCTTCCTCTTCAGTCACCGGCAAGCCGGCTGTGGCGCAGCCGCAGCCCGAACCCGAAGTCACGCTTGAGCAATTCGGCATCGAACTGTCGCGCCGCGATAAGCGCGTGGAGCTGCTCAATGCCTTTGTGTTCGCCGAGCGGTTGGCCATGCGCTTCAAGGATACCAAGACGAATTACCTGACCCGCTTTGACGCGTTCGCCGACCAGCCTGCCTAAGACCACCAAGGAGACGCATGTCCGCAGGGTATTTTTTCAACGGAAGGCAATGGATTTCGCCGGCGACCATGTCGATGGTCGACGATTCGGCCATGGTCAGCCAGAGTCTGTCGGTGGGCAACGTCGCCGCTTTCGTGGGCCAATCGACTGGCGGTCAGCCGAATACGCCGCTGGTTTTCGGAAGCCCGGCCCAAGCGCAGGCGACCCTGGTAAGCGGCGAATTGTTGCAAGCCGTCCTGAAAGCCTTCAACCCCAGCAATGAGACTGGCGGGCCGTCGACCGTGGTGGCGATCCGCGTCAATCCGGCCGTTCAGTCCTCCCTCGTCGTCAACGATGCGAGCGCGGCACCGAGCATCAATCTCAGCTCAGCCGACTATGGGCTGCGCACCAACCAGATCAAGGTATCGTTCGCGGCCGGCTCCAGCCAGGGCGTGCATGCCACTACCCAGCTTGGTAAAACCGTCTACTCGCAAGACAATCTCTACGCCGCACCGTTTAGCGTTCAGTACACCGGGGCTTTGGCCAGTGCTGCCCTGAGCATCAACAATGCGACCGTGACCCTGGAGGCGCCGCTTGGCACCATCGTGGCGGCCATCAATCTTGCGACGTTTCCGACCGTTCAGCAACTGGTCGACAACATCAATTCCTACGCCAATTTCACGGCGGCCGTCTTGGGCGGCGCCGGCCCGCAACCGACCTTGAACGGCTTGGATTCGGTCACGCGGCAAGACATCAAGACCGTACCCTATGCTGTTACGGCGACGCTGCAGGCGGTGATCGACTGGCTCAATAGCCCGGCGCAGGCGCTGGTGGTGGCGACGCGTGCCAATGGCGCCGGCCAGCCGCCGGCGCCGATGTCGTTCACCTACCTTGCCGGCGGATCCGATGGGATCACCACGAACCAGAACTGGAGCAACGCTTTTGCCGCTCTGCAAACGCGATCCGTTCAATGGCTGACGCCTGTGACCTCGAATCTGGCCGTGATCGCGATGAGCGACGCCCACGTGCAATACATGTCGACCGTGGGCCGCAGCGAGCGGCGCGCGATATGCGGCATGGCACTTGGCACTACCGACGCCCAAGCCATCGCGGCGGCAATGGCGATCAATAGCGACCGCACCTCGCTGGTGCACATCGGCTATTACGGGTACGACTTGACTGGGCAATTGACCGGCCTGCAGCTGTATGCGCCATACCAGGCCGCTGCGGCGGTTGCGGGAGCGTTTTCCGGGCTGAACCCAGGCACGCCGATGACGAACAAGGCGCTGGCCTTCAGCGGACTCGAGCGAGTTTTACTGAATCCGACCAATACCGATCCGCTGATTCAAGGCGGCGTCCTGTGCATCGAATCGACACCGAACGGCTACAAGGTCGTGCAATCGGTCAGCACCTGGCTGGTCAACAACAACTACGACAAGGTCGAACAAAGCGTCGGCTGGGCGCTCGACTTCACCGTGCAAAACGTGCGCAAAGCCCTCGACATCCTGCGTGGCTCCAAGAACACGCCGATCACCATGTCGCGCGCAGTGAGCATCACGGAATCGCAACTACGCTTGCTGGCCACGCCTGAACCCCGCGGGCCGGGCGTCCTGACTGGCGATGCGGAAAACCCGGCCTATCAGGGAATCACCGCTTCGACCGTGGCCGACGCCTTGGCCGTGTCGTTCCAGTGCTCCCCGGTACTGGGGGTGAACTTCATCCCGGTGACGGTCTTCTCCGTGCCGTTCTCGGGTACGGCGACGGCGTAAAGGCATAGACCATGGCAATAGCGGTAACTTCGAATTTAAAAACCCGAACCGGGAACAAGATCGCCGTCACCTTCGGCGGCGTTCAGATCGGCCTGCTGCAGTCGGTGCGCCTGAACGACGACTATGCTCCAGAGCCTGCCAGCGGCATCGGCGACATCCACGTCCAGGAATACGTGCCGACCATGGCGCGGCACACGATCAGCGTGCAAGCGATGGCGTTGAACAAGGGATCGATGATCGCGGCTGGGGCTGCGGCGGAAAACGGCGACGCGATGCTGCAGGGGTTGGTGTTCGACATCGAGCACTACTCACTGCCGGACGGCGCGCTGCTGCGTAAGTATGTCGGCTGTTCCTATGCGTCCGGCGATATCGAAATCACCAAGCATGCGATTGTCATGCAGTCGGGACAGTTTAATGCGCTGGATGTCGTCGGCACTGCGGTCTAGTTCATATCTTTTGGGCGAGCATGGCTCCGTGCTTAAAGGCCGAGCTGAAATTTTGCGGCTCCCATGTTGGGCGCATATTCCATGTTGAGCGAAGAAAATTCCGTGCCAAGATCCGGTTTTAGCATAGATCCGGAGTTTCCGACGTAGTCACTCGTGTTTGAAGATAGGAATACAATCTTGGTCGTCAGGCCGGCACCGCGAAGTGTCCTAGTTACATCCAGATAAGACTCGATGACGACACAATCTTTCATGGAGTCCTTTCCCTTTTTCGCGGGTGTAATTGCGCTGTTTAAGCGCGCTAAAGCCAATCCGGGAATATTTCCTCCCTGTGGGACCAGAATGCTTGCATTGATCCATCGATCAACTGCCTGACGGGCGCGCGGTACATGCAAATCCAGATGATCCATGTCGGTCACCGTTGTTGCACCGAATGCCGACGCGATTGTATCTACTTTTGCGACCTGAGCCTTGAGTCTTTTGATCGATTCCTCGGCTTCCTCATGGATTGGTTGTAAGTGCTCGGTAAGCTCAGTGTGTACCTGTGTTGCGATCAGCCCGATTAGAGCTGTTCCCGTTTCCAAGTGGTTGAGTAAGTCGAGCGCTGCTCGTACATTGTGGGGATTTGATGTGTTGCGGGTTGGATCGCGCATGACGTCCAGAACGGAGCACGTGTCAATGCAGAGGATCGGTGCGCCTAGCTCAGTCAGCCGTGAAATCTCACTGTCAGGTAAGCTCATTCGCGGGACTCGTCATATTTCTTCAAAAGATCTTCTGCGAACTCGTATTGAGCGATTAGTTTGTGTGCGCCATCCTCGGGCCATTTCTCGATTTCGACTAGCCACCTTCCCAATAGTCCGGTGTCTATGCTTCTTTTGCTTCTGTACGCATCGACAATGAATTCCAACCAGCGATTGCGGTCGAGCGGGTGAGAGCCGCTTGTGGACTTGTTTGCCAGCGCGGAAAAACGGCGTAACGCTTCTGTGGTGGAGGGAGCGAACCAATGGTCAATAGATTGGAATTGTTTCGTTAGTGCGTAGGCGGAGCTCGTTTTCGTAGCTGCCAATTGACCAATTTTCAGCAGAAAATCTTGCAGAATCGTATTGTACGTTGAGCGAGACAACTCCTTCGCATTGATCGGAACAATATTGACGATTTTGAACCCGTTATCTTCGGGCCAAAGAACCAATCCGGCATGCGGCAGGTCATCGTTACCTAGTCGTTCCAACGCTAAAATGCCGTCTTCGACACCGGCACGTGCCCTAAGCAAGTTTTCGCGTTCTTCCGCATGGCGCCAAGGTGGGGAAGTGTTTTCGATTATGGCACGGCGAAATTCCGAATGATTAAAATTCGAAGCGTAAAAATGTAAATCCTGAAAAACTTCCAAGTTTGAAGAATCGGACATTTCGGTACCTTTATATGGCCTGAAAATTCACATGCGACTTACTACCATATGAACTGATAGCCAATTTTACATCGTTTGTTGTCCTGACCTTCCCAGGAAATGTAGGGAGCGCCCGCGGCTGGGTCGTGATTTAAGAATGTCCCTCAAGCCATCAACTTGTTTTGGAGCAGGGACCATGCCTCGCAAAGCACATGCTACAGATTTCTTCGTCGACGTTCCGGATCTTGGCCGCTTCAATTTCGCCCGCCGCCAGCTCGGCGACGTCTTCAAAATCCGTGGACGCTACAACCAGTTGACCGAGGGCTTCTACGACGCCGAAGGCCGCATGGCTGACCTGGTGGCGCTGGCCTACGTCACCATCCAAACCCTGCTGGTATCGGGGCCGGAAGGATTCGACCTCGACACGCTCGACCCGCTGCTGGACGACGAATTCGACACCAAGCTCCTTGCCATCTGGAGCGCGCTGCGCGACAAGGAGCTCTCCTTTCGATCGGGACAGAAAGAAGCGCGCCAAGCGCCGGGGCCGGGAACTGGCCAACAGCTATGAGCTGTGGTTTCGCAACAAATACTGCCTTGCCCCGACCGATCCGCGCTTCCTGAGCGCGACACAGGAAGAGATCGAAGCCGAATACTGGGCATACCAGTATCAGGACAACAAAGTGCAGGACGAGATCGAGGACGACGATTTCGACCTCGCTGCCGTGCTTGCCGAGTACGAGCGGCAGGCCAGCACAACGCAGCCGCCTACGATGGCGGCCGATGATGATTGGGAGGAGGTAACGCTTGGCTGACGTAAAAATCGGCGTCAATGCCGACGGTAGCAATGTTGCCAAGGCGGTCGACCAAGTCACCGATTCCGTCAATGCGCTCGCTAAAGCCGTCGCGAACGCCGGCAAGGTCAAGTTCAAGCCGGTTGACGTGCAAGCGGCTAGCCGCGATCTGCAGACGCTGAACCAGCAATTCGAGATCGCAGCGAAGCGCTCAAAGTCGTTGCGCGATGCGCTCAAGGCGACCGGCCAGACCGGCCGAGCCATCCAAGACGTCGATTTTCGTAAGCTGAGTGTCGATCCCACGGTGTCGCAACGCATGCGCGACAAGGCATTCGGCTATGCCGCGCGTGGCACGGCCTGGGACATGGCGAACTTCGCACCGGTCCCGGACGCCTCGCCACAGCCTGGCCGTCCGCGCCGCTCCGCAAGAGGCGACGGCGCCGTCCTGGCCCGGGCTGGCAAATCCTTTGCCGGCGGCGTGGGCGGCGGCTTTGGGCAAATCGCCAATAGCGCCATCAACGGCGCGGAGCGTGGCGCCGCCGACGTGGAATCCGGCGGTTTGCTTGGCGGCCTGGGGGGACTGTTCAAGGGCGGCCTGGTGGGCGCGGGACTGTTCGGCCTGGTCAAGGCGGGACAAGCGCTATCCGAAGGCTATGGGCTTGCCAAAGACCGAGATGTCGGTCTTGACACGCTCAAGCGCCAAATGGGCGATCTCGGCATCAGCTTCTCTGGTCTCAAGGCCATGAGCGACCTTGCCAGCCAGGGCCTGGGTGTCAACTCCAAGGAGTTCGTCCAGCTCGCCGAGCAGTACAACAAAATCAGCCACAATCCGGACAAATCGGCCGATGGCTTGATGGGCGAGGTGCGCAGTTCCGTCGCCTTCGGCCGCGGCTACGGAATCGACCCTTCCGCCAGCGTCAATTTCTTCGCCGGCATGAAGCAGCTCGACCCGAAACAGAACAACCGAGATCTGGCCCTGCAGATCGGCGAGGCAGTGCACCGCGCGGGCGGACGGGCCATGGCCGACGACGTGATGCGCTTCGTGCAATCGATGGCGGCCAGCACGGCGCGTCTCAGCCTTTCCACGCCCAATACCGGCGCCTACGCAGCGGCATTCGGTTCCATGCTGCACGGAGGATCGCCCGGCATGACGGCCGATAATGCCGCCGCCATCCTCGGGCAAGCCAATAACGCCATTTCCAACATGGGCAATGCCGGCGAGGCGGGGCAGAATTTCATCATGGGCTCGCTCAATGCCCAAGGGAGCCTGAACCCGGTTGCTGCCCGCGCGCAAGCAGCCGGCGGCCTGTTCGGCACGCGCGGCGCAACCTTCGGCACCGATACCGAACTGAGCAAGTATCTGCGCGGCCATGGCGTCGACCCGTCGATGGACGGCACCGTCACCGCGGCAAACCGCGACGTGACGAACTTCCAGGCGATCCGTGCCAACCTGGAACGGCAGTACCGGGATCCCTACCTGCGCCTGGACGGCGCACAAAACCTGTTCGGCTTGAGTTCGCCCGAGCAGGCGGCTGCCGTACTCAACCTCAACCCCGACCAGTATGGCGGGCTCGGCAAGGTGCTGAACCGTGCCGGCGTCAAGTTGACCGACGTGAACGCCGGCGGCATCGCAACGCTGGCGGGCATCGGCACCGCAGGCAACCATGCCGAACTGGATGGTATCTATGCCGACATTGCGAAGCGCACCGGCAGCGGGGCGCTGACGAGCGAGGAACGAAAAACCCTCGACGCCGCCCAGAAGGGCAATAGCGAAGACTTCCGAGATGCCCTGGTCAAGATCATGGCCGGCAAGGAGCAACAAGAGACCGAAGGATCCAAGCTGCGCGCAGGCATCAAGGATCTGGAAACGGTGCAAACCACGATTGGCGACAAGATGATCGGGCCGTTGAATGTCATGCGCGACGCACTGCTGAAGCTCGCTGGCGTCGACGGCAAGTCGGCGACAGCGGCCGGCCTGCGCAAGGCCGCTTACCAGGCCGAGCGCGACGAAGCGAACGCCGGATTCGACGAGCAGGCCGGCGGCATCAAAGGAGGCGCCCTGACCAAATTGAACGACCTGGAAGAGCAGAGGGCCAAACTCATCAACCCGGCGACCGGCACGCTGTATCTGCGCGGCCAGAGCCGCGAAACGGTGGTCAAGCAAATCGCCACCATCGACGCGCAAATGAAAGCCGTCAAGGACCGGCGCGACCGGGATCTGGTTGGCATACAAGGCCAGCGCGGCACGGCCCTGGCCGATATCGATGCGCGCGAGAAAAGCGAACGCGATGCGCTGAGCCAATCGACCGCGGCCCCGAACGCCGCGCCACCCGCGACGCAGGCCGATTCCAAGGCGCCGCAAGGGGACAACCGCGCCATCGGCGAGCGCAACAACAACCCGTTCGACATGCGGCCCTGGAAGGCCGGACAGGCGCAAGCGGATGGCTTCCTGAAATTCGACAGCATGCAGGCCGGCGTCACCAGCGGCTTCAAGAACCTGCTGTATGCCCAGGACCACCACGGCCGCGATACGATCTCCAAGCTGATCGGCGCCTACGCGCCCAAAAGCGACCACAATGACACGGACGCCTATATCGCGAGCGTTTCCAAGATGACAGGTTTTGGCGCCAACCAAAAGATCGACCTGCACGACGCCAAGGCGCTGCGGTCGATCGGCATCGCCATCCTCAAAAACGAAAACGCCAACAATTCCGTGACGAGCGACCAGGTCGACCGCGGCGTCGCGGAGGCGCTGGGCGACTCTCCCTCAAAAATCGCCAATACGGGAGGCAGGACGGGGCGCGATGGCGCCGTACAAGACACCGTGAACCTGAACATCAACCTATCGTCGACCAGCCGCAACCAGCAGGGGGCCACAGTCCAGCACAACCTGCAGACCCAGGTAACGGTGCCGCGCGGCTCCGGCGTACAAAACGTCGCGTTAAGTCAATAACCATCATGAAGTTCGACAACCGCAAACCGGGCCTGAAAGTCACGCTCATCAAGAACGTGGTTCGCACAAGCCTGAACGGCACCACGCCGGCCGGCAACCGGCCAAGTGCTGCCCGGCCCATCGACCTCACGCCCTACATGGGCGAACACAACGGCGTGCGCATCAGAAAATCGGTGCGCGAACCGGCCGGCTCGTTTTCTGTCACGCTGACCGACGAGCTGTTCTACATCGGCAAGGAAAGCTACGGCGACGCCGTGTACGGCCTGATCGAGCCGATGGATACGATCGAGATCCGCATGACGGGCAATGCCTACAAGAGCGCCAAGAACGGCGCTGCCAATCCGCCCATGATGATGCGCGGCTTCGTCTCCAGAGTGAGAAAACAGGAAACCATGGGCGCGAACGGCCAGCCGCAGCGCAGCATCGTGATCAGCGGCCAGGACTACGGCAAGATCTTGCAGATCCTGCAGGTGTTTTACATGCCGGGCGCGCCGCAGGACGCCAACTACATGACCAGTTTCCCGTTTTTCTCGACCTTCGGCCTGGGCAACAACATCCAAAGCGCCAGCACGTTCTTCCAGCAGGTGTTCGACAAGGTGGTCAATCCCTACATTGCCAATATGCGCAAATACCCCAGCGGCGCGCCCAGCCAATCGCCGCTGTTGCCGATCAACACGGATATCGTGGTCAATGCGGGCCAGGTGTCGCCGTTCGGCACCGGAGGATGGCGCGGCGGCACGATCTATAACCTGCTGCTGTCCAACGGCGATATCGGACCCTGGAACGAATTCTTCATCGAGGACCGCGAGGATGCGCCGTATGCCGTGTACCGGCCAAACCCGTTTTACGACATCAACGGCACCCCCGTCTTTGCCTATCCGTATGGAAAGTTTCCCACCCAGACCGTGATCGGCCGGGCGGATGTGGTCAGCCTGGAGCCGGAACGCAGCGACGAGGATGTAGCGAACTATTTTTGGGTCGATGCCCCGCGCTTCAACCTGAACTATACCGACACGATGCGCGCACTTGCGTTCCAGGCGTCCGGCGCCGGCCAATCGCCCTACATCACGGACTACGCCAACGTTGACCCGACGCTCTACGGCGCGCGCAAGATGTGGGAACAAACCAGCCAGGGCGGCATGCTGGAGACGGATAACGGCAACGGCACGCCGGACGGCGCGGCGCGCGACAGCAACCAGGGCGACGCCATTTCCTGGATGACGCAGCGCCGTCAAGACCTGGTTGCGCAAAACAAGGACAACGTCCTGTTTGAAAAAGGCACGATGCGCTTGAAAGGCAACGAGAAAATCCGGGCCGGCACCTACCTGGCATACGACAGCGGCGGCATGCGCTCGCGCTACTATGCCGTCGCGGTCGAGCATGACTTCCAGCCGTATGGATCGTATTTCACTTCGGTGCAATTCGAGCGCGGTTCGAACTTCGCCGACCGCATCCAGCGCAACGCCGGCCGCGATTCGCCCTACCTCGCTGAAATGGTAGACAGCTGATGTTTGGACTTGCGGACAGTATCGCCATTGGCATCGTAGTGGCAACTTACCCGGAGGGGCAATCGATCGACGTGCTGCTGCCGGAGGACGGCAGCCGCTTGAGCAACATTCAGGTCATGGTACCTGCGGGCTCTTCCGACACGGGGCTGCTTGACTTGCCCGACATCGGCGCGGCGAGCGATGATAGCCGCTGGAATATCACCTTGCCGGTTGAGCGCTCCCTGCGCGCGGTACTGGCGTCATACCGCGGGATTCCCGTTTGCATCGGCTTCCTGCTGCCGCAGGTCTCGGAAATGACATTCCAGCGCAAGAATTTCAGGGTTGACCGGCATGCTTCGGACGTTTATTCGACGATCAATGCCAATGGAGATATGGAGACCTACCACCCGAGCGGTACCTATTTTCGCATTGGTACTTCGCCGGCTCACGAAGATCTTACCAGCCAGGACTATGACAAGAAGTGGGCCATTGACCAAAACACGCACACGGCAGTGCATGTTCATTTGGTCGTCGCCAACGCTGGCAACGTCGTGGCCACCGTCGATATCGATTCGGCTGGGAACATCGGTTTGCAGAACGTGGGGAATCTTGGCGCCTCGATAGGTGGCGATCTTAATGCAACCGTGTCCGGAGCCAGCTCGATCAACTCTCAAGGGAGCATGACGCTGACTGCTCCGGAAATCACACTGAACGGCCCGGTGACAATCAATGGCGCTACCCAGGCAAACGGCGCTGTGACCGGTAGTTCGACGATCACCGCACCGACATTAAATGGAACGACCGATATCAAGTTCGGTGGCAAGTCCGGTGTTTTGCATCAGCATGGAAACGTCGCGACAGGATCGGGAATCACGAGTGCGCCAATATAATCCGCGGCACCTTTTATGTTGCGGCGGCCTTGATTGTTCGGAGATGTAAGGTCACCTTGTAGGCGGTAGTGAGAGCCGCTTACCCATCCCCTGTCACTTTTATCAGGTTACGCAGCCGCCGAACTCTTGTATTGTGTATCCGCCTACTGTGGGCCGGCAAAACGATACAACTATGATACCCCGGGTCGTGCGAGCCGCACACCTAGAAGCACCGTTTGCAGTTCCTCTTTCCATGGAGACGATATGCTCAAGCCATACAAAGGAAACCTGGCGAGGCGGCTGATTCCGCTGGCCGCGCTTTTTGCTTTCGGCGTCGCGCCCGCGGTGGCGGACCCTACACGCATCAGCGTCGAACAGTTTTCCAAAGACCCGAAAAAGGTCGCCGCATTGAAAAAGGGGATTGCCTCGATGCGTGCGAGAAGTAAGGCCGCCCCCATGTCGCCCGCATTCCGCACGAGTTTCGCCTATTGGGCAAACACACACGGCTATTTCGGGACGGGCACCTATGCGACGAACCTGAAAGCTTATATCGAATATCGCATGCCGCAATGCCTGAGCGCCTACGATCAGCCGACGTGCAACGCCTACTACGCCCATATGAAGAACGTCGCCGTCCCGAATGACGGTTTCACGGATCAGATTTGGGGAACCTGCCAACATAGCCCGCGCCCGCCGGACCCGCCGAATTATTTTTTCCTGCCATGGCACCGCATCTACCTGCACTATTTCGAGCGCACGTTGCGCAAGCAGTCCGGCGACCCGGACTTCGCGCTGCCTTACTGGAACTATTACGACAACTACGTCCCGTCAGCGCAAGGCATCTGCCTGCCGCCACTGGTGCGCGGCACTGCTGCCGGCGTGCTCTATAATCAATATCGCACGCCGGGGTTGAACCAGGAAACCAGCTTGGTCTTCATGGATCCCAGCGATGCCGATGCCACGCAGGCGTTCCAGTATCAGGACTTCGCGAGTTTCTCCTCGCAATTGCAGGGGCAGCCACATGGCGCCATGCATTGTGCGGCCGGCTCCGGCTGCACGATGCCGGACATCGGGTTCGTGCCGTTTGCTGGCAACGACCCCTTGTTCTACCTGCATCACGCTAACATCGACCGTCTGTGGCAGTGCTGGATGACCCGAAAGGCTAACGGCCATGCAATTGATCTGGAATGGGCGAAGGCGAATCTCGGGATGCCGGATTCATGGTTCGAGAAAACCTTTTCCTTCGTCGATGAGGACGGCAAGAAAGTCACGCGTAGCGTCGCTGATCTGTTCAACGGCACCATCACGGTTAGCTATGACAATCTCACGAACTGCGACGCCAAGCCGACGCTCGGAGAGCAGGTACGTGCCACCCGGCCCGCCGCATTGACCAGCGCGCTCAAGGCCGGCGCGCCGACCGGTTCGCAAAAAGCGGTCACGCTCGGCAACGGCAATGTGGACGTGCCCCTGCAAGCGGTGCCTGCCGTGCAGGCCAATGGTTTGACGGCCAATGCCGTGCCGCAAGGCGAGCCTGGGCAAAGCTATCTGATCCTGGAAGACGTGAAGTTGACCGGCTCTCCGGCTCTGACCTACAAGGTGTCCATCGCCAGCAAGAGCAAACCTGATCGGCTCAGTTACATCGCCACGTTCAGTTACTTCGATCTTGGCCCTGCGCACCATGGGCATAACGGCGACCCCAACGCGTTGGGAACCTTGACCTATAAGATCACCGCGAACCTCGCCGAATTAGGCATCATGTCGGCGGACGACGTAGTCGTGCACTTCGAGCCTACCGACCTGATGGTCGGCACAAAGCGCAAGGTGCAGGCGGCGGGTAACGGTGTCGTGGTGTCCAACATCCGATTGGAAACTGCGCCGACGTTGCCGACACAATAGCCACCGCTTCCTGTGGGTGCGCCTGCGCGCACCCACGGATTATCGGCCTCACCTGCAGCGCAGGCCAGCACATGCGGTATCTCCCGTTCCAACGATGCCGGAAACCAACGCAATACTTATGCCTGCTATTAACGGAACGGGACGCTAGCAAACCACGACGCGATTGCGCCCTTGCTGTTTGGCCTCATAGCTTGCTGCGTCGACGCGAGCAAAGGTCGCCGCCGTCGACTTGTCCATTTCCCAGTCGGGCGAGCCGGCCCCAATGCTGACCGTCACCCCAATGCGAACGCCTTCAAAGCTGCAAGGCGTCGCTTCAAGTGCTTGCCGCAGTTCTTCTGCGATCGCTGCCGCGCCTGCCACATTAGAGCCAGGAAGGATGGCTACGAATTCTTCTCCACCAATACGGGCGATGAAGTCCGAGCCACGTCGGAAATGGTCGGACAGGATTGATGCAATGTGCTTGAGGCAGGCATCGCCGGCGAGATGGCCATGTGTGTCGTTAATTTTTTTGAAGTGGTCCGCATCGATGACCAGGATGGAAATTGGGGTTTTCATCCGTTTGGCGAGACTCCAGTGTTTCTCAAATTCTCTTTCATATTCGAGACGATTCCAAAGCCCTGTCAAGGCGTCACGTCGTGAAAGCCTATCCAACTCCGCTTGACTTCTCAGCATCGCGTGCTCGAGTTTCAGCCGGTAGACATACTCATCATGGAACCATTTGCCCAGCACGAATGCCGATAGCCAATACAACCCGATTGCTAAAGTCGCCATACGTAGCGAAGGAAATTGCGTCCAGATCGCCGCAAAGGGAGTGATTTGAAGTCCCAGCAAGACATACCTTTCCTTTGGTGGGGGCGCGTAGGTGCACATGCAGGATGTGATGATACTGACCGAGCAAATGATTGCCACAACAATGGGGGCGGTCAGTTCCTGTTGGTCGACTGCGGTTCCTGCCATGACGCAGCCCCAGATGATGAAGCTGACATAGACTCGCCTCCATGAACGGTCCAGCCAAGTGCTTCGCGCATTGACGTCTGCACTCTCCGGTGGCGGGCGATCCTGACGACGTAAAAAATACGAGATCGTGATGATGACGCCGGCCCCAAGCAGTAACTGCTGCATGCGCAAGCCCGCACCACCTGCGAGATAAATGAGTATAAGGCCGATCAAATAAAATGGCGGCCCTAGCATAGAGCGCCGATATTGGTCCGCACACATTGTGCGGATCATGTATTCGTCAAGCGTCGCGTCGAGTGGCAGGCTCAGCCTGCGAGACTGCACAATTTCTATTGCACTTTCCATCAAGTTTCTTTCCTCTCGCTGCCTGCACAGCCTGGTGCTGCTGTGAAGACACATTCGACATCAATTTGATTTTCAGTTTAAGGGATCAGGTACCTTGGGGCAATTGCAGTTGTCGTGAAGTAGTTAGAATAAGCGATCAATATAAGCTCATATTACCTCGCTGACCCACGTCAAACAAGTCTGAGTGCACGGGCAGGCCATGGCGTGAAGCCTATGAGTCAAGCCCAAGCAACATAGCGAGGTAGTTAATCGCCGCGGGGGCCACTTTATCTTTCCGCTCGGTCAAAGATATCCTCGCCAAGATCGACCACTTCGTCTCCCACTACAACCAGAACTGCCAACCTTTTACTTGTACCGCCACCGCCGATTCGATCGGCGCAAAGCTTGCCCGACTTTACTCACGAATCAGCGCAACACTAGATTCGTGACGTGAAAATCACGACATGTCCGTCCTGCCTCCAGCCAGCCAGAAAGCCGGCGACCGCCCGATCAGCTTCGTGCTGACGGACTTGACCGTCTCCCCGGCGCTCGGCCGCACATTCGACATGGTGATTCGCCCGGAGGAACTGACGCGCACGGACGTCACGCGCGCGACCGTGCAGCAGACGCTGGGCGGTGCCTGGGCTGACGATTTCGGCCCAGGCCTGGCGACGATCAACATCAGCGGCCATACCGGCTGGCGCGGCAGCCAGTTCGGCAACAGCGACGGCATGGACCAGTTCGCCCAACTCAAGAACCAGGTTTTCACCGAATGGCATAGCCGCCGCAATGCCGCCGTCAAGGCGGGACTCGATCCTGGCAAGGTCAGCCTGGCGTTTGCCGATGCGCTCGACTCCACCATCGATCTCGTGATCCCGATGAACTTCACGCTGCGCCGCTCCAGGAGCCGTCCGTTGCTGATGCAGTTCAATATCGCGATGGTGGCCTACCGCGGCAAGGTTTTTAACCCATCGTCCTCGTCGTCTTCCGGTATCGGCTCGGCGCTGTCGGCCTTGACCAGCATGCTCAAGTCGATCGCTAACATCGTCAGTGCGGTGGCCGGCGCGATCAAGTTTGTGCAGTCCTCGATTGTCGGCCCGGTCGTGGCTTTCATGAACTCCACCAAGGCTGTGTTCAGCGCCGTGACAAACCTGATCGGCAATGCCGAATCGATCCCGCTGACGCTGCTGAACACGGCGAAATCGATGGCGCAAGCCGGCAATGCCATGTTCGCCACCATTGCGGCCGTGCCCGCCAATACGGCCGACCAGATGGCGGCGGCGATGATCGTGGCCGCGGAATATTCGAACATCCTTTGCCTGCTCATGAACGCGGTCAATCGGCAGATCCTCTACCCGGACTACACGCCGTTGTACGGCGCATCGAATTGCAGCTCCACGGCAGGCGGCAGTCCCGAGAGTCCTTACGCCGATACCAATCCGTTCTATGCCGTCATGGGCGCGCCGCAGAACGCGCCCGCGCCGGTGGTTACCCCGGCAACCGCTCCGGCGATTTCCGCGTCGAGTTCGCCGGCACCGGTTGTCTCGGTCTCGCCGCAGGCGCAACAAGCACTGGTGCAGATCAACAGCGCCGATCCCGTCCTGGCGCCGATCGGTCACGCTGCGCTCGGCTTGTTGGCCGGCCACATCGCCACAGGAATTGTCCTCAAATGACGACACCATTTGACCGACCGTTGAGCGGCTATCGCTTCGTTCAGACCGACCACGGCGATACCCCGCAGAAGATCGCGGCGCGCTATCTGGGCGACGCCAGTCTCTGGACTGAAATCGTCGTCTTGAACCAGATGGCGCCGCCCTACCTGACGGACGATCCGGGCGAAGTTGCCGCCGGCGTTTTCCTCAACGGCTCCTACATCACCATCCCGGCCGCCGCGCCCGGCGCGGCCACCAACGACCCGTCTACGGTGTTTGGCCGGGACGTGCTGCTGGTCGACGGCAATCTGACCATCGAGAACGGCGACGTGGCCCTCGTCGACGGGCTCGACAACCTCAACCAGGCCCTGCAAAACCTCCTTCAAACCGACCAGGGCGAACTACTGTTCCACCAGGACTACGGTACCCTGATCCGCATGCTGATCGGCTCAAAAACCGGTCCGACCGCGGCACTGCTGGCCGCCGAATACGCCAAGGGACCGATCTCGGCCGATCCAAGAATCAACGACGTCACCGGCGCCACAGGCACAGTCGGCGCCGACGGCCTGCAAGTGGTCGTGCAAGCGGTCACCGTGCAAGGTGCGCCGTCTTCGGCCAGCGCGACTTTCTGACGGCCGACCTTGGCGTTCCAGCTCAAAAATTTCGTCTCGATCGTAGCTTCCATGCTCAACCGCATGAAGGCGACGCAACTCGCCTTGACCGACTTCAACGTCGGCGCGGTCGGGCGCACCTTGATCGAGGCGCCGGCCATCGAAATCGACGAGCTATACCAGCAGATGTTCATCGGCCTGAAGGAAGCCATACCGGTATCGATCTACCAGGCATTCAATTTTCCGCCACTCTCCGCGTTTGCCGCGACCGGAACCGTCAGCGTCACCATCGCGGCTTCGACCAGCGCCACGGTGATCAACGCCGGCACAGCGTTCACCTCCGCGGTAACTGCGAACGTCTATATCGCTACCGGCACGATCACGATCCCGGCGGGCGGCACAAGCGCGAACGTGCCCGTGGCGGCCACGGCGGCCGGCGCGGCGTCGAACCTGGTGCAGAACGTTGCGTTTTCCGTGACGCCCGCGCCCAAGGGCTTCGTGAGCGCGTCCAATCCCGCCGCTTTCATCAACGGCCAGGACCAGGAGACGGCAGCCGAGCAGCAGGTACGCTTCGCCGCCTATATCGCGGCGCTGCCGCGCGGCATCGTCGCCGCGCTCTATTACGGTCTCAGCCTGGCGAACGTGCTGGACGCCAACGGCAACGTGATCGAGAAGGCTGTCTATGCCAACGTCATCGAACCGTATCTGACCGATGCCACGCAGCCGGTCGCACTGGTCAACTGCATTATTCACAACGGCGTCGGCAACACCTCGGCCGCACTGGTGTCTTCCGCGCAAGACATCCTTTTCGGTTACTACGACGCCAGCGGCAATGCCGTGCCGGGCTACAAAGGCGCAGGCGTCAAGGTGACGGTCGGCATTGCCGCCGAGGTGCCGGTGAACGTCGCCGGCACCATCGTCCCATTGCCCGGCATCTCCTTGACCGACCAGGTCGTCAACGGCGCCACCGTGCCGGGCTTGAATACGCTGGCGAGCTCGGCGATTTTTGCGTACCTGCAAAGCCGCCCGATCAAGCAGCCGGCGCTGATGGCCGAGATCACGGCGCTGGTCATGGCGCTGCCGGGCGTCTTCAATTACCTGCCGACTTTGCCCGTCGCCGACGTCACCGTGACCGGCCTGCAAAAGATCATGCCCGGCACGATCACGCTGTAGCCAAGCATGCGCCTCACCAAAAAGCTGGTGTCCTTCCTGCACCGCGTCTTCAACCGGGATCCGATTCCTTTTCCGGCGCTGCGGATCGCTTGCACCGGCGGTTCCTTTACCTGGACGATCACGGACCAGCCCAGCGCCGCCGGTCAAGCGGATCCGAATGGCGGCGCGCCCGGCCTGCAGCAGCTTGCCGTTCCCGCGACGACCAGCATCCTGACGATCACGCCGGCCGGCGGCGGCGCGGCCCGGCTCGCGATCGATCTCGGCGCCTACACGATCGCCGGCCTTGCCGCATTCATCGCCTCGCAGCCAGGCTACACGGTGCCGTATCAGGACACCTCGCCGGCGGCTGCGCTCTCCGCGCTCATCCTCTTGAATGGGGCGGGCAGTTCCGATGCGCCCAACGGCGACTGCCTGTTCGGCTATACCAGCCTGACCTGGGCCTTGATGGATGCCTATGCCGCCGAACTCGAGACGGCCCGCACCCAGATCGCCAACATGCCGGCGATGATGAACCCGCTGACGGCCTACGCATCCTGGGTCGACTACCTCGGCGCCTTTTTCAACGTCGCGCGGCAGCCCGGCGAGCTCGATGCCCCGTATGGCCGGCGCATCGTCGCGACCGTGATCCGGCCCTTGGGCAACAACGTCGCCATTGCCGAGGCGCTGCGCGTGCTCAACGATGGGTTGCCGGTGACCGTGGCGGATTACGACCAGTTGACCAACAACAGCTATGGCTTGTTCGACGTCGATTTTTCCGCGAGCCTGGACTTGCTCGATACGACCACGACCACGGCGCTGATTGCCTTGATTGAAGGTCTCGTCGACCAGATGCGCATGGCCGGCACCTTCATGCGCACCTTGTCCATCGTGACTTCAGTTGAAGCGAGCACTTATGTCGGTGCCAGCGTCTGCGCCGGCAGCACGGTCTGGATTTATCCCTCTTCGTCTTGATCGTCTCCATCATCGTCGTGACGCCACACTGAGGCGTGACCACTTATTCCGCCGTACTGACCAATGCCGGCGCGGCGTTGTATGCCGCCGCCTTGGCCGCCAATACGCCGATCCAGTTGGCGACGATGGCGGTGGGCGACGGCGGCGGCAGTCCGGTCGCGACGCCCGACAAGACCAGGACGTCCCTGGTCAATCAAGTCTATGGCACCTCGATCAGCAATCTCACCGTCGACCCGGGCAATGCGAACCTGATGTGGGCCGAGATGGTCTTGCCGCCCACGGTCGGGGGATTCACCGTGCGCGAGGCCGGCATCTTCACCGCCTCCGGCACGCTGTTTGCCATCTGCAATTTCCCGGACACGATCAAGACCGTGACGACATCGGGCGCTCCCTGCGACCTGGTGATCAATTTCGGTATGGTCGTATCGAATACGGCGCTGGTCACCTTCACCATCGATCCGAACGTCGTGACTGCCACCCATGCCTGGGTGCTGTCCACCGTCACGCCGGCCTATCTCTTCCCCGGCGGCACGCAATACCAGGCCTTGCGCAAGAACTCCTCGACGCCGGGCGACATGGGCTGGCAAGATCCCGGCAGCCCGTGGGAATTCTCCTTGACGACGACAGGCGGCGTCACGGCGATCACGTCGCTCCAGGCCTACAACGCGCTGATCAAGGTCAGCGGCGCGCTGACGGCGCCGGCGACGATTGCATTCCCGGCGGCGTTCGGCAAGTGGGTCGTCATCAACATGACGACGGGGAATTTCCCGCTGACGGCGGCTGTCGCGGGAGGGAGCGGGGTGCCGATCCTGCAGGGCCATGCCGACACTGTCCATAGCGACGGCGTCAATATGGCCTACTCGACAGCCAGCGCCGTCACCCGGCCCCTGGGCGACAACAGCCTGGCGCTTGCCAATACCGCCTACGTGGACCGGGCCGTTTCGGCCATGGGGCAATACGAGATCGACACCGGCGTGGCCAATGCCTACGTCGTGGCGACCACGCCGGCAACCACGGCTTACCTCAACGGCGCCACCGTCCGGTTCCGTGTCGCGCACGCGAATACCGCGGCCTCGACCCTGGATGCCGGCGCCGGACCCGTGCCGCTCTTGCGCGGCGATGGCGGCGCGCTGCAGAAGGGCGACCTGCCCTTCGACATCGTCGTTTGCGCGACGTATGACCAGCCGACCGCGAGCTTCCTGCTCGAATCAATGGTCTATTCGCAGTTCGGCACCGCCGCGCGCCTCAACGCGTCGGACCAGAACGGCGGCGTGTCGACGGTGACGGCCTACGTAGGCAATCCGAACGGCTTCGTTTCGGGCAATGCCGCCGTGATAGGCGTCTCGGCGCCGTCGATGGCATGGGATCCGTCGGCCGACAACCTGTGGGTCTGCACCACCAGCGGTACGGCCGCGACGGCCGTGTGGTCGCTGCTGCAGGGCGGCGGCTCGCTTAGGGCAATCAACGCGAACGGCGCGCTCGGTCCCGGCATCTATTTGATCGACACGCGCGCCAATACCGTCGCCATCACGCTGCCGTCCAGGCCCAATTACGGCGACACCTTCGACTTCATCGATGCCGCCGGCACCTTCGGCGCCAACAACCTGATTCTCAATAACAACGGCAACACCATCATGGGCATCCTCGACGTCCTGTATTGCAACGTTTCCGGCCTTGAATTCCGTCTGTGGTGGAACGGCGCCGATTGGAGGCTCCAGTAATGTACATCAGCAATTTCCTCGGCCAAAACGCGCCCCTGGTCGCCACCAGCTATGTCGCGGGCGAGGCGGTGGCCAAGGGCCAGATCGCCGTGCTCGGCGCGGACGGCATGGTGTATTACGCGCTCGATCCGTCCGTGTCCGGCGCCAACATGCGACCTGTCGTCAACACCAGCGCGCAATCTTTCCCGGCGGTGGTGGTGAACACTTCGCTCGGCAGCGCGCCGCTGGCCGGCACAAGCCAGATGGTGCTTGCCTCTTGCGTACTGAGCAATGGCAATTTCGTACTCGCCTGGCAGGACTATGCTTCGGGCAACGTCGAACTCCAGATTCTGAGCCCGCTCGGCGTTGCCGTGGCCGGTCCGACCGTCGTGGCGGCCGGGCAGGGCAATACCGATGGCAATTCGGTTCAGCTCCAGGCGATTCCAGGAGGGGGATTTTTCATCGTGTTTGCCTCGCTCTTGTCCAGCACCTACTACGTCAGGTTCGCCGCGTATGCCAATACCGGGGCGGTGGCGATCGCGCCGACGACAGTCGACACCTTCGTCACGGGCGGCAACTACGGTGTCCTGTCGATCGGCGCGGCGCTGTTGAGCAACGGCAGCATCGCCATCGCTTATGCCCAATATGGCAACACGGCCGCAGCGTCGATAGCACGCTATGCCGTTTTCAGTTCGACAGGCGCCGTCGTCAGCGCGGCGGCGACGCTGGCGGCAAACTCGACGGCGGTTTCCGCGACGGGGCCGGCCGTCGTGCCTTTGATTGCCGTGGCGGCCTTGTCCGGCGGCGGCTTCGTGGTCCACTACCAGTTGTGGCAGGTCGGTGCTTATTTTCAGCGCTTCAATTCGACGGGCGTGCTGCAAGGCGCGGCGACGCAAGTCTTGGCCAGTAGCGCCGGCTCGCTCTGGCTCTATGCCATCGGATTGACCGGCGGCGGCTTTGCGCTGGCGGTCTTTCCCGGCGTGGCGGCAAAGACCTATGTCTACCTTTACAACGCGACAGGCGTCGCGCAAGGCAGCGCCGCGGTCACGGCATCGGCTTCCAACAATGTCTGTACCTTCCAGTTCGCCGCGATGCCCGATGGCACGCTGGTCTATGCCGTCACGTTTCAGGCTTCCGGGACGGCCGGCCAGGCGCAAACGATCCAGGTAGGCAGGGTGACCGCCGCTGCCGCACTGGTGGGCGGGACGCCCATTACCCTGACCCCGACGGCGAAGTCCTACGGCAATGCGGCCAGCTATGTTTCCATCGTGCCCCTGCCCGATGGCACGGTCTTCTTGACCTACCCGGACAATACTTCCGGCCTCATGGCCTGTGCCACGATCAATGCCGGTTTTACGGGATTGCAGATTCAGCCGACCACGATCGGCAATACCAGCAGCAACAATCCGGCCGCCGTCGCGAATTGCCCGGCGCTCGTATTGACCAACCCGATCAAGGCGACCAGCCCGATCATCATGGTCCCGTTTGCCGCTTTGCAGACCGGCTCGCAAGTCAATTTCGGGTTTCTCTGCTTCATCCAGAGCATGCAACAGTTCACGCCCATCGGCGTGTTCGTCGCCGCTGCGCTGCAAGGCGCGGCGACGTCGATTCAATATACCGGCGCCGCGCCGCTGGCAACGGGGTTTATCCAGCCGTACAACGTCAATGCGCAGGGAAATAGCCCGCCCGGGGTCAAGATGAGCATCGTCGGCAATATGGCTGCGTTGTCCGGCACCCAGGCGCCAGCTATGCAGCGCGCGATTAGCTAGGAGATTTGCATGGCAACAGGAATCATCGGCGCGCTGTCGGTGTCGTCCAGCTTGACCTATACGCCCGCGACGAATGCAAAAGTCATCGTCAACTGCCTGGGCGGTTCCCTTATCGTCAACGGGGTCGGTATTTCCGGCTCGAATTCGACCGGCGCAGGGATATTGGCGACCTTTTACGTCGGGGCCGGCCAATCGGTGACCATCGCCACGGCGTCCACCACGACAGCCCTGGTTTCGGCGATCGAGGAGTCCTGATATGAAAACCGTCTTCGTTCTCAATAATGTGGTGGTGTCGCATGGCAGTGCGTTTGCCGACACGGTTGCCATTTCCAGCACGGTCGATGGCGCCGAGCCGTACCAGGTGCCGGATGCTTCGCCGGTCGACGTCGGCTGGACCGTCGCCATGCAGGATGGGCTGCCGGTATTCACGGCGCCGAACCTCTATCCGCTGCTGTCGACGATGCAGTTCTATATGGCGTTCACGCCGGCCGAGCGCATGCTGATCAAGGCTTTGGCGGGCAGCGGGATTCCTGCGACGGCCGGCAGCGCCGCCATTGCGCCGGACCCGGTGATCGTCGAGTTCTGGCAAACCTTTCAGATGGCGGTGCAGTTGAATTCGCAAGTCGACCCCAATTTGAAATCGACGCAGGAACCGCTTGCTTACCTGGCGAACCCGACCGCGCCGACCCCACCCGTGATTGCGGCCGGGCGCATTCCCCAGATCCTGGCGGGTATTGCGCAATAGCCGGCCGCAATCGGCGGCAGGATCAGCCGGCGCACTGCGGTCGTGACTTCAGCATGTGAACTCTTCCTCAACGTTGAAAGGTTCATATGTCTCTGCATAACGTCAGCATCACGCTTCCCCAATCCTCGATCACCTCGCAATCGCTGGTGCTTACCGAAGGCGCGAGTGTCGCCGGTATTCGCTTCAGCATTACTGGCACCGGGACCGCCGGCGACGCCGTCGTGCTGACCCCGCAAACCATCGCCGGCCCGGCGCCCTACAACGCGACTTTCGCCGACGTGGCTGAAGGTTCCTATGTTGCCACCTTCCAGGCCGTCGATAGCCTCGGCAACGCCCTGGGCAGCGCCGTGACGCAATCCTTCGTGGTGGCGCCGGGTGCGACGAACGTCGACGTGCCGACCGGCGTCGCGACGATCTCGGTGTCGTAATCCAACCGCAAACCCGGCGGACGGCATGCGTGCGGTATTGCGGCATTGGATGGCGCGGTTGCGGCTCTGTCTCGGCTGCAGCTGCGGGCCGGCTGTTCCGGTGCCCATGCCGGCCGCCGGGGCGGAAATCCGGATAACCGATCAGATGAGTGGCTAATGGACGAGCGCCGGTTGAACGTGTTGGCGATGGACGAATGGCAGTTCCGGTCCTTCGTCGACGAGCAGTTCCGCGCCGCCGATGCGCGTCTGCGGGAGCATAAGGAACTGCTGGCCGCGAACATGGCCTTGACGCAGAAGATCGCCGACTCGACGGCGGAAATCGTGGAGACCTTCGGCGCGACCAAGAAAGGCGCGCAGATTCTTTCGGCTATCGGCCGCGTGGCGATGCGTTTCGGCTTCTGGCTGTCGCGGTTTCTTTTTATCGTCGGATCGCTTTGGGCGGTTTTTCATGGGCATTGGCCCAAGGGGAGCGAATGAATACAGCAGTAGCGACAACGCCTGCGGCGCCGCACATGACGCCGCAGGCGTTTCTTGACGAATTGGCGCCTCTCGCCTTGGCCTCGGCGAAAGCGACGGGCATTCCGGCGGGATTCGTGCTGGCGGAGGGTGCACTGGAGTCGGGCTGGGGTAACTCCGCGCTGGCCCGTTTGGGGTGCAACCTGTTTGGTGTCAAAGCCGATCCGGCTTGGCATGGCGCGACTTTGACCATGGAAACCGGCGAGGTTGTCAAAGGCGCGCGTGTGGCGGTCGACGCGCTGTGGCGCAGGTATTCCAGTTGGGCCGATTGCGTGGACGATCATGCGCAGTTCTTCTTACGCAATCCGCGCTATGCGGCGGCGTTGAAGGTTTGCAGTGGTCCTGCTGCCGGTGTTTCCGCCGCCTTCGCACACGCCGTTGCGCAAGCGGGTTATGCCACCGACCCGGAGTATGCCGCCCGGATCGTTGCCGTGATCGACTCGTACGATCTGACGCGCTACGACTTGCAGCTTGTGCCGGGAACGTCGGCGGCATGAACGCGGCGCTGTGGATTCGGATCGCGGTGGGAACGGTCGGCTATTCAGCCTGGGCCTGCATGGCGTTCTTCGACCGCTCGCTGCTTCCCGACTTCCTGAAATTCAATATCGCGATGGCGGTCGGCACGATCGGCCTGGCTCTGCGCGACATGCCGCCGGCCGTGCCGGTACCCGCATTGTCGCCGAAAACCGGTGAAGCCGACTTCGCCGAGCGAAAAGAGGGGGCGCAGGCTGGCCATGCCAAGCCGTTGCTGCTGGGCTTGATCGCGCTGGGCCTGGCCGTGCCGGTCCTGGCCATGCGCCTTGCTCCGTTGCCGGAGCAGGCTATTTCTTTCCTGTGGTGCGGCCGGCATCCCGGCGAACCACCTTGTCATTCATGAGGTCAAAATGAAAAATACTCTTTGCGGCGCCTTGCTGTTTTCCGTGGCGTCGCTGGCCGGCTGCGCCGGCGTCACGCCACGAAACGTGCAGACGCCTGCACAGATCGCGGCCCAGGTCTGCCCTCCGATTCAAGCGACGCTCGGCGCCTTGCAGGCCTTGCCCGCATTGCCTGGCCAGGCGCAAGCCGATCTGGCGCTGGCGATTCCCATCGTCGATGCCGCATGCGGCGTTGGCGCCTTGGCCGACGTGCCGAGTCTCCAGGCATTGGAGCGCACGGCGCTGCCTATCCTCTCCAACGTGGTCAAGGCCGCCGCGCTTTCGCCGGCAGAGCAGGATCGCATTTTGGCGGCGCAGATCGTGCTGTCGGCCGCCGTTGCGATTGCCGACCCCGTTCCGTCCTCGGCGCCACCGGCTGCGCAACCAAGTGGTGCGGCCGTAGCGCGATGACGCCGTATCAGGCCTTCCTGTTCGCGCGGGCGATTTATTCTCCGATCCAGAGCGCCAAGTTCGGCCATGTGCTGACGGTCGGCGACTTGACGGTCGGATTGGCTTATGAGGCGGACGGCAACACGATTGCGGCATTGCCGGGTTCTCAGCGCAAGGTCGATTTCGAGGATGATGCCGACATGCTGCCGTTCGATGCCGGGCCGCTGGGGATGGTGCATGGCGGTTCCTATCGCGGCATGCCGGCCTTGTTTGAGGCAATTCTCCCTTATGTGGAAGGGGAGTTGTCGATTGTCGGGCACAGCCTTGGTGCGATGCGTGCCGGCCAACTGGCGGGACTGTGCGCCATCGGTAATGTTCCGGTGGCCCAGTTGTTCATGTATGAACCGGCCAAACCCGGCTATGCCCGCCTGGGCGACCTGGTTCGGGCACATGTGCCGTTTATCCTAGGCACACGCAATGCTCGCGACTTTGTGCCTGACATGCCGCCGGTCTGGCCTTTCCCGTATCGGCACATTGTCGATCTGGTCGATCTTGACTATCCGGCGCCCGGCGTCGATCCGATCGAGGACCACTTGCTGGACCAGATTGGACCGGCCGTGCTGTTGCATTGGCCGGACCCGGAGTATGCGCCCGACTCGGCGCACGCCGGCTCAGCGTAGCCAGCGTGCGCGGCGTTCGATGCGTTGCTCGATCGCCGTTTGGCAAGGGGTACAGCGACTGCGGCCATCGGCGCGGCGCTGCTCCGGCATCGGTGCCTCACAGTCCTGGCAAGCAGCTTGGCCGTAACCGGGGTCGCCAATGGCAAACGTCCTATTCGGTCTGACCCTGTTGTTGCGTTCCCATTCGCGTATTTCCAGTTCCTGCGCCCTGTCTTCGATACTCATCGTCCTCGGCCTTGTTGATTTCGCCGGCAATCCGGCACCGAGGGCAATGCTATTGTCCCGACTCAGGCGTCGGCCGCCGCTTTCATGGCTTCCAGGGCATCCTTCCTGGTAGCGATGGCCAGGCGCTTGGCTTGGCGCTCGCCATAGTGCGCGACGGAGAATTTGCGCCGCTTCGGCCTGTCGTGAGGACGCTCGATCCATTGCGCGGCCCAATAGGCTCCCGGGCGCTCGCTTCCATCGGACGGCCAGCGATAGACGCCAGTGATGCCGGAACGGTTATTTTTCCAGAGGGTTTGCATCTTGACCAAACGATCGAGCGTCGGATATTGGGCCTCGATGCTGTCGAGCCAAGCGGAAGCGGCGCGGTACGCCTTGTGGTAACCGCCGTGGGCGCCGTCGCTGAAGACGCGGTTGGCTTTTCCGGATTGCCGGTTGATTTGGACGGACCAAGCCTTGATGCGGCTCTTCGGGTTATCGATTCTGATGATGCCTTTTCGGGTCTTCAAAATGCAGGGCTTGAGATCAAATTGTGAAATGTCGTTTTGACCTTCGGAGCACCAGGGCAGCCGCTTTCGTTTGCGGCAAATATTTTTTTGGCAATTATACCGAGTCTGCGCACGCAGGAGGTTGCTCCCTGTATTCGATTGCGGAGCTCTCCATGTGCGTAGTTTGAATACGTCCAATTTTCCGGTATCGCGGCGGCGGGACGATTTGGAGCTGAAATTGGCCGTTCAAAGCGCCTGAATTTCGGGGCGTGAGCAGCTATATGGTGAGAGTGAAAACAACCGTTACGTACGCCGAATCATGCAAATTTGCGTGTCGTTTCACGTGTCGTTTGCGTGTCGTTTACGTGCCGTTTTAACGACACGCGGCGACAATCAAAAACAACTTCGAGGCTCGCTGAATTTTAAGAAAATCCTTATAAAACAGTGTCTTACAATGCCTTTTGTTGTCTTTGATGGTCCGGTCAAATGGTGGAGGCGGCGGGAATTGAACCCGCGTCCAAAGATCCTCTACAGACAGTTCTACATACTTAGCGCTGTCATTTGATTTAACCCTCGCGCCGCGGACGCGCACGCTGCGGTGGGGCGAGTTACCTTAGATTTAACGCTGACCAAGTAACCCGGCTTTGCGCGATTCCCTGTGAATGACTCTACTGCTGTTGCCAGCCCACCCCAGGGACGAGATGGTGTAGAGCTAACCGGTTATTAAGCGGCCAGTGCGAACGATTCGTCGTTAGCGTTTACTTTTTTTCCGGTTGGATTTACGAGGTGACCAGCCCTCGGTATGCCCTGCGCTGCTTTGCAATCCCTGTCGAAACCAGGTCGCCCCCGAAAATCGGTGTTGCAGTGATGGAATTGTAACGTATACGTGGGGTGTTCCGCCTGTTTTACAAGGGGATGCCTATGCTGTCGGCAGGAAATTGATCAAATGCAATGGCGTTTCTGCCAGCAAGTCGGCATTCCACGAGAGCGGTTCGCTGTTGCCGCAATAGCCCCAGGCGGCCGCTACCGTGGTCATGCCGGCGGCCTGGCCGGCCAGGATGTCGCGCAAGTCGTCGCCGACGTACCAGCAATGCTGCGGTTCCAGCTGAAGGCGGCGTGCGGCTTCGAACAGTGGTTCGGGATGCGGCTTGGCATGCGGCGTGGTGTCGCCCGAGATCACGCAGCCGGCATGGCCCAGGCCGATTTGCGGTACCAGGGCGTTGGTGTAGCGCCCGGCCTTGTTGGTGACCACGCCCCAGGCGATGCCTTGCTGTTCCAGGTGGTTGAGCAATTGCGCCACGCCGTCGAACAAGCGGCTTTCCACGGCCAGATTGGTTTCGTAGCTGATGAGGAATTCATTGCGCAGTAGTTCGAATTCCACGTCGCCAGGCTTGACGCCGAAGGCTGCGCCGACCAGGCCGCGTGCGCCTGCCGAGGCGACCGGGCGCAGTTGTTCATACGGTGTCGGTTCCAGCCCGCGCGCGATGCGCAGGCGGTTGACTGCGGCGGCCAAGTCCGGGGCGGTGTCGGCCAGGGTGCCGTCCAGATCGAACAGGACGGCGCGCGGTGTTTTGTTCATGCAGGGTCAGAGAGGGCGGTGGGCGGCAACGAGGTAGTTGACGCTGGTGTCCTGGTTCAGCGAATAGATCTTGGTCAGGGGGTTGTAGCCCATGCCTTTCAAGCCGTCGAGCTCCAGCCCGGCGTTGCGGATGAAATGCGCCAGCTCGGCCGGCGTGACGAACTTGGCGTAGTCGTGCGTGCCCTTCGGCAGCAGGCGCAAGATGTATTCCGCACCCACCACGGCGAACAGGTAAGCCTTGGGGTTGCGGTTGATGGTGGAGAAGAACAGTTTGCCACCCGGTTTGACCAGCTTGGCACAGGCTTTGACGATGGCACTTGGGTCGGGCACGTGTTCCAGCATTTCCATGCAGGTGACGATATCGAAGCTTTCCGGCGCCTTGGCGGCCATGTCTTCGGCCGAGATCAGTTCATAGGCGACTTGCACGCCGGATTCCAGGCTGTGCAGGTCGGCCACCTTGAGGGCTTTTTCCGAAAGGTCGATGCCGGTGACTTTGGCGCCTTTCCTTGCCATGCTTTCGGCCAGGATGCCGCCGCCGCAGCCGATGTCGAGCACGTTCTTACCGAACAAGGGCGCGCGAGCATTGATCCATTCCAGGCGCAACGGGTTGATTTCATGCAGCGGCCGGAATTCGGAGGTGGGGTCCCACCAGCGGTGGGCGAGGTCGCTGAATTTTTGCAGTTCGGTCGGATCGGCGTTCATGGACGCCATGATACACCGTAGGTTGGGTTGAGCGCAGGGAAGCCCAACACCGCTGCGTCAATTCGGCTGATTGCGTAGTGTAAACGTAGGATTGTTGGGCCGGGCCACGCTTGGCTTCGCTGCGCTCAGCGTGACGACGCCCGGCCCAACCTACCGAAATAGCTCGGTGGCGCCGGGATAAAGAATGGAGATAACGGCGGTTGGACGGTACTGGAAATCGTAACGAGCGAGCCAAGGCCGGTTCGAGAAGCGCAGCCGTAACGGCGTACAGCGAGCATCGCAGGGCCGAGATTGGTTTGCGCAGTAGATTTATAGTGCCGTCCAAAAAGAAAAAACCCCGCCGAAGCGGGGTTTGAGAACTGCGAGAGGAACCGATTACTGGTTGGTGCTGCGCGTACCGACCACTTCGATTTCCACACGGCGGTTCTTGGCACGGCCTTCGGCGGTCTTGTTGTCGGCGACCGGTTGGCTCTTGCCTTTGCCTTCGGTGTAGACGCGGTTGGCTTCCACGCCCTTCGAGACCAGATAGGCCTTGACGGCGTCAGCGCGGCGCACCGACAGCTTTTGGTTGTACTCGGTGCCACCCACGGAGTCGGTGTGGCCGACGGCGATGATGACTTCGAGGTTGATCGCGCCGAGCTTCGAGGTGAGGTCGTCGAGCTTGGCCTTGCCTTCGGGCTTCAGGACAGCCTTGTCGAAATCGAAGAAGGCGTCAGCGGCGAAGGTAACCTTTTCCGAAGTGGGCTTCGGAGCGGGCGGAGGCGGCGGAGCAACCGGAGCGGGCGGCGGGGGCGGCGGCGGAGCGACTTCTTCCTTCTTGGTGATAGGCTTGTCGCAGCCTTCGACGGCATCGGCCGGGGTCCAGTAATTAGTGTGCCAGCACAGGCCGAACGGGTCGCGGACGATGGTGCCGCTGCTGTCCTGAACGTAGGCGCTGTAGGGCTTGGGGGCCTTGATGTCGTCATATGCGAATGCCGACACCGAGACGATCGCTGCGGATGCAGCAAGGGTCAGAAGTGCTAGTTTTTTCATGTTTTTCCTCTTGTTTCAGGTATCCGCAGAGAACTGCGCAATAAGTTTTCAACTAAGGTTGCATGGTATCACTTGTTCAACTGCCAAATGTAACGGTTCGATTACATCTGGCAACATTGGGGGGCAAGTATTACCTTCCTCGCCATTCTGCCACAGGCGTTATCCTGGTGCAGGTTGCCAATCAGACCAAAGGACGTTTTTAGCCGATTGTGGTGCATTTGCAACGAAATGGGGCAACCGTTACCGCTTGCACAACAGAGACCAGAGCAAAAGTGGCTTGGTTCCCGGAAATGGTAGTTTTACCGGAAACTTTTCCGGCTGGCTATATGGCGAGGGCGGCAAGCGGCCAAGCCGCTTGCCGGGTATTGCGGGTCGTTACTTGGCCGTGCCGTGCACGTCAATGGTGACGCGGCGGTTCGGCGCCAGGCATTGGATCAGCTTCTTTTCGCCCTTGACGCCGGTGCAGGGTTCGATTTCGTTGGCCTTGCCCATGCCGCGCTGTTCGATGGTGCCGGCTACGCCGATGCTCTTCAAGTAGTCGGCCACGGCTTCGGCGCGTTTCTGCGACAACTTCTGGTTGTAGGCATCGCCGCCCAGGCGGTCGGTGTAGCCGGTTACCACGATGCTTTGGACGGTGGCGCAGGTGCCGAGCTTGTTGCGGAAGTCGGTGTCGAGGCCATGCTTGGCCGCTGGCGACAGTTTGGCATAGTTGAAGGTGAAGGTTTCGTCAGCCTTCAATACGAAGCTGAAGTCGCAAGCCTTGGGCGGTGCGGGTGGGGGTGGCGCCGGGACCAGGGGCGTGCTTGCCGCCACCATGGGCGGGGCGATCGGGTTGGCAATCGGCGGCACGAGTTCGCCGTCGCAGCCGATCACGGCATCGGCCGGGGTCCAGTAATTGGTATGCCAGCACAGGCCGGAGCCGCTTTTGACGATGTTGCCGGACGAATCCTGCACATAGGCGCTGTAAGGCTTGTTGGCCTTGATGTCGTTCGATTGGGCAAGGGCTGCGGCGGGCAGGGCGGCTGTCAGGGCCAGGGCGATAGCAATTTTCTGCATGGTTTTCTCGATGAGTCTTGTGCTTTGGAGCGGTCCAAATTGTTCGTGCGCCATTAAATCATACTTTGCCGTTTTTCAACGACAATTGAAGGTTAAAGCAATGTAAAAACAATAAGATACCTCTCCGCGCTTTTTGCCCTCCGGGCGTGATTTTGGCACCCCCGGACATGCTAAAATGACCGATTCTGTGCTTTTTCTGCAAGCTGCTTGAATACCTTATTGGTAGTCAAGCTACCAAAATTGCAGCGAAGTGCGGTCCAATTCAAAACCCGCGTAGCCAAGTTCGTCGCCAATGGATCAATTCGCCAAAGAAACAATCCCGATTTCCCTAGAAGAAGAGATGCGCAAGAGCTACCTCGATTACGCCATGAGCGTGATCGTGGGCCGTGCCTTGCCCGATGTGCGCGACGGCTTGAAGCCGGTGCACCGCCGCGTGCTGTTTGCGATGCAGGAGGCGAACAACGTCTGGAACCGTCCCTATGTGAAGTGCGCCCGCGTGGTCGGCGACGTGATGGGTAAGTACCACCCCCACGGCGACCAGTCGATCTACGACACGCTGGTGCGTATGGCGCAGGATTTTTCCATGCGCTACATGCTGGTCGATGGCCAGGGCAACTTCGGCTCGGTCGACGGCGACAATGCCGCGGCCATGCGTTACACCGAGTGCCGCCTGGAAAAGATCTCGTCCGAAATCATGGCCGATATCGACAAGGACACCGTCGATTTCGTGCCCAACTACGACGGCAAGGAGAAGGAACCGTCGGTGCTGCCGACGCGCATTCCCAACCTGCTGATCAACGGCTCGTCCGGTATTGCCGTGGGTATGGCCACCAACATTCCGCCGCACAACCTGGGCGAAGTGATCAACGGCGCGCTGCACGTGCTGCGCAACCCGGAATGCTCGGTCGACGAGCTGATCGAAATCATCCCCGCGCCCGACTTCCCCACCGCCGGCATTATCTACGGCGTCTCGGGCGTGCGAGACGGTTACCGCACCGGCCGCGGTCGCGTGGTGATGCGCGCCAAGACCCACTTCGAGGAATACGGCAAGGAAGGCGGCCGCACCGCCATCATCGTCGACGAACTGCCCTACCAGGTCAACAAGAAGTCGCTGCTGGAGCGCATCGCCGAACTGGTGCGCGACAAGAAGTTGGACGGCATCTCCGACATCCGCGATGAGTCCGACAAATCGGGCATGCGCGTGGTGATCGAATTGAAGCGTGGCGAAGTCGCTGAAGTGGTGCTGAACAACCTCTACAAGCAGACGCAGCTGCAAGACACCTTCGGCATGAACATGGTGGCCCTGGTGGATGGCCAGCCGAAGCTGTTGAACCTGAAGCAGATGCTGGAATGCTTCCTGTCGCACCGCCGCGAAGTCGTCACGCGCCGCACGGTGTTCGAGCTGCGCAAGGCGCGCGAACGCGGCCACGTGCTGGAAGGTTTGGCGGTTGCGCTGGCCAACATCGACGAATTCATCGCCATCATCAAGGCGGCACCGACGCCGCCCGTGGCCAAGGCCGAATTGATGACGCGCGCCTGGGATTCTTCGCTCGTGCGCGAAATGCTGGCACGCACCGGCGACGGCCCCGGCCCGGGCATCGACGCCTTCCGTCCGGAAAACCTGCCCAAGCATTACGGCATGCAGGCCGACGGCCTGTACAAGCTGTCCGACGACCAGGCGCAGGAAATCCTGCAGATGCGCCTGCAACGCCTGACCGGCCTTGAGCAGGACAAGATCGTCAACGAGTACAAGGACGTGATGGCCGAGATTGCCGACCTGCTCGACATCCTGGCCAAGCCCGAGCGCGTGACCGTCATCATTACCGATGAAATGAACGCGGCCAAGAACGAATACGGCGCGAAGGACGAACGCCGTTCGCAGATCGAATTGAACGCCACCGATCTCGGCACGGAAGACTTGATCACCCCGCAAGACATGGTGGTCACACTCTCGCACTCGGGCTATATGAAGGCCCAGCCTGTCTCGGAATACCGCGCGCAAAAACGCGGCGGACGCGGCAAGCAAGCCATGGCGACCAAGGACGACGACTGGATCGACCAGCTTTTCATCGCCAACACGCACGACTACATCCTGTGCTTCTCCAACCGCGGCCGCATGTATTGGCTCAAGGTCTATGAAGTGCCGCAGGGCTCGCGCACCTCGCGCGGCAAGCCTATCGTCAACATGTTCCCGCTGCACGACGGCGAAAAGATCACCGTGGTGCTGCCGCTCTCGGGCGACAACAGCAGCTTCCCGGAGAACCATTTTGTCTTCATGGCAACGTCCCTGGGTACGGTGAAGAAGACTCCGCTGTCGGACTTCTCCAACCCGCGCAAGGCCGGCATCATCGCGGTCGACCTCGACGAAGGCGATTATCTGATCGGCGCCGCGCTGACCGACGGCGAGCACGACGTGATGCTGTTCTCCGACGCGGGCAAGGCCGTGCGCTTCGACGAGAACGACGTGCGCCCGATGGGCCGCACCGCACGTGGCGTGCGCGGAATGAACCTGGACGACGGCCAGCAAGTCATCGCCCTGCTGGTTGCCGAGAACGAGCAGCAATCCGTGCTCACCGCCACCGAAAACGGCTTCGGCAAGCGCACCCCGATCACCGAATACACGCGCCACGGCCGCGGCACCAAGGGCATGATCGCGATCCAGACTTCCGAGCGCAACGGCAAGGTGGTGGCCGCGACGCTGGTCGAGCCCAGCGACGAAATCATGCTGATTACCACCGGCGGCGTGCTGATCCGCACCCGTGTCGCCGAAATCCGCGAAATGGGCCGCGCCACGCAGGGCGTGACCTTGATTGCGGTGGAAGACGGCACCAAGCTTTCGGGGCTGCAGCGAGTGGTTGAAACCGACGCGGATGTGGAGGTTGCCGAAGGCGAGGGTGCCGAAGGTAGTGACGGCGGCGACGAGCCGACCGGCAAGTAAGGAAATAAATGAACCCCTTCCCCGCTCGCGGGAGAGGGGCGGGGGAGAGGGAGACAGCGATCTGGCTCGGTTTTAAAGGGAGTCAAAGCACAACTACCCTCTCCCCCACCCCTCTCCCGCAAGTGGAAGAGGGGAGTCCCGTAGTCTCAATCAAATGGCAAGAGATTCATGACCGCAATCTACAACTTCTCCGCAGGCCCCGCCGTACTCCCAAAGGAAGTGTTGCAGCAAGCCGCCGCCGAGATGCTCGATTGGCACGGCAGCGGCATGTCGGTCATGGAAATGAGCCATCGCGGCCCCGAGTTCATGTCCATCCACGAAGCGGCGCTGGCGGATTTCCGCGAGCTGCTCTCTGTACCGGATAATTACAAGGTCTTGTTCCTGCAAGGTGGCGGCCTTGGCGAAAACGCCATCGTGCCGATGAATCTGCTCGGCCGCAAAGCCCAACCGGCCACGGCGGATTTCGTCATTACCGGTTCCTGGACCAAAAAGTCGGCCAGGGAAGCGGCCAAGTATGCCACCGTCAACATTGCCGCTACGGCGGAAGACAACAAGCTGACGGCCATTCCCGATCCGGCATCGTGGAAATTGAGCAAGGACGCCGCCTACGTCCACATCTGCACCAACGAAACCATCGACGGGCTGGAATACCATTTCGTGCCGGAAGTCGGCGATGTGCCGCTGGTGGCCGACATGTCGTCCCACATCATGGCGCGCCCGGTGGATGTGTCGCGCTATGGCGTGATCTTCGGCGGCGCGCAAAAGAACCTCGGCCCGGCCGGCTTGACGGTGGTGATCGTGCGCGAGGACCTGCTCAACTGCGCCTTGCCGATCTGCCCCTCGGCTTTCGAGTGGAAGACGGTGGCGGAAAACAATTCGATGTACAACACCCCGCCGACGTATGCGATCTACATCGCCGGCCTGGTGTTCCAATGGCTGAAAAAGCAGGGCGGCGTGAAGGCGATGGAAGAGCGCAATCTCGCCAAGTCCGCCATGCTGTATGATTATCTGGATTCGACCGGGTTTTACCAAAACCGGGTTGTCAGGGAATGCCGTTCACGCATGAACGTGCCGTTCTATCTGCACGACGAAACGCTCAACACGGCGTTTCTGGCAGGCGCCAAAGAGCACGGCCTGCTGCAATTGAAGGGCCACAAATCGGTAGGCGGCATGCGTGCTTCGCTGTATAACGCGATGCCCATGGAGGGCGTGCAAGCGCTGATCGCCTACATGAAGGATTTTGAGGCCCGTAACGGATAGTAGTGCCGTTGAATTTGTAGGGCGCAATGGATTGCGCCGCACGGAATGATATGTAGGGTGGAAAAGCGCAGCGCATTCCACCATGTGCCCGGATTAGGCCATTTGACGCATTTTGGTTGAATGCGCCTGCGGCTTTTCCACCCTACGATCCCGTCCGAAGTTACAGATTCAACGGTATTGAGCACGTATTCTGGACGCCTCCCATGAGCGACGAAAAACTCAAACCTCTGCGCGAGCAGATCGATGCGATCGACAGCCAACTGGTCGACCTGTTGAACAAACGCGCCCGTCTGGCGCAGGAAGTCGGCCACGTCAAGGCCGAGACCAATGCCCCGGTGTTCCGCCCCGAACGCGAAGCCATGGTGCTGCGCCGCGTGGCCGAGCGCAACCAGGGGCCGCTGGCGTCTTCCGACATGCAAATGATTTTCCGCGAAGTGATGTCGCTGTGCCGCTCGTTGGAACGGCGCGTCACCGTGGCCTATCTCGGCCCGGCCGGCACCTTCAGCGAGCAGGCCGTGTACCAGCAGTTCGGCCACGCGGTGGAAAGCCTGCCCTGCGTTTCGATCGATGAAGTGTTCCGCTCCACCGAAGCAGGCACGGCAGATTTCGGCGTGGTGCCGGTGGAAAATTCTTCCGAGGGCGCAATCAACCGCACGCTCGACCTGTTGCTGCAGACTTCGCTCTCGATCTCGGGAGAGATATCGATTGCCGTGCATCACAGCCTGATGAGCAAGAGCGGCACCATGGACGGCGTAACGCGCATCTGCGCCCATTCGCAAGCGCTGGCGCAATGCCAGGCCTGGCTCAACCAGCATTACCCCAACATGGAGCGGCAGGCCGTGGCCTCCAACGGCGAGGCGGCGCGCATGGCCAGCGAAGACCCGACCATCGCGGCGATTGCCGGCCACATCGCGGGGCAGAAGTACGACCTGCAAACCATCGCTGCCCATATCCAGGACGACCCGCACAACCGCACGCGCTTCGCCGTGGTCGGACGGCTGAACACCACGCCCTCGGGACGCGACCAGACCTCGCTGGTCCTGGCCGTGCCGAACAAGGCCGGGGCTTTGCTCAACCTGCTGGCGCCGCTGGCGACGCACGGCGTGTCGATGACGCGCTTCGAGTCGCGCCCGGCCCGCGTCGGCACCTGGGAGTATTACTTCTACGTCGACGTCGAAGGCCATGCGCAGCAAGAGAACGTGGCGCGCGCGCTCGACGACTTGAAAAAGAGCGCGGCCTTCTTCCGCGTGCTTGGTTCCTACCCTTTGAGTTTGTAATCATGTCCAATCAATTCGGCCCGGACTACGTCCGCGCCATCGCTCCATACCAGGGCGGCAAGCCCATCGCCGAAGTCGCGCGTGAATTCGGCCTTGATGAAGCCAAAATCATCAAGCTCGCCTCCAACGAAAACCCGCTCGGCATGCCCGAATCGGCCAAGCGCGCCATGCTGGCGGCGATGGAAGACATAGCACGCTACCCCGACGCCAACGGCTTCGATTTGAAGGCCGCGTTGTCGCAAAAGTATGATGTGCCGCCCGAATGGATCACGCTCGGCAACGGCAGCAACGACATCCTCGAACTCGCCGCGCATGCCTTCGTGCAGCCGGGCGACTACGCGATATATTCGGAGTTTTCCTTTGCCGTCTACCCGCTGGCCGTGCAAGCCACGGGGGGCAAGCCCATCGTGGTGCCGGCGAAAAACTACGCGCATGATTTGCCTGGCTTCCTCTCCGTGCTGACGCCGGCCGTGAAGCTGATCTTCATCGCCAACCCGAATAACCCGACCGGCACTTTCATCGCCAAGGAAGAACTCGAAGCCTTCATCAAGGCCGTGCCGCCCAATGTGGTCGTGGTGCTCGATCAAGCGTATGACGAATACCTCGCCCCCGAATTGCAGTACGATTCCACGGCCTGGGTGCGGCGCCATCCCAACCTGATCGTGTCGCGCACCTTTTCCAAGGCTTACGGCCTGGCCGGCTTGCGCGTCGGCTTCGGCATCGCCCAGCCCGGCATTACCGATTTGCTCAACCGCATCCGCCAGCCTTTCAACGTCAACACCATGGCGCAGGCGGCGGCAGTCGCGGCCTTGGGCGACAAGGAATTCCTGCAAAAGAGCGCGCAACTGAACGCCGCGGGCTACAAGCAATTGACGGCCGCTTTCGACGAACTCGGCCTCGACTACGTACCGTCGTCGGGCAATTTCGTGCTGGTGCGCGTGGGCGATGACGAAGGCTCCGGCGCGGCCGTGAACCTGGCGCTGCTCAAGCGCGGCATTATCGTACGCCCGGTGGGCAGCTACGGTTTGCCGAAGTTTTTGCGCATCACCATCGGCCTGCCCGAAGAAAACGCCGCCTTCATCGCTGCGCTGAAAGAGGTTTTGCGGTGAAGCGGAGTGCCGATGTTCAATAAGGTCGCCATCTTCGGCGTCGGCTTGATCGGCGGCTCGTTTGCGCTCTCGCTGAAGAAGGCCGGCATGGTCGGCGAAATCGTCGGCATGGACCGCAGCGGCGCCTCGCTGGAGCGTGCCCGCGAACTGGGCATCATCGACCGCGCCGCCGAATCGGCGGCCGATGCCGTGCATGGCGCCGACCTGGTGTTGCTGGCAGCGCCTGTGGCGCAGACCGGCGCCGTGCTGGCCTCGATCGCGCCGCACCTGCAGCCGGGTGTGATCGTCACCGATTGCGGCAGCACCAAGGCCGACGTGGTGGCCGCCGCCCGCAAGGCGCTGGGCGCCCGCATCGACCAATTCGTCCCCGGCCATCCGATCGCGGGCCGCGAAACCAACGGGCCCGACGCCGCCATCGATCATCTGTATCAAGGCAAGAAGGTTGTGCTGGCACCGCTGCCGGAGAACCGCAAGGAAGACATCGAGCGCGTGGCCGCCGCATGGACTGCCTGCGGTGCCGTCATCCATCAATTGAGCGCCGAGCAGCACGACCTGGTGTTTGCGGCAGTGAGCCATTTGCCGCACTTGCTGGCCTATGCGCTGGTGGACGATATTGCCAACAAGCCGCATGCCGATCTGCTGTTCCAGTATGCCGCGAGCGGCTTTCGCGATTTCACGCGTATCGCGGGGTCTTCGCCGGAGATGTGGCGGGATATTTCGCTGGCGAACCGGGCGGCTTTGTTGGATGAGCTGGATGCCTACATGGCGCAGCTTGCCCGCCTGCGCGTGTCGCTAGCGGCAGCCGACGGCAGGGCATTGGAGGCGGTATACGCGAATGCGCAGCATGCAAGGCATGAGTGGATCAAGACCATAGAAGCAGCCGAAAAGTAGAGAGAAAGAACCCCTCTCCCGCTTGCGGGAGAGGGGTAGGGGAGAGGGAGCGCACAGGCTAACTTATTAATAGGGTTGGTAGAAGCGCAAGCACCCTTTCCCCTCGCCCCTCTTCCATTTTCATGGGGGAGGGGAGTCCAGCAAGCGATAGATAGAGACGAATATGAAGCACTACCCGGAACACCTAGACCTCCAACCCGCCATGCACGCTCGAGGCACAGTGCAACTCCCCGGCTCGAAAAGCATCTCGAACCGCACGCTGCTATTGGCCGCGCTATCAAAAGGCACTACCCACATCCACGACCTGCTGGCCTCCGACGACACCCTCGTCATGTTGAACGCCCTGCGGCAACTAGGCATCAAGTGGGAGCAACAAGGCAGCTCGAACGATTACATCGTCCACGGCGGCGACGGCGCCTTCCCAGCCCGCCAAGCCGATCTGTTCATGGGCAACGCCGGCACCGCCATCCGCCCGCTGACGGCGGCATTGGCAGTCCTGGGCGGCGACTACAAGCTGCACGGCGTGGCCCGCATGCACGAGCGGCCCATCGGCGACCTGGTCGATGCGCTGAACGACATCGGCGCCAAAATCGAATACACGGGTCAACCCGGCTATCCGCCGCTGCACATTGGCCGCAGCCACGTGCACAAGCACAAGCTGCAAGTGCGCGGCAACGTCTCCAGCCAATTCCTCACCGCCTTGCTGATGGCCGCCCCGCTGATGGCCAAGCAGGAGCCGGTGACCATTGAAGTGATAGGCGAGCTGATCTCCAAGCCCTACATCGAAATCACGCTCAAGCTCATGCAGCGCTTCGGCGTCACCGTGCAGCGCGACGAATGGCGCGCCTTCACCATCGCCGCCGGCCAGCACTACACCAGCCCTGGCGAAATCCACGTCGAAGGCGATGCCTCCTCGGCATCCTACTTCCTCGCGGCCGGCGCCATAGCAGGCGGCCCGGTGCGCGTGCAAGGCGTGGGCGCCGACAGCATCCAGGGCGACGTGCGCTTCGTCGAGGCCCTGCAAGCCATGGGTGCCCACATCACCACCGGCCCGAACTGGATCGAAGTCGAGTCGCGCGGCGCCCTGAAAGCCATCGACGCCGATTTCAACCATATCCCCGACGCCGCCATGACCATCGCCGTGGCCGCGCTCTATGCCGACGGCACCAGCGTGCTGCGCAACATCGCCAGCTGGCGCGTCAAGGAAACCGACCGTATCGCGGCCATGGCCACCGAGCTGCGCAAGCTCGGTGCGGTCGTGGAAGAAGGGCCGGACTACATCAAGGTCACCCCTCCCGCTGAAATCCAGGCGGCCACGATCGATACCTACGACGACCATCGCATGGCGATGTGCTTCTCGTTGGCCTCATTGACCGGCGCATCTCGCCGTGGCAATGTGATGCGGATCAATGATCCGAAGTGTGTGGCGAAGACTTTCCCCGATTACTTTGAAGCTTTTGCCAAGGTGGCGACGAACGATTTGCTGTAAGCGAATGGTAGGTTGGCGCTGAGCGAAGCGAAGCCCAACGGCGGACGTTGTGTAAATACTTGCGGTGAAAATGGAAACGTCGGATCGTTGGGCTTCGCAGGCTCAGCACAACCTACCGGCTGCATTCAGTTCAATCTGTCGTTGGCATCAAGCCTGCGATACAGCACGAAGGAATACGCCACGCTGATCAATGCGGCCGCTATGGTTGCGAGAAACGGCAAGCGGGTATCGAGACCGGCCAGCGACGCAATGCCGACAAGCAAGCCCGAAGCAAGCAGGAGCCGGCCGCCGAGTCGGTGTGTGCGCAACCAGACTTCCTCGCTGGCCAGCGTCCACGGGGTGCGTATGCCGATGAAGAAATTGCGTCTCACCTTGGACAGCACATTGCCGAGCACGGCAATCAAGAGTCCGATGTTCAATCCCACCAGCTGGTCTTGGGCAATCGTCAGACCCATGCCGCCGGCAAACACGATGGCTGTCATGAACGTGCCGAAAGCCGTGATGGCCAACATGATGTGCTGGAAGCTCGGGTCGCCATGCCTGAGTTCATAACCCTTGGGCGAGAGCAAGGGGAACAGTTCCGCCAGGAGCGCAAGCACCGTCGTCATGACGGGGAAGGTCCATACTCCCCAAGGCTTGGCGAGGAAGCCGTTGGCTTGCATGTGAGCGTTCCAGTGCACCGGCAAGCGCTCCGGAAGTTGCGCGTAGAGGAGGGCGCCTGCCAATAATGCGGTGCCGGCGAGAATCAGGCGGATCAGTGTATAGGTTCTTGCTTGCATGTTATCGCTCCAGGTGGTTCAAAAGCGCGGCAAAGTCATTCCTTGGCGGGTGCATCGGATTTCGCGGCCTGAAACAGATCGAGCATCAGCGCCGCCACATCTTCAAACACGCTGGTGTTGATGGCGTAAACCATCTGCTGTCCGCGCCGCTCGCAGCGCACCAGGCCCGCTTCTTTCAAGACATTGAAGTGGTGCGACAAGGTGCCCTTGGTCATCGCGAACGACTCGGCAATGGCGCCGGCCGTCATCGAGCCGCCTTGCAGCAGCTTCAAGATCTTGCGCCGGCTGGGGTCGGCCAGCGCCTTGAAAATATCGGTTGAGGTCATTTATTTATTTTGATGATTTTCAAAATATGTTTGTATTTTGATCGATTTCAAAATAAAGTCAAGCTTTGATGCGTATCAAAATATCGCTCAATGCCCGGCCCGGGCCTTGCTTGCCCTGAATCAGGTAAACTCGGTTACAGGAGCCTCCATGACCCAAATCCACTATCCCGTCATCACCATCGACGGTCCCACCGCCTCCGGCAAGGGAACCGTCGCCCACAGAGTCGCCGACAAGCTTGGCTTTCATTACCTCGATTCTGGAGCCCTGTATCGCCTGACCGCCCTGGCCGCACTGAAAAGCAACACCCCGCTGAGCGATGAACACGCCCTGGCCAAGCTGGCCGAGCACTTGAACGTGTCTTTCCAAGGCGACAAGATCATCATGGCCAGCGAAAACGTCAGCCATGCCATCCGTGCCGAGGAAGTCGGCAATACGGCTTCAAAAATTGCAGCTTTGCCAACGGTGCGCCACGCTCTATATGGCTTGCAACTGAGCTTCCGCCAACATCCCGGCCTGGTTGCGGATGGGCGCGATATGGGCTCGGTGATCTTCCCCCACGCCCAGTTGAAAGTGTTTTTGACGGCCACCCCGGAGGCGCGTGCGCAAAGACGCTATAAGCAATTGATTGAAAAAGGAATTCCTGCTAATATGGAAGACCTTTTGAAAGATTTGTGGGAACGTGACGCACGCGACAGCAACCGCGCCATTGCTCCCCTGAAGCCTGCCGAAGGGGCGCATTTGCTGGAAACATCGAACATGACGGCTGATGAAGCCGTGGAACAGGTGCTCCGCTGGTACGCCGAAATAAAGAAGCATTGAATTCGTAGTGCCCAGGGCCCGTATGGCTCACTTTGGTGTCCGCCCCCGCGCAATGCGGGAACGGACGTTGATAAACCTGACCCAGTTCCGCTGCTTGCAAAAAACATTCAGCTGGATTGGCCAAAACCTGTATTGAAACCTTTTATGTCTACTGCAACCTCCCCCGCATCCTCCGGTATGGAAAGCTTTGCCGCCCTGTTTGAAGAATCGCTGTCGCGTCAAGACATGCGTTCGGGCGAAGTCATTTCGGCTGAAGTCGTTCGCCTCGATCACAACTTCGTGATCGTCAACGCCGGCCTGAAGTCGGAAGCTTTCATCCCCGTTGAAGAATTCAAGAATGACGCCGGCGAAATCGAAGTCAAGGTCGGCGACTTCATCTCCGTCGCTATCGAATCGCTGGAAAACGGCTTCGGCGACACCATCCTGTCGCGCGACAAGGCAAAGCGCCTGGCCTCGTGGCTGGCTCTGGAAAAGGCCATGGAATCGGGCGAAATCGTCACCGGTACCGTCAATGGCAAGGTCAAGGGCGGCCTGACCGTTCTGACCAACGGCATCCGCGCCTTCCTGCCGGGCTCGCTGGTCGATACGCGTCCCGTCAAGGACACGACGCCGTACGAAGGCAAGACCATGGAATTCAAGGTCATCAAGCTCGACCGCAAGCGCAACAACGTCGTGCTGTCGCGCCGCGCCGTCATCGAAGCCTCGATGGGCGAAGAGCGCGCCAAGCTGATGGAAACGCTGAAGGAAGGCACGGTCGTGACCGGCGTCGTCAAGAACATCACCGACTACGGCGCGTTCGTCGACCTGGGCGGCATCGACGGCCTGCTGCACATCACCGACCTGGCATGGCGCCGTGTGCGTCACCCGTCGGAAGTGCTGACGGTCGGCCAGGAAATCACCGCCAAGGTCTTGAAGTACGATCAAGAGAAGAACCGCGTTTCGCTGGGCGTCAAGCAATTGGGCGACGACCCCTGGACCGGCCTCTCGCGCCGTTACCCGCAAGGCACCCGCCTGTTCGGCAAGGTCACCAACCTGACCGACTACGGCGCGTTCGTGGAAGTCGAACAAGGCATCGAAGGCCTGGTCCACGTTTCCGAAATGGATTGGACCAACAAGAACGTGGCTCCGAACAAGGTTGTCCAGCTGGGCGACGAAGTCGAAGTCATGGTTCTGGAAATCGACGAAGAACGCCGCCGTATCAGCCTGGGCATGAAGCAATGCAAGGCCAATCCGTGGGATGACTTCGCCATGTCGCACAAGAAGGGCGACAAGGTCAAGGGCGCAATCAAGTCGATCACCGACTTCGGCGTGTTCATCGGCCTGGCCGGCAACATCGACGGCCTGGTTCACCTGTCCGACCTGTCCTGGACCGAAGCTGGCGAAGAAGCCGTGCGCCGCTTCAAGAAGGGCGACGAGCTGGAAGCCATCGTGCTGGCCATCGACGTGGAACGCGAGCGCGTTTCGCTGGGCGTCAAGCAACTCGAAGGCGACCCGTTCAACAACTTCGCCGCCATGAACGACAAGGGCGCGATGGTGTCGGGTACGGTCAAGTCGGTCGAGCCGAAGGGCGCCGTGATCGCCTTGTCCGAAGAAGTCGAAGGCTACCTGCGTGCATCCGAAATCTCGCGCGACCGCGTGGAAGATGCCGGTACGCACCTGAAGGTCGGCGACAAGGTCGAAGCCATGGTCATCAACATCGACCGCAAGGCACGCAGCATCCAACTGTCGATCAAGGCCAAGGACAATGCCGATACGCAAGAAGCCATGCAAAAGATGTCTTCGGACTCCAACGCAGCTTCCGGTACGACCAGCTTGGGCGCCTTGCTCAAGGCCAAGCTCGACAACAAGAACTGATCTGCCTAATTAGCCTGGGATAAACCTAGTCAATGACGAAATCTGAATTGATCGCGCGGCTCGCTGAGAAATACCCGCAGTTGGTCGCGAAAGATGCGGATTTTGCTGTCAAGACCATACTCGATGCCATGGCTGACGCCTTGGCGAGCGGCCAGCGCATCGAGATCCGCGGTTTTGGCAGTTTTGCGCTGAACAGCCGTCCGCCGCGTATCGGACGCAACCCCAAGTCGGGCGACAAGGTGATGGTGCCGGAAAAACGGGTACCGCACTTCAAGCCGGGCAAGGAATTGCGCGAACGCGTCGATGCCATGGTGGGGCAGCCCATCAAGGATGATTAGGTCTGGGGGATTGGTAGTGAAATGAGGAACGGCACCTTTTGGTGCCGTTTTTCTTTGGGCTATCACAACCGTCTGCCGCTGCTTGGATCCCCTCTCTCTCTTGCGGGAGACGGGCAGGGGAGAGTGAGCGCATCGGACTAAGCTTAACGGCTGAAAGGACTTTTTTGGGAATTTGACTGAAAACATCGGAGTCAAAGCATAACCTCCCTTATCCTCTCGCCCGCCCCTCTCCCGCACGTGGGCGAGGGGAGCGGAGGTGCCGTTCGGAGTAGTCTGAAGTAAGGCATTTTTCACGTACAATCAGCAACACAAAACAAACAAGCGCCAAGCGCCCTTGACAACCGGAAACGATGATGAAACTGCTAACAAGACTCGCCGCGGTCATATTGTTCGTCCTGTTTTTCGGCTTTGCGCTGGAAAATACCCACGAAGCCGTGCTGCATTTCTTCCTCAATTATGAAATGCGCGGCCCCATGGTCTTGATCCTGCTCGGCTTCTTCCTCATGGGCGCCATCGGAGGCGTGCTGGCCATGATGCCCATGGTGTTCCGCCATCGCCGCGAAGCCACCAAGCACCAAAAGACCGTCAACCGCATGGAACAGGAACAGCAAGCCCTGGTCGCCGCGCGCGCCAATCCGCGCCAGGCCGAATCCATGGCGGCGAAGCCTTGATTGCTATAATTCCAAATTACCCTGAATAACAACACCTCGCATGGAATTTGAAACCTGGTGGCTGCTCGGCATTCCGGCCTTTTTCGCCTTGGGCTGGATCGCGGCGCGCATCGATATCCGCCAACTGCTCTCCGAATCGCGCACCTTGCCGCGCGGCTATTTCAAGGGCTTGAACTTTCTCTTGAACGAGCAGCCCGACAAGGCCATCGACGCCTTCATCGAAATCGTCAAGCTCGACCCCGAGACGGTGGAATTGCACTTTGCATTGGGCAACCTGTTCCGCCGCCGCGGCGAAACCGAGCGCGCCATCCGCGTGCACCAAAACCTGCTTGCCAGGCCAGACCTGCCGCAGGAACACCAGGTCCATGCACTCTATGAACTCGGGCAAGACTACCTGAAAGCCGGCTTGCTCGACCGCGCGGAAGAGACTTACAACAAGCTGATCGACACCCAATACAGCGCCCAGGCCCGCCGCGCCCTGCTCGAAATCTTCCAGCGCGAAAAGGAATGGGTGCGCGCTATCGAAGCCGCCCACGGCTTGCAGGAAGCCGGCGCCGGCGCGCGGCAAAAAGAGATCGCCCAGTTCTATTGCGAACTGGCGCAGGATGAACTGGTGCACACCCACCCCGATGCCGCGCTCGCCCTGCTCGACAAGGCCCTCGCCACCGACCGCAAGAGCGTGCGCGCCACCATGCTGATCGGCGACGCCTTGCTGGCCAAGGGCGACACCGAAGGCGCCTTGCTAGCCTGGCGCCGCGTGGAGCAGCAAAGCGTGCCGCACGTGGCGCTCGTGGCCCAGCGCATGATGGACGGTTATCGCGCCGTGGGCCGGCCGCAGGAAGGCGTCAACCTGTTGAAGCTCTACCTCGCTGAAGCGTCTTCCATCGACTTGCTCGAAGTGGTGTTCAAGGCCGTGTTCGAACTCGATGGCGTCGATGCTGCACGCCAATTGGTAAGCGACGAATTGCGCCGCACGCCCACGCTCTTGGGCCTGGACAAGTTCCTCGAAGTGCGCCTGATGGACACCTCGCTCGAAGTGCGGCCCGAACTCTCGACCGTCAAGAACCTGGTGCACAGCCATGCGCAAAAGCTGGCGCGCTACCAATGCAGCCATTGCGGCTTCAAGGCGCGCCAGTTCTACTGGCAATGCCCGGGCTGCAACGGATGGGAGACCTATCCGCCAAGGCGCACCGAAGAATTGAATGTCATGAACTGAGAAACGTATTATGAAGATCACCATCATCGGCACCGGCTACGTCGGTCTCGTCACCGGCGCCTGCCTCGCCGAACTCGGCAACAACGTCTTCTGTCTCGACGTCGATCAGCGCAAGATCGATATCCTCAACAATGGCGGCATTCCCATCCATGAGCCGGGCCTGGCCGAAATCGTGGCGCGCAATCGCGCCGCCGGCCGCCTGCATTTCTCGACCGACGTGGCAGCCTCCGTGGCGCACGGAGACATCCAGTTCATCGCCGTCGGCACGCCGCCCGACGAGGACGGCTCGGCCGATTTGCAATACGTGGTCGCCGCTGCGCGCAACATCGGCCGCCACATGCACGGCTTCAAGGTCGTGGTCGACAAGTCCACCGTGCCCGTCGGCACCGCGGACCGCGTGCGCACCGCGATTGCGGAAGAACTGGCGATACGCCAGGAACAAATCAAATTCTCCGTCGTCTCCAACCCCGAGTTCCTCAAAGAAGGCGCGGCGGTGGAAGACTTCATGCGTCCGGACCGCATCGTCATCGGCTGCGACGACACCGCGGAAGGGCAGCAGGCGCACAACATGATGAAGACGCTTTACGCGCCCTTCAACCGCAACCACGAACGCACCTTCTGGATGGACGTGCGCTCGGCAGAATTCACCAAGTATGCCGCCAACGCCATGCTGGCCACGCGTATCTCCTTCATGAATGAGCTGGCCAACCTGGCCGACCGCGTCGGTGCCGACATTGAAGCCGTGCGCCACGGCATCGGCTCCGACCCGCGCATCGGCTACAGCTTCCTCTACGCCGGCTGCGGCTATGGCGGCTCCTGCTTCCCCAAGGACGTGCAGGCGCTGGAGCGCACCGCGCGCGAATTCGGGCAGGATTTGCTGATCCTGCGCGCCGTGGAAGCCGTCAACGACAAGCAAAAGCACGTGCTGGGCAAGAAGATCGTGCACCGCTTCGGCGACGATTTGGCCGGCCGCCACTTCGCCATCTGGGGCCTGGCATTCAAGCCCAATACCGACGACATGCGCGAAGCCTCGTCGCGTGTGCTGATCGGCGAGCTGGTCAAGCGCGGTGCCACCGTTGCCGTGTACGACCCGGTCGCCATGGAAGAGGCCACGCGCTGCCTCGCGCTCGATTTCGCCGATGCGCCCCAAGCGCTGCAAAAGATCCGCTTCGCCGAAAGCCCGATGGATGCGCTGACGGACGCCGACGCGCTCGCCATCGTCACCGAATGGAAAGCCTTCCGCAGCCCCGACTTCGAACAGGTCAAGCGCCTGCTCAAGACACCGGTGATCTTCGACGGGCGCAACCTGTTCGAGCCTTCCACCATGTCCGAAGCCGGCTTTGAATACCACGGCATCGGCCGCTCGGTGCTGACCAAGGCATAAGCATGAGCAAGGACAAGACAGCGGCCCGCATTCTCGTAGCCGGCGACGTCATGCTGGACCGTTACTGGTTCGGCGACGTGGACCGTATCTCGCCCGAAGCCCCGGTGCCCGTCGTGCGCATCGGCAAGCGCGACGAGCGCCTGGGCGGCGCCGCCAACGTGGCGCGCAATGCGGCAGCTTTGGGCGCGCAAGTCGGCCTGCTCGGCGTGGTCGGCAAGGACGAACCGGGCGATTCGCTCGAGCGCATGTTGACCGATCTCAAGATCGCCAGCCACCTGCAGCGCGACCCCAGCATCGCCACCATCGTCAAGCTGCGCGTGTTGAGCCGCCAGCAGCAGCTCTTGCGCATCGACTTCGAAGAAGCGCCGACCGAAGTCGTGTTGAAAACCAAGCTCACGCAATTCAATGCGCTGCTCAACGGCAACGACGTCATCGTGCTGTCCGACTATGCCAAGGGCGGCTTGGTCGACGTGGCGGCCATGATCGCCGCCGCTCGCACAGCCGGCAAGACGGTTCTGGTCGACCCCAAGGGCGACGATTTCACGCGCTACAGCGGCGCCACCATGCTCACGCCCAACAAGGGCGAACTGAAGCGCATCGTCGGTTCCTGGAACAGTGAGGAACAGCTCACTGCCAAGGCGCAAAACCTGCGCGCCGAATTGCAACTTGATGCCTTGCTATTGACGCGTTCGGAAGAAGGCATGACACTTTACACCGACGGCGGCCAGAGCAACTTCCCGGCCATGGCGCGCGAAGTGTTCGACGTCTCCGGCGCCGGCGATACGGTGATTGCCACCATGGCCGTCATGCTGGGCAGCGGCAAGAGCATGGAAGAAGCCGTCGAAATCGCCAACCGGGCCGGCGGCATCGTGGTCGGCAAACTGGGCACGGCAACTGTCACCCCAGAAGAATTGTTTGGTAATTGACTGATTCCCCACCCCCAATTGAAAGGATTAATCATGATCAAGAAATTCCTGCTGGCATGCTTTGCGTTCCTGTTGACCATGGGTATCGCGTTTGCGGAAGTTGAGGTCAACAAGGCCGACCAATCGGCACTGGACGGCGTCAAAGGCATAGGCCCCACCATCTCCAAGGCCATCATCGCCGAACGCACCAAGAACGGCGACTTCAAGGACTGGGCCGACCTGCAGAAGCGGGTGAAAGGTATTGGCGACAAGAACAGCAGCAAGCTTTCGCAAGCCGGGCTGGTGGTGAATGGCCAAGCCAAGCCTGGCGCACCGGCTGCTGCAACGGCTCCGGCATCGGCTGCTTCATCGGCCAAGGCTGCTGCGCCTGCAGCGAGTGCATCTTCCAGTACACCCGCGTCTGCACTCAAGAAGTAAAGAATCTTCGATCCAAACAGACCCGCGCTACCTTTCGGAGGCGCGGGTTTTTCATTTCAGATCAGTCGGGCCGAGCTAACAGCGCAATCCCATTAACTAGACCCGATCGACTTTTTCCGAAATCAATTCCCCGACAACCGCTTCCCAAACGAAATTGCATAAGCCGGCGAGCGGAACAGCAACACCGGATCATTGGTCGGCGCAATGCCGTCGGCCATCACCAGCGGATCGAAATTGATCTTCTCGCACGCCGCGCCGGCTTGCGGCTGGGCTTTCGAAATCGTCAGCGTGCCGGCCTTGAAGTGTTCGCGGTCTTCCGGCCAGGGCAGGGTGGGGTTGTCTTGCGGGTCGCCCGGTTTGCCCAGGGTCACGATCATGTCCCATTGCACGGGGCCCATGCTGGTTCGGGCGATCAAGTCGCGTTCAAGGAAATCGTGCGGGGCGTTTTTCAGCGCTTCGTCGGTCAGGGGCTGCTCCCCTTCATGCGGCACGAAGCGCCATTTCACGAGATGCTCGGCCTTTTTCGCGTCGATGAATTTGAATGTGTGGATGCCGTAGAAGGCCGAGGTGTAATACGCTGCCGGCGGATTGTGGCTTTGCAGGAAGCTGGACTGGCCCATGGCGTCCGGGTGGCTGGCGAAGAAGGCCTTGAGCCTGGCCGGGTCGGGCTTGCCGGTGGCGGGGTCGGGTTTTGCCGCGACGATCATGTCGTTGAAGGTGTTGGGATTGGCCGCGCCGAATACGGGCGTGTTCAACATGGTGAAGTGCTGGCGGCTGCCATCGGGGAGGCGGAACTCGATGGCCAGGCCGCGCGAGTTGCGCGTGGTGTCGGCTGCTTTCGGGTTGCCGCCTGCCAGCGAGAAGCGGGCTGCTACCGGGACTGGTTTGCCCGAGAATAGCAGCGAGCGGCTGTACTTGGCAGCTTCGGGTGTGCCTATGAATTCGCCTTCGGCGCAGGTACCCTTGGCGTGGTTTTTGCGCATGCCTGGGTGGTTGCCGAAGGTGCCGATCAGGGAATCGACTACCTGGGTTGGGGCGACTTGCTGGGCTTGGGCGGTTACGGTAAAGGCCGAAGCAATGATGAGGCAGAGTGTGCTGAGTTTGGTCATGATTGGCTTCCTATGATGTGTTTGGCGCTGATTTGGCGGCGTAAGGACGTGTAGGTTGGCGTTGAGCGAAGCGATCGGATCGCCGCCCGGCCCAACAAACGCAAGTTGTGTCGAATCTTTCGGTGGGTAGGGAAGCGTAGGCTGCGTTGGACTTCGCGCTCCCCGTGCGACGGCCGGTCCAACCTACGATTTTTTATCCGGGCTTCTGCAGTTGGTCGTAGACAGCTGTGGCAATGCGAGCGAGTTCGCCCTTGTCCATCCCGCCCGACAAGGCATAGCCGAACTTCCCGTCGATCCAGTAAAACACATTGACCGGCCCTTCCTGCGCGAAGCGGAAACCCGTGTCCTTGTTCTGTGTCTGGTCGGTGGAGACGTAGACGGTCAGGCGTTCTCCTGCCGCGTTGTGGTACATGAATTGCGCCACTGGGCCGCTCTGGCCCGGCAGCAGGCGCCCGCCTATCAATTCGTAGCCTAGCTTGCCCAGCTTGGGCGGGTTGATGGTGCTGCCCAGGCGCTTGGAGAGCCACTTCACCAGCTGGTCTTCCTGTTCCGCGCCGATCTCAACCGGGCGCGTGACTTCGGGACTGTAGACCACGTGGGCGATGGCGGCCTGGTGCGCCAGGGCGAGCGAACCGTCGGGGCGGATCGGCAACGTCAGGTGCGGTTGCGGCGCCGAGGGCGCGTGCAGCATCCAGCCGCTGCTGCCGCTGACGATGGCGATCACGAAGGCGGCGGCGATTTGCAGCCAATAGCGCTCGTTGGCGGCCTTGGGCTTGAACTGCGATGCAGGCTGCGGCATAAACTGCGGTGGAAGGGGTTCCGTGAGAATGGGATTGAACGCGGCGCGCAGCGCAGCGTTCTGCGCGCGCCAGGCTTGCACGCGGCGCGCATCTTCCGCATGCGCGGCGAGGTGCCGTTCAACTTCGGCGCGCCGCTCGGCGGGCAGCAAGCCGTCCACGTAGGCATGCAGATCGGTTTCATCTATCGGGTTCATTTGATCACCTTCAGGGGCGTGCCTTGCGGCTGCCCTTCCATCAAGAGCCTCAGCTTTTCACGGCCGCGCGACAGGCGCGACATCACCGTGCCCACCGGTATGCCGAGCGTGGTGGCTACGTCTTCGTAGCGCATGTCTTCCAGCGCCACGAGCAGCAGCACTTCACGCTGTTCGTCGGGCAGGCGGCGCAGGCAGGATTCGAGGTCGCGCATGTCCAGGGCCGGTGCGGGCACGCTATGTTGCGGCATGTCGTCGTCCAGTTCTTCCAAGACGGGTTGCGTGCGGCGGAAGCGGTCCGCGTGCAGGTTGTGCATGATGGAAAACAGCCAGGCGCGCATATCGCTGCCGTGGCGCCACAACGAGAGCCGGCTCCAGCCGCGTTCCACGGTGTCTTGCACCAGGTCGTCCGCATCGCTGCGGCTGCCGGTCAGGGCGCGTGCATAGCGCCGCAGGCGCGGTATGCAGGCGATCAGGGCGTCGTTGGCTTCTGTGTTCATGAGCTGGTTTTTGGACTTGTCATGGAGGTGAACGGGGCCGCATTCCGCTTTATTCCACAGGCGAAAAATTTTATGTACTGCAGTGTAGATAATGACAAGTCTCGCTGCCACCTATTCAACATCGATTTTCATCTCGGGCTAGAATGCGCTTGCAAGCCCCACCTTTCACCAATCTCGAGCCATCATGCCCTACCTGACCGTTGAAGACACCATAGGCAATACCCCGCTGGTACAACTGAAGCATATCCCCGGGGAGGATGCGGCAAGACGCGGCAATGTGATCCTGGGCAAGCTCGAAGGCAACAATCCGGCCGGTTCGGTCAAGGACCGCGCGGCGCTGTCGATGATCAAGCATGCCGAAGCGCGCGGCACGATCAAGCCCGGCGACACGTTGATCGAAGCCACCAGCGGCAATACCGGCATTGCGCTGGCCATGGTGGCGGCCTTGCGCGGCTACAAGATGATTCTTCTGATGCCGGAAAACCTGTCCGAAGAGCGGCGCCAGAGCATGGGTGCCTATGGCGCCAAGATCGTGCTGACGCCCAAGACCGGCGGCATGGAATACGCACGCGATCTGGCCGAGCAGATGCAGCGCGAAGGCAAGGGCGTGATCCTCGACCAGTTCGGCAATCCCGACAATCCGCGCGCACACATCGAGGGCACCGGCCCCGAAATCTGGCGCGACACCGAAGGCCGCATCACGCACTTCGTTTCCGCCATGGGCACGACGGGCACGATCATGGGCGTGTCTCAGTTTTTGAAGGAAAAGAATCCCGCGGTGCGCATCATCGGCGCGCAACCGGAAGAAGGCTCGCAGATTCCCGGCATACGCAAGTGGCCCGAAGCGTATCTGCCGAAGATCTACGACAAGTCGCGCGTGGACCAGATCGAACCCGTGAGCCAGGCCGCAGCGGAAAACATGGCGCGGCGCATGGCGGCGGAAGAGGGGATTTTTTGCGGCATCTCGGCCGCGGGGGCTTGCGAAGTGGCCTTGCGGATTTCGCAGACTGTGGAGAATGCGACGATCGTGTTTATCGTGTGCGATCGCGGAGACCGGTATTTATCGACGGGTGTGTTTCCGGCTTAGGACCGCAGGTTGCGCCGGCCGTCGCACGGTGAGCCAAGCGAAGCCTAGCGAGGCCCGACCCAACGTTGCTGCGTTCCCGTTATCGCCGGCGCGCGATTGACTTGCCGATGTTGGCCTTTGCTTCGTCCAACGCCAACCTACGAATTACAAAGCCGGCCAGACCGGATGCTCGCCGGATTCATCGTATTTCGGAAACAGCGTGAAGTTCACGACTACGCCATTGGCCACCCAGATCATCAAGCCAAACGTATCGCTTTCGTAGCAGGTGCCGCTCTCGTCCGATTCGTCGCTTGGCGTCAAGTCTGCAATGCCCGCTGCCACAGCGGCACCGGGAAGCTTATCGGCAGGCGTGCCCACAAGGCGCACGCCATTGAGCGCAACGCTGGAAGATTCGATGGTAATGCTACCCAGTCGCCACTCCTCGTCCTCAACAAAATCCAGCACCACGCCTGCCTCTTCATAAAGCCAACTTTCCTGATTGAGGTCATCGAGAAAGCTTTCATTGGAAATGGCATCGGGCTTGCCGGCCAGCGCTTCGACTTGCGCGCGCTGCATGCCGAGCACGAAAGGGGCGACACCGTGGAAGGGAAGGGCGGAGGTCATGGAGGGGAAATTGAGGACCACAAAACAAAATTGCACCGGGTCAGCCACCCGTAGCGTCACGGGTGCTGGCGGTGCAATCGATTTTCACGCGGCACATGCCGCGCGCAGCTTATTCGGCGAGTTCGGCTTCGCCTGCGGCGGCGGCCGGGGCGGCACCTTCCTTGGGCTTGAATTGCTTGTCGCTGATGCGGAACTTGTCGCGACGGTCGCCCATCAGGATGCGCAGATCCTTGATGCTCAAGTCGCTGACTTCATGCATGCGGATCAACAGCGAGGCGCCCACCGGCAGGCGGCGATGGCGGATCTTGCTGATGACCGGAGGGGCAACCTCCAGCGCACGCGAGAGCGCTGCATCGTTTTTCAACGCGAGTTTCTCGATCAAGGCATCCAACAGGTTGTTGGGATCATAGGCGAGTTGATCGGCGAGTCTTGAGCTGGTCATGATAGTGAACTGGCAAAGTTGTCAAAATACAGAAAATTCCGCAGGGCAAGATTATTGTACTAGCAAACTTGCACGAAAGGTATTTTCCAGCCTCGATTGTTATGATGTCACGGCTCGGTAAAACTTGCGACACCTTTAACGAAACTTAAAGCAATGTTGTTTTTATGCACGAATTGTGTTGAGGAAATATAGTAAATAAATTCCAAAAATGCAATTAAATCGTGCCAAAAATATCATCAAGTGTTGCTCAATTTGAACAAGGGGCGCTTGAGCTACTGGTATGGCCGGATGTTCCTCAGGAGAAAGCACTTATCTGGAGAATAAGGCCGTTCTGCGTAAATTCAAGCAATTATTTCTGCTCGTCATGTGCCTGTGGCAGGCCAAGCTTTTGCCAACCAGGCAAGCCCAGGCGGCGCAGCGTTTCCATGTTGCGCTCGTAGATATCGCTGGCGTCGGGAAACGCGGCCACGGCGCGTTCTATGCTGTCCTCGCGCAATAGATGGAGGATGGGGAAAGGGGCGCGGTTGGTGTAATTCTCGATGTCGTCCGGGCCGCTGTCGGCGAACTGGTAATGCGGATGAAAGCTGGCGATCTGGATTGTGCCGTCCAGTTCAAGCTCTTCGAGGCAGGCGTCAGCCACGTCGAGGAAACCGTTGTAGTCGTAAAAGTCCTGCAGCACGCCGGGGTGGATCAACAGGGTGGTGTCGGTTTGCGCCGGATCGGCGCCGGCCAGCGCGATCAGTTCGGCGTGCAGGTCGGCCAGCAGGCTTTCTTCGTCCGAGGCATCGCTGACCGCATAGCGCACCTGGCCCTTGACTTGCACCGCCTTGGCGAACGGGCACAGGTTCAAGCCGATCACGGCTTTTTCGACCCAGGTGCGGGTCAGGTCGGCTACGGCTTGGCTGTCGGCGGTTTCGATGATCATGGGCCCATTTTACCGTGCAGATAGGCTATGCTTGCGCGGCGATTCAACATTCAAGCATCATCATGGCCCTTAAGTCCACCATCTATAAAGCCGACCTGCAGATTTCCGACATGGACCGGCACTACTACGACAACCACGCGCTGACGATCGCGCGCCATCCGTCGGAAACCGACGAGCGCATGATGATGCGCGTCCTGGCCTTCGCCATCCACGCGCACGAGCACCTGAGCTTCGGCAAAGGCTTGAGCGCGGATGACGAGCCGGACCTTTGGCAAAAGGATTTGACCGGCGCCATCGATCTGTGGATCGACGTGGGCCAGCCCGATGACAGGCGTATTTTGAAAGCCTGCGGCCGTTCGGCCAGAGTAGTGGTCTACGCCTACAGCCCAACCACTCACATCTGGTGGAACCAGACCGGCAGCCGCATCGAGCGTGCCAAGAACCTCACCGTGTTGCAAGTGCCGGCCGAAGCTAGCCAGGCGCTGGGCGAGATGGCCGAGCGCACCATGCAGCTGCAATGCACGATACAGGATGGGCAGATCTGGCTTACCAGCGGCGACAGGACCGTCGAGATCAGCATCGCGGTGTTGCAGGGCGAGCGTTTTTAGCGCAGATTAATCGAAAAGCATTCAACGTGCAAGATGCGCCGCACCCGACAAATGTCGGGTTCTTCCCAATTGGCAACGCAGGCGGGCGGAGATGCGGCTGCGCCGTGGTGACCTCTGAGGTGCGCAACCTGCGCAGCGTTCGCCCGCGAGGGTCGATACGAGCGCAAAGCTGGGCGACCAGGCCGCCGCTTGCCGCAGCAGGCGCGCCGGTCTAGGAGTCTGCGCGGCAGAACGAGTCGAAGCGAAATGGGTGGGAAAAGAGCCCAATTTGGCCTCGCTTTTGAGGACTGTAGCCGTAGCTACAGCCGGAAAAACGGGGGCAAAGTGGGACTTTTCTCCATCCATTGCAGCCGACTCGCTCTGCCGCGCAGGCTCCTAGGATGTTCTTAATAGTTTTGCTGTTAATGTTGACGGATAGGGATTGATAAGGGAACAATTTTTTCCCTATAGCCGTCAAAGTGGTAATCGTGATGAATTCGTCATGTGATGCCGAACGGTCCCCCGCGCGTTCGGTAACGATGATTTGTTGCCTATTGGAATATTGAGCGCGGAGCGACATGATCAATCTGGAGCAAGCTGTCGAATCGATTGCCGACGAACTCGGGCTGGATAGGCGCGAGATCGATTTGCGCAAGGCCATGCTCGAGATCACGGATGCCGATATCGCGCTGCTGCAAGCCCTGCACGACAAGCTCGCCCCGCATCTGAGCCATTTGAATACGGTACTCGATCGACATCTCGACCAGTTTGAGCGTTATGGCACGGGTAGCGCCAATGCCGAACTGACGCAAAGCCTGAAGGCGGCGCAGAGCATCTATTTCGATTTGCTGACGGCGGGCAGCTATGACACCGACTATGCCAGGAGCCGCATGCAGCTAGGCGTCGTGCAGCACCGTATCGGCGTGGCCCCCAAATGGACCATCGCCGCCTATCGCAAATATCTGGCTGAATTGCAGGCGCTGTTGCCGCAATTGATCCCCGATCCCGTGCAATTGCAGAATACCGCCGAGGCCTTGCTCAAGGTGGTGTGCCTCGATCTGCTCTATGCTGTCGACATCCACATCGCTGCCGAACGGCAAGACATACTCGCCATCAAGGACTATGCCGAGCAGATCGTGGCATCCATGCCGTCGGGCTTGATGATCGTCGATGCGGAATTGAAGGTGCGCTCGATGAACCGTGCCATGCGCGAGATGTTCGCCAGCGGCGCCCCCGGCTGCGGGCAGCCGGACACGCTGGCCGACTGCCGCGAATTGGCACGCGCGGTGCGGCAGGTGCAGAGCGGCGGCGCGGCCGAATTGACCGAGGTACTGTCGACGACGCACGCAGGCGTCGCAAGGCATATCGAATACACGGTTTCAGGCAACCTGCTGGCGCGGCAAAACGTCGTGCTCGTGATGGCGCAGGACGTGACCGACAAGCTGCGCTCGCAGGAAGAATTGAGCCGTTTCCGCACCGCGCTCGATAGTTCCATCGATGCGGTCTACCTGATCGACTATGCCGAGTTGCGCTTCGTCGATGCCAATCACACGGCTCAGGTCACGCTCGGTTACAGCCTCGACGAACTGTGCCGCATGGGGCCGCAGGATTTGAAGCCCGATGAAGGCGAGCTGCGCCGCATCCAGCGCCGTTTCGAGAAAGTCGTCAGGAGCGCGCATAAGACCGGTTTCATCCGCACCATGCACCAGCGCAAGGATGGCTCGCGCTTGCCGGTGGAAGTCTATCTGCGCGCCTTTACGTCTGAAGGGCGCCAGTTGCTGGTGGCCGTAGCGCGCGACCTTACCGAGCGCCTGAAAGCCGAGGCCGACCTGCGGAAGAGCGAGCAGCGTTTCCGCGTCGCCTTCAACCAAGCCGCCGTCGGCCTGGCCCACGTCGGCATCGACGGGCGCTGGCTGATGGCGAACCAGAAGCTGTGCGAAATCGTCGGCTACACCCAGGAAGAGATGCTGGCGCTGAACTATCAGACCTTGACCCATCCGGAAGACTTGCCGGCGGACCTCGAAATCGGCCGCCGCATGTTCGCCCAAGAGGTGCATGAAAAATCGCGCGAGAAGCGCTACCTGCACAAGAACGGCTACTACGTCTGGGTCAACCTGACCAGTTCGCTGGTACGCGACGAAAAAGGCGAGCCGCTGTATTACAGCACTGTGGTGGAAGACATTTCGCGGCGCAAGCAGATGGAAGGCGAACTGCTGCACATGGCCAACCACGACGTGCTGACCAGCTTGCCCAACCGCAGCCTGCTGCTCGACCGCATGACTCAGGCGATCAATATCGCCAACCGCTCCGGCGAACAGGTGGCCGTGCTCCTGATCGATCTCGACCGCTTCAAGAACGTCAACGACAGCCTTGGCCATGACGTGGGTGACAAGATGATCACGGCGATCGCGAAGAAGCTGCTGTCGAAAGTGCGCGATGTCGACACCGTGGCGCGCCTGGGCGGGGACGAATTCGTCATCCTGCTTACCAACGTGGTGCATGAAGACGCGGTGGCGACGACGGCGCAGCAGGTGCTCGAATCGCTCGGGCAGCCCTTGACGATCCAGGGCCATGAACTCTATCCGGCCGGCAGTATAGGCATCAGCCTCTACCCCAAGGACGGAGCCGACAGCGCCACCCTGCTCAAGAATGCCGATACCGCGATGTACCGCGCTAAGGAAGGCGGCCGCAACAATTTCCAGTTCTATGCGCGTGCCATGAATGCGCGTGCGCTCGACCGCCTGAAGCTTGAGGGCGCCTTGCGCAATGCTTTGCTGCGCAACGAATTCGTGCTGCACTACCAGCCGCAAATGGATATCGCCAGCGGTGCGATTGTCGGTGTCGAAGCGCTGCTGCGCTGGCAGCCGCCCAATGCCGAAATGATCCATCCGGCCGACTTCATCCCCATCGCCGAAGAGACCGGCTTGATCGTCGGCATCGGTGAGTGGGTTTTGCGTACGGCCTGCGCCCAGCTTCAAGCCTGGGCCAGGAGCGGCCAGTATACGACCCTGCGTATGGCAGTCAATCTCTCGGCACGCCAGTTCAAGCAGCAGGATATTGCCAAGGTGGTGTCGCGCGCGCTGGAAGAGAGCGGCTGCGAGCCGCAATCGCTCGAACTCGAGATCACCGAGAGCATCCTGATGGACAACCCGGAAGCCGCCGCGGCAACGCTGCAAAAGCTGTCCGACATGGGCGTGCATCTCTCGATCGACGATTTCGGCACCGGCTATTCCAGCCTGGCTTACCTGAAGCGTTTCCCGATTCACACCTTGAAGATCGACCGTTCCTTTGTGCGCGACATCACCACCGATGCCGACGATGCCGCGATTGCCAAGGCCGTCATCGCCCTGGCGCATAGCATGAAGCTGCGCGTCATCGCCGAAGGCGTGGAGGGTCGAGAGCAGCTCGACTTCCTGCGCGAGCAGCAATGCGACCAGATGCAGGGTTATTATCTGAGCCGGCCCTTGCCGGCGCGGCAACTGGAAAGCCTGCTGCGCGGTTACGCGCCGGAACGGATTGCCGGTTGAACGCGGGGCTGGCTTTCAAGTCATTGCCCAATTGAAAATATGCCTCTTTAGGCGTATCATCTGGGGCCGGCCGAATGGCCATGTCGCATTTGTTTTAATTTAAAGCACCCCCTTCCGCACTGCCCTTAGCTCAGTTGGATAGAGCAACGGCCTTCTAAGCCGTAGGTCACACGTTCGAATCGTGTAGGGCAGGCCATCTTATCCGTTGCCCATCGTTGCTGTTTCTTCCGGTTTTATTTCCGGCGGTTACGCGAATAGCCTCAAGCGAAGCTGGATTGAACTTTTGGCATTGCAGCAGGGTCAATCCATCGCAAGTTATAACGGCCCATACCTCGATTTCTGCAGTTTGTCTCAAAGCGTTCAACTATCGGGGGCGCTTGATCTACGCTACCGATGCCGAGTCATGCATTCGAAGTGCGGATGAGGGGACAAGTGCAATACGTTGCGGGGTGCGGCCTTCACTTTCACGATGGAGGAACACCATGAAGACTTCGATACTCGCATCCGTTCTGAGTGCGGCGGCGATCGGTGCTGTGGCGCAACCGGCGCCGCAGCAATCGGCGGTGCAACAAACGCCGGAGATGCAGCAGCAGGCCCCCGGCGACAACTCCAGCACGGTGACGATTACCGGCAAGGGGCCGACGATCGATTTGCCGGTGCATCCGCGTTCGATGACGGCGGGCGAATATTCGCGCTATACCGGCTCGTATGAACTCACCAACGGCGACTCCGTTGCGCTGTTCACGCGCGGACTGAAGAAATACGCCAAACTGCATGGCGGCGTCTGGCATGAAATGGTGGCGGCATCCGATGCGAGTTTTGTCGCCAAGGACCGCAAGCTGAAAGTGAGCTTCGTCACCGATGAAGACGGCCGTCTTGTTTCCGGCGACGTCCTGATGGTGGTGCCGGACGACCGCTATGCCAAGCTGCATCGCAAGCAGCCGCCGCGCTTGAAGGTGCAGGACGTGGCGATGCGTTGACCGTCTGTTCTTCCGTGGAGCCGCGGGGCGGCTCCTTTTTCATTTTTCTCTTCATCCACTCGGTGATTTATTTTCGCTTCGTAATGTGGGGTCATATCTTGCATTAGATATCGTCACCTTGAGGCGGCAATTCACCCCTATCCGGCTTTGCAATTCATCGCGCGAATTTGCGGACTGTCGCCGTGTTCGCGCAGTTCATCTCAAAGCGCTGTCGCTTGCCGGGGCGAACGACTACAGTGTCCATGTCGCGGCAAAAACATGTCGCCACACTTCAGCTGCATCGACCGGTACCTCGCCACGCTTGCCTGCAAGCGGCGGCGCAGGGATCCCTTTTGCCTTGAATTTGGAGAAAGAAATGAAAACCTTGATCGCCGCTTCCGTAACCGCCTCCGTCTTCACACTCGCCAGCTTTGCCGCGGGCGCACAGCCGACGGGCGGCAACAATACCGTCACCATCACCGACAGCCCGCGCAGCATCGTGCTGCCCGAATCTCCGCGTGCGATGAGCGAGCAGGAGTTCGGAGCATATGCCGGTTCGTATGAGCTGGCCAATGGCGATTCGATCGTGCTGTTCACGCGAGCCGGGGTAAAGCTTGCGGCGCTGCACGGCGGCAAGGCGCACGCACTCGTCGCCAAGAACGGCAACACCTTCGTCGCCAGGGATCGGCAACTGCAAGTGACGATAGACAAGCGCGACGATGGCAAAGTCGGCGGCGAAGTGCTGATGGCCGCACCGGAGGAGAAGGTCGCCGGCGGCGAGCAGCAACGTGTGGTCAGTGTCGCGTTCCATTGATCGCGGTACCCGGGTGTCGGCAGGCGGGGGAGTGCTGGTCGCTCCTTTCGTTTTTGAGCCTGGGATTCATCCTTCCGCTTCTATAAGTCGCGCCTGCGTAGCTAATGCCGTTCGGCTGTTGCGAAACGCTTGCCGGTCATTGTCTTGTAGATTGTTCCGGAAATAAGATCGCTGAGTTGTGCCCCCTTGTGCTTTCACTGAGCGGCGTCAGGCCTGTGCGGGATCCCTGCTTTATATGAGATACCTGCGTAGACGGTTTCCTATGACTTTTGGTAAGGCTTCGCTCTCTGTCTTATAAAATTTTAGTAGGTGAAAATTCTTTCGAATGCGAGGGCGGCGACTTATTGTTTCTCGTTGCAACTAGATAGAGACTGCTATAATCCTCTCACGACAAATTCTATGAAGAGGAAAATTCATGTCGAATATCGATGCCGCAATGGCCGCGCTTGCGGCGGAACTCGCCCAAGCCAAGCAGGGCCTGGCCTACTACCAATCGCAAGTGTCGGCGCTTGAGACGGCCCTGTCTCAATTGGGCGCCCTCGGCCTGGGTGCGGCGGCCGCCAAGCCGGCAGGCGCGAAGCGCGGCCGCAAGCCAGGCAAGGTCAAGGTTGAGAAAGCGGTCAAGGGCAAGCCCGGACGTCCGGCCAAGGTCAAGAGCGGCCGCGCCGCCAAGGGACCGAATGAATTGCCTTTCACCGGCGGCGATTACTGGCCCAACCTGGTGACGAGCGAGCCGAAGTCGGCATCCGACATCCTCAAGGAATCCATCGCCGGCTTGAGCTTCCAGCCCAGCAAGGAACAGATCAAGAAACTGTCGCAGCGCATGACTTTCGTCTTGAACTCGCTGGTTAAAAGCGGTGGGATCAAGGACTCGGGTTCGGGCCGCGGTCGCCGTTTCTTCAAATAAGCGCGCCGCCCAGGGCGGTGCAGCCAAAAAAGCGCAGCCTTTCGGTTGCGCTTTTTTTTATGCCTCTCTGCATGGATGGGCAGGCAGAGGGGTAAGTGTCTTCATGAAACGATGTTGCCATGATGGCATGGTAAATGTATGGGCAAAAAAGTTGTAAATCGAGGTTGACATTGTGGAGTATGCTGTATATCTTACGATATGTTTTTAGATGTATCTTAAGATATATATTGCAAAGGAACGATCATGCCCCGACACCATGGACACCGGCACGGCCCCCGCCACGAAGACGGCTTCGAAGGCGGCCACTTCGATTTTTACGGCTCGCACGAGCAATGGCATGGGCATCAACACGCCCAGGCTTTCGGCCACGACAGCTATCCGGGCGGCATGTGGAACGCCGGTTGGCATTTCCTGGAGCGTCTCTATGAGCGCATGCCGTGGCTGGCCCAAGTCCATGCCATGGGTATGGGACATCGCGGTCACCGCGACGGCGGGCGTCGCGGGTGGGACGGCATGGGCGGAGATGGGGACGGCGAAGAGTTCAGGCGAGGCCGCAAGCTCAGTTCGATGGACTTGCAGTTGCTGTTGCTGGCCATGCTGGCAGACAAGCCTGCGCACGGCTATGAATTGATCAAGGCAATCGAGTCGCTGTCGAAAGGTTTTTACGCACCGAGCCCGGGCATGGTTTATCCCGCGCTGACCTATCTCGAAGAACTGGGCCATCTGCTGGTCGCCCAGGAAGGGAACCGCAAGAGTTATTCGCTCTCACACACCGGGCGCGAACATCTGGCGCAGAACAAGGAAAGGGTGGAAGCCATGCTGTCCCGTCTGGCCCATATCGGTGCCAAGATGGAATCGGTGCGGCGCGCCTATTCCGGCGAAGCCGGCACCGACTTCGGCGAGGGCGGCTGGCTACCCGAGCTGATCGATGCCAAGCGCAAACTCAAACACGCACTGTTCGAGCATGACGACATGTCGCCGGCGGAACAGAAGCGTATCGCCCAAATCCTGTTGCAGGCGGCCAAGTCCATCAAGGACGACTGACATGCCCCTGCAACACAACAAGGAGAACTCATGTACGAATTAAGTTCCGCTCACGAACGCGGGCTGCTGCGGCTGCTGGCGCTCACACAATTCACCGCCATCATGGATTTCATGGTGATGATGCCGCTCGGCCCGCAAATCATGCATGCCTTCGGTATCGGCCCGGCGCATTTCGCCATGGCCGTTTCGGCCTATGCGCTATGCTCGGGCCTGTCGAGCTTTTTTGCCGCGACCTATATCGACCGCTTCGACCGCCGCCGCCTGATGCTGGCGGTGTATGCGCTGTTCGCGCTGTCCAACCTGGGATGCGCGCTCGCGCCGACGTTTCCGCTTTTGATGCTGGCTCGCGCTTTCGCCGGCTTGACCGGCGGCGTGCTCGGTTCCATCGTCATGGCCATCGTGTCGGACGTAATTCCGCCGCAGCGCCGCGGCCAAGCCACGGGCGTCATCATGACGGCGTTTTCGCTGGCGGCCGTGGCCGGTGTGCCGGCCGGCGTCTGGCTCGGCGCGCAATTCGGCTGGTATGCGCCGTTCTTCCTGCTGGTTGCGTTCTCGGTGGCGATCTGGATCGCCGGCGCCAGGCTGGTGCCGGCTTTGAATGCCCACCTGGGCGAAGGCGGCCACGCCATGCGCGATGTGCTGCCCCAGTTGATCGCGATGCTGGCCAAGCCGGCGCACCTGCGCGCCTATGCATTGACCTTCATCGTGATGTTTTCGCACATGCTGGTGATCCCGTTCATTTCGGTGGTCCTGGTCGGCAATTACGGTGTCGAGGTCGGTCACGTAGCCTGGATCTACGTGGCCGGCGGCGCGGCGACCTTCTTCACATCGCGACCGGTGGGCAAGCTGGCCGACCGTTACGGCAAGCACCTGGTTTTCCGCCTGTGCGCTCTGCTGTCCATCGTGGCCGTCCTGTTCCTGACTCATATGCCGCCATTGCCTTTCCCCGCCATCGTCGCCTTTTTCGCGGTGTTCATGGTCGTGATGTCCTCGCGTATGATTCCGATGCAAGCCTTGCTGACGACAATTCCCGAGCCGTCCAGGCGCGGCGCCTTCCTCTCGATCAATGGCGCAATCCAGTCGCTCGGCGTCGGGGTGGGATCCTGGGTTGGCGGCTTGATGCTGAGTTCCGCTGCCGACGGTCGCGTGCTCGGCTACGGCTCCAACGGCGTGGTCGCCACGATCGGCGCCCTGGTCGCCATCGTCTGGATCGGCGTGGTGCGCGCCCCCGTGCAAGAGCCTGTCGCCTTGACTTCCGCCGCCTGACACGAGTCGCGCTGCTCCTTGCGCCCGTCGCGCCGGGATATGGCATGATGGGCGTTTTTTCGAGGTGCGCGTGCTTGTCCTGGGCAAAATCCTGTTCGGCCCCATTCTCTTGTTCCAAGGCAAACGAGTAAGGCGCACAACCCCGCGTCTGCCCGAAGCTGCGGGGGGGCGTGCGGGGATGGAAGGGGTGAATTTCGGCGGCGTGGCGCTGCGCCTGCTCGTGCTGGGCGATTCTTCTGCAGCCGGCGTCGGCGTGGAGCGCCAGGAACAGGCGCTTGCGCAACCCTTGGCGCACGAACTGGCCGAACGTTTGGCGCGGCCCGTCGCCTGGCAACTGATCGCCAAAAGCGGAATAGACACTTCGGAAACGCTGGCCTTGCTTGAGGCCGGGGCCGTGCAGCCGGCTGACGTCTTGGTGACAGCCTTGGGCGTCAACGACGTGACGGGTCAGCGCTCGCGTGAGCGCTTTATCGGCGACTATCGTCAAATGCTCGATGCCGTGCGCGTTCGCGCCGGCATTACCCTGCTCGTCGCCAATGGTTTGCCGCCCATGCACCTGTTGCCGGCCTTGCCCCAGCCCTTGCGCTGGTATCTCGGTCAATGCGCATTCCGGCTTGATGCCGCCTTGCAGCGCTGGATTGCCGGGATGCCCGATGCGCGCTATCTGTCCCTGCACTGGGGCGAAGGCGGCGACGTGGCGCGCGATGGTTTCCATCCCGGCCCGCTGCAATACCGGCGTTGGGCGGAGAGGCTGGCGGCAACGATCGTCGATGCCTTGCCGGTGCCGAAACCGGTATAGTAGGCGGCGAACCATCCCATAACGATACGGAGGAACAACGCAATGAGACTGCAGATGATGGCCGCGCTCGGCCTGCTTGTACTTGCTGGAACGGTAAGCGCCGCCGACAAAGGCGCCCCTTCGACCAAGGTCCAGGCCGTCACCGATACTTACGGCGACGTGCGCGTCGAGGACCCGTATCGCTGGCTCGAAAATGGCGCCGATCCCGCGGTGCATGCCTGGAGCCTAGCGCAAGACAAACGCACGCGCGGCTATTTCGACAAGCTGCCCTATCGCAAGCCCATGTTCGAGCGGCTGATGAAGCAGATCGCCGCCACTTCGAGTTCATTCTATGGCCTGCAAGCCGTGGGCGGCCAGGTGTTCGCCTACTATAACCAGCCGCCCAAGCAGCAGCCCATGATCGCTGTGCTCGACGATACTGCCGATCCGTCCAAGGCGCGCGTGGTGCTGGACCCCAACGCCTTGAATCCCAAGGGGACCACCGCGGTCGACTGGTTCGTGCCTTCGCCGCAAGGCAAGCTGGTCGCCGTCTCGATGTCCGACAACGGCAGCGAGGACGGTTCGCTCCACGTGATCGACAGTGCCAGCGGCAAGGACGTCGACAAGGTGATTCCGCGCGTGCAGTTTCCCACCGGCGGCGGCAGCGTCGCCTGGCGCGCCGACGGTAGCGGTTTCTGGTACACCCGCTACCCCGGACCGGAAGAAGGGGCGGAGCGCCAGCATTTCTACCAGCAGATCTATTTCCACAAGCTCGGCGACGACCCGGCCAAGGATAGCTATGTCGCCGGCAAGGATTTTCCTAAGGTGGCCGAGATTGCGCTCGATGCCAGGCAGAATCCCGATTTCGTCGTGGCTGCGGTGGCCAACGGCGACGGGGGCGAGTTCGCCCATTACGTACTGGGCCCGGACGGCAGCGTGAAACAGGTGACGCATTTTGCAGATCAGATCGTGGCCGCCGCCATCGGCGCGGACGGGGCCATGTACCTGATCTCGCACAAGGATGCGCCGCGCGGCAAGCTCTTGAAGCTCGCCGCCGGCGATTACGACCTGGCCCATGCCAGGGAAATCGTCGCGCAATCCGATGCCGTGATGCAGATCGGTGGCGAATTCGGCGGCTCGCCCGTGACGATCACAAAGAACGCGATCTACCTGCGCGAACTGGTCGGCGGCCCGTCGCGCGTGGCGATCTACGACCATGACGGCAAGCCGCACGGCACGCTGCCCTTGCCCGATGTGGCGGCGGTCGACGAAGTGGAGCCTTTGTCCGACGGCAGCCTGCTGTATTCGGTTCGGACCTATCTCGCGCCGCCGTTTTTTTCACGCTTTGTCGAGGATGGCGCCAAGGTCGAACCGACCGGGCTGGTGCAGACCAGTCCGGTGCAATTTGATGATGTCGAAGTGGTGCGCGAGTTCGCGACCTCCAAGGACGGCACCAAGGTGCCGCTCAACATCGTGCGCAAGAAGGGCATCAAGCTCGACGGCGCCAACCCGACATTGCTCTATGGCTATGGCGGTTACTCGGTCAACCAGACGCCGCACTTCCTTGGCGCGGCCACGCGGCTATGGCTCGATGCCGGTGGCGTCTATGTGATCGCCAACCTGCGCGGCGGAGGCGAGTTCGGGGAAGAGTGGCACGCACAGGGCGCGCTGACGCACAAGCAAAATGTGTTCGACGATTTCGCCGCGGCGGCGCAATACCTGATCGACCAGAAATACACCAGTACGCCGCATCTGGCCATCATGGGCGGCAGCAACGGCGGCTTGCTCATGGGCGCGGCCTTTACCCAGCATCCCGGGATGTTCCGCGCCGTGGTGTCCATGGTCGGCATCTACGACATGCTGCGGGTCGAACTCGACCCCAACGGCTTGTTCAACACCACCGAATTTGGCACGGTGAAGAACCCGGAACAGTTCCGCGCATTGATGTCTTACTCGCCCTACCATCACGTGACCAAGGGCACGAAGTACCCAGCCATCTTCATGGCCACGGGCGAGACCGACGGCCGCGTCAATCCCATGCATTCGCGCAAGATGATTGCGCGGCTACAGGCGGCCACCGCGTCCGGCCACCCGGTCCTGCTGAGCATCAATTCCCACGCGGGCCACGGCATCGGCAGCTCGCTTGAAATCAAGGTCAACCAGACGGCCGACATCTACAGTTTCCTGTTCGACCAACTGGGTATGAAGTATCCCAAATAATCAGGTTGCCGCAAGCGGCTTGGCATGACGGCAACACTGCGCTACCATCTCTGAAAACCGCCGCTGCAGTCGGCGCAATCTTAGGGGGTGTTCATTCATGCATGTCGTCGTCATCATCGCATTGCTTGCGGCTTTGGTATTCCTGCTCAAGCTCGCTTTTACGCCTTCCACACCACGTCCTGCCCAGGAAGGCCCGGAAACGGCACCTTGGGACGGCAAGGGGGCGGTCGATGCCGGTGTCGACGTCGCCTTTCTCTCCAATGGCAACCTGTTTTACAAGACCGTCAGCGGCAGCATCGAGCAGTTGCACAGCCCCTATGTCCAGGAAATGGCCGACCGCGTCGAAAAGAGCCGCGAGCGCAATGCCTGGAAGGAGGGCACCAGCTTCAATATTTCCGCGTCCGGCGGCATGCGCCGCTTCGCGCCCGGCGAGAACCGCATCATGGCGACCGGTGCGCAATTCGGCGGCGGCTATCTGTATTACTTTCTCAAGGACGCCGGCATGGGCGGCCTGTTCTGTTACGACTTCGCCAGCAAGACCGAGAAGCGCCTGCTGCACCGGCAAAATCTCAATCTGAGCGACCTGCATTTCGATCCGAGGAGCGACCGCATCCTCGGTGCATCCGAAGTCAAAGGGGACCAGTCTCACATCGTCATGATGGACCGCGAAGGCAGCCAGTTGCGCGAATTGACCGGCGGCGACACCTGCGATACCGCACCGGTATGGTCTTCCATCGAAGGGCGCGAAGTCCTGTACCAATCGACCGGTCTGGCACGTAATGAGCAAGGCATCGTCATGGCACGAAGCCATTCGACGATACAGCAATTGAGCATGGGTAGCGGCACGATCACACCCGTGCTGGAAGACCCGCGCTTCGATTTTCTGCAGCCGCGCGTCTCGTCGGCGGGCGATTTGTACTTCATCCGCCGCCCTTATGAATTGCCGAAGTACGCCGCCAGAAGCATGCTCGCCGATACCCTGCTGTTTCCGTTCCGCCTGCTGCGCGCCGTGTTTCATTACCTGAACTTCTTCTCAATGATGTACTCGCGCAAGCCCTTGACCAGCGCTTCGGGCCCTGCCATGCAGGCCGATATCAAGGAAATCATCCTGAAAGGCAAGCGCGTCGATGCGGAAAAAGCCTTGCGTGAGGGCGCCATCGAAGGCGTGCCTTCGCTCGTGCCGCGCAGCTGGCAATTGATGCGCAAGACACGCGACGGGCGGGAAGAGACGCTGGCGACCAATGTGCTGTCCTATTCCCTGATCGATGGCGGTATACTCTATTCCAACGGTCGAGCTGTGTTCCTGCAAAAAGAGGGAGGCAAGCCGCAACTGGTGTTGAAGAGCGAGCTTGTCGATGAAGTGGTGGCAGGAATCTCCGGAGAAAGAATCGCCGATTGACGATGAATCGGGGGCGATGTTCCAGCATGCACATCCGTCGATACCTTGGCCGGGATTTGGGTTAGCCGGAAGCGGGAAAAAAAGGCCGTCATTCGATAGTGAGCCGTTTTTCGAGGAATGCGTAGAGTGGTGTTATGATGCAAGACAATCAACCAGCGGGAATGCAGCCGGCCGGTGCAGCGGCCGACGAAGTGCCCGATTTCAGACTTGGCAGCCGCTACCGCTGGATCGGCGCCGCCGTCGTGGTGCTGGTCGGCATGAGCTGCCTGGCCTATTACATCCATTACACCACCTCGCGCTACGACTTGCCCAAGCTGAAGCCCTACGCGGGAGCGCAAGAAGATTTGTTCACCCAGATGAAATGCCTGGTGGCTTATACCGAAACCGGTAAGCCGACACCGGGCGTGGCTTGCCGTTTCCTCAAGAATTACGACAGCTTCTGGTTGTCGCCGCGCTCGCTCGACCAATGCCTGACGTACAGCACCGATACGGCAGTCAAGGCCTTCGATTCGCCCAAGCGCGTCGAGTTCGACTTCATGTGCGAAGGCAACGACATGCGCGCCGTGTTTCCATACCAGAATGGGGAATACCGATTGCAGGAAATCGGGATGACTTTCAAGCAATAGGCTTGCGAGACATGCCGATCTTGTGCATCGGCACCTGATCGCCATAGGGACCTCCGGCGACGAAAGCCTTGCATCTGTTATCGCATGAAGCCGAGGCGTGGCGATGCGGCTGCAGACAGTTTCTGCGCCGTCCGCAGTTTCTCGCTATCATGAACGAGATTCAGCAAAGCCCATCATGAAACCGCTCGTCATCCTCAAAGTCGGCAACACGCTGCCGCAGCTCCAGCCGCAATACGGCGACTTCGAACATTGGATCACTACCGGCTTGGCCGACTCCGCTTTGAATGTGCAGGTGATCGACCCGCGCCGGGGTGATGCCTTGCCGGCTGCTGATGACATTTCAGGCGCCGTCGTCACGGGCTCGCACGCCATGGTGACCGAGAGGCTGGATTGGAGCGAGGCAAGCGCGGCCTGGCTGGCACAGTTGGTTGAGGCCGAAATCCCGCTTCTTGGCATTTGCTACGGCCACCAACTGCTGGCGCATGCGATGGGCGGTGAAGCCGGCTATCACCCACGCGGCATGGAAATCGGCACGCAAGAGATCCGACGCCTGGCTGTGGACGATGCCTTGTTCTGCGGTTTGCCTGATACATTTTTTGCCCAGACCGTGCACCAGCAGTCGGCCCTGCGCCTGCCGCCCCGCGCGGTCCTGCTGGCGTCCAACGGTTTCGATGCGCATCATGCCTTTCGCATCGGGGCTTGTGCCTGGGGCGTGCAATTCCATCCCGAGTTTAGCGCCGCGGCCATGCGCACCTACGTGCGCCACCTCGCGCCCTTGGTTGCGAAGCAGGGCGGCGATGCGGACGAAATCGAGGCTGCGGTGCAGGACACGCCGGTCGCAGCCGGCGTGCTGGCCCGTTTCGCGCAGATCGTCCGCCATTCCGTTCGCCACGGCGATGCGACGCAGGTGCGACAAATTGCCACATTTTCGTGAGCGGCCCGATCTTCTACAATTGCGCCCGGTGATTTGATCCCTTGCGATTTTGGGCGTAATGCAATGAATAAGAAGATGGCGGCACTGGCCTTCGCGGCTGGCGCCTTGGGCACGGCGTCCTTGCCTGCCGCGGCTTGCGCGACCTGCGGCTGCTCGCTGACCAGCGATGCGGCAACGGGTTTGACCACTGCTTCCGGCTGGCGCGTGAGCCTGGAGTACGATTACCTCGACCAAAGCCAATTGCGCAGCGGGACCAGTGCGGTAGCAGCGGCCCGCGTGGCGGCGATCAACGATGCCGGCGGCAGTCAGGAAGTCGAACACGATACGATCAACCGCTACACCACGCTGGGCATCGGCTACGCGGCGGACGCCGACTGGAATTTCCGCCTGCTCGTACCCTATATCGACCGCGGCCACACGACTTACGGCGCTGCCGGCAACCCGCTGACGCCCGAGCAGTTGAGCGGTGCCGCGGCAACGGGCCTGGGCGACGTCAAATTCCTCGTCAACTACCAGGGCATCCTGCCGAATCATGCGCTGGGTCTGCAAGCCGGCATCAAGCTGCCCACCGGGCGCTACGGCGGCCCCAATGCCGACGCTACGGGCACGGTGGGGCGCAATCCTGTGGCGTTTTCGACCGGGCCGAATGCACGCAATGCTTCGCCCGGCAATTTGCTCGATACCAGCCTGGACCCTGGCACCGGCAGCACCGATTTGATCCTGGGAGCCTACTATTTCCAGCCGGTGAGCCAGGATTTCGACGCCTTCGCCAACGCGCAATTTCAGGCCGCCCTGTCGCACTTGCTGGACCGGCAAGGCGCCGATTATCGCCCCGGCAATCTGGCGACGATTTCGTTCGGTTTGCGTTACGAAAGCTCGCCGCTGTTCGTGCCGCAAGTGCAGGTCAATGTCACCCATCGCGCGGGCGACCAGGGGGCCCTTGCCGACGTCGGCGATACCGCCGGCACGGCTGCTTACGTCAGCCCCGGCTTTTCCTGGGCTGCGATGGACAAGCTGCAAGTCTATGGCTTCGTGCAATTGCCGGTGTATAGCAACCTGCAGGGCTACCAGTTGTTTCCACGCTGGACCGCCACGGCTGGGGTAAGCTACAGCTTTTGACGAGGGCCAGGGCATGAAGGGCATGAGCGGCGAGCAATACCGGCGGCAGCGTCGCACCCTGCTGCGCGCCATGCTGGGTACGGGTGCAGCCTTGGCGCTGCCGGCCCAAGCCAATGACTTGCGCGTCGGCCAGCCGGCGCCGCCGCTGGTTTTGAATACGCTCGACGGCAAGAAGATTGCCACGCGCGACTTGCAGGGGCAGGTTGTGCTGATCACGTTCTGGGCTTCGTATTGCGAGCCTTGCCAGGAAGAACTGCCGCTGCTTTCCGCCTATGCCGAAGCCAATGCCGCGCGCGGCATGCGTGTGCTCGGCTTCGCGCTTGACGGTCCGGAATTGATGAATGACGTGAAAAAGATTGCCGCCCGCCTGTCTTTCCCGGTCGGCTTGCTCGGCAGCCCCTGGGCCGGCGGCTATGGCCGAATTTGGCGCATTCCCGTCAGCTTCGTCATTGCGCGCGACGGCAAGCTGGCCTACGACGGCTGGCTCGACAAGCAACCTGTATGGAACGCAGAATCGCTGCATCGGGTGGTGGATCCGCTGCTCTGATTTATACTGCACGGATCCCATAACGCCTCGACGATCCCGTGACCTCCTTGCTCGACAATATTTTCTGGCATGCCATGAACGGCCCCCATGCGGCGTTTACCAGCGGCAGCGCGACGGCGCGCCGCTATGCGCAAGGTTTCTCTCCGATCGTTGCCTTCGCTGATCAGGAGCGGCCCGATTTCGCTTCGCTGCTGCCGTACTGCGCGCCCGGTGAACAGTTCTACGTCAGTTGCTGGAACGACGAGACGGCGGCCGGCTGGAAGATCGTTGCCGAAGCGAAGATGTACCGCATGGTCTGGGATGCGCCGGCACCGGCGCCGGCCGAAGATGGCGACCTGGTTCCGCTGAAGCCGGAACATGTCGCGCAGGCGGTGGAATTGGCTGCCCTGACCAAGCCCGGCCCATTCGGCCCGCGCACCATGGAATTGGGCGAGTATTTCGGCTGCTTCGTCGACGGCAGGCTGGCCGCCATGGCGGGCGAGCGGGCCACGGCCGGCGAATTCCGCGAAATCAGCGGCGTCTGCACCCATCCCGATTTTCAGGGGCGCGGCCTGGCGCGGCGTTTGATGGCAAAGGTGATCGCGCAAGCCGTGCGGCGCGGCGAGACGCCTTTCCTCCACGTGATGTGCCACAACGAAGTCGCACACCGGCTCTATCTCAAGATGGGCTTCCGCGACTATGCGATATCGGTTTCGAACGTGGTTGTGCCCGGCTGATTATTTTCGCGGGGTGCCACGTCGTAGTCCCGGATGTCGCCCTGGATACGCTTGCCCTGCTCATTTGGCACCGTCAGCGAGAGCAGGGAGCGCCTGATAGCTACCGCTCTAAAAAGAACATCGATAGCAATGCACTGGATACTGCAAAACAATATTTTTTCCGAAGCCGGCTGGGATACGCTGTTGGCAACGCTGGAGCGTTTTTCCATCGCCCATTCGACGCACAAGGTCGTGCCTTTCGTGGGCGAACTGCATCCCGCGCCGCAACTCGATCATCGCAATGTCATCTGCTTCGGTTCTTACTCGATGCGGCATGTGGCACGACGCGAGCGATGGCAGCCGGGCGTGTTCGATTTGTTCGAGCAGGACTTCCAGCAGCAATTGCTCCATTGGGGCAGTCACATGCTCAATGCCGGCTCCGTCGTCACGCCCTTTGCCGACGCAGTGTTCGGCGGCGATGAAATGTTCATCAGGCCGGTCAACGATTCCAAGTATTTCGCCGGCAAGCTGTTCGGACGCGAAGAATTCGTCGAATGGCAGCACAAGGTGTGCCGCTTGAATCTGGACGATGGCACCAGCCTGACGCCGCAGACCCTGATCCAGTTGGCGCCGCCGGTGACGATCCATGCCGAATACCGTTTCTGGGTGGTCAAGGGCGAAATCGTTACGAAATCGCTCTACAAGCGCGGCGACCGCGTCATCTATTCAAGCGAGGTCGACGAGCGATTCGATCGCTATGTGCGGGAGCGTATCGCCGAATGGATGCCGCATGAAAGCTTCGTGATCGACGTGTGCGACACGCCGGACGGTATGCGCATCGTCGAGATCAATACCTTGAATGCCGCCGGCTTCTATGCCGCCGACGTGCAGCGCCTGGTGCTGGCGCTTGAAGAAGCCTATTAGGTCTTTTGGTGCATGCTGGAAGCTGTGGCGGCATCCTGCCTCCAGCGCCGTATGACCGATTTCCCGGTCTTGATGCCCGGCTGCTCGATTACCTGGTAGAGCAGCCATGACAAGAGGTATACGATGGGCAGAACCAGCGCCAGCACCAGAAGAAAGCGCAGGTACTGATTCGAGGCGACGTACCCGGGAAACTGCGCCAGCGCGCCTGCCGCCGGCAATACGATCAGCAAGTGCAGCAGATAGACGGCGTAGGAAGTCGAGCCGAGGAAGCGGGCCAAGCCGCCGGAAAAAGCGCGCCGTACGGCCGCTTGCGCTGCGCGCAAATATGCCGCGCCGGGCAGCTTGCCGTCGTCGGTCAGGTAAAACATGGCCGCCATCAGGCAAACCAGGAAGAGGGTTTCTCCATTACGCTGGCGTAGAAATTCTACACAAGGGTAGAGCAGGGAGACGGCAAGCAGCATCGTCGCCTTGCCGTCCTTGCGCGCGAAACTCATCAGCATGCCGGCAAGGAAGACGTGCAGCTTGATCGGCAAAAAGGCAGGCATGGGGAATTGGCTGAAGAATCCCGGTGCCAAGGCTTCGGCCAGCGCGCAGGCGGCGATGAGAAGCATTGCCGCCAGGCCCGCGCCCAGGCGCGCTGCAAGCAGCATCATGAAGGGGAAGGCCAGATAAAACTGCATCTCCAGTCCGATCGACCAATCGGGCAAGGGTGTGCGGAAGGCGTAGCCGGGCAGCATGCCGAAGGTAAAACTCAGATGGGCAGCCAGATTGACCGGGCTTTGATCGGTATAGCGCGCGACTTCGGTGCCGCTTTGCGGCCAGGCTGCGGCGATATGATTGCGCATCTCTCCCAGCGCCGGGCCGGCCAACAGCGCCACAACCAGGAGCACATAGTAGAGCGGGGCAATGCGGAAGAAGCGCCGCGTCCAGAAGACGGCAATCGTGCCTGCCTGGTGCCAGGGTTCGCGCTCGCGCCGCTCAAGATAATGATGCGCCATCAGAAAGCCCGAGAGCATCATGAACAATTCGACTGCCACACTGCCCCACGAGAGAATCGGAAGGCCGCGCATGCCCGAGAGAATCTGCACGTGCGACAGCAGCACCCATAGTGCAGCCATGCCGCGCAAGCCGTCCAGCCAGGCGATATGGCCGTCTTGTTCCCCTTGAGGCAAGCTCATCGATCCGCTCTCCAGCAAGCATCGATACGCAGGGCATGACACCGCGTGCTCGACGACAAGGTTGTATTCAGGAATTTGCGGCAGCGACGTTGCCACTACTGCAAGCGCGGGTTCGATTGGCGTTGGAATGAAAAGTTCATTGATGCCCATTGGCATCAAATGGCATCAAATCGAATCGTCAATCCGCGGCATCGACACGCCGCAACTGCGCAGTCAGTTTGAGGCCGTGCAGTCTTGCGTGCCACGCGGCATCCAGCAAGACGGCGGTTTGGCCGCTGGTGAACGGTTGCCAGGCATACAGCCTTTGCTCCGCACCGAGCTGTGTCAGCAGGCGGTTGACGATAGTGAAGAAATTGACCGTATGGAGTACCCGCCCGTCGTCAAAGCCGTGCCCCCAATGGGCCAGGAAGCGCATGCCGTGTGCCCGTTGCAGGTGCAGATCGACGCCGGCGGTGCCGTGTTCGCAGGGGCTAATCGCCAGTTCGAACCCTTGTGTACGGCTTTTCCATAGCAGGTCGCGCAATGCGGCATCGCAATCGAGAGCTGCAAGGTCTTGCGGCAGCGGCGATTTGGAGAACGACCAATCCATCAGCACGGATTTCGTGCCGTTCACTTCGAGCACGGTGACGCCCCCGGCCGCGTCATATTCTTCGCTGTCGGCCGCCTCGATAGCGATGCCGTGCGAGGCCAGCAGCATGCGGATCTGCTGGATCGCCATGCCGGCGCCGCCGTCGGCCAGGTCTTCCGCGTCGAGCAGCACGGCGCGTCCCGAGACCGGGGTGAACAGCGCCGCTTCCACGCCATAAGTGCGCGCCATGTGCTCGAGCGCAGGGTCTTCGGCGTCGGAGAAGTAGTCTTGCCCGCGCAGTTCATGCAGGATGGTTCGTGTGTATTCGCTCATGAGATAAATGTCGTTGGCCGTGATGATGATAGCGCGCTTTCCTTCATCCGGATGAGGCGGCGCGCGAAACAACACTTGGCGGAATCGCTTGCGCTTACCGGCAAACCCGCTAACATGAAGGTGCCGCAATATAGCGGCGGAGATTTCAACTACCGGGAGACATCATGATGAAAATGCGGATCGGGCAGATGTGGTTGATGGCGGCGGCGCTGTTCGTTTTTACCCAGGTCCATGCGGCCGAGCATGGCACGGCGCAGGAAGCAGTGGCCCTGGTGCATAAGGCGATCGATTACTACAAGAAGAACGGCAAGGAAAAGACCTATGCCATGATCAACGATGAGAACCCAGAATTCAAGGTCAAGGATCTTTACGTGTTTTCCAGCGACCTCAAGGCCGGACCTCTGGGCGCGCACGGCGCCAACCGAAAGATGGTCGGCAAGGACATGTCGATGCTGAAGGATGCGGACGGCAACAGCATCACGCAAAAAATTCTCGACGTGGCGAATTCGAAAGAAGGGAAGGGCTGGGCCGACTACAAATGGCCTAATCCCGTGACCAAGGAAATCGAGCAGAAGAGCACCTATGTCGAGCGTGTCGACGATCTCTATTTCGCCTGCGGCATCTACAAGTAAGTCCAGCCATGCGTGAGCGGACGCGCTCGATGCCGCGCTCCGCTCCGCACTCTCGCTTGCGAGCTCGCACCGCATGCAGGTGTGAAAAATTCACACTCGATTGCACTTCACTCATCGTCTGAATCGAGATGAAACGCGAGTTGTAACGCTTTGTAAGCGGCGTCAACAATGCCGTCATCGACCCCGTTTCATGCTCAGGCCCCGAGAAATCATCCCGGGAACATTAAAGTGAACTGAGGACCTGACCATGAACAAATTGCTCGCCACCCTGATTGCCAGCCTGTTTGCCACCGCTGCTTTCGCTCAAACTCCCGCGGCTTCGGCCAGCGCTTCCGCCACTACGGGGTCAAGTGTTGCATCCGCTCCGGCAAAGGACGCCGCCAAGACTGCCAAGGCTGAAGCGCCCGTCGCCAAAGCTGCAAAGGCCGACGCCAAGACCGACGTCAAGGCTGACACCAAGACTGAAGTCAAGGCTGACACCAAGACTGCTCCGGCCGCGAAGACCGAGGCCAAGAGCGATACCAAGGCAACTCCCGCGGTCAAGGCCACCGAGAAGGCGAAGGCCGATGCAAAGTCCGACGCGAAGAGCGAAAAGCCCAAGCAAACGTCGATGAAGACCAAGCATGGCAAGAGCGGCAAGACCGTCGCCAAGGCCGGCAAGGTCAAGAGCGAAAAGGCTGTTGCCAAGACCGAAACCGTGAAGCCGGAACAAACCACGGCCAAGAGCGGCGCGGCTGAAATCAAGAGCGACAGCAAGGCCGTCGCTGCCAAGTAAGCCCGGTAAGTGAACGCAGCAGGTTGCAGCTTCGCGTTACAGGAAACAGGCGGGTTTGCCCGCCTGTTTTCTTATGGGGCCGATGATCATCTCAATGAACGGCCTGCAGCGTCCAGCTCACACCGTCGGGCGAGGTAACGACGGCATCGTCGCCGACTGCGACGAATTTCGCGCCGGACCAGACTACCCCGTACAGATGGTTGGCTGTCGGCGACGTGCGCGCAGTCCAGGTGATGCCGTCGGGCGAGGTGACGATGATGCCGGCACCCACGGCGACGAATTGCTTGCCGGACCAGGTGATGCCGTACAAGTCTTGGCTTGTGACCTTGTGCTGGGTCCAGGTCTGTCCGTCCGGAGAACTGTAGAGTGCGCCGCCGAGACCGGTGGCGACGAACAGCGTGCCCGATGAAGCAACGGCGGTGTAATTGCCCGTCAGGGAGTTGACGCTCCAGACGTTCCCGTCGCTTGAAGTGAAGAGGCCGTTGCCAATAGTGACGTATTGCGAGCTGTTCCAGGCCACGCCTGCCAGCGCCGGCAGCGCACCGGTCGCGTTTGACAGTCCGGTGTATTGCGCGGTCGCCGACCAGTTTGCGCCGTCGGTCGAGAACAGCACATGGCCATAGTCGCCGACGCTTGAACCTGTGTTGCCGATCTGATCGCCGACGGCGACGAATTGCTGGCCGTTCCAGACGATGCCGTTCAATTCGCTATTGACGGGGAGGCTGGCCAGCGAAGCAACCGAGATCGCATTGGTCCAGGTGATGCCGTCGGCCGAACTCATCACGCTGTCCTCGCGTGCCACGACGGCGCCAGGGCAGGCAACGCCGCCGCTGCAGATCTCGCTGCCCCCATTCACGCCCGCCGCAAGGAAGCGGTTGTTTTGCCAAATTACGCTGCGCAGATCGGAACCGGAAAGCACGGTGGCGAAGGCCGAACCGCGATTGGTCCAGGTGACGCCGTCCGGCGAAGTCTCGACGATGCCGCCCAGGCCCACGGCCACGAATTGCGTGCCCGACCATGCCACCGAATTCAGCACCGGGTTGCCCGCCGTGGTGCTGCCGCCTCCCAGTTGCTCGACGCAGTTGAGCACGTCCGTCGTGATCTGGCTTGCGCTGGTGCTGGCACTGATGCCGGCTACGTAGACGCGTAACTCGGCAGCGGCGCTGCTGCCACTGTAGGCGCCGGCAAGGTGCTGGGCCGAAAGCTGGACCGTGAAGTTGGTTGCAAAGCTTAGGCGGTTGCCGATGGTGTGTGCATCGGTCTGGCCTTGAGCCGAGGTATTGGTGGATGCGCCGCCCATGATGGCCAGCGCTGCGGCGGCCTGGTTCAGGCTGCCCGATGAAATCGCCGTACTCCAGTAAGTCAGGCCGGCAACCGCGGGCTGCCGGCCGAACAGGTATTGATAGACGTCGGCGACGAACTGGCTGGTACTGGTACTGCTGTAGAGTGTCTGCGCTTCCGTGCTGGCGGCAAAGCTGTCAACCAGCGCCCTGACTGCGGCATTGGTCGAATAAGCCGAGGCAAGGCCGGAAGCATCGGTCGGTGCGCCCGCAGCGAGCAGAGTGGTTTCGACGTTGAGCAGGCCGGCCGGATCGGCGGGGCGGCCGAAATACGCGAGATAGAGTTCCTGGGTGACGTTTTGGTAGCTGGCCGCCGTGGGGGCGACGGTTTTTTGCGCCGGCGTAATCACTTGCGTCTCTTGGCGGGCTTCTCTGGCGGAGATGTTTTCGTTCATCCCACCGCCGCAAGCGGCGAGCAAACTGGTACAAGACAGCGCAATCAAGCCGTTTCGGAACGTATTCATCACCATTTCCCTATTGCTCATTATGCCCGCCTTGCTGATTCGAGGGCGATGCACATCCCGGCAGGCCCCTTTCCAACGATGCGGCACAATACCGGATGCTCAAAGCATAGCAATTTGATATGGCGCTTAATGTGACGACTGTCACAGGAACATAGCAAATGATGTTAAAGAATGTAAATATCAGGGATAAGGAATATAGGCCGAGGCATAAGGCGCCAATACTCGCCAATCGAGTGCCAGATAGAGGTGCCGACCGGCTTCGGTTGCCACCAGCAAACCCTCGCTTGCCCCGCGGGCGAGCGCGCGTTCGGCCAGGGCTTGCATGATCGCGCGTCCCAAGCCGCGGCGGCGGAAGTCGGCGTCGGTACCGATCTGGTCGAATACAGCATGGCGGCCCAGGATGATGAGGTTGCCGTGCGCGGCTGTCTTGCCTGCGCCGGTTTTGAGCGCAGCCTGCGTCACCGGGCCGGCTTCGGTCAGGCTTAGCGAGAGCCCTGCGGAAATAGGAGGCGCGGCTGTTTCGGCCAACGCCAGGCGCATGAAAGTCCGCTGGTCGCTCATTTTCCAATGCGGCGGCAGCACGGCAGCCAGCTCTTCGCGTTCGGCGCATACCTTGAGCCAAGTCGCCGGTGTGCGCAGCTCATGCGCCAGTCCTGCGGCGAGTCCGGTCTTGCCGTCCGGCAGGACGTAGCGCGTCAGCTGATCGGGCTGGTTCACATCGACGCGCCACGCGCCGTCTGACAATGCTACAGGCGCCGGCAAGCCGCGCACCAAGGCCCAACCGCGTATCCAGATGGCGAGTAGCGAAGCGATGTCGGCTTGGGCTGATTTCATAATGGGCTCCAGTGTTGCACGGAAACCGCCTGCAGGTGTTGCGGCAGCCTCTTCCCAACGAAGCGGATCATGTTCGAGGTCGTGCTCGATGCCGTTTGCCGCGCTTCGGTGATGGCGTGCGCCACGCGCCGCCGAAGAGCAGGTTACCGGCACCGTCGGCACGACCCAGGGAGCGAAGTGCGGCCAGCCCATGGTCACGGAAGCTCCGCGATGAATCAGCCGCTGCGCGCCCCAGTGTGCCCCAGGCCGGGGCACATTCGCGGAAGAATCCTATGCTTTTTGATTCAGCAGGCTGAAGCCATGCGTCCAGTGCTGGTTCTTGAAGCCGTAGGTAATCCAGACCAGCGCGAACGGCTCAAGCAGGCGGCTGGCCTTGATGTCGCCGAGATCGATTGCGGGGCGCCAGCCGAAGCTTTGCAGGATGGCGTCTACCTCCGCCTTGGCGCCTGCGTCATTGCCAGCGATGATCATGTCCGGCGTACCGTCGGGCAGTTTGGGGTGCACCATGTGGGCCGCCGTGATGATGTTGAACGCCTTGACCACGCGCGCGTCGGGCAGGGCGCGCTGCACGATTTCGCCGGCTGAATCCGTATGGCCTACCGCGAGTTGCGGCGCGCCGCTGGAAAAGTCGAGCGGATTGGTCGCATCGATCACCAGCTTACCCGTCAGGTTGTGCGCGCCCGCCATTTCCAGGCCGGCGCGCAAACCGTCCCATGGCAGGGCGATGAAGGCGAGGTCGCCCGCCTTGGCCGCTTCGGCGAAACCGGCTGCGGTCGCTCCCGGCACGGCAGCCAGGGCTTCCTTGGTTTTTGCACCCGCTATGTCCCGGGTGCCGAAAATGACGCGATATCCCTGTTCCGCAAAGCCCTTGGCCACTGCCACACCGACCACGCCGTTGCCGAGGATTGCCACCGTCTTTTGCTTGCTGTTCATGATTCCTACTCCTTGTTGGTTGGGGTAGGGGCATTGTGGTACAGGCGATTAAAGAAGATAAGTTATGTATAATTAATTACACTAATAACCTTTGGTTGGTAATTACGGCTTAATGATGGAATCGGCCAATCGCATCCCTTCCATTTTGTCCTTCGTCCAGGCAGCTGAGCGCGGCAGTTTTGCCGCAGCGGCACGCGTGATGGGGATTTCGGCCGCGGCGGTGTCGAAGAACGTGGCCGGGTTGGAGCAGGCGCTGGGCGTGCGCTTGATGAACCGCACTACGCGCTCCTTGCAGTTGACGGGGGAGGGCAGGGCCTTCCTCGAGCATGCGCGCGTTGCCATCGATGCGCTCGAACAAGCCGTCGATACCGTTGCGGCGCAGCGCGCCGAGCCTGTCGGGCGGGTACGCATGACGACTTCCAGCGGCCTCGGCAATGCCTTCCTGCTGCCGCTTCTGCCAGAATTGACGGAGCGTTACCCGTCGCTGTCTTTCGAACTCGATTTCGAAGACCGGCGCGTCGACCTGATCAAGGAAGGCTACGACCTTGCCATGCGCGGCGGCATCTTCCGCGATTCCAGCCTGGTGTCGCGCCGTATCTGCGGCATCTATACCTTGCTGGTTGCATCGCCGGAATACTTGATGCGCCACGGCGTGCCGCGCACGCGGACAGATCTTGCGCGGCATCGGAGCATCGCCATGCGGTTTTTGAACGGGCGGCATGATGCATGGGCCTTCAAGGAAAGCGACGGCAGGCCATCCGGCACCACGCCGCTCAATCCCGTATTGACGGTCTCGGCGCCCGAGGCGGTCGTGGATGCCGCATTGCGCGGCATCGGCATCGGACAAGTGGGCGTGCTGCACGTCCGGCATCATCTGCGCAGCGGGCGCCTGAAAGTCTTGCTGGCGGACGAGCACGTCAGTGGCGAGCACGAGATGGCCTTGCAATACCCGCACCGTGCGCTGATTGCGCCACGCGTGCGCGTGACGGTTGAATTTCTGCTGGAAAAGCTGTCGGCGATCGAGGATTTGCAAATGACGCCTGCCGCACTGCGACAGTTTGCTGCGGCCTAACTCTTCTGTTTTCTGCGCTCGCTCGCTGCCGAGCGAACCATGCCCAGGGTCGACAGTACCACGATGGCCGCGCCGATCGCGATCATGTCGACCGATGCCGAAACCAGCCAGGAAAAACCCAGGGCGTACGGCGAAAAGATCAACCATATCCCAAGGATAAGGTTGACAAACTCCTGCCCCTCATCGACCTGCCTTCCCGCGATCATGAGATTGTAAGCGACCAGCAGGGCGCCCACGCCGCAGGCATTGCCGCTGGCGTAATGGTCGAGCGCGAATTCAAGCTGATGAGGCGAAACGATCAGCCAGAAGCCGGCCGCGACGATGCACCAATCCTGCCATCGATTGCGCATGAAGCTGCCCCTCCAGTAAGACGATGGATCCCGTCGTGGCCTCAGTGAGCAAATGACAATGCATGCACTGTTCTGCCATGGTTTCAGCTTAGCGCTGATTCCGCCCGCGCTTTGCAATATGAACAAAATTTAATCTCGTCAATTCCATTGGCCGAGTCGGATGTGGGGGCGGTTCTTGCCTGTTCAAGTATGTATTTTTTCATTCGCGTTTTATTTCCTCGCATTCAAGTTAAAAGGTGTATCGAAACGTAAATAATTGAACCTTCAACATCTGAGCATGTCTGTCAGCGGCTGTCTGCGGATTCGTATCGACTCTCGCTTTCGTGTCCGCAGTCGTGTAGTGATGTAGTGAAGTCCCGGCGTTCAAAAAGAGCAGGCATTTCGCTCTTTGCCGGAAATGCATTTGAATAAATTTAGGAATAAGCAATGAATAAGTCACTTCTCGCACTCGCTGTATTGGCAACATGCTCCTCCGTCGCGATGGCGCAGCAAACGAATGTCACGCTGTATGGCGACATCGATGCCGCCGTTCGTTCCACCACCAATGCAAGCGCTACGGGAGGCCGTCAGACCAGCCTCGGCAACGGCATTTTCGAAAATTCTTTCATCGGCTTCAAGGGTATGGAGGATCTGGGGAACGGCAATTCCGCATTGTTCGATCTCGAAGCCGGACTCAATATCGGCAACGGTCAATCGAGCAACCAGGGCCAGCTCTTCGGCAACCAGGCATGGGTAGGCTTGCGCAATAACTCCTTGGGCGAACTCGACCTCGGTCGTCAATACGGACTGGCCTACCAGGTACTGGGCACCTATGCGCCGCTCGGCCGCGGCAACTATGCCGAGCAGGGCGCCGCGCCGGAATTGGACTGGCAATCGGGCCTGTATGGCGCGCGCTTCGACAACACCATCGAATACAGCAACAACTTCGGACCGCTGAAGGGGCAACTGCAGTATTCGAGCGGCGGCGTCGCCGGCGCCACCAGCATCGGTTCGACCACCGCTGCCGCCTTGACCTACGCCCAGGGGCCGCTTTCGATCGGCGGCGTGTATCAACAATCGAAGGATGCCAATTCCAACCTGCTCAAGCTCTGGGGCGTTGGTGGCTCCTACGGCATCGGCCCGGTGACGGCTTTCCTGTCGTATTTCGATGCGAAACGTGACCCCGGCTTCGCCGCCGCGGCCAACCTGTCCGGCGGTCCGCTGGCCAATACGGTTTTGATCCCGAACACGAATTCGCTGCTGCAGCGCGACGACCAGGTATGGACTACGGGCGCCGTGTGGCAAGCCACGCCGAACTCGTCTTACACGTTGGGGTTCATGCATGACGGCGTGAAGGACGGGAATGACCTCGGCAACAACGGCCGCGTCAACACCGTCTATGCGGTGGCCGACTACAGCCTGTCCAAGCGAACCGATCTGTATGCCGAAATCGACCACACCAAGCTCGGCGGTTCGGAAAGCACCAGCGAAGACGTGCTTGCTATCCCGGGCGCCAACCAGCGCACCGGCATCGCCGCCGGCATGCGCGTCAGGTTCTAAGTCGTTCCCCCGATGGCCGCCGCGCGTTCTCTGGAAGTTTCCCCGGCATCCTTGCGCGGCGCTCTTTTTTAGATTTCCGGTTCGATCAAGGCCGCAGCACGTCGATCTGACCGTTTGCATTCACCGCAACCAATGCGACCTGGGCACACCAGTCCACAAGCATGATGCCGAAGGCGGCATGCAGTTTGGTGAAGGCATCGGTCAACTTGGTGCTGTCGGCCATATATCCCAGTGTGGCACCGAGCGTGGCGATGCCACGCTCGTCCGCATGGCCGTACAGGCTGACATTCCCCTCCAGCTTGAAGCAAAAGCCGTTTCTGACCTTGCCTGATACTTTTTGCGAGGAATAGATCAGCGGCGCGCGTCCGGCCGGCAAGCCGAGCACCGCTTCCAATTCGGCGACTGCGGATGCGCCGGCGATCACCGGCGTGCGCGCTATCCTGCGCACATAGATCTGGCGCCAGCCGGCGTCGCTACGGTTCGCCCGCTCAAAGCCGCTGTATTCGGCCAGCATGTGGCGGATGCCGTCCAGCCGGTCGCCGGCAAAGAATTCGATCTGGCTCCACATGTCTTCTTCGATGAACATGTCGGCGCCGCTCGGCTCTTCCATTGGCGCTTCGAGCGGCGGCAAGTCGTCCGAGATGGTGGGCAGGCTGTACTGGATGGTTTGCGGGCTGGCTTGATCGGCGGGCATGGAAGTCTCAGTGGATTGGGCGCGGCATTGTATCAGGATGCGCTGCTCTCATCCTTCCTGCTCTGGACTGCTTTTCAGCCATTGCTCATAGCTGATGCGTGGCGCATCGAACCGGTCTGTCGTACGGCAATACACAGAAGGCGAGCCGAGCCGGCCCAGCGGGGCGAAGTTGTTGATATGCAGGCGCGGCCCGACGAGCTGGTCCGCAACGTGAAACATCACGACCCGGCCGATGACGAGCGTATTGGCGCCGAGCGCCAGCGTATCGTGCAGCTTGCATTCGAGGCTGACCTGGGCGCTTGCCACGCGCGGCACCTTCACGTGGACCGAGGGCGCGGCTTCAAGGCCGGCGGCGTCGAGTTCGCTCTGGTCTGGGGGAAAATCGGCAGCGGAGATATTCATCGCCTCGAACAGGTCTTCCGTGACGAGATTGATGACGAATTCGCCGTTCGCGCGGATATTGACCAGGGTATCCTTGGGGCCGCCGACATCGTTGGGGCCGATGCTGACCACGATATAGACCGGGTCCGAGCCGACGGCATTGAAGAAACTGAAGGGTGCGAGATTGACCTTGCCCGCGGCGTTTTGCGTCGTGATCCAGGCGATCGGGCGGGGCACGACGAGGTTGGTCAAGAGCTTGTAATTATTGGCGACGGATTGCTGGGCGGGATCGATTTGCATATGAGCGGCTCTCGGGATGGAAAGTACAAATACAAGGAACGTGATCATTTTAGCTGCGTTCATGCGGCGGGGCAGGCGCGCAGCATGCGAATACGGCACAATAGCCCGCAAGATAGGCGGCGGTATTGTATCGCTGCCGTGGATCATGGAGACCGCATGCCCACCTTGCTCACCGAGAAAAAAGTCTTTCAACTGCCCAGTTTCACCACCGTAGGCGGGCGCACCATACGCGAGGTCAAAATTGGCTATGAAACCTTCGGCAAGCTCAATGCAGCAGGCGACAATGCCATCCTGGTGTGCCACTACTTCTCGGGCAGTTCGCATTGCGCCGGAAAGTACCGCGAAGACGATGCAGCGCCGGGATACTGGGACGCCATCATCGGACCGGGCAAGCCGATAGACACGGACCGTTTTTTCGTTGTCAGTGCGGATACCTTGTCCAACCTCGGCGCGAAAGACCCGATGGTAACCACGACCGGCCCGGCCTCGATCGACCCCGACAGCGGCAAGCCTTACGGCTCGAATTTCCCGCTGTTGACGATACGCGACTTCGTCCGCACCCAAAAAGCCTTGCTCGACGAGCTCGGCGTCAAGCGTTTGCATTGTGTTGCCGGCCCTTCCATGGGCGCCATGCAGACCATGGAGTGGGGCGCGCAATACCCGGACATGGTGCAAAGGCTGCTGCCCGTGATCGGCCCGGGTTTGCGTGCCGAACCCTTCCTCATCGCACAGATCGATACCTGGGCGGCGCCCATCCTGCTTGACCCGAACTGGCGCGGCGGCGATTACTTCGGGGGGCCGGAACCCGTGGACGGCTTGCGTGAATCTTTGAAGATCGTCACGGTCAACGCGCGTGCTCCGGGCTGGGCCGCCACCTATGAGCGTGCCTGGCACGATGCCGATCCGCTGGCGGACAGGGAGAACTGTTATCGCATCGAGTCTGCCCTCGACGAGATCGCGGTCGACCGCAGCCGCTTCGCCGAGGCTGCGCATCTGGTGCACCTGGTACGCACCTGCCGCAATTTCGACGTCAGCGAACGCGGCGGCACGGTCGCGGCGATCAAGGCAACTACGCTGTTCATCTCGGTGAAGAGCGAAATTCTCATGTTCCCCGCTTATACGCGCTGCGCCGTGGAAGTACTGCGGGCGCAGGGCACGCAAGCGGAACTATTGGAACTCGATACGCCGGGCGGCCATCTCGACGGCATCTTCGAAATCGCCGTGGCGGCCGAGGCGATCAGGAAATTTCTCGATTGAAGTAAAAAAGGCCTTGATTGCGCATGTTGCAAATTATCCTCTATTTGGAAAATAATTTGCAATAGGTGCAAATAAGTGCTTGCAAAAGCCCAAGCGCCATGCCACAATGGCGTCACTGTTTCAAACAATGTTTCAATCAACCGGCAAATCGCGATATGCGTACCAAGATAATCAACCCGATAGCCAAGCCCAATCCCGCACTAGAGGGATTGCCGTGCGCCTATGCAGGCTATGGCAAAAAGAATCGCAATCGCCCATCCGTCATCCAAGGGGGAAGCCCCGGTTGAGTTGAATACTCGACAGGCCGCAAGGCCGCTGGCAAACCAGCCCGGATGACGCACAACGTCTCCGGGCTTTTTGTTTGGCCCGGCGTTTGCGAAACAAAAAATGAAAATGCACCCATCGTCTAGTGGTAAGGACGCCCGGCTTTCGACCGGAAAACAAGGGTTCGAGTCCCTTTGGGTGTGCCAGGTCATGAGTGGTTGGCAGAGCGGTAATGCACCTGACTGTAAATCAGGCGCCCATGTGGGCATCGGTGGTTCGAATCCATCACTACTCACCAATTGTTGACGATTGATGCGGACATAGCTCAGAAGGCAGAGCGGGATCCTTCCAAGTTCCATGTCGCCGGTTCGATTCCGGCTGTCCGCTCCAGTTTGAATCAAGAAGATTTATCGGCGTGTAGCTCAGCCCGGGAGAGCAACTGCTTTGGGAGCAGAAGGTCGGAGGTTCAAATCCTCCCACGCCGACCAAGTAATTTTAGGGAGTCTTGCCGAGTGGCGCGGCACCAGACTTTTAATCTGGAACAGGACGGGTTCGAATCCCTCGGCTCCCACCAGTTTCAATTCCGGTCTAGCACTCTAGGTGAGGGCGCCGTACTGTTAATGCGGATCAGGCAGGTTCGAATCCTGCGGCCGGAGCCAAGTTTTTTTGGTCCTGTAGCTTAATTGGTAAAAGCACCCGACTCATAATCGGGCGACCAGGGTTCGAGTCCCTGCGGGACTACCAGGCCGCCCGTTGCCAACTACTCCAGGTTCTGTACCTGCTCGCGCATCTGCTCGATCAAGAGCTTCATCGCCATCGAGGCATCGGCCAATTCCTTGACCGCCGCCTTGGAACCGAGCGTATTGGCTTCGCGGTTCAATTCCTGCATCATGAAATCGAGCCGCTTGCCGAGCTGGCCGCCTTTTTTCAGGATATGGCGTGTCTCGTTCAAGTGCGCCGCCAGGCGCGTCAGTTCCTCCGCCACGTCGATGCGTATGCCGTACAGCGTCACTTCCTGGCGTATGCGTTCCAGCACTTCATCACGCGTGGCGGGCGGATTGCCGCCAGCTTGCGTGGCAATGCCCAGGGCCTCCTGCATGCGCGCGATGGCCTTTTGCTGGAATTGCTCGACCAGTTGCGGTATCAACGGGGTGATGCGCGCCACAATGGCTTCAAGCTCGTCGATGCGCGACTCCAGCATGACCCTCAGCGCCGCTCCTTCGCGGTTGCGGCTTTCGATGAAGGCCTTGAGGCATTCTTCCATCGTGGCGGCTACATCGGCCTGCAGATTCTCTTGCGACAACTCTGCATCCTCGGCCACGCCGGGCCAGCGCAGCAACTCGTTTACCGTCAAGCCGGCCGCGCTGGGGAAGTGGCGCTTGACCTCGGCCTGCATCTGCGCCAGGTTGGTCAGCAATTGGGCATTGACGGCCGTGGCCGCGCCGCCGGCTTTTTTGCCGAAACTGAGGCGACACTCTACCTTCCCGCGCGAGGTGCGTCCCATGATGGCTTCGCGCAGGGCCGGTTCGACGGCGCGCAAATCGTCATTCATGCGGAACTGCAAATCAAGAAAGCGCGAATTCACGCTTTTCAGCTCGATCGTGATGGTGCCGCTGGCAGTTTCGCGCTTGGCTACGGCATAGCCTGTCATGCTGCTAATTGTCAATTCCGACCTCGACTTTTACTTTACAAATTGGGGGATTATCCACCACAATTCCATTGTTTTACAGCAACTGGTTTCATTATTGGCGCGGCACCGCTACACTTAGCAGTGTAAGCGCGTTGCCACGAGCGCCCCGTTGTGCCGATCGACTAGGAAAGAAAGTTCATGGCTGCCCAAAACAATGCTCCCTTGCCGGATGGATTGGAAATCGCTGGATACCGCATTGTAAAGAAGATTGCGTCCGGCGGGTTCTCTATCGTCTACCTCGCGTACGACGAAGACGGCAATGCGGTGGCCATCAAGGAATATCTGCCGAGTTCGCTGGCGTTGCGCCAGCCCGGCGAACTGGTGCCGGTCATTTCCGCGGAAAATTTGCCCACTTTCCGTATCGGCCTGAAATGCTTCTTCGAAGAAGGCCGGGCCCTGGCGCGCATCGCCCACCCGAATGTCGTCTCCGTTGTCAACTTCTTCCGCGCCAACGAAACCGTCTACATGGTGATGGCCTACGAATCGGGCCGCTCGCTGCAAGACCATATCCTGCGCCGGCGCGATCAGGGCCAGCGTCCGCTGGTGTCGGAGCGCTTCATCCGCAAGATGTTTTCTCACGTGATGAACGGCTTGCGCGAAGTGCACACCAACAAGCTGTTGCACCTCGATTTGAAGCCGGCCAACATCTATTTGCGCGTGGACGGTACGCCCATCCTGCTCGATTTCGGTGCCGCGCGCCAGACACTGAAGACCGACTTGCCCAAGCTCTATCCGATGTACACCCCGGGCTTCGCTCCGCCGGAACTGTACGTCAAGAACGGCAACCTCGGCCCCTGGACCGATATCTACAGCATCGGCGCCTCGATGTTCGCATGCATGGTGGGAGCACCGCCGCAAGCGGCCGACCAGCGCAAGCTCAACGACAAGATGGACGGCCACTTCCGCAAGCTCGAGGGCATTTACTCACCCGAACTGATCAACGTCATCCGCTGGACCCTGCACATCGACCCGCTCGAGCGTCCGCAAAGCGTGTTCGCGCTGCAAAAGGCCCTGCGCGAACCGGCCCAGCAAGTCGAGGAACCGAACGACGTGATGGACAACATCTCGCGCAAGGTGCGCGGGTTCTTCGGCGGCCTTGGCCTGAAGCTCGGCCAGGCCAGCACCACAATACAAGAAGAGTCTCACTGAACCTGCCAGCCGGCAGCGTGAAATTAATGGACTGAGTCCCCATGCGATTCTCCGTATATCAAGAAAGCCACATAGGCGGCCGCAAGACCAACCAGGACCGCATGGGCTACAGCTTCACGCGCGATGCCTTGCTGCTGCTGCTGGCCGACGGCATGGGCGGCCACATCCAGGGTGAGATGGCCGCCACCATCGCCATGCAAACCATCGGCTCGCTATTCCAGCAAAGCGCCAATCCCTATGTGAAGAAGCCGGATCGTTTCCTGGAGGACAGCCTGTTTGCCGCGCACCGCGAAATCCACCGCTACCGCGCCATCAACAACCTGCCCGAGACGCCGCGTACCACCATCGTCGCCTGCCTGATCCAGCACAACACGGCGCTATGGGCGCATTGCGGCGATTCGCGCCTGTACTGGATGCGACAGGGCCAGATATTGTCGCGCACGCGCGACCATTCGCGCATCGAAACGCTGATCGCCCAGGGCAAGGTGGACCCGAGCGAGCGCGACACGCACCCGGACCGCAACAAGCTGTTCAACTGCCTGGGCGCTCCCAACATGCCCATCGTCGAGATATCGCGCCGCGCCAGTCTGCAGGCCGGCGACGTGATGCTGCTCTGCTCCGACGGCCTGTGGTCCGTGCTGCCCGACCACGTGCTGGCCCAGCGCCTGCATAGCAATACCATCGTGCGCGCCGTGCCCGAACTGATCGAGACCGCCACCGGCATCGCCGGCAAGAGCAGCGACAACGTCACGGCCCTTGCCATGATGTGGGAATCGAGCGACAACACCCACAACGCCAACAGCACCATCACCACCCACACGCTTCCCATCGGCAGCGTGACCACCACGATTCAGGCGCCGCGCCATGCCGACCTGGAAAATGCCGATCCGTTTGCCGACAACGAAATCGAGCGCGCCATCGACGAAATCCGTAGCGCGATTGATAAATCCACCAAGCTCACCAACAAGCACTAGAATTTATTCATGACGTTCGAAAACCGCCCCAGCGGCCGCGCGGTAGACGCGCTGCGCGCCATCCGCCTCACCCCCAATTACACCAAGCATGCCGAAGGCTCGATCCTGATCGAATGCGGCGACACCAAGGTCATCTGCACCGCCAGCATCGAAGAGAAAGTGCCTGGCTTCCTGAAAGGAAAAAACCAGGGCTGGATGACTGCCGAATACGGCATGCTGCCGCGCTCGACGCACTCGCGCATGGATCGCGAAGCGGCCAAGGGCAAGCAATCGGGCCGCACGCAGGAAATCCAGCGCCTCATTGGCCGTTCGCTGCGCGCCGCCTTCGATCTTGAAGCCTTCGGCGAGCGCACGCTGCACCTCGATTGCGACGTGATCCAGGCCGATGGCGGCACGCGCACCGCGTCGATCACGGGCGCCATGGTGGCGGCTTACATGGCCTTTGCCAAGCTCAAGGAGCGGGGTGTGATTGCGGCCATTCCGGTCAAGCATTTCGTGGCGGCGATCTCGGTCGGCGTCTATGAAGGCATGCCGGTGCTCGATCTTGACTACAATGAAGACTCGGCCTGCGACACCGATATGAACGTTGTCATGACCGATACCGGGCATTTTGTCGAAGTGCAAGGCACGGCCGAGGGCGATGCCTTTGACCGCGCCACGATGAACCGTTTGCTTGATCTGGCCCAGAAGGGCATCAACGATTTGATCGCGCTGCAAAAACAAACGCTGAACATCGCGTAGATATTGGAATCCCCTCTCCCGCGAGCGCGAGAGGGGTAGGGGAGAAGGGGCGCGCGAGCTGGTTTCGCTCTTTAAGTCAGAATGGGCTTAACTCTCCCTCTCTCCTGCTCGCGGGAGAGAGGAGTTGATCTTACTCCGTAGCCACTGCAAGAGTCATGTCTCAAACCCTAGTCCTAGCCTCCAACAACCCCGGCAAATTAAAAGAATTCGGCGAACTCCTCGCCCCGCTCGGTTTCGACGTCAAGCCCCAAGGCGCCTTCAACGTCCCGGAAGCCGAAGAGCCCTACATGACCTTCGTCGAAAACGCCCTGACCAAGGCCCGCCATGCCTCGCGCCTGACAGGCCTGCCGGCCCTGGCCGACGATTCCGGCATCTGCGCCAACGCCTTGGGCGGCGCCCCCGGCGTCTATTCGGCACGCTATGCCGGCGAGCCGAAATCCGACGCCCGCAACAACGTCAAGCTGATCGAAAACCTTGCCGCCCACGCCGACAAGTCGGCCTACTACTACTGTGTGCTGGTCTTCGTGCGTCACGCCGAAGACCCGCAACCCGTCATCGCCGACGGCCGCTGGAACGGTGAAGTTAGGAACGAAGCGGCAGGGCAGGGAGGGTTCGGCTACGACCCCCATTTCTGGCTGCCGCAACAGCAAATGACCGCCGCGCAACTGAGCCCCGAAGAAAAGAACCGCCATTCGCACCGCGGCCAGGCCTTGCGCGCATTGATCGAGAAACTGAAGTAAATGATCCCCATCAAGCCAGCCGGGCAAGGCACGCGCGCCTCCGCCGCCGAAGCCGCCACGGCCTTCCTAAAGCCCGGCACCATCACGCTTACGTCGCTGCCGCCGCTCTCGCTCTACGTGCATATCCCGTGGTGCGTGCGCAAATGCCCATACTGCGACTTCAACTCGCACGAAGCCAAGGACGGTTTCCCCGAAACGGAATACCTCGACGCGCTCAAGACCGACCTCGAACACGCGCTGCCGCTGATATGGGGCCGCAAGATTTACACCATCTTCATCGGCGGCGGCACGCCCAGCTTGCTCTCTGCCGCCGGACTGGACCGGCTGCTGTCGGACATCCGCACCCTGTTGCCCCTGGACGGCCGGGTCGAAATCACCATGGAAGCCAACCCCGGCACCTTCGAAGCGGAGAAGTTCAGGTCTTACCGCGCTAGCGGCATCAACCGCCTCTCGATCGGCATCCAGAGCTTCAACCCGCGCCACCTGCAAGCCCTGGGCCGCATCCACGACGGCGACGAGGCGCGCCGCGCAGTCGACATCGCCCACGCCAATTTCGACAACTTCAACCTTGATTTGATGTACGCCCTGCCGCAGCAGACGCTGGAAGAGGCAAGGGCGGACGTGGCCAGCGCCATCGCCCTGGCGCCGCCACACCTGTCGCTCTACCACCTGACGCTGGAACCCAACACATACTTTGCCAAATACCCGCCGCAGGTGCCGGACGACGACGCCAGTGCCGAGATGCAAGACATGATCGAAGCCGCCACAAGCGAAGCCGGCTACGGCCATTACGAAGTCTCGGCCTACGCCAAACCCGGCCACGAGGCGCGCCACAACCTCAACTATTGGCAATTCGGCGATTATCTCGGCATCGGCGCCGGCGCGCACTCCAAGATATCGTTCCCGCACCGCGTAATCCGCCAGGCGCGCTACAAGCAACCCAAGGCCTACATGGAAGCCATCGCAGCCGGCAACGCCATCCAGGAAGAGCGCGAAATCGCCAGGAGCGAGTTGGGCTTCGAATTCATGCTCAACGCCCTGCGCCTGTATGGCGGCTTCACCCCCAACCAATTCATGGAACGTACCGGCCTGACCGTCAATGCCATCGAACAGCCGCTCAACGAAGCCGAAGCCAAAGGCTTGATCACGCGCGACCACCAATGGATCAAGCCGACCGAGCTGGGCATGCGCTTTTTGAACGATTTGCAGCAGTTATTCCTGGCTGATTGAACGTTCCGAGGTGAAAAAGGCCTCCAAGCCCGGTATAATATTATTTTCCGGCGGGCATTCATGTCCGGCGCGATCCAAGGAAGTGTGGCCGAGTGGTTGAAGGCACCGGTCTTGAAAACCGGCGAAGGTGAAAGCCTTCCGTGAGTTCGAATCTCACCGCTTCCGCCAGCCTGTTCTAAGTATCTGATTTCACTTAGAATCAGTAGGTTATCGCAACTCATTGGTAAAAATGACTGGTACAAATCCCAAGCGGCGGGCTACGTCTTTGAACGAGGACGACATGCCCCCAAATTTCCGCAAGACTCCGCACGGGTACGCTTGCCGGCCGCAAATGGGTGAATGATCCGGAGCCCTGTGGGTTGGATCGGCTTCGGTCTTTGGGCATAGTCCACCTCCTGGATAGTAAATCGCAGGACGGGGAGGCGGATAGAATCAATTTCCTAAATGGGGTCACCTAAAGGCGCCGCTACAGATGGGGCCGCAACTTCCGCTAGGCCAGGTTTTTTGACGGGCTCATGCCTCCAACAAGCTTACTGCCTCAGTCCCTGCGCACATCCAGTGTACTCGCCTGGAGTTTTTACTCATAAAGGAGCGCGGTGAGGCGCGTGGGGCGGTTTTTTTAGGATATCCCGCTCCATCTTGACCCGGGCCAGCTCTGCCCGCAGCCGGCTAATTTTCATCTGTTCGGCACTGACCGCCTTGCCGGCACTGCTTGCCAGGCTTCCGCGCTCATCGGCCTTGAGCCAATTGTGCGGCGTATGGTCCGCTACGCCCAGCGTCCTGGCTACCGCGGCTATGCTTTGACCGCTACGCACCAATCTGACCGCTTCGGCCTTGTATTCCAACCTGTAGCGTGCTCGCTTGTTATGTGGCATCCTGTTCTCCTTGTCTGAATTTTAAACCCTTCAGCAAGGAATACGTTTTTCGGGGGCAAGCTCAAAGGGACGTGCGCGCATATTCTCGTGGGACGTAACAACTGCTGTTAGGTTGGCGCTAAAATAATTTTTTATCAACCAGCGAGAACGGCACGCGTAAGCGATAAATATGGTTAACCGAGCCAAAGACTACATGCTGGATACCAACGTGTTCAACCACTTGGTGGACGGCCGCATGGACATCAGCAAGCTCCAAGGGGGCGCCGTGTACGTTACCCATGTTCAGCACGACGAGATCGCGAATACTCCTGATCCGATTCGCCGTGCACGGTTGCAGGCGATGGTTAAGGGCGTGCTTGGCACCTCTTCCGTACCGTCTGCGAGTGGGGCCCCTGGCACGATGCCGACCGAATCGGCAGTGTGGGGTGTTTCGAAATGGCGGGCTGCGAAGTGGACGGCTCCGGACGCGTTGTTGGATAAAATGCTGGCCGCATTAAATGCCCGAAACAGGCGGAAGAAAAACAACGTTCAGGACGTGTTGATCGCGGAGACTGCGTTATTAAACCGGCTTACGTTGATGACGTCGGATGCCAAACTATCAGCGGTCATGAAGGAGTTCGGTGGCCAAGTAGAAAATCCTCTTGGCACCTAACATAGCTTGCCGGCCGTACCTCTGGCCGGCGAAGTCGACGTATGTCAGAGCAAGGACCAGAGCCAAGCACCAACCCGGTACAGATCGTAACCCAAGTACAGGACGAATAGGATGACCAAAGCCAGCAAGCCGTACAGCAATGCCGCTGAGATGATGGAAGACCATAAAGACGGCTTTTGAATGATGATGCCGTCCTCGGAGCCTGGACATGGGCCCCTGAAGCTGAACCTCACGTCACCATATTTTTCGATCTCCTCCGGCCCCGCCAACACGATGCGGCTTTCGGCCTTTTCCAATTCCCTTTGAAGTCGAACGATTTCAAGCTCTAGCTTCGTGTTTTCTAGCTGCACCTTACGCACTGTCCGTATTTGAATGGCAAAGCCAACTACTCCCGCTATCGGCGTTGCAACTACTAGGCAAAGTAGCCACAGTTCGTTCATTCGCTGCTCCCAAGCGTATTAACCAGCAGCGTGACCCGCAACTGCCAAGAGCTTGCCACGCACCAGGACACAAGTGAAAAGATGGGAGCGACCCAGCTAAGGTTCATGAGAAAGACAATTGTCGTCATCAAAAAGATATCTTTGTTGGCATGGTGGCATTAACTATATCTTACCTAGACGGTTCAGTTAATAAAAGAACTGCTCGGCTGTATTCTTCGGACGGGCCGGCGCCCCGTGGACATCAGCTGATAGAGAGCGGTGTGCACCTTGCTGGTAGTAGGCGTGCCGGTGCAGAGGCTGCGGCACGTTTTGCCTCTGTAATGTTAGTGGCGTGGTTTGCTTCTATAGCGTTGCCGCCAGTGGATTCTACTGCGAAGTTTCATCCATGCGTAGTGGAAGTTCATGCCGCCGTCCTTGCCGGTCTTGAACGATTCGAGCACGAGGTCGGCGCGGCGATTCATTTTTCAAATGAAAGCAGGAAACCGAGCCAAACTATCGTAGACTTGTACCAAGTCGCAACTTGAGCAAGAATGGCGGCAATCAATCGATAGCTCAAGAACAAAGGTTCGAAGCTAAACCCAAACCGCAACGCAGCCATGAGCGGCCCCAAAACAGCCATCTTCCAAGCCGACCCCATGTCGGTCCTGCTCGCCTACGCCACGATCCAGGCAGTCAATGCCGTGGCAGAGGGCTACGCCGAAGCCGCAGCCCTACGCCAGCAGCATAACGACAAGCGCGATGCCGATGAGCAGAGGTTAAACGATGCAGCAACCGCGGGTCTGCAAGCGCTAAACGCAGAAGGGCACACGGCACGGGAGGAATTCGAACACCTCGCCAACCTCGCTGACACATTAGGCTTGGGCGAAAAGGTGCGGGCAATCTTTCCGGCTATGCCGGCCTCGGCTAATCCTCAAGACGAGGATGCCGTCGCGGCGCATGCCCATGCCTTGCAAGTCTTGAACACCAACCTCCGAACCATGCTGCTCACTGAAGCGGCACGGCAATCCATCGAGTTTGCCGAACAACCATTCGACAGCACAACAGCCGCCGCCAAATCCATACCGCAACAGATTTCCAAGCGCCAGCTCGCACGCATCGCCCACCTTCGCGCCATACCGGAGCAGATTGCGAAACTGGCGCTTGAACTCGACCAGACACTCCCCGGCGAGCGCGCCGACCTGCTCGCGACCGAATTGCGCGCCCAGGTCCAGGCCTGGATCGAACTCCACCAAAAGAAACAGGTGCAACAAGCCACGGCCGCCGTGCTTGAACACACGCTGCACGAACTCGGCTACCAAGTCGAAGCGCTCAAGGAGACCCTGTTCGTCGAAGGCGGCATGATGCATTTCCGCCGCGCCGGTTGGGGCAATTACATGGTGCGCTTGCGCGTGGATGCCAAGGCCGACACCGTCAACTTCAACGTGGTGCGTGCCGTCACGGAAAGCGACAACGAGCGTAGCGTGCTCGACCATCTAGCCGAAGACCGCTGGTGCAGCGAATTCCCGGCGCTGTTGCGCGCGCTCGAGGCGCAAGGTGTGCACATGAACGTGACGCGCCATCTGGCGGCCGGCGAATTGCCCGTGCAATTTGTCGATGCCGCCAAGCTGCCGGCCTTTGCCGATGAGGAGGCCGCAACAAGCAATCTAGAAGCACAGACCATGTCGAGACCCTTGCCATGAATTTACCCGTCAATCGCTGGCTGGCCGATCTGGAACGGCTGTTGCCGATCCGCTCGCAATTCGTGGTGTCCGGCGCCATACGCGACAGTTTCATCGTGCCGCTGGCATCCGGCGCGGCGTTGGTGCCCTTGATCCGTGCCGCCTGGGAAACCCTGAAAAAGCGCGGCTATCGGTTTTTTCTTGTCTACGATCCGGCCGACGGCTTGCGCGTCTACCCCGATGAACCTGCGGAACGCGAGCTGGCTACCCGGCTGTTTGATCTCAAATTGTCGAACGGCTGCCAGCCGGTGAGCCTGGAGACGCTGGCCGGCATCATGAAGCGCCTGGGTGCGGAACGCGAAGTGCGCTGCGCCTTGGTGGTCGATTTTGCTTCACGTATCACGCGTGAAGCCCAGCATTTGAGCGAAGGCGAACATCGCTTCTTCGTCGCGGCGGAAAAACAATCTCTTGCCGCCGCGCCTATCGTGCCGTTGCCATCCGTGCCGCTGCAGCCGGTGCCTGAAGGTGCGACGAATTCGCCGCAATTCAATCCGGTGCTGTACCTGGTCAACCGCGCGCAGGATCTGCCTTCGTGGTTCACGCTAGATAGCGAGCGCGTTGCCAGCCTCATCGTCGGCAAGCCCGATTTCGAAACCCGGCAAGCCGCCGCGCAGCAGCTGGCGCCGCTGTTCCTCGGCTACGCCGAAGCGAACGAGGCGGCGCGCCAGCAATTCCTCAAGAATTTTTCCAACGGCACCGAAGGCATGCCCTTGACGGCGCTGGCCGACATCACCGAGCTGGCCGACAGGCAACGCCTGGGCATCAGCGATATCGACGATGCGGTGCGTTGCTACAAGGTCGGTGCGCTCGACAACCCCTGGCGCAAGGATTATCTGCGCGACAAGATCCGCGATGCGCAAGCCTTCATCGAAGAGCGCGTCAAGGGCCAGCATCCGGCCGTGGTCAAGACCTTGGATATCTTGAAGCGCTCCGTCATGGGCTTGACCGGGGCGCAGGCGCGTTCCGGCGGCAGCCGTCCGCGCGGCGTGCTGTTTTTCGCCGGCCCGACCGGCGTCGGCAAGACCGAGCTGGCCAAGACCTTGACGCAACTGGTGTTCGGCGACGAGCGCGCCTATTTGCGCTTCGATATGAGCGAATTCGCCGAAGAACACACCAGTGCGCGCCTGCTCGGTGCGCCGCCGGGCTATGTCGGCTTCGATGCCGGCGGCGAATTGACCAATGCCGTGCGGCAGAAGCCGTTTTCCGTGGTGCTGTTCGATGAAATCGAAAAGGCCCATCCGCGCATACTCGATAAATTCCTGCAAATCCTGGAAGACGGCCGCCTGACCGATGGCCGCGGCGATACGGCTTACTTTTCCGAAACCATCCTGGTGTTCACGTCCAACCTGGGCATCTACGTCGACGACGAGCGCGGCGGCCGCATGCAGAACGTGCGTCCCGGCGATACCTATGAAACGGTGGAGGCCAAGGTGCGCGAAGCGATCGGCAATTACTTCAAGTTCAAGCTGTCGCGCCCCGAGCTGTTGAACCGCATCGGCGACAATATCGTGGTGTTCGACTTTATTTCGCGTGAGGTGGCCGAGCGCATTTTCGACGGCATGCTGTCCAATGTCGCGCGCCGCCTGTTCGAGGAATTCAAGGTCAGGCTCGGCATGCCGGCCGCCGTGCGGCAAGCCTTACTCGACCGCTGCACGCGTGATTTGAGCAATGGCGGGCGCGGTATCGGCAACCAGCTCGAATCCTGCTTCATCAATCCCTTGTCGCGCGCCTTGTTCGAACTCGATATCGAAGGCAAGCAGTCGCTGGCCGTGACCGGCATGAGCGAAACCGACAAGGTGGTCAGCCTGAGCGTGCAAGCCGCATGAAGATTGCCGTCAACAAGGCGCATTTCCCGGTGACGGTGCTGGGGCCGGGGCGGCGCATCGGCATCTGGGTGCAGGGTTGCAGCATAGGCTGCAAGGGTTGCATCTCGCGCGATACCTGGCCCAGGGATGCCGGGAGCGAAACCACGGTGGCGCGTCTGCTGACTTGGTGCCGGGAGTTAGCGGGCGATGCATTCGATGGGGTGACGATTTCGGGCGGCGAGCCGTTCGACCAGCCTGCGGCGCTTTCCGCCTTGCTCGATGGTCTGGCCCATTGGCGCGAATCTCTTGCTTCGGACTTCGACATCCTGTGCTATTCCGGCTATCCTCTGGCCAGGCTGCAAAAGAAGCATGCGCGCCTGCTGCAAAAGCTCGATGCCCTGATTCCCGAACCCTTTGTGGAAAATCTTCCGATGTCCCATCTCTGGCGCGGTTCGGCCAACCAGCCCCTGATTGCGCTATCCGAGCGCGGCACGCGCAAATACTCGGCGCATGTGGACGCCGCCGCGGCCGAAACGGGCAAGCAGATGCAAATCATGGTGGAAGGCTCCAAGGTCTGGTTCGTCGGTATTCCCGCGCGCGGCGACATGCAGGCGCTGGAAGATTCCTGTCGCGAGCGCGGCATCGCCTTTGAGCGCGCCAGTTGGAGGCAATAGGCGTGGAAGCCGATTACATCCGCCGCTGCCCGAGCTGCGGCACGGAAAACGCACCGCACATCATGCGCTGCGTTTGCGGCGCCTTGCTCGCGGGAGTGGACTTGAGTTTGCCGGCTGCGCGCTCCGCGGCTCCTGCGGCGAAGCCCGAGCCCTCTCCGGCAGGCGCGCCCGTCATCTGCAGGCATGACGATTGCGGCCAGAGCAACCCGCCGGGCACTGCCGTCTGCCTTTACTGCAACCGGCCGGCCGATGCCGGCCTGGCGTTTACGCAACAAGCGGCCAGCCTGCTCAAATTGCCGGCGGCGCTCGCTGCACGCTATCGAATCGAACGCCACTTGCCGACCCGGGGCGCGGAAGCGGAAGTGCTGCTGGTGCGCGAAGCCGCAGGCGGCCCCTTGCGCGTGGCAAAAATTTATCGCCACGGCATTCTGCCCGACGCCGAGGTGCAGCAACGCATCGCACGTGTCGATCCGGCGCATTGCGTTGTGGTGTTGCAGTCCGGTATGTCGGATGGTTATGCATACGAATTGATGGAATTCTGCGAGCACGGGTCGCTGCGCGAGTTCCTGCCGCGCCTGAGCGAGGATTCCACGGGCAAAACGATTGGCGCACTGATCGCCGAACTGGCAACCGCCGTTGAAGCCGTGCACGCAGCCGGCTTGCTGCATCGCGACCTCAAGCCGGAAAACATCCTGATCCGCACCGTGCAGCCGTTCGACCTGGTCTTGACCGATTTCGGCACCGCATCGCTGCTCGACGCCACGCAGCGCTTCACCGGCGTGGCGCGTACCTTGCCCTATGCCTCGCCGGAGAGCCTGTCGGGTATGATCGACGGTAAGGCCGATTACTGGTCGCTCGGCGTTATCGTTCTCGAAGCCGTGCTGGGCAGACATCCATTCGCCGGCCTGTCCGACGCCGTGATCCTGCACCATTTGACGACGCGCAGCATCGATCTAGCACCTGTCGCCAACCGCAACTTGCGCAAGTTGTTGCGCGGCCTGTTGCTGCGGGACCCGAAGCAGCGCTGGGGCGGCGCGGAAATCCGCCGCTGGCTGGCCGGCGATGCGAGCCTGGCGGAGCCGAATGAGCCCGGCGTTGCCGCCGGATTCCGCGAGCCTTATCACGTAGGGCAGGAAATCTGCCACAGTAACGAGCAACTGGCTGTCGCCCTGGCGCGCAACTGGCAGATCGGCGTCGGCGACATGGCCAACGGCTTGCTGCTGTCGTGGTTCCGCGACGTGCAAAAAGACCAGAACGCCATCCGCGTACTGCTTGGCTTGCGCAACGACAGCAAGATGCCGCTCGATACGCAACTGCTCACCTTCATCCTTCATTTGGCTCCCGGCATTCCGCCGGTCTGGCGCGGCGAGTCGATCGAGTTGCCGGCCATTCTCGAACGAGCCGACAAGGCTTTGCGCGGCGACGAGGCGGCGGGGCAGTGGTTGGACAAGCTTTACCAATACCGCGTGCTCGAATGCTACGCCGCCGCCGGCAATGCCGACGTGGCTGAGATCGTGCGGCGCTGGAGCAAGGCTTGCGACCGCTTCGACGAGGCTTGGGCCGCAGGCCAGCAAAAGATCAATGCCAAGGCGCCCGCGCGCGGCCCTGACGAGGTCGTCAACATCGATCAGTTGATGTATGGCAATGCCAGCCTCGGGATGCCTGCCCCGGCCGACATGCATGCACGCCTGCTCGCCGGCGCCTACGATGCGCAGTGGGCGGACAGGCAGCGCAAGCGCCTGCTGGCCGAACTGGCACAACTGACGGCGTATTGCCCATGGTTTGCCGACCTGGGTGACCCGCGCACCATGGATGCGCCCGATTTGCTGGTGCTGGAAGCGTTGCTTCCCGAAGCGCGCAAGGTGCGCGACCGGGTGCAAAAGTCGGAGGAGAGGGCGCAGGACGCTTCGCGCGAGGAATTGCAATCGGTCAGGCACGATTTGGCCGTGGCTACGCAAACCTTGCGCAGCGCGGCCAGGGGCAACCTGATGCTGGCCGATTCGGTGCAGGCTGTGCGCACGCAGATCGACGCCTACATCGACCTTGTCGTGCGTATCAAGTCGTCGCAGCGAGCCGAGCCCGATTGGCAAGCCATGAAGAAGACCGCTGCGCGCAACGAACCCCTCATCAAGCATTTGAGCCTGCTGACAGACCGCCTGGCCGAGCGGCAGGCGGCAAACTCCGGCTTCTTCGGCATCGAGGCGCTGGGCCTTGCCGCGGCGGCATCGGTGATGTTGCCGTTTTTCCTGAGAGGCGCGCCGATTTATCTGCTGGCGGCAGTATTCACAGGACTGCTGGCCTGGCGCGTCGTGCCGGTGTATTGGATGATGCGCAAGATCAATCGGCTTGCCGAGAAGCTGGCGGCCTGACCTGCCGCCGACGACCAGAGATCAATTGCTTAGCCTTGCGGGGCCGGCGGACCTTTCAACTCCACTACATTGCCTTCCGGGTCCGTGATATAGATCGACGGGCCTTCGCCTTCGGCACCATACCGCAAAGCCGTGGGGGCGGCTTGCACGTCATGCAGCGCCAGATGCAGGCGAATGGCTTGTTCATCGAAGGGCTCGATGCGGAAGCAGAAATGATCGAGGTTGCGTCCCTCGGCGCCTGGCGCCGCGCCGCCCATCTTGCCAAGCTTGCCGTCGACCGGCACCAGGTCGACCAAGGAACTGCCGGCGCGCAGCTGCACCAGGCCGATTTCGTCCTGGCGCCGTTCGATGCTGCAGCCGAGCACGTCCGTATAGAAAGCGATTACCTTGTCCAGGTCGACGACGCGCAAGACGAGATGGTCGATTTCGCGAATATGAATCATGGGTGATTTGGCAAGATGCGAATTGCACCAGTATAGTGCAAAAACGTCAAGAGCATGGGGGGCGGACTTTCGTCAAACCCCCATCCATGCTATCCTTTCGAACTTTCCAAGGGCAAGGGCGCTCTACATCAGGGCAATGTACGCCGCGGTCCGACTTCAGTCGTGAACGTCCCGGAGCCGGTCCCAGACGGCTCGCTCGAACCACTCGCAAGACCATGAACACAATCTCCGACGCTTTTGCTGCGCAAAAGCGAACAGAAGCCGTATTGCGCGAAACCGCAGCCGATGCCGCGCCGCCCCAGGAGCTGCGCGGTCGTGTATTGCTGCCCGACCTGATCAAGGCGGGCGCGGCGCAAATTATCGCCTGGCATCACTTCTGCCTGTTCGGCCCCATGTCCGATGCGGCTTGGTGGTATGCGCCGGCGTTGTTCAAATGGCTGGCCAACAACGGCAAGCTCAGCGTGCAATGCTTTCTCGTGATGGGCGGCTTCATGGCTGCGGCAGCCTTGCTGCCCGGCGGTTCCAAGCCGTGGACGGCGCCGCGCCTGGCCGAATGGCCCGGCATCGTGTGGCGCCGTTATAAACGTCTGGCCAAGGTGTATTTCATCGGTCTGGCGGCGGCAATCGTTTGCGCCTACATTGCGCGCGCCATGGTCGAGGAACCTTCCACGCCCGCCGCGCCCGATCTGTATGCCATCGTGGCCCACTTGTTCTTTGCCCAGGACGTGCTCGGCGTGCCCGCGCTGACGGCCGGCGCCTGGTATGTGGCGATCGACTTGCAGCTCTATGCCCTGCTGGCGCTGCTGTGCGTGTTGTCGGCGGGCATCGCGTCCGGGCGCTCGGTACGTTATATTGCGCTGGGCCTGGTGGTTTGCCTGGGCCTGTCTTCGCTGTTGCTGTTCAATCGCGACCACGACCTGGAAATCTGGGGTATCTACTTTTTCGGCTCCTACAGCCTCGGCATCGCGGCGCACTGGGTGTCGCGACTTTCGGGCTTGCGCAAACGCGTCTGGTTGTGCGTGATGATGGCCGCTTGCGTCACGGCGCTATTGGTCGAATGGCGCAGCCGCATCGCCGTCAGCACGCTGACGGCTTGCGCCCTGGTGCTGTTCGGCACCTATCGCACCGCCGCGAAGAACTGGTTCGTCTCGCTGGTGGGCTATCTCTCGCGCATTTCCTTCCCGCTGTTTGTGCTGCACTATCCGGTTTTGATGCTGGTCGGCGCGATCGTGGGGGCGAATTGGGATGACGATCCGGCCGCCAACATGACGGGCCTGCTCGTCGCCTGGAGTCTTGCGATGGCTGCTGCGACCGCTGTGGCTGCCTGGTTCGATCCGGTTGCTTCGCGCGGTAACGCGCCGGTTTTGACCCGCTGGCTGCGCACGGCCGGCCTGGCGCAAATCTGATCCCGCCCGCCACCAAGGTAGCACCAAGCGCCGCCGCGGGAAGCATGCCGCGCTACCTTGCCGAATTCGCTGCCGCCGGCGCGGCAGCTTCGCTATGATCTGCCTGTATCGCGCGGCGGCATGAAGGGAATTTTTCACAATCCAACCCGGTGATACCTCACGGAACTTGCCAAACGCGATCGGTACAATCGTTTGTGCAGTCAGAACAAGAAGAGGGACACCATGAAAGAAAACGGCATCGCGTTTGTCGTTCAGCGGGCGGGGAAGGACAGGCGCAGCGGAGAGTTGCTTGAACCGCCTTACATGACGGGTGAGGGGATGGTGCTGTGCGACCGGCGCAGCCACGAAGACAGATGTAACCGGGTCATGCCGGCGCTAAAGGCCGGCGTCGATCTTCATGCGTACGGGCATGGTGCGCAAAAGGGCTGACCGGTTTTACCAGGAGGCGGGCAGATTGCGCTTCAGTTCGATACTGCGACGCGTGATCTCGACGTAGCCGCCGGCCGTCAAATCCTTGAGAATCTTGCTCACCATCTCGCGCGAACAACCGATGCGGCTGGCCATCTCCTGCTGGGTAAGCGGTTCCATGATCATGCGCCGGCCATCGACTTCTTCGGCCAGGTCGTTCAATAATTGCGTCAGGCGGCCGTAGACGTCGAGCAGCGCCAAGCCCTTGAGGTTGCGCGTCACCAGACGGGCGCGGCGGATCAGCTTGCCCATCAGCGAAAACACGAAATCGGGGTGGGTGCGCAGGAAAGTGCGGAAATCCTGCATGCGCACCACGGCCAGGTTGACCGGTTCGAGCGCCATCACCGAGGCGGAGCGGAAGCCCGGTTCGAGCGCCATCTCGCCGAAATATTCGCCCGCTTTCAAGGTCGCCATGATGACCTCATTGCCGTCGTTATCGGCCAGGAAGACCTTGACCATGCCCGAAATCAGGAAATACACGCTATCGCTATCGTCGCCTTCATTGATGATGATGGCGTGGCGCGGGAAGCTGCGCACGACGGCGAGTTCCGCCAAATCTTCCGCCTCCTGCGGATTCATGTCCGTGACGACAAGTGGAATTTTCACCTGATTCATGCTTTCGGTTAAGACAATGCGGATATTCTCGCACGCTTATTTCCGCATGACCATAATTCTTGCACAGATGGTGCATTCTATTGCAGTGATGCAATGAAATGTTGCATAAGCGGCACTGCAGAAAAGAGATGAAGTTTCCAATCGGAAATTAAAGGGCGAAGTGTTCATCCCGCCCTTGTTGAGGTTCAGCGCACGATGCAATCAACGTCGCCGGGCTTGCCGCCGTTGCCGTTTTGCGTGCCGCCCGTGTTCGAGAACGAAGGCGGCGGGTTGAATTGCAGGCCCGGGTTGTTCGGCAGGATCACCGGCGGCTGCGTGAAGCTCGGCGTAAAACCGAATTGCCCGGCAGCGAAATTCTGCGAACCGCCGCCGTTATGCACGTTGATCAAGCCTTCAAGCACTTGCACGTACAGGCCGGGGTTCAAGCCATTTCCGCTGCCGCCGCCGTTGTTTTGCGCCAGCAGGAGCGGGCGGGCCCCCCGCGGCGCATCGCTGCGGCTGCCGCCGTATTGCGGCTCAAGATCGGCCACCATGCTGCGCTGGTAAGCGGCAACCTGTTCGTTGGACGGCGGAACGTATTCGGCGATGAAGACAGTGCCGCGGATGCCGATCGTGGCTGTCGGCGTGTTCAAGCCGAACCTGTCGTGGTTGCGCTTGCCAAGCAAGCCCGTGATCGAGCGCAGGCCGCCTTTCAAGAGAGTGAAGAAGGCGTTGTCCGATTCCGGCTTGGCCGCTTCATACGAGAAATTCTCGATCTTGAATTGCGTATTCGGACGCAGCGTGATTTCGCCGTTGTCGATGAACTTGATGCGCGCGTAGGTGGCTTCTTCGGTGACCAGCGTGTCGCCCTGCTCGATCGCCGATTGCGCCGTCAGGGCCTTGATGGTGCCGTCGGCGCGCCGCGCCACCATCGGGCCGCTCACGTCGGTCACGGAGCCGACCACCTGGCCGGCATGGGCCGGCATCATGGAAATCAGCCCGCCGACCGCCAGAACGGAAAACCACAGCCACCAGGCGGCACGCCGCGAAACGGCGTGCGCCTGGTCAATCGCAATAATTCTTTTGCCCATTTTTTGATCCCCCTGTCGTCGAGCCGCTGCCCGACGAATTTGAATTGCCGCCGGATTGCCCTTTACCGTCGGACGTGCTGCTCGAACCCTGGCCACCGTTTTCCGTTTCCGTTACCGCGGCATTGACGTAGGCGACGACGTTGTTGCTGGCCCCTGCCACGGGCGGAGCACTGCTCGGCACCGGAGCGGGCGCCGGAGCAGGTGTTGGAGTCGGTGCTGGCGTCGGCGTTGGAGTGGGTGTCGGCACCGGAGTCGGAGTCGGCGTCGGAGTAGGCGTCGGCGTCGGAGTAGGCGCAGGCGTCGGAGTAGGCGCAGGCGTCGGAGCAGGTGTCGGAGCAGGTGTCGGAGTAGGTGTTGGCGTTGGAGTGGGTGTCGGCGCCGGGGTCGGAGTCGGCACGGAGTATTGGTTCGAATGCAGGTTGACCGGTCCCGGCATCGGGGTACCTGTGTAGGTCGCGACGCCGCCGGCCCAGATATCGGCGGTGCCGTTAATACCCGCCACGGTCGCGCTCGATGCGTTGACGGGTTTCAGTGTGGGCGAATATCCCGCGTAGATCTCGGTGTTGCCCGCGGTCGAGGTGATGGAATCCGTCGAGCTCAATCCGCCCGTCAATCCCAGATTGACGCTGCCCGATGCGATGATGCTTACGGCTGCGCCGCTGACGTAGTTGCCGTTGCAATCGCAAGCCGGGGCGGGAGTCAGCGTGATGCTGCCGGCGTCGATCAGTTGCACCACGCCGCTACTGTCGGCGCTGACGTGGCCGATGCTCAACGGCCCCTGGTTCTTGACGTAGATCGAGCCGCCGCTACTATATCCGGTTGAGGCGTTCAGCGTCCCCGCTCTGGTAAGAATCGGTGCGGCATCGGTGCCGATGCCGGTTCCGCCGCCCGCTGCGCCTCCCGTTTCCAGCGTCAGCGTCCCTGCGCTGATCCAGGTCGAACCGCCTTGCTGAACGATGGCGCCGCCGGAATTTACCAAAACCGCGCCATTTCCAGCATCAAGCGTGTTGGCGATGGTGGTGGTGCCGGTAAGGCTGAGGGTTTGGAGCGTGATGGCATACGGGCCGCTGGTCGTCGCTCCCGCCGTGATGCCGGCGACACCGGGAATGGCCCCAACGCCGGAAACGTTGCCCACGGTGACGGCGGCGTTGTCTTCAAGGTCGAAGCCGTTGCTGCCGCCCGCATTGCCTGCGATGGTCCCGATGAGGTTGTTCCCATTGTGGAGCGACACGTTGCCCGTCGTTGCCGAGGCCGAGGCGTAGCCGGCCGTGATCTGTGCACCCGAGGTATAGGCCTGCGTGATGTCGCCGCCGGCTGTGAGCATGGCGACCGTGCCGCCGGAGGGAACCGACATGGTGCTATTGATTGCGATGCCCGTATGGGCGCTCAAGGCAATGTTGCCGGCGCTGACCTGGATCGGCGCGGACACGGTGATGGTGCCGCCCGAAGTCAGCGCAGTCGTTCCGCCGGAAGTAATGCCGCTGACCGTTCCGGACTGGCTGGTTCCGACGCCGACGGTGACAGTTCCGACTGTGATGCCGGGCTTGTCGGAGATATTGACGGCACCGCTGGGAGCCGAAGCCGCGATCTGGCCTGTGATGTTGTTGGCAGCCCCGGTCAGGGAGATGGAGCCGCCGGACGACTGCGCCGCCACATTGGGTACGCTGATCGGTGCATTGCCTCCCTGGGTGATATCGCCACCGGCCGCCAGTCCGAGCGTGGAGCCGGAGCCCGTGCCGCTGATGCCCGCATTGATCGCGATGGTCGTCGTCGCATTCAAGAGCAGGGTATTGTCGCTGCTCCAGCTGACCGGACTGCTTACGGTAATCGAGCCGCCATTAGGGGCCGTTGTCGCACTCGATGCGGTCGATACCTCGACATTGCCGCTGGCCAGCAGGTTCTGCAAGTCGGTGACGCTCAAGGTCGATGTTCCCGCCGAGTCGTTGACCGACAAGGTGGTCGGCGACGCGCTGGGGCTCGGAACCGGAATGTCGCTGCTGGTCGAGCCGCTGGTAATGGTGATGTCACTCGGGTCGAGCAAGGTGTTGCCGGCCTGGCCCTTGGGCGCAAGGGTATTGCTGCTGCCCTGGAACACCAGCAAGTCCTTGCTGGAAATCTCGGCGAATCCGCCGTTGCCGCCCATTGCGCCGCCCTTGGCGGAAATCGCGCCATACATTTGCGTTTGATCGTTTGACCACACGGCGACCTTGCCGCCGTTGCCGTTCTCCACGGCATTGGCCGAGATTGCAACCCCCGATCCGACGTAAGTGAAATTGGCATTTTCCGCTAGCGGATTCTGCCCATGGAAGCTGCCACCCACCAGAATCGTGCCGCCGCCGGTCTGGCCGTCGGCTGCCGCTTGGGCGTAGTCGGTCAATTCGACTTGCGGGCCGAGCAGGTAGATACTGCCGCCCGAGCCGGCACCGTTGGCGCTGGTCTCGCTGCTGCCGGTCAGCAAAGTGGTCTGGCTGGACTTGAGGACGATCTCCCCGCTCGCGCCGACCACGGCGCTGTCGGCGTTGACGATGCCGCTCTGGTTGACCAGCGCACCATAGATGCCGATCTTGCCGCCTTGCGCCACCACGCTGCCCAGGTTCAGCGCCTGGTCCGCCGGCGCGCTCACCACGACCTGGATGTTCGGGTCGCCGCCATCGACCAGTTGCACGCTATGGCCTGCCGCCAGCAATACTTCGCCCTGCGGCGATTTGATGATGCCGCTGTTTTGCACCTGCGGCGCGATCAGGTAAATCTGGCCGCCCGAGGGCGTGACGATGTTGCCCTGGTTGACGATGTTGCCCACCGTGCCGCCCGCGGCAAAGGTGAGCTTG
>DASVLJ010000026.1:0-89130 GCA_036384915.1 Burkholderiaceae bacterium
GTTGGAAGCAACGTTCAGGGTTGTGGTCACACCATTGTCGACCACGGTCACCGTTGCACTGCCGTTGGCGGCGAGGTTCGCCGCATTCAGGGCAACGGTCGCGACGGCAACGCCGGCGGCAGCCTCGGCGGAGACTTCGCCGCCCGACAGCACACCGTCCTGGTTGGTATCGCTCGTGATCGTCACGGTCGGCGCAGCCGGCGCACTGATGTGTTCCGTGACCGACGCCGTATTGCCATTGGCGGTGTTGCCGAATTGATCCGTTTGCGTGGCCGTGACCGTTGCGCCGTGCGCATCGCCGGGGTTGGCGAAAGAAACCGTCACCGTACCGTTGCTATAGCTGCCCGACACGCCGTTCGCGCCGCCGGTTACCGTGCCGTTGGAAGCGACATCGAGCGTGGTCGTCACGCCGTTGTCGACCACGGTCACGGTTGCGCTGCCGTTGGCCGCCAGGCTGGCGGCGTTTAGCGCCACCGTGGCCACCGCCACGCCGGCCGTTGCTTCGGCATTGACTTCGCCGCTGTTCAACACGCCGTCCTGGTTGGTGTCGCTGGTGATCGTGACCACCGGTGCCGCGGGTGCGCCGATATGTTCTGTGACGCTGACGCTGTTCGAGGCCGAGGTATTGCCGTATTGGTCGGTCTGGGTGGCGCTGACGGTGGCGCTGTGCGCATCGCCGGGGTTGGCGAAATTGACCGCCAGGTTGCCGTTGCTGTAGGTGGCCGTGACGCCGTTGCCGGCGCCGGTCACGCTGCCGTCGGATGCGACGGTCAAGGTCGTCGTCACGCCATTGTCCACCACCGTTACGGTGGCGCTGCCGTTGGCCGCCAGGTTGGCCGCGTCCAAGGCCACATTGGCGACTGCCACGCCGGCCGTGCTTTCGGCATTGACTTCGCTGCCGGAGAGCACGCCATCCTGGTTGGCGTCGCTGGCGATGACGACGGTCGGCGCCGCCGGCGCACTGATGTGTTCGATGACGCTGGCACTGTTGCTGTTGGCGCTGTTGCCGTATTGATCGGTCTGCGTGGCAGTGATGGTGGCCGTGTGGCCGTCGCCCGGATTGACGAAGTTCACTGTGACGTTGCCGTTGCTGTAGGCGCCGGACACGCCATTGGCAGCACCGCTCACGGTGCCGTCGGACGCGATGCTCAGTGTCGTGCTCACACCATCGTCAACCACCGTGACGGTGGCACTGCCGTTGGCCGCCAGGCTGGCCGCATTCAAGGCCACGCTGGCGAGAGCCACACCGGCTGTCGCTTCGCCAGCCACATCGCTGCCGGAAAGCACGCCGTCGTGATTGGTGTCGCTGGTAATCGAGACCACCGGTGCCGGCACGCTGACGTGCTCGACCGCGGTCGCCGTATTGCTGCTCGAGGCGTTGCCGTATTGATCGGTTTGGGTGGCCGATACGGAGACGCTATTGCCGTCGCCCGGATTGTTGAACGAGAGCGTGACCGTGCCGTTGCTGTAGCTGCCTGAGACGCCGTTCGCGGCACCTGTGATGCTGCCGTCGGATGCCACCGTCAAGGTCGTGGCGACGCCATGGTCCAGCACGGTGATGCTGGCGCTGCCGTTGGCCGTCAGGCTGGCCGCATCGAGCGCCACCGTGGCTTGCGCCACGCCGGCGGCGGCTTCGGCCGAGATCTCGCCGCCCGAAAGCACCCCATCGTGATTGGTGTCGCTCGTGATCGTGACTGTCGGCGCAACCGGGGCGCTGATGTGTTCGATGACACTGGCGCTGTTGCTGTTGGCCGTGTTTCCATATTGATCGGTCTGCGTCGCCGTCACGGTCGCCGTGTGGCCATCGCCCGGATTGGCGAAGCTTACCGTCACGTTGCCGTTGCTATAGGTACCGGACACGCCATTGGCCGCGCCGCTCACCGTACCGTCAGAGCCGATCGTCAAGGTGGTTGCTACGCCGTTATCGTTCACAGTCACCGTGGCGCTGCCGTTGGCCGCCAGGCTGGCCGCATTCAAGGCCACGTTGGCCACGGCCACGCCGGCTGCAGCCTCGGCACTGACTTCGCCGCCCGAGAGCACGCCGTCATGATTGGTGTCGCTGGTGATCGTCACCACGGGCGCCGTGGCGCTGATATGTTCGACCGCGCTCGCGGTATTGCTGTTGGCGCTGTTGCCGTATTGATCGGTCTGCGTGGCCGACACGGCCACGGTATTGCCGTCGCCGGGGTTGGCGAACGAAACCGTCACATTGCCGTTGCTGTAGACGCCCGACACGCCGTTGGCCGCACCGGAAACGGTGCCGTCGGCCGCCACCGTCAAGGTTGTGCTCACACCATTGTCGACCACGGTCACGGTGGCGCTGCCATTGGCCGCCAGGCTGGCTGCGTTCAACGCCACGTTGGCAAGGGCCACGCCGGCCGTCGCCTCGGCATTGACTTCACCGCCCGAGAGCACGCCGTCGTGGTTGGCGTCGCTAGCGATTGTCACTGCCGGCGCCGGCACGCTGACGTGCTCGGTCGCGCTTGCGGTATTGCTGTTGGCGGTGTTGCCGAACCGGTCGGTCTGGGTAGCGGATACCGTCACCGCATTGCCGTCGCCGGGGTTGGCAAAGGACACCGTCACGTTGCCGTTGGCGTAAGTCGCCGAGACACCGTTGGCCGCGCCGCTCACCGTGCCGTCTGAGGCGATGGCCAGGGTGGTGGCCACGCCGTTGTCGTTCACGGTCACCGTGGCGCTGCCGTTGGCGGCCAGGCTGGCCGCATTCAAGGCCACGTTGGCCAATGCAACCCCGGCCGCCGCTTCGGTATTGACTTCTCCGCCGGAGAGTACGCCGTCGTGGTTGGCATCGGTGCTGATGCTGACGACCGGCGCATTGGAATTCAAATGTTCGGTGACGCTGGCGCTGTTCGAGGCGGAGGTGTTGCCGTACTGGTCGGTCTGGGTTGCGGAAATGGTGGCCGTGTTGCCGTCGCCGGGATTGCCGAAGTTCAGCGTAACGGTGCCGTTGCTGTAGCTGCCCGAAACGCCATTGGCCCCGCCTGTGATGGTGCCGTCCGATGCCACGCTCAAGGTGGTGCTTACGCCGGCATCGAGCACCGTGATGGTGGCGCTGCCATGATTGGCCAAGCTCGCGGGATCAAGCGAAACGGTTGCCACGGCCACACCGGCCGCCGCCTCGGCATTGACTTCGCCGCCGTTCAATACACCATCCTGGTTGGTGTCGCTCGTGACGACGACAACCGGAGCCGCCGGAGCGCCGACGTGCTCGGTCACTGTCGCCGTATTGCCGGCGGCGCTGTTGCCGTACTGGTCGGTCTGGGTGGCGCTGACCGTGACGGTATTGCCGTCGCCCGGATTGGCGAACGAGACCGTGACGTTGCCGTTGGCATACGTTGCCGATACCCCATGTGCCGCACCCGTCACCGTACCGTCGGTAGCGATACTCAGGGTGGTGGCCACGCCATTGTCGTTCACCGTCACGGTCGCGCTGCCGTTGGCGGCAAGTGTGGCGGCGTTCAGTGCGACGTTGGCGACGGCCACGCCGGTCGCCGCTTCGGCATTCACTTCACCGCTGCTCAACACGCCGTCGCTGTTCGCATCGCTCGTGATCGTCACCACGGGCGCCGGCACGCTGATGTGCTCGACCGCGCTGGCGGTATTGCCGGTGCTGGTATTGCCGTATTGGTCGGTCTGCGTGGCGTTGACCGTGACGGTATTGCCGTCGCCGGGATTGGCAAAGGACAGCGTCAAGGTGCCGTTGCCGTACACGCCCGAGACGCCATTGGCGCCGCCCGACACCGTGCCGTCGGCCGCAACCGTGAGCGTGGTCGTCACACCATGGTCGTCCACCGTCACGCTGGCGCTACCGTTGGCGGCCAGATTGGCCGCATCGAGCGCCACGGTGGCTTGCGCCACACCCGACGTCGCTTCGGCATTGACTTCGCTGCCCGAGAGCACGCCATCATGGTTGGCATCGCTGGTGATGGTGACGACCGGGGCGGCGGGCGCGCTGATGTGTTCGGTCGCCGAGGCGGTGTTGCCATTGACCACATTGCCGTGCAAATCGGTCTGGGTTGCCGAAACCGTGACGGTGTTGCCGTCGCCGGGATTGGCAAAGGACAGCGTCACATTGCCGTTGCTGTAGCTGCCGGAAACGCCGTTGGCGGCGCCGCTCACGGTGCCGTCCGAAGCCACGGTCAGGGTGGTCACGACGCCGTCGTCGACCACGACGATGCTGGCACTGCCGCTGTTAGCCAGGTTGGCCGCATCGAGCGCCACGTTGGCCTGGGCCACGCCGGCGGTCGCCTCGGCATTGATGTCGCCGCGGCTCAGCACGCCGTCCTGGTTGGTGTCGGTGGTGATGGTCACCACCGGCACGCCTGGGCCGCTGACGGATTCGAGCACGCTCGCGCTGTTGCTGCTCGATGCATTGCCGTACTGGTCGGTCTGGGTGGCCGAGACGGTCGCCGCATGGCCATCGCCGGGGTTGGCGAAATCGACGGTGACGGTGCCGTTGCTATAGGTGCCCGAGACGCCGTTGGCAGCCCCGCTCACCGTGCCGTTGGCCGCAATGGTCAGGGTCGTGCTTACACCATTGTCGAGCACGGTGACGGTGGCGCTGCCGTTGGCTGCCAAACCGGCTGCATCGAGCGCGACGGTGGCCACGGCCACGCCGGCCTGCGCTTCGGCATTGATTTCGCCGGACGACAGCACGCCGTCATGATTCGCGTCGCTGGTGATGACGACCGTCGGCGCTGCCGGGCCGCTGATGTGCTCGGTCGCGCCGGCCGAGGCCGAGGGAGATACGTTGTGGTTCTGGTCGGTCTGGGTGGCCGAGACGGTGACGCTATTGCCGTCGCCGGGATTGAGGAAATCAACCGTGACCGTGCCGTTGCTGTAGGTCGCGGAAACACCGTTGGCCGCGCCCGACACCGTGCCGTCATGCGCCACGGTCAGGGTCGTGGTGACGCCATTGTCGAGCACGGTGATGGTGGCGCTGCCGTTGGCCGCCAGGTTGGCCGGATCGATGGCCACGTTGGCCACGGCCACGCCCGACGAGGCCTCGCCGTTGATTTCGCCGCTGCTCAGCACGCCGTCGTGGTTGGCATCGGTGCTGATGGTGACCGTGGGCGCGGAGGGACCGGGCGTGGGGGTCGGCGTCGGCGCCAGCGTATACGTCTCGCTCGATGTGGCCGTGACCGTGTCGCCCGAAGTGCCGGTGCCGCTGACCGAGACATGGATGCTGTCGGTGGGCGAACCTTCCAGCACATTGCCGGGAACGCCGATGGAGAACGTACCATCCGGTTGCACCGTGCCGGTATAGGTATGGCCGTCCAGCGTCAGCGTGACGGTGTCGCCCGACACGGCGACATTGCTGCCCGCGACCGTGCCGGTGATCTGCACCGGGTTGCTGCTCGCGCCTTCGCTGCTCGTGACCGGCGCGAGGGGGTCGAGCGTGACCGACAGCGATTCGGTCGGCGTGGGGGTAGGCGTAGGTGTGGGCGTCGGCGTCGGCGTGCCGGCCACACTGTAGTTCGCGTCGGCACTGGCGTTGGCCACGTTGCCTGCAGCGTCCGTTGCGGCAACCGCCACGTGCACGCTGTCGATCGGGCCGGCGGCCAGCACGTTGCCGGGCACGCCTATGCTATAGGTGCCGCCCGTCTGCACCGTGCCGGTGTAAGTGTGGCCATCGACCGTCAGCGTGACGGTATCGCCTAGCGGCACGTTGGCGCTGACCGTGCCGGTGATGGCGACGGGCGAGCTGCTGGATGCTTCCGCATTGGTGATGGTGGCGATCGGGTCGATCGCGATCGAGATCGGCGCGGCCGTCAATTCGACGAAATAGGTCTGGTCGGCACTGGCCGTCTGGGTATTGCCGCCGGCATCGGTCACCGAAACCGTGGCATGAACGTCGTCCGTCGCGGCGCCGGCCAGCACGTTGCCGGGAATGCCGATGCTATAGGTGCCGCTGGCGTTGACGAATCCGGTATAGCTGTGGCCGTCCACCGTGAGCGTGACGGTGTCGCCCACCGGGACATTGGTGACAGTGCCGGTGATCTGCACCGGGGCCGCGCTCGTGCCTTCGGCGCCATTGACGGTGGCGATCGGGTCGATCGTGATGGCCGGCGGCAGGGCCGCGCCGTTGACGGTATAGGTCTGGTCCGCCGACGCGCTGGTGCTGTTGCCGGCGGCGTCGGTCATCGACACCGTCGCATGCACCGAATCGACCGGGCCGGCAGCGAGCACATTGCCCGGCACGCCGATGCTGTAGGTATGGTTGGCTGCGACCGATCCGGTATAGGTATGGCCGTCCACGGTCAGGGTGACCGTATCGCCCACCGGTACGTTGCTGCTGACCGTGCCGGTGATGGCGATCGGATTGGCGCTGGCGCCTTCGGCCGTGGTGATGGCCGCGATCGGATCGATGGCGATCGAGATCGCAGGCGCACTCAGTTCGACGTTGTAAGGCTGGTCGGCCGAGGCGTTCATGACGTTGCCGGAACTGTCGGTGGCCGACACCGTGGCATGCACGTCGTCGACTGCGGCGTTGGCCAGCACGTCGCCTGGGATACCGATGCTATAGGTGTGGTCGGCCGCGACCGTGCCGGTATAGCTGTGTCCATCGACCGTCAGCGTGACGGTGTCGCCCGCGGGCACGTTGGCGCTGACCGAACCGGAAACGGCAACCGGGGCCGAACTGGCCGCTTCGGCGCCGTTGATGGTTCCAATGGCATTGATGGTGATCGAAATCGTTTCAGCCGTGGTTTCGACCGTGTAGGGCCGGTCGGCCGAGGCATTGGCCGTGTTGCCGGCCACATCGGTGGCCGAAACGGTAGCATGCACATCGTCGACTGCGGCATTGGCCAGGACATTACCCGGAATGCCGACGCTATAGGTATGGTTGGCCGTCACCGTCGCGGTGTAGCTGTGGCCGTCGACCGTCAGCGTGACCGTGTCGCCGGCGGGCACGTTGTTGCTGACGCTGCCGGTGATCGTCAAGGGGGCCGAGCTGGCGCCTTCGGCCGGGGTGATAGGCGCAATCGGGTCGATCGCGATGCTGATCGCCGGCGCCGTGGTTTCGACGGCGTAGGGTTGATCGGCCGTGGCCGTTTGCACATTGCCCGAGGTATCCGTTACCGACACCGAGGCATGCACGTCGTCAACCGAGGCGCCGGCCAGCACATTGCCCGGAACGCCGATGCTGTAGGTGCCGCCGGCCTGCACCACGCCGGTATAGCTGTGGCCGTCGACGGTCAGCGTCACCGTGTCGCCCACGGGCACGTTGGAAACCGAGCCCGTAATCGCAACCGGGGCCGAACTGCTTGATTGCGCGCCATTGATCGTGCCGATCGGGTCGATCGTGATGAGAGGCGTGGCCACGATGGCGATCGTGCCGGTAGCGACGTTGGACACCGCGCCATTGGCGTCGGTAGCCGTAAAGTGGAACGATGCCATGCCCGAGGTCGTGCCGGCGGCCGGCACGAACACCACGTCGGCGCCGTTGCCGCTGGCGGCAATCGTCTCGCCGGCGTGGACCGGGGTCTTGCCGTCGGCCAGATAGAGGGTCCCGCCCGAGGGCAAGTCGGTGATGGTAAAGGTGACGATCCCCGCAGCGCTATCCATGCCTGAGAGATGCAGCGTCACCGGCTGCTCGTGCGAGGTGCTGACATTGTCGGACACCGCCACATCGGACGCCGTCGGGCCGGACAAGCCCGGGCCGCTGCTTTGCGCCTCAGGTTGCGTGCTGCTTGTGCCGCTGCTGCTGGGCAGGGTGGCCGGCGTGGTCGATTCGACGATACGCGTCAATTCCACAAAGCTGTGGCCGCTGTTGCCGTCACCGCCACCGGCGCCAGCGCCGCCAGCCGCCGTGGCATCGAGCAACTGGTCCAGGCTGCCATTGCCCGTGGCAATGGCATCGGTGATCGCATTCATCTGCGAACCGCTGGAAGCCAGCGCAGCGCTATGCGCGTCGGGCGCATCGGTGGCGAACACACTGTTGTCGATAGTCAATGTTTCTTTCTCATGAACAACATACGTCTGGCCCTGGCCGTAACCGATCTCGACCTGCGCACCGGGCGCCGTAACGACCACATCGCCTTCATGAACCGGATCGCCGACCTTGAGCTCGATCATCTGGCCCTGGGGCGTGCGAATATAGGCGTGGCCTTCGAGATGGACGACTTTACCGATGACGTTTTGCGTGTTTGCCATGATCTATAGATACACTGAGAGAAATTGTCCGGGGAGAATACCAATTGCTTTGCAGCAAAGGTACTGTACTGAAGTACAGAAACCCGTATTCTTTTGTTAAATTGTGCAAACCTGACCCTGCTTCGGGGATAGAGCGATTTCCCTATGGCAACAACGGTGCCGCTGACAGGCAGATAGGGGGATGGGGAATGTCGAACGGAAGCAGGAACGGTCAACCTGCCGTCACATATTCCGGCTATTGTCGTTTACCACGCTGATCGAGGTGCTCGATCAACGCTGGAAGCCTCGTATGCTTGCCGCTCCGGGCCGCTTGCGCGGCCGAAGCGGTTCATGAAAACATCGCCAGCCGGCCATCCGGCGGCAGGCAAACCGGCGCCTGTGCAACTATCTGTTACGCAAGGAGCGTGTAACCCAACGGCAAAGGCGTCAGCGCAAATTACCCGTGTGCCCCAGCGAATAGCGTCCCGGCTGGGGCCACACCGTCAAACCATGCGGCTCCTGCCCACCGGCTATCTTTTTCACGGCACCGCTCTGCGTATCGATGCGGTAAATCTCATTGTCGAAACGGCCTGAGAGCCATAGCCATTTGCCGTCGGCGCTGACGTTGCCCATGTCCGGGCTGCCGCCGCCGGGAATCGGCCAATTGGCCACGATCTTGCCGGTAGCGAATTCAAGCACGCTGACGCTGCCCTTGCCGTGCGGCTTGCCGTGAATCGCATGCGAGCCGCGGTTGGCGATATAGAGCAATTTGCCGTCGCGGCTCGGATACAGTCCATGCGTGCCCAGAGCGACCGGAATGAAATCGATCTGCTTGAAGCCGTTGCCGTCGACCACATGCAAGCCATCGGCATCCATGTCGGCCACGTAGAAGCTCGAACCGTCGGGCGAAATGCGGATGTCTTGCGGCATGCCCTTGCGGCTGGTGCAGATTTCATTGGGCAAGCCTGTGCCCGTCCCGCTTTCGGCGAAACGCAGGCGCGGCAATGCGAGCTTGAGCAAGCCCGTGACCTGGCGATGCACCAGATCGACCTTGGCGATGGCGCCCGAGAATTCGCAGGTAAAGATGGCATAGCTGCCATCGATGGAAAAGTCCGCATGGTTGATGCCGTCGCACTTGGGCACGTCGATCGAATACTGCAGCGCCATGCTGTGCGGGTCGCGGAAATCAAGCCGGTGATGGGCCTCGGCCACCACGATGGCCGATTTGCCGTCCGGGGTGAAATACATGTTGTAGGGGTCATCGACCGGAATCGCCTTGCCGGGCAGACCGGTACGCGGATCGACGGGCGTCAGACTGCCATCCTGGCGCCGCTCGGCATTGTTCGCCACCCAAAGGGTGCGCAAATCCCAGGACGGCACGACGTGCTGCGGCGCTACCCCCACCTTGAAGCGGTTGACGATCTTGTTCGTCGCGGGGTCGATCACATCGACGTCGTTCGAGCGCAGATTCGGTACATAGATGCGTTCCAGGTCGCCCCTGACCTCCGGATTCAGATTGTCGGCGCGGATCTCGCTATAAAGATTGCGTGGATCGACCACTGGCGGCATGCCGGGAACGGTATCGACTTGCTGGAGCGATGCGGCGGGCTGGGCCGGCGTGCCGGCGGTGCAAAGTGCCGCGATGGCGGCGGCGAGAATGATGGTCCAGGGATGAAACGTTTTCAGAAGGCCTCCGGTGATTCCTGTTCGCGGCGAAGTCAACGCCCCAAAAAAGCGACGCCCGATTGTCACACGGACGCCCGCGCCGGCCATTGATCGAGATCAAACAATTCGATGGGGGCGAAATGCCTCGTGATTGACCGTCAATTGCGCAAGAATCCTGCGGAATTTGTACTCGCACGGTGCAAATTGCTCAACTTCAACTTTCTGACCATTTCCTGGAATCGACATGCTGGATAGACAAGAGGCGTCAATGCAGCTGCCGAATCCGTAAAGCCAGATGCAGGCGATCCGGCACCTCAAGCTTGCCCAGGATCACGCCGACATGCGCCTTGACCGTGCGCTCGGTGATGCCGAGCTGGCGCGCCACTTCCTTGTTGCTGGCGCCGGCGGCGACCGCGCGCGCGACTTCCCATTCGCGTTCAGTGAGCTTCTCATGCCAGCCGTTCTTCGTTGAAGGCTGGGCACCGGCCGGTGCCGGCGGCAACCGCGAGATGCCGACCAGCAGCCGTTCCATCAGCGATTCGCCTATCCACAAGCCGCCTTGGGACACCACGGCAAACACCTGGCGCAGCACGGCTTCGCTGGCATGGCTGTTGCAGTAGCCGCGCGCGCCGGCGGAAAAGGCTTGCATGCCTTCGTCGTCGGAGGGTGTGTCGGACAATACGATCAGCACCGCGTCAGGCAGGTGGCGCCGCACGGCTTGCACCTGCACCGCTACCGGCAAGCCGGCCTGCAGGCGCAGCCACGCGTAGTCGGCAGCGAACGCCCCGGACAGCACGCGCGCCGGCACGGCTTCGGCCAGCACGAACGCATGACGCCAGCGCGAGAGCATGTCGCCTGCGGCGGAAATGAAGAGATGCTCCAATGCGGCCATCGAACCCTCAGCGTTCCGTGAACGCCGCCTGCTTGGCGCGCAGCACGGGTTTCAACAGGTAGGACAGGATGGTTTTTTGCCCCGTGACGATATCGACCTCGGCCACCATGCCGGGGATGATGGGCAGATTGTTGGCAAGCGAAGTCTTGTCCGTGGTCACGCGCACGGTGTAAAAGGTGTTGCCCCTCTCGTCGGTCACCGAATCGGCGCCGATCAAATCGACCGTGGCATCGAGCCCGCCATAGATGGAAAAATCATAAGCGGTAAATTTGACCATGGCTTTCTGCCCCGGGCGGAGGAAGGCGATGTCGCGCGGCGCCACCTTGGCCTCGAGGATCAGCTTACCTTCGAGCGGCACGATTTCGACGATGTCCTTGCCCGGTTGGACTACGCCGCCCACAGTATTGACCAAGAGGCGCTTGACCGTGCCCTTGACAGGGGAACGGATGGCGGAGTGCTTGACGCGGTCATTCAAGCCGGCGCTGGTCTGCGTCAGGGCATTCAGCTTGGCTTCGGTCTCGGAAAACTCCTTGCCGGCGTTGTTGCGGAAATCGAGTTCGACTTCCTGGATCTTGCGCGTGGCTTCGCCGATGGCGGCCTGGGCGCGCTGGATCTGGGCCGCCGCGATGTCGCGTTCGCCGCGGAAACGATCCACGTCGCGCTGCAGGCGCAGCACTTCGACTTCCGACACGGCGCCCGACGCGAGCAGGGGCTTGGTCACGTTCAATTCCTTGACCGTCGATTCATAGGCTTGCGCCGCCTGCGCCTCCTTGGCGCGTGCCTCGCTCAATTCCTGCTGGCGCTGGCTCTGCTGCTGGCGCGCGATCGAAATCTGGGCCTGCATTTCGGTGTTCGCGCTCTCGTAGAGCTGGCGCTCCTGCTCGACCGTCTTCGGGTCTTCCGAGGCCACGTCGGCCGGCGCCTCGAAGGGTTTGCCTTCGCGGAGCGCATACAACCGCGCCGCTTTGGCCGCAAGCGAGAGGTATTCGGAGCGGTTTTCCTTGAGCGAGGATTCAAAACGGGTCGAATCGACTTGCAGCAATATCTGGCCCGGCAGCACGGTGTCGCCTTCCTTGACCATGATCTGCGACACGATGCCGCCGTCCAGGCTTTGCAGCACCTGCAGCTGCTGCGAAGGAATCACCTTGCCGTCGCCCTTGGTGACTTCGTCGATATTGACCAGGCCGGCCCAGACCACGAAGATCACGATGGCCGCCAGCAAGGCGCGCAGCAGGATGCGCGCGCGTATCGGTTCCTGCTCGATGATGATGCGGTCGGCATCACCCATGAAATCCTGCTCGGCCGGCGCTTCGCCTTCGTTCAGGCGCGCGAACAGCGGATCGAGGTGCCTGTCCGCGCGCAGGCGGATCGCTTCCATCATGCGCACGAAAAGGCGGCCGGGTTTGATCAGCCAGCTCATGATGCCCTCGTCACCTGGCCCGATTGCAGCGCCGCGATCACGCGGTCCTTCGGGCCGTCGGCTACCACCACGCCGTCATCGAGCACGATGATGCGGTCGGCCAGGTCCATCAGGCTGGTACGGTGGGTTACGATGATCATGGTCTTTTGCTCGGCGAACTTGCGCAGCCTTTCCTTCAAGGCATTCTCCGACGAGAAATCCATCGCCGAAGTCGGTTCATCGAGCAGCAGCACGGCCGGGTCGAGCAGCGCGGCGCGCGCGATGGCAATCGCCTGGCGTTGCCCTCCCGAGAGCGATTCGCCGCGTTCGGCCACCACCATGTCGAAGCCTTCGGGATGGCGGTCGACGAACTCACCCAGGCCGGCAAGTTCGGCTGCGGCCAGCAGTGCGCGGTCGTCGGCATAGGGCGCGCGGATACCGATGTTTTCGCGCAGTGTGCCGAAGAACAGGGTAGAATCCTGCGCCACGTAGCCCATACCGCGCCGCACGTCGGCCGGATCGAGTTGGCGCAGGTCGACGCCGTCGAGCAGCACGGCGCCCTGGGTCGGTGCGTACAGGCCGAGCATGAGCTTTTGCAACGTGCTCTTGCCCGAGCCGATGCGGCCCAGCACCACAACATGCTCGCCCTGGCGGATGCGGAAACTGACGCCGCGCAGCGCGTTTTCTTCGCGTCCGGGGTAGGAAAAATGCACGTCGCGGAATTCGATGTCGCCGCGCAGTTCAGGGCGGTGCACGAAGGCGGATTCGTCGCTGCGTTCGGTCGGCGCGGCCATGATGCCTTCGAGCGCCTTCATGGCGTTTTGCGCATTTTCGTATTGCAGCAGCAAGCCCACCACCTGACCCAGCGGTGCCATGGCGCGGCCGGCCAGCATGGTCGCGGCGATCAGGCCGCCCATGGTCAGCATGCGCTCATGGATCAGGTAGACGCCGGCCACGATCACGGCGATGTTGACGAATTGCGCAATGCCGGAAGCGCCATTCATCGAAGACGCCGACAGCAGGCGCAGTTCGCCCGAGACGCGGGCGAGAAAGGCCGTGGTTTTTTCCCAGCGAGCCTGCATCTGGTTTTCGGCGCCGTTGGCCTTGATGGTCTCCAGCGCAGTCAGGCTTTCCACCAGCGTGGCGTTGCGCTGTGCGGCGGCGCGGAAAGTGGTTTCGGTCAGGCCGCGCATGCGGTGCTGCACGATGTAGCTATATACCAGCACCACGAGGATGCCGAAGATGGGAATGAATACCAGCGGCCAGCAGATCCACAGGATCGCCAGCAGGAACAGCGCGGCGAAGGGCAAGTCGATCACCGCCGTCACGGTGGCCGAAGCGATGAAGTCGCGCACCATCTCGAACGAGCGCAAATTGGAAGCGAAGGCGCCCACCGAAGCCGGGCGTTGGGACAGCCGCATGCCCAGCACGCGTTCCATGATCAGGGCCGATAACTTGATGTCCACGCGCGCACTAGCCAGATCGACGAACTTGCCGCGCAACAGGCGGATGATGTAATCCATGATGAGCACCAGCGTCATGCCGCCGGCGAACACCCAGAGCGTTTCGACGGCGAAGTTCGGCACCACGCGGTCGTACACGTTCATCGAAAAGATCGGCATGGTGATGCCGAACAGGTTGATCAGCAGCGCCGCCGCCAGGATATCCTTGAAGATCGCGCGCTGGTCGAGGATCGCGCCCCAGAACCAGTGCCGCTCGCGCACCTCGGCCACGGGCGGGGTACGGTCGTCGAAGCGGAAGCGCGGGCGCGCGAAGATCACCACGCCGGCGTAGCGTGCCTCGAGGTCGGCGCGCTTGAGCGTCACTTCGCCCTGCCCCGCATCGGGAAACAGCAGGCGCGCTTCGCCGCTATCGGTGTCCCAGCTGTGCAGGATGCAGGCCTCGTCTCCGGCCAGGAGCAGGATGGCCGGCAGCAGGGCCGGCTCGATCTTGTTCAGCGGACGGCGCACCACCTTGGCCGAAAAGCCGGCATGCGAGGCGGCACGCGCGAACAATGATGGGGTCAATCCTTGCCTGGTCAGCGGCAAACCGGCCGAGAGTGCCGCGCGCGTGCTGGGCCGGCCGTGGATGCGCGTCAGCTCGACCAGGCAGTCAAGCAGCGGATCGGGATGCAACTGGTCTTCGGCCATGCCCTTGCCCAAGCCCAAGCCTCCGGCGCCCGCATCGTTAGCGGAGGCGGCATCGCGGCTGGCAGGCAGTTGCTGGTTTTGCGTCATGACGAGTTGGTAATCTTCTGTACTGCCCGAAAGTTACCATATGAAAGCGACAACAGCATGTCCGAATTGTTAACTTAGGAAAGATATAATGATATTTAACGTTTCAGGACGAAAAAACTGGCACTTGCTTTGTTCTGAGGGCTTTTTCGGCACCGGGAAAATGTAAAACGCCGGCATGGGATTTAACAAATGTCGGGTAGTTGTAGGGTGGTCGGGCGTCGCTGCGCGAGCGAAGCGTGCGACGCCCGGCGTACCCGCCATGTGGTCAAATAACGTTCGTTAATTGCTGGTGGGCAGCGCTGCGCTCACCCTGCCGACAGCATTTGTGCCAGGCGCCGCGCATGGCCGCGCAATTCGGGTACCGCGATCGCCTCCCAATACCGCGCCTTGAGCATGGGGCCTATGTAGAACAATCCTTCCGCCGCCTGCCCCTGGATGTCGATCAGGCGATACTCGCCGTCGACCTCGAAGCCGAGCTTCAAGTCATCCTGCCTGATGATGCCTTCGTCACGCAATTGCGCGATCAATGCCGAGTCCATGCGGGTGATGTCGTAATTCGGCCCGGTGCAATTGACCACCTTGGCCACGCGGATCTGGCGTTCCTTGCCGGTCCCGCGTTCGCGCAGCGTGACGGTCACCCCGGCAGCATCGGTGGCATAGCCTTGCACGTAGCCGGCCAGGGCCTCGACCTGGCCCGACTTCAACATCTGGGTCAGGCGCAGATGCGCCACGGGCGCCAAACGGTGGCGATGGATGTCCCAATAGGCAACCGCCTGGCGCAGGAAGCGGCGCTTTTCCGCCAGGGGCAGGCGTTGCCAGATTTCCGCCGTATGCGGACGCAGGCTGTTGACCACATCGCGCCAGTCGCCGCCCTGCCCCATGCGCTCGCGCGCCGCCTTGCGCAGCGCGCGGAAGTAATTGCGTATCGTCGGCTGCAAGCCTTCGAAGAAGGCGGGGAAACCCGACAGCGGCGGCGATTGCGGGTGCTGGCGGTGCGCCTGCAGCGACAAGCCGCGGCGCGACAACAGGTAGATCTTGCGCGATTCGCTGCGGCTGGTCAGGCGGAACAGCACGTCGATCGCCGTATGCGCGGCGCCGAGCAAAAGCACCGGCGCCTCGTCGTCGATACGGTCGAGCGCGGCGAAATCCCAAGGGTTGCCGATGTAGCCCGTGCTGCGATAAAACGCATGCGGGGCCGGGTCTTGCGGCGTAAAGTGGCCCAAGGCCAGCACCACGCGCTCCGCAGCGATCTCGCGTCCGCCGGCGCAGGAAACGGTCCAGGCATCGCCACGGCGCCGCACCGCCGTCACTTCAGCTTGCACGCGCTCGAGGACGGCTGAGGAAGACGCTGCCGCCTCTTCCAGCGTCGCTTCGAGATAATCGCCGTAGATACGGCGCGAGACGAAGCTGCCGGCATTGAAAGCCGGGTCGATGCCTTGGCAGTAACGGACGAAATGGCCGGGATCGTCGGCCAGCGCGCTCATGTTGCCGGCCGGAACGTTCAAGACGAAGTTATCGTCCCAGGTGCGGTAGGCCAGCCCACGCCCGTGCCGCGAATGGCGCTCAAGCAGGACGATCTTCGGTGGCTGCGGCGCGGTAGCGTCGCAAAGGCGCAGGAGGTTGACGGCGCAGATGGCGCCGCTATAGCCCGCGCCCACGATGGCGATGGTTTGCATGGGATACGACTATAGCAAAACGCCCCGGCGTGCGGGGCGTTTTTGCGCATATGTATCCTACAAAACCAGGCTTACTTGGCCGACATCAAGGCCATCGTGGTATCGAGCATGCGGTTCGAGAAACCCCACTCGTTGTCATACCACGACGACACCTTGACCAGGCGGCCCGACACCTTGGTCAGGGTCGAGTCGAAGGTGCTCGAAGCCGGATTGTGGTTGAAGTCGACCGAAACCAGCGGGTCGGCGTTGTAGCCCAAAATGCCCTTGAGCGCGCCTTCCGAGGCTTCCTTCATGATGGCGTTGACTTCGTCGACCGTGGTGTCGCGCGCGGCGATGAAGGACAGGTCCACGATCGACACGTTGATGGTCGGGACGCGGATGGCATAGCCGTCGAGCTTGCCGTTCAGCTCCGGCAGTACCAGGCCGACAGCCGAAGCGGCGCCGGTCTTGGTCGGAATCTGGCTCATGGTGGCGGAACGGGCACGGCGCAGGTCTTCGTGCATCACGTCGGTCAGCACCTGGTCGTTGGTGTAGGCATGCACGGTGGTCATCAAGCCGTTGACCAGGCCGATCTTGTCGTGCAGCGGCTTGACCAGCGGGGCCAGGCAGTTGGTGGTGCAGGAAGCGTTGGAGATGACGGTATCCGTTGCCTTCAGCACGCCGTGGTTGACGCCGTAGACGACGGTGGCGTCCACATCCTTGCCGCCCGGGGCCGAGATGATGACTTTCTTGGCGCCGCCCTTCAAGTGGGCCGAGGCCTTTTCCTTGGTGGTGAAGAAGCCGGTGCATTCGAGCACCACGTCCACATTGAGCTCACCCCACGGAATCTCAGCCGGGTTGCGCTGGGCGAACACGCGGATCTTGTCGCCGTTGACGATCATGTGGTCGCCATCGACTTCCACCGTGCCGGGGAACTTGCCGTGCGCGGTGTCGTAGCGCGTCAGGTGCGCGTTGGACTTGGCATCGCCCAGGTCGTTGATCGCCACGATCTGGATGTCGTTCTTCTTGCCGCTTTCATAGTGGGCACGAAGAACGTTGCGGCCGATGCGGCCATAGCCATTGATTGCTACGCGAACTGTCATGGTTTTCTCCTCAAAGATACGTCAAGTCCAACAATAAAATTCTTTCGATGACGACAACATACGCACCGTCTGTAGGGTGGGTTAGCGAAGCGTAACCCACCATGCGTGTCGATCAGCTGGTGGGTTACGCTTCGCTAACCCACCCTACGATTCTTTAGACACTACGGCAACCCGCCAACGCTCAATGCCCCTCGCAAGCCGCAATCAAACTGCCCAGATTGCGCCAGCAATACCCCGTCTCGTGCAGCTCCAATCCATCCCAGGAAAACGGCTGCCCGGCCATCAATTCCGCGCCCAGGTTCTCGTAGAACTTGCGCGCCGCCTCGTTCTGGGTGATGACCCAGACCAGCATGTCCGGTGCGTTCTCGGCCAGGCAGGCACGTGCCGCCGCAGCCACCAGCTTGCGCCCTATGCCCAGGCGCTGCGCCTGCGGCTTCAGGTAGATGCCGGTCAATTCCGCGTGCACGCCGAACTTCGGTTCGGCCAGCTTCATCGCCGCGGAAAAACCCAGCACGCCGGACGCATCTTCCGCCACGTACACCATGCGCTTGTCGCCGCTCGGCGTGGAAAGAATGCGTTGCCACAGCGCCGTGCTGTCTTCGACGCGCATGCCGTCGAGATAAGCATCGGGAATCATGCCGCGATAGGTGGTGCGCCAGCTTTCCACGCGCACCGCGGCGATCGCGGCGGCATCTTCGATCACCGCTGCACGGATGGCCGTCCCGCCTATCCTAACATCTTTGGGCGACACCACTGGTACGCTCACTCCCTCAGCCAATCACATGCTTGACCTTGGCCACCACGTTTTCCGTGGTGAAGCCGAAGTGCTTGAACAGCACGCCGGCCGGGGCCGATTCGCCGAAAGTGTCGATGCCGACCACGGCGCCTTCCAGGCCGACATACTTGTGCCAGAAAGCGGTCACGCCGGCCTCCACCGCCACGCGCGGCAAGCCCTTGGGCAGCACGGACGCCTTGTAGGCGGCATCCTGGCGCTCGAACACGTCGGTCGAGGGCATGGAAACCACGCGCACCGGCGTGCCCTCCGCAGCCAAGGCATCGGCCGCTTTCACTGCGAGTTCGACTTCCGAGCCGGTGGCGATGATGATGGCCTTCGCACCGGCTGCATCGCGCAGTACGTAGCCGCCGCGCGCAATCGCCGCGATCTGGGCGCCGTCGCGCTCCATGAAGGGCAGGTTCTGGCGCGACAGGATCAGCGTGGTCGGGCCGTCATGGCGTTTCACCGCGGCTTCCCAGGCAACCGCGGTCTCGGTCGTGTCGCACGGACGCCAGTTGTCCAATTGCGGGATCAGGCGCAGGCTCGATACATGCTCGATCGATTGGTGCGTCGGGCCGTCTTCGCCCAAGCCGATCGAATCGTGCGTGAAGACGAAGATCGAACGCTGCTTCATCAGCGCGGCCATGCGCAAGGCATTGCGGCTGTAATCGGAGAAGGTCAGGAAGGTGGCGCCGAAGGGAATGAAGCCGCCATGCAAGGCCACGCCGTTCATGATGGCGCTCATGCCGAATTCGCGCACGCCGTAGTTGATGTGGTTGCCCGGCTGGCCGGCGCGCAATGCCACGCATTCCTTCCAGTTGGTCAAATTCGAGCCGGTCAGGTCCGCCGAGCCGCCGAGGAATTCCGGCAGCGCCTGCGCCAGCGCCTGGATTGCGTTTTGGCTGGCCTTGCGCGTGGCGATGGTTTCCTTCTTGTCGATGCACGAAGCGATCAAGCCCTGCACGGCGGCGTCGAAGTTGGCGGGCAGCTCGCCCTTCATGCGGCGCGACAGTTCGGCGGCCAGTTCCGGGAATTGCGCACGGTAGGCATCGAACTTGCCGTTCCAATCGGTTTCGAGCAGCTTGCCCGAAGCCTTGGCGTCCCAGGCTTGATAAACCTCCTCGGGAATGACGAAGGGCGCATCGGTCCAGCCCAGCGCTTCGCGTGTGGCGGCCACTTCCTTGTCGCCCAGGGCCGCGCCGTGCACGCCGTCGGTGCCTTGCTTGTTGGGCGAACCCTTGCCGATCACGGTCTTGCAGCAGATCAGGGTCGGACGGTCCGACTTCTTGGCCTTGGCGATCGCGGCGTCGACCGCATCGACGTCATGGCCGTCCACGCCGGGGATCACATTCCAGCCGTAGGCTTCGAAGCGCTTGGGCGTATCGTCGGTGAACCAGCCTTCGACGTGGCCGTCGATCGAGATGCCGTTGTCGTCGTACAGCACGATCAGCTTGGCCAGCTTGAGCGTACCCGCCAGCGAGCATGCCTCGTGCGAAATGCCTTCCATCAGGCAGCCGTCGCCGACGAAGGCATAGGTGTAGTGGTCGATCACATCGAAACCGGGGCGGTTGAACTGCGCCGCCAGCAGGGTTTCGGCCAGCGCCATGCCGACCGCGTTGGTGATGCCCTGGCCCAGCGGGCCGGTGGTGGTTTCCACGCCGGGCGTGACGTGGACTTCCGGGTGGCCGGCGGTCTTGGAGTGCAGTTGGCGGAAATTTTTGATTTCGTCCATCGACAGGTCATAACCCGTCAGGTGCAGCAGCGCGTAATGCAGCATCGAGCCATGGCCGTTCGAGAGCAAAAAGCGGTCGCGGTCGATCCAGTGCGGATTGGCCGGGTTATGGCGATAATGGCGTACCCACAGGGCGAGCGCGATTTCGGCCATGCCCATGGGCATGCCGGGATGTCCGGAATTGGCTTTCTGAACGGCATCCATTGCCAATGCACGGATGGCATCGGCCATTTTCTTGGTCGAGAGCTTGGGGGTCATGATGTTCTGGTTGGCTTCGCTTGTGGCGGGTATAGTGACGACTGCGTTGACGAATTGCTGCAAAGCCGCTTATTTTACCAGAGCGAGGCCCGCTATTTAGGCAAGATTGCCCGCCGGCGATGCAATTGACGATACCTCGCCGCCCAATCACGCCATCACCACAAGTTCGCGCATCTTCACCCAATTTACAACAACTCCAATTCATTTCCATTTTTTCATGCCCCGCTTCCATCTCCCAGAACCGCTTGCCATCGGCGCCGTTGTCGATCTGCCCGAGCACCTGGCGCACCACGTCACTGTGCTGCGCCTGGCAATTGGCGACACGATTACGCTGTTCAACGGAGAAGGCGGCGAATTCACGGCAAGTTTGTGCGAGATCGCAAAAAAACGTGCATCGGCGGAGATCAAGACCTTTTCTCCCCATGAGGTGGAACTGCCTTATGCCGTGACGCTGGCACAAGCCTTGCCGGAAGCGTCCAAGATGGACGAGATCGTACAAAAGGCCGTTGAATTGGGCGTGGCGGCAATCCAGCCGCTGGCGGCACAGCGCTGCGTAGTCAAGTTATCGAGCGAGCGTGCCGGCAAAAAGCTGGCGCACTGGCAAGGCATCGTCGAATCGGCCGCCGAGCAATGCGGCCGCAACCGCCTGGCCCATCTGGCCGAGCCGGCCGAATTCGCTTCCTGGATCGCCCAGCAGGACATACACAAACGCATCCTGCTCTCGCCGCGCGCCGAGCAAAGCCTGTCGGACTGGGCGCGCCACCATCCGCCACAAGCCGTCACCATTCTGATCGGCCCCGAAGGCGGCTTTTCGGAAAAGGAAGAGGAATTGGCCATCAAGCACGGCGCCCTGCTCCTTTCCATGGGGGCGCGCGTGCTGCGTACCGAGACGGCCGGCATGGCGGCGCTTGCGGCGCTCAACGCGGTTTGGGGCGAGATGTAGCTTCAAAAGACATTTTTCGGATTCACGCAGAACTGATGAAACTGAATAAAGTTGGCCGGAGAAAGAAAGCAGCATCTTGCCAACGTTCATCCAAATTGAACCCCGCAAGAAGCGATTAAGCCCTGCAATTTCCGTCGACAAAAACTGCGCGGAAGCACTTCCAATTGGGCGAAACGCGGAGTTTCATGATCAATTCCCGCTGGCATCATTCATGCATTGATGCGATTGGCATTCTTGCCCCCTCAATTTGTCTACAGGAGAAATCATGTCCTCTTCAATAGGAACTCTCGCCGGCGTTAATCAATCAGTCTCTCCTCGCCAAACTATCCATCCCCAGCCTGTGGCGAAGAATACAGCACAAGATTCGGACGGTGACAATGACGGAAGCGCGAACGCCGTCAAATCGTCCTCGGTGAATCTGGCTGGTTGCGGCAGGTTAGTTGACACCCACGAATAAGTCACGGCCTGAACGAACACAAGACGCAGCTGCGGGGGTGAAGCAAATAATTAGGATGGCGCAGGGAAATTTCGCGGTCGAAAACTTATTCGCCGACCGAGAACGTATGACTGCGCTTCGTCGTACCTTCCGCAGGACTTCCTTTTCGACCGAGAATTTCGCTTCGCCCCTGAATTATTCGCAGATTGGTGATATCCAGCCTGCTTTTGCATTGAAATCGACGCAAAATCGTTTACCTCGGCGTTGGCATTGAAGTTGCTCTTCGCGTCTCATCTCCGTCGCCAAAATTTGCATGCAAACCATACGCGAGATAACACATTGGACAGACGATGAGGGAATACTCTTGCCAGGACAAGCCGCAAGGCCAATGGAAAATTTTCGGGAGGCACAGTGCGTGACATTCGCGGTGCGCTTCCCAGCGGGCTGCTGTCAGGTGCGTGGTGCGACAACAATCCGTTCGCTACAAGCCTCCTGGAAGCCCTGAGCTTTGCCACTCCGGCCCTGGAGTCGTTTTTCATACGAACAATTGTGGATATACTCCCTGAATTGAAAGAGCATGACCGTATCGAGCAATGTCGAAGGTTTATTCAGGAGGAGTCGATTCATTCGCGGGAACACAGAAAATTCAATACCGCGCTCGTTGAATATTTGGGCACCCATCCTCTTGGCTTGTATGCATTGCAGGGCGGTTTGAAGATCGCGAGGCACCGCCTCAGTCTTCGATCGCGTTTACAGTTGGTCGCCGCCATGGAACATTGTTCAACTGTGCTCTCTTTAGCCTATCTCGATTCGCAGGAGTCCTGGGACATTGGATCGGAATACGCAAGCGTGCTTTTTGCCGGACACGCCGCGGAGGAAGTCGCGCACAGATCTGTCGCGTTCGAAATTTGGCAAGAACGTTCACACACAAATGTCCTCGGCAGGTTTTCGACAATGTGCGTCATTCTCCTCGCGGCGACGGTATACCTCGGCGCGGTCACCTTGTGGATCAGGCGACGGAAGTCAAGTAATGCCATGGCAGCTGTCAGCAGTACCTTGAAATTGAATTCGACCGCCTTTGACCGCATCAAAACCGGATGCGCTTTGCTGCGTCAGCTCTTTCTCTTCGTGAATCCCAACCACAATCCCATACACCTGGTGAGTCGCTAGGTAGTCACCATAACTTGAAAGACGAGGACTATTACATGATAAACCAGGGACTAAAACGGTTCGTGACGCTCTCCATTGCCGCAGTTTGTATAAGCTGCTCTTCCGGCACGACGCCTCCGCCGGCCATGAAAACCGATGCTCGGAACGAAGGTCAAAATGCATTATTGGACGAGCAATACGATGCTTTGGCAAAAAATGGCGCCAAGGTAATCAGGATCAATCCGTCCAAGTCCACTGTAAGGATCTATGCATTTCGAGGTGGCCGCGCCTCTCGACTCGGACACAACCACGTCATATCGGCGCCGGAGTTCACCGGATTTTTCGCTATGCAGGATTCACCAAACGACGCTCGTTTCGATCTCGAATTCAGGCTGGACAAGCTGGAAATCGACAATCCCGAGTATCGCGCTCCACTTGGCAAGGCATTCGCGACGACAGTTTCCCCCGATGCGATAGCCGGAACACGAGACCACATGCTTGGGGAAAACAATATGCAGGCAGCTGCCTACCCGCTTGTCCAAATCCACTCGCTCCACATTACCGGCGAATCGCCGAAGTTCGCCGTCGATGCGCGCATCGACATACACGGGCAATCGCGCGAAATGTGGATTCCCCTTACCGTTGAAGGATTACCCGAGCACCTTGATGCCACGGGGGCATTGGTCATTCGACAAACGGATTTCGGCATCAAGCCCTACTCCGTTATGAACGGTCTCCTTTCGGTTCAAGACGAAGTTGTCGTCGATTTTCACCTGGTGAGCGATTGAAGTATGGCCGTGCCGAAAAAAGACACCGGCGCTGTCGCCTTCAGTCAAGGTTTCCTTAATTGTGCAATTCAATTCCGAGCACCGGCGCATTAAATTCGACATCATTTCCCCGGCTTCGCGACGAGGCAACAGCGCATATGCGGAACGGAATGCTGAAGGCGTGCTCCATGCAATGCAACTGGAGCCGGATGACAATAATTTTCGTGAAGTCAATCCAGAAGCGGATTGGGGCGGGACCGGCATCATCATTTGGGACTTCTTCGCTCCATGGTGGTCATGGACTCAAAAGGAGATCGTCGGCACCGGGCAGGTTGATAAGCGTGCCTGCGTACTGTTACGCTCTGCACCAAAATCAACCACATCCAAAACTTGCCAAGTCATAAGCTGCATCGACCCAGAGTCCCATCTTGCATTGCAGACCCAAATTTTTGATAGACAAAACGCTTTGCAGCGAACAATCACGGTCGAAAAGTTTTCACACATGAAAGGCGGCGCAAAGATCGCCACAAAGATTCGTATTACTGGAATTGACGGATCGATGACTATAGCGGAAACCTATAGCGGCGATGAACAGTTCGACATTCCACGAGATGCATTTACCAAATTTGCAAGCACAATTCTGGATCGGCACAACCCATACCAACAAGAGGGCCGACAGGAACGCGCTGGCGCCCTCAAATAATATTACCCATATAAAATTCAGGCAAGGAGAACAAGACTCACTTCATTCAGGCCGGTATGCGCTGCTATCGAGAGTATACTGTTGCGTTTTTTGCTCCGCCTCGAAAGAATGACAATATATGAGCACACTGCCCGCATGCCCCAAATGCCACTCCGAATTCACCTATGAAGACGGTGGCATGTATATCTGCCCCGAGTGCGCCCATGAATGGTCCGCCAACGGCGGCACCGATTCTGCGGACGAAGGCAAGCGCACTTACCGCGATTCCGCCGGCAACGTGCTGCAGGATGGCGATACCGTCACGGTCATCAAGGATTTGAAATTGAAAGGGTCCGGCGGCGTCGTCAAGATGGGCACCAAGGTCAAGAACATACGCTTGGTGGATAGCGACCACGATATCGACTGCAAGATCGATGGCTTCGGCGCCATGAGCTTGAAATCGGAGTTCGTCAAGAAAGTGTAAGCCGGGTTCCCATTGGAATGACGCGTTTTTTGCAAACCCCTCTTTAAATTGCAACAATAATTCGCATGTGGGGTCTATTCACCCCGGAGGCATGCTTGTATGCAATGGTTGCGTCGCCTGTTCCGCCGCAAGCGGCGGGAAATTCCCGATATGCTGTGGCGTGCCACCGTAGCGCGCCTGCCCTTGCTGCGTCGGCTGTCCCCGCAGGATCTAGGTCGGCTGAAAATGCTGGCCGAGGAATTGCTGCACACCAAGACTATCACCGGCGCACGCGGCTTCGAAGTCACCGACGAGATCGCCGTCTTCATCGTGGCGCAGGCTGCCTTGCCGGTATTGAATCTCACGCTCGACCTGTACGACGATATTCCAGGCATCGTCGTCTATCCCGGCGGGTTCATCGTTAACCAAAAACAGGTGGACCAAGGCGGCCTGGTGCAGGAATGGCGCGAAACCCTGGCCGGGCAAGCCATGGATGCCGGCGGCGCCATCGTGCTATCTTGGGAAGACGTGGAAGAAAGCAGCGATTTCTGGTCGCGCCGCAACGTGGTGATCCACGAATTTGCCCACAAGATCGACATGCAGCGGCGAGGCGCCAATGGCTGTCCGCCCTTTTTGCTTCCTTACCACGAGGGTATGCGGGTAGACCATTGGCAACGCGTCTTTACCGCCGCATTCGAGGATTTCCGCGGGCGCGTGCGCAGCTTCCACCGCCCCATGCGGATCACGGCCGATTCGCCGCCGGATCTGTTGCAGCAATTGCATGAACAGGGCATACGTCCGCTGCCCATGGACCCATATGCCGGAAAAAACGCCGCGGAATTCTTTGCCGTCGCCTCGGAAGCCTTCTTTGTGTCGCCCACCCATCTGGCCATCGATTACCCGGACTTGTACCGGTTGATGGAGCGCTATTATCTGCAAAGAACAATACCTCACCCCTGATTTGCCTTGCCTTTGGCTAAGTATGCATGGGAATCCCCTATAATCTAAAGTTTTGCGACAAATCCAGGCAAGATGAAGGTTTTCCGCGGACTTCCCAATGCCGCATCGCGGGCGCCCTGCGCGCTGACGATAGGCAATTTCGACGGCGTGCACCGGGGCCATCAGGCTCTGCTTTCGCGCGTGCGCGACGCTGCGGACGGCCTGGGACTGGAAGCGGCCGTGATGACGTTCGAGCCGCACCCGCGCGAATTCTTCGCGCAACTGGGAGGCGACCCATCGAAAGCGCCAACGCGCATCGCCAACCTGCGCGACAAGCTGCAGGCATTGGCCGATGCCGGCGTCGACCGCGTGATCGTCGAGCACTTCAACGCGCATTTCTCGGGCCAATCGCCGCAGGAATTCGTCGAAAAGGTGCTGGTGCAGGGCTTGCACGTGAAATGGCTCATGGTGGGCGAGGATTTCCGCTATGGCGCCAAGCGTGCCGGCGACGTCGCCACGCTGGTCGAGGCCGGCAAGCAATACGGCTTCGAAGTGCAGGCGCTGCCGGCGGTGGTCAACGAGGGCGTCCGCATCTCGTCTTCCGCCGTGCGCGGGGCGCTGGCGCAGGGAGATTTCGTCCATGCGCAAGCCTTGCTCGGGCACCCATACACGGTATCGGGCCACGTGATACATGGCAAGAAACTGGGCCGTACCATCGGCTATCCGACATTGAATCTGCGCATCGCCCACAAGCGTCCGGCGCTCTCGGGCATCTTCGTGGTGCGCGTGCATGGCCTGGGTGACCGCGCCATCGAAGGCGTGGCCAGCATGGGCGTACGTCCCACCGTGGAAGATGCGGGCCGGGTGCTGCTGGAAACCTATCTGTTCGACTACAACCAACACTGCTACGGAAAATTGATCAAGGTGGAATTCTTGAAGAAACTGCGCGATGAGGAAAAGTTCGTCGATCTGCCGACCCTGACCGCCGCGATAGCGCGCGACGCACAACACGCGCGCCAATTCTTCCTGGAACAGACGGCCCTGGCCGTCTCGGCGACCGACCGAATTTGACGTCCGCTTCCCCCATCAAGCGAAACCACGTCAACCGATTTTTTAGAAAACTGAATTATGTCCGACAAGCCAAACAAACCGGCCGAGAAAGCCAAGCATCACGTCAACATGACGGAAACCCCCTTCCCCATGCGCGGCGACCTCGCCAAGCGCGAGCCGCAATGGGTCAAGCAGTGGCAGGAACGCAAGATCTACGAAAAGATCCGCGCCGCCTCCAAGGGGCGCAAGAAATTCATCCTGCACGACGGCCCGCCCTATGCCAATGGCGACATCCACATCGGCCACGCGGTCAACAAGATCCTCAAGGACGTCGTGGTCAAGACGCGCCAGTTGGCCGGCTTCGACGCGCAATACGTGCCGGGCTGGGATTGCCACGGTATGCCCATCGAAATCCAGATGGAAAAGCTGTACGGCAAGAGCCTGCCGACGATGGAAGTGCTGACCAAGTCGCGCGCCTATGCCGGCGAACAGATCGAACGGCAAAAGAAGGACTTCATCCGCCTGGGCGTGCTTGGCGAGTGGGACAATCCGTACAAGACCATGGCCTTCGGCAACGAAGCCGATGAGATCCGCGCGCTCGGCAAGCTGCTGGAGAAGGGCTACGTCTACCGCGGCCTGAAACCCGTCAACTGGTGCTTCAACTGCGAATCGGCCCTGGCCGAAGCCGAAGTCGAATACCGGGACAAGCGCGACCCGGCCATCGACGTGGGCTTCCCCTTTGCCGAACCGGACAAGCTGGCCAAGGCCTTCGGCCTTCCCAAGCTGCCGACCGACAAGGGCTATTGCATCATCTGGACCACAACGCCCTGGACCATCCCGGCCAACCAGGCATTGAACGTGCATCCCGAGTTCGAGTATGCGCTGGTGGAGACCGTGCGCAACGGCGAGACCATCCTGCTGCTGTTGGCCAAGGACCTGGTGGCCGACTGCTTGAGCCGATTTGGTCTGGAAGGCAAAGTCATCGCCACGACCAAGGGTGAAGCACTGTCGCTGATCAACTTCAAGCACCCCTTGTCGTCCGCCGACCCGGGCTATGACCGTTTGTCGCCGGTCTACCTGGGCGACTACGTCACGCTCGACACCGGTACCGGCATCGTCCACTCCTCGCCCGCTTACGGCCTGGACGACTTCATCTCGTGCAAGGCGCACGGCATGAAGGACGACGACATCCTGATGCCCGTGATGGGCGACGGCAAGTACGCTTCATGGCTGCCCTTCTTCGCCGGCATGACGATCTGGGAAGCCTCGAAGCCGATCTGCGCCAAGCTCGAGGAGGTCGGCTCGCTGTTCAAGCTGGTGATGTTCGACCACAGCTACATGCACTGCTGGCGCCACAAGACGCCCATCATCTATCGCGCCACCTCGCAATGGTTCGCCGGCATGGACGTGACGCCCAAGGATGGCGGCCCCACGCTGCGCGAAACCGCATTGCGCGGCATCGATGAAACTGCCTTCTTCCCGTCATGGGGCAAGGCGCGCCTGCACGGCATGATTGCCAACCGCCCGGACTGGACGCTCTCGCGCCAGCGCCAATGGGGCGTGCCGATGGCCTTCTTTATCCACAAGGAAAGCGGCGAACTGCATCCGCGCACACAGGAATTGCTGGAGCAGGTTGCGCAGCGCGTGGCGCAAGGCGGTATTGAAGCCTGGCAGGCGCTCGATCCGAAGGAACTGCTGGGCAACGACGCCGAGCACTACGTCAAGAACAAGGACACGCTGGACGTGTGGTTCGATTCCGGCTCCACGCACCAGACCGTACTGCGCGGCTCGCACGCCGAGCAATCGCACTTCCCGGCCGACCTCTATCTGGAAGGTTCGGACCAGCACCGCGGCTGGTTCCACTCTTCGCTTTTGACCTCGGCCATGCTCAACGGCTGCGCGCCATATAAAGCACTGCTGACGCACGGCTTCGTGGTCGACGGCGACGGCAAGAAGATGTCGAAGTCCATCGGCAACACGGTCGCCCCGCAAAAGGTCGCCGACACGCTGGGCGCCGAAATTCTGCGCCTGTGGGTGGCCGCAACCGACTATTCGGGCGAACTCTCGATCTCCGATGAAATCCTGAAACGCGTCACGGAAAGCTACCGCCGTATCCGCAACACGCTGCGCTTCCTGCTGGCCAACACGTCCGACTTCGATCCGAAGAAAGACGCACTGCCGCTCGAGCAATTGAGCGAGATCGACCGCTATGCCATCGTGCGCATGGCCTCGCTGCAGGAAGAAGTGCTGGCGCACTATGAGGTGTTCGAATACCACCCGGTAGTGGCCAAGCTGCAGATGTATTGCTCGGAAGATCTGGGCGGCTTCTACCTCGACATCCTGAAGGACCGCCTCTACACCTGCGGCGAGAAGTCGCAGGCACGCCGCTCGGCCCAGACCGCGATCTGGCACATCACGCACGCCCTGCTGCGTCTGATGGCGCCCATCCTCTCCTTCACCGCCGAAGAGGCATGGTCCTTCTTCGCCGGCAAGGAAGAGTATGAAGCGGCCGGCCAGACCATCTTCACGCAGACCTATTACGATCTACCCAAGGTGGGTAATGCCGCAGCCCTGGCCGACAAGTGGAACCTGATTCGCAATGTGCGCGCCGAGGCAATGCGCCGCATCGAGGAAGTGCGCGTCTCGGGCCAAGTGGGTTCGTCGCTGCAAGCCGAAATCGATGTCTATGCCGAAGGCCGCATCTTCGACGCGCTGCAGAGCCTGGGCGACGATCTCAAGTTCGTGCTGATCGTTTCGCGTGCCGACCTCCATTCACTGGACAAGGCGAACGGTGCCGACATCGTCACCGAGAAATTCGCCGATGACAGCACGGCCGGCTTTGCGCTGAAGGTATCGGCCTCGACGCATGAAAAGTGCGAGCGCTGCTGGCACTACCGCGCCGACGTCAATGCCGATGCGGCGCATCCCGGTATTTGCGGGCGTTGCGCGAGCAATCAGTTCGGCGATGGCGAGCCGCGACACTTCGCCTAAACTACCCGCAACACCCCTCTCCCGCGGGCGGGAGAGGGGTGGGGGAGAGGGTGGCAGTGCTTTGACTACACCTGGGTAAGCGGATCGCTTGGCAGGTCGAATATCAGGATTCAATCGGCTGAGCCAGATCGCGATCACCCTCTCCCCTACCCCTCTCCCACCCTGCGGGAGAGGGGAGTTTGAACCGCATCAGCATCCGACAACATGGCCACAAAACCCACCCGCATCCCCACCCAATCCAAGTCCGGCCCCGGCATCGCCCTCTGGCTCGGCCTGTCCTTCATCGTCGTCCTGCTCGACCAGATCAGCAAAGTCACCATCACGCGCAGCTTCCACGAAGGCGAAATCCATCGCGTCACGTCGGTCTTCGACCTGACGCTGGCCTACAACCGCGGCGCAGCCTTCAGCTTCCTGGCCGGCGAATCGGGCTGGCAGCGCTATGCCTTCATCGCGCTGGCCGTTGTCGCGGTGATCTTCGTGCTGTATCAGCTGAAGCGCAATGCCGGCAAGACGCTGTTCTGCTGGTCGCTCGCCCTGATCCTGGGCGGCGCCGTGGGCAACCTGGTCGATCGCGTGCTCTCGGGCCGCGTGGTCGATTTTCTGCTGTTCCACTGGGAAGCCCATAGTTTCCCCGCCTTCAACCTGGCCGACAGCGCCCTGACGCTGGGCGTGATCCTGTTCATCCTCGACGAATTCCGCCGGGTCAATAAATAAGCGTTCCGCGTAACAACTGTTAAACTAATGTGATGAAAGCGACAGCGGAGCAAGCATGGAACTCGCAGGCAAACGTATCGTACTCGGCCTGACCGGCGGCATCGCCTGCTACAAGGCGGCCGAACTCGCGCGCGGGCTCGTCAAGTCCGGCGCCTCGGTGCAAGTCGTCATGACGGCGGGTGCCACGCAATTCATCACCGCGATGACGATGCAAGCCCTGACCGGCCACCCGGTCTATACCGATCAATGGGACGCGCGCATCCCCAACAACATGCCGCACATCGACCTGACGCGCGATGTCGATGCCATCGTCGTCGCCCCCTGCACGGCCGATTTCATGTCCAAGCTGGCGCATGGCGCCGCGGACGATCTGCTCTCCACGCTCTGCCTGGCGCGCCCCGCTCTGCTGCCCCTGATGGTAGCCCCGGCGATGAACGTCGAAATGTGGCAAAACCCGGCAACCCAGCGCAATGTGAAGCAACTGAAGGAAGACGGCATCGCCGTGCTCGGCCCCGACGCGGGCGAGCAGGCTTGCGGCGAAACCGGCATGGGCCGCATGCTGGAAGCGGGACAATTGCTGGAAGATATCGTTGCGGCCTTCCAGCCCAAGATCATGGTGGGCAAGCAGGTGCTGATCACGGCCGGCCCGACCTTCGAGCCGATCGACCCGGTGCGCGGCATCACCAACCTGTCCTCGGGCAAGATGGGCTATGCCATCGCGCGCGCCGCGCGCGAAGCCGGCGCGGAAGTCACGCTGATCTCGGGCCCGACTGCGCTGGCCACGCCGCAAGGCGTGCACCGCATCAGCGTGCAGACCGCCGAGCAGATGCATGGCGTGGTCATGTCGCACGTCGCGGACAAGGACCTGTTCATTGCCGTCGCCGCCGTGGCCGACTGGCGCGTGGCCAGCGTCAGCGAGCAAAAGATGAAGAAGGATGAGGGCGGCGGCTTCCCGCAGCTCGAATTCGAATTGAACCCCGATATCCTGGCCGAAGTCGCCGCGCTGCCGAACCGCCCCTATTGCGTGGGCTTCGCCGCCGAATCGGAACAATTGATGCGCTACGGCGAAGAAAAGCGCAAGAAAAAAGGCATCCCGCTTTTGGTCGGCAACATCGGCCACAACACGTTCGGCAAGGATGAGAACGAGCTGATGCTGTTCGACGACAAGGGCCACACCCACCTGCCCAAGGCCGACAAGCAAAAGCTGGCGCGCCAACTGGTGGCCGAGATCGTGCGGCGCCTGGCCTGATGCTCGAAGTCGCCGGCGCCGCGCTGATCCGCGTCTACCAGCGTCATCTTTCCCCGCGCAAGGGCTATCGCTGCGCCTACGGCGTGTTGCACGGTGCCGGCACCTGCTCCTCGATCGGCCTCGCCATCATGGAACAACAGGGTTTTTGGGCCTTCTGGCGCCAAATGCCTTTACAATTCGATGCCTGCAAGGCGGCGGCTCTATCCTTGCGCGAGGAGCGGGAGAAGCGCGAGTTGGAGACTCCGCAAGGTCGTCTTGTAAAGCGCTGCTGTGGCACACCCAACACCGACGCGGAATGCGAATTCATGCGCCGCGACTATGACGTGGTTGCCTGCAGAACCCTGCTACGCTCTACACAACATGCAAATGGCGGCGATTGCTGCAGCCTATTTTGAAAATACCTCGTCCATGACAAATATCGACCTCAAAATCCTCGACCCGCGCATGAAAGACTTCCTACCCGCCTATGCCACCACGGGCAGCGCCGGCCTGGACTTGCGCGCCTGCCTCGACGCCCCGCTGACGCTCGAACCGGGCAGCACCCACCTGATTCCCACCGGCCTGGCAATCCACATTGCCGACCCCGCCTATGCCGCCATGATCCTGCCGCGTTCGGGCCTGGGCCACAAGCATGGCATCGTGTTGGGGAACTTGGTAGGCTTGATCGACTCTGATTACCAAGGTCAATTGATGGTTTCCACATGGAATCGCGGGAGTGAGGCATTCACCCTGCAACCCATGGACCGGCTGGCGCAACTGGTGATCGTGCCCGTGCTGCAAGTCGGATTCAATATCGTGGAAGACTTCGATGCCAGCACGCGCGGCGCGGCCGGATTCGGCAGCACCGGAAAACAATAAGCCCAATCTCGGGAACGACTTCCTTCATCGCCATGATCCAATCGACTTTGACCCGACTGCCAAAGTTTGCCGCATTCTTCCTGTTCGCCGTCCTGTGCGCCTGCCAGACGCCGCCGCCCGCACCGCCCGTAGCCGTGCAGCCCAAGCCTCCTGCACCAGCACCGGTGCCCGACCATTCCGCCGAAATCGCCGCGCGCAATGCGGCCTTCAAGGATCTGGTCGCGATGCAGGCCAGGCTGTACCGTGTCGCCGCGCCGCTGCTGTTGAACAACCTCAACCTGTGCCAGCGCCGCGCCTACCTGCTCGGCTTCACGGCCAAGAACAAGTATTCCTACACCAGCGAATTCGTCGATAGCGCAGCCACCGTGCTCGGCCTTGGCGACCAGTTGCAGATCATGAGCGTGACGCCGGGCAGCGGCGCCGCCTCGGTCGGTTTGAAGAACGGCGACAAGCTGGTCGCCGTCGGCGAGGTGCAATTGCCGCAAGGCCCGAGTGCGGAAATGCAGGCGCATGGCGTGCTGGTCTCGCTGCTGTCGGAGAAGACCTCGATCGGCATGACCATCAACCGCAACGGCCAGGACATGCAATTGCAAGTACCGCTGACACATGCCTGCGCCTTCAGCATGGAGGTGGGTAATACGGATGCCGTCAACGCCTATGCCGACGGCCACCGTGTGCTGCTGACGCGCGGCATGCTCAAGGCAATGTCTTCGGACGACGAGCTGGCCATGGTCATCGCCGGAGAAATGGCACGCAATGCCTTGAACCACCCGGCCAAGCTGCACAGCGCCAATGCCATGTCCGACAGCATCGACGACCTGGTGCGCGTGCATCCCGAACTCGACAAGCTGCCCCAGCTAAAAGCCCCCGGCGAGGAATTCGACCTCGCCGCCGACAAGCGCGCCCTCTACATGCTGGCCCGCGCCGCTTACCCGTTCGACGCTTACGCCGGCTTCTGGACCCGCATCAGCACGCCCGGCGGCCCGGCCGATCCCTACGCCGCCCAGCATCCCTTGACGCAACGGCGCAATGCGGCGATCGGGCGCCTGATCGCCGAAATCAAGGGCAAGCAGGCGGCGAAGAAGCCGATCCAGCCTTAACCCCTTCCCAGGCGAGCCGGCACTTGCCGGCCTGGCTTCCCGTATCCGCTCGCGCCGGATATCATCGCGGACGATATCGACATTCGACACGCCCGCCACCATGCCTATCCGATTTCCGGCGACACACCTTCTTCCTGTCGTCTTTGCGCTTTGCGTTTTCCCTGCCAGGGCTGCCGACGACGCCATCATCCTCATCGGCCGAAAAGTGTCCGAAACCACCGACACCATGCCGGTCTCCGCCACCTCGCTCCCTTCAACCTGGCTGAACGATCTCGATGCCCGCTCGTTCGCCGATGTGGCCCTGCTCGTACCCAACCTGTCCTATGCCTACGGCAACGGCGAATCGTCGAGCAATCTCGGCTCGGCCATCTCCAATGCGCGCACCGTGGCGATACGCGGCATCAGCGGCGCCAATACGGTGGGCTTCTATCTCGACGACATGCCGCTGCCGGTCAGCATCGACCCGCGCATCCTCGACGTGCACGACATCAAGGTCTTGCGCGGCCCGCAAGGCACGCTGTATGGCGAAAGCTCCCTGGGCGGCAATATGCAATGGATCGGCAACGTGCCCGACCTGAACCGGGATTCGCTGCAAACCAGCATGGCTGCCGGCGTTACCGAGCATGGCGGCGCACCGGACGCTTCAGCGTCCGCGGTCATGAATCTCGTACTGGCGCCGCAGCGATTAGCCATGCGTCTGGCTGCGTTCACGGAAAACGATGCGGGCTACCTGACGCGCACCTATCCCGCCGATCCCGGCAACCCGGCATCGCCGCTCAGCGCGGTCGACAACCAGGGCGCCGAACGCAGCCAGGGCGCCTCGCTCGCGTTGCGCCTGCAGGCCACGCCACAACTGGGCTTGAGCCTGAAACTGCTGGCGCAGCGCAGCGACGGCTACGGCTTCCCCGCTGCCTATGCCCCGCTGCCCGGCTTCACGCCCATCGCCACGCTGGCCCATACGGAAAACGTGCAACCGACCGTCAGCGACGCCTGGACCCTGCCCTCGCTGGGGCTGGATTACCAGGGCGAAGGCTGGCGCCTGCACTCCTCGCTCGGCTACTTCGACCGCCACAGCCAGGATACGGAGGATTCAACCGAGGGCACGGCCCAAGCCATCACCGCCGCGACCGGCACAACACTGGCGCCGCAACCCTACGCCTGGACCGCCTTCCACGACAACCGCCAACTCACGCATGAAACGCGCATCGCGCTCGATCCTGTCGCCGGCTTCGATGCCACGGCCGGGTTCTACTACTCTTTGAACCGCAGCCATTGGAACATCCCGGCCATCAACGGCCAGGGCGTGTCTGCCGCCGGCCTATGGCCGAGCGACCTGCTCTGGGTGCAAAACGACGCCGGCACGCAGCGCGACATGTCGCTCTATGGCGAAGCGCACTATGCCCTGACGCCGCAATTGGGCCTGACACTGGGCTTGCGCCACTACTGGCTGAAGCAGGCTGACCAGATGTTCTATGACGGCTTGCTCGGCGGCGGCGCCTACCGTTCCGATACCGCCACACGCGAACAAGGCACCAGCCCCAAGCTGGCGCTGACCTATCAGGCGAGCGAACAGGCGACGGCCTATGCCACAGTCAGCCAGGGTTTCCGCGCCGGGGGCGCGCAGGGGCCGGTGACCTATCCCGGCTGCGCACCGGACCTGGCCGCGATCGGCCAGACCAGCGAATCGATCGCCCATATCGCACCGGACTGGGTGTGGAACTACGAGGCGGGCGTGAAACTGGAACCGGCTGCGGGATGGCATCTCGATGTCGCCGCCTTCCACCTCGATTGGCAGCACATCCAGCAAAGCATCTTCCTGCAGCATTGCGCGTTCTACGTGATCGGCAACGCCGGCGCCGCGCGCGTCAATGGCGGCGAGATCGAACTGTCGGGCAAGGTAAACAGCCGATTGTCCCTGCGCGCCGCACTGGGCTATGAAGATGGGCGCATCACCGCCACCGGCGGCACAGGCCAGGCTGTGGGATCGCGCATCTACCAGCAGCCGCGCCTGACGGCATCGCTGGCGGCAGACTATACATTTCCTATCGCACCGGGCATGAGCGGCTTCACAGCCGGCGATGTCGGCCATACCGGCGACAGCATATCGGCCAACGGCGGCGTAGGTTCGAACCTGATGCGCCCCGCATACACGCTGGCCAACCTGCGCGGCGGGTTGCGCTGGAAAAGCAGTGAGCTATCGCTCAATGTCGCCAACCTCACCGACGCGCGCCCCAATCTTGGCGACATCAGCTACGTCGGCTATGAACGCTTCGTTGCCGGGACCTCGACACCGATGCCGCAGGTGGCCACGCTGCCGCCGCGCACCGTTACGTTGCAATGGTCGCAGCGGTATTGAACCGTGCCGGGCGGCTGGGCGCAGCGAGGTGCCAGTTCCTCAGCAAGCACAAAGCCCGATCATGAAAATTGGTTACCAATGCCAGGTGAACAACACCGATTTCATGTCGCCTTACCCGCCTTGCTCAAGCCAACGCCGCACCTTGGCAAGGCGCTCCGACTGCCCGCCGGCCAAAGGCTCAAACGCCACCCCCATCGAGCGCAAGCGCTCCTGGTACCAGGCATACTGGGCATGGCGAAATGCCTCGTCGCGCCGCGAGCCATCCTGCACCATGGGGAAGTCGGGTTCGCAAAGATAGACCTTGTCATAGCGCGTATACGCGAGCGCTTCCAGTTCCGGGTCCGCGCGGCCGAACTGGTCGAGGCAATACAGCAGCGTGGTCAGCGGCGTCGTGTCGCAAAACACGAAGCGCTTGGCCACGCGGCAGGCAGCGGCTTCCTGCTCCAGTTGGGTGTGCGCAATGTGCAGGTAATCGTCGAAAGTCAATGCGCCGCGCTTCTCGATCCATAGCGTGCGTCCGTACTCCGGTACCCAGGGTGTGCCGTACTCCTGCGCCAGGGCGCTGCAGATCGTGGTTTTGCCGCTCGATTCGCCGCCGAGGAAGGTGATGCGCGAGACGAAGTCCGCATAGACAGCGGGCGAGAGAAAATGACGCAGGCCATGGACGTCGGCGCGGATTTGCGTGCCGGAGACGGGCACGGCCTGCCTTGCCCGATCCACCATCACGTGCGCGACCGGGCGGGAAAAATGCTGCGACAGGGCCGCGGCAAAGCCGTCGCCATAGTCTTCGCTGGTGAACACGGCATCGACCGCCGTGCCCAGCACCTCACTGCACAGCGATGCGGTGAAGTGGCGCTGCGCGGCATCGTCCGCGTCGTTGGGCGGCATGGGCGGCACGCGCCGGCCGGCACGCTGCCAGCCGGCGACCAGCGCCGGCGTCACGACCAGGCTGTGCGCTTGCGGCGCAATCTCGTGCAGCCAACGCGCGCGGCGCTCCGGTTCGCAGCCGGGGAATTCGGGGTTGGAATAACTGATGACGTAGAGTTCGCCGCACCGGCTTGCCGCCGCTTTCAGCAACGCCTCATGCCCCTTGTTCAAAGGGGCAAACTTGCCGACCACCAGGCCGCGTGCAAACTTCATGCGGCAAGCTCGCGGCGCCATCGGTGGAGCCCGTACCAGGTGTTGAACCAGAAGAACAGATAGAGCGCAGCCGTCACATATAGCCCGCGCACGGCGTACAGCGGCGCCGCCACCGAATTGACCACGAGCCAGGCATGCCAGTTCTCGATGCGCCGCCCCATCATCAAGAGTTGGCCGAGCACGGAAAACGCGAGCACGATGGAATCGAAGAAGGGTGCGAAAGCCCGGGTATAGTGTTGCAGCAGCAAACCGTACCCCAATGCCGCCAGCGCTGCGGCCACGGTGCAGGCGACGAGCTGTGGCAAGCCGGTACGACGCACCGGCAACGTGCCGCCGCGGCCATGCAGCCAATGCCACCAGCCGACCAGGCTGCTGACGATGAAGAAGGCTTGCAGCGTCACGTCGGCATAGAGCTGGGTTTCATAGAACACCCAGGCGAACAGCGCGCAGCTGACGATGCCGGTCCACCAGGTATGCACGCTGTTGCGCGCAGCCAGAACGATGGCGATGACGTTGCCTGCGTTGGCGCCGATTTCGATTGCCGATACCATGTCCCTGCCGTCCGGAAGCGTGTGAAATGCGCATGTGAAATATGCGAAAGGTGCGCCATTATACTAACCGGGGTCCCCGGACGGGAGCGGGAATCAGACGCTCACGGCATGCTGCACCTCGGCCAGCTTCAGTTCCGGCGCGAAGCGCAGGATGAAGTCGTAGGCATAGGAACGCAGGTAAGCTCCGCGCCGCACCGCCAGGCGCGTGACGTTGGGCGCAAAAAGATGCGTGGCATCGATCGCGCGCAAGCCCTTCTCCTTGCCGTCCTCGGCCGCCATGGAGGCCACGATGCCCACGCCCAGGCCAAGCGCGACGTATTTCTGGATCACGTCAGAATCCATGGCCGTCAGCACGATGTCGGTGTCGAGTTCGGCCTGCCTGAAGGCCTCGTCGATATGGCTGCGGCCGGTGAAGCCGCGGTCGTAGGTGATCAACGGGTAAGCCGATAGTTGCGCCAGATCGATCCGATCGAAAGCCAGTAGCGGATGCCCGTCGGGCACCACCACGACGTGGTTCCAGGTATAGCAGGGGAAGGATACGAGATCGTCGAACTGGCTCAAACCCTCGGTGGCGATACCGATGTCGGCCTTGCCCGACAAGACCCATTCGGCGATGTGCTCGGGCGCACTCTGCTGCAGCGCCACCCGCACCTCAGGGAAGGCATTGCGGAAGGTCTGCACCACTTGCGGCAAGACATAACGCGCTTGCGTATGCGTGGTGGCCACCGTCAAGGTGCCCTTGGTTTCGCCGGAAAACTCGCGGCTGGCCTGGCGCAGGTTTTCCGCTTCGAGCAGCAGGCGGTCGATGATGGGCAGGATGCCCTTGCCCGGATCGGTCAGGCCGGTCAGGCGCTTGCCGTTGCGTTCGAAGATTTCCACGCCGAGCTCGTCCTCGAGTTCGCGGATCTGGCGGCTCACGCCAGGCTGGGATGTGAACAGCACGTTGGCCACTTCAGTCAGGTTGTAGCCGCGCCGCGCGGTTTCGCGGATGGAGCGTAGTTGTTGAAAATTCATTGGTGCGCCTCGATCCCTTATTACCTATTCAGATATCAGGAACGAATAATTGCACCGGTTTGTTATAAACAAAACGAATTTTTTGGCATGCCCTTAGATGGATTCCGAATAATGTCTATGATTTTGCAGCTTGCGCCGGGCATCGCCAGCCGTACAAGTTGCCCGGCGCCCACCTACCGTTCGAGGCCGGCCAACGAAGTCAGCATGGCCAAGCCCTCCGGCCAATCTCCCAAGCCGGTCTCGGCATTGATATGCCCCACGGCGCCCAGGCACCGGTATTGCGCGCCCCATTGCCCCGCCCAGTAGGCAGCACGATCCTCGGCCATCCAGGGATCGGTGGTACTGCCCAGCACGATGGCGGGAAAGGCAAGCTTGCGCCCGTGCAGGATATCGGTGAGACCGAACTTGTCGGGATCGGCCGGCGCCACCATCAAGGCGGCCGCGATATGGGGCGCGCCGCGCGCCGCGGCATGCACCGTGGTCAGGCAGCCGAAGCTGTGCGCGGCAATCAGCACCGGCTTGTCCGATGCGTGCAAGGCTTGTTCAAGCTTGCCCGCCCAGCGCGGCAGGTCGGGCGTATCCCAATCGTCCTGCACCACGCGCTCGAACCAGGGGTGCTGCGCTTCCCAGCGGGATTGCCAGTGATCGGCACCGCTGCCGTAGAGGCCGGGCAAAGTCAAAACGCGGAATTGTGTCGAGTCAGGCAAGCGCGGTCCTTGATGCACAGCGGCTCAATGCATGAAGCGCGGGATCAGGATCACAGCCCAGGTCACCAGCGCCAGCGTAATCGACAGCAATACCGCCGCGCTGCCGAAGTCCTTGGCATTCTTGGACAAGGGGTTGCGCTCGAGCGAGACGCGGTCCACCACCGCTTCGACCGCGGAGTTGATCAGCTCGACGATCAGCACCTCGACGAACACGCCGATCAGGATCAGCTTCTCGAACGGCGTCACCGGCAGGCATAGCGCGATCACCGCGGCGACGATGACGAGGATCAATTCCTGGCGGAAGGCATGTTCGATGCGCCAGGCTTCGCGCAAGCCTTCCACGGAATAGAAGAAGGCCGACATGATGCGCTTCAAGCCGCTCTTGCTCTTGAATTCGGAAACGGGCATGACCTCGGTTTCGATTGCGGGGTCTTCAATGCTACTCATAATTACTCATAACGATTTTGACTTTCGTTGTCGGTAAAGTTCGCGGAAGGTCTTGCCCGACGGCGCGGGCATATCGCGCGTATCGCTCCATCCGCTCGCAAAGGGCAGGCGCGCAATCAAGCGTTTGCTGCCGCCCATCCATTTCATCACGCGCGCCGCCACCGCAGTCGCCGCGCCATACAGCGCAGGCCTTTGCGCGGCGAAGCGCCACAGCGCCAGGCCGAAGTACTCCATGCCAGGCCGCATTCTCGCCGCAAACTGCTTTTCGCGCAATTTGCGCAACAGGTCGGGCAGCGGGATTTTAACAGGGCAAACCACGTGGCACTCGCCGCACAGCGTGGAAGCTTGCGGCAGGTCGAGCGCGTTTTCCACGCCGACATAGGACGGGGTCAGCACGCTGCCCATCGGGCCGGGGTAAACCCAGCCATAGGCATGGCCGCCTATCTTCTGGTACACCGGGCAATGGTTCATGCAGGCGCCGCAGCGTATGCAGCGCAGCATGTCCTGGAATTCGCCGCCGATCAAGCCGGTGCGGCCGGCGTCGACCAGCACCACGTACATATGCTCCGGGCCGTCACGTTCGCCCTGGGCACAGGGCCCGGTCAGCAGAGAAAAGTAATTCGAGATCGATTGCCCCGTGGCAGAGCGCGGCAACAGGCGCATCACGGTCGCCAGGTCCTCCAGCGTGGGCAAGACCTTTTCGATGCCCGTCACGGCCACGTGCACCTTGGGCGGCATGATGGTGCACATGCCTTCGTTGCCCTCGTTGGTAACCAGCGCCACGGAACCCGTTTCGGCGATCAGGAAATTGCCGCCCGTGACACCCATGTCGGCCGTGAGAAAGTGCGAGCGCAGCACCTGCCGCGCCTCATGCGCCATCTCGGCGATGTCGGTCAAAGGCGGACGATGATGCACACGCGCAAACAACTCGGCCACCTGCTCCTTGTCCTTGTGCACCACGGGCGCGATGATGTGCGAAGGCGGTTCGTTGTCATTGATCTGTAATATGTATTCGCCGAGATCGGTCTCAATCGATTGCACGCCGGCCTCTTCCAGCGCATGGTTCAGATTCATTTCTTCCGACACCATGGACTTGGTCTTGATAACCTTTTTGACTTCGTGCTTCCGGGCGATCCCGACCACCAGCTGCGCCGCATCCTCCGCCGTTTCGGCATACAGCACGGTCACGCCGCGCCGAGCCGCTTCGCGCTCGTAGGTCTCGAGCCAGACATCGAGATTCTCGATGGCGCGCATGCGCCGCTCGACGGCCGCATCGCGCGTGCCTTCGAAGTCGTCGAGCTCGGTGATGGCATTGGCACGGCCGGTGACGAACTTGGTGGCGAGCTTCTTTAAGTTTTGCTGCAGCCTGACGTCGGCCAGCTTTTCGCCGGCGCGCGCCTTGAAGTGCATGGACTGGATCTGCATCAAGTCGTCTCCATCACGCGTCTCCCGCCAGCACTTGGGCCACGTGCAGCACGCGCGTATGCACGTCGCCTTCGCGGCGCAGCCGGCCTTCGATATTGAGCATGCAGCCGAGATCGCCCAGCACCACGGCATCGGCCCCGCTGGCGCGGATGTTGGCGCATTTCTCGTCGACGATGGCGCTTGAGACCTCGCCATACTTGAGAGAGAACGTACCGCCGAAACCGCAGCAATTGCGGCAATCCTTCATCTCGCGCAATTGCAGGCCCGGCACGTGGGCCAGCAATTCGCGCGGCTGGGCCTGCACGCCTAGTTCGCGCAAGCCGCAACAGGAATCGTGATAAGTCACGCGGCCTTTGAAGCCGCTCTCGCCGATAATGGAAGCGGCGTCGAGTTTCAGCACGCCATGCAGGAATTCGGTCAGTTCGAAAATGCGCGGCTTGATCAATTCATAGCGCGCCATCAGCAAGGCATCGCCGGCGAACAGGTCGGCGTAGTGCACGCGCACCATGCCGCCGCATGAACCCGAGGGGATCACGATGTAATCGAAGTCTTCGAATTCATGAAGGAACTTGACAGCCAGTGCCAGGGCGGTTTCGCGGTCGCCCGAATTGTAGGCCGGTTGCGAACAGCAGGTCTGCTGTTCCGGCACGACCACTTCGCATCCTGCGGATTCGAGCAGTTTCAGCGCCGAGAAGCCGATCTCGGGCCGCATGGTATCAATCAGGCAGGTATAGAACAGGCCTACGCGCATACGGTTCCTTATGCAAAATACCCTGCAATCATACCGGCACTGACGCCATTGCGCCAAGCAAGGTTTATAGCGAGAGGAATATCCCGGCGATGGCGGCGCTCATCAAATTGGACAAGGTGGCTGCCCCCAGGGCACGCATGCCATAGCGCGCCACTTCGGAACGGCGCTCGGGCGCCACGGCGGAAAAGCCTCCGGTCAAGACCGCAATCGACGCCAGGTTGGCGAAGCCGCATAGCGCGAACGAGACGATGGCGATAGTGCGACCGTCGAGCACCGTCAGCCCCGCCGCCTGCACCGTAGCGGCGTCGTGCAGATAGGGGGCCAGGCCGCCATAGGCCACGAACTCGTTCAAGATCAGCTTCTGGCCGATGAAATTGCCCGCCAGGGACGCATCGCCCCAGGGCACGCCTATCATGTAAGCCAGCGGCGCGAAGGCATGGCCCAGCATGGTCTCCAATGTCACGCCGTGGTAACCGAACCAGCCGGCAATGCCGCCCACCAAGCCGTTGAGCAGCGCGATCAAACCGATGAAGGCGATCAGCATGGCGCCGACGTTGACGGCGATCTTCAAGCCCACCGCCGCGCCGGAGGCTGCCGCCTCGATCACATTGGCCGAGCGTTTTTCATCGAAACCCGCGCCGGCTACCTGCACCCGGCTCGCTTCCGTGCTGGGGCAAATGATCTTGGCAAACAGCAGTCCGCCCGGCACGGCCATGAAGGATGCCGCGATCAGGTATTCCATCCTCACGCCCAGGCCCGCATAGCCGGCCAGCACCGAACCGGCAACGGAAGACATGCCGCTGGCCATGACGGCGAAGATTTCGGGCCCGCGCATGTCCTTGATGAAGGGCTTGACGGCGGCCGGCATTTCGCTCTGACCGAGAAAGATCGTGGTCACGGCGGAAAACGATTCGATCCCGGAGACGCCCAGCAGCTTGTGGAATACGGTGCCCAGCACGGTAACGATCCAGCGCATGATCCCAAGGTAGTACAGTACCGAGATCAAGGCTGTCATGAAGATGATCATGGGCAGCACGCGCACGGCGAACACAAAGCCGCCGCTGCCGAACAACTGGAACATCTTGCCGTCGACCAGTCCGCCGAACATGAAGGCGATGCCATGGTTGCCGTAATCGAGCACCTGGTTGACCGTCTGCGCAATCCCGGCCAAGGCCTGCTTGCCGGCAGGAATGAACAAGATCATGGCGCCGATGGCGATCTGCGCCGCCAGTGCACTCGCAACGATGCGCAGCTTGATCGCACTGCGGTTGTCGGAAATGGCAAACGCGGCCAGCAAAAGGATGGCCATGCCAAGCAGGCTGCGGGCGATTTCCATGGTGAGTGCACGCTTCCATCAATAAGAGATGCCGGATTCTACATTGCCTGCAAGCCAACACAACGATTTTCCATTCGAGCACCATTTCGAAAAACCACATCCATCTTTTTCATTTTTTCACATTGTGGTATAACATCAGTCAAGATATTGCATCGCACCAACCACGATATGAAAAACGCCGAAACCAAAGTCGCCGAAAGCGACAACGACAAGACATCGATCCAGGTCATCGAGCGCATGGTGTCGCTGCTCGATGCCTTGGCGCTGCAGCCGGAGCCGTCCAGCCTGAAGGATTTGTCCAGCCAGACGGGCCTGCACCCGTCGACTGCGCACCGCATCTTGAACGACCTGGTATTGAAGCGCTTCGTCGACCGCGCCGAGCCCGGCACCTATCGTTTGGGCATGCGTTTGCTGGAACTGGGCAACATCGTCAAGAGCCGCCTGAACGTGCGCGAAGCCGCGCTCGATTTCATGCGCGCGCTGCACCGCAAGACGGCGCAGACCATCAACCTCTCGGTGCGCCAGAGCGACGAGATCGTCTACATCGACCGCGCCTTCTCCGAACGTTCCGGCATGCAGGTGGTGCGCGCCATCGGCGGCCGCGCGCCGCTGCACCTGACCTCGACCGGCAAGCTGTTCCTCTCGGTGGACGACCCCAAGGCCGTGCGTTCCTACGCCACCCGCACAGGGCTGGCCGGCCACAACAAGAATTCGATCACGGACCTGCAGCGCCTGGAGCGCGAATTGAGCCTGGTGCGCGCGCGCGGCTATGCGCGCGACAATGAGGAACTGGAACTCGGCGTGCGCTGCATGGCCGCCGGCATCCATGACGACAGCGGCAAGCTGATAGCCGGACTCTCGATCTCGGCGCCGGCGGATCGTCTGCAAGAGGATTGGCTGGAGGATTTGATTTCGACGGCAAACCAGATTTCGGAAGTGCTGGGGTATTCGCCGACTGATCGGCAATAAAACATATTGCCCGGAACCAAAGAACATGAACGCCCGCGATCTTGAGTCCGCACTGCTAGGCCGATGTGCTGCCGTCGGCAAGGACGCGGCGCAAGCTGCCCAGGACCAGCGCGAAGCCAATGTCTTCCGCCTGGCCGCGATGGTTATTCAGTCGCGACTGCCGGACGAATCAAAAAATCTGATGCGTGCAAGCGAGCGATATTTCGCAATCCACCCTGAGCAAATACTGGATCCCGCCGAAGTTGTCAGGAGCGGCTGGATCATCAGCCTGCCCCGCCTGCGAGACATGCTGAGCCGGCAACTCAACTGGCATTGACGACATGCCGGCAAATCCTCTATTCCATACCGACACAGCCCTCGCTGAAGGCTTGCGCAAATTGCTCAGGCAACTTGAAGAACGCCTGGCGCTGGAAAATCCGTTGGATATCTATCTGGCCGGCGGCATGGCGGTCCATCTCTATACCTCTAATCGCGTCACGACCGACGTTGACGCCGAATTCGGCAGCCGCATCCACCTTCCCAACGACTTGATGGTTCAAATCACGCTGGAAGACGGTACGCCGCAGGTCGTCTATCTCGACACCAACTACAACTCGACATTCGCGCTGATGCACGAGAATTATCTCGAAGACGCGATTCCCTTGGATCTTGGCCTGGACAAGATTCGCGTCCATGTGCTGTCTCCTGTCGATTTGGCGGTGAGCAAGATCGCCCGTTTTACCGACAACGATAAAGACGACATCGCCGCATTGGTTCGCCTTGGCCTGACGACCGCGGAGGAAATCGAGCAACGGGCAACCGAGGCATCGGCCAAGTATGTGGGAGCGAAATCCTTGTTGTTTCTTAATCTCAAGGATGCCCTTGCATTGGCTGCCCGCGAAGGAAGCGCAAAGCATACTGCAAAGTAACAATGCCTTCGGCAAACGTTAGCGAGACGGGTAAAAAAGAGCGGACCTCACTCCCAATGTCGTTCAGTTAAAGCATGAAAGGCTGCGACGTCCGGCGCAACTTACCGAATTACCCCTGCGGTTCGGAGGAATAAACAAAAGGCGGACCTTAGTCCGCCTTCGTTTTCATGCAGAAGAAGCTCAGCCCTGCTGCGCCACACCTGTATGAATCGGATTGCTGAGCTTGATCGTCTCCAGCCACTTGCGGATGCGCGTCGCATCGCCCATGCCGGAATACTTGCCCTTGGCGTCGAGGAACACCATCACCACGGCGCGGCCTTCGATCATGGCGCGCATCACCAGGCAGTGGCCCGCCTCATTGATGAAGCCGGTCTTTTGCAGCAGGATGTCCCAGGTCGGGTTGGAAGTCAGGTGGTTCGAGCTGTGGTATTCCATCTCCCGGCCGTTGACGGCCACCTGGTATTTCGGGTCGGTCGAGTATTCGCACAATAGCGGCTGCTTTTGCGCCGCGGCCACCAACTTGGCCAGGTCGCGCGCGGAGGCGACGTTTTGCACCGACAGGCCGGTCGGCTCGACGTAGTGCGTCTCGGTCATGCCCAGCTCCCTGGCCTTGGCATTCATCGCGGCGACCGCGGCAGCCAGGCCGCCCGGATAGTTGCGGCCCAGCGCGTGGGCGGCGCGGTTCTCCGAGCTCATCAGGGCGATATGCAGCATGTCGCCGCGCGTCATGCGCACGCCGGGACGCAGGCGCGAAGAACTGAATTTCTCGCGGTCGACGTCTTCGTCGGTGATTTCGAGGATTTCGTTCATGTCCTGCTTGGCTTCGACCACGACCAGAGCCGTCATCAGCTTGGTGATCGAGGCGATGGGCAGCGCCACGTCGGCGTTCTTGTCGAACAGGACTTCGGAATTCGATTGATCCAGCACGAGCGCGACGTTGGACTTCAGGTCTAGCTCGTCATGCACGTGGTTCAAGCCTTCGGCGTCCCCAACCGTTTCGATCTCGCGCATCGGATGGTAGGAGGCGCGGTGCAGGCCCGCGCGGTGCCGGACATGCACGGTGGTACGGGAATGGTGCAGGTTCTTTTTCGTATGCCTGACCGGGGTGTCGTCGTCATCGGCCGCATAGGCTTTGCTCACACCGACCATGGCAATCAATAAGGAAACCAGTAAAGCTGGCGAAAACCTGATCATGGCGAACTCCCGCAACCTCGCGTAAAAATTATCTTGCAGTGTAGCAAAATCACGAAAATGTGCAAGCGAATTAGATAGTTAGCGCAAAGAATTAAACAATTTCATGAGCCAAAATTGCCGAATCCACAAACCTGTTTCTTATTTGTCTGTTAATTTTTTCAACAAATGAAAACTCGGTGGCGACAGATTCCAGGCGGCAAGAATTATTCCAGAAACCGGGCAAAACCCGTAAGCGGCTCGCGCTCGGTGACCAAGGTGTTCTCGACCTTGGCTGGATCGGCATAACCGAGCGACATCCCGCATACGACGCGCTCGCCTTCGGGAAGTTGCAGCACTTCCGAAATAATCCTGTGATATTGCGTAAAGGCGGCCTGGGGACAGGTGTCGAGCCCGCGCCCACGCGCCGCAATCATGATGTTTTGCAGGAACATGCCGTAGTCGAGCCAGGAGCCCTGCTCCATGATGCGGTCCATGGTGAAAATCAATCCGACAGGCGCATCGAAGAAGCGGTAGTTGCGCCCATGCTGCGCATGCATGCCGGCCTTATTGTCGCGCGTCAAGCCCAGAAGTGCATACAGATCCCAGCCGACCTTGCGCCGCCTGTCGATATAGGGCGAGACCCATTCGCGGGGGTAATAATGGTATTCCTCGCTGTGCTGCGCGGAAACGGCCGGGTCGTTATGCGCCGCGACGATGGCATCGGACAATTTTTCCTTGATCGCGCCAGTCAGTACATAGACCTTCCATGGCTGCGTGTTCGTGCCCGAAGGCGCACGCGAGGCTACCTCCAGGATGGCTTCGATGTCTTCCCGTGCCACGGGAGTGGGCAAGAAGGCGCGCATGGAACGGCGCGAAGTGATGGCCGCGTCGACGGCTCGCTGCTGGTCGCTCTGTATCATTTCGGGGGATTTTCTATGGTTTGCAAAAGGCTGCGCAGTTCGGCGGGCAATGCCGCGGGCCGGCGCGAAGCGCGGTCGACATAAACGTGCACGAAATGGCCCTGGGCCGAGGCTTTCTCTTCGCCATTGCGGAAGATGCCGACTTCATAGCGTACGCTGGAATTGCCCAGCTTGGACACGCACACGCCGGCCGTGACGCGGTCGGGGAAAGCGATCGAGGCGAAATAGGTGCATTGCGTTTCGATCACCAGGCCGATCACGGGACTGTGCTCGATATCGAGCGCACCGTTTTCCACCAGGAACTGGTTGACCACGGTATCGAACCAGCTGTAGTAGACCACGTTATTGACGTGGCCGTAGGCGTCGTTGTCCATCCAGCGCGTGCTGATGGTACAGAAGTGGCGGTAATCCGCGCGCGATTTCGGTTGCTGTTTCATTCAAGTCCTCCTCACCACGAAGGCCACACCGATGACCGCCAGCGCCATACCCAGCATGCCGGCCACGGAAAGCGTTTCACCGAACATCAGCCATGCCATCACGGCCGTGGTCGGTGGCGTCAAATATAACAGGCTCGTGACCTTGGTGGCCGCATCGCGCCGGATCAAGGCAAACAGCAGGAAGATCGCGCCGATCGACAAGGCCAGGATAGACCAGAGCAGCGCGGCGATGAAATGCGGCGTCCAGGTGACTGTCGAGAGCGCCAAATCGAAATGCTCGAACACGACGGCAAACGGCAGCAGCACGATGATCGAAGCGACGAATTGCACCAGCGTGCCGCTGCGCAAATCGAAATGCGGGCAATAGCGCTTCTGGTACAAGGTGCCTGCCGTGATGGCCAGCAAGGCCATCACGCACAACCCCACGCTTTCCAATGACAGGCCGGCCAGCCGCATCTTGTTCGCCACCACCAGCGCCACGCCGGCCAAACCGATGGCGAGACCGAGCCATTGGCGCGGCCTGAGCGATTCGCCGACCAGGGGCGCGGCGAACGCGGTCAAGACGGGTTGCATGCCCACGACCAGGGCCGAGATGCCGGCCGGCATGCCGATCTTGATGGAGCACCACACGCCGGCCAGGTAACCGGCCTGCATCAGCACGCCGGCGAACGCCACCCGGCGCCAATCGCGCGGCCAGGGCGCGCGCGCCAGCAGTACCAGCGGCAGCAGCACGCAAGACACGCCGGCAAAGCGCAGCAGCAGGAAGGTCAATGGCGGCGCGTAAGGCAGGCCGAACTTCGCCACGACGAAACCGGTGGACCAGAGCAGCACGAAGAAGGCCGGCATCCAGGCCAGCCATGGATTGCGAGACGTGGCGGAGCGGGAAGCGAGGGAATCGGCGGCCGGCATACTGAGAGAGTTGCGGTCAGGCCGCACGACTTGAATAACGAGGGCCTTGCAGTGTAACACGGGCGAAAAAATTGCTCCGAGGACAGCCAAATGCTGTCGAATGACCGGGAAACGGTTTTTGGGCCGGGTTCCGCGTCCCGAAAATGATGCTGGAAAGGCCATCTTTCCATCATGAAAACTTAATGTGGTGCAATGCAGAAAATAACAGTTGACAGCACCTCATTTCATTCTAAAATAGGCGCTGTTGCGGCGCACCATACATTGTTGTTCGCAGTCATTAAACTGTCATAACTTTTCGAGCACGCCCCCACCCTCACAGGAGAATCTGATGTTTGCCCTTCCCGAACAATTTTCCAACGCCACCAAGGCCAATGTCGAAGCCCAGCTCGCCTTGTTGACGGATTTGACCAGCAAGACCTTCGAAAGCGTCGAAAAGATCGTCGATCTGAACATCAATGCATTCAAGTCTTCGCTCGAAGAATCGACCACCGCCGCCAAGCAACTGCTGGCCGCCAAAGACCCGCAAGAATTCTTCACGCTGTCGGCTTCGCACGCCCAGCCGAACGCCGAGAAGGCCCTGGCCTATGGCCGCCACCTGGTCTCGATCGCCACGTCGGCCCAAGCCGAATTCACCAAGGCCGCCGAAGAGCAGATCGCCGAAAACAGCCGTAAGGTCGTGAACCTGATCGACGAAGTGACCAAGAACGCTCCGGCCGGTTCGGAGACCTATGTCGCCTTCGTCAAGTCGGCCATCGGCAATGCCAGCGCCGGCTACGAGCAATTCACCAAGACCACCAAGCAAGCCGTGGATGCGCTCGAATCGAACCTGAACACCGCCACCGCGCAATTCGTGCAAGCCGCAGAGAAGCCGGCCAGCCGTTCGAAGAAGGCTGCCTGAGTTTTATCAAGTTTCAATAAAAACGCCTCGGCAGTACCGAGGCGTTTTTGTTTGAGGCTATCGAAAGGTAGGGTGGAAAAGCCCGCAGGGCGCATTCCACCATGCGCTCAACGAACGTCTTTTATGTGCTTGGTGGCATGCGCCCTGCGGGCTTTTCCACCCTACAGTCCTTTTTACGCAGCGTGGCGCAGACGCCCCAACAGCGTATGCAGGCGCTTGGCTGCCGCCGCATCGGCCAGAGCCGGCAAACGGCACAGTTCCAGCAAAGCTTCCTGCCGGTTGCCCGAGGCCCCGTTCTTCAGCGTCGATTGCAGTACGGCCACCTGCATCTGCAAGCGTTCGCGCGACAGTTCCGGCGGGCTGTCCAGGCCGGCCACGATTTCGAAACGCAGCAGGTTTTGCAAAAGCGCGGCGCGGTTCTTTTCCAATTGCGCAGCGTAACCGGCATCCTTCTTTTGCAGCGCCGCCAAGCCCGCATCGAAACGCTTTCTCAAGATGCGCTCGGTCTCGCCCGATAGGGCCGGCACGGCTTGCCATTGCTCGGCCGTTACCGGCGCTTCATCCTTGCCCTCTGCCAACGCCTGCTCCACCGCTTGGCACAAGCGCATCTTTTCCTGCAAGGCGCCCTGCTCGGCTTGTGCCGCTTCGCGCTTGATCTGGTCGAGCCGCTTGTTGAGCGCGCCGACGGCTGCGGCGTAACGGGCTTCGATGCGCTGTTCCTGCGCGCGCGGCACGTGTCCGGCCTTGCCCCAGCGCTCGCGCGTTTCGCGCAACAGCTTGCCGATGGCGCCCGCGCCTTCCCCGGTCGCCGCCTCCAACGCGGCGCACAGTGCTTCCTTTTCGGCCAGATGCTGCTTGCGTTCGGCATCGGCGCCGGCGGCGTGCTCCTTGCGTGCGGCGAACAAGGCGTCGCAAGCGGCGCGGAATTGCTGCCACAGGGCCTGCTCCTGCTTGCGTTCGAGCGGCAAGGCCTTGGCGCGCTGCTGCCAGCGTTCCTGCAAGGCCTTGACCTTGTCCAGCGTGGCGCGCTCGGCCGGCACCAGCGCCTGCACTTCGGCGATCAGCGCCTGGCGCTGCGCCACTTCCTGTTCCTGCTGCCCGGCGAGCGGCTTTTGCAGCGCCTTCATGGCCTGTTCGTATTCACGGTCGAGGCGCTTCTTTTCCTTGCGTTCGACCACGCCCAGGCGATGCCAGCTTTGCGCAGTGCGTGTGCAGAAAGCCGCAACGGCCTTCCAATCCGTGTCTGCCGCCTGCAAATCATGGTCTTGCGCGAATTGCCTGACCTGGGCCAGCAAGGCTTCCGCCGCTTGCAGATTGGCCTGACGCTCTTCGCCGAGCTTCTTGAAGTGCGCTGCGGCCGGCGCATACGCCGTGGTGCAGGCCGCATCGAAGCGGTCCCACAGCTCCTTGCTCGAAGGGCCCGCCGACTGGTCGAGCGCCTTCCAGCGCTCGCGCAGGTCGCCGACTTTTTTCGCCAGCTCGGTGACCAGCAGGTTCTTGCCCGGCATCTCTTCGGCGGCTTTCAGCAATTCTTCGCGCGAGATATTGCCGCCCCATTTGGCCCAGCCTTGCAGCTTGCGCAGTTCGCCGCGCAAGCGCGTCAGGCGCGCCGCATCGCCGGAACTGATCGGCAGCTTGCGCGCCTCGTGTGCATGCGCCTGCTTTTCCAGATCGATAGCGGTGCGCACCACGCCTTCCTGCACGGCTTTTTCCAGCGCAGTCAGGATTTCACCGATGCTTTCGCGTGCGGCGCGTGCCTCCTGCTTGACGGTTTCCTGTGCTTCGGCGAGGCCGGCCAGCAAGGCATCGAAACGCTGCTGCAGCGCCTGGCCCTGGCCGTCCAGTGCAATCGCCGGTGCGGCGGCCCATTGCGCCTTGAGCGCCTCAGGCTTGAGATCGTGGCCCGCTTCCCATTGGCGCAACAAGGCTGCGCGCACCTCCAGCGCCTCCTTGGCCTGGTCCAGCGTGGCAACCACGGCCTTGCATTGCGCATGCAGGGCGGTGAAATCGGTCAGCAGGTGGCGCGGCAGGGCCGCGGCTTCTTCCTCGGCAAAAAATTCCGCCACTTCGCGTTCGGTGCGGTCGAGCAAGGCCGTCAGTTCCGCCGCCTCCATCGCACTGGCGCTATGCGCCAGCTCACGCAGATGCATGGTGCGCACCAGCACCTCGTGCTGCAGATCGGCCTGGCGCGCCAGGCGTGCGGCCAGCCTGGCGCGTACCGCGTCATAGGCGGCCTGCAATTCCTGCGGCGGGTTCTTGACCAGCGCCCAGGCATGATCGAGATCGACCACCTGGTTGGGCAGCAATTGCTGCTCGGCGGCGAGCTTCTCGGCGCGGGCGATGCATAGCTGCGCCTGCTCGCGCCCCTGCTGTTCGGCCATCAGCGCATCGAGCTTGCCCTGGATCAGCTTGGCGACGCGCCGGTCGGCGTTGCGCATGGCCGGCAAGACGCGTTCCAGCACTTCCTTGGACTGCAGATGCTGTGCGGCAATCAGGCGCGCATCGGCGAACTGCGACTGCAGGATGAATTCCGCCGCCGCGCCTTCCTCGCCGGAAAGCGCGTTGGCCTGCTGCAGCGCCAGTTCCTTGTCGCGGGAAGGGGCGTCGGCAGGCTGCTCGTTTTGCATGGTGGCGGAGGAATCGGTATTTTTCTTGAACAAGGTATTAAGCATCAGACTATCTTGGCTAAAACAGCATCATAGCAAGTCCCGGGCGATTTGACCGCAGGCGGACTCGTGCGTTCGGGTTAAGTTCAGGGCAATGCGGCCTCTTCCAGTGCCACTTCGGTTTCCATGCTGCGGCTGTGGCGGTGCGCTTCCAGCGCGGCCAGGCAATAATGCGTGAACCAGAGCCCGGAAAAGGTAAACACCAGCACGTACAGCCAGAGCGATATGCCGGCCAGTACCGGCCCCAGCACAGCCATGGCAATCGGGCTGCCCATCCACAGGGCCGACGGCGCCATGCCGAGCACGCCGGTCAGCGTGCCGATGAGAAGCAAGGGCCAGCGATGGCGCCGCATCAGCAAGGCGCGCTCTTCTACATCGGCATAGATGCCGAATACCTCCGACGCCACCACGCGGCAAGTCAGCCAGCCCCAAAGCAGCGGCTGCACGGCGAAGCCGACCACGGGCAGCGCGCACAAGGGCAGCGTGACCAGCCAGAACAGGATGAACAGGAAGAAGGAGCTGAGCGTGATCCACAGCAGGTTGATCGCATCGCCGCCCTGGCGCCGCTCCAGGTCCGCATGGTGGCGACGCCCCACGTGGCGCACTACCACCGGCGTCGCCAGAAAACTGACGAAGACCAGCGAGGTCGCCACCATCAGCGGCAACAGCAGCCACATGGCAATCAAAGGCACCACAAATACCTTCAAAGCGGCCAAGCCGAAAAACGCCAGCCATTTGGCGCTGACGGCATAGGCATTGTTTTCGACGAAGAAGCGCTGCAGCGCGTCATACAGGGGCTGCAGGGTTTGCCACAGCACCACGCTCCAGAACGCAAGAGCGACCAGGAAGGGCGCCAGCGTCATCAGCATCATGCGCGGATGAAATTGAGAGGCGAGCGCACGGCCGAAGGAAAACACCAGGGCCTTCATTCGCTCTCCCCTGTGCGGCAGGATGGCATCTGCATACGGTGCATGGACGCGAAAATGAAAACCCGCATTCTACGCTCTCAGCCGGGGCTTGCGCGCCGCGCGGTTTTTAACGACGGCGGAGCGGGCGCCGCCCGTTTCCATGACAAGACCCAACCAAAACCAGACCAAATCGCCCCATATCGCTTGAATACCACAAGGGCATCTGATAAAAGTGGACTTGCGTATGTAGCATACCACTTACCGAACCAGCCGAGCGCAGGCCGAATCATTTCCGCGCCGCAGAATTTCTCTCATGGCGATGCGATTCCGCTCACCATCTTCCTAAGAGAAATCGCAATTTTATGCATCTCGCGTTGCGCCAATTGCGGCGGCCTGCTGCGTCATGCACAAACCCAACCGCCTTCAAGTGGTATTGAATTCAAGACGAATTGATAAAACCACTTGACGCCATATTGCCCGAAATCCATTCTGCATCCCGGCAGTAGCAAAAACTGCACAAATAGATAAAAAGCAAGCTTGGAGACGGATAGGCCAAAAAAGGGATCGAGAGGCGCATGCTCTCGTTTGCAATGCTTCCCTTCTGCCTGCCCTGCTCCAACAACGATTCAATACTTCGAGGAGAGGCAAAAATGAAGACCAAGATTGCAAGCACCCTGGTGTTCGGTATGGTCGGCGGCATGCTCGCCGGTTGCGGCGGCGGTTCATCCGATTCGCTTGATGCGCAGCAAAAGGTGATGACGAGGAGTGTCAAGGCCACCTTGCCCGCCTGCAACACTGCCTGGGTTTCCTCCACCGCTTACACCGGCGGCGCCAAGGTCAGCTACAACAGCGTGAACTACACGGCCAACTGGTGGACCCAGGGCAACAACCCGTCGACCAACAATGGCGCATCGGGCAGCGGCCAGCCCTGGACTTCGAACGGCGCATGCAGCAGCGGCACGCCAACGCCGACGCCTACCCCCACGCCGACTCCGACGCCCACCCCCACACCTACCCCTACCCCGACGCCTACTCCCACGCCCACGCCGACCCCAGGCTGCGCCGCTTATGTCGCCGGTACGCAATACACCCAAGGCCAGGTCGTCACCAACGCCGGCGGCTACTATCAATGCACGGTGGCCGGATGGTGTTCTTCTACCGCCGCCTCCTACTATGCTCCCGGCACCGGTTCAGCCTGGACCCAGGCCTGGACGCAAGTGACCGCGTCGGCCTGCAGCGGCACGCCGACGCCGACGCCGACGCCAACTCCAACTCCAACTCCAACTCCAACTCCAACTCCGACTCCGACACCGACACCGACACCGACGCCGACGCCGACTCCGGCCCCGAGCTTCGTATTCAGCCCGTACAAGGACATCACGGTATCGGCCAACTGGAACACCGACGGCATGCAAAGCGCAGCCGGCGGCACGACCCAGCCGATCACCTCGGCCATGCCTTCACATAACAAGGTGCTGAGCTGGGCCTTCGCCACCGGCGCCTGCGGCAGCGAAAACTGGGGCGGCATGACGGCTTCGACCTTCGCTTCGGCCAACGTCCAACCCTTCGTTACGGCCGGCAAGCAATACATCATCTCCACCGGCGGCGCAGCAGGCTCGTTCACCTGCACGTCCGATTCAGGCTTCCAGACCTTCATCAACCGCTACAACTCATCGAGCATGATCGGTGTCGACTTCGACATCGAAGCCGGGCAAAGCCAGTCCGATATCGACAACCTGGTGGCGCGCGTGAAGGCGGCGCAAAGCGTTTATCCGAACATGCGCTTTTCGTTCACCATCGCCACGCTGGCAAGCTCGAAGAGCGGCACTTCCGTCGCCACCGACATGGGCGCATCCTCTCCCAATCCGCTCGGCTCGATGGGGATCATGGTGATGAACTCGATCATCAACGCCGGACTGAAGAACTACTACGTCAACCTGATGACAATGGACTACGGCGGCGCTTCGGCAGCCAACTGCGTGCTCTCGGGCGGCGCCTGCGAAATGGGCCAATCGGCGATTCAGGCGGCCATGGATTTCCATGGCTACTACAAGATTCCGTACAGCCAGATCGAGCTGACCCCGATGAGCGGCGCCAACGATACCGGCGGCGAAACCTTCACTATCGCCGACACCGACACCTTGTCGGCCTGGTCCAAGGCCAACGGCATCGCCGGCCTGCACTTCTGGTCCTTCGACCGCGACACCGGCCTGTCCTTCACCGACGAGTTCATCAAGGACCTGGGGCTGTAAAAGACTTTTTCGTGTGTTCCTGAAACAACTTGCCGGCCTTCGGGCCGGCTTTTTTTCGCCCTCGAGAAATGTAACCCGCGGAACACGGCCAAACGGCTTTCAAACAGCCGCAGCCGTCCGAGCTCAGCGCGAGTAACCGAAACGCGCGTAGATGCGCTCGATCTCGCCGCGCCGGTTCATCTCGCCGAGCAGGCGGTTCAGGCGTTCTACAAGCTCGGGCGAGGTGCCGGGGTGGCAGGCAAGGTACATTTCGGTGCGGTTGAACACCAGTACCGGTTCGATGCCCGGTATGTTCTGCCGCTTCAGCCGGTATTGCCCGATCAGCTTTCCTGTTGCCCAATAATCGATGTGGCCGGCGAGAAGTTTGTTCGGATTCAAATCGTCGTTTTGCGCAATATCGACCCGATAGCCGCGCGTCTGCAAATAAGCCACAATTGCGTCGCCGGCGTAGCTGCCTATACTGGCATTCTTGACTTCGGCGATATCCTTGGGTGTTTTACCGCCGCTCTTGGCAAACAAGGCCCAATCGTTGGCGACGAGGGGACCGATCCATCGATAGTTCGGCTCGCGCTCAGGCGTGCGCGACATGGAAAATACGCAAGTGCCGGGCACGGTATGCGCCTGAATAACGGCGCGCTGCCAAGGCACGAGGGCGATGCTATAACCTATCTGCGCCTCCTTCATCAAGACCTTGACAATATCGCTGGAGACGCCCGTAGCCCCGCCATTCCCATCACTCATGTTGAACGGCGGATATTCCTCGGTCAACAGCGTCAAATGCTCGGCGGCTGCCGCCAGACATGGCAGCCACAACGCGGCAAGCAAGGCCAATCGCCTGCTGCGTTCCACGATGTTGCCGACAGTTTCGGCCAAAGCAAGCATAGGTCGTCGAAATTCGAACTTGGAGGAGCCAAGTGGTTGTAAGCGGTTACACCGTCCCAGTATAGCGCGGCCGCTTTGGCCGGCACAATTCGCCCCGCATCCGGTAACTTTGGATTTCTGTCGCGCATCGAATTCATTTCGAACATACTCCGATTGCGCAAGTTCCTAACGTGGATAACCCGACCTGCTACAATCAGCCCATTTCAACGCAACACAAGGAACCACGATGTCCATCACTACCACCGCCTCGGGCCTGCAATACGAAGAATTGACCGAAGGCAGCGGCGCCGAAGCCAAGGCCGGCAACCACGTCACCGTGCATTACACCGGCTGGCTGCAACAGCCCGACGGCAGCGCAGGCGCCAAGTTCGATTCGAGCAAGGACCGCAACGAGCCCTTCGACTTCCCGCTCGGCGCCGGCCACGTGATCCGCGGCTGGGATGAGGGCGTGCAAGGCATGAAGATCGGCGGCGTGCGCAAGCTGATCATCCCGGCCAGCCTTGGCTATGGCGCGCGCGGCGCGGGCGGCGTGATTCCGCCCAATGCCACGCTGATCTTCGAAGTGGAATTGCTGGGGGTGTGATGAAACCCATTCGCGCAACACCGAGTCTTGTCCTGCTTATGGTCTTGCTGGCCGGCGCTGCGGTGCGTGCCGAAGAGCCGGCCGCCCCGGCACCGCAGGCCACTGCTGCGCCGGACCCGTTCGACACGGTCAAAATGCCGGGCGGCGTGGAATACCGGGAGCTCGCGGTCGGCACGGGCGCCTCGGCTTATCCGGGCAATACGGTGTATGTGCAATACACCGGCTGGCTGCAAAACCCCGACGGCAGCCGCGGCACGAAGTTCGATTCGAGCCGCGACTCGGGCGTGCCGATGACGTTCATGCTCGGCGACGGCAAGGTGATACGCGGCTGGGAAATGGGTTTGCAAGGGATGAAGGTCGGCGGCAAACGGCGCCTGTTCATTCCCTCGGCCCTGGGCTACGGTACCAAGGGCACATCTTCGATCCCGCCCAACTCCAATTTGATCTTCGACGTGGAACTGGTGGGCGTGCAGTAAGCACGGCGCCGGCTTATGCCGGCGGCCACTCGCTCATCAAGGCCAGATACACCAGCTTGTCGAATTCCGGGGCAAAGCGTTCGATGATCTGCTCAGGATCGTCGGCGATCGCCGCATCGACCACGATGCCGAACTGTACGCCGCCGTTGTAGGACAAGATCGATACTCCCACGCCGATATCGCCCGACTGCGGCACCCAGAACATGATCTGATCGAGCCGGCTGCCGGCCAAATAAAGGGGGGCCTGCGGACCGGGCACATTGCTCATCACGGCCGTGGCCTTGCGCGCAAAATAATTCTGGATTTCATTTTGCACTTGCTTGGGCGTCGCACCCAGAACGCCGAGCACCGCCATCGCGACCAGCGCCTGGTAGCCCCCCTTCAACTCGTCCATGCGCGCGTGCACTTCGGCCAGGCGAGCGAGCGGATTTTCGATGCCGACCGGCAGCACCAGCGGCACGAGGCCGAAGGCATTGCCGAGCTTTTCGCGGCGCGAGGATTTACGCAAATTCACCGGCACCATGGCGCGCAGCTCGGTATCCGCCGGCACCTTATCGCCCTTCTCGCGCAGGTAAGCGCCGATCGCGCCGGCCACGGACGACATCAGCACGTCGTTGATCGAGGCGCCGAATACCTTGCCCACGGCCTTGATCTCGGCCAAGGGCAGCGGTTCGCTCCAGGCCACCCGCTTGGCACCCTGGGGCACGCCTTTCAGGCGCGTGCGCGAATCCTCGCTCATGGCAACCAGTTTGACGGCATCTTGTGTCAGCTTGCCGCCGACCTGGGCCATTTCGGCGAAGCGCGCGATCATGCGGTTCGATTCCGCCATGGCCCAGAGATACTTGGTCATCATGGAGGTCGAGAGGTTGATCGCCTGTATCGTGGTGCGCGTGACCGGTTGCAGCAATTCGTTCCAGGGATTGTCTTCGTCCGCTATCGGTGCCGCTTCCTCCGATTCATCGTCTTCCTCGTCCGGCGCATCGCGTACGGCATCGAACATGGAAAGCAGCACACCGACCAGGGCAATGCCGTCGGCGATGCAATGATGGATGCGGATGATCACGGCCTGGCGCACGCCGCCGTCTTCGCCCACGCAGTTGTCGACGACGTGCATCTGCCATAGCGGCTTGTCCGGGGCGAGCATGGTTGCGGAGAGCTCGCCGACCATGGCTTCCAACGCCGGTTTGTTGCTTCCGTCCTTCTTCGCTGTCAGACGCGTTTGTACAATATGGTGTTCCAGGTCGACGTCCTGCTCTTCCCACCATGCGCCGGCAAGGTCTTGCACCACCTTGCTGCGGAAACGGCCATAGGTGAGAAAGCGGCGCTTCATGGTGCGCTTGAAGCGCGCCATGTCGAGCGGACGGTCGAACATCAGCACGCTGACGATCATCATCAGATTGCCGCCCGAATCCATGCGCAACCAGGCGGTATCGACCGTGGACATTCTTTCGCGCTGCAACAGCTTGGGGGACAGCATGCTTGCTCCTCTATTTTTTCGAAGCCGAATTCGAAGCCGGGAATTATCGGCCAAGACCGACACCTGAATGATTCGACAACTTATTCTAAATGATCGCTTTCAATGCCAATTCAGATTGTGCTATGTTTGGCAACGTCCAACCTCACCCATGGAGACCACCATGTCGCTGCAAGAACAGTTCGACCAAGCCGTCGCCGAATCGAAGAACCTGCCGGAACGTCCGGACAACATGACCCTGCTCAAGATCTACGCCTTGTACAAGCAGGGCAGCAGCGGCGACGTGGAGGGCAAGCGCCCCGGTTTCACCGACATGGTCGGACGCGCCAAGTTCGACGCCTGGGATGCCTTGAAGGGCACCTCCAAGGAAGACGCGATGCAGCAATATGTCGACCTGATCAATGAGTTGAAGGGCTGAGCCATCCCGCGCCGGCTGGATTTTCCATCTAGCCGGCAAAGACTTTCTTGATGTTCTTGTGCACATGCTCCTCGATGGTCGCGCCGAAGGCCTTGAGCATGAAGCCCAGCTTGATTTCCATCTGCGCCACGTGATCGGTCAGTTCCAGCGTGCCGCTGACGCCGCTGCGCTTGAAATGCAGCACGTCGCCATCCCATTCGGACTCGATACCGTATTCCTCGGCTAGCTGGTCGGCCACCTTTTGCGCCGCGGCCTTGGCCTTCTTGTGCGACAGCTTGTGCTTGTGCGTGATGCTGATATCGGCCATGTCCCCTCGTTGGTTTTGTAGGGTGGAAAAGCCGAAGGCGCATTCCACCACGTGCATCAAATAACTTTCATTAAGTGCTTGGCGGAATCGCCCGGGCGGCGCTCCGCTACGGCTTTTCCACCCTACGATCCTATCTCTCATTCCGGTAGTCAGGATTCAGCAAATTCGGCGGAGCCTCACCCGTCAAAGCCGCAATCAAATTATCAGCCGCCAGATTCGCCATTGCCAAGCGCGTTGGTTCCGAGGCGCTGGCGATATGTGGCGTAAGCACCACATTTTGCAACTCCAGGAAACCCGGGTTCAAGGCCGGCTCATTCTCGAACACGTCGAGCCCGGCGGCGGCGATACGACGTTCTCGCAAGGCGGCAATCAATGCGGCATCGTCGACGATGCCGCCACGCGCCACATTGGTCAGCGTGGCCGTGGGCTTCATCAATGCCAGTTCGCCCGCCCCTATCGTATGGTGCGTTGCAGCGGAATAGGGCAGAACCAGCATCACGTGATCGGCCGTACGCAGCAGCTCCTCCTTCTCCACCCAGCGCGCATGATTGGCTGCGACTTCCTGATCCGGCGCGAGGCGCGAACGGTTGTGGTAGACCACCCGCATATTGAAGCCTAGCGAGCGGCGCGCCACGGCCTGGCCGATGCGGCCCATGCCGATGATACCCAGGGTCGAGCCGTGCAAGTCCGCTCCGAGCAGTGTGTCGAAGCGCCACTTGGTCCACTTGCCGGCACGCAGCCAGTGTTCCGATTCCGTAATGCGGCGCGCTGTCGCCATCAAGAGCGCCCAGGCAAAGTCGGCCGTGGTCTCGGTCAGCACGTCGGGCGTATTGGTAACCATGACGCCGGCCGCGGTTGCGGCATCGACGTCGATGTTGTTGTAGCCCACGGCCATGTTGCACACGGCTTCCAGTTGCGGATTGGCGGCGAACAGCGCCGATGTGATGCGCTCGCTGCCCGTGGTATACAAGCCATGCATGCCGGCGGCACGCGCCGTCAGCTCGTCGGCATTGAAGATGCGGTCCTCTTCATTGGTGGTGAGTTCGAAATGGCTGCGCAAACGTTCCAGCACTTGGGGAAAAACAGCGCGCGCGACAAATACCTTCTTTTTCATGAAAGCTCCAGGATTTTCCCTCCATGATACCGCGTGTGAATTTTTCTTCACAAGCGCGTAGAAAAAGGCTGGCACAATGAACAACTTGGGTAAGCGCCCTCCTTGAAGTACGACGGATGGGCGGCGCACAATTGCCGCCAGTCCCGACACCCTGGAGAACAACATGAAAGAGTGGCTGGCCACTGCAACGGCGATGGCAATGACCCTGGCATGGGCAGGTGCCAGCCTGGCGCAGGAGACTTCGGTAGAGAGCTTTTCCCCAGAGGGCAACGTCAAAGGCGTGCGCCAGGTGACGGCGCGATTTACCGCGCAAATGGTGCCCTTCGGCGATCTGCGCCTGTCCGATCCCTTCACCATCGATTGCCCTGAAACAGGCACGGGACGATGGATAGACGGCAAGAACTGGAGCTATGACTTCGAACGCGACTTGCCCGCCGGCGTGGCCTGCGATTTCAGCCTGAAGCCGGACTTGAAGGATCTCCAGGGCGCGGGGGTCGGCGGCAACCGGCATTTCCGCTTTTCCACGGGCGGCCCATCGGTGGTACAAAGCGAACCTCGCGAAGGCAAGTGGCTGGACGAGAATCAGTATTTCCTGCTTGCGCTCGACGCCATGCCCGAGCGCGAATCTGTGCTGCAGAATGTTTATTGCACGGCCGCAGGCATCAACGAAAAAATCGGCGTGAACCTGATCGAAGGCAAGGAGCGAGAAGCGCTGCTTGAGGCGCAATCCACGTTCGCCGACAATTATCTGGATGTGTTTTACCAGGCCCGCGGCGCGCATTGGCGCACCATGGTCAAGCTGAAAAGCCATCGCTACGACGGTCAACCCATTATTGCGCTGCGCTGCAAGCGCTCCCTGCCGGCCGGCGCCGAAGTGCACCTGGTCTGGGGCAAGGACGTCAAGAGCGCCAGCGGCATCTCCAACGCGCAAGACCAGGTGCTGGCCTATAGCGTGCGCCCGGCGTTCGAAGCCAAGTTTTCCTGCCAGCGCATCAACGCCAAGAGCGGCTGCCTGCCCATCACGCCGATGTATCTGAATTTCTCTGCACCGGTGAAGCGGCAAGCGGTGAAAGGCATCGCGCTGGCCGGCAGCGACGGCAAGAATTACCCGCTCTCGTTTGACGAAGGCGAAGCAAAGAGCGACACCGTCCAAGGCGTGTTGTTCAAAGGCCCCTTCCCCGAAAAATCGGAATTCAAGCTTTCCCTTCCCGCCGCGATGAGGGATGATTCCGGCCGTGCGCTGCAAAATCAGCGCCGCTTTCCCCTGGCTGTGAAGACCGACGAACAGCCCCCGATGATCAAATTTCCGGCACGCTTCGGCATCGTCGAAGCGCATGGCGACCGCATGCTGCCGGTGACGGTGCGCAATATCGAGCCGGCCCTCGCCGGCGCCATGGCAGACACCCAGGGCGGCATGCTGCGCGTCACAGGCGACAAGGAAGATGAAGCCATCATCGCGTGGCTCAAGCGCCTCGCCGACAACGGTAGCTGGAACGTGCACGAGATGTGGGCCAGTGAAATGGAGCACTCGATTTTCAGCGCCAACGAAGCGAAGCCGTTTTCCATGCCCAAGCCGCTGGCGAAAGAAGAGTTCGAAGTGGTCGGCATCCCGCTGGAGAAGAACGGCTTTTACGTCGTTGAATTGCAAAGTCCCAAGCTGGGCAAGATCATTTCCAGCACCGGCAGCACCGCCTATGTGCAAGCAGCCGCCTTGATGACCAATATGGCGGCGCATTTCGAGCACGGCGCGGAATCCTCGCTGGTCTGGGTCACGACGCTGGACCATGGAAAACCGGTGGCCGACGCCACGGTTACCGTGCGCAATTGCGCCGGGACGGCATTGTGGCAAGGCAAGACCGACGCGTCCGGCATCGCCCACATCGCCCAACCCCTGAATGGCATCCGCTGCGGCTACCGCGATTCCCTGTTCGTCAGTGCGCGCACAAAGGACGACATGACCTTCACCCTGTCCGACTGGCAAGGCGGCATCGAGACATGGCGCTTCAACCTGCCGACGGAACGCTTCGATGCCGACAACGTCATGGCTACTACCGTGTTCGATCGCACGCTCTTTCGCGCCGGTGAAACGGTGCACATGAAGCACCTGCTGCGGCGCCATGCGCAAGACGGCATCCATTTCGCCGGCCGCAACATGACCACCGACAAGCTGATCATCACGCACGAGGGCAGCCAGCAGCATTATGAACTTCCGTTGGCATGGGACGGCAATGCCACCGCGCAAAGCACCTGGCAAATCCCGCCCGATGCCAAGCAGGGCAACTATACGCTCATGATAGGAAATTACCAGGCCGGCAGCTTCCGCGTGGAAGCCTTCCGCGTGCCCACCATGAAGGCCCTGCTGCAAGGTCCCAAAGACGCGGCCGTGCAGCCGCAGCAAGTCGATTTCGATATCCAGTTGAATTACCTGGCAGGCGGCGGCGCCGCCGACGCGCCGGTCAAGCTGCGCACCGTGGTGCAAGACAAAGCCGTCTTCTTCCCCGGCTACGAGGGCTATACCTTCAGCAATGGCGAAGTGAAGGTCGGCCGCAGCACCGATACCCCCACGCTCGACGAAGACGATGCCTCCTGGAGCGACGAACAGAACGGCCAGAAAGACAATGGCACGGCCGCCACACAGGCGCTCCAGCTCGACCATCACGGCGCCGCGCGTGCCGTGGTGGACAAGCTGCCCAAAGTAACGGCACCGCGCGACTTGCTGGCCGAACTGGAGTTTGCGGACGCCAACGGCGAAACTTCCACCGTGGCCACGCGCGTGCCGCTCCTGCCTTCGGCCTACCAGATCGGCATCAAGCCCGACGGATGGGCCGTAAGCAAGGAGGCGTTCAAATTCCAGGTCGTGGTACTCGGCACGGCGGGCCAGCCCGTCGCCAATGCCGAGGTCAAAACCGAGTTCTTTCGCCGCACCAATTATTCGCATCGCCATCGCCTGCTGGGCGGCTTTTATGCCTACGAAAACGTCAATGAGGTCAAACGCCTGGGCGAAGGCTGCAGCGGCAAAACCGACGCGCATGGGCTGCTGTTTTGTGCAACCAGGGCGCCCGCCTCGGGCAACCTTGTGCTGCAGGCCCGCACTGCCGACCCGGAAGGCCGCGCCGTTGCCGCCAATGCCGACATCTGGATCGCGGGCAGCGAAACCTGGTGGTTCAACGTCAACGACAACGACCGCATCGATCTGCTGCCGGAAAAGAAACGCTATGAACCCGGCGAAGATGCGGTATTCCAGGTGCGCATGCCCTTCCGCAGCGCCACGGCCCTGATCGCAGTCGAGCGCGAAGGCATCATCGACACTTATGTGCGCCCGCTCGACGCTGCCAAACCGAGCTTCACGATTCCCGTCAAGCCCGGCTGCGCGCCGAATGTCTACGTTTCGGTGCTGGTGGTCCGCGGCCGCGTCGCGGGCGTGCAGCCGACGGCCCTGGTCGACCTCGGCAAGCCCGCCTACAAGCTCGGCATCGCCAAGCTGCAGGTCGGCTGGCAGGCGCATGAATTGAACGTCAAGGTCGACACGGACAAGCAGGTCTACAAGGTGCGCGACAAGGCCAGGGTGCACGTCGCCGTAGAGCGCGCCAACGGCGAAAAGCTACCCGCCGGCACAGAAATCGCCGTCGCCGCGGTCGACGCCGGCTTGCTGGAATTGATGCCCAACTCGAGCTGGAACCTGCTCGACGCCATGATGCAGGAACGCCCGCTGCAAGTGGAAACCGCGACGGCGCAAATGCAAGTAATAGGCAAGCGCCATTTCGGCCGCAAGGCCGTGCCGGCCGGCGGCGGCGGGGGCAAGGGCAACGGCCGCGAATTGTTCGATACCCTGCTCTACTGGAAAGGCAAGGTCGTGCTCGATGCCAGGGGCGAGGCCGACATCGACGTGCCCTTGAACGATTCGATGACCGAATTCCGCATCGTCGCCGTTGCCAATGGAAGCAGCGACCTGTTCGGCACCGGCACGGCCAGCGTACGCAGCACGCAGGATTTGATCCTGATGTCGGGCTTGCCGGTCCTGGTGCGCGAAGACGACCAATTGCGCGCCGGTTTCACGCTGCGCAACACGACCGATGCGGCGCTGACGGTGGATGTACAAGCTGCCGTGAGCAATCCCGATACGCCCAGGGCGGCCGCGACACATCTGGCTGCGCAAAGCGTCACGATCGGCGCCGGCCAGGCGGCTGAAGTCGGCTGGAACTATCGCGTGCCCGTGGGCGCCGCCAATCTGGCCTGGGATGTGACAGCCAAAACGGCCGACGGCGCCACCGGCGACCGCATCAAGGTCAGGCAAAAGGTCGACCCTGCCACGCCGGTGCGTGTGTTTCAAGCCACACTGATGCAACTGGAAAAACCGCTGCACATGTCGGTCCGCATGCCCGAGGATGCCTTGCCGGGACGAGGCGGCATCCAGACCACGCTGCGCGGCAAACTCGGCAGCGATTTGCCCGGTGTGCGCGACTACATGGCGCGCTATCCCTACAGCTGCTTCGAACAGCGCACGTCGAAAGCCGTGGCTTTGCAAGACAAGACCATGTGGGACGGCAACATGGCTATCCTGCCCGGCTATCTCGATGGCGACGGCCTGGTGAAATACTTCCCCATCATGCAATACGGCAGCGACAGCCTGACAGCCTATGTGCTCTCGATCGCCGACGAAAGCGGCTATGCGATTCCGCAGGAGACCCGCACACGCATGGAAGCCGGACTGATCGACTTCGTCGAGGGCAAGGTCGTACGCGGCTCGTTCCTGCCGACTGCCGATCTCGCCATCCGCAAGGTGGCGGCGCTGGAAGCCTTGTCGCGTTCGGCCAAGGTGCGGCCCGAGATGTTCGACAGTTTCGTCGCCGAGCCCGATCTGTGGCCGACCTCGGCCGTCATCGACTACTACCTGGTCTTGAAGCGCACGCCGGGCTTGCCGCAGCGCGAGGAAAAGATGAAGCAAGCCGGGCAAATTCTCCATGCCAGGCTGAACCTGCAGGGCACGACCATGGGCTTCTCCACCGAACGCAATGACGAGCTGTGGTGGCTGATGGTCTCCACCGATGTCAATGCCAACCGCGTGCTGCTGGCGATGATGGACGACCCGGCCTGGCATGAAGACGTGGGCCGTCTCGTGCGCGGCACCCTGGGCCGCCAGTATCAAGGCCGCTGGAATACCACGGTGGCCAACGCCTGGGGCACCTTGGCAATGCAAAAATTCAGTGCCGCCTTTGAGTCCGTTCCCGTGACCGGCAGTGCAAACATCAGATTGGGTGGCGACAGCAAGACCCAGGATTGGCAAAAGCAACCCACGGGCGGCACCTTCATGCAAGCCTGGCCCAAGGGCACGGCCGAGCTCGACATCGCGCAGAAAGGCACGGGCAAGCCCTGGGTCACTGTCACCAGTATGGCGGCGATTCCCTTGAAGGCTTCGCTATCGACCGGTTACCGCATCGTGAAGAGCGTCACCCCGGTCGAACAGCAAAAACCGGGGCAATGGTCGCGCGGCGACGTCTACCGCGTCCATCTCGATATCGAGGCGCAAAGCGACATGACCTGGGTCGTGGTCGACGATCCGATTCCGGCTTCGGCCACGGTGCTGGGCAACGGCATGGGCCGCGATTCGCAAATCATGAGCCAGGGCGAACAGCAGCGCGGCTGGGTCTGGCCAGCCTTTACCGAACGCGGCTACGATGCCTATCGCGGCTACTACGAATTCGTGCCGAAAGGGAAATTCAGCGTCGAATACAGCGTGCGCTTGAACAATGAGGGCGATTTCACCATGCCTGCCACCCGCGTCGAAGCCATGTATTCGCCAGAGATGTTCGGCGAGATTCCGAACGAGGTGTTCCATGTGCGCCACTAAGGTCATCGTGGCGCTGCTGGCCGCGGCACTGTGCGGCCAAGCCTGCGCCTCCTCCTTGCCCACGCCGGCACAGGTCAGGGATGGCTACCGCTCGTCGGAAGCGCAATTGCTGGACCGCCACGGGCAACCCTTGCAAGACTTGCGCCTCGATATGAAGGCCCGGCGCGGCCCGTGGATCGCCTTGCCCGATATCTCGCCCGCCCTGGCTGCCGCAGTGATCCAGGCGGAAGACCAGCGCTTTTATGCCCATGGCGGCGTGGACGTGCAAGCCATGGGCAAGGCGGCTTGGGACGATCTGTTCGCCAACCCCGGCTACACGCGAGGCGCCTCCACCATCACCATGCAATTGGCCGGCTTGCTCGACCCCGCGCTGCATCCCCAAAGCGGAACGGGCGGCAGGCGCACCCTGCTTCAAAAATGGGACCAGATCGGCGCCGCGCGCGACATGGAAAAGAGCTGGAGCAAGGGCCAGATCCTCGAAGCCTATCTCAATCTCCTGAGCTTCCGCGGCGAAAGCCAGGGCATAGGGGCCGCATCGGAACGCCTGTTCGGCAAGGCGCCTTCAGGGCTGGACCAGGTCGAATCCAGCATCCTGGCCGGCCTGATCCGTTCGCCCAATGCCGATCCCAGGCTGGTGGCGCGGCGCGCCTGCGCGCTGGCGGCGGACATGCACGTGGCCGCATCCTGCGGCGTGATCGAAGCCGAACTGCGCCACGCCCTGGCGCACTTCGACACGCGCCGCGAACGCGAACCGGCGGGCCAGGTAGCGCAACATTTGCTGAAGCATCCGGGCGACCGCGTAACGAGCACGCTCGATGCCGGCTTGCAGCGTTACGCGCAGCAAAGCGTGCGCCAGCAATTGAGCCTGCTGCGCGAGCGCAATGTAGGCGATGCCGCCGTGGTCGTGCTCGATAACCGCAGCGGGGAAATCCTCGCTTACGTCGGCAATGCCGGCGACAAGAGCGTCGATGGCGTAAGCGCTTTACGCCAGGCCGGCTCCACGCTCAAGCCCTTCCTCTACGAGCTGGCAATGGAGAAGCGATTGCTGACCGCCGCATCCGTCATCGACGACGCGCCGCTCGACGTGCAGACCGAAGGCGGCCTCTATGCGCCGCAAAACTACGACAAGGATTTCAAGGGCTATGTCAGCGTGCGCACCAGCCTCGCCAGTTCGCTGAACGTGCCGGCGGTCAAAACCCTGATGCTCACCGGCACCGACGACTTCCACGCGCGGCTGCAGGAGGTCGGGTTCGCCAGCCTGACCCAGCCGGCCGACTACTACGGCTATTCGCTCGCGCTCGGCTCGGCCGAAGTGAGCTTGCTCGACCTCGCCAACGCTTACCGCGTGTTCGCCAACGCGGGCATGGCTTCGAGCCCGACCTTGATCCTGCACGGCGGCGGAACGCCACATCGTGTACTCGATCCGCGAGCGGCTTATATCGTCGGCGACATCCTGGCCGACCGGGCCGCGCGCAGCCTTACCTTTGGCTTGTCCAACGAACTGGCCACGCCTTATTGGACTGCCGTCAAAACCGGAACCAGCAAGGATATGCGCGACAACTGGTGCATAGGCTGGTCCGAGCACTACACCGTGGGTGTCTGGGTCGGCAATTTCGACGGCGCATCGATGTGGGACGTGTCCGGCGTGACGGGCGCGGCGCCGATCTGGCGCGACGTAATGGATTACCTGCAGCACAGCACCGCCAGCCATGCGCCGGCCATGCCGCAAGGTGTGACGGCAAGCCGGGTCGAATTCGAACCCGCCGTGGAAGCGCCGCGGCGCGAATTGTTCCTGGCCGGCACCGAGACTCCCACCATCGAGATCGTCGGAGAGGCGGCCAAGAGCGCCAGAATACGTTACCCCGGCAATGGCGACATCATCGCCATCGATCCCGATATCCCTGAGGCGAACCAGCGCGTTTTCTTCCAGGCGCAATCGGGCGGCGGCATGCGCTGGCGCCTGGACGACGCCGTGCTCGGCGAGGCAGATAGCCCAGTCTCCTGGCATCCCATTGCGGGCAAGCACCATTTGGCCCTGATAGACGAGTCAGGAAAGGTGCGCGACAGGCTTGAATTCCAGGTACGGGGCGCTGAACCTCAGGCTCGCCAGCCCAGCACGCCCAGCATGACGAAGAAGCCGACAACATAGGCCAGTGCGACATGCCAGCCCTGCACCAGCCAGTTTCGTGCCGAACGCGCCTCCGGGAACATATCGGCCAGCGCCACGCCGGCCGACGAGCCGAACCATAGCAGCGAACCGCCGAAACCGACCGCATAGGCCAAATAGCCCCAGTCATAGCCGCCCTGCTTCAAGGCCAACGCGGTGAGGGGAATGTTGTCGAACACGGCAGAGACGAAACCTGCACCCAATGCGACCGGCCATGAAGCCTGGGGCAAGGCGCGCACCGGCATGAGCGAAGCGCACCAGACAAGCGCGAGCAGAAAAGCCGCGTTGCGCGTCACGCGCGGCAAGGCCACCCAATCAGGCTGGCGCAAGGGCGATGCCAGCAACAGGGCCAGCCATACCGACAAGCCGAGGAAGGGAAAGACGCTGGCCCAGCCGGCGAATTCGATATTGATCAAGAGATTGGCCGCAATGGCCAGCAGCAGCACGAAGCCCACCACCAGCACGCTGCCCCAATCGACGGGATGCAGGTCGACGTCGTCGCAGGTGGCAGGAGAATAGCGGTGCTGCTGCAAGGAGGCCGGCAGCGCAACCACAAACAGCGCCGTGACCGCCGCCACGTAGGCACTGAACACTTCCCCCGGCGACACCCCGGCCAGCCACATCATGGTGGTGGTGGTATCGCCGATCACGCTGCCGGAGCCGCCCGCGTTGGACGCCGCAACGATGGCGGCAAGATAGCCCACATGCACGCGCCCGCGAAATACTGAGCGCGCAATGGTGCCGCCTATCATGGCCGCAGCGATATTGTCGAGAAAGCTCGCCAGCGCGAATACGCCGATCAAGAGAATGAAGCCTGTAGCCGGCCCATCGCCGAGCGCGCGGCGCAAGGCATGGGCAGCGCGGCTGTTTTCGAAGTGCCGCGCCAGCAAGGCAAAGCCCAGCAGCAGCGCCAGCAGGTTGGCCATGCTTACCCATTCGTGCATGCCATGCGCCAGCAGGCCGCCCCATCCCGAGCCTTCGTCGAACGGCGAACAGATGACCTTGTAGAGCGCGATACCGACAGCTCCTGCGGCAGCGGCACGTCCAGCCATCCCAGGCTTGACGGCAATTGTTCCCAGCACGGCGGCAAAGAACAGAAATTCAAGCGGAATACCCGCCAGAGAAAAGCCGATAGGCATCAGCCGACCAGCACGACGTGCACGCGAAACGGCCCGTGCGCGCCGAGCACGATGGTTTGCTCGATATCGGCCGTGCGCGAGGGACCGGAAATGAAATTGGTGGCACGCGGCAATTCGCCGCGCTCGGCACGCGCCAGCGCGAAGGCGTCTTCCATCGATGCCACGATACGGCCCGCATCGACGACGGCGATATGGGTTTCAGGCAGCAGGCTGGCTGAAGCAAAGGTTTCCGGCCCGGAGAGCAGCATCAGCGTGCCGGTTTCGGCCACGGCGCAAAAGCAACCCGTGATGCCGACCTTGTCGAGGTTTTCCGGCAGGCGCGGCTCGAACTCGATTCCCGCCGCGCGCCAATCCAGCCCCGTCAAGGTTTCCCAACCTATGGCCTTGCGCGCGATGCCTTGCGCATCGAGGTAGCGCGCCACGGCCGCCGGGACGTCCGTCCCCGATGCGACACGTTCGACCGTATCCGACATGCGTTCCGCCTGCGCGATGAAGCGTGCAATCCGGTCTCCGCCTACCGCTGGCTGCGGGCCGACGGGATGGCGTTCCAGGTAGTCGCGCACGGCTGCGCGCTCGTCCTCGCTCACTTGCGCAGGGCGCCCTTGCGCCTTGCGGATGCGGTCAAAAATTGCTTTTCTGGCGTGGGAAGTGTCCACACGGCCCCCTTGTTGTTGGTTAATGCAAGTGTAGCCCAACCGATCGAACGGTTGGCACTGCGCGGCCCGGCACCACTTGCACCCCAAAAAAACATTGCATTATAAGCAAAACCAGCGCATTTGCTTATGCGCATTATGTATAAGGCTGGTTTGTTACCAACACGAATTTGTCTTAAAATACAGAGTCTTGCACCACTTTGGGAAAGTTGCGGCAAATTGGCGTCTGGCAAAGCCGGATTTCCCTGCGCACCCCGCTTAGAATTTTACAGATTGGATCCTTATGACCCACGTAGTGACCGAATCCTGCATCCGTTGCCGCTATACCGACTGCGTCGACGTATGCCCGGTTGATTGCTTCCGCGAAGGCCCGAATTTCCTGGCGATCGATCCCGACGAGTGCATCGATTGCGCCGTCTGCGTCGCCGAATGCCCGGTCAACGCGATCTATGCGGAAGAAGACGTGCCGGCCGATCAGCAGCAATTCGTCAAGATCAATGTCGATCTGGCACGCAAGTGGCCTTCCATCACCAAGACCAAGGCGGCCCTGCCCGACGCGGACGATTGGAAGGACGTAAAGGAAAAACTGCAATATCTCGAGCGCTGATCGCGCCCACGATTCAATTGACGTGTGTCAAGGCAATGCGCCCTCGACGGGCGTACTATGCCCGTTTGGAATTTTGTCATTTTCAAAATGAAACAGGAAATCGAAAGTCGTATGGAAACCGCTGCCGGCATCACCATCCACCCTCCCGGCTCGACTCAGGGACCGATTGAAACCGACGCCGTGATCGTCGGCGCCGGCCCCGTCGGGCTGTTCCAGGTATTCGAACTGGGTCTGCTGGAAATCAAGGCCCACGTGATCGATTCGCTGCCCACAGTCGGCGGCCAATGCGTCGAACTCTATCCCGACAAGCCGATCTACGACATCCCCGCCGTGCCCGTCTGCACCGGCCAGGAACTGACCGACAACCTGTTGAAGCAGATCGAACCCTTCGGCGCCACCTTCCACCTGAACCAGGAAGTTGCCATCGTCGAAAAGCGCGAAGACGGCCGCTTCAACGTCGAAACCTCGCTCGGCACGCGTTTCATCACCAAGTCCATCTTCATCGCCGCCGGCGTGGGCTCGTTCCAGCCGCGCACCTTGAAAGTCGAAGGCATCGAGCAATTCGAAGGTTCGCAATTGGCTTACCGCGTCAAGAACCCGGCGCAATACGAAGGCAAGAACCTCGTCATCTGCGGCGGCGGCGATTCCGCGCTCGACTGGGTGCTCAACTTCGTCGGCAAGGCCGAATCGGTCATCCTGATCCACCGCCGCGAAGAATTCCGCGCCGCGCCGGCTTCGGTCGCGAAAATGAAGGAATTGTGCGACAACTATGAAATGCAATTCCTGGTCGGCCAGGTCACGGGCTTCGAAGCCGCCGACGGCAAGCTGTCCGAAATCAAGGTAACGGGCGCCGACGGCGTGACGCGGCGCATGCCGCTCGACCACTTGCTGGTGTTCTTCGGTCTCTCGCCCAAGCTCGGCCCGATCGCCGAATGGGGTCTGGAGATCGAACGCAAGCAATTGAAGGTCGATACCGAAAAGTTCGAGACCAACGTGCCCGGCATCTTCGCCGTGGGCGACATCAACACCTACCCCGGCAAGAAGAAGCTGATCCTCTCCGGCTTCCACGAAGCCGCGCTGGCTGCCTTCGGAGCCGCGCCCTATATCTTCCCGGAAAAGAAGATCCACATGCAATACACGACGACCTCGCCGAAGCTGCACAAGATTCTCGGCGTGGAGACGCCGGTGTTCGATTGATTCCGGTTTTGCTTCAATGACAAACGCCCGCAATAGCGGGCGTTTGTCATTGAGAAGCGAGGCGGCAATCAAATTAACCTTACCCGCGGTTAAGAAAAGACGATCACATTGAAGCATTAAAAGCATGCCGGCTTATTGGCTTGCTTCCTTGCATGACTACCCTTTCAGTTCCATCGAAAATACGACTTCCCGTACCTGCCGACAGAGGCGGCCGAAGCCGATGCTGCCACCTTCAATCGGCAGGTAATGCATTGCATCGAGTCGATCATCGCCGCAACTTTTGAGCGTATGATGCAAGGAATCAAAGGCAGATTGAGGCACGCATTTTGATTCGAGAGGACGACAAGTCGTTTATTGCGCTATTCGAAGCGCATCCGTGCCCGATGTGGGTGTACGATCTCGAAACGCTCCGTTTTCTTGCCGTGAACGGAGCCGCGATCATCCACTACGGCTATTCGGAAGCCGAATTCCTCGGCATGACCATCAGGGATATCCGACCCGAGGAAGATTGGCCCGAGCTCGAACGCAATCTGACCCAATCGCCCACCGCGCGGCTGGAGAAATCAGGCATCTGGAGGCATCGCAGGAAAGACGGTACGCTGATTGACGTCGACATCACTTCGCATCCGGTTTCGTTCAACAACCGCGCCTGCAAATTCGTTCTTGCCCATGATGTCACGGACCGGGTGGAAGCTCAGCGCAAGATTGAGCGCTTGAACCGCATCTATGCCGTATTGAGCGGGATCAATTCCGCGATTGTCCGCATCACGGAACGCCAGACCCTGTTGGACGAGACATGCCGCATTGCGGTTATCGAAGGCAATTTCGTCGGCGCTGCGATCGCCCTGACAGACCGCGGCGGGGACGTTCCGCAAATCCTGGCCCAGGCGGGAAACCTGCCGCCCGGAACCGGCCGGCTGGTTCACCATGGCTATGCCGAGTTGGCGGCAACCGGCGCGGGCGCAATGCCGGAAAACCGCCCCGTCATTTGCAACGATCTGCTGCGCGATTCCCGATTTAGCGGCCCGCTAGATCCCTCCGATGTGGGTGAGGTGCGCGCCCTGGCAGCTCTGCCTCTGACCGTCGACGAGCACGTCGTAGGTGCACTTGTGCTATTCACCGGTACGGTAGGCCTGTTCGACGAACCCGAGTGCCGCCTGCTGCGGGAACTGGCGGCGGATGTGTCGTTCTCGCTGCAATATATCGCCCGCGAAGAGGAGCGGCGCCGTATTGTCGAACGATTGCGTGAAAGTGAAGCCGGCTTGCGCCAGGCCCAAATCTCGAACCGAAGCGGGCACGTGGTCACAGGCCCGGACGGCAGCTTCGAAAGCTGGTCCGATACGCTGCCGTCGTTGATCGGTCTCGCGCGGACGGACATGCCTCCCACTACCAGAAGATGGCTCGACATCGTCCATCCCGGCGACCGCGAGAGATTTCGCGCGGCCTGCATCGAAGCAGCCCGGAGCGGTACGCGTGCGGAAATCGAATACCGCATCCAGCGCCCGGACGGCAGCGTGGTGCACTTGCATCAATTGCAGGAACCCTTGCAAGGATTCGCCACGCCGGACCGGGGCACGCGATGGTTCAATACGATACAGGACGTCACCGAACAAAAACGTCAACAGGGGACCATCGAACGGCTCAGCCGCATTTATGCGGTCTTAAGCGGCGTCAATTCGGCCATCGTCCGCATCCGACAGCGCGACGATCTGTTTAGGGAAATTTGCCGCGTGGCGGTCCGCGAAGGACGTTTCGCCCTTGCCTGGATCGACGTTATCGATTCCGACGCAAAAAGCGGTGGCGTGATTGCGCAGTCCGGCGATACCGTGCCATACATGGAGCGCATTCGAGCGGGCACGCAAACCGGCGATGGCGCGAACGACCCGGACAATTCGAGCAACTGGCCGGGCAGTATCGCCGCACGTGAAATGAGAACGGTGGTCTGCAACGACACGCTCGCCGCCCCGAACCTCGCCCACTTGCACAAGGACCTCGAAGCGGCCGGCCACCGTTCCATCGCCGCACTGCCGCTGATTGCGGAAAACCGCTCCGTCGCCGTGCTCAATCTCTGTTCCGGCGAAGCGCAATTTTTCGACGACGATCAAGCCCGCCTGTTGAACGACCTGGCAGGCGATCTGTCGTTCGCCTTGCAGTTTCTCAACCAGGAAAAGCAACTCAGCTTCCTTGCCTACCACGACCCCTTGACCGGCTTGCCGAACACGACATTGTTCCTCGACCGGCTCACCCAATTGATCCATCAAGGGCGGCGGGACCAGGAAGACGTGTGCGTGGTCCTGTTCAACCTGGACCGCTTCGCATCCTTGAACGATGCAATGGGCCGGCGCGCCGGCGACGCCCTGCTCAAACAGGTGGCACGCCGGCTCGAGGAGACGCTGCGCGACACCGACAGCGTCGCGCGCATCGTCGCGGACACCTTCGCCGTCGCCCTGGGAGGCGTGCGTCCCGGGGAAGACATGATCGCCATCCTCCAGCAGCGCATCCTCGCCGTTTTCTCCCACCCTTACGAACTAGACGGGCAAGAGATCAGAATGACCGCGCGCGCGGGTCTCGCGGTTCGCGAAAACGACGACGACGATGCGGACCGTCTGTTCAAGTACGCAGAAATCGCCCTTAGGAATGCCAAATCGAGCGGCGAGCGCCATCTGTTTTACGCTCGTCACATGAACGCGGCACGGGCGACCCGGCTCGCGCTAGAAATCGAGCTGCAAACCGCTCTGGAAGCCGGCCAATTCGAAGTGCACTACCAGCCGCGCATCGATTTGCGGAGCGGCAAAATCATCAGCGCCGAAGCGCTGATCCGCTGGCGCCATCCCGAGCGCGGCATGATCCCCCCATCCGAATTCATTCCCATCGCGGAGGAAACCGGCTTGATCGTATCCATCGGCGCCTGGATCATCGATGCGGTCTGTGCGCAACAAGCGGCATGGATGAAACAGCAAATCGAGCTGGTACCGGTTGCCGTCAATATCTCGGCCATTCAATGGAAAAAGGGAGAAGTGCTGGAAACCATCCGCGCATCGACGGCCAAACATGGCGTGGACGAGCAGCACCTCGAATTCGAATTGACCGAGACCGCCGTGATGGCCAATCCGGATGAGGCGGCGGAATACCTCCATGCCTTGCGCAAGATGGGCATGCGCCTGTCGCTGGACGATTTCGGGACCGGCTATTCGTCGCTCGCCTATCTCAAGCGCTTCCCCTTCAACTTCGTCAAGATCGACCGCGCCTTCGTATCGGAAGTAACGCGCAATCCGGGCGACGCGGCCATCGCCGCCGCCATCATCGCGATGGCCCACAGCCTGAACCTGCGCGTCGTGGCCGAAGGCGTCGAGACCGAGGGGCAACTGCTCTTTTTGCGTCAACGCGGCTGCGATGAAATGCAGGGCTTCCTGTTCAGCCGGCCGGTGCCGGCGGAGCAGTTCGCCATCATGCTGCAGGAAGACAGGCGGCTACCGTTTGAAACGGCGGCGGGCGGGCTCTCGAACGGCGCCAGGACACTGTTGATCGTCGACGACGAGCCGAACAACCTGGCCGCGCTGTGCCGTCTGCTGCGGCGGGACAGCTATCGGATACTGCAAGCGAACAGCGCCGAAGAAGGACTGGATCTGCTATCGACCAATCCGGTTCAGGTGATCATCTCAGACCACCGCATGCCGGGCATGTCGGGCACGGAATTCCTCGACGTGGTCAGAGAACTCTATCCGGAAACCATGCGCATCATCCTGTCCGGCTACGCCGATCTGCAAGTCGTCATCGACAGCGTGAATCGCGGCGCGGTGTTCAAATTTCTGACCAAGCCATGGGACGACGAGTTGCTGCGCGAGCATATTCGCGATGCGTTCCGCCGCCACAATCCCAAGTGAACGAGGCGATGGCATGGCGCCTTCGCCTCAACCGATCATCGCCTTACCGGGTCGCTCCTCCGGCAGGATAAGGCCAGAGACCTTTATCGCCGCCATTGCACTGCCCCGCCCACGGATCACACGGGCCATAACACGTCGATTTCCAGATTTCGAAATGAAGATGCGGCCCGGTACCATGCCCGGCGCTGCCCACCTGGCCGATGATCTGGCCTCGGTGCACGCGCTCGCCAGGTTTGACGCTTATGCTGCCCGTTTTGAAATGATCGTAGCGCGTGGCGAATCGCCGGATGAACGGCCATGCATGATCACGACGACATTGCCGGCGTCGAAACACCAAAAGCATTTCCCCTGCCCTTCCCTGCAATACGGCCCCAGAGGTGTGCATACCCTCCCCCCCTCATTCATGTCCGCTCTCATCCCGCCAGGCGTGCGGCAGTCGGGATGATCCGATGGGCATCGGTCATATTTGCCGTCAAAATACCCATTGCACCGTACCACCGGCCGCCGCCAGCACATTCACGCCGCGCTCCGCGGCACTTTGGTCGACGTTGAGATCGGCACCTTCGTGGCCGCGGATATCGGCCGGATCGCATTTGAAATCGTGCCCGGTCTTGTTCACATCGGGATAGTCTATGTGATTCAGGCGGGGCTCGCCTTTGTAGCAATCGAGCGGCCATGCCAGGGCTGCACCGGAGTAAGTGCCGCTCACGGCAGCAACCGATTTGGAATGCCTGGTGGCATAGCGAGCGCCGGGCATCAAGGTCAGCACCGCGACTATGATTCAAAGGAATTTGTTCATATGGGCACCGCACAAAACTGCACGGGAATATCGCAAAGAATGCGATGGCCGCAGACTCCATTCGACGCATTAATGCGTCCGCTGGCCTATTTCTTGACCGCGGCCCCGGAATCGACAATCGGCGCCCCGACCTTCCATGCCGCCGAGAGCTTGCGTGCGCGCGCCAGATCCGCCGGCTTCATGCTCTTGGCGAGGGCATCGCGCTCCTTGGGGGCATCGGGGTCTCCTCCCTTGGCTGCGAGGTCGATCCAAGCATAAGCTAGCACGGCATTGGCTTCCAAACCCAATCCGGCGCGGTAGAGCTGGCCCAATGAGAGCTGGCCGTAGGCATTGCCTTGAAGCGCCGAACTGTGGAACCACACCGCTGCCTTGGCCGCATCCTTTTCTATGCCGACGCCTTCGCGATAGCTCCAGCCCAGGTTGTTCTCCGCATCAGGGTCGCCTTGCGCGGCGGCGAGCTGGTACCAATGCACCGAATCGCGGTCGCTTCTGGCCACGCCCTGACCGTTGGCGTACATGGCGCCCAAGGCGCTTTGCGCTCCGGCCAAGCCTTGATCGGCGGCCTTGCGCGTCAGATTGGCCGCTTCCTTTTCGTCCTTCTCGACCCCGCGCCCGTCGGCATACATCGCGCCGAGCATGAATTGCGCCTCCGCATTGCCCTGGTCGGCGGCCTTGCGCAGCCAACGCGCCCCTTCCTTCTCGTCTTTCGCGATGCCGCGGCCGGCGGCATAGCTGCGTCCCAGGTCGAACTGCGCCGCCGGCAAGCCTTGGGCCGCAGCCTGCGTCAGTTGCTTGATGCCGTCCTGTTCATTCTTCGCAATGCCTCGGCCTTCGAGTTCCATCAGGCCGAGCCTGTCCTGCGCCTTGGCATAACCGAAGGTGGCTGCCATCTTGTACCAGCGCGCCGCTTCCTTGTCATCCTTGCCCACGCCCCAACCGTTTTCGTAAATGGCGCCGACCTCGTATTGCGCATCGTAGAAGCCGCGGTCGGCGGCCATGCGGAACCAGCGCAAGGCTTCCTTGTCGTCTTTTTCGACGCCGTCGCCCTTTTGCAGCAGCAGCCCGACCAGCAATTCCGCAGCGGGATTGCCCTGGTTCGCCGCTTCGAGATACCAGCGATAGGCTTCCTTGGCATCCTTGGGGACGCCGTCGCCCATGCGATACGCCGCGCCGAGGTTGATCTTGGCGTTGGAATCGTTCTGCGCGGCGGCAAGGCGGAACCAGCGCACAGCTTCGGCACTGTCCTTGGGCGTGGCACGGCCGTCGCGCGACATCACACCCATGTTGTATTGGCCGTTCGAGTCGCCCTGCTTGGCCGCTTCGGCAAACCAGTGGAAGGCTTGCGCATCGTCGCGCGGTGTGCCTAGCCCGTTGGCGTAAAGCACGCCGATGCTCGATTGCGCGCGCGCATCGCCCTTGGCAGCCTGTTCCTTCCAGATCGCCATCGCCGTCGCGTAATCGCGGTTGCGGAATGCCGCCAAGCCGGGATCGTCTTCTGCGCGGGCGACGGAGGAGAACAGGAGGGTGGAGATAGCCAGGCCGGCCAGGAACTTACGCATAGGCATGATGAGAGAGTCAATGCCGAATTGTAGCCCAAGGCGGAGACGCCGGGAGTCGCGCGGACGCAACCTCCTTCGCGCCGTGAAATATCAGGTTGGCGCAGCTTCTGATGCGGCCTGATTTTGCGGGTTGCCGGACGATGCCGCGCCGCCTGGCGTGGACGTTGCGGCGCCGGGGCCGGCATTGGATGCCGTACCGGCAACAGCGGCAGGATTGACCGCGGGGTTGGCAGCGCTATTGGCCTGATCCAACTTGCCAATCGACTCGAGCAAATCGATCAAGCCCTTCGATTGCTTCAATATCTCGTCCCAGTTGATCGGGTCGGACGACGCTTGCGCCGTCGAGGCAGCAGGCGATGCTGCATTGTCCGAAGACGATGGGGCCGGCGCATTGCCCGGTGCACTGCTGTTGCCGGTTGCCTCGGCTTGCTGGCTCTGCTCCAGATCGACCTCGATCTGAAAGTCGAAGGTACGGCCGTCGGCTGTGGTGATGTGGCCTTGGCCGACGAATTCGGCTTGCTGGTCCGAACCGTATTGGGCCACCATCTGGCCGTTTTGCCGGCTGATGCCCGCAGACGCCGACGAGCTGACTTGATAGGACAGGGAATCGAAACTGATTTGCGTACCGGATTGCTGGTCCGGCGTGATGATGCCCAGCGCGACGAGCGAAGCGTCGGCGATATTGCCAAGGTAGCTCGCCTCCTTGCCGAAGTCGGATGAGCCATAGGCGGAAGCCGAAGCCGCATTGCCTGGGCCATTTGTGCCGCCGCCCAACGCCGCGAGCGCGCGGGAGGCATCGGACAGGGAAACCTGATCCGTACCGGCGCTATCGGACGCGTTGGTCGGCGATGCGCCCTGGTCGGCCGCAGCGTTCTGCCGATAGCCGTCCAAGGCCCGCCAATTGTGCGCCAGGGACGCGAGTGGGCCGAAAGAATTCGACGCGGCGCCGGCTTGCGAAAGCGACATGAACTGCTCCGATCCAGAAAGACTTATCAATCCCGTTATCGGCGGCGCGTCGCATAACTTGAATGACATGGCCTGGATGCGGTTTCCTATATCACCGCCGGATGGCGCATCAACTCCTCGATCCAGTCGATAAAGGCCTGCACGCGGCGCGACAGATGTCGCCGGTGCGGATACAGCGCCACCACCTGCATCGGTGCGGGACGCCATGCCGGCAGCACCTGGACCAGGCCTTCCGCGGCCAGCATGCCGGCAACATCGTGCGCCGGCACCTGGATCAAGCCCAGCCCGGCCTGGCAGCATGCCATGTAGGCTTCGGCATTGTTGACCGTGACGCGGCTTTTCATCGGCACCGTCTTCGTCACGCCGTCTTCAAGATATTCCCATGGATAGAGCCGGCCCGTGGCGGACGAAACGTAGTTGACGATCCAATGGTTTTCAAGGTCCGCAATCGATTCGGGCATGCCGTGCTCTTCGATATAGCCGGGGCTGGCGCAATTGACGATTTCGCATTCGGCGATGCGGCGCGACACCAGGCTGCTGTCTTCCATGGTCAGGGCGCCGCGAATGGCGCAATCGACACCTTCGCGTACCAGATCGACCAGGCGGTCGGTCATGCCGAGTTCAAGCTCGATGTTGGGGTAGCGGCGGAAAAATTCCGGCAGCGCCGGCGCGATCAGCAAACGCCCGGTGCGGCTTGAGACGTCCACCTTGAGCTTGCCGGCGACTTGCGCACGGTCGCGCTGGAACAGACCCTCGATCTCGTCCAGGTCGTACAGCAAAACGCGGCAGCGTTCCAGCATGGCTTGCCCATCCTGCGTCAATTGCACGCGGCGGGTAGTGCGGTGGAACAAGCGCGTGCCAAGCCGCCCTTCAAGCTGCTGCACCGCTAGCGAGACCGAGGCGCGCGGCAGGCGCAAATCCTCGGCTGCCCGCGTGAAGCTGCCGGTCTCGGCCACGCGCAGGAACACGTTCATTTCTTCAAAGCGGTCCATGATGTATCGGCTTCATTGTTTAGATTTATTGGATAGTCTATCCATTTGTCACCAGTTTATCGAGCCAGTTACGGCCAATACACTACCCCCATGCTGTGAACCCCTTTACTATCATTGGAGAAATCATCATGAGCAACACCATCGCACTCGTAACCGGCGGCAGCCGCGGCCTGGGCAAGGACATGGCCTTGAATCTGGCCAAAACCGGTCTCGACGTCATCGTGACCTATGTGCAAAACCGCACGCAAGCCGAAGAAACCGTCAAGCAAATCGAAGCGCTGGGCCGCCGCGCCGCGGCACTGCGGCTCGACGCCGGCGAGATTGCCAGCTTCCCCGCGTTCGCCGCGCAACTGCAAGAGAGCCTGAAGAAAGGCTGGGATACCGACAAGTTCGACTTCCTGGTCAATAATGCCGGCATTCCCGGGAACGCTCCCATAGCCGCTACCACCGAAGCGATGTTCGACGAATTGATGAATGTGCACTTCAAGGGCGTCTATTTCCTGACCCAGACACTGCTGCCGCTGCTGCGCGACAAGGGCGGCATCGTCAACGTATCTTCCGGCCTGGCCCGCTTCGCCGTTCCCGGCTTTTCGGCCTATGCCTCGATGAAGGGCGCGATCGAAACCTATACGCGCTATCTGGCCAAGGAACTGGGCGCGCGCGGCATCCGCGCCAACGCGGTGGCGCCAGGTGCCATCGCCACCGACTTCAGCAAGGACACGCTGGAAGCCCACCCTGAAATGCGCAGCTTCATCGCCGCGCAAACCGCACTGGGCCGAATCGGCGAGCCGGAAGACATCGGCGGTGTGGTGGCTTTCCTGTGCAGCGATGCGGCACGCTGGGTCAATGCGCAGCGGCTGGAAGCCTCGGGCGGCATGTTCCTGTAAACCGCAGGCTCCCCGGGTTCGCTCGGCAAGAGGCGGCAGCGATGCCGCTTTTTTCTTTTTTCGCTTTTTTGCTTCGCATGATTTCGCATGCGCGTTCGATTTTTATGCTATGTTGTCGTTGATCAATAGACCTATATTGAAGTACCGGGATCGCCCGCCCTTGTTATCGTCGCCCAGGCTTATTATTTCTGGCAACGTTTTCATGTGAATCCTTTAACAGCATGAAAAAAATGGCCGACATTCGAACGAATTTGCAATGAAATTGTCCATGACGCATTGCAGCAATTCGAATTTGGCCCGACAATCGGGTGACATCGGTACCATGAATCAGAGGAAAGCATGCTCTACCAATTCCACGAATTGAATCGCAGCTTGTTGAGCCCCTTGGTCCAATGGGCCGAGGCTTCGGCCAAGCTATTCAGCAATCCCGTGTCGCCGCTGGCGCACACGCCGTTTTCCCAGCGTATCGCCGCCGGCTACGAGTTGATGTACCGCCTGGGTAAGGAATACGAAAAGCCGGAATTCGATATCAAGTCAGTCGAAGTCGAAGGCAAGGCTGTGACGGTGTTCGAGCGCATCGAAGAACAGCGCCCATTCTGCCGCCTGATCCATTTCAAGAAAGATTTGAGCAGCAAGGAGTTTGCCAACTTCAAGCAAACCACGGTGTTGCTGGTTGCGCCGCTGTCGGGCCACCACTCCACGCTGCTGCGCGACACCGTGAAGAGCCTGTTGTCGCACCACGACGTCTACATCACCGATTGGACCGACGCGCGTGTAGTGCCGGCCTCTGAAGGGCCGTTCCATCTGCACGATTACATCTACTACGTGCAAGACTTCATCCGCCGGCTCGGGCCCGATGTGCATGTGATCTCGGTGTGCCAACCGACTGTGCCGGTGCTTGCCGCCATTTCGCTGATGGCCACGGCCAAGGACCCGATGCTGCCCAAGACCATGACGATGATGGGCGGCCCGATCGATCCGCGCCGCTCGCCCACGCAGGTCAACAACCTGGCCACGGAAAAGCCCTATTCCTGGTTCGAGGACAAGGTGATCTATGCCGTTCCGGCCAACTACCCGGGCTTCGGCCGCAAGGTGTATCCGGGCTTCTTGCAGCATGCCGGCTTCATCGCCATGAATCCGGGCCGCCATGCGCAGAGCCATTGGGATTTTTACATGCACCTGCGCGAAGGCGACAACGAATCGGCCGAGGAACACCGCAAGTTCTACGACGAATACAACGCCGTGCTCGACATGCCGGCCGAGTATTATCTGGAAACGATCAAGACCGTGTTCCAGGAGTTCCGCCTGCCCACGGGTACCTGGGAGGTCGAAGGCGAGCTGGTGCGTCCGCAAGACATCAAGAGCGTGGCGCTGTTCACCATCGAGGGCGAACTGGACGATATCTCCGGCCAGGGACAGACTCAGGCCGCCCACGACCTGTGCACGTCCATTCCGAAGGCCAAGAAGCAGCATTTCACGGCGCCCAAGTGCGGCCATTACGGCATCTTCTCCGGCCGGCGCTGGCGCGAAATCATTTCGCCCAGGATCACGCAATTTATCGAAGCGAATTCCTGATTTTTTGCTTCATCCCGAAAGCCGTTCGAGCCTGCGCCGAACGGCTTTTTGTTTGCCTGATGGCATAATCGCAGTCTATGTCGAATTCCCCGTCCCTGGCCGACCGCATCGAGGATGCGTTGCCGCAAACGCAGTGCACGAAATGCGGCTATGCCGGTTGCCGGCCCTATGCCGAAGCCATCGCCGAAGGCAAGGCCGGGATCAACCAATGCCCGCCAGGCGGCGCGCAAGGCATCGCGCGGCTCGCCACCCTGCTGGGCAAACCCATCATCCCCTTGAACCTGGAGCATGGCGTCGAGCGCCCGCGCCCCGTGGCCGTGATCGACGAAGCCATCTGCATAGGCTGCACGCTATGCATACAGGCTTGCCCGGTCGACGCCATCGTCGGTGCGGGCAAGCAAATGCATACGGTGGTGGCCGAGCTGTGCACCGGTTGCGATCTGTGCGTGGCGCCCTGCCCCGTCGATTGCATCGCCATGGTTGACGTTACATCGGGCAAGACGGGTTGGGATGCCTGGTCTCAAGAACAAGCCGATGCGGCACGTGCTCGCCACGATTTCCGGGTTGCGCGCCTGAAGCGCGAAAAGGAAGAAAACGATGCGCGCCTGGCCGCCAAGGCCGTGGCAAAGCTTGCGGCAGTGACAAGCGAAGCAGCCATCACGCCGGAAGAAAAAGCGGAAAAGGAACGCAAGCGCGCCATCATCGCCGCCGCCATGGAACGGGCGCGACTGAAAAAAGAAGAGGCAGAGAGGAACAAATCGTGAACGCAGAAAAGCGCAAACTGATCTTCGCCCGCTTGAAGGCCGTCAATCCGCATCCGACCACGGAACTCGAATACACCACGCCGTTCGAATTGCTGATCGCCGTCATGCTGTCGGCCCAGGCGACCGACGTCTCGGTCAACAAGGCCACGCGCAAGCTCTATCCCGCTGCCAATACGCCCGCCGCCATTCGCGCCTTGGGCGTCGAAGGCCTGATCCCCTACATTCAGACCATCGGCCTGTTCCGCACCAAGGCGAAGAACGTGATCGAGACCTGCCGCATCCTGCTTGAAGAACATGGGGGCAAGGTGCCGCGCACGCGCGAGGCACTGGAAGCGCTGCCCGGCGTGGGACGCAAGACCGCCAACGTGGTATTGAACACGGCCTTCGGCGAGCCGACCATCGCCGTCGACACGCACATCTTCCGCGTCTCCAACCGCACAGGGCTGGCACCGGGCAAGAACGTCGATATCGTCGAACAAAACCTGCTGAAATTCACGCCCAAGGAATTCATCCAGGACGCGCACCACTGGCTGATCCTGCATGGCCGCTACACCTGCACCGCGCGCAACCCGCAATGCTGGAATTGCGCGATTGCCGACCTGTGCGAATTCAAGGACAAGACGCCGCTGCCGGGCAAGGGTGTGTGAATCCACGGCAGGCGGCGCCTTCTTTTAAACAGCCATCATGGCTGCTATCGGCAACTGATCGCCGCGCCGCCATCATTGACGGCGCGCTTAACAAACAAATCAAACGACCTTGCAAGCCTCATCAAACGTCATGCGCGGCGAGCGGCCGAACAGCTTGGTCGCATCGCCATGCCCGAGGTTGCAAATGAAGTTAACCTTCACCGAAGTGCCGGCAAAAAACGCCGCATTGACCTTGTCCGCATCGAAACCCGACATCGGGCCGCAATCGAGGCCGACGGCGCGCGCTGCCAGCATGAAGTAGGCGCCTTGCAGCGAGGAATTGCGGAAAGCCGTGGCATCGCTCAGTGCCTGGTTGCCGACGAACCACGAGCGCGCGTCGGCGTGCGGGAACAGTTGCGGCAGCTTTTCATAGAATTCCATATCCATGCCGATGATGGCGGTGACCGGCGCGGCCTTGGTCTTTTCCTGATTGCCGGGCAGCATGCAGGGCACGAGCTTTTCCTTTTCGGCGGCCGAGCGCACGAACACGATGCGCATGGGCGAGCAATTGGCCGAGGTCGGGCCCCACTTGGCCAGTTCATAGGCTTGCTGCAACTCGGCATCGGTAACGGGCTTGTCCAGCCAGCCATTATGCGTGCGGGCTTCGGTGAACAGGGTGGCGAGGGAAACGGTCTGGGTCATGATGGTTCCAATCGGTAAATGTCAAAACGGCTGTATGGTAATCCAATCCAGGAATTATTGTTTTTCCGTACAATATGGATCCGATTCAGGATTCCCGCATCATGTTCAATCCCTCCCAAGAAGACGTGCGCCGTTTCTTTTGCATGGTCTTCCAGAAATACCGCGACAATGAAGTCCTGACGCCGCTTGAAGCGATTGCGCGCGACTGGATTGCCGAGCATCCGGAATACCATGCCGATTTCGCCGACGTGGAGCAGGCGTTGGCAGCCGACTATTCGGTCGAAGGCGGGCGGGCCAATCCCTTTTTGCATCTGTCCATGCATCTGTCGATCGAGGAACAGGTATCGATCGACCAGCCAACGGGGATTCGTAGCGCGACCGAGGCGCTGGCGCACAAGCTCGGTTCGAAACACGAAGCGCATCATGAAGTGATGGAATGCCTGGGCCAGATGATCTGGAATTCGCAGCGCAACAGCGTGCCGCCTGATGGTGCGGCTTATGTCGAGTGTGTCAAGCGCCGGCTTTGAAGCCGGAGAACGCGCGGATAGGATGGGTTGATGCTCGGCGTTGGCGAGGCCTAGCGTGAATAGGCTCGCAACGCCACTTGCGTCGAATCGAGGCGCCGACGTGGGGCCGGGCCATCTTGGCTTCACCCCGTTCAGCGTACGACGCCCGGCACGCCCTGCATAAATCAAAAAGCCACGCAATCGCGTGGCTTTCTGCAGAGTGAGCGGAGCTTACTTGCGGAACTTCGGCTCGGTCACCGTAATGAGATTGCCCGGCAAGCTGCCGATATAGGCGGCCACGTCCTTGATTTCCTGGTCGTTCAATTGCTTGGCCATGGCACCCATGACCGGTTGCACACGGCCGTTGGCGTTGGCGCCGGCGTCGCCGCGCTGATAAGCCTTGAGCGCGTGGGCGACGTAGTCGGGAATCTGGCCGGCCAACTTGGGATAGTCCGGCGCAATCGGGCTGTTCAGGTCGGCGCCGTGGCACGAACCGCAGTTGTACTTGGCGACGACGGCCTTGCCGGCTTCGACGTTATCGCCCGCGCAGGCCGAAGCGGACACGAGCGAGGCGATGGCAACGAAGCCCGAAAGAATGATCTTGTTCATGTTCGGGTTCCCCTTATTTCTGTTCCGAGTAGTAGGCGGCGATATTGGCAATGTCCTGGTCGGACAGGCCGCGCGCGATACCGACCATGCTGGGGTTCTTGCGGTCGCCCTTCTTGTAGGCGTTCAGGGCGCTCTCGATGTACTTGGCCGATTGCCCGCCGATCTTGGGCACGGGGAACACTTCGGGGAAGGTGGCCTTGTAGCCGGGGATGCCGTGGCAGCCGACGCACATGGCGATCTTGTTTTCCGCAGCCTTCGGGTCTCCGTCCGCGGCCAGCGCCAGATTGGCGATACTCGCGAGCGCGAGCAGTGCAAGAATTTTTTTCATGGTCTGATGAATAGTTTTAAGCGAAACCGACTTGGTGATACCCCACCGTCAAATCCTGCGAAGGATTTGCATGGCCGAATCGCCTACCCTGGCCACCAAACCTTGCTTGACGGAACCAAAACCGCTCGATTCTAACTCAATCCTTCCTCACAGTCCATGTTTGCGGGTGGGCAAACCGATACTCAACCTTGCCCACCCGCACAAGAACCGCGGCATATCAATGCGGCTTGCCGTCTAGTTCGACCGCCTTGCGCACTTCATTGGACAGCACGGCCACCTTGCGCTCGTAAACGTCCGCCGGGGCATTGGCCGAGTAGAGCTGCTTCTTTTGCGCGTCGTAGATCATTTCGCCGGTGCCGACAATGAGCGCCCCTTCCTTGACGTCGACCACCAGCTTGCCGCTGTCGGGCTCATACGATTTGACGATGAGGCGCACGCCGATCACGGAAGACCCGTCCGAGGCAGCCGACACGCCCTGGCCGTCCGCATCGAGGTAGATCGCCCCGCCCTTCTTGATCAGGCCATCGGCGAACACCGATTCGGGCCTGCCCCAGATACCGACCAGGTCGGTAGGCAAGGTGAGCGCTTGCGCCTGCGCGGCACATGCCGTCAGTGCGGCGACGGCCAGTAATTTTTTCATGATGATTCTCCTCTCCATGATTGATGATGAGCGCGCCGGATCAAGGGCTCCAGCGCAGGGCCGCGACAAACAGGGAAAACGCCGGCGCCTGCTGGCGCCGGTTCGGGTAATAGAGGTGGTAGCCCGGCACAGTCGGCCACCAGTCCTGCAACACGGGCATCAAGTCGCCCTTAGCCATATGCGGCTGCGCCAGGTCTTCCGGGATATAGGCGATGCCATGGCCGGCCAGCGCCGCCTGCAGCATGTGCGGCGCGGTGTTCATCACCAGACGCCCTTGCACGTGCACTTCGACTTGCTTGCCATCCCGGGCGAATTCCCAGGCATAGAGGCCGCCGTGGGTTGGCAGGCGCAGGTTGATGCAATCGTGGCGCGCCAGGTCTTGCGGCAGCAGGGGCGGCTCGCGCCCGGCCAGATAGCCCGGCGCGGCAATGGCGGCCATGCGCTGGTCCGGCCCGATACGCACGGCGATCATGTCCCTGGCCACGCGGTCGCCGCGGCGCACGCCCGCATCGAAACGCTCAGCCACGATATCGATCAAGCCGTAATGGATGCCGATCTCGATCCTGATGTCGGGATAGTCGCGCAGCAGTGGCTGCAGGCGCGGCCAGACAATGGTGTCCACGGCGTGGTCGTGCGCCGTCAGGCGTATGGTCCCCGCCGGCTTTTCGCGCAAGGCGCTCAGGGCCGAAAGCTCGAATTCGATGCCGTCGTAATGGTGCGCAATATTGGCCAGTAGCCGCTCGCCCGCCTCGGTCGGCGACACGCCGCGCGTGGTGCGCGCCAACAGGCGTATGCCCATGCGCTCCTCCAGGCCGCGGATGGTATGGCTCAGGGCCGATTGCGTGACCCCGATCTGCGCCGCGGCACGGGTAAAGCTGCGCTCGCGGGCCACCGTGATGAAGGCCTGGAGATTGTTGAAATCGACGCGCGCCATTCATGAATTTTACTCATAAACAATTGTAAATGATAGTACCTGTATAAATAACTGCAAGCTGCTTATGCTGTCTTGATCAAGGCGTCGTCATTTTGGAAATGTCATATTTGCAACAATCAGCATCATGGAAGTCAACCGAAGCGGCAATCGGCGTTCGGCCAAGGTCCCGGCCGAGTGCTTCTCCAGCACGGTACGCGCCGCACCGACCACCGCGATGACAGATATCGAGATCCAGAAACGGCAGGGCGGCAACTACGCGGGCTGAGGCGAACATGTGAGCGATGCGCCATGGCTCACAGGAAGAGAGCAGTGCATTGCGCGAAACGGCCATCGGCCGAATGCCTGCTCTCCGCAATGCCTTGATAACCGCATGAGATTCGCTGTGCCTCCATGCGGCGCACCATATTGCCGGGGCGGCCTCCCGCCTACGACGGAATCGGTTCTGCCTTATACTGGCTGGTCATTCCTCACATCACACTCGCCATGCAAGACAAAACCCGCTTCGAAGGGACGGACAGCTACGTCGCCACCCATGACTTGAAACTCGCCGTCAATGCCGCGCTCACGCTGCAAAGGCCGCTCTTGATCAAGGGCGAACCGGGCACCGGCAAGACCATGCTGGCCGAGGAAGTGGCGGCGGCGCTGGGCATGCCGCTCTTACAATGGCACATCAAGTCGACCACCAAGGCGCAGCAGGGTTTGTATGAGTACGACGCGGTATCGCGCCTGCGCGATTCGCAACTGGGCGACGAGCGCGTCAAGGACATCCACAACTACATCGTCAAGGGCGTGCTGTGGAACGCCTTCACGGCCGAGAAGCAGGTTGTGCTCTTGATCGACGAGATCGACAAGGCCGACATCGAATTCCCCAACGACTTGCTGCGCGAGCTGGACCGCATGGAATTCCACGTCTATGAAACGCGCGAGACCATCAAGGCGGCGCATCGCCCGCTCGTCATCATCACTTCGAACAACGAGAAGGAATTGCCCGACGCCTTCCTGCGCCGCTGCTTCTTCCACTACATCCGCTTCCCGGACAAGGAGGTGATGGAGAAGATCGTCGCCGCGCACTATCCCGACATCAAGCAGACCCTGCTGCGCGAGGCGATGGCCCTGTTCTACGAGATCCGCGAAGTGCCGGGGTTGAAGAAGAAACCCGCCACCTCGGAGTTGCTGGACTGGCTGAAGCTGCTGGTCGCCGACGAGATCCCGGTCGAGGCACTCCGCTCGCACGACCCCAAGGTTGTGGTTCCGCCCCTGCACGGCGCGCTGCTGAAGAACGAGCAGGACGTGCATCTGTTCGAGCGCGTCGCGTTCCTGAACCGGCGGGAGAAATAATCCGCCTCAAGCCGCAGCCTCACCAGCGCGTTTGGGGTCCACCTCTCCCGTAGGGAGAGGTCGGAGGCGAGAGCGACAGCGAGCGCCTCCGGGTGAGGGGTGTACGCTGCCTAAAGAGCTTTCAGAGCCCCCTCACCCGCTCGCTATGCTCGCGACCTCTCCCCGCCGGGGAGAGGTGAAG
>DASVLJ010000027.1:0-287284 GCA_036384915.1 Burkholderiaceae bacterium
TTCGTTGTCGAAAGGGTTAGGTTACGTCCTGCCAGCGGGATTGCTCCCTGCGCCGCTTGGCCTTACTGCCGCTTCAGCCGCTCAGGGGTGGGGGAATTTGACCCGGCCAGATGTGGAGGAATTTGACTGGCCAACGGGGGCGTTGGCCGCGCGTACTGACGTCAAATGGATGTCTGAACTCATCCTTGGCGTTCCGTACAGCGAAATTAAAGCGCTTGTATATCCTACCCAACCTTACAAATACTTTTGTATTTCGAAGCGGGATGGCACTCTGCGTCTCCTCGCGGAGCCACGGATCGAACTCAAGCTTATTCAAAAAAAGATACTGACCTATTTGGAGCAGTTTGCCGGGGAGATGCGCCCATGCGTTCATGGATTCGTTGCCGGAAGGAGCATACTGACCAATGCAAGCACTCATTGCTCTCCAAAAATCCATCAAATATTAAACCTGGATTTGCAAGACTTCTTCCCGTCGGTATCCTTTGTCCGCGTGCGGGGTGTTCTTCAGAATACCCCATTCAATTTTTCCTATGAGGTTGCGACGGTACTGGCGCATCTTTGTACCTTGGACCAGAAGCTGCCTCAGGGTGCCCCAACGTCTCCGTTTCTAGCCAACCTCGTTTGTCGAACGATGGATAGGGACCTCGTAAATCTTGCGCGGCAATACCGTGCAACATATACACGGTATGCCGACGATATCACCATCTCATTTGGAGTACGCAATGCAGATCGGCTTCCTTCAGCTTTGTGCTCGGTCGTGGAAGGGAAAGTCGTAATTGGTCCGGCACTTCGCGATCTGATAACGACTACGCATCATTTCGAAATCAATGAAAAAAAGACGCGTCTACTTGATCGCTATCGCCGAATGGAGGTAACGGGAATTGTAGTTAACGAATTTCCGAACGTCAGAAGAAAATTTGTCGACAAGATTCGCGGCGCGCTCAACGCGTGGCAAAAATATGGCTACGAGGCCGCGCAGAAAAGATGGGCGCAATTGGTCGAGGACGGGGTGGAACAAGATTATGATAAGCGCCCATGGAAACGGCAGCGGCGAACGGGACCAAGTCCAGATTTAAAGAATGTGATCTGGGGAAAGTTGCTGTATTTGCGAATGGTCAGGGGAAAAGACGATATTCTCTACGCCCGCTTGGCAGAGAGATACAATGCCGTCGTTCGCGAAGAGAAAAGGCAGGGAGATTTTTTTGCATCCACGCTCCCGGTAGAGCCGGTAGTTCGCGAAATGCGCGATTTGGACGATGCGGTATTTGTAGTGCAATGGGACGGGGATTTTGAATTCGTCCCTGGAAAAACCGATATGGTAGGAGGGCAGGGAACTGCTTTTGTCTTCAAGGAGCAGAATTTGCTTGTGACATGTGACCATGTTTTGGAAAGCACAGCAAATATCGAAAAAGCAGAATTCCGCACTAGCTACGATGCGGATGAAGTTAAAAACAAGAAAATTTGGTTTACCCATTCCGGCAACAAGGAAGAGGCCATACCCGCGAAGCTGCTGTATCGTGACAAAAAGCACGACGTAGCACTTCTGGCGTTTGAAGATAGCGACGAAATACCCTATCACAAGTATCTCGCTGCTAAGGCGTCGCCGATTGTCACGTACGAAGATGGATTTCTTGTTGGCTATCCGAATTATGGTGCGGGTAATTTGGTAAACGTTCTGAAGGATATTGTTTTAAACAGAACTTCCCCAGCGGGTATAAGCAGTTTTACTGTGCACAACGCGGGGAGCATCAGGCCAGGAAATAGCGGCGGCCCATTTTTGGACGCCAATTTGCGCGTTGCCGGGGTTGCACAACGTGGCACTTTCATGGGAAAGGGCGACGATGAATGCCTCTGCGTAAGTGTTTTGGAATCCATCGTGGCTAAGTGGAAGGCATCGCAGACGGCACCACGTCCGTCGCCAGAAATCCTTGCGTCCAATACCGCTCTTCCCTAAAAGACCGGTCGAAGACGTAGTCGCGGCGGCAGGCCGCTGCTGACGTCATATTGGAGACGCAGTGACGACTTCAGTGCAATAGGTGACAGCTTATGCCTCTGCGCACACACTCAGGTTTCTAGGCAAATCCCAAGCAAAATCAATAAACCCATGTGTTTATCTGAAGTATTACTTTCACACTCTCCGCTAAGTACCTAATTCTCCTCAGTATTTGCTTCACTCCCCGCTTTAATGCCTTCCGCTAAGTCCTTGACTTCATTGAAGAATTTCGTTGTTTTTGCTTATTAATAACCCTTGACCTGTCTTTGTGCTTCCCTTAAAGTGGGTGGCAGTGTGAAAAAGTGTTTTTTTGTGGGGAATTTTTCGATTTTTTACCCAAAGTGCACGGATCGCGACAATTAATTAACTGAAAGACAATAGGGAGCCAAGGTGTTTCAAGGGGCATCCGCATTAAATCTCGATGCCAAAGGACGGATGTCGATTCCGGCCAAGCATCGCGACGCGCTGCTTTTGCAGTGCGAGGGACGCGTCACGCTCACGAAACATCCGCATGGCTGTCTATTGTTTTTCCCGCGCCCGGTATGGGAGCAGCATCGCGAACAGATCGCGGGCTGGCCCATGTCGGCGCGCGCGTGGCAACGTATCTTCCTTGGTAATGCGTCGGACGTCGAACTCGATACGGCGGGGCGGATTTTGATCGCGCCGGAATTGCGTCAGGCTGTCGGCTTGACGCGCGACGTGATGCTCCTGGGGATGGGCAGCCACTTTGAAATTTGGGACGCCGCCAAGCTCGCCGAAAACGAGTCGCAAGCGGTGGCGGAAGGCATGCCGGACGTGCTCAATAACTTTTCGTTTTGACGGCTGGCTATGAACGGATTGACGGTGCCGGAATTCGCGCACCGAACAGTATTGTTGGAAGAAGCGGTGTCGGCCCTGGATCTGGCCGGCTCGCGCGCCGAAGGCGTCTATGTTGACGGCACCTTCGGTCGCGGCGGGCATAGCGGAAGGATCCTGGAATGCCTGGGCAGCCGGGGGCGTCTGATCGCCTTCGACAAGGATCCGCAGGCGATTGCCGCGGCTGAAGTCCTGGCTGCGAAAGACACGCGCTTCGGGATTGTGCACGATAGTTTTGCCACGCTCGATGCGGCATTGGCCGGGCGGGGCATAGGGCAGGTGGATGGCGTGCTGCTGGATTTGGGTATTTCGTCGCCCCAGGTGGACGACGCGGCCCGCGGCTTCAGCTTTCGCCTGGATGGCCCGCTCGACATGCGCATGGATACCACGCGCGGCGTGTCGGCGGCACAGTGGCTGGCCACGGAAACCGAGCAAACTATCGAGAAAGTGATACGGGATTATGGGGAAGAACGGTTTGCTTTTCAGATTGCAAAGGCGATTGCAGCTCGCCGGGCAATCGAGCCGATTTCAAGCACACGACAGCTTGCCGAGATCGTGGCACGCGCCGTCAAAACCCGCGAGAAAGCCAAAGACCCGGCCACTCGTACCTTTCAGGCTATCCGGATTTTCATCAATAAAGAGCTTGAAGAACTCGAAATAGGATTGAACGCGGCATTTGAACGGTTGGCCCCGCACGGGAGATTGGTTGTGATCAGCTTTCACTCGCTGGAAGATCGCATCGTCAAGCGCTTCATGGCAGGCAAGGCCAAGGCGCCGCAGCCCGACCGCCGCCTGCCGATCCGTGCCGCCGATCTGCCGCAACCGGAAATGAAGCTCTTGCAGAAAATCAAGCCGTCCGACGCTGAAACCGCCGCCAATCCGCGTGCGCGCTCGGCCGTCATGCGGGTGGCCGTTCGCCTTCCGGCGGGCGGGGAGGGCGCATGAGCGGACGCGTCAACCTGATCCTGACGGCGCTGCTGGTGCTGTGCGCCTTGTCGCTGGTCAATGCGCAGTACCAGGCGCGGCGCCTGTTCATCGAACTCGAACGTTCACAATCGGTGGCGCGCGCGCTCGATATCGAATGGTCGCAGCTTCAGCTCGACCAATCCCGCCTGGGCCTGCATTCGCGCATCGATGCGCTGGCGCGCAAGGACTTGAACATGGTGCCCGTGACGCACGACCGCACCGAATACATCACGGTGGAGGGCCAATGAGCCGCGCCGCTCGCACAGCAGCAGGCAAGGGCATGCAATTCTCCGCCAGCCCGGTGCTGGCCGTGAAGCTGCCGGCCTGGCGCTCGCGTTTCGTGCTGTTTGCGCTGTTCGCCGCGTTTTGCGCGCTGATCGGACGTGCGCTCTACCTGCAGGGCATATCGACCGAATTCCTGCAAAAGCAGGGCGAGCTGCGCTACGCGCGCACGCTGGAGCTGCCCGCCACGCGCGGCAAGATCACCGACCGCAACGGCCAGGTGTTGGCGTCATCCCTGCCGGTCAAGGCCATCTGGGCCATCCCCGAAGACGTGCTCGACGCGCCCAAGGACAAGCTGGCGCAACTGGCCAAGCTGCTCGACATGAGCGATGCCGAGCTGCGCAACAAGCTCAATTCGGACCGCAGCTTTGTTTACCTGAAACGCCAGGTCGAACCGGACGTGGCCGAGCAGATCGCCAAGCTCGGCATCGACGGCATCGACACGCGCAAGGAGTACAAGCGTTTCTATCCCGAAGCTGAAGTGACTTCCCAGGTGGTCGGCTTCACCAACGTCGAAGATGCGGGACAGGACGGCATGGAACTGGCGCAGCAAAAGACGCTGGCCGGCACCATCGGCAGCCGCCGTGTGATCGAAGACCGCATGGGCCGCATCATCGAAGACGAAGGCTTGCGCGAACCGCACGACGGCAAGGACCTCACGCTCTCGATCGACAGCAAGATCCAGTACATCGCCTACACCAAGCTGAAGGAAGCGGTCGACAAATTCCAGGCCAAGGCGGGCGGTATCGTCGTGCTTGACGTGAAGACAGGTGAAGTGCTGGCGCTGGCCAACCTGCCGACCTACGACCCTAACAATCGCGCCGTGCTGACCGGTGCGCAATTGCGCAACCGCGTCATGACCGATACCTTCGAACCGGGTTCGACGCTGAAGCCGTTCACCGTGGCGCTGGCGCTGGACACCCACCGCGTCACGCCGAATTCGACCTTCCAGACCGCGCCCGGCGTGATGAACATCGGCCCGGCGACGATCCACGATTCGCATGCGCACGGCATGTTGACGGTGTCGGAAATCATCGAGCATTCGTCCAACATCGGCACTGCCAAGATCGCGTTGGAATTGCCGGCACAAGAGATGTGGGACATGTTCACCACGGTGGGCTTCGGCCAGCAACCCAAGTTCGGCTTTCCCGGCGCTGTGGCCGGCCGCGTGCGTCCTTACAAGTCCTGGCGTCCGATCGAGCAGGCTACATATAGCTACGGCCAGGGCATTTCCGTGTCGCTGATCCAGCTGGCGCGCGCCTACATGATTTTCGCGCGCGACGGCGACGAGATTCCGCTGTCGTTCCAGAAGGTGACGGAAGCGCCCGTGGGCCAGCGCGTGATTTCGGAAAAGACCGCGCGCGAGATGCGCGCCATGCTTGAGACCGTCGCCAGCCCGGCCGGTACTGCGCCCAAGGCCCAGGTACCAGGCTACCGCGTTGCCGGCAAGACCGGGACGGCCTACAAGGTTGTCAACGGCGTCTATGCCATGCCGCGCCGTTACATCGGCAGCTTTGCAGGCTTTGCGCCCGCGTCGAACCCGCGCATCATCATCGCGGTGATGATCGATGAGCCGAGCGGCCCGCTGCACTATGGCGGCGACGTGGCCGCGCCGGTGTTCTCCGACGTGGCTGCCGCCGCCTTGCGCTCCATGAACGTGCCGCCCGACTCGAACGTGACCAACATCGTCATGCCTGCCGAAGGCTCCGGGGAGGAGATGTGATGGCCTCCGTGCAAATGATTACCGACTGGCTCAAGGCCAATGCGCCGCAGGCGCAATTGTCGTCGGACTCGCGCGGCATCGCGCCGGGCGACGTGTTCGTCGCCTATCCCGTGATCGGCGCGGACGGACGCAAGCATATCGAACATGCCATTGCGCAAGGCGCAGCGGCCGTGCTGTATGAAGAAGAGGGCTTCGCCTGGAACGATGCCTGGGCCGTGCCGCACCTGGCCGTCGCCAAACTTGATCGCATGGCAGGCCCCGTAGCCAATGCCTTTTACGGCCGGCCCGATGGCGCCATGTTCAGCGTCGCCGTCACCGGCACCAACGGCAAGACTTCGTGCACGCAATGGATAGGCAATGCGCTGTCGCGCCTGGGCGACCCGACTGCCGTGATCGGTACGCTGGGCGTCGGCTTGTTCGAAAACGGCCGCCACGACGAATTCCAGAGCACAGGCTACACCACGCCCGACGCCGTGCTGCTGCAGCGCCGTCTGGCCAAGATGCGCGATGCAGGCGCGGTGGCGCTGGCCATCGAGGCCTCGTCCATCGGCCTCGATCAGGGCCGCCTGGACGGCATGCATTTCAACGTCGCGCTGTTTACCAATTTCACGCGGGACCATCTCGATTATCACGGCGACGAAGCGAGCTATGAAGCGGCCAAAACCATCCTGTTCGACTGGCCGGGCTTGCAGCATGCAGTGGTAAATCTTGATGACGAGATGGGCTTGCGCCTGGTGCAGCGTTTGAAGCGCACGCGTCCCGCCTTGCCCGTCTATGGCTACACCGTCGCCGGCAAGCGTGTGGACGGCGTGGCCGTGTTTGCCGCGAGCGAGATCCGCACCAACCACAGCGGCACGAGTTTCCATCTCGATTCGCCCTTCGGCACGGGGCAGGTCAAAACCCAGATGGTGGGCAACTTTAACGTGAGCAACGTGCTCGGCATTATGGGCGTATTGGCTGCGCGCGGCATAGAATGGGAAGAGCTGGTCGATGCGGTGGAAGCGCTGACGCCGGTGCCGGGCCGCATGCAGCAATTGGGCGGGCCTGATGCGCCGCTGGTGGTGATCGATTACGCCCATACGCCCGACGCGCTGGAGAAAACGCTCGCTTCGCTGCGCCAGGTGGCGCAGCAGCGCAACGGCGAACTGTGGTGCGTGTTCGGCTGCGGCGGCGACCGCGATCCGGGCAAGCGCCCGCAGATGGGGCAGGCGGCATTGGCGGCCGATCACGTCGTGGTAACGAGCGACAACCCGCGCAATGAGGAGCCGTCCACCATCATCGGCCACATTATTGCCGGCATGGCTGCCGCAACGGAATCGGGAAAAAGCGCACCGCAGGTATTCGAAGACCGCGCCGCCGCCATCCTGTGGGCCGTCAAGCATGCCGGCAAGCAAGACGTCGTGCTGCTGGCAGGCAAGGGCCATGAAACCTATCAGGAGATCAAGGGCCGCAAACTGCCCTTTCTCGATGCCGACCATGCCGCGCTCGCGCTGGCGGCACGCGTAACAATGAAGGTGACGCCGTGATCCGGTCCACGCTATTCGATTTGCAACCTTGGCTAACCGGTGCGCTGGCTCCGGCCGATGCGCCTTTCGGTGGCGTCTCGACCGACAGCCGCAAGGTCGCGCCGGGCAACCTGTTCGTCGCGCTGCGCGGCGAGAAGTTCGACGCGCACGATTTCCTGGCGCAGGTGGAGGCCCAAGGCGCCACCGCCGCCGTGGTCGAGCGCGTGCCGGCGGAAATGAAAATTCCCGCCCTGATCGTGCCGGACACACGTGTGGCGTTGGGCGAGATCGCGCGCCACTGGCGCCGCCAATTCTCGTTGCCCTTGATCGGCGTAACCGGAAGCAACGGCAAGACCACGGTCAAGGAAATGATCGCGGCCATCCTCGCCGCCGCGCTGGAGCCGCAGCAAGTGCTGGCCACGCAGGGCAATTTGAACAACGAAATCGGCGTGCCGCTAACGCTGTTGCAGCTGAACCAGCATTGCCGCGCCGGCGTGGTCGAGATGGGCATGAACCATCGCGGTGAAATCGCGCTGCTGGCCTCGATCGCGCAGCCGACCGTAGGCCTGGTCAACAATGCCCAGCGCGAACACCAGGAATTCATGGAAAGCGTGGAAGCCGTGGCCAAGGAAAACGGCAGCGTGATTGCCAGCCTGGCGGCCAACGGCATCGCCGTGTTCCCGTCCGACGATACCTATACGCCGTTGTGGCGGGAACTGGCCGCGTCGGCCGGGAAGCGTACCGTGATCACCTTCGGCTTTACGCCCGATGCCGACGTGACTTGCACCTACGACCTGCAGGAATTCGGCAGCGGCCTCGTGATCAAGGGCGGCGGGCATGAATTCGCCGTGCAATTGAATGCCGCCGGCATGCATAACGTGAGGAACGCCTTGGCGGCGACCGCTTGCACGCTGGCCATCGGCGTCGCGCCCGACGCGATCAAGCGCGGCCTCGAAGGATTCGTGCCGGTAGCGGGCCGCTTGCAGCAGAAGGTCAGCCGCGTCGGTTCGCTCGTGATCGACGACACCTACAACGCCAATCCCGATTCCGTGCGCGCCGCCATCGACGTGCTGGCGCAATACCCTGCGCCGCGCATCCTGGTGCTGGGCGATATGGGCGAAGTCGGGAGCGAGGGCAAGAAGTTCCACGAAGAAATCGGCGCCTATGCGCGCGGCCGAAACATTGAACACCTGCTTACCCTGGGCGACTTGGCACGTCACGCCAGCAGCGCCTTCGGTGCGCGCGGCAAGCATTACGACAATATCGACGTCTTGAAACAAGCGGCCGACACCATGTTGACACCATCGGTGACGATTCTGGTAAAGGGGTCGCGTTTCATGAAAATGGAGCGGGTGGTGCAACACCTGCTCGGTAAAGAAGAATCAGGGTCTCATTAATATGCTGCTTTGGCTGGCACAATTTTTTCAACAGGATCTGGGGCCGCTGCGCGTCTTCAACTTCATCACGTTCCGCGCCGTGTTCGCCACCATTACCGCCCTGGGCATCGGCTTGCTGGCCGGCCCGGCGGTGATTCGCATGCTGACGCGCTTGAAGGTTGGGCAAGCCGTGCGCCAGGACGGACCGCAGACGCATCTGAAGAAAACCGGCACGCCGACCATGGGCGGCGTGCTGATCCTGATCGCGATCGGCATTTCCACGCTCTTGTGGTGCGACCTGACCAACCGTTTCATCTGGCCGGTTCTGATCGTCACGCTCGGCTACGGCGCCGTGGGCTGGGTCGACGATTACCGCAAGGTGGTCTACAAGGACCCGGAAGGCATGCGTTCGCGCGAAAAATATTTCTGGCAATCGCTGATCGGCATCATCGCCGCCTTGTACCTGGCGTTTTCGGTGTCGGCGCCGACCAATACCCAGGTTTGGCAATTGTTCAGTTCCTGGGTGGGCTCCGGCTTCAATACGGAGCTGACGCCCAAGGCCGACTTGATCGTGCCCTTCTTCAAGACCATCAGCTATCCGCTGGGCGTCTGGGGCTTCATCGGCCTGACCTATTGCGTGATCGTTGGCAGCAGCAATGCCGTCAACTTTACCGACGGTCTGGACGGCTTGGCCATCATGCCTACCGTCATGGTCGGCTCGGGGCTCGGCTTGTTCGCTTACCTGACCGGCAGCGCGGCCTACTCGAAATACCTGTTCATCCCGCACATCCCCGGTGCCGGCGAATTGCTGATTTTTTGCGGCGCCATGGCCGGGGCGGGGCTGGCCTTCCTCTGGTACAACGCGCATCCGGCCCAGGTCTTTATGGGCGACGTCGGTGCGCTGGCCTTGGGCGGCGCGCTCGGCACCATTGCCGTGATCGTGCGGCAGGAGATCGTGCTGTTCATCATGGGCGGCATCTTCGTTGCCGAAACCGTGTCCGTCATGATCCAGGTGGTGTGGTTCAAGTACACCAAGAAACGCTATGGCGAGGGCCGGCGCGTATTCCTGATGGCGCCGCTGCACCATCATTTTGAACAAAAAGGCTGGAACGAAACCCAAGTCGTGATCCGCTTCTGGATCATCACGATGATTCTTGTGCTGTTTGGATTGTCCACTTTGAAATTGCGTTGAAGCGGGAATTGATGAATTACGAAGGTAAACACGCGTTGGTATTGGGCCTCGGCGAATCGGGGCTGGCGATGGCGCGCTGGCTGGCGCGCTGCGGTGCCGCCGTGCGCGTTGCCGATACGCGTGACGCGCCCGCGCGCCTGCCGGCCTTGCTGGAGGCCGTGCCGGCTGCGCAATTCGTCGCCGGCCGTTTCGATGCCGCCTTGCTCGAAGGGATAGACTTCGTTGCGCTGAGCCCCGGCTTGGCGCCGGGCAAGGAATTGGCCGAAATCGTACCGGCTGCGCAAGCGCGCGAGATTCCGCTCTGGAGCGAAATCGAGTTGTTCGCCCAAGCGCTGGCTGCCATGAAGGCCGAGCGAGAATACGTGCCCAAGGTGATTGCCATCACAGGCACCAACGGCAAAACCACGGTCACGAGCCTGACAGGTTTGCTGTGCCGCCGCGCCGGCTTGAAAACGCAAATCGCCGGCAACATCAGCCCGGCCGCGCTCGACGTGCTGCGCGAAGCCATGGATGCGGACGACCTGCCGCAAGCCTGGGTGCTCGAACTGTCGAGCTTCCAGTTGCACTCGACCTTCAGCCTGCAAGCCGATGCCGCCACGGTCCTCAACGTCACTCAAGACCATCTCGACTGGCATGGCGACATGGCCGCCTATGCCGCCGACAAGGCACGCATCTTCGGTGCCCACACCGTGCGCGTGCTGAACCGCGACGACGCTGAAGTCATGCGCATGGGTTCGGCTCTGGGGCAAACCGTCAGCTTCGGTCGCGACGAACCCGAGCAAGCCGACTGCTTTGGCCTGGTTGTAGAAAGCGGCATGCAATGGCTGGCCATGGCTGTGTCGGCGGAAGAGGGCGAAAAGAAACGCAGGAAAAAGGACAGCATGGAAATTCCGGCCGTGCTGATCAACCGCCTGATGCCGGCCGACGCGCTCAAGATCCGCGGCCAGCACAATGCCATGAATGCACTGGCGGCACTGGCCTTGTGCCGTGCGGTCGGCCTGCCGCTCGCACCCCTGCTGCACGGCTTGCGCGAATACCAGGGCGAGCCGCACCGCGTGGAACTGGTGGCAAATGTGGGCGGTGTCGATTACTACGATGACAGCAAGGGCACCAATGTCGGCGCCACGGTGGCAGCCTTGAACGGCCTCGGTGCCGCGCGCGGCGGGAGCGCGAAACACCTGATCCTGATCGCCGGCGGCGACGGCAAGGGCCAATCGTTCGCGCCGCTGGCCGAGCCGGTAGCGAAGTACGTGCGCGCCGTATACCTGATCGGCACGGACGGTCCGGCCATCCGCGCCGTACTCGAAGAGTCCGATGCGGCCGCCGACGTAGAGTTGCACGACTGCGCCAGCCTGCAAGACGCGGTGCGCGCCGCTGCCGACAAGGCAAACAGCGGCGACGAAGTCCTGCTCTCGCCGGCTTGCGCCAGCTTCGACATGTTCGATAACTACGCCCATCGCGCGCAAGTCTTCATCGACGCCGTGCGCGAGCTAGCCCTGGACCGTGGGGAGATCGCATGAGCGAATTCGCGCTCCCTTCTTATTCCGGCAACAGCCGCTCGCAGGATGGCTTCCTGCCGCGCTCGAAAATGATGGAATACGACCAGCCGCTGGTGTGGGTCGTGCTTCTGCTCATGCTGTTCGGCATGGTGATGGTGTATTCGGCCTCGATTTCGCTGCCCGATTCGCCCAAGTTCGCCAATTACTCGAACACTTACTTCCTGCAGCGCCAGGCGATTTTCATCTGCGTGGCGATCGTGGCCGGTTTGCTGGCCTTCCGCGTGCGCATCCAGACTTGGCAGCGTTTCGCGCCTTACCTGTTCGTCGGCACCCTGGCCCTGCTCCTCCTGGTGCTGATTCCCCACGTGGGCAAGGACGTCAACGGTGCGCGGCGCTGGATTTCGCTGCGCATGTTCAACCTGCAGCCTTCGGAGTTGATGAAGCTGTTTGTCGTGCTCTATGCCGCCGACTACACCGTGCGCAAGCAGCAATACATGCACCAACTGACCAAGGGCTTCCTGCCGATGGCGATGGCGGTGGGCTGCGTCGGCTTGTTCCTGCTCCTGGAGCCCGACCTCGGCGCCTTCGGTGTGATCGTCTGCATCGCCATGGGTATCCTGTTCCTCGGCGGCATCAACGGGGTCTGGTTCGGCGGCATCGCCGGCACCCTGGTCGGCATCTTCGGCATGGTGATCTGGCTCTCGCCCTGGCGCCGCGAGCGTATCTTCGCCTACCTCGATCCCTGGCAGGAAGGTAACGCCCTGGGTAAGGCTTATCAGCTTTCGCACTCGCTGATCGCCTTCGGCCGCGGCGAACTGTTCGGCGTCGGCCTGGGCGGCAGCGTGGAAAAGCTCAACTATTTGCCGGAAGCGCATACCGACTTCCTGCTCGCCGTGATCGGCGAAGAACTGGGCTTTGCCGGCGTACTGGTGGTGGTGCTGCTGTTCTATTGGATCGTCAAGCGCGCCTTCGATATCGGGCGCCAGGCGATTGCCATGGACCTGACGTTCGCCGGCCTGGCCGCCAAGGGCATCGGCATCTGGATCGGCGTTCAAGCCTTCATCAACATGGGCGTGAACCTCGGCCTCCTTCCCACCAAGGGCTTGACGCTGCCCTTGATGAGTTATGGCGGCTCGGGCGTGATGATCAATTGCGTGGGGCTGGCGATTTTGCTGCGCATCGACTATGAAAACCGCACACTGATGCGCGGGGGGCGTATATGACCAATATACACAATCCCAAGCATCTGATGATCATGGCGGCAGGCACGGGCGGCCACATCTTCCCCGGCCTCGCAATCGCCGCGACCATGAAGTCGCGCGGCTGGTCGGTATCCTGGCTCGGTACCACGCACGGCATGGAATGCGACATTGTGCCCAAGCACGGCATAGAGATGGACCAGATCGAATTCCGCGGTTTGCGCGGCAAAGGCCTCGGCCACACGATCAAGGGCGCGTTTCGCCTGGCGCCGTCGTTTACGCAAAGCTTCCGCTATCTCGGCGAGCGCAAGCCCGACGTGGTGCTCGGCATGGGCGGTTACGTGACCGTGCCCGGCGGCATGATGGCGCGCATGCGCGGTATTCCGCTGGTACTGGCCAATGCCGACGCCTCGTTGCTGTTGTCGAACAAGACCCTGGCCCCCTTGGCCAAGCGCGTGCTGTTCGGCTTCCCCGGCGAATTCGGCCGCGCGGCGGGCAAGGCCACCGTGACGGGCAACCCGGTGCGGCAAGAGATCTTGAACCTGCCCAAACCGGCCGAACGTTTCGCCGGCCGCAGCGGCCCCTTGCGCATCCTGGTGGTGGGCGGCAGCCTTGGGGCCAAGGTCTTGAACGACTGCGTGCCGCAGGCGCTGGCAATGTTGCCGGCGGCAGAGCGTCCCATCGTCACCCATCAATCGGGCAAGCAGCATATCGAGGCGCTGCGCGCAGCTTATGCCGCGGCGAAGGTCGAAGCCGAAGTGCTCGACTTCATCGACGATATGGCGGCGCGTTATGCGCAGGCCGATCTGGTGATCTGCCGCGCCGGCGCGATCACGATATCGGAATTGACGGCGGCAGGTGTCGCCAGCGTGCTCGTGCCCTTCATGGCATCGACCACCAAGCACCAGCGCGACAACGCGCGCTGGATGGCGCACCACCGCGCGGCAATTCATTTGCCGCAAACCGAACTGACGGCGGAGCGTCTGGCAGCCTTGCTGCAAAAGACCAACCGCGAAGCGTGCCTCGCCATGGCCGAGGCGGCTTACGACAACGGACGGCGCGACGCCAACGAGGCGATCGCGCAAGTCCTGGAGAAACTGGCAGGTGTGGAATGAAGCATAAAGTACGTAATATCCATTTCGTCGGCATAGGCGGCTCGGGCATGAGCGGCATTGCCGAAGTCTTGCTCAATCTGGGCTACACCGTGTCCGGTTCCGACCTCGGCAGCAATGCCGTGACCGAACGCCTGGCTGCGCTCGGCGCCAAGGTATTCCAGGGGCACGCGGCGAAGAACATCGAAGGCGCGGATGCCATCGTGGTGTCCTCGGCGGTCAAGTCCGACAACCCGGAAGTCATGGCGGGCCGCGAAAAGCACATTCCGTTGGTGCCGCGTGCCATGATGCTGGCCGAACTGATGCGCTTGAAGAGCGGCATCGCGATTGCCGGCACGCACGGCAAGACCACCACCACGAGCCTGGTCGCAAGCGTGCTGGCCGAAGGCGGGCTCGACCCGACCTTCGTCATCGGCGGCCGCCTGACCAAGGCCGGCGCGAACGCCAAGCTCGGCACGGGCGACTTCATCGTGGTCGAGGCCGACGAGTCCGACGCTTCCTTCCTCAATCTGTCGCCGGTCATCGAAGTCATCACCAACATCGATGCCGACCACATGGAGACTTACGACCACAGCTTCGCCAAGCTCAAGCAAGCCTTCATCGAATTCACGCAGCGCCTGCCGTTCTACGGTATCGCCGTGTTGTGCCTGGACGACGCCAACGTGCGCGAGATCATGCCTTTCGTGTCCAAGCCCATCATGACCTACGGCTTCCACGAAAAAGCCGACGTGCGCGCCGTCGATGCCAAGGCAGTAGGCGGGCACATGGAATTCACTGTGCTGCAGGACGAGTATGAGCCGCTGCAATTGCGCTTGAACCAGCCCGGCATGCACAACGTGCAAAACGCTTGTGCCGCCGTGGCCATTGCGCGCGAATTGAGCGTGCCCGACGCCGCCGTGCAAAAGGCCTTCGCCGAATTCAACGGCGTGGGCCGCCGCTTCACGCGTTACGGGGAGCAAAAGATTCCGGGCAAAGACGGGACGAACGGCGGCACCTTCGCCTTGGTCGACGATTACGGCCACCACCCGGCCGAAACGGCCGCCACGCTGGCTGCGGCACGCGGCGCTTATCCGGGCCGCCGTCTCGTGTTGGCTTTCCAGCCGCACCGCTACACGCGCACGCGCGACTTGTTCGAAGACTTCGTCAAGGTCCTGTCGGCTTGCGACGTGCTGGTGCTCGCGGAAGTCTATTCCGCCGGCGAGCAGCCGATTGTCGCCGCCGACGGCCGCGCACTGGCGCATGCGCTGCGCGTAACGGGCAAGGTCGAATTGAGTTTCGTCGAGCATATCGACGACATGCCGGACGCGATTTTCGATTTGGTGCGCGACGGCGACGTGGTGATCACGATGGGCGCGGGCTCGATGGGCAGCGTGCCGCTCAAGGTGCAGCAACGCGCAGCAGGGGAGGCAGCATGAGCGACGCGCTTGTACAAGACATGAAATCCCTGGGCAAGGTAGGCGTGCTGTTCGGCGGCCGCTCCGCCGAACGTGAGGTTTCGCTCATGTCGGGCAATGGCGTGGTCAAGGCCCTGCAGAGCAAGGGCGTCGATGCGCACCCGTTCGATACCGGCTTGCGCAGCATCGCCGAACTGGCTGCGGAAAAGTTTGACCGCGTCTTCATCGCGTTGCACGGCCGCTATGGCGAAGACGGCACGATTCAAGGCGTGCTCGAACAATTGGGCATTCCCTATACCGGCCCCGGCGTGATGGCGTCGGCACTGTCGATGGACAAGGTCATGACCAAGCGCGTCTGGCTCACGCACGGCTTGCCCACGCCGCGCTTCAAGACCATTTCGGTGGCCGACGCCACGCCGGAATTGCTGCGCACCATCCCGGACGACCTCGGCTTGCCGCTGATGCTGAAGGCGCCGCACGAAGGCTCCACCATCGGCATCGTCAAGGTCAACGGCTATTCCGAAATGCAGGAAGGCTTCGCCCTGTGCGCCAAGTACGACAGCACCTTGCTGGCCGAGGAGTTCATCCGCGGCCGCGAGTTGACCGTGCCGGTATTAGGCAGCGGCCCCGATGCGCATGCGCTGCCCATCGTCGAAATCCGCGCCCCGCAAGGCAATTACGATTACGAGCACAAGTATTTTTCCGACGACACGCAGTACCTGTGCCCCGCCCCGCTCGACGCCAAACTGACCGCGCGCGTGCAGGAACTGGCCGTGCAAGCCTTCAATGCGCTCGGTTGCGAAGGCTGGGCGCGCGTGGACTTCATGCTGCGCGAGACTGATTCCGAACCCTTCCTGCTCGAGATCAACAGTTCTCCGGGCATGACGGGCCACTCGCTCGTGCCGATGTCGGCCAAAGCGACGGGGATGTCGTATGAAGATTTGTGCGTGACGATTTTGCGTTCGGCTGGGCTGGATTTGCAGCCCACGGCCGACTGGAAACCGGGTAACCAAGCGGGAAACTAGGCAGATAACCAAGGAAAACATGTGGCACGACATCAAATCCATGAACGCGGTATCAGGCGCCTTGTACGCCCTGTTCGCGCTCGCGTGGCTGGTGGCGGGCTTGTGGTGGCTGGCGCAGCGTCCGATGTTTACCTTGCGCGCGATACGCGTCGAGGCCTTGGGCGAGGCGCCGCTGCGCCGGGTCAATCAGACCACGATCAAGGGCACGGCAATACCGCGCATCAAGGGCAATTTTTTTACCGCGGACCTCGATGCGGTGCGCCAGGCTTTCGAGACCGTGCCCTGGGTGCGGCGCGCGGCGGTGCGGCGCGAATGGCCCGACAAGCTGGTGGTGTCGCTGGAAGAGCATGTGCCGCTGGGCACCTGGGGCGAGGATGGGAGGCTGGTGTCGGTCAAGGGAGACGTGTTCACCGCCAACCTGGAAGAAGCGGAGGAAGACGGCAAGCTGCCGGAGTTCGGTGGGCCGGAGGGGAGCGAGAAGGATGTGGTGCGGCGCTACGCCGACTTGTACCAATGGTTTGCGCCGCTCAAGTTGCAGCCGGAATCGGTATTGCTGTCCGGGCGTTACGCCTGGAGCGTCAAGCTCGACAACGGCATGACCGTGGAATTGGGGCGCGAACCGACGGCCGATACCCTGCGCCAGCGCGTGGAGCGGCTGGTCAAGGTGTACCCGCAGCTGATCGGGAGGTGGCAGGCGGGAATCGAAAGCATAGACATGCGGTATACGAACGGCTTGGCCTTGAAGGCGGTGGGAGCGCCGCCTGGTCAACCAATCAAAGGGAAAAAGAGTTGAGCGGAGAATCCATTTCAAAAAGGCCATGGCGTTGTTGCTGCTCTTTGCCGTACAGCCGTACTGTCTTCGTCGCGGCGTCTAGGCCCGACCGTTTTGAAATGGATTCTTGAAAAATAAGCGGAACGATATGACAAAAGACGCAAAGAATCTGATCGTAGGCCTCGACATCGGCACCTCCAAGGTGGTGGCCGTGGTGGCTGAAGTCATGCCCAACGGGCGGCATGAAGTCATCGGCCTGGGCCAGCACGAATCCAAGGGCTTGAAGAAGGGCGTCGTCGTCAATATCGAAGCCACGGTCGAATCGATCCAGCGCGCGCTCGAGGAAGCCGAGCTGATGGCCGACTGCAAGATCCGCAATGTCTATACGGGCATCGCCGGCGCCCACATCCGCAGCTTCAATTCGAGCGGCATGGTGGCGATCAAGGACAAGGAAGTTACCGCCGCCGATGTGGCGCGCGTGATCGAAACGGCCAAGGCGGTCAATATCCCGACCGACCAGCAATTGCTGCATACCGTGCCGCAGGAATTCATCGTCGACAGCCAGGAAGACGTGCGCGAGCCTATTGGCATGAGCGGCATCCGCTTGGAAGTGAAGGTGCACATCGTCACCGGCGCCGTGTCGGCAGTGCAAAACATCGTCAAGTGCGTGCGCCGCTGCGGCCTCGAAGTGTCGGACTTGATCCTGCAGCCGATGGCTTCGGCCGATGCGGTGCTGACGCCGGACGAAAAGGAATTGGGCGTGGTGCTGATCGACATGGGCGGCGGCACCACCGACGTGGCGATCTTCACCGAAGGCGCGATCCGCCACACGGCCGTGATCCCCATCGCCGGCGACCAGATCACCAACGACATCGCCATGGCCTTGCGTACGCCGACGTCGGAGGCCGAGGAAATCAAGCTGCGCTACGGCGTGGCCAAGCAAGTGCTGGCCGACCCGGGCGATTCGCTCGAAGTGCCGGGTCTTGGCGACCGCGGGCCGCGTGCCTTGTCGCGCCAGGCGCTGGCCGCGGTGATCGAGCCGCGCGTCGAAGAATTGTTTGCGCTGGTGCACCAGGTGGTGCGCGAATCGGGTTACGAAGAAGTGCTGTCTTCCGGCATCGTCCTGACCGGCGGTTCGGCCATGATGCCGGGCATGGTGGAACTGGCCGAAGACATTTTTCTGAAGCCGGCGCGCCTCGGTACGCCGGAGTACAGCGGCCAGCTGGCCGACGTGGTGCGCAGTCCACGCTACTCGACTGTGCTTGGTTTGCTCTTGGAAGCGAAGAAGCAGTATCTGCGGGGCTATGTCGTCACGCGCCAGGATGGCACGGTGAAGGCGGTGTGGCAGCGCATGAAGGAGTGGTTCTTGGGTAATTTTTAATAACGGTTTATCTGGAAATTTTAGTAACGTGTTTGACGATAACTCGTAGTTATCAGTCGCTAGTTGGTACACCGCGTAATAACTATCGACTGAAAACTGCACACTTTAGGAGTCCTTATGGAAATCGATATGCTTGATAACGCTGCGGCGGGAACCGTCATCAAGGTCGTGGGCGTCGGTGGCGCAGGCGGCAATGCGGTCCAACACATGATCAACAAGGGTGTATCCGGCGTTGAATTCATCGCCGCCAACACCGACGCGCAGGCGCTGCAACTGTCCAAGGCGCACAACGTCATCCAGATCGGCGAGACCGGTCTCGGTGCCGGCATGAAGCCCGAGATCGGCCGCAAGCTGGCCGAAGAATCGCGCGCCCGCATCGAAGACGCGCTGCGCGGTTCGCACATGGTCTTCATCGCCGCCGGCATGGGCGGCGGTACCGGCACAGGCGCCGCTCCCATCGTCGCGCAAGTGGCGAAGGAACTCGGCGCGCTGACCGTCGCTGTGGTCTCCAAGCCGTTCTCGTATGAAGGCCAGAAGTGCATGGACATCGCCAATGAAGGTTTGGAAGCGCTGACCCAGCACGTCGATTCGCTGATCATCATCCTGAACGAAAAGCTGGAAGAGATCTACGAAGACGACAGCATGATCGAATGGCTGCAGCATGCCGACGATGTGTTGAACAACGCCGTGGCCGGCATCGCCGAGATCATCAACGTACCGGGCCACATCAACGTCGACTTCAACGACGTCAAGACCATCATGGGCGAGCAGGGCAAGGCCATGATGGGCACGGCCACCGCTTCCGGCGTCGATCGCGCCCGCATCGCGGCCGAGCAGGCCGTCGCTTCGCCGCTGTTGGACGGTATCGATCTGTCCGGTGCACGCGGCGTGCTGGTCAACGTCACGGCCAGCCGCAGCCTGAAGGGTAAGGAAATCAAGGAAGTCATGGCCACCGTGCGCGCCTTCGCCGCCTCGGACGCCTCGATCGCGCAAGGCATCGCCTACGACGAAAACATGGGCGACGATATCCGCGTTACCGTGGTCGCCACCGGACTGGGCAAGACGCGCAAGACCGTGCAACTGGTGCAAACCCCGGTCATGCGCACCGGTACGCATAACGAGCCGCTGCAAGTCAACGCCGTGCAACACGCTGCCCAGAGCCATGCCGCACCGGCACAGCAGCACTTCGAGGGCTTGAAGGCGCCGGCCGTATGGCGCCGCGAATCGGCATCGGAAACGGTGCGCGCCTTGGAAAAGAATGGCATGGAAACCTATGACATTCCGGCGTTCCTGCGCAAGCAAGCCGACTAATGACGACCTCGATAGGCTACTGCGTGGCTCGACCTCGGCCCTGCGATGCTCGCCGTACAATCCTTACGGCTGCGCTTTCCGGAATGACATCGAACCGCTCGCTGCGCCTCTCGAGGGTGTTGGATGAAGAAGGTGCAGAGGAGCGGGGCGCTCATCCTGCATAAAAAACAATAACAAGGCATACTGCGGTCTGCGCGCCGCACCTGCATAGCGGGTGCGGCGTTTTTTATGCCAACCACGAGAAGGAGCACGCAACATGACTATCAAGATCGGCGACAAATTGCCCGACGGCACACTGGCTGAATTCATCGAAACCGCGACCGATGCCTGCGCCATCGGCCCCAACACCTTCCAGGTCGCCGACTTGGTCAAGGGCAAGAAAATTGCCATATTCGGCCTGCCCGGCGCCTTCACACCGACTTGCTCGGCCCAGCACGTGCCGGGTTACGTCAAGCATGCCGATGAACTCAAGGCCAAGGGCGTCGATGAAATCTGGTGCATCTCGGTCAACGACGCCTTCGTCATGGGCGCCTGGGGCCGCGACCAGAAATCGACCGGCATCGTGCGCATGATGGGTGACGGCAATGCCGACTTCAGCAAGGCGCTCGGCCTCTCCGCCGACTTCAGCAAGTTCGGCATGGGCACGCGTTCGCAGCGTTATTCGATGCTGGTGGAAGACGGTGTGGTCAAGCAGCTCAACATCGAAGCACCGGGCAAGTTCGAAGTGTCGAATGCCGAAACGCTGTTGGGCCAGCTGTAATATCAGGCTTTTCGTAGGTTGGTGCTGAGTGAAACGAAGCCCAACATCCGCACGCCGAATCAACGCCAGCGGTACCGCAAACTCAGCAATGTTGGGCATCGCATGCGCTCAGCGCCGACCTACGATCCCCGGTACGTCAACGTCCTCGGTTTAACTGACCCGCCGGTAAGTTGTATAATGATCTCATGCTGAAACAACGAACCGTCAAACAATTGGTCAAGACCATCGGTGTGGGTCTTCACTCCGGCACCAAGGTCGAGCTGACCCTGCGCCCCGCCGCCCCGGATACCGGCATTATCTTCCGCCGCGTCGATCTCGACCCTATCGTCGATTTTCCCGCCACGGCTTTACAGGTTGGCGATACGCGCATGGCTTCCGTGCTGGAAAAGGAAGGCGCGCGCGTCTCGACGGTCGAGCATTTGATGTCGGCTTGCGCAGGCCTTGGTATCGACAATCTTTACGTCGACGTGACGGCCGAAGAAATTCCCATCATGGACGGTTCTGCCTCGTCGTTCGTCTTCCTGCTGCAGCAAGCCGGCATGCAGGAGCAGAACGCCGCCAAGAAATTCATCCGCGTCAAGAAAACCGTGGAAGTGCGCCATGGCGAAGGCGAGCAGGAGAAGTGGGCCCGTCTCGAACCCTATGACGGTTTCAAGCTGAAGTTCTTCATCGAATTCAAACATCCGGCCGTCGACGGCACGGGACAGGTGGCTGAAGTCGATTTCGGCCTCGATTCCTACGTCAAGGAAATCGCCCGCGCACGCACCTTCGGTTTCATGCAGGATGTGGAAATGTTGCGCGGCATCGGTTTGGCGCGCGGCGGCTCGCTGGAGAATGCGATCGTCATGGACGAGTACCGCATTCTGAATTCCGACGGTCTGCGCTACGAAAATGAATTCGTGCGGCACAAGATTCTCGACGCCATCGGCGACCTTTATTTGATCGGGCATCCCTTCCTTGCGAATTACACGGCGCACAAGTCGGGGCACATGTTGAACAACATGCTGCTGCGCGAGCTGCTGGCGCATCCAGAGTCGTATGAGGTGGTCAGCTTCGACGACATCGATACTGCGCCGCAGAGCTATGTGCGCCAGGCCGGCCAGGAGTGGGCGTTCAATTAACCTGCGCTCAGGTTTGTGTCCGCTTTTGCACCAGATTCTTCAAAGCCGCCTTCAAGCTGTTGTTTTGCGGTGACTTTTCCAGCGACTCTTCAAGCCGTGCAAATGCCGCCACGGCGCCAGCCGGCAGGCCCGGATGCGGAATTTTTGCTGGCTTGGCAACTTCCTTGACGACTTGCACTTTCAAACGTATTGCGATAACCTGCCAGCCCCGCTTCAGTAAATTGTCTTGCAGTTTAGGCAATTGCTGTTTGAGTTTGGCAGCCAGTGCGGCATTGGGAATCGCGATCGTCAATTGACCGTTTTCGAATGCCAGCGGAGAGCACCAGGCGAATTGCGTGGGGAGGATGGCGGCGCAGTCTTTTTGCAGCGCCACCAGTCTCGCGGCAGCCGGCAATAGTGTGGCCAGCTTGTCGTGGGCACGGAGGAAATCGACGGCGCCCTTGGCGGTTTTTGCCTTGGATGCGCCAGGGTGATAAGGGATAAACGATGCGGGTCTTGTCATCGTAGAACCTTATCTTATAAGGGGTATGCATGCAAATCATTCTGCTGCGTCCGCGCTCTGCACCGCTGACCTTGACGGTCCGCCACCTGCTGCTCGGTTGTGCGGGATTGGTCGTGGCGGTGACCCTCTGCGCCTATGCCATTTCCTATCTTGCCCGCCACAATAGTCTGCCTTTCATGGGCGATGTTGCGGCAGCCTCCGGCGACGATGCGGGCAAGAAAGACAAATACGTCAAAGAAAACCTTGCCGCCATCGCGGCCCGCGTCGGCGAATTGCAGGCGCGCATGATGCGCCTCGATGCCGTCGGCGAGCGCGTACAAGGTTTGGCAGGAGTCAAGCCCGAAGAGTTCAATTTCAAGAAGGCGCCGGCCGCCGATGGCAATAGTTCGTCCGCGCCCCAGAATCAGCAAAACCAGCAGGCGCACCCCGACGAAAAGATCCAGCCTGACTTGAGCATGGAGAGCATGCAAAAGCAGCTCGACGGGCTGGAGCTTGATATCGAACATCGTTCCGATTATTTGAATGTGGTTGAAACCACATTGATGACATATAACGTCAAATCGCGCCTCTTGCCGACGGTGCAGCCGGTCAATGTCACCTACAATGCCTCCGGTTTCGGCTGGCGCACGGATCCTTTCACCGGCCGCTCGGCCTTTCACGAAGGCATCGACTTTCCCGGGCCAGTCGGCACGCCCATCGTGGCGGCGGCCGGCGGTGTCGTGATCGCCTCCGAGTACCACCACGAATACGGCAACATGCTCGAGATCGATCATGGCAATAATATCGTGACGCGATATGCCCACACTTCGAAGATACTAGTCAATGTGGGCGACATCGTGCGGCGCGGCCAGCATGTGGCCGACATCGGTTCCACAGGGCGCTCCACGGGCGCCCATTTGCATTTTGAAGTGCTGGTCAAAGGCATGCAGCAGGACCCGCACAAATTCCTCTCGGCCGGCGCAGAGCAGGCGCGCGCCTTGCTGGCTGAAAACGAAGCGCCCAAGCTGACCACGGTTGCAGCCAACCTCGGCCGTCCCGCAGCGCTTCCGCGCTAGTTCCCCGGCGTTACCCTCTTGTTTCCTGCCGCGTAGCCCATATTTGGGCTGTCTGCCATGCTAAAATCCAAGGCTTTTAGCTGTTTTGCACGGTTTTTCGTTTTACTTCGTCCCAATTTCCGCGGGCAGCCTGTCGGACTTAAGGAATCGAAGCGAAAAAATGGCTGGGCGAGCACAGATTTTGCCGATTTTTTTGTGTCAATAGCGGAACTATCGACCAAAAAAACGGTGAAATATGGGCCGGCCAGGCATTTTTGCAGCCGATTCCCCTTAAGTCCGGCAGGCTTCCGTAGGCTGTGAAGCTGAAATTGGAGTCTTGCCGCGATCATTACTATTCAAACTCTAGCATGTCATTTCTGACCAAGATTTTCGGCAGCCGCAATCAGCGGCTGATCAAGCAATATCAAAAGATCGTTCGCCAGATCAATGCGCTGGAGCCGGCCATGGAAGCCTTGTCCGACGCGGAGCTCCAGGCCAAGACGCCGGAATTGAAGGAACGTTACGCCAAGGGTGAAACGTTGGACGATATGCTGCCGGAAGCTTTTGCCGTCTGCCGCGAAGCCGGCAAACGCGTCCTGAAGATGCGCCACTTCGACGTGCAATTGATTGGCGGGATGGTGCTCCACTACGGCAAGATCGCCGAAATGGCGACTGGCGAAGGCAAGACCCTGATGGCGACGCTGCCGGCTTACTTGAATGCCTTGTCCGGCAAAGGTGTGCACGTGGTGACGGTCAACGATTACCTGGCCGAACGCGATGCCGAATGGATGGGCCGCCTGTACGGCTGGCTCGGCCTGACGACCGGTGTGAACCTGTCGCGCCTCGACCACGACACCAAGCAGGCCGCTTACGCCGCCGATATCACCTACGGCACCAACAACGAATTCGGCTTCGACTACCTGCGCGACAACATGGTGTATGAAGCGTCCGAGCGCGTGCAGCGCCCGCTCAATTTCGGCATCGTCGACGAAGTGGACTCGATCCTGATCGACGAAGCACGCACTCCCTTGATCATTTCCGGCCATGCCGAAGGTCACAGCGACCTGTATTACAAGGTTAACGAAATTCCGCCGCTGTTGACTTTGCAGATCGGCGAAGAAACACCGGACGGCCGCGGCAAGATCGAAGTCCCGGGCGACTACACCAAGGATGAAAAGGCGCACCAGGTCCTGCTGACCGAAGCCGGCCACGAAAAGGCCGAGCAAATCATGACGCGCATGGGCTTGCTGCCCGAAGGCGCCTCGTTGTACGACGCCGCCAACATCACGCTGATGCATCATCTGTATGCCGCGCTGCGTGCCCATACGCTGTACCAGCGCGACCAGCAATACGTCGTGCATGACGGCGAGATCGTCATTGTCGACGAATTCACCGGCCGTCTGATGACGGGCCGCCGCTGGTCCGACGGTTTGCACCAGGCCGTTGAAGCCAAGGAAGGCGTGAAGATTCAGAACGAGAACCAGACGCTCGCTTCGATCACCTTCCAGAACTACTTCCGCATGTACACCAAGCTGGCCGGCATGACCGGTACGGCCGATACCGAAGCCTACGAATTCCAGGAAATCTACGGCCTCGAAACCGTGGTGATTCCGCCCAACCGCCCGAACCAGCGCAAGGACAAGCAAGACCAGGTCTACAAATCGGCGCAAGAGAAGTACCGCGCCATGATGGCCGATATCAAGGATTGCTACGAGCGCGGCCAGCCGGTGCTGGTCGGCACCACCTCGATCGAGAACTCGGAACTGCTGTCGGGAATCCTCACCAAGGAAAACCTGCCGCACAACGTGTTGAATGCCAAGCAGCACGCTCGCGAAGCCGAGATCGTGGCCCAGGCCGGCCGCCCGAAGATGATCACCATCGCCACCAACATGGCTGGCCGCGGCACCGACATCGTCCTGGGCGGCAATGTCGAAAAGCAGATCCAATTCATCGAAGCCGACCCAGGATTGTCCGAGGAAGAAAAGAAGCAAAAGGCGCAGACTCTGCGCGATGAATGGCAATCGCTGCACGAGCAAGTGGTCCGCGCCGGCGGCTTGCACATCGTCGGTACAGAGCGCCACGAATCGCGTCGCGTCGACAACCAGTTGCGCGGCCGTGCAGCGCGCCAGGGCGACCCCGGCTCTTCGCGTTTCTATCTCTCGCTTGACGATCCTCTCTTGCGCATCTTCGCCGGCGACCGTCTGCGCGCCATCATGGAACGCCTGAAGATGCCGGAAGGCGAACCGATCGAGGCTGGCATCGTGACGCGTTCGCTGGAATCGGCGCAACGTAAGGTCGAAGCGCGCAACTTCGATATCCGCAAGCAATTGCTCGAGTACGACGACGTCGCCAACGACCAGCGCAAGGTGACATATCAGCAGCGCAATGAATTGCTTGAGTCGACCGATGTCTCGGCCCTGATCGCTTCGTTGCGCCATGGCGTTTTCGAAGATGTCTTCCGTGCCCACGTTCCTGCGGAATCGATGGAAGAGCAATGGGATCTTCCCGGCCTTGAAGCCGTGCTGCAGGCGGAATGGCAATTGCACGTGCCGTTGAAGAAAATGCTGGAAGCCGATGCCAAGCTGACCGACGACGATCTGTTGAACAAGGTCTATGAAGCGGCTGACGCCGTGTACAACGCCAAGGTCGAGCTCGTGGGCAAGGAAGCCTTCGGCGGCTTCGAGCGCAACGTCATGCTGCAAAGCATGGATTCGCACTGGCGCGAGCACCTGGCGGCCCTGGATCATCTGCGCCAGGGCATCCACCTGCGCGGCTATGCGCAAAAGAACCCCAAGCAGGAATACAAGCGCGAAGCGTTCGAGCTGTTCGGCCAGATGCTGGACCTGATCAAGAACGACGTGACGAAAAAGATCATGCTGGTGCGCATCCAGTCGCGCGAGGAAGTGGAGCAGGCCGAGCAGCAGATGGCACAGCCGCAAGTCGAGAATGTGCATTATCAGCATGCCGATTTCGACGCCAGCAAGGCGCCGGAGGAACTGCTGGCCCCGACGGCAGACGAAGCCGAGCAGGGCGGCGCGCGCATGCCGGCTCAAATGTACAGTGCCGGACGCAACGATCCTTGCCCCTGCGGCAGCGGCAAGAAATTCAAGCAGTGCCACGGCAAGCTGGCTTGACTGCGGCTTGATCCGTAAAAAGGGCGGGCGGGGTTTCCCCTCCCGCCTTTTTTATTCGCGCGGCTGGCGCAAGCCTTGGCCGGCGGATCCTATTACAATAGCGGACGAATCGCCGGACTGCGCAGCCGCAGTCCGGCACCCCATCCAACATTGAACCGATCGCGAACACATCATGGCCGTCAATCTTCCGCTCCCCGTCGCAGCCGACTTGAAACCTGTCAACGGCATCGAACTCGGCTTCGCCGAGGCCGGTGTGCGCAAGGCCAACCGCAAGGATTTGCTGGTGATGAAGCTGGCCCCCTCGGCCACGGTTTCCGGCGTGTTCACCACCAACCGTTTCTGCGCCGCCCCGGTGCAGGTGTGCAAGGCGCATCTGGAGGGCTTGCACTTGACGGCTTCGTCCTCGATTCGCGCCCTGGTCGTCAATACCGGCAATGCCAACGCCGGCACCGGCGAAGCGGGCTTGATGGCCGCCAATGCCACGTGCGCCGCCTTGGCCGAACTGCTGGACTGCGATGCGGCGCAAATCCTGCCGTTTTCCACCGGCGTGATTCTCGAACCTTTGCCGGTGGACCGTATCAAGGCCGGTTTGCCGGTCGCCATCGCCAATCTCAAGGCCGACAACTGGTATGCGGCGGCCGAAGCCATCATGACTACCGATACGCAGCCCAAGGCGGCATCGAGCACCGCAGTCATCGACGGCCACACCATCACCCTGACCGGCATCAGCAAGGGGGCCGGCATGATCCGTCCGAACATGGCGACGATGCTCGGTTTCCTCGCCTGCGATGCCAAGGTCTCGCAGCGCGTGCTCGACCATCTCGTGAAGGAAGCGGCAGACCATTCCTTCAACTGCATCACCATCGACGGCGATACCTCGACCAATGACTCTTTCATCGTGATCGCGACAGGCACTTCCGGCCTGGAAATCAGCTCGGTCGATACGCCCGAGTACGAGGCACTGGCCAAGGCCGTTACGACGCTGGCGCAAAACCTGTCGCAGCAAATCATCCGCGACGGCGAAGGCGCGACCAAGTTCATCACCGTCACCGTCGAGGAAGGCGCGAACACGGAAGAATGCCGCAAAGTGGCCTATGCGATCGCACATTCGCCGCTGGTCAAGACCGCTTTCTTCGCGTCCGACCCCAACCTCGGCCGCATCCTGGCCGCAGTCGGCTATGCCGGCATCAACGACCTCGACGTCAACAAGATCAACCTTTACCTCGACGATGTCTGGGTCGCCAAGCATGGCGGACGCCATCCAGACTACCGCGAGGAAGACGGCCAGCGCGTGATGAAGCAAAGCGAGATCACGGTGCGCGTCAAGCTCGGACGCGGCAGCGTGGCGGCGACGGTCTGGACTTGCGATCTGTCGCACGACTACGTGTCGATCAACGCCGATTACCGTTCCTGAAATGGCGGATCTGGAGCACTTGATCGCGCGTGCGGAAAGCCTGCTTGCGCGGCTTGAGGCGGTCTTGCCGCCCGCAGCGCCTGCAGCCGCTTGGGAAAGCGCCACCGCGTTCCGCTGGCGCAAGCGCAACGGCCAGGGTTTCCTGCAAGCGGTGCGCAATACTTCGGCCATTGCCTTCTCCGATTTGCAAAACATCGGGCCGCAAAAAGCGCTGATCGAGCAGAATACCCGCCAGTTTGTCGCCGGCTTGCCGGCCAATAACGTGCTCCTGACGGGCGCGCGCGGTACCGGCAAGTCTTCGCTGATCAAGGCCTGCCTGAATCAGTTTGCCGCCCAGGGCTTACGCTTGATCGAAGTCGACAAGGACGACCTGGTCGATTTGCCCGACATCGTCGATCTGGTGAGCGACCGTGCCGAGCGCTTCGTCATCTTTTGCGACGATCTCTCGTTCGGCGAGGGCGAGCGCGGCTACAAGGCCTTGAAGGTGGCCCTGGACGGTAGTGTCTCGGCCCAGTCCGACAACGTGCTGGTCTATGCCACATCGAACCGGCGCCACCTGCTGCCAGAAAGCATGACCGACAATGCAGGCTACAAGCACACCGAGGACGGCGACCTGCATCCGGGCGAAACAGTGGAAGAAAAGATTTCACTGTCCGAGCGCTTCGGCCTGTGGGTGTCGTTCTATCCGTTCAGGCAGGACGACTATCTGAACATCGTCGCACACTGGCTGCGCCAGCTCGGCTGCGACGATGAACAGATCGCCACGGCGCACGACGATGCCTTGCGCTGGGCTTTGCAGCGCGGTTCGCGCTCGGGGCGTGTCGCTTGGCAATTCGCCAAGGATTTCGCGGGTAAGAAATAATGCCGGCAAAACCGATCGATGTGGCCGTGGGCATCCTGATGCAACCCAACGGCGACGTGCTTCTGGGGCAGCGCCCGGAAGGCAAGCCCTATGCCGGCTACTGGGAATTCCCGGGCGGCAAGGTGGAGCCGGGCGAAGCCATCGTCGATGCCTTGAAGCGCGAATTTGTCGAGGAACTCGGGGTGACTGTCAAATCGGCAGAGCCCTGGTGTGGCGTCGAGCATATTTACCCGCACGCCCATGTCAGATTACATTTCTATATCAGCCGCGATTGGGACGGCGAGCCGCAAAGCCTGGAGGGGCAAGCCTTCGCCTGGCAGGGCAGCGTAGGCGTGGAGCCGCTATTGCCGGCCACGATCCCCTTGATCGAATGGCTCGACAAGCTACGATGGGAGAAAGAATAATGAAAGTCGTGATACTCGGCGCCGGCGTCATCGGTACCGCCTCGGCCTATTACCTCGCGCAAGCCGGTCATGAAGTGACCGTGATCGAGCGCCAGACCGGCCCTGGCTTGGAAACCAGCTTCGCCAATGCCGGCGAGGTTTCGCCCGGCTATGCGGCGCCATGGGCCGGGCCCGGTATTCCCATGAAAGCGGTCAAGTGGCTCCTGATGCGCCACAGCCCGCTGGCGATCCGTCCCAGCGTCGACCCGCAGATGTGGTCCTGGGTGTTCCGCATGCTGCGCAACTGCACGTCGGCGCGTTATGAAGTCAACAAGAGCCGTATGGTGCGCCTGGCCGAATACAGCCGCGATTGCCTGATCGATTTGCGCAAGGACACCGGCATCAGCTACGACGAGCGCAGCCAAGGTACGCTGCAGTTGTTCCGCACGCAAAAGCAGCTTGACGCCTCGGCCGCCGACATCGCGGTTTTGCAGCGTTACGGCGTGCCATACGAAGTACTCGACCCGACCGCTTGCCTGAAAGTGGAGCCGGCCTTGGTGCATGTACGGCAAAAATTTGTCGGGGCCCTGCGCCTGCCCGGCGACGAGACCGGCGATTGCTTCAAGTTCACGCAGGCCCTGGCCGGCATGGCGCAAAAGCTCGGTGTGCAATTCCGCTATGGCGTGACGATAGACCGCTTGCTCGCCCAGGGTGACAAAATCGCCGGTATCGCCACTTCGGTCGGCGAATTGCATGCGGACGCCTACGTTCTGGCCATGGGCAGCTATTCGGCCGCTTATCTGCGCGGCATCGGCCTGCACGTCCCGATCTATCCGATCAAGGGCTATTCGATCACGGTGCCGATCACCGACGCCTCGCGAGCACCGGAATCGACCATCATGGACGAGACCTTCAAGGTCGCGATCACGCGCCTGGGCGACCGCATCCGCGTCGGGGGGACGGCCGAAATCGCCGGCTTCGATTTGCGCCTGCATGCGCGCCGGCGCGAAACGCTGGAGCATTCCGTGACCGACCTGTTTCCCGACAGCGGCGATGTGGCCAAGGCGGAATTCTGGTGCGGCCTGCGCCCGATGACGCCGGACGGCACGCCTGTGCTGGGCAAGACGCGTTATGGCAACTTGTTCCTGAACAGCGGCCACGGTACGCTGGGCTGGACCATGGCTTGCGGGTCGGGACGGGTGATGGCCGATATCGTGTCGGGCAAGAAGCCCGATATCGACCTGGAAGGCTTGTCGATGGAGCGCTATCGTTAAGACCGGGCTTCGCTCTGCGCCCTTCTACGATTCGCCTTGGTTAATGGGATGATGTCGGCTCTTCGTCATCCATCCCTTGCGGCGGATTGACGGCAGGAATCACGTACTTTTCTTCAGCCCAGGCACCGAGATCGATCTGTTTGCAGCGTTCGCTGCAAAACGGCCGGTATTTATTCTGTTCCACCCATTCGACCTTTTTGCCGCATGTCGGGCAATCGACTTTGGTAACCATCAGAAATTGCAGAGCGTCAGCTCAAAAGGCACATCGTGCTCAGTCGAGCGCGGTTTCATGTCGCCATCTTGCAGCATGAAGCGCACCCAGAGCATGTATTTGTTGGCGGAAATTTCAGGAATGACGCCTAGCGTCTCGTCTAGGGTCAGGCGCAGCATCTGATATACCTTGCCTTGCAGCATCTGCTGATAACTGCCGGCATTGGCAATCATCTTCGCCGGCCGGCCCGATTCGCGCAGCAGGCGCAGCACGATGTTGATGGCATCGAACAGGGGGGCCAGCGGTGCAAACCAGTTGGCGATATCCGCGGCGCGCTGCTCGGCCGGACGCTGCTGCCAAGCATAGTAGGATGGCAGATCGAATTCGCAGGCACCGCCTGGGATGATGGTGCGGCCGCGTATGCTCATTAGCCATTCGTTGTCGCGGATATGCTGGCCGGTTTTGCCTTGGGCGGCCACGAGGGCACTGCCGGCTCGGTCGACTTCGGAGAGCACGGCATCGAGCCGGTCCGCTTCGACGGCGGGATTGGACTTGAAGCCGAGCAGGGTCTGTTTCTGCCTCTCAAGCTCTTGCAACAAATCGGATTTGAGATCGGCCCGCCCGGCCACTTCTAGCATTTCGAAAATCGTCGACAGCGCGACATGGTGTTGCAGGGGATGTTCCTGATTAAGGAAAAATACGAATTTTTCGTACAAATCCTCTAACCGCAGCAAGGTGCGAATACGCTCGTTGAAAGGGTATTCGTAGACAATCAAAATGTTTCCTCGGCAGATTCGGTGGCGATACGTGATTCTGAACGAAGGCGTAAAAAATTACAAATGTTGTACACGACTTATTTCGCTGGATGACCCGGTTCAAACTGCTGCGTGCGCAGCCAGTCCGCAGTATAGCGCGTGCAGCCGCCCGGCCTTCTCACGCAAGCCATCGGCCGCGCCAGAGTTATCGAGTACATCGTCGGCCGCCGCCAGCCGCACCGAGCGCGGCACCTGGCTTGCCATGATGGCGCGCACCTGCGCTTCGTCCAGCCCGTTGCGTTCCATGACACGGGCCAGTTGAATTTCTTCCGGACAGTCTATCACCAGGACGCGATCGACGCGCTGGAGCCAGGTTTTCGATTCCACCAGCAAGGGCACGACGAAGACGAGGTAAATACCGGTTACATGCGCTGCCTGTGCTTCGGTTTCTTCGCGTATCAGCGGGTGGAGGATGGCCTCCAGCCTGGCTTTTTGCCCTGGATCCGCAAACACCAGTTCGCGCATGCGCGCGCGATCCATGGAACCTTCGGGAGTGATGAAATCCGCACCGAACGCAGCGCGGATTTCGGCGATGGCGCGGCCGCCCGGTGCCGTGACCTGATGCGCGATCAAATCGGTATCGACGATGGCAGCGCCGAATTCGCCGAACAGGTTGGCGACGGTGGTCTTGCCCGAACCGATTCCGCCTGTCAGGCCAACCGAGAAGCGTTTGGCAGCGGAAGCCATTACTGATTCATTCTGAGATAGGCGTCGATGATGGGCTGGCCTGCCACCAGCGCCACCAAGCCGGCAAACGCCAGATAAGGGCCGAAGGGAATGGCGTAGTTACGTCCGCGTTTGGCCAGCACGATGAGGACGATGCCGATGACGGCGCCAAACAGGGAGGAAACCAGCACGATCAGCGGCAGCATCTTCCAGCCGAACCAGGCGCCGAGCGCAGCGAGCAACTTGTAATCGCCCTGGCCCATGCCTTCTGTCTTGCGCAACAGGAAAAACAGCTTGCCGATGAGCCAGAAGAACATATATCCGACCGCCGCGCCGATCACGGCCTCACTGAGCGGCGCGAACAGGTTCTTCGTGTTCAACAGCAAGCCGATCCAGAGCAGTGGATAAGTCAGGGCGTCGGGAAGGTACTTGGTATCGGCGTCGATGAAGGTCATCGCGAGCAACAGGTAGGCGAACACCAGGGTAGCCAAGCCCTGCGCACCGCTGCCGAAGTGCCAGATCAGTCCGGCCGACAGCAAGCCGGTCAAAAGCTCCACGGCCGGATAGCGTAGCGAAATAGGCGCCTTGCATTCGCTGCATTTGCCGCCCAGAACCAGATAACTGAGGATGGGAATATTTTCCAGCGCCGTGATCTGATGGCCGCAAGAAGGGCACGCCGAACGCGGCAGCACGAGGTTATAGGGTTCCGCGTGCGGCAAGGGCACCTTGCTTTCGTAGGAGACGGAGGTGACGGCCGAGCCGAGCCGGATCCCTTCCTCGCGTCCCTCCTGGTACAGCGGCAGGTAGTCGTCCGATTCGCGCTCCATCATGCGCGGCAGGCGGTGGATCGCGACATTGAGAAAACTGCCGATCAACAGGCCGAATATCCCGGCTACCGCCGCGCAGTAGAGGCTACCCGGCGCGGCGAAGAACAAGGAATCGAACATCAAACCACGGAACCCAGCTTGAAGATAGGCAGATACATGGCCACCACCAAGCCGCCGATCAGGACGCCCAGGATCACCATGATCATCGGCTCCATGAGGGAGGAGAGCGACTCGACGGCATCGTCGACTTCCGCTTCATAGAAGTCGGCCACCTTGCCGAGCATCGAGTCGAGCGCACCGGATTCCTCGCCGATCGCGACCATCTGCGTCACCATGCTGGGGAAGATACTGGCGTTTTGCATCGCCACGGTCAGGCTGGTGCCGGTCGAGACCTCGGTCTGGATCTTGCGCGTGGCATCGAAGAAGACGAAGTTGCCGGCGGCGCCGCCGACCGAGTCGAGCGATTCGACCAGCGGCACACCGGCGGCGAACATGGTGGCCAGGGTGCGGGTCCAGCGCGCCACGGTGGCTTTCATGATGACGTCGCCGAACACGGGAAGCTTGAGCAATATCCGGTCCATGGTGCGCTGCATCTTTTCGGAGCGCTTCCAGCTTTGGAAGAAGAAGTACAGCGCGCCGAACAGGCCGCCGAAGATCAGGTACCACCATTTGACGAAAAAGTCCGATATATTCATTACCATCACGGTCGGCGCCGGCAAATCCGCGCCGAAGCTGGTGAACACCGATTTGAATGCCGGCACCACCCAGATCATGATCACGGCAGTCACGACGAAGGCCACGGCCAGGATCGAGACCGGGTAGAACAAGGCCGACTTGATCTTCCCCTTGATGGCAAGCGTCTTTTCCTTGTAGATCGCCAGGCGGGTCAGCAAGTCTTCCAGAATACCGGCCTGCTCGCCGGCGCCTACGAGGTTGCAGAACAAGGCGTCGAAGTACAGAGGGAATTTGCGGAACGCCTGGTTCAGGCTGGTGCCGGTCTCCACGTCGTTGCGGATGTCGTTGATCAGTTTGGCGACAGAGGGGTTGGCATGGCCTTTCCCGACGATTTCAAACGACTGCAACAGCGGCACGCCGGCTTTCATCATGGTGGCCATCTGGCGCGTGAACAGGGTGATGTCCTTGTCGGTGATCTTTTTGCCGCTGGAGAAGGTCTTTTTCTTGACCTTGCCTACCAGGATGCCCTGGCGGCGCAAGGTCGCACTGACTATGGCTTCGCCGCCGGCGCGCATTTCGCCCTTGACGGTTTTACCCGTTTTGTCTCTGCCTTCCCAGGCGTAGACGGTTTCCTTGACCGCCAGTTTCGCTGCCGTAGCCATATCAGCTTCCTTGTATTTTGCTATTCGTTGGTGCAGCCAAGCACTTCTTCCAGAGAGGTCAAGCCATGCTTGACCTTGACCAAGCCGGATTGGCGCAGCGAGTTGACGCCGTCGAGGCGCGCCTGTTCCTCGATCTGCAGCGCCGTGCCATGCGAGAGAATGATCTTTTCGATTTCTTCCGAGATCGGCATCACCTGATAGATGCCAACGCGACCTTTGTAGCCGCTGCCGCTGCAGCGTTCGCAGCCTACCGCTTTGTAGGGCATCCAGGTGCCGTCCAGATCCTCTTCCTTGAAACCTGCCTCGATCAGGGTTTCGTCGGGAATGACCGTGGTCTGCTTGCAGGTGCACAGGCGGCGCGCCAGGCGCTGCGCCGTGATCAGGATGACGGAAGAGGCGATGTTGAACGGCGCCACGCCCATGTTCATCAGACGCGTCAGCGTACCGGGCGCGTCGTTGGTATGCAGCGTGGAGAATACCATGTGGCCTGTCTGCGCTGCCTTGATCGCAATGTCGGCGGTTTCGAGGTCGCGGATTTCGCCGACCATGATGATGTCCGGGTCCTGGCGCAGGAAGGCTTTCAACGCTACCGGGAAAGTCAGGCCGGCCCGGTCGTTGACATTGACCTGGTTTACACCGGGCAAGTTGATTTCGGCCGGGTCTTCCGCGGTCGAGATATTGATGCCGGGCTGGTTCAGGATGTTCAGGCAGGTATAGAGCGACACGGTCTTGCCCGAACCGGTTGGACCGGTCACCAGCACCATGCCGTAGGGACGGTGGATCGCGTTGACCAGCAACTCCTTCTGATCCGGCTCGTAGCCGAGCGATTCGATGCCCATCTGCGCCTGGGTTGCGTCAAGAATACGCATGACGATCTTTTCGCCGAACAGCGTGGGCAGCGTGCTGACGCGGAAGTCGATCGACTTGGTCTTGGACATCACGAGCTTCATGCGGCCGTCTTGCGGTACGCGCTTTTCCGAGATATCGAGCTTGGAAATCACCTTGATGCGCGAAGCCAGCTTTTCCTTGATCGCCAAGGGCGGCTGGGCCACTTCGCGCAACACGCCGTCTACCCGGAAGCGGATGCGGTAATACTTTTCGAACGGCTCGAAGTGCAAGTCCGATGCGCCCATATTGATCGCATCGGTCAAAATCTTTTGCAGGAATTTGACGACGGGGGCGTCGTCGATATCGGCTGCTGCTGCGGCGCTGGATTCGGTGCCCGACTGCATGTCGGTATCGGCGAAATCCATGTCGAGATCGTCGCCGATCAGCTCGTTCAGATTCTGTTCGGCCGATTGCCCCTGCTTTTCGATCAATTGCATCAGCGCCGCATGTTCGACGATGATGGGCTCGACCATCAATTCGGTCTGAAACTTGATCTGGTCCAGCGCTTGGGTGTTGGTCGGATCCGAAATCGCAACCGATATCTTGTTGCCGCGCTTGGCCAGGGCCAATACGTGCTGGCTCTGCATCAGCTTGGCGTCGATGACCTTTTCCGGCGCAAAGCTTTGATTGAAGGCGGAAAAATCGAGGACCGGGTAGCCGAAGGTCTCGGAACAAAAAGTGGCAAGCGCTTTGCCGTCGATGTTTCCGCTTTGCAACAAAACCTCAATGAACGGCACCTTTTCGGCGGCCGACTTCTTTACCAGTGTATCGACCTGTTGTGCGGTAAGGCGCCCGGCTTGCAGCAAGGCACGTGCCAAACCCGGAATGGCAGCGTTTGCCGGAGAGTTAGGGAGTACTGCAGCCATGATAGTGAGTCGATGCTATCGCCAGATTCGTCCAATCAGCTTTAGATGATGCCTATAGGCACCTGATTTGTAAAGACAATTTGTGAAAAAATTGAATCCAGGAAACGCCAAAAAATTAACAAACTGGCCGAGTCGGGCGTTTACGCAACACTTTGCAATATTTTTCTGCGGCAAGGCCGCTTTTATCCGCTTCAAGTTGCTTCGAGCCGCACTCAGGCTTCGGCAGCAGTACGTTGGCGAGTGGCGTTCCGGTTGATTAATTTTACAACTTTGATCGCCTGATGTTGGACTTGGACGATTTCGATGACGCAGCCGGCAATTTTCAAGCTGACGCTGGCGTCGGGAATGTCTTGCAGATGCTCGAGCAGCAAGCCGTTCAGGGTTTTCGGGCCGTCGAGCGGGAAGTTCAAGCCGAGCCGTTTGTTGATGTCGCGCAGCGTGGCACTACCCTCGAGCAGGCACTCGCCATTGGCGTCCCAACCCAGCGCATCGGCGCGTGCGGCACCGGGCATGGTGGTGGTGAACTCACCTATCATTTCCTCGATGATGTCTTCCAGCGTCACCAAGCCTTGCACTTCGCCGTATTCGTCGACGATGATGCCGAGCCGTTCATGGTTTTCCTGAAAATATTGCAATTGCGCAAACACTCCGGTGTCTTCGGGAATGAAGTAAGGGGCGGTAAGCAATTCGCGGAAGTGCTCAACGGTCAAATCCTCTTGCTCGTTCAGTAGCGCAATTGCCTTGCGCACATGCAGGATACCGACCACGCGATTGATTTCACCTTCGTATACAGGTAGCTTGTTATGGTAACAGGTGGTGAGTTGGTGCTTGATGTCTTCCACCGGCACTGCCAGATTGAGCGCCTCGATCTGCGCGCGCGGCGTCATCACGTCCTCGACTGAGATCTTTTCCAGGTCGAACAGGTTCAGCAGGATACTTCGATGCTTTTTCGGAATGAAGGATCCACCCTCGAGTACCATGCTTCGCAATTCCTCCGGCGAGAGCCGGTGGTCGCGGGCCGAATCGCCGGTCTTGATGCGCAACACCTTGAGCAGGCCAGAAACAAACAGATTGACGATCCAGATGACTGGCTTGCCCACGGTTATGAGCGGTTTCAGGATGAGGCTGGTGGGCAGGGCGATACGCTCGGGATAGGTGGCGCCGATGATTTTCGGGCCGATTTCGGCAAATATGATCAGGAGGAAGGCCACGGCCGCCGTGGCGGTGGTGATGACGCGTTCGTTATTGCCGAAGGTCCAGATCGCCAATGCCGTGACCAGTGCCGTCGCCAGTGCATTGATCAGCGTATTCGCGATCAGGATCAGGGACAGCAGTTTGTCGGTGCGCTCCAGCAGCCACAGCGTGGTCGAAGCGGAAACGCTGCCGCGCTTGGCCAGATGGCGCAGGCGATGGCGATTGGCCGCCATCAGGGCCGTTTCTGCCATGGCGAAAAAGGCCGACAGCAGGATCAGTAGCGGCAGGGCCAGTACCTGGACCCATAAGGGAATGGCGTCCACGGCTTAAGGACGTACACCGGCCATATGGCGCTTGGGCAAATGAATTCGCTTCATGAAATAAGGAGAACGCATAGGCGAAGTGGCATTAAACTATGACCAACTGCATAGTTCACGTGCGACACGGAACATATATCTGCAATTGTAATGCCTGGTCGGGGTGAGAGGATTCGAACCTCCGGCCTCTACGTCCCGAACGTAGCGCTCTACCAGGCTAAGCTACACCCCGATGCCTTGCTAAAAGACACGCAATTCGCAGTCAGTGATTACGGTCGACTGCGAAAGCGCATAATTCTAGCAGAGAATCCTTGAAAAGGCTATCGGGTAGGGTGCGAATCGAATCGGCGGCCCGTTGGGCCGCGATTTCGGCTTGTCTTTTCGTGTAGTCGAGGGCGCCGCTGGTGGTGATGGCGGCCAGGATTTCATCGAAATGCGTCTCGTCGCCTTGTTCGATGCAGGAGCGCACCAGATCGCGCTGGGTCGGCGTGCCGTGCTGCATCAAATAGATCAAAGGCAGCGTGGGCTTGCCTTCGCGCAGGTCGTCGCCGACATTCTTGCCGATATCGGCGGCTACGCCGGAGTAGTCGAGCACGTCGTCGACCAGTTGAAACGCCGTGCCGAGCGAGCGGCCGTATTCGGCGCAAGCCTCGACCTCCTGCGAGCTCGCGCCCGCCACCAGCGCACCGAGTTCGGCCGCCGCTTCGAACAGCTTGGCAGTCTTGGAGCGGATCACCTGCAGGTAGCGTTCTTCGGTCACATCCGGGTCGTGCATGTTCAGCAATTGCAGCACCTCGCCCTCGGCAATCACATTGGTTGCGTCGGCCAGGATTTCCATCACGCGCATGCTGCCTACGGACACCATCATCTGGAAGGCGCGCGAATAGACGAAGTCGCCCACCAGGACGGACGCCGCATTGCCGAACAGCGCGTTGGCCGTTTCGCGCCCGCGCCGCAATGAGGATTCGTCGACCACGTCGTCATGAAGCAGGGTCGCGGTATGGATGAATTCGATCACGGCCGCCAGCACATGGTGATGCCCGCCCTTGTAGCCGAAGGCATTGGCAGTCAGCAAGACCAGTACGGGGCGGATGCGCTTTCCGCCGGCGCTGATGATGTATTCGGCGATTTGGCTGACCAGGGGGACTTCGGAGCGCAATTCACGACGGATGACGGTGTTGACCGCCTCCATGTCGAGAGCGATGGGCTGGATGATGGTTTGCTGTGAAGGCGTGGTTGCGGCGGACAAGATCGAACCTAGAAACGGTAGTTGGACGGGCGCGAATGTACATTTTTCCGGCTTTCCGGGTAGGCGCGACGACGACGCGGACTGATGTCCGCCAAGGGCGCTATCGCGTCTGTAGCGCTCTCGATGAACCCGGAAGTCGCGCAGAATGTGGGCATTTCAATGTTCATATGGCTTTGCCGATGCGGATAAGCGGTCAACCGCCGTTTTGAGGCTTGACCTGCGATATGTCATCGATGGCGGGGATTATACGACGAGAGCGGGAAAACCAATGTTTTCCAGGCAAAACCTTGCTATTTGCATCACCAATGCGGGTAATTTATTTGCCCCCGTCGGGCGCGCGTGCTCATTCTTTGTGCAATCGGCAATAAATGACCGACTTCGCTTCCCGTGTCAATAAGTTTTTGACTGCTGCGCTAAGTCTATGTATAATATGCGGTTCTCCGGTTTTGTCACGGCGGTTTGGTGCGTGGCTTTCACGTAACCGGCGGAAAATTCCATTATTTTTTATTGATGAGGTTTCTCATGTACGCGGTCATAAAAACCGGTGGCAAACAGTACAAGGTTGCTGCTGGCGAAAAACTCAAAGTAGAACAGATACCGGCAGACATTGGTTCCGAAATCACCTTGGATCAAGTGCTCGCAGTGGGCGCTGGCGATGCCATCAAGTTTGGCGCGCCGCTGGTTGAAGGTGCAAAGGTTCTGGCTACGGTTGTCTCCCACGGTCGTCACGACAAGGTCAAGATTTTCAAGATGCGTCGTCGTAAGCACTACCAGAAGCATCAAGGCCATCGCCAAAACTACACCGAACTGCAAATCGTTTCGATCAACGGCTAATCGGCACGCGCTGATCGAGTAACAGGATACCAAGGAGCTTCAAATGGCACATAAAAAGGGCGGCGGCACTACGCGCAACGGTCGTGACTCAGAATCGAAACGGCTGGGAGTCAAGGTTTACGGCGGCCAGGTCATCAACGCCGGCGGCATCATCGTCCGCCAACGCGGCACCAAGATGCACCCGGGCGAAAACGTCGGCATGGGCAAGGACCACACCCTGTTCGCGCTGATCGACGGCAAGGTCAAGTTCGTGACCAAGGGCCCGCAGCAAAACCACTACGCGACGGTAGTTCCCGCGTAAGTTGGTTTGGTCTGCAGCAAGAGGCTCTACCTTTGGTAGGGCCTTTTTTGATTCTGCGGCAAAATGATGCTGGTGCTAAGGTAGCGCAAGACGCCAGTTTCATTCTGCGGCGGTTTCAATAACCGACATAGAGCACATCATGAAATTCATCGACGAAGCCAGGATAGAAGTCATTGCCGGTAACGGCGGCAACGGCTGCGCCTCGTTTTGCCGCGAAAAGTTCCGCCCCTTCGGCGGACCGGACGGCGGCGACGGCGGGCGCGGCGGCAGCATCTATGCCATCGCCGACCGCAACGTCAACACCCTGGTCGACTATCGCTTTTCGAAGCTGCACCGCGCCAAGAATGGTGAAAACGGACGCGGTTCGGATTGTTACGGCAAAGGCGCAGAAGACATCGTACTGCGCATGCCGGTCGGCACGCTGATCATCGACGACAATGACGGCGAGATCCTGGCGGACATGACCGAGCATGGTCAGACCGCCGTGCTGGCCAAGGGTGGCGAAGGCGGCTGGGGCAATATCCATTTCAAGTCCTCGACCAACCGCGCGCCGCGGCAGAAGACCGATGGCAAGGAAGGCGAGCGGCGCGAACTGCGGCTCGAGTTGAAGGTGCTGGCCGATGTCGGCCTGCTGGGCATGCCCAATGCCGGAAAATCGACCTTCATTACGGCAGTATCGAATGCACGGCCCAAGATTGCCGATTATCCGTTCACCACGCTGCATCCCAACCTGGGCGTAGTACGTGTCAGCCATGAGAAGAGCTTCGTCATTGCCGACATCCCCGGCTTGATCGAGGGCGCGGCCGATGGCGCCGGCCTGGGCACCCAGTTTTTGCGCCATCTGCAGCGCACGCGCCTGCTGCTGCATATCGTCGACCTGGCACCGTTCGACGCCAACGTCGACCCCGTCAAGGAAGCCAAGGCCATCGTCAAGGAATTGAAGAAGTACGACGAATCGCTGTTCGACAAGCCGCGCTGGCTGGTGTTGAACAAGCTCGACATGGTGCCGGAAGACGAGCGCAAATCGCGCGTCAAGGACTTCGTCAAGCGCTTCGGCTGGAAGGGCCCGGTGTTCGAAATCTCGGCCTTGAACCGCGAAGGCTGCGAAGATTTGATCGTCGAGATTTATAATTACCTCGCCGAGCAACGCCAGGCGGAGGAACGCGCCGGCGAAATGCAGATGGTGGAAGAGGCGCGCGCCATCACCTCGATCGAAAGCGACGATCCTCGCTTCAAAGTCATCGACTAGCTCCATCAGGGCTTGCTTGTCGCCGTATCAGCAATCCAGCGGGAGCCATCCCGCGTTGTGTATTTGGGGAAGCAGGCTTGAAATCAATCATCGAAAAATCGCGGCGCCTGGTCGTCAAGGTTGGGTCGTCCCTCGTCACCAACGACGGCAAGGGGCTGGACCATGCCGCTATTGCCAAGTGGGCGCAACAGATCGCGCAATTACGCCAGATGGGCAAGGAAGTCGTGCTGGTCAGTTCGGGCGCCATCGCCGAAGGCATGCAGCGTCTCGGTTTCGACAAGCGTCCGACGGGCATCCATGAACTGCAGGCTTGCGCCGCCGTCGGCCAAATGGGCCTGGCGCAAATCTATGAAACCAGTTTTCGCGCTCACGCCCTGGGTACGGCGCAGGTGCTCTTGACGCACGCCGACCTGGCCGACCGTGAACGCTACCTCAACGCGCGCTCCACACTGTTCACACTGCTGCGTCTTGGTGTGATCCCCATCATCAACGAGAATGACACGGTCGTCACCGATGAAATCAAGTTCGGCGACAACGATACGCTGGGGGCGCTTGTGGCCAACCTGCTCGAAGCCGATGCGCTGATCATCCTGACCGACCAGCGCGGCCTCTACACGGCCGATCCGCGGCGCGATCCGGCTGCCGAGTTCGTCCACGAAGCGCGCGCCGGCGACCCCGAACTCGAAGCCATGGCCGGCGGTGCCGGCAGCGCGATCGGACGCGGGGGCATGCTGACCAAGATTCTTGCAGCCAAGCGCGCCGCCGCTTCGGGGGCGCACACCGTGATCGCATGGGGGCGAGAAGACCATGCCCTGGTGCGCCTGGCGCATGGCGAAGCGATCGGTACGCAACTGACGGCGCAAACGGGACACTTGACGGCGCGCAAGCAATGGATGGCGGATCATTTGCAGACCGCAGGGAAAGTTACGCTCGATGCCGGCGCTGTGCAAAAATTGACGACTGAAGGCAAATCGCTGTTGCCCATCGGTGTGGTGGCGGTGGCGGGAGAATTCGGCCGCGGCGACGTCATTACCTGTATCGATGAGGCCGGTCGTGCGATCGCGCGCGGTATTACCAACTATGCAAGCTCGGAGGCGCGCCGCATCATACGCAAGCCTTCGGCGGAGATCGCGGCGATACTCGGATTCGTTGAAGAGCCGGAATTGATCCACCGCGACAATATGGTCTTGTTATAGGGCGGCAAAGCACGCCCTATAGGTGGCTCAGGACAGATCAACTCTGCGGGCTGAACGGCGTGCGGTGATAACGCATGTCGTTGACGATGGCATCGGGCTTGCCCGGCATCTGGCTATCCTTGCAGACGTACTCCTTGGCCAGGGTGGCATGCTGCACGGTGGGGCCCTTTACGACGATTGGCAGCCATTGCGGGTCGCGCGCCTTGGTCCAGCTGCCATCCGCGTTGCCGACGGCATACAGCTTGTGCTCCATGGTGGCGCAGCGCAAGCCTTCGTAGCTCACATTCTTTGCGCCGCCGGGGCTGACTGCCACCATGGTATAGCGCGCCACGCCATCCTTGCCAACCGTCAGCGACTTGGCGTCGATAGAGAACTTCAAGCCCGTGAGGCCGGTATAGAAACTTAGCAGGTCGGCATCTTTTGGGGCATCCGGCGTCTGCCAGCCGGCTTCCACGAATGCATCCTCGTCATCGGCTGCGGCGCAAGGCAGGGCGATGGCACACAGCAGAACTGCCGCGCCGGCAAGGCGCGTCATACGGATAGTGGTCATGCAGTCTTACTCCTGTTTCGATTCTTCGCCCGAAGGCGCGGTTTCGGCGCACGGCGTTTCCGGCTCCGTCCTGGCTTCGCCACAGGGCGCCGCCGGACGGGGGGTGTTGCGCTTCTGGCCGTAGTGCGACGGGCGGTTCAGGTAACGCGAGAGTTCCTGCAGAGCGCGCTGATAGACTTCACGCTTGAATTCGATCACCACGTCGAGCGGCACCCAATAGTCATGCCAGCGCCAAGCGTCGAATTCGGGATGGTCGGTGATACGCAGGTTGACGTCGCAATCGCGGCCCATCATGCGCAACAGGAACCAGATCTGCTTCTGGCCGCGATAGTGGCCGCGGATCTCACGCTTGATGAAACGGTCCGGCACTTCGTAGCGCAGCCAGTCGCGCGTCCGGCCGATGATTTTCACATGTTCCGCGCGCAGCCCGATTTCTTCCTCCAGTTCCCGGAACATGGCTTGCTCGGGGGTTTCGCCGTACTTGATGCCGCCCTGCGGAAACTGCCAGGAATGCTCGCGTACGCGCTTGCCCCACCATACCTCGTTACGGGTATTGAGCAAAATAATGCCGACGTTCGGGCGGAAGCCTTCACGATCCAGCATGTCGCACCTCAAAACTTTCTGCGGCCGAGCGTCCTTCCACTCGAACTAGACGGCTCCCGGGCCAAACCCGATTCGCTTGTGGCGTGGGCGGCATTTGGGTGCGGAAGTGTGCACCGGCGGTGGCGCCTGAAGCGGCGCAAACCGGGGATCCGTCATCATTTGTGCAAAGAATGGGCGCATCAGCCAGCTAATCCTTTAAAATTAAGTTGATTATAACCCTCTCTTTTTAAAAAGAATTCATCGATATGCGCGCCTCCCGCTTTTTTATTTCGACCCTCAAGGAAGCCCCTTCCGACGCCGAAATCGTCAGCCACAAGCTCATGCTCAGGGCGGGGATGATCAAGCGGCTCGGCTCGGGTATCTATACCTATATGCCGATGGGCTTGCGCATCATCCGCAAGGTCGAAGCCATTGTCAGGGAGGAAATGAACCGTGCCGGCGCCATCGAACTCTTGATGCCCGTGGTGCAACCGGCCGAGCTGTGGCAGGAAACCGGCCGCTGGGACAAGATGGGGCCGGAACTGATGCGAGTGAAGGACCGCCACGGGCGCGATTTCATCATTCAGCCGACCTCGGAAGAAGTGATCACCGACGTGGTGCGCAACGACATCAAGTCCTACCGCCAACTGCCGATCAACTTTTACCATATCCAGACCAAGTTCCGCGACGAACGCCGTCCGCGTTTCGGCTTGATGCGCGGCCGCGAATTCACCATGAAGGATGCCTATTCCTTCGACCGCGACCTGGCCGGGATGCAGGAATCCTACCGCATCATGTATGACGCCTATGTGCGCATTTTCGACCGTTTCGGCCTGCAATTCCGCGCCGTCGCGGCTGACAATGGCGCCATCGGCGGTTCCGGCTCGCACGAGTTCCACGTCATCGCCGATACCGGCGAGGACGCGCTGGTGTATTGCCCGAATTCGGATTACGCCGCCAACATGGAAGCGGCCGAAGCCGTGGCGCCCTCGGCACCGCGCGGTGCCGCCACGGAAGCCCTGACCAAGACGGCAACGCCGGGCAAGGCCAAGTGCGAACACGTGGCCGAGCTGCTCAAGGTTGACTTGACGCGCACCGTCAAGTCCATCGTGCTGACGGTCGATCCGAAGGAAGAGGGGGCCGAGCGCGAAGTCTGGCTTTTGCTCTTGCGCGGCGATCATGAGTTGAATGAGGTCAAGGCCGCCAAGGTGCCGGGCCTGGGCACGTATCGCTTCTCCAGTGAAGCCGAGATCGTCGAATGGTTCGGCACGCCGCCGGGCTACCTTGGCCCGATCGGCACGAAGAAGCCGGTCAAGGTCGTGGCCGACCGCACGGTGGCTGCCATGAGCGACTTCATCTGCGGCGCCAACGAGGCGGACTATCACTATACCGGCGCCAACTGGGGCCGCGACCTGCCCGAACCCATGGTGGCAGACTTGCGCAACGTGGTTGCCGGCGATGCTTCGCCGGATGGGAAGGGCGTGCTGGCGATCCAGCGCGGCATCGAAGTCGGCCACGTGTTCCAGCTCGGCACGCGCTACTCGGCCGACATGAAAGCCACCTATCTCGACGAAGGCGGCAAGCCGCAGCTGATGCAGATGGGCTGCTACGGCATCGGCATCACGCGCATTCTGGGCGCGGCCATCGAACAGAACTTCGACGACAAAGGCATCATCTGGCCGGCTTCGCTCGCCCCGTTCGAGGTCGTGATCTGCCCCATGGGCTATGACCGCAGCGAGATGGTCAAGGCGGCAGCCGACAAGCTGCTGGAAGACCTACTGGCAACCGGCATCGACGCCGTGCTGGACGACCGCGGCGAACGCCCGGGTGCGATGTTCGCCGACTGGGAATTGATCGGCGTGCCGCACCGCGTGGTGGTCGGCGAGCGCGGCCTGAAGGAAGGCAAGCTCGAATACCAGGGCCGGCGCGATACCGAGGCGACCACGGTGGCGGCTGGCGACATCCTCGACTTCGTCAAGGCCAAGCTGGCTTGACCATGCGGCGTCGGGCTGCCTGCCTGGCTTGGGGACTGGCCCTGAGTCTGGGCCTGAGCCTTGCGGGTCAGGCCTGGGCCGGCAACCAGAAAGAAGAGGCGATGGCCGATTCGGTGCGTATTGCGCTATCGCGCACCATCACCGACCCGCGCCCGCCCAGGCCCCAATTCTCTTCGATCGAACAAAAGATCAAGTTCCTGTATTGGCGCGGCGAGATGTCGGAGCGGCTCAAGAAGTCGCTTGCCGACACCCAGACCCGGCGCGAATTCCTCGATACCCTCTGGTATGAAGCCAAGCGCGCCGGGCTCGACCCGCAGATGGTGCTGGGCCTGATCCAGGTCGAGTCGGGCTTTTCCAAGTACGCCATCTCGACCGCCGGCGCGCGCGGCTACATGCAGGTGATGCCGTTCTGGACGCGCATCATCGGTGACGGCGATGCCGAGAAGCTGTTCAATATGCAGACCAATTTGCGCTATGGCTGCTCGGTCTTGCGCATGTATATCGATCAGGAGAAGGGGGATTTGTTTTTGGCGCTTGGTCGCTATAACGGCAGCCGGGGGCAACCGCAGTATCCGGATGCGGTTCGGGCTGCTTGGAAGCGGTGGGAATATAAGGAGTAGCTGGAACTCCCCTCGCCCGTTCGCGGGAGAGGGGTGGGCCGCGCAGGCGGGGATCCAGGAGACTATTGGCCCCCACTTTCCGTATCCTTTCAGCGGAAACCCCCGTAGGGGGGAGCTTGTGCGCCCGCCTTTTTGCATACTTTTGGGCGGCCGGCCAGGCCGGAGCAAAAAAGTATGCGGCTGCCGGGCCGCACCCGGCAAAGGAGGTTGTGCCTCAACTAGACCGTTCGCGAAGCGATTGAAAGGACGCGCGCGGCAGGAGGTGTCGAGCCAAGAAAATCGGCCCCATAAACAAAAACGCCCGCGCGATGCGGGCGTTTTTGTTTGGTACCAGGCAGGATTATTTCAAGTGACCGGAAATGAGCTTGGTCATTTCGAACATGGACACTTGCTTCTTGCCACCAAAGATTGCCTTGAGCTTTTCATCGGCGTCGATCATGCGCTTGTTGAGCTCGTTTTGCAGCTTGAACTTCTTGATGTACTCCCACACCTTCTTGGTGACTTCCGTACGCGGCAGCGGATTGGCGCCGACGACGGCAGCCAGGACTGCAGACGGGGTCATCGCCTTCATGAAGGCTGCATTCGGCTTGCGCGGGGTCTTGGGCTTTGCTGCTGCCTTGGGAGCGGCCTTCTTGGCTGCGGGCTTGGCTGCCGCCTTGGGCGCTGCTGCCTTCTTTGCTGCGGGCTTTGCTGCTGCCTTCTTCGCTGCCGGCTTGGCGGCAGGCTTTGCTGCAGCGGGCTTCTTTGCCGCGGGCTTTGCCGCCGGCTTTGCTGCTGCCTTGGCAGGCTTTGCGGCGGGTTTCTTTGCGGCGGGCTTCTTTGCTGCAGGTTTTGCTGCTGGTTTCTTGGCTGTTGCCATCTCTAAGCCTCCTTCACAATTGTGTTGGGAAAACGCGTCTAGCACGCACCGCTAATAGTGGTGCGGTTTCCCTCGTAGTGCAAGTGTTTTTTGCGTGAATTTGAACGATTTTCATAGGGGAGTGTGGTGCGAGCATCCAAAACGGCGCCTGCAACCACGGGGAAAATGCGTTTTGCGTCCGAGGCGCCGCAGCGGCGGCGGGGGTTTCGAGAGCGGAGTGTGCTGCAATCGGAAGGAGAAAGGCGGGCGGCGCGATGTTGGGGAGGAGGGGGATGCCTCATAGGGGAAATAGCCGGTTTCCCCTATGACGAGACGCGAAACTCAGCGCATGCCCGGCATCATGCTCTTCATGCTGCGCATCATTTTCAGCATGCCACCGCCCTTCAGCTTCTTCATCATGGACTGCATCTGTTCGAATTGCGACAGCATGCGGTTCACCTCCTGGACCTGTACGCCGGCACCGGCGGCGATGCGGCGTTTGCGCGACGCTTTGATCAAGTCGGGCTTGGCGCGCTCGGCCGGCGTCATCGAGTTGATGATGCCTTCCATGCGGCGCACCTGCTTTTCCGCCTGATCCATGTTGGCATTGCCGGCCGCTTGCTGGAACTGGGCCGGAAGCTTGTCGAGGAGCCCCGCCATGCCGCCCATTTTCTTCATCTGGCTGATTTGGGCCTTGAAGTCGTTCAAATCGAACTTGCCGCCGGCCTTGAGCTTGGCGGCCATATCCTGCGCCGCCTCCATGTCCACGCCTTTGCGCGCTTCTTCGATCAAGGCCAGGATGTCGCCCATGCCGAGAATGCGGTCGGCCATGCGCTGCGGGTCGAAGGCTTCCAGGCCGTCGAGCTTTTCGGCCACGCCGGTGAATTTGACCGGCTTGCCGGTGATGTGGCGCACCGACAGCGCCGCGCCGCCGCGCGCATCGCCGTCGAGCTTGGTCAGCACCACCCCTGTCAGCGGCAGGGCGTCGTTGAATGCCTTGGCTGTGTTGACGGCGTCCTGGCCCAGCATGGCGTCGACCACGAACAGCGTCTCGATCGGCTTGATCGCGGCATGCAGCGCAGCGATTTCCTGCATCATCGCTTCGTCGATGCCGAGACGGCCGGCCGTGTCGACGATCAGCACGTCGTGGAAGTGTTTTTTGGCATAGTCGAGCGCGGCCAGGGCGATATCGACCGGCTTGTCGGTCGGCTTGGAGGGAAAGAAGTCGGCGCCGGCCTGGCCTGTGACGGTTTCGAGCTGGCCGATCGCAGCGGGGCGGTAGACGTCGGCCGAGACGGTCAAGACCTTTTTCTTCTTTTGTTCGCGCAGGTATTTGGCCAGCTTGCCCACGGTGGTGGTCTTGCCGGCGCCTTGCAGGCCCGCCATCAGGATGATCGCGGGCGGCTGGGTCGCAAAGTTCAATTGCGAGGCTTCGGGGCCGAGGTCGGCGCCCATCAGGGAGGCCAGTTCGCGCTGCACCACGCCGACCAAGGCCTGGCCCGGCGTGAGCGAGCCGATGACTTCTTCGCCCATGGCCTTTTCCTTGACGCGCGCGATGAATTCGCGCACGGCGGGCAGGGCGACGTCGGCTTCCAGCAGGGCAAGCCGGACTTCGCGCAGCATCTCGGCGGTGTTCGATTCGGTCAGGCGCGCTTCGCCGCGCATGGTCTTGACGACCTTGTGCAGCCGTTGGGTGAGATTGTCGAGCATGGTGATATCTATCAGGAAACAGAGTGGGCGGATGCGCCTTGACGTTTGCGGTATCCCGCATTTTACCCGATTGGAACAGGCGGTTCGCCTGCCGCGGCTGGCGCAATGCCCGATATGATATGGCCGGAATCCTGCCGGACAAGGCCGGAGCGCGACGCGGGTCTGGAGAAGCGACGCTCTTGAGTTACACTTAGCACATGGAATCCCTGCTTCCGCTCGCCGCATCCCCTGTCGTTCCCATCATTGCGGCCTTACTCTACCTGCTCGCCACCTTCCTGCCGGGCCGCCTGCGTACGCCGATTTCGGCCGCAGTCGTGGCCGGCTGGCTGGTCCACGCGCTGGCCCTGGCCGCCGCTATCGATGCGCACGGCGCCTTGCGCGTCGGCTTTGCGCTCATGCTTTCCGTTACGCTTTGGGTCTCCGTGGCCGCCTACTGGCTGGAAAACCGCAATTTCGCGCTCGACAGCCTGCGTGTGCTGGTCTTGCCTTGCGCCGCGCTGGCCACACTGTTGCCGCTGGCGTTTCCCGGCGAGATTGCCGCACTTGAGGGGCGCTCGCCTCTGTTTTCCTGGCATGTGGCGATCGCCATCCTGGCCTATAGTACGCTCACCATCGCGGCTTTCCATGCGCTCCTGATGGCGCTGCAAGAGTCGCGCCTGCACGCCAGTTTGAGCGGGGAGAGCGGTTGGTTCGGTGCGGCCATCGACGGCCTGCCTGCCCTGCTGACAATGGAAAAGCTGCTGTTTCGCCTGATCGCGTTCGGCTTCATCCTCTTGACACTGACCGTGGTATCGGGCCTGCTATTTTCGGAACAATTGTTCGGCAAGGCGTTCAAGTTCGAGCACAAGACCGTATTTACCCTCTTGTCGTGGGGGCTGTTCGGCGCGCTGCTGGCCGGGCGGCGCTGGCGCGGCTGGCGCGGCAAGACGGCCTTGCGCTTTTTTCTCGGCGGCTTCATTGCCCTGCTGCTCGGCTATGTCGGCAGCCGCTTCGTATACGAAGTCATTTTGGGCCGCCCCTTCCTATGAGACTGCTTATCTGGCTAATTGTCGGCCTGGCTGTCGTGGTCTGGCTCAAACGCTTTCTGGCACGCGCGGCGCATCAGGAACAGCACGGCGGCGCAGGGCAAGCTGGTGTACCGCGCCAGCGCCAAAGCGAAGCCATGGTGCAATGTGCCCATTGCGGCGTGCATTTCCCGGCTTCCGAAGCCCTTGCCGGCGCCGATGGCGCCGTCTATTGCAGCACTGAACACCGCCAACTAGCCCGGCAATGAATTTGACGCGTCTCGCGCGGCCTCTGCGCTCACCCAAGCTGCGCGACAGCTTCTGGCGCACGCTGATGACCTTCAATGTCACGCGGGTCGTGATCGCGATATTGTTGTTCGCCTTGCTGGCGCTCAACATCAAACGCGGCGTCTCCGAGACCGAGCACGACATTTATTGGCAGACCTGCGTCGTCTATCTTGCCCTATCGATCCTGTTCGCCGGATTCGCCTTCTATTACCGCGGCCGTTTCATCGTGCAGTTGTTGATACAGATCACGGCCGACATCGTCGCGATCTCGCTGCTCTATGCCGCTTCGGGCGGCGCGCGCGGCGGTTTGGCGATTCTTTACCTGTTCCCGCTGGCCGGCGGCGCCGTGCTGCTGCCGCTGTTGTGGGCGCTGTTTTTCGTCTCTGCCGTGACGATCTTCCTGCTGGCCGAAAGCGGCTACCAGTTGTTTACTGCCGTGGCCGATGCCTCGATGTCGCAGTCCGGCCTCTATGGCGCCTCCTTCTTCGCCTCGGTTTTTGTCATCAACCGCCTGGCGGCGCGCGTGATCAACCAGGAGGAATTGGCGGCGCAGCGCGGCCAGGAATTGCAGGTGCAGGAAGCGATCAACCGGCTGGTGATCGCCGACATGGGCGACGGTATTCTCGTGGTCGAGCGCGACAGTTCGGTGCAGATCAGCAACCCCGCCGCCGAAAGCATGCTGGGCGTGTCGCTGTCCGGGTCCGCCAGCCGCTTCCGTCTGGTCGACCGGCCCGCGCTGGCGCCGATTGCCGAGGCATTCTTCGCCTGGCTCGGGAAAACCGAACGCGAGCGCGCGGCGGCCGATTCCCTATTTGTCGTGGTGCGGCCCGGCGAGGACGCCAGCCTGCTGGGGGCGACGACGATCTGGGGCTGGCGCCGCGAACTATCGGTCCGCCTGAAATTGCGTTTCGGCACGGTAAAGGCCATCGGGCTGGAAGGCGACCGCACCGTGATCTTCCTGCAGGACGTGACCGAGATCGAGAACCAGGCGCAGCAACTGAAACTCGCCTCGATGGGGCGGCTGACCGCCAGCATTGCACACGAGGTGCGCAATCCGCTGTCGGCGATTTCCTATGCCCAGTCGCTGCTGGCGGAGGACGCCGATTCGCCCTCCGCCAAACGGCTGTTGAACATCATCGGCGACAATGTCGCGCGTTTGAACCGCATGATCGAGGATATCCTGAGCCTGTCGCGCAAGGCACAGGTGCACGGCGAACCGATCGTCTTGCTGCCTTTCGTCAGCGAGATCGCCGAGGAATTGCGCGAGACGCACAAGGCGCCGGATGAAACGATCGAATTGATCGATATCGGCGCGCATAGCGTGCGCTTCGACCCGCTGCATCTTCGTGAAGTCTTGATGAACCTGTTGTCGAACGCGATCCGTTATGCCAGCCGCAAGCCGGGCAGCGTGCGGCTGCATCTGGTCGAGAATGGCAAGCATCTGGAATTGCATGTGCAAGACGACGGGGCGGCAATTTCGCCCGAGGTGCGCTCCCACCTGTTCGAGCCGTTTTACACCACCTCGTCCAAGGGGACGGGGCTGGGCCTCTATTTGGCGCGCGAGCTCTGTCTCAACAACGGCGCCATGCTCGACTACGAATACCGCATGGAAAAGTCCGAGCAAGGGCAGGATGAGGCGCGCGGGCGCTTCGTCGTGACGTTTTCCGCGGAGGATTCGTCAGGTGACGGCCTAGCCGTCGAGCCGGCGGCCGCTGCGAGCCGCCGTACCTGAAATGATATGATCGTACTCCACCAGATTTTTCCGCCCGGCCCATGACCGCACCCCGTATTCTCGTCGTCGACGATGAACCCGATCTGCGCGAGCTGCTTGAGATCACGCTCGTCAAGATGGGGCTCGATGTCGACAGCGCAGCCTCGCTGGAAGAGGCGCGGCTCCTGCTGGCTGCGCATGACTACGCCCTGGCCTTGACCGACATGCGCCTGACCGATGGCCAGGGTATCGACCTGGTGCGCGAGATTTCCGCCCGGCCGAAGAACCTGCCGGTTGCCGTACTGACCGCTTTCGGCAGTGCCGATAACGCCGTGGCGGCGCTGAAGGCGGGCGCGTTCGATTACCTGTCCAAGCCGGTGGGGCTGGAGCAGTTGCGCACGATGGTGCAATCGGCGTTGCGCATTTCGCGCCCGGAAGAGGCGAATGCAGCCGTCGAACCGACGCAGCCGAGTTTGCGCCTGGTCGGCCAGTCGGCGGCGATGCGCGAATTGCGCGCCCAGATATCCAAGCTGGCGCGCAGCATGGCGCCCATCGCCATCACGGGCGAGTCGGGCAGCGGCAAGGAGCTGGCCGCGCGCGACATCCATTCCCAGAGTGCGCGCGCCGACAAGCCCTTTGTCGCCGTCAATTGCGGCGCCATTCCGGAAACGCTGATGGAGGCGGAATTCTTCGGCTACCGCAAGGGGGCATTCACCGGCGCGACCGAGGATCGGGACGGCTTCTTCCAGGCCGCCAACGGCGGCACGCTGCTGCTCGACGAGGTGGCGGACTTGCCGCTGGCGATGCAGGTCAAGCTGTTGCGCGCAATCCAGGAGCGGCGGGTGCGCAAGCTCGGCGCCACCGCCGAGGAAGCGGTCGACGTGCGCATCATCAGTGCCACGCACCAGCATTTGGCCGCCTGCGTCGAGCGCGGCGCCTTCCGCCAGGATTTGTATTACCGGCTCAACGTCATCGAGCTTGCCTTGCCGCCCTTGCGCGAGCGCAGCGACGATATCGCCATGCTTGCCTCGCTGATCCTGGACCGCCTCGCCGGCGGGGCGGCATCCGCAGTGCTGTCGCCGGAAGCGCTCCAAGCCTTGAAGGCTTATTCCTTCCCGGGCAACGTGCGCGAACTGGAGAACATACTCGAACGCGCGGTGGCGTTTGCCGGCGGCGGCGTGATCGAGGTGGCCGATCTGGCCCTCAAGGGAGTTGGGGGCAATGGCGCCGCGCCTCCCGAATCCATACCGCGCGGACCCGAACCTGAGCCGGAAGCCGCACAGTTCGGGCGGGCAGCCGAGGCGTTGAGCGCCAACCCGGTTCCCCCTATTCCCGCCGACCTGCTGCCGGCCCTGCCGTGCGACCTGCCGCAATACCTCGATGCGATGGAGCGGGAAATCATGCGCCGTGCGCTGGAGAAGACACGCTACAACCGCACCCAGGCGGCCGATCTGCTGGGCATCAGTTTTCGCCAGCTGCGCTACCGCATGCAAAGGCTGGGCATCCATGAACCCGATTGACTATGCGATCGACGCGGCCGGCTGGTGTGCGGCCGCGGCGCGCCAGCCTTCGCCCAACTGCGACGCGCGTCCCGAGGGCATGGAAATCGACCTGCTGGTGGTGCACAACATCAGCCTGCCGGCAGGGAAATTCGGCACCCCCTATATATATGAGCTGTTTTCCAACCGGCTCGACCCGGCGGCCGAGTCCGGCTTCGCCGAACTTGCAGGCTTGCGTGTGTCTTCGCACTTCCTGGTGGCGCGCGACGGGCGCTTGACGCAATTCGTTTCCACCCATGAGCGGGCCTGGCATGCGGGATTGTCCTCGCACCGGGGGCGCGAACGCTGTAACGACTTTTCCATCGGCATCGAGCTTGAAGGCAGCGACGATGCGGCTTTCGAAGACGGCCAATACAGCGTGCTCGCCGGATTGACCGAGGCCCTGGCGGCGGCCCATCCCTTGCGCTGGGTTGCCGGCCATGAACATATCGCCCCGGGACGCAAGACCGATCCCGGTCCGCATTTCGATTGGGCGCGCTACCATGCGTTGCTCGGTCAAACCAGTCGCGGCAAATTGCACTTTCCCGCCTGACGCTCGCGCAGCACCGTCGTATTTTTGCTTCACTGTTTGCGCATGCTATTTGCGGTGCTCCGCGTTGTTCACCACTTATCCACCGTCTATCCACAAGCTGTTCACCAGCTATCCACCGAATTGCCATGCGGAGTGCGGCGATGCAAATTTCCACTCGCAGCGCAACAAAAATATGTGCAGTTTTGCCAGAAAAAGTGATTGCATCGCCCGGGTTTGGGCACTAGAATTAGTGCAAATCACAGTTTGGCCACTATAGGTAGTGTTCAGGCGTGATTTTCGCTACTAGGGCTGTTCGTTCATTCCTCAACGCAAAGTTCATATCAATAGATGCAGAAGAGGCCTTGATCAGTCTCTTTCCTGTGCAGATGAAGATGCGTTGTGCGAATCGGAATCTTTGATTTCGGCGCGCATTCGGCATGCTCGAAAAGCCCCTGAACCCTCATGAATTTGCGGGTTCAAACCCTATACAAATAATGATACGTGACGGCCCAGCGCCGTCCTATGACTAACAAGCTTCGGAGGATTTATCCCATGCAAACGTCTCAGGAAATTACCGCAAAATCCCCCGCAGATTTCGGCCTGTCCCCGGGAATGGGCAATATCGGCGCGGCACCGTCCGCGCCTGTAGGCCTTTCCGATTACCGCATCATCCGCCGCAACGGCGCCGTGGTCGGCTTCGAGCCGTCGAAGATTTCGATCGCCGTGACCAAGGCCTTTCTGGCTGTTAACGGCGGCCAGGGTGCCGCTTCTGCACGTGTGCGCGAACTGGTCGAACAACTGACCAAGAACGTCGTCTCGGCCCTAGTTCGCCGCCAGCCGGCCGGCGGCACCTTCCACATCGAAGACGTGCAAGACCAGGTCGAACTGGCCTTGATGCGTTCCGGCGAGCATGACGTCGCCCGCGCTTACGTGCTGTACCGCGCCAAGCGCATGGAAGAGCGCGCCCAGCAGCGCAGCGGCAAGGAAGCGCAAGCCGATACCATCGTGCTGCACGTGGTCGAAGACGGCGTCAGCCGTCCGCTCGACATGGGCCAGGTGCGCACGCTGATCACTTCGGCCTGCATCGGTCTGGAGCAGCACGTCGACGCCGAAGCCATCCTGGCCGAGACGGTCAAGAACCTGTACGACGGCGTGCCCGTCGAAGAGCTGCACAAATCGGCCATCCTGGCCGCGCGCGCGCTGATGGAAAAAGACCCGGCCTATAGCCTGGTCACGGCACGCCTGCTGATGCACACCATCCGCAAGGAAGTGTTCGGCCAGACGGTGGCCCAGGCCGATGCGCAATCTCACTATATCGATTACTTTCCGCGCTTCATCAAGAAGGGCATCGAAGCCGAGCTGCTCGATTCCAGGCTGGCCCAGTACGACCTGGCCAAGCTGGCCAATGCCCTGGTTGCCGAGCGCGACCTGCAATTCGGCTATCTCGGCTTGCAAACCCTGTACGACCGCTACTTCCTGCACGTACGCGGCACGCGCATCGAAATGCCGCAGGCGTTCTACATGCGTGTGGCCATGGGTCTGGCCCTGAACGAAATCGACCGCGAAGCGCGCGCCATCGAGTTCTACAACCTGCTGTCCACTTTCGACTTCATGAGCTCGACCCCGACCCTGTTCAACTCGGGCACGCTGCGCTCGCAACTGTCTTCGTGCTACCTGACCACGGTGGCCGACGATCTTGACGGCATTTATGAAGCGATCAAGGAAAACGCCCTGCTGGCCAAGTATGCCGGCGGACTGGGCAACGACTGGACGCCGGTGCGTTCGCTGGGAGCCCACATCAAGGGCACCAACGGCAAGTCGCAAGGCGTGGTTCCTTTCCTGAAGGTGGTCAACGACACTGCCGTGGCGGTGAATCAGGGCGGCAAGCGCAAGGGCGCCGTTTGCGCCTACCTGGAAACCTGGCACATGGACATCGAGGAATTCCTCGACCTGCGTAAAAATACGGGCGATGACCGCCGCCGCACGCACGACATGAACACGGCCAACTGGATTCCCGACCTGTTCATGAAGCGCGTCATGGAAAAGGGCGAATGGACGCTGTTCTCGCCCTCCGATACGCCAGACCTGCACGACAAGTTCGGCCGTGCCTTCGAAGAAGCCTATACCGCCTATGAAGCCAAGGCCGCGCGCGGCGAATTGCGCCTGTTCAAGAAAGTCCAGGCGCTCGATTTGTGGCGCAAGATGCTGTCCATGCTGTTTGAAACCGGCCATCCCTGGATCACGTTCAAGGATCCGTGCAACATCCGTTCGCCGCAGCAACATGTGGGCGTGGTTCACAGTTCCAACCTGTGCACCGAAATCACGCTCAACACCAACGATTCGGAAATCGCGGTCTGCAACCTCGGTTCGGTCAATCTGCCGGCCCACATGAAGGATGGCCAGCTCGACCTGTCCAAGCTGCAAAAGACCATCCGCATCGCCATGCGCATGCTCGACAACGTGATCGACATCAACTATTACGCGGTCAAGAAGGCGCGCGACTCCAACCTGCGCCACCGTCCGGTCGGCCTGGGCATCATGGGCTTCCAGGATTGCCTGCATATGATGCGCGTGCCTTACGCCTCGATGGGGGCGGTGGAGTTCGCCGACCGTTCGATGGAAGCCGTCTGCTATTACGCCTATTACGCCTCGACCGAGCTGGCCGAAGAACGCGGCCGCTACAGCTCCTACCGCGGTTCGCTGTGGGATCGCGGTATCCTGCCGCAGGATTCGCTGAACCTGTTGGCCGAAGAGCGCGGCGGCTATCTCGAAGCCGACCGTTCGGAAACCATGGATTGGCCGGCCCTGCGCGAACGGATCAAGGTCTACGGCATGCGCAACTCGAATTGCGTCGCCATCGCGCCGACTGCCACGATTTCCAACATCATCGGCGTCGCGGCTTGCATCGAGCCGACCTACCAGAACCTGTACGTGAAGTCGAACCTGTCGGGCGAATTCACCGAAATCAACGAACACCTGGTGCGCGACCTGAAGGCGCGCGGCCTGTGGGACGAGGTCATGATCGCCGATCTGAAGTACTTCGACGGCAGCCTGGCCAAGATCGACCGCATACCGCAAGACCTGCGCGACCTGTACGCGACAGCCTTCGAGATCGAGCCGTCGTGGCTGGTGGAGGCTGCTTCGCGCCGCCAAAAGTGGATCGATCAGGCCCAGTCCTTGAACATCTACATGGCCGGCGCATCGGGCAAGAAGCTCGACGAAACCTACAAGCTGGCCTGGCTGCGCGGCTTGAAGACGACTTACTACCTGCGCACGATCGGCGCCACGCACGCCGAGAAGTCGACTACCAAGGCCGGCGCCTTGAATGCGGTCTCTGCCGATGCCGGCATGGGTTCCGCTGCCGGCGCAGCTGCAGCTTCGATGGCCGCTCCGGCTGCAGCGATTCCAACCGAAATCGCGGGCGCAGCTTGCGCCTTGCGTCCGGGCGACCCGGGTTTTGAAGAGTGCGAGGCCTGCCAATAAGGCTGGCTTGGCACACGGCGGGATGCGGAAGACGGCCGCATCCCGCGCAAACAAGGTTCGCAATCGCGAAAAATTGAACTACATTGAATAGAGTGCATCGAATAAAGATGCAGTCGCAGACTAAGGAAAACATCGCCATGCTCAATTGGGACGAAGACGTAACACCGGCAGCAACCCCCAGCCGCGCCCCCCAATTCTCCCCCGAGTTTGTGCCCCAGCCGGCCTTGGCGGAAGCCATCGGCTCCCCGCAGCAACGCGCGCCCCAACATCAAGATATCGCGTTGGATCCGGCCTTGGTGGCTAAGCCTGTGCAGGCTGCTGCGGCGGGCGAAGGCCGCCGCGTCAACGCGGCCGACAAGCGCGTCATCAACGGCCAGACCGACGTCAATCAACTCGTGCCCTTCAAGTACAAGTGGGCGTGGGACAAGTACCTGGCGGGCTGCGCCAATCACTGGATGCCGCAGGAAATCAACATGCAGCGCGACATCGAACTGTGGAAGAACCCCAGCGGCCTGACCGAGGACGAGCGCCGGCTGGTCAAGCGCAACCTGGGTTTCTTCGTCACGGCCGACTCGCTGGCTGCCAACAACATCGTGTTGGGCACTTATCGCCATATCACCGCGCCCGAGTGCCGCCAATACCTGTTGCGCCAGGCTTTCGAAGAGGCGATCCACACCCACGCCTATCAATACATCGTCGAATCGCTGGGCCTGGATGAAGGCGAGATTTTCAATGCTTACCATGAAGTGGCCTCGATCCGCGACAAGGACGAGTTCCTGATCCCCTTCATCGACACGCTGACCAATCCCGAATTCAAGACCGGCACCACGACCACGGACCAGCAATTGCTGAAGTCGCTGATCGTCTTTGCCTGCCTGATGGAAGGCTTGTTCTTCTATGTCGGCTTTACGCAGATTCTCGCGCTGGGCCGCCAGAACAAGATGATGGGCGCGGCGGAACAGTATCAATACATCCTGCGTGACGAATCGATGCACTGCAATTTCGGGATCGATTTGATCAACTCGATCAAGATGGAGAACCCGCATTTGTGGACTGCGGAGTTCCGCGAAGAGATCAAAGCGTTGTTTTTACGTGCGGTGGAGTTGGAATATCGCTACGCAGAGGATACAATGCCGCGTGGAGTGCTTGGTTTGAATGCGCCCATGTTTAAAGGATATTTGCGCTTCATCGCCAATCGGCGCGCGCAGCAGATCGGTCTCGAGACCTTGTTCGCTCAGGAAGACAATCCTTTCCCCTGGATGAGTGAGATGATCGATCTGAAGAAGGAACGGAATTTCTTCGAAACGCGCGTGATCGAATACCAGACCGGTGGCGCGTTGAATTGGGAGTAAGCGGATTCGGCTTGCTCCCTCTAAGCAGGGAGCAGTCGAAAACAACTCCAAGAAAAAGACTGCATTGATTGGGTGACTTAGTCAGATTAATGAACAGACGACCTCATCGTTCTGAATTGTCAGGGCCGAAAACGCCGACGCCGCTTAAGCCGATTTCATCGGTGAAGGCGGCGTTTTCCTTTTCAAAAGACTTGTTTTTTGTAAACAGTATTCCGACGCCGGCATAAGTGTGCCGGCGTTTTTATTGGCAAACCGATGGGCACTCAGTGCTATCGCTGCCAATTTGGATTGGCCTAGGAAGGCCGATCCAGAGCTGAAGTGCTGCATCATATGGGATTGCGGGCACCTCTGGAAATCGTAGCGAGCGACTCAGGCTCGCGTCTGCGTAGGTAGCGCAGTAGATCGATAGAGGGGTCGCGGAGAGGGGATGCAGCAGTTCAGCTGGTGCCGAATTCATTAGCGCAAACAGAGGTTTTGCTTGTGCCGATGAATAATCCGCCTGCAGTATCGCGCGCGATGCCGCAGGAGGGTTTCCAACTTAGTTATATCCATCACGTGATAGGAGAAACAAATGGCAACAGCAACCAAGAAGGCAGCGGCCAAGCCCGCAGCCAAGAAACCCGCAGCGAAGAAGCCGGCTGCAGCCAAGAAGCCCGTGGCCGCCAAGAAGGCAGCTGCACCGAAGAAGGCCGCAGCAGCCAAGAAGCCCGCAGCAGCCAAGAAGGCAGCTGCACCGAAGAAGGCCGCAGCCGCTAAGAAGCCGGCAGCAGCCAAGAAGCCTGTAGCCAAGAAGGCAGTGGCAGCGAAGAAGCCCGCAGCTGCCAAGAAGCCGGTAGCTAAGAAGGCAGTGGCAGCGAAGAAGCCCGCAGCAGCCAAGAAGCCGGTAGCTGCCAAGAAGGCCGTCGCCGCCAAGAAGCCCGCAGCCAAGAAGGCCGCTGCACCGAAGAAGGCTGCTGCACCGAAGAAGGCTGCTGCTGCGAAGAAGCCCGCCGCCAAGAAACCGGCTGCGAAGAAGCCTGCTGCCAAGAAGGCTGCGGCAAAGCCTGCCGCTGCAAAGCCTGCCGCTGCGAAGAAGCCTGCTGCTGCGAAGAAGCCTGCTGCCAAGAAGGCTGCTCCGAAGAAGCCCGCCGCCGCCGCTGCTCCCGCAGCGCCTGCTGCTCCGGCTGCAAAGACGGTGTTGAGCCCGGCTGCCGCCTGGCCCTTCCCGACCGGCACGCGTCCGTAATAATCCAGGGTAACTTGGAAAGCCCGATTCAATTCGGGCACAATTCCCGTTGTGCGGTCCTGTACTGCACAACGGGTTTTTATTTTCAGGGTGCCTCGAAAATCCAACGCTTGCCCCAACCTGCGAACTGAAGCGTGGCGCGCATTCTTTGGACCGTGCCTATCGTTGAGGTCATGAGCGGGATTTGCGACGGCCGTCCGCCATGATTTTCAAGGTGCCCTTGAGGAGAGTGTTGTGCTGTACGAAATTATCTATAACCTGTTGCAATATGTCTCCGGTATATTGGGCGGGATGTTCTTGTTGCGTTTCTGGATGCAAGCGATCCGCGTGCGTCCGCCCAACAATTTCGGTGATTTCATCTTTGCGCTGACGGATTGGCTGGTCAAGCCCATGCGCCGCGTGATTCCCGGCTTCGGCGGATACGATTGGGCCAGTTTGTTGGGCGCTCTCGTGATTGGCTTGCTGTTTGCCGGTGCGATTGCCGCGATATTCGGCCCGCTCACTCCCGAAGCCATTTTTGTCGGCGCCTTGAGTGCGCTGCTTGACTGGACTTACTATGGATTGCTCGTGGTCGTGCTGCTGCAAGTCGCGATCAGTTGGATCAATCCTTATGCGCCGCAAGCCGGATTCATCAACTCGCTCACGGCACCGCTTTTGCGCCCGATCCGCCGTGTCGTGCGGCCGATCGGCAATATCGACATCTCGCCGATGATTCTGATGTTTTTGATTTATGTGGTTTGGCGGATAGCGAAGCAATTGCTCTCTTATCTGTGATGGCCGGCGTGCCTGCAGCCGATACATCGTGGGTGAGCCCCACTTCATTCGGAATAAAGCTTTTTGTGCTGGCGACGCCGAACGCGAAGAAATCGGAGGTCGTCGGCGTACAGGACGGTGCCCTGAAGATCAAGCTGCAGGCGCAGCCGATCGAGGGGAAGGCCAACGACGCCCTCGTGCGCTTTCTCGCCGGGCAACTCGGCCTGCCGCGCAAAGCGATTGAACTGACACGCGGCGCGGCCAGCCGCAACAAGACTGTGGAAATTCACGGCTTAACGCTCGATGATGCGCTACGCCTGCTGGCGCCTGCTGCGGCCGGCTGAGATCCACGATCAGATCGGCAGTGTGTAGCCGAACGCCCGCTGGAACAGGCGTTCGATGTCTTGACGTGTCGGCGCGTGGTTCTGCGCGCCTTGCTGCTCGATCTTGAGCGAGCCAAGCAGGCTGGCGAGGCGGCCCGATGTCGGCCAATCGAGGCTGCGGTCTATGCCGTACAGGATGCCGGCGCGGAAGGCGTCGCCGCAGCCGGTGGGGTCGACCACTTGTGCGGCCGGCACGCAGGGGATGTCGTGGCGTTGGCCGCCGGCATAGATTTCCGCCCCCTTTTCGCCGCGCGTGACGATCAAGGCCTCGACACGCCCGGCAATCTGCTCCAGCGTCAATCCAGTGCGCCCGGTCAGCATCTCGGCTTCATAGTCGTTGACGGCGACATAGCTGGCCAGATCGATGAAGTGTTCCAATTCCGCGCCATTGAACATGGGCATGCCCTGGCCGGGGTCGAAGACAAATGGAATGCCCAATTGCTTGCAATCGGCGGCATGCTGAAGCATCCCGTCGCGGCCGTCCGGTGCGATGATGGCGACCTTGACCGGGCCGGCGTCGGCGATCCTGTTTTCGTGGGATACGCTCATCGCGCCGGGGTGGAAGGCCGTGATCTGGTTGCCGCCTGCGTCGGTCGTGATATAGGCCTGTGCCGTGTAGGCATCGTCGATCTGGCGCACGCAGCGGCGCGAGATGCCGAGCCTGTCGAGCCGTTCGACATAGGTCGCGGCGTCCTGGCCAATGGTGGCCATGATCAGCGGATCGCCGCCCAGCAGTTTGAGGTTGTAGGCGATGTTGCCGGCGCAGCCGCCGAACTCGCGCCGCATTGACGGTACGAGAAAGGCTACATTGATCTTGTGCAGTTGGTCGGCTAGCAGGGCTTCGGAAAAGCGTCCGTCGAAGGACATGATGGTGTCATAGGCGATGGAACCGCAGATCAGGGCTGTCATGGCATGCTCTATATAGTGTATGAAGGGAGATTAGCGGTAGAACAGGCCTACGCTGTAGCCGCTCGGCTGGGTGTCGGCGAATTCGATGTAGATCTTGACCGGCTGCTCGGCATTCGGGCCGAAGCCCTTTTGGGGATCGGCGCCGGCAGGCAGGTATTCCTGAGGCGTGAATACGCGGCGTGCGAGCGGCATGTTGTTGCTATCGTTTAAGGTGAGTTCGAGCAGCGGCCAGGTTTCCAGTTCGTTGGCCGTATTGCGCATCACCAGGGTCAATTCCGAGGTATCTTTTCTGGTGCTGAGCTTTTCCAGATGATCCGACCCCGGCTCAATCAAGAGCGCTTCGATCTGTGCCGGCAAGCCGACCCTGCAGCCGAGCACGGAACAGAAACGCTGCAACGCCGGCTGTGTTTCGGGGAAGCGAGCGGCAAGCTGGTCGCGGAAGATGTAGGCAGCCTGTCCCACGGCCAAAAACAGCATCAACACCGAGCAGACGTTCATTATGATGCGGATGGTGCGGCCGCGCGTGCGCTGATAACGCTCGCGCTTGACGAATTCGGGTTCTTCGGCCTCGGAATAGTTCTCCGTCGCCGGCTCGTGCGCGCCAAGTTGTTCGGCAGCAGACTCGGCAGCACCCCCGGAACCGGGCTCGCCAGCATGCTCCTCCGGCACGTCTTCCATGCTTGGTTCGACGCGCGGCATGTCATCGGGCGTGGTGACGAGGGGGCTGCGCGCATAAGGCCGGCCCTTGCCGCCTCTGGCGCGCCTGCCGCGCGCCCCCGGTTTGCGCTCGAAATCTTCCATGACCTTGTCGAGCGGATCGGGGGCCTCCGGGTCCGGGGGCGGAACGTCGCCCTGTTCTTCGACATCGATCAGCGTCATGCGCGTGAGCGGGTCGGCCGGGCCATGATCGACCGGGCCGCCATCGGCCGGCGTTTCTGTTTCGCTCACGTCGGCATCCGCTGCTGCGGACGGCTGCACCAGTGGGACATCCGGCGCTTCGCCATGGAAGGGAAAGACCGGCTCCGGTTCGGCCACGCTGGGCGTCGGCAGGGGCGCCTTGCGCGGAGTTTCGACGAATTCGACTTCGACCGGATCGTTGGAATGCGGTGCGAGTACGGTGTCGGGAATCGAGGCTGGTTTGGTAAGATCCGACGCTGCGGCATCGGACTCGGCAACCGGTTCTTCTTCGCCCATGTCCGGGTAGACAAAGTCGAGCTGTTCTGAAGCCAGGTGTTTTCCCGGCTCCGGTGCAGGAGCGGATTCGGCCGCCGCAGGTGCCGCCGAGGAAGCGTCTTCGTCGAGCGGGGCTTCCGGCATGCGCGCCGCCGTGGCCGGCTCGTGCGGGAGCAAGTGGTCGATCCCGTTGAAGATTTCCTTGCACGAGCCGCAACGCACCAGGCCTGCCCGCAGCTTCAATTGGTCATGCGCGACGCGGAAGGTCGTATGACAGTGCGGGCATTGGGTTGCAAGGGCCATGTAGCTTGGTCAGTTTTTTTGTCCGGCTAGCGCGATCCAGCCGTCGCGTTCGGCCCAGACCGTCAACTTGATGTAAGGCGCGTAGGCGGCGGCGACTTCCTCGGCCTGCCGGTCGAGCACGCCCGAGAGCACCAGCTTGCCGCCCTGCGCAACGTAAGACGAGAGCATGGGTGCCATCAGCTTCAAGGGACCGGACAGGATATTCGCCACTACCACGTCGAAAGGCTTCCCCTTCGAGCGCGACCCATAGTCTTCGGGTAGATAATAGTCGATCTCGCATTGATTGCGAAGGGCGTTGTCGCGCGCCGAGACGATGGCTTGCGGATCGATGTCCACGCCGGCGACTTCCTCTGCGCCAAGTTTCTTTGCCACCATGGCCAGGATGCCGGAGCCGCAACCGTAGTCGAGCACCGACTTGCCTTGCGGGGCATTGGCTTCCAGCCATTCCATGCACAGGCGCGTGGTCGGGTGGCTACCCGTGCCGAAAGCCAGGCCGGGATCGAGTTCGAGTACCAGCGCATTGGGATCGGGTGCTTCATGCCAGCTCGGTACGACCCAGATATTCTTGCCGATGTGAATCGGTTCGAATTGCGATTGCGTCAGACGCACCCAATCCTGGTCGGCAACGTTGCGCAAGCTGAAAGCCGGCACGGCTTCCAGGCCGATCGCTTCGGCCGCGACTTGGACCAGGGCGGCATGATCGAGGTCGACGTCGGTCAGCGCCACCACGCGGCTGCGTTCGAAGGCGGCGGCAACCGGTTCCATGCCGGGTTCGCCGAACATGGGCTGTTCCGCTTCGGTGCCGAAGTCGGCGTCTTCGACCGACACCGACAGCGCTCCCGCTTCCAACAATGCATCGGACAGCGCTTCGGCATGGTCGCGCGCGACTTCGACAAGGACTTCAACCCAGGCCATCTTATTCCTTGGGCGGGACGACGGGGTTCTTCAAGTCGGGCCGCTCGGCCAGGCGCTGTTCCAGGTAATGGATATTGGTACCGCCTTCGATAAAGCGCGCATCGACCATCAGCTCGCGGTGCAGCGGTATATTGGTGGAGATGCCTTCGACCACCATTTCCGACAGGGCGATCTGCATGCGCCGGATTGCCTGCTCGCGGTTCGGACCGAAGGCGATCACCTTGCCGACCATGGAGTCGTAGTTGGGCGGCACGTAGTAGCCGGCATAGGCATGCGAATCGACGCGGATGCCCGGGCCTCCCGGCACGTGCCAGGCCGTGATCTTGCCCGGCGAAGGCGTAAATTTGAACGGGTCTTCGGCGTTGATGCGGCACTCGATGGCGTGGCCCTTCAACTCGATGTCGCGCTGGCGGAACGACAGGCGCTCGCCGGCGGCGATGCGGATCTGTTCCTGTACGATGTCCACGCCGGTGATCATTTCCGTGACCGGATGTTCGACCTGCACGCGCGTGTTCATTTCGATGAAGTAAAACTCGCCGTTTTCATAGAGGAACTCGAAGGTGCCCGCGCCGCGGTAACCCATCTTGCGGCAGGCTTCGGCGCAACGGTCGCCGATGCGCTCGATGATCTTGCGTGGAATGCCCGGCGCCGGCGCTTCTTCGATGACCTTCTGGTGGCGCCGCTGCATCGAGCAGTCGCGCTCGCCGAGCCAGACGGCATTCTTGAAGTCGTCGGACAGGATCTGGATTTCCACGTGGCGCGGATTTTCCAGGTACTTTTCCATGTAGACCTCGGGGTTGCCGAATGCGGCGCCGGCCTCGGTCTTGGTCATCGTGACGGCATTGATCAGCGCCGCTTCGGTATGCACGACGCGCATACCGCGCCCGCCACCGCCGCCGGCGGCCTTGATAATGACGGGATAGCCGATTTTGCGTGCAATGCGCACGATTTCCTTGGGATCTTCCGGCAGGGCGCCTTCCGAACCGGGCACGCAGGGCACGCCCGAGCGGATCATGGCTTGCTTGGCCGAGACCTTGTCGCCCATCATGCGGATCGAATCGGGGCGCGGGCCGATGAAGACGAAGCCAGATTGTTCGACGCGCTCGGCAAAGTCGGCGTTTTCCGAAAGAAAACCGTAGCCGGGGTGGATCGCCTCGGCGTCGGTCACTTCGGCGGCGCTGATGATGGCCGGCATGTTCAGATAGGACAGCGGGCTGGGCGCCGGGCCGATGCAGACCGATTCGTCGGCCAGCTTGACGTACTTGGCTTCACGGTCGGCCTCGGAGTGGACCACGACCGTCTTGATGCCCATTTCGCGGCACGCTCGCTGGATGCGCAACGCGATTTCGCCGCGATTGGCGATAAGGATTTTTTCAAACATAGGGTGCTAGCGCCTTACAGCGTTAAACAAGGATAAGAGTCCATCCTCCACCGCAGGTTCGCGCGGCAGGCGCGGCGGCAGGAGGAAGCGGCTCATATCATTTAGGCAATCACGAACAACGGCTGGCCGAATTCGACCGGCTGGCCGTTTTCCACCAGGATTTCCTTGATCGTGCCGCTGATGTCGGCATCGATCTCGTTCAACAGCTTCATCGCTTCGATGATGCACAAGGTATCGCCTTCCTTGACGCTGGAGCCGATGTCGACGAAAGGCGCCGCGCCTGGGGCAGAGGATCGGTAGAAGGTACCTACCATGGGCGACTTCACGACATGGCCTGACAGTTCCGGTGCGGCGGCGGCCGTGGGAGCGGGGGCGGCGGTGTGCGTGGCGGGAGTGGCATGGAATTGCGGCGCGAACTGGGCGGCACCTTGGGCGGGCAACATCACCATCTGGTTTTGCGGGCCGCCGGACTTGACGATCCTGACCTTGCTTTCGCCTTCGGTGACTTCTAGCTCGGCAATATCCGATTCGGCAACAAGGTCGATCAAGGTTTTCAGTTTTCTTAGATCCATATGTTTTCTCTTGGAATGAGTTTACTGCCCGAGTGGAAAAGCTCGGCAATTATATGTCATTTGCCCGAAGATGGGCGAGTTTAAAGCGATTTTAATGAAAAATCGATGGCTGCTCGGTAACCTTCCGGTCCCAGGCCGCAAATGACGCCGGTGGCGATTTCCGACAAAAACGAATGATGCCGGAAGGTTTCGCGGCGGTGCACGTTGGAAATGTGCACCTCGACGAAAGGGATGGCCACGCCAGCCAAAGCGTCGCGCAAGGCGACGCTGGTGTGGGTCAAGCCGCCGGGATTGATTATGATCGCATCCACGCCTTCTTTGAGGGCCGCGTGGATGCGGTCGATCAATGCCCCCTCGTGATTGCTTTGGAAGCATTCCAGGCTGACCCCGGCGGCCTTGGCCTGCTTTACCGCCGCCTGCTCGATGTCAGCCAAGCTTGTCGATCCGTACACCGCAGGCTCGCGCGTCCCCAACAAATTGAGGTTCGGCCCATTGATCAACAATAACTTTTTTGCCATAAAGCAATAGAGGAGCGTCTCGGTTTTGCGAGGGTGCGCGCATTTTGACGCTAAATGCTGATGTTTGGCAAGGGGAAATCTTGATGGGCAAATTGTAATTAAAGTAATTTTTTGCCTATCTTGCCCACAACGACATCTAAAATCCGGCTACATCGCACCAATGTCGCGCTTAACCTGGTCAATCTTCAGGGCGCCCATATACGTCTTCTTGATTTCGCCATCCGGGCCGATCAGCAGGCTGAAAGGCAGGCCGCCGGCGGCATCGCCATATTTGCGCATCAACTCGGAAGCGCCGATGCCACCTACATAAAGAGGGTAGCTGATCTTGTACTTGCCGGCGAATTCGCCGATTGCTTCAGGCGTATCGATGCCGATGCCGATAATTTGCAGGTTCTTGATCTTGCCCTTGGCCTGCAGGTTCGATAATTCCGGCATTTCCTGCACGCAGGGGTGGCACCAGGTGGCCCAGAAATTGACCAGCACGATCTTGCCCTTCCATTGGGCCAAGGCCTGGTTCTGGTTCTTGGTGTCCGGTAGGGAAATGGCGAACAGGTCGCCGGCGTTCTTTGCGGTTTCGCCATGGGCGCCGGCTGCCAGGAACAGCGCCGCGAGCGCTGCAATGAGCTTGGATGTCATGGTGCGTCTTGCCCTTCGATGAGAAGGCGTATGGTATCAGCATTGGCCAGGCGCCGCTCCGGGCCCTTGGGCAAGTGGCGTAAGTCGTCGATTTCATAGAGCGACAGGTGCACCCCTTCGTTATGCCACATGAAGCTGACGGTCTCAATCACGTCCTTGCGCGCCGCGAAATGCGGCGATTCGGAAACCTCGAACGGCACGTTTTTGTTGAGCAAAAAGATTTCCACATCCTTGGCGCTCTCGGCAAACAGATAGAGATGGATGTCGGAATGCTCGCCGGCCGTACCGTTCAAGACCGCGCCTGTCAGGTGCGGATTGAATTGTGCCAGGTCGCTCATCAGCCGCAGCGCCAGCTTGCGCAGATGCTGCAGCCGTGCCGGTTGCGTCTCGCCGAGGAATATCTCGTTGTAGATGCGCACCTCTTCCTCGATCTGGGCATTGTCGGGCAGGAGGTCGGATGCGGGCTTGTTGTCGCCCAGGATTTGCCTGGCCGCTTTGCGCTTGGCCGTGGCGTAGTCGGCGCCGTCTTCGGCGATCATGCGCGCGGCGGACGCGGCGATTTCGGCGCGCAGGGTGTCGCTATTGGAGGGAAATGAAGGCATTGGATGAGCCCGACAATGCGCGTCGGGTAAAATCTAGGAATCGTTCAATCTGAATTCTACAATGCATATCCATATCCTGGGCATTTGCGGCACCTTCATGGGCGGCTTGGCCGTGCTGGCAAAACAGGCCGGCCATACCGTTACCGGCTGCGATGCCAATGTCTACCCGCCGATGAGCACTCAGCTCGAAGCGCAAGGCATCAAGCTGATCGAAGGTTTCGGCCCGGAACAAGTCGACATTGCGCCCGATCTGTTCGTGATCGGCAACGTGGTGTCGCGCGGCAATCCCCTGATGGAAGAAATTTTGAATCGCGGCTTGCCCTACGTGTCCGGCCCGCAATGGATGGGCGAGCACATCCTGCAAGGCAAGTGGGTGCTGGCCGTGGCCGGTACGCACGGCAAGACCACCACGTCTTCGATGCTGGCCTGGATATTGGAGGATTGCGGCTACAAGCCCGGCTTTTTGATCGGCGGCGTGCCGCTCAATTTCGGCATCTCGGCACGCTTGGGCGGCGACGAGGCCATCTCGGACTTCTTCGTCATTGAAGCCGACGAATACGATACGGCTTTCTTCGATAAACGCAGCAAGTTCGTGCATTACCATGCCAAGACGGCGGTCTTGAACAACCTCGAATACGACCATGCCGACATCTTTCCCGATCTCGGCGCGATCGAAACGCAATTCCATCACCTGGTGCGCACCGTGCCCGGCATTGGGCGCGTGATTGTCAATGGCCAGGAAGAATCGCTGCGGCGCGTGCTCGCGCGCGGCTGCTGGAGCGAAGTCGAGCGCTTCGCCGAGGCGGGGGCGGACTGGGCCATGCAGGTGCATGGCGACGGCGAATTCGACGTGTTGCACAAGGGCCAGAGCGTGGGGCGCGTATCCTGGCAATTGAGCGGCGCACACAATCGCATGAATGCCTTGGCCGCGATCGCCGCCGCGCGCCACGTGGGCGTCCCGCTGGCACATGCCGTCACCGCCTTGGGCCGTTTCGTCAACGTCAAGCGCCGCATGGAAGTGCGCGGCGTCGAACGCGGCGTGACCGTGTATGACGATTTTGCGCACCATCCGACCGCGATTGAGACTACCGTGGCCGGCCTGCGCCACAAGGTGGGCAGGGCACGCATTTTGGCTGTGCTTGAGCCGCGTTCGAACACGATGAAACTCGGCACGATGAAGAGCGCGTTGCCGGGCAGCCTTGCGGGGGCCGACCTGGTGTTCGGCTATGGCGCCAAAGGGACGGGCAAGGACGCGCTGGGCTGGGATCTCGGCGCGGCCCTGTCGCCGCTTGGCGAAAAGGCCGCGGCATTCGATGACCTCACTGCGCTGGTGCAGGCGGTGACACGCGCGGCCCAACCGGGCGATCACGTGCTGGTCATGAGCAATGGCGGCTTCGGCGGTGTGCATGCCAAGCTACTGAAGGCGCTGGCCGAATGATTCTGTATCTGCACGGCTTCCGTTCCTCGCCGCAATCGTTCAAGGCCCGCCTGCTGGGACAGCGCCTGGCCGAACTGGGATTGGAGAGCCGTTACCGCCGCCCCCAATTGCCGGCTTCGCCGCGCGCAGCGGCCGAACTGGCCTTGTCGCTTGGGCGCGAGATGGCGAAGGGCGGGGAAGAGTTGAGCGTAGTCGGCTCCTCGCTCGGCGGTTATTACGCGAACTGGCTGGCCGAACAGCTCGGCTGCCGCGCCGTCCTGCTCAACCCCGCCGTGCAGCCGCCGCGCGACCTGGAAAGTTATGTCGGCGTAACCACCGCCTACCATTCGGATGAGGTATTCGAATTCAAACGCGAATATATCGAGGAATTGAAGGAGTTGCGCGTGGAAGCGATCACGCGTCCCGAACGCTATTTCCTGATTGCCGCGACCGGTGATGAAGTGCTCGATTGGCGCGAAATGACGGCGCACTATGCCGGCGCGCGCCAGTTCATCATCGAAGGCAGCGACCACGGCATCAGCGAATTTGCGCAATACGTGGACCAGGTATTGGCTTTTTGCGGCGTCCCGGCATGAAGGTCGGCGGTTGTGCCACGGCCATCTGGCATGCTCACGTCAATAACTGTCTTGCACCCCGGGAAGCGCGCCATTGGCTGACCGACAGGGTATCATTGACGGTCAAGCTGATCGCGCATAGCGGGCATTTCCGTGTGCGCAGGCTGACGCAGCGGCGCGCCCCGTGTTTGCGCGACGAGGCGGCAGCGATAGGGCTGCCGCGGCCCATGATGGTACGGGAACGTGAAGTCTTGCTTGAGTGCGACGGCGTGCCCGTGGTGTATGCCCACACTGCCGTACCGTTGACGGCGGATGCGGACGATTGGCCCTTCTTCGGGGCGCTCGGCGAACGTTCGCTCGGTACCACGCTGTTCGGCGACCCGCTGGTGCAGCGCGGCGCCTTGCGGTATGCGCGCCTCACGCCGGCGCATCCGCTGTACCGGCGCGCGGCGCAGGTGACGGATAATGCCTGCGGGCAGCCGTTGTTTGCACGGCGCTGCCTGTTCCGCCGCAAGTCCGGCGTATTGCTCGTGACGGAAGTATTTTTACCGGCGATAGCCGGGCTGCAAATGCGCGATGCCGGTTTGACGCCGGCACGCTATGTCGGCGGCCGGCGTTATAGCGCTTCGCTCGGCATCGGCGGCAAACGAATTTAATGTGAAGTGTTCCAATGAACTTATTTTTTGAAGAATCCGGCGATTTCAAGGCCGGCACCGTATTGCAGCAGCAAGGCGAGGCGTACCAGGTCGAGCTGCCCACCGGCAAGCGCACCAAGGTCAAGGCCAAGGATGTGCTGCTCCAATTCAATTCACCCACGCCGGCCGAACTGCTGGGAGGGGCGCAGGCGATGGCGGAGACCATCGAACTCGATTTCCTCTGGGAAGTGGCGGGCCAGGAGGAATTCGGCTTTGCCGATCTCGGCGCCGAATATTTCGGCCAGGCTCCGCAGCCGGTCGAAGCGGCTGCCCTGGTGCTGCGCCTGCATGGTGCGCCCATGTACTTCTATCGCAAGGGCCGGGGGCGCTACAAGGCAGCGCCTGAAGAGTCGCTGAAAGCAGCCCTGGCCGGCATGGAAAAGAAGCGCCAGCAAGCGCTGGTGCAGGCGCAATATGTCGAGGAATTGAAAGCGGGACGCCTGCCCGAGGCGTTGCGGCCGGTCGCGCTGCAATTGCTGTTCAAGCCGGACAAGAACGGCATCGAGTACAAGGCGCTCGATACCGCTTGCGCGGAACTGCAGACCACGCCGCAAGCCTTGCTGCTGTCGGTCGGCGCCATCGCGTCGCCGCACGACCTGCATTATTCGCGCTTTCTCTACGAGCACTTCCCCAAGGGCACGGCTTTCCCGGCCATCGCGGTGCCCACCACGCGCACGCTGCCGGTGGCCAAGGTGCGAGCCTTCTCGATCGACGACGTGACCACGACGGAGATCGACGATGCCTTCTCCGTGGAGCGGCTGGCCGACGGCAAGGTGCGCGTCGGCATCCACATCGCGGCCCCGGGTCTCGGTATCGCACGCGGCGATGCGATTGATGCGATTGCACGCTCCCGCATGTCGACCGTCTACATGCCGGGCGACAAAATCACGATGCTGCCCGATGCGCTGGTGGAAGCCTTCACGCTGGCCGAAGGGCGTACCTGCCCGGCTCTGTCGCTGTATGCGACGCTGAATCCGGAAGACTGGTCCGTGGTGTCGACCGAGACGCGCGCCGAAGCCGTGCCGATTGCCAACAACCTGCGCCATAACGATCTCGACGCGCTCGTGACCGAGGAAAACCTCGCAGCCAACGCCGGTGAGTATGCACGCAAGGAAGACATCGCCTTGCTCTGGCAGTGGGCGCTGGTGCTGGAAAAAGGTCGCATGGCCAAGCGCGAAGCCTTCGGCTTGCGGCCCGAGCAGACTAACCGCGTCGATTTCAATTTCTATGTCGACGAGGGCATCGTCTCCATTGTGCGGCGCAAGCGCGGCGCCCCGCTCGACAAGATCGTGGCCGAGCTGATGATCTTCGCCAACAGCACCTGGGGCAAGCTGATGCACGACCATGGCGTACCCGGCATTTACCGTGCCCAGGGCACGGGCGGCGGCTGGGCTGCCAAGATGCAGGTGCGCATGCTGACGCACGCGGCGCCGCATCAAGGGCTCGGTGTGGACCAATATGCCTGGAGCACCTCGCCCTTGCGCCGCTATACCGACCTGGTCAACCAGTGGCAAATCCTGTCTTGTGTCGAACATGGCGTGACGGCACCGCTGGCTGCCACCTTCAAGCCCAAGGATGCCGACCTGTTCGCCATCGTCTCGGGTTTCGACGCGGCGTATACCGCTTATGCCGATTTTCAGAACAACATGGAGCGCTACTGGTGTCTGCGCTGGCTGGAGCAACACCAGGCACGCCAAGTCGAGGCGGTGGTATTGAAGGATGAGGTGTTACGGCTGTCCGAAATCCCGCTGATCGTGCGCTTGCCCGGGATGCCGCAACTCGCGCGCGGCACACAAGTCAAGCTCGACTTGTTGCGCTGGGATGAAGTCGATTTGACCATAGAAGCGCGTCTGCTCGAAGTCTTGTCCGGCGCGGCCGCGGCTGAATTGCCGGACGAAGCGGAGGAGGCGGAACAAGAGGAAACTGCCGTCGTGGTCGAGACGGCAAGTGAAGAAACGGCGGAAGTCGGTGCCGAGCCCCCGCCGGTTGGCGATGCGACGCCGCCCGAGGCACAGGCTCCTGCGGCGTAGATAGCGAAATATGATCGAAGGCGCGTGGAAATGTGATGGAATTTCCCGCGCCTTGTCGTAAAATCCCGGTATCCAGACTTAACCGCTGTGCCGCCATTTGAAAATCAGTCAAGCCAATTCCGTTCTACCCGCTGCGCTTTCTGTCTCCATTGCCGTGCATGCGGTCATCTTGATCGGAGTCCGCTTCGTCGTCCCCGAATTCCAGCACTGGTACACCATCGCCAAGGATCCGCCGATTCTGATGAATACGGCCGATGGCCCTGCGCCGATCCGCGCCGATCTCGAAGCCCAGGTCAATCATGAGGGCGGCGGTAATGCCGACTCGGGACACGCCAAGTCGCCGCTGCCGGACATGCAAAAGACCGAGGAGGGCGACGCGGTGAAGTCCGTCAAGCGCCGCACCGAGCAGCTGGAAAGTGAAATGCGCGAGCTGTATACGCAATTGCACAAGCGTGACCAGACCGTGGCGCAGACGCCGGAAAAGAACACGCCGCAACCGACCGACGGCAACGACAATTTCGACAGCGACAAGGAATTCGCGCGCCGCGCGGCCGAGATCGACAAGGAAGTCGACGACTACAACAAGCGCCCACGCAAGACACAGATCACACCCTCGACCAGGCGCACCGAATACGCGCTGTACTACTCGCAGGTCAAATCGAAAATAGAAAAGGTCGGCACGCTGCATTTCCCTTCCAAGGACGGCAGGAAGCTCTATGGCGAACTGATCCTGCACATTCCAATCTACCAGGACGGCACCTTGTATCTCAAGGATGGCGGCCCGACCGTCGAGCGCAGTTCGGGAGACCGTTCGCTCGACCGCGCCGCCCTGCGCATCGTGGAGCATTCCGCGCCGTTCACGGAATTCCCGCGCAAGATGCTCTCCGCCAACGGTGATGTGTGGGAAGTGACCGTCACCTTCAAGTTTACGCGCGAAGAGGGTTTGCAAACCGTGCTGGGCGGGGGCGCAGGATGAGCGCGCCGGACCGCTATGCCGTGGTCGGCAACCCGATTGCACACAGCAAGTCCCCCATCATTCATGCCGCGTTTGCGGTGCAGACCGGGCAGAATCTGGTCTATGAGCGCATGCTGGCGCCCATCGACGGCTTTGCGGCGGCCGTCGAGCAATTTTTCAGCGGGGGCGGCAAGGGCTTGAACGTGACCGTGCCTTTCAAGCTTGAGGCCCATGCCCTGGCCGCGACGCTCTCCGAGCGCGCTGCGGCGGCCGGTGCGGTCAATACGCTCAAGATAGTCGATGGCAAGCTTCATGGCGACAATACCGATGGCGCCGGTCTTGTCTGCGATATTGTGCGCAATGCCGGCTATGCCTTGGCCGGAAGGCGCATGTTGCTGCTCGGAGCCGGCGGCGCGGCGCGCGGCGCCGTGTTGCCGCTGCTGCAGGAGTCGCCCGCCGAACTCGTTATTGCCAACCGCAGCGCCGGCAAGGCGGAAGAGTTGGCAGCCCGGTTTGGGGCATATGGTATTGTCCGCGCCTCCACGTTTGCAGCACTCGACGGCGCGTTCGACGTGATCGTCAATGCCACCTCGGCCAGCCTGGGCGGTGAGATGCCGCCGCTGGCTGCCGGCTTGTTCAGTCCAGCCACACTCACCTACGACATGATGTATGGCGATGGGCCGACAGTGTTCCTGCAATTTGCCGCGGCACAGGGCGCGCAGACACGCGACGGCCTGGGCATGCTGATCGAGCAAGCCGCCGAAGCCTTTGAGGTCTGGCGCGGCGTGCGGCCCGACACCGCGCCATTGTTTGCCCAATTGCGCGCCGGCCGCTAAGCTCGTGACGCCGGTACAGCGCTATCGATACCGAAGCCCTACAACATGAAAACATCCTGGTCTCTCGGCAAAGTCCTCATGCGGGGCATCCTACTCCTCGTCATCTTGTTCCTGCTGCTGCAGCTCTACTATTTCGTGCAGATATGGTGGTGGGTCGACCACAACCCGACTTCGACCTCCTTCATGCGCCACCAGATGGCGCAACTGCAGGAGAAGAATCCCAATGCCGTGATGAAGCAGGTCTGGGTGCCCTACGCCAAGATCTCGTCCAACCTGAAGCGCGCCATCATCGCCTCGGAAGACGCCAATTTCACCGAGCACGAAGGCGTCGACTGGGAAGCGCTGCAAAAGGCCTATGAAAAAAACAACCGCAAGGGCAAGGTGGTGGCCGGCGGCTCGACCATTACCCAGCAACTGGCCAAGAACCTGTTCCTGTCGGGCGAGCGCAGCTATTGGCGCAAGGGACAGGAATTCATCATCACCTACATGCTCGAGTTCTGGATGGAGAAGGAGCGCATCTTCGAGATCTATCTCAACGTGGTCGAATGGGGCAACGGGGTATATGGGGCGGAGGCTGCGGCGCAGCACTATTACCACGTTCCCGCCTCCGCCTTGAGCGCGAGGCAGGCGGCACACCTGGCGGTGATGCTGCCCGCGCCAGAGAAGTATGACAGGGTCAAGGATACGCCCTATTTAGAGGGGCGGACTGCGCTGATTTTGCAGCGTATGGGGGCGGCGGATTTGCCTTGAGCGGCGAGTGTGGGGCGGCCAAGCGGACATCGCAAGGAGGGCGAGTGAAGGTCAGTAGCAGGTAAATCAAAGCAATTCTTGCAGCGCCCGGCACGAAGCGCTTTGAGTATTTTGTGAAAGTCGTTGCCGATTGGCAGAAGGTTTGGGGCCTTTACTCTAGTGGATGAGCACTGGCAGGTACCGATGCAACGACCGTATTCTCGATGTGGCCAGCAAAGGAATATGCTGAGATTTGTGCAACCGGCGATTGGATCGGCTCATTCGCGAAGCGCAATTGCCGTCATGAGGAATGCCCAATTAGCGGCAAGATGAGGCGGTCGAAGATTGGCGACCAAAGTACGTCACAGGCCCCGGCGGAGACGAGCCAACAAAACATCCTGCGCCTGATGGCGGCATGTTTCGCGCGTTCCGCCGGATCAAAGATCCACCAGCGATTGTGCGTATCAAGGCCGCGGCCTATTACGAACATGAAAACTGGTATGAAAAAAAACACTGTGACGAACAAAAGAGCAAGGATAAGACTTAATAAGCCTGTATCGGCATTTCCGGAATCTTTCCAGGTAGTGAAGGGAACCGCGCCGAAGGCTGTCCATATCCCCGCAAGGGCAGCGGTGCCGTCGGTTGCCGTGCGATTCATATTTTGGGCTTTCCCTGTGTAGAGGAATGGCGAGTCTGGCATGAGACTTCAGGCACACTCAACGACGCTTTAGTTTTTCGGCAACGTAGGTTGGGCTGAGCGAAGCGAAGCCCAACAAAACCTACGCTTACACTTCCACCGAAGGTTTTTGCATGACCCGCTGATGTTGGGCCGAGCCTCGCTAGACTTCGCTTTGCTCAGCGCCACCCTACCATCCGTTAGCCTTTCAGTTTTTGCAGCGCGCGCCTTGCAGCATCAAGTGTCGCTTCAATAATCGCATCATCATGCGCCGCCGAAACAAACCCGGCCTCAAACGCCGAAGGTGCCAGATAGACACCCTCGTCGAGCATGGCATGGAAGAAGGCATTGAACTTCACCTTGTCGCAAGCCATCATCTCGCCATAGGTCTTGGGAACGGCAGCGGCAAAGTAGATACCGAACATCCCGCCGACCGAGTCGGCGCACAATGCGATACCAGCTTCCTTGCCGGCTGCGGCCAGTCCTTGCGCCAGCTTTGCGGTTTGCGTCGTCAGATGCTCGTAAAAGCCCGGCTCCTGGATCAGTTTGAGCGTGGTCATGCCAGCCGCAACTGCCACCGGGTTGCCCGAGAGCGTACCAGCCTGGTAGACGCCGCCAAGCGGTGCCAGATGCGCCATGATATCGGCGCGGCCGCCGAAGGCTGCCACGGGCAAGCCGCCGCCGATGACCTTGCCCAATACTGTCAGGTCAGGCTTGATGCCGTACATGGCTTGCGCGCCGCCCAGCGCCACTCGGAAGCCGCACATGACTTCGTCGAAGATCAGGATGGCGCCGTGCTCGCTGCACAGGCGGCGCATGGTTTGCAGGAACGCGGGCGTGGCGGGCAAGAGGTTCATGTTGCCGGCTACCGGTTCGACGATGACGCAGGCGATTTCCTTGCCGCGCGCCTGGAACACTTCTTCGAGTTGCGCCGGGTTGTTATAGTCCAGAACCAGCGTGTGTTTGGCGAAATCTTCCGGCACGCCGGCCGAGGTGGGGTTGCCGAAGGTGAGCAAGCCGCTGCCGGCTTTCACCAGCAAGGAGTCCGCATGGCCGTGGTAGCAGCCCTCGAACTTGATGATGGTGTCGCGCCCGGTCGCGCCGCGGGCCAGGCGCAGGGCGCTCATGGCGGCTTCCGTACCGGACGACACCAGGCGCACTTGTTCGACCGAGGGCACGAGGCGGCAGATTTCTTCGGCCATCTCGATTTCGGCTTCGGTCGGCGCGCCGAAGCTCAAGCCGCGTGCGGCGGCTTCCTGCACGGCCGCGATCACTTTGGGATGGCTGTGGCCGACGATGGCGGGGCCCCAGGAGCCGATGTAGTCGATGTAGCGCTTGCCGTCGGCATCCCAGAAATAAGGGCCATCGGCGCGCGCGATGAAGCGCGGCGTGCCGCCCACCGAGCGGAAGGCGCGGACCGGGGAGTTGACACCGCCGGGCGTACTTTTCTGGGCCCTGGCGAAGAGGGTATCGTTCTTTGATGTGCTCATGTTGAAAAGAATCAGTGGGTTTCTGTGGGGTCGCCGTTCGGCTTGGGTTCGGTATCACCGCTATCGACTGCGCCGGATTCCTCTTCCGGGTCGCGCGCCCAAAAATAACGGTCCGGCACCAGCTTGCCCATGCCCAGGCGTTGGCCGTGTGTCAATGCCGCCATGGTGAATTCCTGCGCCTCCAGTACGGCGTCGGGCACGTCGAGTCCGTTGGCCAGCAGGGCGGCCACGGTGGCCGAGATGGTGCTGCCGGCGCCTGTGAAGGTGCCGGCGATGCGCTGCCAGTTGTCGTGGCGTACGACGCCCGATTCGTCGAACAAGGTGTTGGCGACGTCGCCGACTTCGCACGGGGTGCCCGTCACCAGCAGATATTCGCAACCCATTTCGATGATCTTGATCGCATCGACCGGGAGCATGTCTTCGGTCGAGGCTTCGCGCCAGGTTTCGGCGAAGCGCGCCAGTTCTACAGCCGAGATGACCAGGAGCGTCGTTTGCGGCACCAGCAGTTCGCGGATTGCGAGCAGGAGGTCTTCGCTTTCCATACCTTGATCGGGCAGGGCAGTGACGAAGGGATCGAGCACCAGCGGGATGTCGGGATAATCGGACACGATCTCGGCGATGGCCGAGACGTTTTCCACGCTGCCCACGGCGCCCACCTTGAGGGCGGCCACCGGCATGTCTTCCAGCAGCACGCGCGCCTGGTCGGCCACCCAATCGGCATCGGTGACTTCGATGTCTTCGACCTTGGCCGTATCGCCGATCAGGATGCCCGTGACGGTGGACAGGCCGTGGCAGCCCATGGCGGCGAACGAGGCAAGATCGGCCTGGATGCCGATCGCCCCTACCGGGTCGGCCACACCGAAGGTTAAAATGAGGGGAGAAGTTTGGTTTTGCACGTCGCGTGGATTAACATATGTGACTTTGCATTTTACTTGAAGGGCAATCGGCGTGAGCGCTAACGAAACAACAACGCAAGAATTCCAAACCTGGATGTGCCTGATCTGCGGATGGGTCTATGATGAAGCAGCGGGCTTGCCGGAAGAAGGCATTGCGCCGGGCACGCGGTGGGCCGACGTGCCAATGAACTGGACTTGTCCGGAATGCGGGGCGCGCAAGGAAGATTTTGAGATGGTTACTATTTAATTGGTTCTGAAAGTCAACTTTCTGGGGTTTTGTGGTATTTTCGCGTGAAATTCATGTGAAAGGCCCTTGGTAGCCCTGTATACAGGCCGATGTTGTTAGAAAGCATCTTGCTTTTTAACACCGTTGCGCCGTATATTGAATGGAGTTTAACTGAGATGACGTCATGACAACACCAACCGAGAAAACCGGCTTGAAAATCATGGTGATAGACGATAGCAGCACGATTCGTCGTTCGGCCGAGATTTTCCTGGGTCAGGCCGGCTATCAAGTCGTATTGGCGGACGACGGCTTCGATGCGTTGGCCAAGATGAACGATCACAAGCCCGCGCTGATTTTTTGCGACATCCTGATGCCGCGTCTGGATGGTTATCAGACCTGCGCGCTGATCAAGAAGAGCGCAAAGTTCCATTCGACTCCGGTCATCATGCTGTCGTCCAAGGACGGCTTGTTCGACCGTGCCAGGGGGGCGATGGTGGGCTCGGATGCATATCTCACCAAGCCGTTCACCAAGGACAGCCTGCTCAAGACGGTGCGCGAGCACACCGCGGCAGCTGCGGCCCAGTAATTACTAGATGAAGTAAAGAAGGTTCAAGATGGCTATTCAAAAAATTCTCGTAGTGGACGACTCCCCGACCGAACGCTACTTCCTGACCGATATCCTGATCAAGAACGGCTTCTCGGTTTCGACCGCGGAAAACGGCGAAGAGGCACTGGTCAAGATCAAGGCCGACAAGCCGCAGCTGATCCTGATGGACATCGTGATGCCGGGCCAGAACGGTTTCCAGATCACGCGCGCCATCACCAAGGATCCGGATACGCAGGACGTGCCGGTGATCATCTGCACCAGCAAGGGCCAGGAAACGGACCGCATCTGGGGCTTGCGCCAGGGCGCGCGCGACTACATCGTCAAGCCGGTGGATCCGCAGGAATTGCTGGCCAAGATCGCGGCGCTCGGATAACTTTGCGCCTGACTTTATGAGCCAGTCCAACCCGGATACTCCCGCAAAAGCGTTCGGCAAACCCGATACGGCAGCACGCCGCACGCGCCTGCGCGAGTTCCAGACCCAGTTGGTCGAGCGTATGCAGGCGGCGCGTGCCGGCACGGATACGCGCGTATCGCGCCTGGGCGTGATGATAGGCCAGCGTCGCTGGCTGTTGTCGTTGCAGGAAGCCGGCGAGATTCTCTCTGTCGGCGCCATCACCCAGGTGCCCTTGACGCAGGACTGGTATCTCGGCCTGTTGAATGTGCGCGGCAACCTGATCTCGGTGGTCGACTTTGCCCGTTTCCTGGGCCAGCCGGCCACGGTGCCGGACAAGGAAAGCCGTATCGTCGCATTCGCGCCAGGCCTGGCTTTCAATTGCGGCCTGCTGGTGACGCGCGTGCTCGGCTTGCGCAACGTCGCTGAAATGGAAACGAAGGACCAGACGGGGGAAGGCGATGCGCAATGGACGACGCACCGCTACGTCGACCGCGAAGCGCAGGAATGGACCGAGCTCGACCTGTCTCTGGTCGTGCAGGATCCGCAGTTTTTGCATGTAGGTGTTTGAGCCCGCTCCGCCTGGAAGCGATGCGCGGCAACGAGTGAATGTTTGGGAGAATCGGTAATGGGGTTTATAAAGTCTTTATCCAGAGGCAAAAAAGAAGAACAAGCCGAGGAGGAATTCATGGAAAGCGAGCTCGGCTTGCCCGATGCGCCGCTTGATGCCGCTCATACCGTCCTGGCGCAGAACGAGCCCGATGCCGCGCCGGCCGCTGCAGAAGACGCGCCTGCCGCAGCTTCCGGGCCGAATCCCAACGTCACGCTGATCGGCGAGGCGCTGCAAAAGTCGCGCGTCCTAAAGGTCCCGTTCATCAATAAATTCCCGCTGCAGCGCCAGTTGGTGATCCTGGCTTCCATCGTCGGCGTCGCTGTGGCGATGGGCGTGTTGTTTGTGGTCTTGAATGCCTCGCACTCCAACCTCGCGTCGAATCAGACGCAGATCGCCGGTGACGCGCTGATGCACTCGCAGCGTATCGGTAAGGCGACCCCGAACGCGATTCAGGGTAATCTCGAAGCGTTCAAGGAACTCGAGGAAAGCCGCAAGGAGTTGTCCAAGGACTTGAAGATCCTCAATGAAGGCGGCAACTACCAGGGTACGGACATCAGCAAGCCTTCATCCAAAATGGCGGCGCAGGTGCAGGAAACGCTGAAGAAGTGGGGCGAATCGGAGAAGGCGGCCGGCAATATTTTGGACCTGAAGAAGGAAATGGTCGGCTTCGGCGAAACGCTGCAAAAGCTCAACACGATTTCTCCTGAAATCCTGGAATTGACCGAGCAGATCGCTTCTTTGAAGGCGCAGCGCCAGTCCTCGCCGCAGGAAATCTCGGCCGCCGGCCAGCTCGAAATGTTGACCGAACGTCTCGGTAAAAGCGCGTCGGAATTCATGACGGCGCAAGGTGTGAATCCGGAAACGGCCTTCCTGCTTGGTAAGGATACGAACCAGTTCAAGGACATCACCGACGGCTTCCTGAACGGTTCCGACGTGCTCAAGCTGCCTGCCACCAAGGACCCGGACCTGCGTGAAAAGCTGACCGAACTGAAGACCACGTTCGCGGACTACCAGGCTTCGGTGCAGTCGATCCTGACCAATCTGCAGAACTTCATCTCGGCCAAGCAATCCGAGCAAAAGATTTTCGAAGACAACGAATCGCTCAAGGCCAGTCTGACCACGCTGCAAAAGAAATACCGCGACGAGCAAGACTCCCTGCACTGGACGTTCTATGCGATGTTGGTGTCGGCACTCGTCGCGCTCCTGGGTGCGGTCGGCATCGCGATCGTGTTCGTGCAGGACGGCGCGGCGCGCACCAAGGAAGCGGAATTGCGGCGTCAGGAAGCTGAAGTTCAGCGGCAACTGGCGCAACAACAGGAAGAAGAGGCGAAAGCCGCCAACGACCAGAACCAGGCCGCTATTTTGCGCCTAATGAACGAACTGCAAGAGGTTGCGGACGGTGACTTGACGGTGCAGGCAACGGTGTCAGAAGACATCACCGGTGCGATCGCCGACTCGGTGAACTACACGGTGGAAGAACTGCGCGGGCTGGTCGAACGCGTTACCAACACGGCGGCGCGAGTCACCTCGGCATCGAACCAAGCCCAGAACATTTCGACGAATCTCTTGAACGCTTCGCAAAAGCAGTCGCGCGATATTCAGGAAACCGGCCAGGCGGTTCTGGAAATGGCGGCGCAGATTACCGACGTGTCGAAATCGGCCAGCGAATCGGCCGAGGTGGCGCGCCAGTCGGTGTCGGCTGCCGAAGAAGGCTCGAAGGCGGTGGAAAACGCCATCAAGGGTATGAACGAAATCCGCGAGCAGATCCAGGAAACCTCGAAGCGGATCAAGCGGCTCGGTGAGTCGTCGCAGGAAATCGGCGAAATCACGGAACTGATTTCGGACATTACGGAACAGACCAACGTGCTGGCTCTGAACGCAGCCATCCAGGCCGCGTCGGCCGGTGAGGCGGGCCGCGGCTTCTCGGTGGTTGCGGAAGAAGTGCAGCGCCTCGCGGAACGCTCCGGCGAGGCAACGAAACAGATTGGCGCGCTGGTGCGCACCATTCAGACCGACACGCACGATGCCGTGGCCGCTATGGAAAAATCGACCCAGGGTGTGGTTGAAGGTGCCAAACTTTCCGACGCCGCCGGTGCCGCTCTGCTCGACATCCGCCGAGTTTCGAACCGCCTCGCGGAACTGATTCAGCACATTTCCTCCGCAACGGAATTGCAGGCTACGTCGGCCAACGGCGTAGCGCAGAACATTCAGAACATCCTGTCGGTGACGGAACAAACCGCCGAGGGTACGCAGCAGACGGCAAGCTCGATTCGCGAACTGTCCCGTCTGGCAGAAGAGCTCAAGAACTCGGTGTCGCGTTTCCGCGTGGCTGCATAGGCCCGCTGCGAATTTGACGGCATCGACAGATACGGCCGCATTGGCTGCGCACGATTGCAGCGGGGTCCCTTTCGAGGCTCGCTTCGAGTCATGCGCCGAGCCAGATCGGGTCCGTTACAGGCATTTTGAAATCCGGGGAAGCAAGGCGATCTGCCTTGCTTTCTTTTGAACCTCTGCGAGGCATTCATGACCACCCCAAATTCCAATTCGCCGCCAGGCAGCGTGGAAAACATCGACACCGGCCCCTTGTCCTGGGTCATGGTCGAAATCCGCGAATCCCTGAACCGCTCCCGCGCGGCCTTGCAGGAAGCATTGACGCAGGATGCCGAAACGCAACCCACGACGCTGCGCCATGCCAAGAGTTTCCTGCATCAGGCGCACGGTGCGCTGCAAATCGTCGATGTCGACGGCGTGGCCATCATCACCGAAACGGTCGAAGACTTGTTCGACCGCATCGAAGCGGGGCACCTTGCCTTCACCGCAGCCGTGGCCGAAGCGGTTTCCAATGCCTACCAGGCTCTACTTGAATATCTGGAAGAGTTGCTTTCCGGGGTTCCGCATCAGCCGGTGAGGCTGTTTCCGTACTATCGCACGCTGCTCGAAGCGCGCGGGGCCGAACGGATCCACCCGGCCGACCTGTTTTTCCCCAATCTGTCCATCCGTCCGCAATTGCCGCCGCTGCCGGACCATGCGGGCGCACCTGCCGCCGACTATGCCGGCTTGCGCAAGCGCTTCGAGCGCGCGTTATTGCCTTTCATCAAGGCGACCGATGCCGCCGCCGTGATGTCGTCCGCCGCCGTCATGCGCGATCTGATTGCCGAAGTCGAGCGCGCGCAGGGCAACCAGCAATCGCGCGTGTTCTGGTGGGTGCTGCACGGCTTTGCCGAAGCGGTGGCCGCCGGACAGGTGAAAAACGAACTCTACGTCAAGCAATTGTTCGCCCGCATCAACCTGCAGATTCGTCGCTTGTCCGAAGGGTCGGGCAGCATCGCCGAACGCCTGTTGCGCGATGCCTTGTTTTTCGTGGCCCGTGCCGAGAATCCGACGCCGCTGGTACAGCAGATCCGCCGTGCCTACCAGCTTGATGGCGCCGTGCCGGTCGATTACGAAAAGAAGCGCTACGGCCAGATCGATACCGAGGCCTTGGCCGTGGCCAAAGATCGCCTGTCGCACGCCAAGAATGCCTGGAACCGCATCGCGGGTGGCGACGGCAGCGTGATTTCGGTGTTCGAATCCGAACTCGGCACGCTGATCGATGCCGGCAGCAAGCTCAATTCGCCGCCGTTATTGAAGCTGTTGCGCGAACTGGGCGGTATCGCGCGCCACTCGCTGCACGGCCGCGCGGCCGAGGCGTTGGCGCTGGAAATGGCCACCGCGCTGCTGTTCGTCGAAAACGCGTTGAACCACATCAGCCATCTTCCGGACAATTTCTCCGAGCGCGCCGATGCCATGACGGCGCGCCTGCTGAGCGTGGTCTCGGGAGAGCAGCCGACCGAAACCGCCGAATGGCTCGACGACATGTCGCGCGAGGCGCAGCAGCGCCAGACCATGCAGGTCTTGACCGGCGAGCTGCAGACCAGCCTGCGCCAGGTCGAAAAGTCGCTCGACGAGTTCTTCAACGACCCGGCGCAACGCGGCGGCTTGGCCCAGATCGAAACCACGCTGCACCAGATCGGCGGCGCACTGGCGATCCTGGACCAGGAAGATGCGGTGGCAGCGATCAAGCATACGCAAGAGGCGGTGCGGCGCTTCGCCGAAGCCGACCCCGAAGCGGCGCCCGATGTGGCGCAATTCCAGCACGTGGCGCGCAACGTCGGCGCCCTGAGCTTCTTCATCGAAACCTTGCAACTGAATTCCGAGGGTGTGAAGAAGCGTTTCTCGTTCGACCAGGATACCGGCGTATTCCACGCCAATCTGCTCGAAAAAAACTCGGCTGCGCGGATTGATGTAGAAGTTGAAGGCGAATCGGTATCCGCGCCTGCCGTAGAACAAGCCGATTCGACCATCCCTCACGCGGCAGTTTCCGAATTGCCGACGGTTGAGGATGAATTGCTCAAGCACCAGCAGCACACGGCCGAACTGGCCAAATCGCTGACGGCCGAACCGCATAACCCGGAGTTGCAGGAACAGCTCAAGGAGTCGCTTGAGCAGGTGCGGCGCGACGCCACCCTGGTCGACAATCCCGAAGCCACGGCAAGCGCCCAGACCGCCATCAAGATGTTGAAGGAGCTGGAGGCGTCGGATGCGGCGCCGACCCAGGAAGCCTTGGCCGAGATCATTTCGGCCGCGGCTCCCGCCGTACCCGAGCCGGCACCGCTGCCGATGCCCGCTCCCGTGCTTGCCGCACCCGAAACCGACGAGGAAGTCGATGCCGAACTGCTCGAGATCTTCCTTTTCGAAGCCGAGGAAGTGCTGCAGTGCGTACATGAGACGATCCCGCAATCGCGCAGCGAGCCCTACAACCAGGATCACCTGACGACGCTGCGCCGCTCCTTCCACACCTTGAAGGGCAGTGGGCGCATGGTCGGCCTGATGGCTTTCGGCGAGGGAGCCTGGAGCATCGAGCAGGTGCTGAACCTGCGCCTGTCGGAAACGCGCGCCGGCGATGCCGATCTGTATGCCCTGCTCGATACCGCTGCCGACTTCCTCGGTGGCTGGGTCAAGGATCTGCATACCACAGGCAAGTCCGCCCGCACGCCGCATGCCTTGGTGAAGGCGGCCGAAGGCGTCAAGGCCGGCCTGCCTTTCGTCTATGAAGCCGAGGCGGCCGTCGCCGTACCGGAATCGGTTACCGAGGTGGTGGCAGCGAATGAGGTGGCGGTTGACGCCGCGCCTGTACATCACGAAGCGGCCCCGGCGCATCAAGAGGCAGCGCCGCACCACGAGCCGGTGGCGGAGACCGCTGCGCCCGAAGCGCCTCTTCCCGAGGTCGAGCCTGAGCCGGCCGCACTGGAGCCGCTGACCGAAGAATTGATGCCGCCGATTGCGCTGTCCGAAGAAATCCATCTGGCCGACGCGCCGGTGGAAGCGCACGATGCGGTGCATGTCGAAATACCGGCCGAGACGCACGAGGCTGCTCACGAAGGCGGGCACGAGGCGATGCATGACGCCGCATATGCCGAAGCGCACGAACCCGCGCCGGAACATGTCGGGCACGCCGAACAGGTGGAAGCCCGGCATGCCGAACCGGTGCACGAAGAGCCCGCCGCACCGGTAGCCGACGTCATCGAATTCCCCGGCATGAGCAAGGCCGTATCGCAGGACGATACGATCAAGCGCATCGGCGACGTCGAGATCAGCGTGCCGCTGTACAACATCTATCTCGCCGAGACCGACGAACTGGTGCGTGTGCTGTCGCAAGACATCGGCGAATGGCGCCACGAATCCGAACGCCACGTCAATGTGCACGTGGTGCATGCCGCCCACTCGCTGGCCGGCAGCTCGGCCACGGTCGGCTTCACGCCGCTGCAGGAAGTCGCGCATGCGCTCGAAATGGTGCTGCAATTCCTGGCACGCAAGCCGGTGCGCCTGATCGAGAGCGACTACGACACGCTGGACCACAGCATCGAACGCATCCGCTTCATGCTGCAAATGTTCGCGCTCGGCGAAATGCCGGACCACGAACCCGAGCAGGTCCAGATCCTGGAGCGCATGCAAGGCGAAATCGAGGCACGCCTGCACTTGGCTCCCGAACTCCAGCCGCAGCATACGCCGCATGTGACGGCGCCGGCGATTGAGTCGCGCAGCGAGCCCGAGCAAATCGAGCCGATTGCCGAACCTGTTATCGAGCCGGCGATTGAACCGGTGCCGGACCTGTCCCCGCCGGTGGTGACTTTCCTTGAGCCGGCATTCGAGCAGCCGGCCGAACCGGTCGTCGAGCAGCATGTGGTCGAACCTGCTTTCGAACCCGCCCCCGAACCTGTTTCTGAATCCTTCGGCCTTCCGGAGATTCCGGTCGAGCCGGCTGCCGAAACCATCGAGTTGACGGTGCCGGATCTGCCCCAAGCCGATGGCGACAACCATCTCGAAGCGCCGCAAGAGATGTCGGAGCAGGCTCTGCCGGCATTCGAACGCCGGGCGGAACCGACGGCCGAAGCTGTTGCGGCGCCGGCACCGGGCGAGCTGTCGCATGCTGAAGACGTCGCGGTGCCCGAGCCGGCGGCCGACACTGTTGCATTCGAACCGTCGCATCATGAACCTGAGCCGCCTCGTCAACCTGTTGTCGAGCACACGCCGGAGCCTGCGGCCGAGGTAGCTCATGTGGCGCAAGTCATCGACGTGCCTGCCGTCGAAGTTCCATCGGCGCCGCAGGCTGACGCCGCGCCCGCGTTTTCGCGCGAAGAAATCGCAGCCGTCGATCCGGCCCTGCTGTCCTTGCCGAAGGACGAGCTTGACGCCGACCTGCTGCCGGTGTTTCTCGAAGAAGGCCGCGACATGTTTCCGCAACTGGGCGAGAATTTGCGCGCCTGGCAGAGCAACCCGGCCAATTCGGCCGCTGCGATGCAGGTACTGCGCCTGTTGCACACGCTGAAGGGGAGTGCGCGCATGGCCGGCGCCATGGGCCTGGGCCAGCACATGCACGACATGGAAACGCGTATTGAAATCATGACGCATTCCGGTGCACCCAACCCGGCGGGCCTGGATGAAATGCTGACGCGTTTCGACCAGGGTTCCATGATGTTCGAGGAACTGCAGAACCCTGAGCTGGCGCGGCGCAATGCGCAGTTGCGCGCGGCGGCCGCAGCGGCGGCGGCACAGCCGCTGGCGGCAGTGGCGGTGGAAATTGCCGCGGAACAGGTGAGCCAGCCGGCCACTCCAGCCGAGGTGCCGTCCCTCGTGCCGCTGCAGAGCGGCAACGTCGTGGTGCCCAAATTTGCTCCGGCCAATGCGCCGGTTGCCAAGCCGGCCGCGCAGGCGGCGCCGGTGCCGCTGGTGCGTGTGCGCGCCGACATCCTTGACCGCCTGGTCAACCAGGCCGGTGAAGTCTCGATCTCCCGCTCGCGCATCGAGACTGAAGTCGGCACGTTGCGCCAGTCGCTGACGGAAATGACGGAAAACGTGGCGCGTCTGCGCGACCAGTTGCGCGAGATCGAAATGCAGGCGGAATCGCAGATCAGCTCGCGCATGGCGCACTCGGGCGACCGCGAATTCGACCCGCTCGAATTCGACCGTTTCACGCGCCTGCAGGAACTGACCCGCATGATGGCCGAGAGCGTCAACGACGTCGGCTCGGTGCAGCAGAACCTGGCGCGCACGGTGGAAAACGCCACCATGGACTTGACCACGCAAAGCCGCCTGACGCGCGACTTGCAGCAGGACCTGATGCGCGTGCGCATGATTCAATTCGCCAGCATCTCGGAGCGTCTGTACCGCGTGGTGCGCCAGGCCTCGAAGGAGCTGGACAAGCGCGTCAACCTCGACATCCGCGGCTCCGCCGTGGAAATCGACCGCGGCGTGCTGGAAAAGATGACCGGCCCGTTCGAACACTTGCTGCGTAACGCCATCGTGCATGGCATCGAAACGCGCGACAAGCGCGTTGCCGCAGGCAAGAGCGAAATCGGCGAATTGCTGGTCGAGATCCGGCAGGAAGGCAACGAAGTCGTAATCCAGTTTTCGGACGACGGCGCCGGGCTGAATCTCGAACGCATCCGCAGCAAGGCGCTTGCGCTGGGCTTGATCAAGGAAGACGAGGAACAGACGGAGGCCGAAGTCACCGACCTGATCTTCCACTCCGGCTTCTCCACTGCCGACAACGTGACCGAGTTGGCCGGCCGCGGCGTGGGCATGGACGTGGTGCGTTCCGAAGCGGCAGGCCTGGGCGGCCGCGTCGGCGTGGTATCCGAAGCAGGCAAGGGCGCGCACTTCACGATCCACCTGCCCTTGACTCTTGCCGTGACCCAGGTGGTGCTGTTGACCACGGGCGGCAAGACCTATGCGGTGCCTTCGGTGCTGGTCGAGCAGGTGCAGCAGTTGAAGACCAATCCGCTGACGGCGGCCTACAACGAAGGTGCCGTGCTGTGGCAAGGCCAGCGTGTGCCGTTGCACTACCTCTCCACGCTTTTGGGCGACCGCGACGCAACGCCGGTGGCGCAGCAATACTCGCCTATCGTGATCCTCAAGAGCGGCAGCGACCGTGTGGCGCTGCACGTCGACGAGATCATCGGCAACCGCGAAGTCGTGGTGAAGAACATCGGGCCGCAACTGGCGCGCATGATCGGCATCGCCGGCGCGACGGTGCTCGGCTCGGGCGATATCGTGCTGATCCTGAACCCGGTACCCCTGGCCCAGCGTTTCGCCCACGAAAACGTGCGCGCACCGCGCCTGACGCAGGTCGACACGCCGGACAACATGGGCGCTGTCGCCGACCTGGCGCAAGCCCCGGCCGAACCGGCCAAGGCCGAGCCGGTGCAAGGCTTGCGTACCCAGCACATCGTCATGGTGGTTGACGATTCGCTGACCGTGCGCCGCGTGACCCAGCGCCTGCTGGCGCGCGAAGGCTACCAGGTGGTGCTGGCCAAGGACGGCGTCGATGCACTGGAACAGCTGCAATCGATCAATCCGGACGTGATGCTGGTCGATATCGAAATGCCCCGCATGGACGGTTTCGACTTGACCCGCAACGTGCGCAGCGACGACCGCACCAAGCATATTCCGATCATCATGATCACGTCGCGTACTGCAACGAAGCACCGCAACTACGCGATGGAGCTTGGCGTCAACGAGTATCTCGGCAAGCCTTACCAGGAAGACGCGCTGTTGAAGTCGATTGCCGGCTTCGTCAACAAGGAAACGCCGGTGGTTTGATGCATCGATGCATCGTCGCCTGGAAAACCCGCTCCACGTGAGCGGGTTTTTTTATGAACTTTCGGGATTCCGGCATGCATCCAGGTGCTGCACCCTGGGGTTTGCGGTTTTTTATTCCCCGGCCGTTACATCGTCGTGCGGACTGCGCACCACGCCGTAACGTGCTAGCGTCTTTTTGCGGGCGGCATCGTGGTCCACGATGGGCATGGGATAGTCCTCGTCCAGCACCAAGCCAGCCGACTGCAGCACTACTGGTTTTGCACGCCATGGCGCATGGATGGCCTTGGCATCGAGCCTGGCCAATTGCGGCAGGTAGCGCTTGATGAACTTGCCTTCAGGGTCGAATTTTTCCGATTGCGTGACGGGGTTGAAGATACGGAAATAAGGCTGTGCATCGCAGCCTGAAGACGCGGCCCATTGCCAGCCGCCATTGTTCGATGCCAGATCGAAATCGTTGAGCTTTTCGGCAAAGTAAGCCTCGCCGCGGCGCCAGTCTATGCCGAGGTCCTTGGTGAGGAAGCTTGCCGTCACCATGCGCAGGCGGTTGTGCATGTAGCCGGTACGGTTCAATTGCAGCATGGCGGCATCGACCAGGGGGTAGCCCGTGCGGCCTTCGCACCAGGCGGCGAACAAGGCGTCGGCGTCGGTCCCGCGCTCCCAGACGATGTCATCGTAGACGGGCTTGAACGCCGCATTGACGACGTGCGGATGGTGGGACAGGATCATGGCGTAAAAGTCGCGCCAGATCAGTTCCGACAGCCAGACTTCGGCGCCCCGGCCCCCTGTGCCGGCTTGTATCGCGCCTTGCGCCAGGCGCAACAGGGCGCGGATCGATACGGTGCCGAAGCGCAGGTGCAGCGAGAGATAGGAAGGCCCTTTGATGGCAGGGTAGTCGCGTGTATCTGCATAGTCGGCGATGCGCAAAGCAAAGTCTTTGAGCAGGCCGGCGGCGCCTTGCATGCCGCAGGCAATGTTCAGCTCGCTCAGATTGGTTCTCTCGAAGCCCAGTTGTTCCAGCGTGGGCACGCTCCCTTCGCCGCCTCGCGCCAGGCGGTCGAAATAGGGTTCGGTCGGCCACGCATCGATACAATCGGGCGTAAGCGCCAATTGTCTGAGCCAGGCATTCTTGTACGGGGTAAATACCGAGAACGGCTTCTCTGCTTGCGACAGCACTTCCTTCTTTTCAAAGATTACCTGATCCTTGAAACTGAAGAATTTACGCCCCGCGGATTCAAGCGCACGCTCGACGGCGGCGTCGCGTGCGATGGCGACCGGTTCATAGTCGTGGTTGGCAAATACGGCCTCGGCGCCAAGTTCCTGGGCCAGGCGCGGAATCTCCGTTTCGGCGCGCGCATGGCGCACGATCATGGCGCCGCCATGCTTGCGCAATTGCGCGTCGAGTTCGGCTACGCTGTCGCGGATGAATTCGACACGGCGGTCGGCGCGCGGCAGCGCATCGAGAATATCGGTATCGAAAATGAAGGTGCAGTACACACGCCGGCTTTGCGCCAGAGCATGGTGCAAGGCGGCGTGATCGAAGCAGCGTAAATCGCGCCGGAACCAGACCAGGGATGTGTCGAATGGCGTCATCGTTGTATGTGTGGGTTACATGCTAATATAACATCGATTTCCTCCGGGTAACCTGTTGCCGCGCGGGCCGGCTCTCCTTCCGCTATGGGGCAAAGCTGCTAAAATGCAGCCATGGTGAAGCCAAAAAATCCACAAGCCCGCACCTCCTCGCCGGAAGCCCGTGACGAGCCGTTTGCGCATGTCTCCGGTGGCGAAGAACAAGCCGCAGGCGGGCTCAACCTGTCCAATCATTTCCTGATCGCGATGCCGTCGATGCCGGAAGATCCGGTGTTTTCCGGCAGCGTGGTCTACCTGTGCGAACACAATGCCGGGGGCGCGCTCGGCGTCATCATCAACAAGCCGACCGACATGAGCATCGATACCTTGCTCGACCGCATCGACCTTGAGCTTGAGATCATGCCTAATGGCGTGCCGCTCGATCGCAAGCCTGTCATGTTCGGCGGCCCGGTGCAGATCGAGCGCGGTTTCGTGCTGCATGCGCCGGTGGAGCACTATTCCTCGATGATGACGGTGTCCGACGACATCGTGCTGACGACTTCGAAAGACGTGCTCGAAGCCGTGGCGCACGGCGAGGGACCGTCGCGCATCCTCGTTACGCTCGGTTGTGCCGGCTGGAGCCCGGGGCAGCTCGAGCGCGAAATCGCCAACAATGGCTGGCTTACCGTGCGTGCCGATCCGAACATCGTGTTCGATCTGCCGATCGAGCAGCGGTTCGATGCGGCCATGCGCCTGTTGGGCATCGACCCCATGATGCTGTCGGGCACGGCGGGACATGCCTGAGACCTTGCTGGGTTTCGACTTCGGCTTGAAACGAATCGGCGTGGCACTGGGAAACAGCGTCACGCGCCAGGCTAATCCTCTCACGGTAATCAGCGAACCGACCAACGACGGCAAGTTCGCCGCGATCGCCGCCCTGATCCAGGAATGGCAGCCTGAACGCTGCGTGGTCGGCCTACCGCTGCACCCCGACGGCGCGGAGCACGAGATGACAGTGCGCTGCCGCCGTTTTGCCAATCAATTGAAGGGCCGCTACGGCGTCGAGGTGGAACTGGTCGACGAACGCTATTCCTCGGCCGTGGTCGCGCAAAAGCGCGGTGAAGTGATCGACGCCCAGGCTGCTGCTATCATCCTGCAACAATATTTCGATCAGACATGACCCGCCCGTTTCGAGGTGGGGCCCCGACGATGATTTTGCGACTGATTAGAGTGATTCTGCATCTGATCACGGCGCTCTGGACTTGCGCCGTGGTTTTCCCCCTCACCGACGCGAAAGGCCGCGCCTGGCGCAAGCGCCACTGGTCGGGGCAATTGCTGGCCATGTGCCGCGTCAAGCTGACCATAGACCGGCGCGGCGCGCAAAGTACCGAGGCGCATGCGCTGTCGATCTGCAATCACATTTCCTGGCTCGATATTTTCGTCATCAATTCCATGCTGGCCACGGGCTTCGTCGCCAAGTCCGACATCCGCGACTGGCCCTTGATCGGCTGGCTGTGCTCGGTGACGGATACGATATTCATCGCGCGCGGGCGCATGCGCGACGTGCGGCGCATTTTTGAAAACCTGGTCGAAGGCTTGAAGCGCGGCGAGCATATCGCCTTTTTCCCCGAGGGCACGACGGCGAGCCAGGGGACGATCCTGCCCTTCCATGCCAACCTGTTCGAAGCGGCCATCGATGCCGGCGTGCCGGTGCAGCCCTATGCGTTGCGCTATCGCGATGCCAAGGGCAATTACCACCCCGGCGTCGATTTCGTCGGCGACATGAGTTTCGTCGAAAGCATGCTGACGATTTTGCGCGGCGAACCCATTCACGCCGAACTGATCGTGCTGCCCTTGATCGAGAGCGCGGGCCGCCACCGGCGCGAATTGGCCAAGGCAGCGCACGATGCCGTGGCGGCAGCCTTGGGCTTGAATCCTGCCCTATCTGAGCAGTGACGAGTCCGCTTATTGCCCAGCTTTTACTTTCCCGGCTTTTGCGCTTGCGGGCAATCGACCTGGATCAAATGGTGGTCTTCCAGGCGCACCGCGCTTAGTTTTCCGCCCCAGACGCAGCCCGTATCGAGCCCAATCAGATTGTCGCGCAGGGTCAAGCCCAGCGTGGACCAGTGGCCGAATACAACGGGTGTGTCGGCGCTCTTGCGGCCGGGGACATCGAACCATGGCATGAAACCTTCGGGCGCGCCGCCCGCGCCTTCCGTGCTGGAAAACTCCATCTCGCCATCGGCGCTGCAAAAGCGCATGCGCGTCAGGGCATTGACGATGCAGCGCCAGCGGTCGTTGCCTTGCAGGTCATCGTGCCAGGTTGCGGGCGCATTGCCATACATATGTTGCAGGAAGGGCAGCCAGCGGTCGCTGCGCAGCACGGCCGAGACTTCTTCCGCCAAGGCCAGGGTTTGCCGCACCGTCCATTGCGGCAGTACGCCAGCATGCACCAGCAGGTGTCCGGCTTCGAATAGCGCCAGCGGTTGTTGCCTGATCCAGTGCAGGAGCTCGTCTCGGTCAGGAGCTTCAAGGATAGGACGCAATGTGTCGGAGCGATGCTCCTTGCGTATTCCGTTGGCCACAGCCAACAAATGCAAGTCATGGTTGCCCAACAGTGCCTGCGCCCGCTTGCCCAATTGGCGGATGAAACGAAGCGATTCCAGCGAGCCCGGGCCGCGGTTGACCAGATCCCCGACGAAGATCAATCGCGCATCGGGCTCGGCCGACTGAACCTTTTGAACCAAGGCAAGCATTTGCCGATGGCAACCTTGCACGTCACCGATTGCATAAATACTCATAAGTTTGGGAAGTGGTATTGCTAGTGGTATTTAAAAACCGCAATGGTAACAATCGATTACACCAATTTACATGAATGACTGCTGTAATCGAGGGGTAAGATGCGAATTAGGAAAGTGGAGTCACGTAAAATAGCAGGTTTTTGCAATCGCCATATTCTCCGGGGCGGAAGAATGATATTAGTCACAGGCGGGGCCGGCTTCATCGGTTCGAATTTCGTACTTGATTGGCTGCAACAATTCAGTGAGCCCCTCGTCAATCTGGATAAGCTGACCTACGCCGGTAACTTGGCGAATCTGGTTTCAATTCAGGGCCGCGCCGAGCATATCTTCGTGCGCGAAGATATCTGCAACACTGCCGCAATTGACGCTTTGCTGAAGCAGCACAAGCCGCGCGCCATCGTACACTTTGCCGCGGAAAGCCACGTCGACCGGTCCATCCATGGACCAGGCGAATTCATTGCGACCAACATCAACGGCACCTTCAGCATGCTCGAGGCGGCGCGCGCCTATTGGAGCGGCCTGCAAGGTGCCGAAAAGGATGCCTTTCGTTTCCTGCACGTCTCCACCGATGAGGTGTTCGGGTCTCTCGGCGCCGACGATGCGCCGTTTTCCGAAACCACGGCTTATGCGCCCAACAGCCCTTATTCGGCCTCCAAGGCGGCGGCCGACCATCTGGTGCGTTCCTATCACCATACCTACGGCTTTCCTACGCTGACCACCAATTGTTCGAACAATTACGGCCCCTTTCATTTCCCTGAAAAGCTGATTCCGCTGATGATCACCAATGCGCTCGCAGGCAAGGACTTGCCGATCTATGGCGATGGCAAGAACGTGCGCGACTGGCTGTATGTGAGCGACCACTGCGCCGCTATCCGCCGCGTGCTGGAATCCGGCCGGCCCGGTGAAACTTACAACATCGGCGGCTGGAATGAAATGAGCAATCAGGAAGTGGTCGATACGCTGTGCGGCATTCTCGACGAATTGCGGCCCAGGGCCGATGCTGTGAGCTATCGCAGCCAGATCAGGTATGTCGCCGACCGCCCGGGCCACGACCGCCGCTACGCCATCGACGCGCGCAAGATCGAGCGCGAGCTGGGCTGGAAGCCGGCTGAAACCTTCGCCAGCGGCATACGCAAGACCGTGCGGTGGTATCTCGACCATCAGGACTGGGTCGCCCAAGTGCAATCGGGCGCCTACCGCAAATGGATGGAAATGAATTACGGACAGCGGGCGGGGAGGCGCGATGAGTGCGCAGATGCAGCGTAAGGGGATCATTCTCGCCGGCGGCTCGGGCTCGCGGCTGTACCCGATTACGACGTCGATGTCGAAGCAATTGCTGCCGGTGTACGACAAGCCGATGATCTACTATCCGCTGACCACGCTGATGCTGGCCGGTGTGCGCGAGATTTTGCTGATCTCGACGCCGCAGGATACGCCGCGCTTCAAGGAGTTGCTCGGCGACGGCAGCCAATGGGGCATCAGCCTGTCTTATGCGGTACAGCCTTCGCCGGATGGCCTGGCGCAAGCCTTCATCATCGGCCGCGAGTTCGTCGACGACCATCCTTCCGTGCTGATTTTGGGAGACAACATTTTTTACGGCCATGAATTCGATGCGCAATTGCGTATCGCAACCAGCCGTGCCGATGGCGCCACCGTGTTCGCCTACCATGTGCTCGACCCCGAGCGTTACGGCGTGGTCGAGTTCGACGATGCGCGCCGCGCCGTGTCCATCGTCGAAAAGCCGGCCCACCCGAAGTCGAACTATGCCGTCACCGGTTTGTATTTCTACGACCGGCAGGTGTGCGACATCGCCGCGGCGATGAAGCCTTCGGCGCGCGGCGAGCTCGAGATCACGGACGTCAACCGCGTCTACCTCGAGCGCGGCGAATTGAATGTCGAAGTGATGGGGCGCGGCATGGCCTGGCTCGACACGGGCACGCATGAGTCGCTGCTCGATGCCTCGCAATTCGTCATGACGCTGGAAAAGCGCCAGGGCTTGAAGGTGGCTTGCCCGGAAGAGATCGCATACCGCAAGGGGTACATCGATGCGGCACAATTGGAAAAGCTGGCGTTGCCGCTGCGGAAAAATGCTTATGGCGACTACCTCATGCGCGTCTTGAACGGCAGGGTGTATTGACATGCAATTGATTCCTACTGCCCTCGAAGGTGTCGCCATTATCGAGCCGAGAGTGTTCGCCGACGCGCGCGGGTTTTTCTACGAAAGTTTCAACGAACGGCGCTTCTGCGAACTGGCCGGGCTCGACGCATCGATCCGCTTCGTACAGGACAACCATTCCAAGTCGGCGCACAAGGTGCTGCGCGGTTTGCATTACCAAATCCAGCAAGCCCAGGGCAAGCTGGTGCGGGTGATCGCCGGGGAAGTGTTCGACGTGGTCGTCGATATCCGCAAGAGTTCGCCGACCTTCGGCAAATGGCTGGGCGTCACGCTCTCGGCCGAGAACCGGCGCCAGTTGTGGATCCCGCCCGGCTTCGCGCACGGTTTCGTGGCGACGAGCGAGTCGGCCGAATTCCTTTACAAGACTACCGACTACTGGGCGCCTGAGCACGAGCGCTGCATCGCCTGGAACGATCCTGCGATCGGTATCGAGTGGCCGTTCGAGGGCGAGCCCGTGATGTCGGACAAGGACCGGCAAGGAAAGACATTGGCAGCCGCCGAGGTGTTCGTGTGAGAATCGTCTTGACCGGCAAGACCGGACAGGTCGGCTATCAGCTCGAGCGCAGCCTGCAAGGGCTGGGCGACGTGATCGCGCTCGATTCGAAGCAGATGAACCTGGCCGAGCCGGACGCCATACGCAAAGTGCTGCGCGAACTGAAACCGCAATTGATCGTCAATCCCGCAGCTTATACCGCGGTGGACCAGGCCGAGAAGGAAGCGGAGCTGGCGCAGCGCATCAACGGTATTGCGCCGGGCATCATGGCGGAAGAAGCGAGGGCGCTCGGTGCCGCCATGATTCATTACTCGACCGACTATGTCTTCGACGGCGACAAGGCCGGCGCCTACGTCGAAACCGATACGCCCAATCCGCAAAACGTCTATGGCGCAAGCAAGCTGGCCGGCGAGCGCGCGATTGCGGCGGCCGGCATCCCCTATCTGATTCTGCGCACGAGCTGGGTCTACGGCAAGCGCGGCAAGAACTTCCTTCTGACCGTCAAGCGGCTGGCCTCCGAGCGCGATGAACTGCGCATCGTGGCCGACCAGATCGGTGCGCCGACCTGGAGCCGCACCATTGCCGATACCACGGCCCATATCGTGGCGCGCTTGCAGCCGCATACTGTGGAGAAGCTCGCGCACGCGCCATGGGAAGCGGCTTCCGGCATCTATCACTTGACGGCGCAAGGCAGCACGAGCTGGCACGGTTTCACCGAAGCCATCGTTGCCCATCCGTCGATTCCCAAAAAACCTGCGGTGAAGCCGATCCTGACCGAGGAATACCCTCTGCCGGCGCGCCGTCCGAAAAATTCCCTCCTGTCCTGCGCCAAGCTGATCGACGCGTTTTGCGATCTGCCGCAGTGGGATAAGGCTTTGCAACTTTGCCTCGAATAACCTCTGTAAGAACGAGATAACAAGAATATGTTGATTCCGATTATCCTGTCCGGCGGCGCCGGCACCCGTCTGTGGCCGGTTTCGCGCCAATCCCATCCCAAGCCATTCATGTGCGTGGGCGGCAACAAGAGCCTGCTGAAGCAGACCCACGAGCGCGCCTTGAGCGTGTCGCGGCAGGCTTCGGGCTTGATCGTCACCAATCGCGATTATTATTTCCTCTCGCACGACGAATTGTCCGGGCAGGCCGTGCAGCCGAGCTACTTGCTCGAACCGGCCGGGCGCAATACGGCGCCGGCCATTGCGCTTGCCGCACTGTGGGCCGCCGGGCAGGGCGACCCCTGCCTGCTGGTGATGCCGGCCGATCATTTGATCACCGATCTCGCCGCCTTCGATGCCGCAGTCAGGCAGGCGGAAACCCTGGCCAACGATGGCTATCTGGCCTTGTTCGGCATCAAGCCCGCCGGGCCCGAGACCGGCTTCGGCTATATCGAAATGGGCAACCCCATCGGCGCCGATGCGCGCGCGGTGAAACGCTTCGTCGAGAAGCCCGATCTTGCGACCGCACAACAATATCTTGCCCAGGGCAATTATGTCTGGAACAGCGGTATGTTCTGCTTCAAGACCAGCACGATCATCGCCGCGCTCGACGCGCATTGCCCGGAACTGATGCGTGCCGCACGTGCCGTATGGGCCGAAAGCCTGATCGAAGGCGACAAGGCCGAACTGGCCGAATCGTTCGCGCAACTGGAAAACATTTCGATCGACTACGCCGTCATGGAAAAGGCCGGCAACATCGCCGTCATCCCCGGCGACTTCGGCTGGAGCGACATCGGCGCCTGGAATGCCGTGGCCGAAGTGACGCCGGCGGACGAGCAGGGCAACACTGTCAATTGCTCGTCCGAGCGCAGCGAAGCCATCATCATCGACAGCCGCAACACGCATATCGAAAGCCAGGACCGCATCGTGGCCGCGGTCGGTCTGGACAATCTCCTGATCGTCGACACGCCGGACGCCTTGCTCGTGGCCGACAAGTCGAAGAGCCAGGAAGTCAAGCAAGTGGTCAGCCGGCTGAAAGCCGACGGCCACGATGCGCACAAGCTGCACCGTACCGTGGTGCGTCCCTGGGGCGCTTATACGGTGCTGGAACAAGGGCCGGGTTTCAAGATCAAACGCATCGTGGTCAAGCCCGGTGCCGCCCTGTCGCTGCAGATGCACCACCGGCGCAGCGAACATTGGGTGGTCGTATCGGGTACGGCGCAAGTCACCAATGGCGAGCGCACGATACGACTGGTGGCCAATCAGTCGACTTACATCCCGGCCGGGCACAAGCACCGGCTGGTCAATTCGGGCGACACCGAATTGTCGCTCATCGAGGTGCAATGCGGTTCCTACCTCGAGGAAGACGACATTGTGCGTTTCGACGACGTCTATGGCCGTAAATAAGGGCCGCGAATAAGGAAGAATAGTCTTGAACGAAAAAAACAAGCATGCACAACGCTCCGCTGTCGTGACCGGCATCACCGGCCAGGACGGCGCTTACCTGGCCGAACTTTTGCTGGCCAAGGGGTATCGCGTCTATGGCACCTACCGCCGTACCAGCTCCGTCAATTTCTGGCGCCTCGATGAATTGGGCGTGACGCGTCATCCCGATCTGCATCTGGTCGAATTCGACCTGACCGATCTCGGCTCGGCCATGCGCCTGCTGCAAACCAGCGGCGCGACCGAAGTCTATAACCTGGCGGCGCAAAGCTTCGTCGGCGTCTCGTTCGACCAGCCCATCACCACGGCCGAGATCACCGGCGTGGGCGCGGTCAACATGCTCGAGGCGATCCGCTTGACCAACCCGAAGATACGCTTTTACCAGGCCTCGACTTCGGAAATGTTCGGCAAGGTGCAGGCGATTCCGCAAGTCGAGAGCACGCCGTTCTACCCGCGCAGCCCCTACGGCGTGGCCAAGCTCTACGCACACTGGATGACGATCAATTACCGCGAGTCATACGGCATTTTCGGCTGTAGCGGCATCCTGTTCAATCACGAGTCGCCCCTGCGCGGGCGCGAATTCGTCACGCGCAAGATCACCGATTCGGTGGCCAAGATCAGGCTGGGCCGGCAAGACGTGCTCGAGCTCGGCAATATGGACGCCCGGCGCGACTGGGGCTTTGCCCGTGAATACGTGGAAGGCATGTGGCGCATGCTGCAGGCCGATGAGCCAGATACCTTCGTGCTTGCCACCGGGCGCAGCGAGACCGTGCGCGACTTCGTCGGCATGGCGTTCAAGGCGGTCGGCATCCAGTTGAGCTGGAAGGGTAGCGCGGAAGAGGAAGTCGGCATCGACGACGCCAGCGGCAAGACCCTGGTTCGAGTCAATCCCAAGTTCTATCGCCCGGCCGAGGTCGAGCAATTGATCGGCGATGCGGCACACGCCCGTGCCAAGCTGGGCTGGAAAGCCGAGACCACGCTCGAGCAATTGTGCGACATGATGGTGCAGGCCGATTTGCGGAGAAACGAGATTGGCTTCTCCTTCTGATTTCACGGGCGCAACGGTATTGCTGACAGGGGCGCGCGGCTTCACCGGCGCCTACGTCAGAGCCGAACTGGAACGGGCCGGCTGCCGGGTTGTCGGCGCAGTGGTGGCCGATCCTGCGGAACATGAAGTCAGGCTCGATCTGACCGACAGTGCGAATTGCCGCGCCGTGGTCGAGGCCGTGCGGCCCGATTACGCGGTGCACCTGGCGGCCATCAGCTTCGTGCAGCATGCCGAAGTGGCCGAGTTTTATCGCGTCAATACGGTGGGCACGGCCAACCTGCTGCAGGCGCTGCTCGATGCGAAGCTGGCACCGCGCCGCGTGCTGGTGGCCAGCAGCGCCAATGTCTATGGCAACGCCGGCGGCGTGCTCGTCGAAACGCAGGCGCCGCAACCGGTGAATCACTACGCCGCCAGCAAGCTGGCCATGGAACACATGGTCGCGTCCTATGCCGACCGCCTGCCGATAGTCGTGACCCGGCCTTTCAATTACACCGGGGCCGGGCAGGATGTGCGTTTCCTCGTGCCCAAGATCGTGTCGCATTTCGTGCGCGGCGAACGCGCCATCGAACTTGGCAATCTCGATGTCGAGCGCGATTTTTCCGATGTGCGCGACGTGGCGCGCATCTATCGCCAATTGCTGGCGGCCGATAGCGCCGGACAGACCGTCAATGTCTGCAGCGGGCGCGCTTATGCCTTGCGCGAGGTGATCGCCATGATGCGCGATATTGCCGGATACGAAATCGATGTCAGAGTGAACCAAAGCTTTGTGCGCGTGTCCGAGGTGAAAACCCTGGTTGGTTCGCGCGAGCGCCTGGTGAGCCTGATAGGGGAGCAGGCGTCAATTTCCTTGCCGCAAACCTTGCAATGGATGTTTGACACGGCAGAACGGTCGCATTGAGGATCACACTAAGGATTGCATTGAATACCGATTTCCACACATTCCAGCCGGATGCCGCATCGCGTGACGACGTACGAGTCGAAGGGCAACCCCCGCGCATCGAAGACATGCGCGTTGCCATCAATGCCGTCGCCATGCTCTCGCCGCTGACCGGCATAGGCCAATACGCCTACAATCTGGTGCGCGAGATGCAGGACATGCGCCTTTCGCCCTGGCTGTTTTACGGCGCATCCTGGAGCCAGGAGCTGCGGGCGATGAGCCTGCCGGGCATGGAGGCGGCCAAGACCGTCTTCAAGCACCTCGTTCCGCGCCCTTACGTGGTCAAGCGGCTGCTGCTGCAGCAAACGTTCTCGCGCGGCATCAAGCGCCATGGCGTCGAGCTGTATCATGAGCCCAATTTCATGTCCTACCGTTTCCGCGGCCCCACCGTGGTCACGGTGCACGACTTGTCTTGGCTGCGTTTTCCTGAGACCCACCCGCCGGAGCGCGTGCGCGAGATGAACCGCATCATGCCTCAAACCCTGAAGTCGGCCGCTCATATCCTGGTCGATTCGGAATTCGTCAGGCGCGAGGTCATCAACCATTACGGCGTCGCCGAAAGCCGCATCAGTACGACGCTGCTCGGCGTGTCGACCGAATTCCGGCCCTATGCGGCGGAACATTGCACCACCTTCCTGGACCGCTACCGCCTGCAACATGGGCGCTATATCCTGGCCGTGGCCACGCTCGAGCCGCGCAAGAACCTCGTTTCGCTGATTGCCGCCTTCGACCAGTTGCCCGACACGCTCAAGCGCCGTTACCCGCTTGTGATCACCGGCATGCGCGGCTGGGGGGAAAGCATGATGACCGATAAGTTGCGCCGGATGATCGCGCGCGACGAAGTGCGTCTGACCGGCTACGTCCAGCAGGAAGATTTGCCCAAGCTGTATTCCGGGGCGCGCATGTTCGTCTACCCTTCGCTGTATGAAGGTTTCGGCCTGCCGCCGCTCGAGGCGATGGCGTGCGCCGTTCCCGTGATCGCTTCCAATCGCGCCTCGCTGCCCGAAGTGGTCGGCAATGCCGGTATCCTGTGCGAGCCGCTGGAGGACATGAAGATCGCCCAGCACATGCGCACCTTGATCGAGGACGATGCGCTGCACGGCCATCTGGCCAAGGCGGGCCTGCAGCGCTCCAGGCAATTCACCTGGCGCCGCTGTGCCGTGGAAACGCTGGCGGTTTACAGGAAGGCGCTCGGGGAAAGATAGCGGCCTGGGCGCGCTTTTCGGAAGGGGATGGAGCCGCGCCTGGCGCGGGAACCCGGCCGGCAGGGGCGGTCGGGAAGGCGTGCCGCGTGCACGCAGGGAGCAGTTTCAACGATAAGAATTCGATGCGCATACTTCACGTTTTCAAGACCTATTACCCCGATTCGTACGGCGGGGTGGAACAGGTCATCCGCCAGTTGAGCGGCGGCACCAGCAAGTTGGGTTGCACAAACCGGGTTTTCACCTTGAGTCCGCATGGCGCGGAACTGCCTTTCCTGGACGAGGGCGGTACGGCCATCGTGCGCGCCCAGACCCAGTGGGAAGCCGCCTCGACGCCGATTTCCTTCAGTGCGCTTCCCTTGTTCCGCAAGGAGGCCGCGCGGGCGGACCTGATCCATTATCACTACCCCTGGCCATTCGGCGACTTGTTACACCTGATGGCCGGAAGCGGCAAGCCTGCCCTGTTGACCTACCATTCCGACGTGGTGCGCCAGCGCACGCTCAAATACGCCTATGCACCGCTGATGCGCCGCTTTTTCGCCAAGGTCAGGGCAGTGGCGCCGACTTCGCCCAACTACGTCGAAAGCAGCCCTTTGCTGCAACGCTACCGCGACAAGATATCGGTCATACCTTTGGGACTCGATGAGGCCGGATATGCGCAGCCAGACGCGGCGCGGCTTGAGCATTGGCGCAGAGAGGCCGGTTCCGCGTTTTTCCTGTTCGTCGGCGTGCTGCGCTACTACAAGGGGCTGCACATTCTGCTCGAGGCCTGCGCCGGCAGCCCTGTCCCGGTCGTCATCGCCGGCGCGGGGCCGATGGAGGCCGAGTTGAAGCGGCAAGCGGCGCGCCTTGGCCTGACCAACGTGAAATTCGTCGGAGCGGTGCCCGATGACGATAAAATTGCGCTGCTGGCGCTTTGCCGCGGGGTCGTGTTTCCATCGCATTTGCGGTCGGAGGCGTTCGGGATCACCTTGCTGGAAGGAGCGATGTTTGGCAAACCCCTGATTTCTTGCGAAATCGGCACAGGTAGCAGTTACGTCAACATCGACGGCGTCACGGGCATTGTGACCCCGCCCAATGATCCGGCGGCGTTGCGCGCCGCGATGCGGCGTCTGGCTGACGATGCCGCGCTGGCGGAGCAAATGGGACGCGGCGCCCGCGAGCGTTTCGATACGCTCTTTACGGCGGATCACATGGCCCGTTCCTACGTGGCCTTATATCGGAAAGTGTTGGAGAATCGTTAATGCGCAAGCAATGGCAAGGCATGGAGGTGACGGAATTGCGCAGCCCGGATGGTGCCGCCGCGCTGGTGGCCGATCATGGCGCGCACTTGCTGTCCTGGGCTCCTGCGTCCGGCGAACCCGCGTTGTTCCTGAGCGAGCTTTCGCAATACGGCACCGGCAGTGCGATTCGCGGCGGCGTGCCGGTAATTTTTCCACAATTCGGCGAGCGTGGTTCCGGCAAGCGCCACGGCTTTGCCCGGGTTCTGCCATGGCGCCCCGTCTTTGCCGGAGTCGAGGCCGGCCGAGCTGTGGCACGTTATTGTTTGGATAATAACGACCTTGGCGATCTTGATTGGCAGCACCGCTTCGAGCTGACGTTGGAGATTGCCGTGGCGGGGCTCGCGCTCCAGGAAACGCTGACCATACACAATCCGTCCGACGAGGTGTGGGAATGCTGCGCCGCATTGCACACCTACCTGCAGGTGTCCGATTTGGCCACGGCGGGAATCGAGGGATTGCAGCACGCCGGCTATATCGACCAGACCCAGGGAGGGTTTGCTGCGATGCAGAAGGAGGCGCTGCTGCGGTTCGATGGCGAGGTCGACCGCATCTATCCCGCGGTAAAAAATCCGGTTCTCTTGGCCGATAGAGCACGTAAAATATCGGTTAGCCAGGGCGGGTTCCGCGATATCGTCGTCTGGAACCCCGGGGCGGAAAAAGCTGGCCGTCTGACCGATATGCGCGCCGATGATTATCTCGGCTTTGTCTGTGTCGAGGCTGGCGCGGTCATCGAGCCCATCCGGCTTGCGCCGCATGCGCGCTGGACGGGTTCGCAGCAATTGACGGTAGTGCGTGCTTAGGCCGCATTGGTATCCGGGGGCAGGTTGGGGTGGCAGGGGTTGACACTTGATGGAAGCGACACAATTGCTTGATGTCGGCGCGGAGCAGGGGGCTTCGCTCTATGAGGAAGTGCGCGGCGGGGTACCTTTGGCGCCGCCGGTGCCGCAGGAACCGCCGGGGCCGGCATCCGTCGGCTGGTCCGGCGGCCTGCCGGCACGCGATGCTGCCGAGGCCAAGGTCGCCATTCTGTTGTGCACCTACTTCGGGCAGCGTTTCCTGGCCGACCAGCTGGATTCTTTTGCCGCCCAGTCCCATACCAATTGGCAGGTCTGGGCCTCCGATGACGGTTCAACCGATGCAACGCGCGACATCCTGACTGGCTATCAGGCGGCCTGGGGGGCGTCGCGGCTCGACATCCAAGCCGGCCCGGCGCGCGGATCCGCCGTCAACTTCCTTACGCTCGCCTGCAATGAAGGCATAGCGGCCGACTACTTCGCCTACTCGGACCAGGACGACATCTGGGACGCCGACAAGCTGTCCCGCGCGACTGCCTGGCTCGATGCGCAGCCTGCCGACGTGCCTGCGCTCTATTGCTCGCGCACCCAGCTGGTCGACGCGCACAACGGCGCCATCGGCTATTCGCCGCTTTTCACCAAGCCGGCGAGTTTCGCCAACGCCTTGATCCAGAATCTGGGCGCCGGCAATACGATGGTGTTCAACCGGGCCGCGCGCCGGCTGCTGCAGGCGGCCGGCAAGGATATCGACGTGCTGGCACATGACTGGTGGACATACCTCGCCGTGACCGGGTGCGGCGGCAATGTCTATTACGATACGCGCCCCTCGCTACGTTACCGCCAGCACGAACAAAACCAGGTGGGAATGAACGCCGGTTGGGCGACGCGCATGGTGCGCATCCGCACCATGCTGCGCGGCGGGAACCGCCACTGGAACGACCGCAACATCGCGGCCTTGCAGAAGTTGCGCGCGTTCATGACCCCGGAGAACCGGGAAATTCTCGACCGCTTTGCCGCTGCGCGCCACCAGTGGTTCATGCCGCGCCTGGTTTCGCTGGCGCGCTCCGGCGTCTACAGCCAATCGACCATGGGCAATCTCGGCGTGCTCGTTGCAGGCGTGCTGAAACGGTTCTGAACATGATGCATCGGCCTACCTCCACCGCAGCATGCCGCCCTTGTTGACGGCCTCGCTCAACCGTCTTGCGCGGTCGCCGCAATTCAAAGCGATCCTGCTCTCCGGGGTCATGGCCGTCAGCGAGTTTTCCCTGACGCTTGTCATTGCGCCCATCGTGGTGGCCAAGCTGGGCAAAGTCCAGGCCGGCGTGTGGTTGACGATGATCGGACTATGGAGCGTGCCGCAATTGATTTCGCTCGGCTTGCCCAGCATCCTGGTGCGGCGCCTGGTGTTTGCGTCCGGTTCGTCGCGCGACCGGCAATTCATGTCCTACCTGGAGGCGCGCGACGGCTATAACGGGTATCTCGTGATCACCACGATCGTGCTAGCCGGCATTTCGCTGGGCTATGTCTACCCTCGCATCGTCGCCAGCACGGAGACGCATCTGTCGGTGCTGCTGCTCATCATGGCCGGATTCCCGATCCGCCTGCTGTCTATGCGCAACGGCATCGTCTGCAATGCCTATGGACGGCCCGACTGGGATCGCGCCATTACGGCCGGCTTTTCCGTGATGCACATCCTGTTCCTGGTGCTGGCGGTTCAAGGCACCATGCCGTTCGGCTTGGCAGGCATCGCCGCCGCGTGGTTCTGCGCCTGCCTGACCGCATTCTTCGTCAGCGCCTTGCTCGCGCGGCACCTGCTGCGCCAAGTCCGGTCCGCCGTGACGGCGCCGCGGCGGACCTGGGCCAGCTATCTGTCAGTCATGCGCGAGTCCAAGCCTTTCGCGTCCATCACCATCTCAGGCTTCATCATCACGGGCCTCGACGCGCAGTTGATCGCGCTCCTGGCCGGCATCGGCGCGGTGCCGAGCTATCTGATTTCCCAGCGCGTCGCATCGATACCGGTGCTGTCGGCATCGATTCTCAGCGCCGCGTTTTTCTCCGCGACCTCCAAGGACTGGGTCAACGGCAACGCCGGCGCCATCGTGTCGCGAGCGAGATTTTTGTCCGCCCTGTGCGTAGGCGCGGGCTTCGCCGTGATGATTGCAGTGGCGCTGATGCGCGCAGTACGGCCCGGACTGCTGTCGGGCATGCAATTCGACGGCTTGACCTATCTTGGCTGCCAGCTGTTTTTCATGATGAGCGGCATCCAGTCGGTCTATGCGTCGCTCGCGCTGGCCACGGGTTCGCCTAAATTGACGGGAATCGCCGCGATGCATGTCCTGTCGTGGGCGCTGCTGGCGCTGCCTTTCCTGGTGTTCGGCGGCCCCACAGTGTTCGGCTTCGGCTTGACTTTGGCGACGCTGCCGATCTGCTACGTCGTGATCAAGACCTGTACGTCCTTCATCCGCAGGGAGGCTGCGGCTTAGCCGACAAGCCGACAAATCATCCATGAATTCCTTCCTTATCAGTTTCGTCATTTCGGTCTTCGTCACGCTGTATCTGATCAAGCAAGCCAAGCATCACGGCGCTGCGCTCGATTCGGATCTCTCGGGCGTGCAGAAAGTCCATGCCCACGTCGTGCCGCGCATAGGCGGGGTCGGCATCTTTTTCGCCGTCGTGTTGACCGGCCTGGCGACGCGGCAGCGCGCGCCGGCCATCGGCGACACGATCCTGGCCATGCTGCTGTGCTCATCCGTCGCTTTTGCCGGCGGCATCGTCGAAGACTTTACCGGTAAGGTCAGCCCCTTGCGCCGGCTTCTGTTGACGATGTGCGCTGCCGCCATGGGCTGGTGGCTGCTCGATGCGCGCGTCGAACATATCGACGGCATATTCTCCTATAAGCTTTTGCTCTCCGGCATCTGGATTTCGCTGCCCTTCACCGTGCTGGCGGTGGCCGGCATCGCCAATGCGGTCAATATCATCGACGGCTTCAACGGCCTGGCTTCCGTGGTGTCGATCTGCATGTTCCTCTCGCTCGGTTACGTCGGCTTGCAAGTCAACGATCAATTCATCGTCGTGGCATCGCTGATGGTGGCCGGCGCGACGGCCGGTTTCCTGATCTGGAATTACCCGGCCGGCCTGATCTTTCTCGGCGACGGCGGCGCCTATTTCCTCGGTTTCATGCTCGGCGAGCTATCGATCATGTTGGTCATGCGCAACCCGCAAGTCTCGACCTGGTATGCCGCGCTATTATTGATTTATCCGGTATTTGAAACTTTGTTTTCAATCTACCGTCGTATCTTCCTGCGCGGACGCCCCGCCAGCATGCCCGACGGTATACACTTGCACAGTTTGATTTTCCGGCGCCTGGTGTTGTGGGCGGTGGGGCGGCACGATGCGCGCGCATTAACGCGGGGCAATTCCCTGACATCGCCTTACCTGTGGGGGCTATCCCTGATGGCTGTGGCGCCGGCGACGATGTTCTGGAGCCACAGCTTCGTGTTGATTCTGTGCTGCCTGTTGTTCGTGACTTCCTATGTCTGGCTCTATTCGCGCATCGTGCGTTTCAAATCGCCGCGCTGGATGAAAATGCGCCGGCGCAAGAAATGAAGCCTGCTTGCTGAGTGCAGCCGATCGCAGCCGGGTAGCAACCGATTTCTTTTACTTTATATTGACATTGCCATGCTGACTCTCACTCAAGGTATCTTCAAGGCTTATGACATACGCGGCATCGTGGGCAAGACCCTCGATGCATCGATCGCGCGCAAGATCGGCCATGCTTTCGGCAGTGCCGCCGTCAAGAAGGGCGAGCGTACCGTTGTCATCGGCAAGGATGGCCGGCTCTCCGGTCCCGAATTGACCAGCGCGCTGGCCCAGGGCTTGCAGGATGCCGGCGTCGACGTCATTGATCTCGGCATCGTCGCCACGCCCATGGTGTATTTCGGCACGCACGTGCTCGACGCCAGATCCGGCATCATGGTCACAGGCAGTCACAATCCGCCCGACTACAACGGTTTCAAGATGGTACTGGCCGGCGAAGCCATCTATGGCGACGCGATCCAGGCCTTGTACAAGGCGATCCTGGCCGAAGACTATACGCATGGCAAGGGCAGCCACCGTACGCACGACATCCGTGAAGCCTATCTGTCGCGCATCATCGGCGACGTCAAGCTGGCGCGTCCGATGAAGATCGCCGTCGATTGCGGCAACGGCGTGGCAGGCGCCTTCGCCGGTGCGCTGTATCGCGGCATGGGCTGTGAAGTCGAAGAAATGTTCTGCGAAGTCGACGGTAACTTCCCCAACCACCATCCCGACCCCGCCCACCCGGAAAACCTGCAAGACCTGATCCGCGCGCTCAAGGATGGCCCTTCGGAAATCGGCCTGGCCTTCGACGGCGACGGCGACCGTCTCGGTGTCGTGACCAAGGACGGCCAGATCATCTATCCCGACCGCCAATTGATGCTGTTCGCCGAAGATGTGCTGACGCGTCATGCCGGCGGCGACATCCTGTACGACGTCAAGTGCACACGCCACCTTGACGGCTGGATCAGTGCGCGCGGCGGCAAGCCGCTGATGTGGAAAACCGGGCACTCGCTGGTCAAGGCCAAGATGCGCGAAACCGGCGCCCCGCTGGGCGGCGAGATGAGCGGACATGTCTTCTTCAAGGACCGCTGGTATGGCTTCGACGACGGCATGTATGCCGGCGCACGCATGCTGGAATTGCTCTCGCGCGTGCAAGACCCTTCGGCTGTGCTGAATGCGCTGCCGCAATCCTCGTCGACACCGGAGTTGCAATTGCCCCTGAAGGATGGCGAGAACTTCAGCCTGATCGCGCAACTGCAGGAGACCGCCAAGTTCCCCGGCGCCGACCGCGTGGTGACCATCGACGGCTTGCGCGTGGAATATCCGGACGGCTTCGGCCTGGCGCGTTCATCCAACACCACGCCGGTGGTGGTGATGCGCTTCGAAGGTGAAACGCAGGCGGCGCTTGATCGCATCCAGGCCGAGTTCAAGCGCGTGATCCTGGCGGCCAAGAGCGACGCGGCATTGCCATTTTGAAGATACTGATCGTCCGTGTTTCGTCGCTCGGCGACGTGGTGCATAACATGCCCATGGTCGCCGACATCCATCGCTTCTATCCCGATGCCACGATAGACTGGGTGGTCGAAGAGGGCTATACCGAACTGGTGGCCTTGAACGGCGCCGTGCGCAGGGTGATCCCGTTTGCCTTGCGCAGGTGGCGCAAGGGTTTGCTTTTGCGCACCACGCGTGCCGAAATGCGCGAGTTCTACCGCCAGCTGCAGGAAGAGGCTTATGACTACGTATTCGATACGCAAGGCTTGCTCAAGACCGCCGTCGTCATGCGCCTGGCGCGTCTGAACGTGGGTGGGCGGCGCGTCGGCCTCGGCAATGCCACGGAGGGCTCGGGCTACGAGCCTATCTCGCGCGTGTTCCACGACTTGAGCGTGCCGGTGGGCTTGCGCCTGCACGCGGTGGAACGTGCGCGCACGGTGGCGGCCAAGGCCATGGGCTATGCGATCGACCATAAGCCGCCCGAATTCAACCTGGCGCCGCCCTCGACGCGCGCCACCTCGTCAGCGTGGCTGCCCGAGTCGCCCTATGCCGTGTTCTTTCACGGCACGGCGCGCGCCGCCAAGCAATGGCCGCAACAGAATTGGGTGGAACTGGGGCGCCACTTGCAGGCGCGCAAGCTGCCCGTGCTGCTGCCCTGGGGCAGCGAGGAAGAGCGCAAGGCGGCGCAAACGCTGCAGCAGCAGATGCCGGGCGCCATCGTGCTGCCCAGGCTGCCGCTGATGGAGGCGATTTTGCTGGCCCAGCGTGCGGCGCTCGTGGTCGGTGTCGATACCGGCCTGACCCACGTGGGTGCCGCGTATTGCCGCCCAACGGTGGAAATCTATGGCGATTCGCCGCGCTGGAAGACCGAGGGGAATTGGTCGCCCAATATCATCAATCTGGGCGATGAGGGCATACCGCCCGGGGCTGCCGAGGTGATTACAGCGGTTGACGGTTTGTTAACTGCCTGAGGCTGTGCCGGACGCTTCCGTATCATGGATAATACCGGCATGGAACAGCAAATCGTTGAAATCGACGGCACCAGCTGGCAGCCCGAATTGGTCCACACCGACTGGATCGCCGCGCTCGAAGCCGGCAAAGTCCTGTATTTTCCCCGCCTGGCGTTCGAACTCCAGGAAGGCGAAAAGCGCTTCCTCGACCCGGCCGTGCGTGATCCCAAGTCGCGCAATATCAGCCTTGATGCCAAGGGGAATTTGAAAGGCGCCGTCGGCGACGCCGCCGCCCAGGCTCAGCTGGCCGCGATGATCGCGCGTTTCCGCAAACAGGCGCGCTCGCTGATCGATGCCATCCTGCCGCGCTATATGGATGCGCTGCGTCTGGCGCCGACCAGTTTCCGTCCCATGCAAGTGGAGAGCCGCACGCAATCCTGGCGTGCCGACGACAGGCGCCTGCACGTCGATGCGTTTCCCTCGCGCCCGAATTACGGCGAGCGCATCTTGCGCGTGTTTGCCAATCTCAATCCCGAAGGCACGCCGCGCGTGTGGCGCGTCGGCGAACCGTTCGAGCAGGTGGCGCGCCGCTTCCTTCCGCGCGCCAAGCCTTATTCTGCTTGGCAAGCCAAAGCGCTCAACATGCTGCACGTCACCAAATCGCTGCGCAGCGAATACGACCACTTGATGCTGCAACTGCATGACGGCATGAAGTCCGACATGGATTACCAGAAAAACGCGCAGCAGGTGACGATGCCTTTCGCTGCCGGTTCGGTATGGGTCTGCTTTTCCGACCAGACTTCGCATGCGGTGATGTCCGGCCAGTACATGATGGAGCAGACCCTGCATCTCGCGGCGGACCAGCAATACCACCCCGAAGCCAGCCCGCTGGCCATCCTTACGCGCCTGACGGGCCGCCAGCTCGTGTGATGAGATTTTTATACAGCCTCGCCTGGCGCATTGCGCTGCCGCTGGTACTGCTGCGCTTGTGGTGGCGCGGACGCAAGGAACCCGGCTATCGGCGCAATATCGGCGAGCGACTCGGTTTTTACTCGGGGCCGTCGTATGGCGAGCGGCGCCAGCCCGTGCTATGGGTGCATGCGGTCTCGGTCGGCGAGACGCGCGCGGCCGAACCCCTGGTCGACGCGTTGCTGCGCCATTACCCCGAGCACGTCATCCTTCTTACCCACATGACGCCGACCGGGCGTGCTACCGGCAAGGCCTTGTTTGCCAGCTATGCCACGCGCGTGGTGCAATGCTATTTGCCCTACGATATCGGCAGCATGGTGGCGCGCTTCCTCAAGCATTTTTCGCCCCAGGTGTGCATTTTGATGGAGACCGAGGTCTGGCCCAATATGGTGGCGCAATGCGTGCGCAGCGGTGTGCCGGTGGCCCTGGTCAATGCGCGCCTCTCGGAGCGCTCGCTGGCGCGCGGCCAGCGCATGGCGACGCTGATGGGCGAAGCGGCGCGCTCGCTCTCATGTGTGGCCGCACAGACGGCGGCCGACGCGGCGCGATTGTCTTCACTCGGTGCACGCAACACCCATGTCACGGGCTCGATCAAATTCGATGTCGAGCCGCCCGCCAATGCACAAGACGACGGCGAAGCCCTGCGCAGCCATTTCGGCAAGCGCCCCGTTCTCTTGTGCGCCAGCACGCGCGACGGCGAAGAAGCGATGATTCTCGATGCCTTGCGCGAGATCGACCTGGGCGACGCCCTGCTCGCCATCGTGCCGCGCCATCCGCAGCGCTTCAACGATGTGGCGCGCCTGGTTGCTTCGCGCGGCTTGTCCATGGTGCGCCGTTCGGCCATGGTCGAAGGCAGCGTGCCGCCCGAGGTGAAAGTGCTGTTGGGCGATTCGATGGGCGAGATGTTCACCTACTATGCTGCCTGCGACGTGGCCTATATCGGCGGCAGCCTGTTGCCCCTGGGCGGGCAAAACCTGATCGAGGCCAGCGCGCTGGGCAAGCCGGTGCTGCTGGGGCCGCACACCTTCAACTTCAGTCTGGTCAGCGAAGATGCGATCGCAGCCGGCGCGGCCTTGCGCGTCGAGGATGCGCGCACCATGCTGCGCGCGGCGGTGCATTTGCTGAACGATCCTGCGCGGCGCGAAGAGATGGGAGCGAAAGCCCTGGCATTCGCGGCCCAGCATCGCGGGGCCGCGCAGCGGACGATGGCCTTGTTGCAGCCTTTGGTGGCGCAGTAAAGGATTGGGTAGGTTGGCGCCGAGCCGCAGGCGAAGCCCAACACGCTGAGGTTGGGTCAACGACTTCGACTTTGATGGAAAAGTAGTTTTTGTTGGGCTTCGCTGCGCTCAGCACCAACCTACTCGAATTTAGTGCGCCAACAAGCCGTTAACCGCAACCAGATCCTCTTCCTTCAAGGACCCTGCGGCCGACTTCAAACGCAAGCCGTTGACGATGGTGTCGTAGCGCGCCTTGGCCAAGGTCTGGCGTGTGGAATAAAGCTGCTGCTGCGCGTTCAACACGTCGATGTTGATGCGGATGCCGACTTGGTAACCGAGCTGGTTCGACTCGAGCGAAGTCTTGGACGACACTTCGGCCGCCTCGTACGCCGCCACCTGCGACAAGCCGCTGGCCACGCCGAGGTAGGATTGGCGCGCGTTCTGCGCGGCAGTACGCTTGGCCGCCTCAAGATCCTGCTTGGATTTCTCTTCCAGCGCCACGGCTTCCTTTACCTTGCTGCTCACGCTGAAGCCGGAAAAGATCGGGATGCTCCATTGCACGCCAACGCTGCTTTGGTCCGAGGTGCCGGCAGGATAGAGCACGTTGTCGCCGCCTTGATAATTGTGTGCGCGTTGGAGCACGATGTCCGCCGTCGGCAAATGTCCTTCGCGGTTGGCCTTCACGGTGCGGTGAGCGATTTCGACGTTGATCTGGCTGTTGACCACGTTAAAGTTCTGATTCTCAGCGCTCGATACCCAGGTATCCATCTTGGCCGGTTCGGGCATGGTGAGCTTGACGCCGGGGCGCAGCGAAGATAAGTCGCCGGGCGCGCGGCCGATGATCTGCTGCAGCGCCGTGCGCTTGATTTCCAGGTCATTTTGCGCGGCCAGTTCCTGCGCCACGGCCAAGTCGTAGCGCGATTGCGCTTCATTGGTGTCCGTAATGGTGGTGGTGCCGACTTCGAAATTGCGCTTGGCCGAGGCGAGCTGTTCCGTGATCGCTACCTTGTTGGCCTGGATCGAAGTGAGCGTGTCTTGTGCGGTCAAGACATCGAAATAGGCTTGCGCCACGCGCAGGATCAAGTCTTCCTGCGCCTGCGAGAATTGTGCCTCGGTCGAGGTGGCCGAGAGCAGGCCAATCTGATATTGCTCCCAGTTGGCCATGCGGAACAGCGGTTGCGTCAGCGTCGCCGTGTAGCCGTTGCTCGGGTAGCGCGTATCGATGGCGCCGAATCCCGGCGAAGTCGGGTCCTCGCGCAGGTTGTTCTTGAAGAACGAGCCGGTGATGCCGACTGTGGGCAGCAAGCCAGCCCGGCCCTGTGTGATCTTTTCCTCACCTGCCGTCATGGACGCCCGGGCGCTGGCATAGACCGGGTCGTTGGTCAATGCTTCCTTGTAGATCTGCAGCAGGTCTTCGGCCTGCGCGTTCATCGAGACCAGGGCGCCGGCTACCATTGCGGCGATGAGGGAAAGGCGCATTACATTCTCCGAACGTTAATGTGGTTTTAGTACGTCGGCATGCCCGGGTCGACTTGCTGCGACCAGGCGTGCACGCCGCCGGTGAGGTTGCTTACCTTGCTAAAACCGTTACGTTCGAGGAATGCGGCCACTTGCATGCTGCGTCCGCCGTGATGGCAGATACAGACGATTTCCGCCTCGGGATCGAGTTCTTCGATGCGCGCCGGCACGGTATTCATCGGCATCAGCGTCACATCGTCGATATGGCAGATCTCATATTCCCGTTGCTCGCGTACGTCCAGCAAGAGCGGACGGGGGCGCGAGCCGTCGGCAAGCCAAGCAGCCAATTGGGGAGCCGTCAGTTGTTGCATGGCTCAGAACTGGAAATGCGAAGGCGCTGCCGCATGCTGCAGGGGCTTGATGCAGGTCTCGAACAGCTTCACGGTTTCAAAAACGGAGTCGGAGACGCGCGTGATGCATTGCGCGCTCATGACGGGCTCTTCGCCGATCACGGCGAGCAGGCGGCCGCCGACTTTCAATTGCTTGAGGAAGGCTTCCGGCAAGACCGGCAGCGATCCTGAAATCACGATCACGTCATAGGCTTCGCTGCCCCATCCATGGGCGCCGTCGCCCTCGACCACGTCCACATTGGTCACGCCGTAGGCAGCCAGGTTCTTCGCGGCCAGCTCTTTCAACTCAGGAAGGATTTCGACCGTGGTGACGTGGCGCGCCCGGTGCGCCAGCAAGGCCGCCATATAGCCCGAGCCTGCGCCGATTTCGAGCGCGGTCTCGTGCTTCTTGATCTTGGCTTCCTGCAGCAGGCGCGCTTCGAACTTGGGCGTCAACATGTTCTCGCCGCCAGGCAGCGGAATCTCTGTGTCGAAAAAGGCCAGGTCCTTGTAGGCTTGCGGGACGAATTGCTCGCGCTTGACCACGACCAGCAGGTCGAGGACGTCCTGATCCAGCACGTCCCACGGACGGATCTGCTGTTCGATCATGTTGAAGCGGGCTTTTTCGATATTCATGATGACCACTCGTTTAGTGAAGAAAGATGGCATTTTATCGTTGATTCGCTGCCTGTTTCAAAGGCGAACCCCTTTTCGGCAGAGACGTGCATCCTTCTCCAATGGGCGCCATCTTAACCAGCCGCCGTCGTTAGCGCATGCACAATGCGATAGTCCGTCGATTTAAGGGGATAGACGCACGAAAACAGGCACCGACCGTGAGAACTGTTTTCAAAAAGCCCATGGCGCCGGTGCTCCAAGTGGTACTGTCGGCGGCGCTCCGCTTGGACCTGCTCATTTTGAAAACGGTTCTGTTATTTATTTTTCCGGCTCCAGCAAGCCGTTGAACAAGATATCGATATAGGTATTCAAATAAGCGACCGGCTCGACCGGCGCCGGCTGGCAGAACGCGAACGAATGTTTCCAGAGCATCAATTTGATCATCGGCGCCACGATCACCATGGTCACCTGTTCCGGATCGTGCTGACGCAATTCGCCGCGCGCCATGCCGCGTTCGAGCGCGCGCTGGATGATGGCGTTGCCGCGCCGGATGAACTCGTCGTGGTAGAACCTTGCCACCTCGGGGAAATTGCCCGATTCGGCCAGCATCAGCTTGGTGATGCCGGAGAGCTGGGTTTCGCCCATGTGGCTCCACCAGCGCATCATCAAGTCACGCAGCAGATCGCGGCTGTGGCCTTCGAAATGGTCCATCGCCTGTTCGGCCTCGCCGAGCACGGGCAGCAGGTGTTCCCGGATGACGGCCTTGAACAAGTCTTCCTTGTTCGTGAAATACAAATACAATGTACCCTTGGACACGCCTGCCTTGGCGGCCACGTCGTCCAGCCTGGTCGCGGCATAGCCGCGTTCGACGAACAAATCGAGGGCGGCGGCCAGCAATTCCTGCGGGCGCGCTTCCTTGCGCCGCTCCCAGCGGCCCTTGATCTTGTTAATCGGACAATCCATGTTCACGACAACAGACTCCAGTGAAATAATAACTTACTCATGAGTCATTAATATACGCTTCGCAGCGTTTGACGTCAACAAATGTGCTGCTTGTTTGTGCAGGCGCGGCTGCAAATCTTAATATCATGGTAACCTTCGAGCCGGGCCGGATCATCCTGCCACATCTGTTCTCATTTCCCATCAGTAACTGGAGATCATCTTGCCTGGCAATTGCCCCAGCGACCTCGACATCGGCTTCGCCGCCCTCAGCTATCTTCAAGTCGGCATACTCGGCGTGATCCAGGGGATTACCGAACTCTTGCCCATCTCCTCGACCGCCCACATGCGCGTGATCCCGGCCCTCCTGGGCTGGAATGATCCCGGTTCGGCCTTTTCTGCCGCGATGCAGTTGGCCGCGTTGGCGGCCGTGGTCAGCTATTTCTGGCGCGACGTGCGCGAAGTGGCTTTCGGCAGCGTTGCCGCCGTGCGCACGCGCGACTACCACAGCCGTGATTTCCGCCTTGCGGTGGCCATCGTGCTGGCGACTATTCCTATCGGCATTGCCGGCTTGGCGCTGTCGCCGATTTTGAATGCCTGCAATTCACCGCTGCGCAGCTTGAACGTGATCGGCGCGTCCTGCCTCGTGATGGCGTTGCTCTTGGCTATCGCCGAAGTCGCCTGCAAACATTTGCGCGTGGTCGAAAACATGCGCCTGCGCGATGCCTTGATCGTGGGTCTGGCCCAGGTCGGCGCGCTGATCCCCGGCGTGTCGCGCTCCGGCTCGACCTTGACGGCGGCCTTGTTCCTCAACTTCAAGCGCGAAGAGGCGGCCCGTTTCTCTTTCCTGCTCGGTCTGCCTGCCATCGCCCTGGCCGGCATGAAGGAATTGTGGGTCTTGCACAAGGCGCATATCCCGCCCGAAGCCTGGAGCCTGCTTTTGTTCGGCATCGTGGTGGCGTCGGTCTCGGCTTTCGTCGCGATCTGGGGCTTGATGCGCTTCCTGGAAAAATTCTCCACTTGGCCTTTCGTCGCCTACCGCGCGATATTGGGCCTTGTACTTCTGATTGGTGTTAACATGGGGGCCTTCCATTAAGCAACATAAGTAGTACCCTCCATGTCGAACCCGCAAACCGAGCAACAAGCCCTGCATGTCTTGCAGACCGTGTTCGGCTACCCCGCATTCCGCGGCCAGCAGGCCGAGATCGTGGCCCAGGTGGCGGGCGGGGGCGATGCGCTGGTCCTGATGCCCACGGGCGGCGGCAAATCGTTGTGTTATCAGATTCCGGCGCTGGTGCGCCAAGGTGTGGGCGTGGTGATCTCGCCCTTGATCGCGCTGATGCAAGACCAGGTCGATGCGCTGGCCGAAGTCGGCGTGCGCGCAGCCTTCCTCAACTCCACGCAGAGCTTCGATGAAACCCTGCGCACCGAACGCATGGTGCGTAACGGCGAGCTCGACCTCGTGTATGTGGCGCCGGAACGTTTGCTGACGCCGCGCTGCCTCGATCTGCTCGAATCGGCGCAGATCGCGCTCTTCGCCATCGACGAGGCGCATTGCGTCTCGCAATGGGGGCATGATTTCCGCCCGGAATACATCAAGCTCTCGATCCTGCACGAGCGTTTTCCCGCAGTGCCGCGCGTCGCACTCACTGCCACGGCCGATGCGCAGACGCGCCAGGAAATCATACGGCGCCTGCAACTGGAAGACGCGCGCCAGTTCGTCTCGTCATTCGACCGGCCCAATATCCGCTACCAGATCGTGGAAAAGGATAACGGACGCAAGCAATTGCTCGATTTTATCCGCAACGAGCACGCGGGCGACGCCGGCATCGTGTATTGCCTGTCGCGCAAGAAGGTCGAAGAGACCGCGGAATTTTTGAATGAAAACGGCGTGCGCTCGCTTGCCTACCACGCCGGCATGGAAACGGCGCAGCGCGCCACCAACCAGGCGCGCTTTCTACGCGAGGAAAGCATCGTCATGGTCGCGACCATCGCCTTCGGCATGGGCATCGACAAGCCCGACGTGCGTTTCGTGGCTCACCTGGACCTGCCCAAGAGCATAGAAGGCTATTACCAGGAAACCGGGCGCGCCGGGCGCGACGGCGCACCGGCCAATGCCTGGATGGCGTATGGCCTGCAGGATGTGGTGCAGCAGCGCCGCATGATAGAAGAATCCGAAGCCGACGAGAATTACAAGCGCGTGCAAAGCGGCAAGCTCGACGCCATGCTGGGCCTGTGCGAAACGCTGCATTGCCGCCGCGTGCGCCTGCTCGAATACTTCGGCCAGGCATCCGAACCCTGCGGCAATTGCGATACCTGCCTCACCCCGGCCGTGTCGTTCGACGCCACGGTGCCGGTGCAAAAGCTCCTGTCGGCAATCTATCGTACCGATCAACGTTTCGGCGCCGGCCATGTGATCGACGTGCTGCGCGGCGCCGATTCCGAAAAGATCAAGCAATGGGGGCACGAACGGCTCTCCACCTATGGCGTGGGCGCGGACCGTAACGACGCGGAGTGGCGCGCCATCTTGCGCCAGGCGATTGCACTGGGCCTGGTCTCGGTCGACTACGATGCCTACAATTCGCTCAAGCTGACCGAACTGGCACGCCCCGTGCTGCGCGGCGAAAAAACCGTCCAGATGCGGCAATACCAGAAGCCGGAACGGCAAAAGCGCAGCAAGAGCCGCAACACAGCCAAGGATTACGCCGAGGCCGGCATGTCGACGGCCGAAGCCGCGCTATTTGAAAAACTGCGCTGGTGGCGTATGGAGGCGGCGCGCAAGCACAACGTGGCCGCCTTCGTCATCTTCCACGATTCGACCATGCGTGAAATCGCCAAAGTCAGGCCGACCAGCTTGGCCGAATTGCGCGGGGTGTCGGGCGTGGGCGAGAAGAAGCTGGAATCCTACGGCAGCGAAATTATTGCGTTGATCGAATCGCTGGTCTAGCGCAAGCGCCTGCTTGGAACCCCTCGCCCGCAGGCGGGAGAGGGGCAGGGGTGAGGGATGTTGTGCTTAGCCTACGCCTGCTTAACGCAGTCTTTGCATGCACAAGCCGTAGGTTATCCAGAATAAATTCGGATGGCTCAGATTTTCTCAAACACCAAATCCCAAACCCCGTGCCCCAGCTTCAATCCCCGATTCTCGAATTTCGTCACCGGCCGGTAAGCCGGACGTGGCGCATAGCCTTGCGCCGCATTGCGCAACGCCGGTTCGGCGCTCAGCACTTCCAGCATCTGCACGGCATAGTCTTCCCAATCGGTGGCGCAATGCAGATAGCCGCCAGTCATCAAGCGTGAAGCCAGCATCTGCACCAGCGGCCCCTGGATCAGGCGGCGCTTGTTGTGGCGCGCCTTGTGCCAGGGGTCGGGGAAGAACACGTGCACTCCCGCGAGTGTGCCCGGTGCGATCATATTGGTCAGCACCTCGACCGCATCGTGCTGGATGACGCGGATATTCTCCAGGTTTTGCTCGCCGATCAGCTTCAGCAAACTACCTACGCCCGGCGTGTGCACTTCGACACCGAGGAAATTCTTGTCCGGCAAGCCGGCCGCAATCTCGGCCGTGGTGCCACCCATGCCGAAACCGATTTCGAATATCGTCGGCGCCTTACGGCCAAAAGCCTGATCGAGATCGAGCAATTGCTTTTGATAGGGCACACAAAAGCGCGGGCCCAGCGTCTCGATGGCGCGCGCCTGCGCCGGCGAAAGCCGGCCTGCACGCGTGACGAAGCTGCGGATGCGGTGTTCGGTCGGGTCGTAGAACAGCGGCTTGTCGCGCGTGTTCTTTGGGGTTTGGTCTGACATGTTGAGATTATAGGCGCGGGCTCCCCGGTGGGACGCGCCAGTGCTGCAATGAAGAGAAGCCGCGATTTTACAGGGAATTGTCGCTTGCCTTTGTCAGATGACCGCGCTTGTATCCAGACGTGTCAATGCAGGGCCGGAATAATTTTGCATGGGCAAATAATTTTCTTTAAAAGAAAATATTTTGCTCCATATGCAAATAATTCTTGCAAATGCTTTTGCATCATGCAATACTGCACGCATTGCTCAAGCGTGAGCATAACGACAAAAGACAGGAAACGGCCATGAAACAAACGATGAACCAGCAATACGCCAAGACCGGTACCACCCGGGCCGCGTTGCTGTTCGCGTTTTCCGATGCCTTGCTCACGCACACGCTGCGCGACCGCAGCTTGCGCTCGTCTTTGTTTTCGCCCCTCATGACCACAGACTCGCGCACCAGCATCATCCGGGGAGGCAACACTCCCAGTTGAGAAACACTCGACAGGCCGCACGGCCAAGGCAAACAGCCCGGATGATTCGCAAGAAGTCCGGGCTTTTTGTTTGGTTGCGGCAGTAAAGATTCAGGCAGAGATAGCTCAGCAGGTAGAGCGACGGGTTGAAAATCCGTGCCGCACTGGTTCGATTCCAGTTCTCTGCACCAGTTGTATGGCTCGCTTTAGCTCAGCGGAAAAGAGCGAGACGTTCCGAGCGTCTAGGTCGCTGGTTCAAATCCGGCAAGCGGGGCCAGAAGTGTTGCAGCAAATGCCGGCTTAGCTCAGTTGGAAGAGCTGCTGTTTTGTAAACAGCGGGTCGCTGGTTCGAATCGTACTGCCCCACGAGATTTTTGTGGGGCAAGCAAGCCAACTGCTTGGCTTGCGCGTGCGATTCGAAGGACCGCGCTTGCAAGCGCGGTCGCGGCCTGCAGGATGTAGGCGAATCCAGCAGCCGGCACCAGGTTATGGGGGATATGGCAGAGAGGTCTATTGCGGCTGCCTTGAAAGCGGAAGGGCGCATTCGAGGTGCCCCGTGTGTTCGAATCACACTATCCCCGCCAGTTTGTCTGATGTAGAACGGAAGGTTGGCAGAGCGGTAATTGCAGCGGCTTGCTAAGCCGTGGCTCCAATCGGGGTCCGCTGGTTCGAATCCGGCACCTTCCGCCAGAAAGTTTTGCCTCGTTAGCTCAGTGGAAGAGCGCCGGCTTGTCGAGCCGAGTGTCAGGAGTTCGACTCTCCTACGAGGCGCCAGTTTATGGAGACGTGGCAGAGTGGTCTATCGCGGCAGGCTCGAACCCGGCATGCCCCAAACAGGGTGCGATTCGAAGCGCCGCGCCTACGAGCGCGGCGGCGGCCTGTAGAATGCGGGCGAATCGTACCGTCTCCGCCAGTAAAAGGTGTCCGGATTGCGGGCATCAAGTACCACGCCGGTCTGAAGGGAATTGGCATACCTTCCTGCCTTAGAAGCAGGAGCTTCTCGGTTCGAGGCCGAGGGCCGGCACCAACTATTCGGCAAGTGGCGGAATCGGCAGACGCGGCAGGCTCAAACCCTGTCGGCCACGATGGCCATGCGAGTTCAAGCCTCGCCTTGCCGACCAGCGGACCGTGGCGCAGCAGGCAGACGCTCGCGACTTAAAATCGACGAGTCTCAACAGGAATGACGGTTCGAATCCGTCCGGTCCGGCCAGGGGAAATGAAGGAAAGGCATGGAGCGGGTGAAGGGAATCGAACCCTCGTATGAAGCTTGGGAAGCTGCCGTTCTACCATTGAACTACACCCGCACAATCTACATTTTACGCGGTTTTTGGCGCGTTTGACAAATTTGGATGGATCGGCAGTGTGATGGAAAATAGGATGGCCGATTCCTTTTTGCTGTGATGCCTTTTGATGTGGGGCTGACCGCAGTCTTCGTGAAAATTACTACGGCCAGATGGAAGGGTGAATTTCCCGGTCAGAATATGCGCCTCTATTTTTTTGTACCTCTTTAACAATCTCGTCGATTGCGGTTGGGTCGTCTTTTATTATCCGTATTTCTTGACCAATTAGTCGAATGCTCACGTCAATTTGCGCAACCCCGCCGATCAATAATGTCAAAATCCAAACGTCGTCAACGTCAACCAACACATGCGACCAACGTTTTCCGAAATTACAGTCTTTTTCATAATTTCGAGCGTTCCTGCAATAATTAGGTCGCTGCTTCATGGATTTCAAAGACCTACCAGCTTCGTATGTCGGCGTGATGATGTTTTGTCCGTTGCGTCGGAGGCGCTATATGCTGAAACGTTTTCAGCTGTGACATTTCAGCGCAAAGCATTAATAAAAGCGCCTCGTATCTCGCAGATTTTTTGGCGAAACTCGTCGCGGCTCAATTTTGCGTCGACGTAGTGCCTCATGTCGGTCTTCTATTTCTGAATGCGGCGCATTGGCCTGAATGGCAGGCCTCGAGGAAGTCCCATAGCTATTTCAAGGCCGGACCCACTCGCTGTTCCCACATCCCTTTCAAAGCTTCATCGATATGCCGAGCAAACCGCGGGGCATCGAAAATCGGTGAGGCGAGCACTTGGCGGCGCAGGCCCGCACGCAACTGCGCTAGTTGCTGCAGATTGCCCGCATGGCGCACTGCCAGGCCGAGATATTCATCCGGTGTTGTTGCCACCCAATCCGATAATCCTGCATTCTTTAGCAATCCCGCTCCTTGCCGCGACACGAAATGCTCTCCTGCCAGCGTGATGATGGGTACGCCCATCCACAAGGTTTCCGCACTGGTCGCGCCGCCTGTGTACGGGAACGGGTCGAGCGCAATATCGACGCGGTGATACGCCGCCAGATAAGCAGCGCGCTGTTGCGGCCCCTCCAGAATCATACGGTCGCCGGCTATGCCATGCGCGGCGAATCGTTCTAAGGTCCGCTCGCGGGTTGCTTCGTCTTTCAGGCTGCCGGCCTTGAGGAATAGTTTACTGGCCGGCAGTGCAGTGAGGATGCGCGACCAGAGTGCGACGGTACCTTCGTTCATCTTCAATAAGTTGTTGAAGCAGCCGAAGGTGAGGTAGCCGTTCGCAAGGCTGGGCAAAGGGCTGACTTCAATGTCCTTATCGGGAGCGGTGAAGCACAGGCGAGTCTCCGGCAGGCGCCAGATTTTTTCCGAGAAATTGATTTCTTCGCCCATCGGCAGTGTGCAAGGATCTGCAATCAGGTAATCTATCGCAGCAACCCCGGTCGTGGCGAAATAGCCTAGCCAACTGGCTTGCACTGGTGCGGGTTTCCAGGCAAATACGGCGAGGCGGTTGTTCGCCGTATGCCCGTCAAGATCGATCAAAACGTCTATGCGGTCTTGATGTATCTTGTGCGCCAGGTTTTCGTCGGAAAGCGTCGCTACATCGTGCCACTCGCTGCAGTTCGGCTTGATTCTAGCGGTGACGGAATCTGAAATTTTGTTGTGAAAATATACGATCAATTCACAGTGACGAGAGGGGTTGGCCGCCCATGCCTTGAAAATGCTTTCCGCGAAAAATCCGACCGGCCCATTGCGCAATTCGCCCGAAACAAATGCCACGCGCAAGCGGCGATTGGTCGCGGGTGCGCTCGTCCATTCGGAGAAAGGGCTCGCTAGCCGCGCAACCAAAGCGCCAAACCGCTTGGCCGCGCTTAGCATCTCGGCGGGCGAGCGGTTTTCCATGTAGTTATAGGTGAATAACATGCTGCTGTGCGCAGCTGCCATGTCCGGATTGGCTTCAAGCGCACTTTCGTAGCAAGCGACTGCTTCGTCGAAGCGGCCCAGCATCAGCATCACGCTTCCCTTGTTGTTATACGCCTGAAAGTTAGGCTCGATACCCAGAGCTAAGTCGTATTGTTCTATTGCCAGATCAAGATGCCCGGATTCGCAGTAGATGTTGCCGCGATTGACATACGCGCCACTGTGCTTCGGTTGGCGTGCAATCAGTTCGGCGAAGCAAGACATGGCTTCATCGGTCTTACCCTGGTTTTTCAAGGCTATGCCGAGATTGAGATAAGCCTCGGCGTAGTTCGGGTCTGCCGCCAAGGCTTGCCGATAGCAAGCGATTTCATCCTCGGCATTATCTTGCGCCCGCAAGCTGACGCCGAGATTGTTCAGCAAACCGGCGGAGGTTTCGTCGAAGGCCAGGCCGCTGCGGTAAACCGATATGGCCTCGTCGTATTTTCCTTGGCGATGCAATGCATTTCCAAGATTGAGGTACACGGCGATAAGACGAGGATCGATCGCCAGCGCCCTTTTGAAAACCTCTTCCGCTTGCATTGCTGCCTTATTTTTCAGCAGAGTCAAGCCGAGATTGGCGAGTATGTCAACTCTGCTTGGTTCGATCGCCAAGGCTCGTTCAAAGCTTGCCATGGCCGCCGGGAAATCGCCATCTTCAAATTGCAAATTCCCGAGATAAAACAAGAGATTCGCTGACACCGGATTCGCCGCGACACCGGCACTTACTATCCGTGTTGCCTCCCGCAAGCGACCTTGGGCCATCAGAAGCTGGCACAGGCTCAGGTAGGCAGGTTCCAAATCGGAAGCCGATTCGATGGCGCGACGATAGTGTTCACAGGCTGCTTCCGACTCCGATTTTGCTTGAAACAGCTTGCCAAGCAGATAGTGCGCGTCCGCATTGTCTGGACTGATGGACAGGGCGCGTTCCAGTGTGGCCTCAGCTTGCGCATAAAGCTCGCGCTCGCAGTAAATGTATCCCAGGCCGACGCAGGCACCGGCGAGCTGCGGCACCATCTCCAGAGCTTGGAGATAATATTGCTCTGCGTCATCGAGCTGGCCTTGCGCGAGACAAGCGTCGCCCAGCTTTTTGCAGGCGTTCGCATCAACGTATTCCTGTCGCGCTTGAAGAGGGGGGGCAGCACCCGGCTTGTTGGCGGAATTCCGGAAGAGTTCTTTTAGTTTCCACAACATGGAGTCGTCAATGGCCGGAGGCGTGAGATTTTTGGTTTTCTTCGACGATGCGAAATGCAAAGCGGCTCGAGAGCTATCGAGCAAGGGAGACGGGATGCATACGTCGTCGGCTCCGGGTGCATTTTACGCAGATTTCAATCCGGATGACAATTTGCCGATCCTCCATGTTTTAAGGAGCAGCCGTTTACTGCCAGCAAAGGATGCGTTCACGCATTCGGCAGCCTCAAGGAACTTCGACAGCGATGCGCCTTCAAATTTGCAAGTTGCAAGGCAATACCTCGTCGATTGGCAATGCATGCCATGTCGGCACGGCAATACGCCTTGTTAATGACAGATTCAACCGGCGAAGGAGGCCATCATGTTGCGACAAAGCGAAATCAAGCGAAAACTCATCGGTATCGAACATGAGATCGATCAAGTGGCAAGGAGCTGCGCAGCAGATGAAAAGCTGCCGCAGAAGCTGAAAGAATGCGTTACCGAATGGAAGCAGCATACGGACAAGGCCATGTCCGACTTTGATTCAAACGATAGCAAGCAGATTGTCGAATGCGTCAATGACCTTGAACAAATCGGCCATCGTGCGGAGATGGCGCTGCAAGATGCTGCCGGGGTCGATGAAAAGATGCGCGATGCCCTGCTGCATGCGCAGGGTGAGCTGTTCAAGCTGAAAAAGAAGCTGCACTGATAGCGCCGCTTCTATCCTCTTCAAACGAAATCGCGGCCCGGCGCAAACGGCGCCATGTCTATCCTGGGCTGCGCGCCCGTCATCTGTGCCGTGAGTAATTCCCCGGTTGCCGGTCCGAGCGTGAAGCCTTGATGCCCATGGCCGAAGGCGCACCATAATCCTGGTGTGTCGGGCACGGCGCCGATCACGGGTTTCATGTCCGGCATGCAGGGGCGGGCGCCGACCCAGGGTTGTGCTTCGACACGCTCGCCGAGAGGGAAATCCCGGCGCGCCACTTTCTCCGCCTGCTCCAGCTGGTTCGGCGTCATGCGCGCGCCGACCAGGGCCAGTTCGGCGCCTGTGGTCAGGCGCAAGCCGTCTTTCATGGGGCAGATGACGAAGCCGCTTTCGCTGTCTATCATCCAGTGGTTCAGCGCGCGGCCGGGCAGCGGCGCATAGTGCATGTGATAGCCGCGCTTGAAGAATAGCGGCGGGGTGTAGCCGAAGCGGCGCGTGAGCATCACGCTCCATGGACCCAGCGCGACGACGACTTCTCTGGCGCTGATCGTATCGTCTTCTGCTGTCTGCACTTGCCATTCTTCCGCGTTGATGCGTTGCAGGCTCATGGCGTCGCCGAAGCGGAACACGCCGCCACGTTCGGTGAAGAGCTTGGCATAGGCTTGCACCAGGTCGCCCGGGCTCTTGATTGAAATGGGATCTGTCCAGTGCACTGCGCCGATGAAGCTGTCGCTGATGGCCGGCTCTTCCTGTTTCAATGCGGCGCGGTCGAGCTTGCGGTGGCTGACGCCGAGCTTTACGCGCGCGTCGGCCGTGGTATAGGTTTCGTGCAATTCGGCTTCGGTGCGGTGCAGGGTGAGGTAGCCCTGGGCGCCGATCAGCGCTTCGGCTTTCGCGTCGCGGATCAGTTGCGTGTGCGTTTCGAGCGAGAGCGCGATGATGGATGCGTAGGCGCGTGAAATCGCGGCGAAGGCCGGGCCGGCCGAGTTGCGGTAATAGGCATAGAGCGGGCCGGCCATGCGTGCCAGCGCGCCGAAGTGGTAACGCACGTCGAGGCGGGTGTTGGTGGCGGCGCCGGCCAGGAAAGACAGCTTGCGCGGGAGTTCGTAGGGTTCGGTGGCTTCGCGCTGGATCAGGCCGGCATTGCCGTAGGAGGTTTCTCGGCCCGGTTCACGCCGGTCTATCAGGGCTACCGCTTTGCCTTTGGCTTGCAGGTGCAATGCGCAAGACACGCCTATCATGCCTGCGCCGAGTACTGCCACGTCGTATTTCATTGTCGCTTTACGAAAATCGTCCAAAGCGACAGTATTCCATTATTTCGCTGTTCCCGCTTTCTCGGCGGGCTTGTAAGCTGCAGCCGTCAGCTCCAACGATGCCGCAAGCGGCAAGAACGGAAGGCGCGTGCGGCGCGCAGGAGTTCGCGCTGGCTCCAAAGCGGTGGGCGCGAGAGGACGGCGGCGCGGTTCTTCAATGGCGCCGCGTTATGCCAGGGGCGGTGGCGCGTGACATGGCCGCTGCTCGCCAAGCTGTCGGAACGGGAAGCGCTGCAGGAATGCATGAGGCGGGAGGAAACGGTGTTTCAGAAACGCGGCACGCCCAGTGCGCGGCCGTTGCCCCAGTGGTGCATCGCGGCGCACAGGAAAGCCAGGCCATCCCTGGAAGGCTCGCCGTAGCCGCGGCTGCCCAGCTTGTAGACCGAGCCGTTGACCGTTTTGGCTACGCCGCGCGCGAGGTCGATTTTGGCGAGGGGCGAGGTGATGGTCGGGTGCTTCCGGCTTGTGCTGTCGCCGATCAGCATCACGCGGGTTGATTTGTTGGGCTTGTCGATGAAGGAGACCAGGCGCCAATTGTCGATTCCATCCTTTACGCCGACATAGTTGTCGACCGTGCCCACCAGCGCATCGATCTCGTTCGTGCGGGATAGGCGCAGTTCAGCCTGGGCGCGGTTGAGACGGATGATGTCGTCCAGCGATTGCGGCAGCAAACCGGCGGTATTGGCGAATTCTTGACTCATGCTATTCCTTGATCCCTTGGTCCTTCGACCCCTTGCGATGCTTGAACGGGGGGTTACTGCATTACGGATGCGTTATCTTATTCCGGCCTGGGGCAGTTGTCTGTGAGTTATCCCGGATAGCTCTTGTGGAAAATTACCGATCTATCCATAAGGCAAGGTTTAAATTAATGATTTCATTTCTGTTTGGAAAATATGGGCGCCGATATGACGCATGAACCGGCTGCCTGCACTGTCGTACTCTTGCCCGGCATGGACGGCACCGGCTTGCTATTTCAACCCTGGATTGCTGCGAAACCAGATGGATTCGATTTGCGCGTGATCGATTATCCCGTCGATGCGGCGCTGGGTTATCAGGAACTGTTGCCTCTGGTGCGGGTACGCCTACCGCAAGACCGGCCCTATATCTTGCTCGCAGAATCGTTTTCCGGGCCCTTGGGCTTGATGCTGGCGGCAGAGGCGCCGTCTGGTTTGGCGGGCTTGATCCTGTGCTGCACGTTCGCGAAGAATCCGCTGCCTTGGTTGGTATTTGCCAAGCCTCTCCTTGGAGGGACTGGATTTCTCGTCTCGCCGGCCTTGCTGGCACGTCTTGGACATCGCGCCCTGTTCGGTCGTTTTGCCGACGCGCAGACCAAGGCGGCCTTGTCGGGAGCCTTGCGGCGTCTGCATCCGTCCGTATTGCAGGCGCGCATGCTTGCCGTGCTCGGCGCTGACGTCTCGGCACTGCTGCCACGTGTTTGCGTGCCCGCGCTGTATCTGTCGGCTGGTGAAGACCGGGTTGTACCGGCTTCGGCATTGCGGCGTCTTGTGGAGGCATTGCCACGGATGCGGATTTCGAGAATTGCCACGCCGCATATGCTGCTGCAGACGGCGCCACAGGAGGCTTGGAAAGCAGTAGTGACGTTTCTGGATCACTGCCGCGCCAAGGACGACGTGGAGCCGCGCATGGAAGCTCGAATTGATCGAGCGTGAAATATGGTTGCGCCTATTTGGCGTTTCCTAGCGTTTCTCCGGCGCGATGCCTTCGATCGGCGCGGCAAAGATCAAATGCTGCGCCGGATCAACCGGCTTGTGCTTGGTCTTGGTGGTGGCGGGATAGGTCGCGAGGCAATTGCCGTTCTTGAGATTGTGTTGCGGCCGCACCGGCCTTGCGGTAAATCCGCCACCGCAATTGGGGCAGACGTTGTGCAGCACGTCGTGCACGCAAGCGGAGCAAAACGTGCATTCAAAGCTGCAGATCATGGCCTTGTTTGAATCGGGCGGCAAGGCCTTGGCGCAGTGTTCGCAGATGGGGCGCAGTTCCAGCATGAATCAACCTTATTCCGTGACTTCGCTCTCGGTTTTGCCGTCGAGATGAAAGCGTTCGAGCAAGCCGAACGAGCGCGAGGTGCTCCACAAAGCAAATGCGGTCAGCGTCAAGCCAAGCTGACCGATGGCAAGCCAGAGTGCAGATTGCGATAGCGCCGGCGCGATCATGGCCGAGATCAAGGCGCCAAGCATGGTCAGCACGAAGGATTGGCACGACGCCACCACCCCGCGGATATGCGGAAACAAGTCGAGCACAAGCAGCGTGGCGCCCGGTGCGACGATGGACATGCCGAAAGTGTAAAAGAACAGCGGCGCCACCGACCACGGCAGGGTGGGCGGAAAGAAGGCGTGATACAGCACGTTGACGCCGGCCGCGCCGATCAGGAACACAAAGCCGTAGACGACCTGGCGCGGAATCGGTATCTTGCCCGCGAGCCGGTTGGCCACCAGTGCGCCGCAAAAAATGCCGCCCACGGAAGGAATGAATTGCCAGGCGAATTGATCCGGCCCGAGATGCAAGTGTTCGGTCAGGAATACCGGCGCCGCCGCCACATAAAGGAAGAGGCCGCCGAAGTTGAACGCCACCGCGCCGGCCTTCAAGTGGAACAGCGGCGAGCGGAACACTTGCGTATAGCTGTGCCACAGGTGGCGCGGATTGAAGGGGTGGCGTTTCTCCGGCGGCAGTGTCTCCGGCAGGCGGCGATAGCAGTACCACAGCATCCAGATCGTGAATAGCATCAGGAACAGGAAGATCGAACGCCAGTCGCGGTACTTGACGATCCAGCCGCCCAGGATGGGCGCAATCGCCGGCGCAATCGAAAAGATCATCGTCACCAGCGACAGCAGCCGTGTCGCTTCCGCCCCTTCATAGCTGTCGCGGATGATGGCGCGCCCGATCACCGCGCCGGCGCCGGCTGAGGTGCCTTGCATGATGCGGAAGGCCCACAGATATTCCACGCTATGCGCCGAGGCGCAGCCGAGCGAAGCCACGGCGAACACGATCAGGGAAATCAGCACCACGTTGCGCCGGCCGAAGGTGTCGGACAAGGCGCCATGCCACAGGATCATTGCGCCGAACGACAGCATGTAAGCCGTCAGTGTCTGTTGCACCTCGAGAAAGCTCGCGTGCAGCGTGGCTTCGATATTGGGGAAGGCGGGAAGATAGGTATCGACCGAGAACGGGCCTATCATGGCCAGGGCCGCCAGCATGAAAGCCAGCCATTTGCGGTCGATCTGGTGTGCGGGATTCGAAGTGGGGGGATTCACATACGAGATGTTACACGGAACGCGCTCGGCTCACAGGGAGTGAGTGACGAGGGTTCCGGTAGGTTGGGTTGAGCGCAGCGAAGCCCAACGATCCTGCATCAACATCTTCACTAAAGGTGTTGATGCGAACTGCCCATATTGGGCCTCACTTCGTTCAGTTGCGTTGGGTCGAGCATAGCGAAACCAAGCGTGGCCCGGCCCAACATCGGACGGTGCGGCAAAAACCTTCCGTGGTCGCGCAAACGCAGGACCGTTGGGCTTCGCTGCGCTCAGCGCCAACCTACAGGGAGGAGGCTTAAATCCCGCCCATACAGAGATACTTCAACTCGAGATACTCATCCATGCCATAGACCGAACCTTCGCGGCCCAGGCCCGATTGCTTGACGCCGCCGAACGGCGCCACTTCATTCGAGATCAGGCCGGTGTTGATGCCCACCATGCCGTATTCGAGCTTTTCCGCGACACGCCAGACGCGGCCGATGTCGCGCGAATAGAAATAGCTGGCCAAACCGAAGTCGGTGTTGTTGGCGGCGGCAACTGCTTCTTCCTCGGTCTTGAACTTGACGATGGCTGCGACCGGGCCGAAGGTTTCTTCGTTCATGATGATCATGTCGTCGGTCACGTTGGCCAGAACGGTCGGCTCGTAGAACAAGCCGCCCAGGCTGCTGCGCTTGCCGCCGGCCACCAGTTTGGCGCCCTTGGAGGTGGCATCGCCGACGTGCTGCTCGACCTTCTTCACGGCCGCTTCCTCGATCAGCGGGCCCTGCATCACGCCTTCATCGAAGCCGCTGCCGACCTTGATCTTGCCCGTGCGCGCAGCCAGCTTTTCGACGAAGGCGTCGTGAATCGATTCGTGCACGTAAAAGCGGTTGGTACAGACGCAAGTCTGGCCGGCGTTACGGTATTTCGATTGCACGGCGCCGTCCACGGCGGCGTCGAGATCGGCATCGTCGAATACGATGAAGGGCGCATGGCCGCCGAGTTCAAGAGCGAGCTTTTTCACCGTCGGCGCGCATTGCTGCATCAGGATGCGGCCCACCGGCGTGGAACCGGTGAAGGACAGATGACGCACCACTGGGCTGGAGCACAGCAGCTTGCCGACCTCGATCGATTTGTCGCTGTCGGCGGTGATGACGTTCATCACGCCGGGCGGCAAGCCGGCGCGCTCGGCCAGTTCTGCCATGGCCAGGGCGGACAAGGGCGTTTGCTCAGCCGGCTTGATCACAATGGTGCAGCCCGCCGCAATCGCCGGCGCCACCTTGCGCGTGATCATGGCAATAGGGAAATTCCACGGCGTAATCGAGGCGCACACGCCGATGGGCTGCTTCAGCACCACCATGCGCTTGTCGGTCCAGGTCGATGCCATCACGTCGCCCGAGACGCGCTTGGCTTCTTCGCCGAACCATTCGATGAAGCTGGCGCCGTAGGCGACTTCGCCCTTGGCTTCGGCCAAGGGCTTGCCCTGCTCGGCCGTCATCAGCGTGGCGAGATCGTCGGTGTGCGCGATCATCAGTTCGAACCACTTGCGCATTACGGCAGCGCGTTCCTTGCCGGTCTTGGCGGCCCAGGCGGGGAAGGCCTTGGCGGCGGCATCGATAGCGGCTTGGGTTTCCTGCGTGCCGAGGTTGGGCACGCTGCCGATGAATTCGCCGTTGGCCGGATTGTGTACCTTGAAGCTCGAAGAGCCGCCGACCCACTTGCCGCCGATGAAGGCTTGATCGCGCAACAGGGCGCTGTCTTTAAGTGGTGGCAGGGCGGTTTTGCTGGCTTGCGACATGGTAAGTCTCCTGTGCTGATCACATGAGACTAGGATAGCCTATTTCACCATAACTGGTATGGTGTCCTGGCGATTTAATTCTCTGTCTTTGGTGCCACTTCGCCGGGGGTCTTTGGTACCGCTTGGGGTATCGCCTCTGCGCGGCGATTGAAACCGGCCACCATGTCGAAGCGGAACAGGCGGCATTCGAGCGCGCCGTTGAAGAATGGCGTCTTGCGCGACTCTTTCAGGCGCAGCATCTTGGGCAAGCCGAGATCGGCCGTGAACAGATAGACCGACCAGCCGGCAAAGCGTTGCTTCAAGGTGCTGCTGAATTCGCTGAAGAAAGACTTGGCCAGTTCATCGGATTCCAGTGCCGAATCGCCGCGCACGCCGATACGCTCGCCGTAGGGCGGATTGGTCAGCATGATGCCGCTGCTCGCAGGCGCTTGCACCTGCTGCGCCTCGATCTGCTTCAATGGCACTTCAAAGGGAATGCCGGCCTTGTTCAAATTGTTGCGCGTCATTACCACCATATCGCCCGAAATATCGCTGCCGAATATCGTCGGTTCGGTCGGAATCGGATTGGGCTTGACGCTGCCTTTGATCTCGCGCCAAGCCTCGGCATCGAAGTCGTGGAATTTTTCGAACGCGAAATCGCGCCGCGCGCCCGGTGGAATGCCGGCCACCATCTGCGCCGCTTCGGCGAGGATGGTGCCGGAACCGCACATCGGGTCGAACAACACCATACCCGGCTTCCAGCCCGACACGCGCAGCAGGCCTGCGGCCAGGTTCTCGCGCAAGGGCGCGTCGCCGGTTTCCAGGCGCCAGCCGCGCTTGAACAAGGCTTCGCCGGACGTGTCGAGATAGATGGTGCAGGTGCGCGCATCGAGGAAGGCGGCGATGCGCATGTCGGGCGTGCGCGTATCGACCGAAGGCCGGCGATTGAATTGCTCGCGGAACCGGTCGCAGATCGCATCCTTGATCTTGAGCGTGGTGAATTCCAGGCTGCGCAGGGGCGATTTGATCGCGGTCACGTCGATGCGTATGGTGCGGTCGACGGCGAACCAGTCTTCCCAGGGCTGTGCCAGCACCAGGTCGTAGACGTCGTTTTCGTTGACGTAGCCGGCGTGCGCGATGCGCAGCAGCACACGCGAAGCGATACGCGAATGCAGGTTGATGCGGTAGGCATCGTGCAGGTGGCCCGAGCAATGCACGCCGCCCGGCACCTGGTTGTGCACTTTGAGCGTGGTGGAGAGTTGTGCGATTTCGCCCAGCTCTTCAGCCAGCGCAGCTTCGAGGCCGCGCGGGCAGGGGCAGAAATAGGAATATGGTTTGATCATGGGGTACCCTTTATCCGTTAAAGATGAAACTTCCCTCCCCCGCCCGCGGGAGAGGGGAATAATAGTTATTTCGCAAACGCCCGCTCGACAAAGTCGAGCCTGTCCTGACCCCAGAACGACTCGCCATCGACCACGTACCAAGGTGAGCCGAACACGTTGGCTGCCATGGCCTGATCGGTAAACCTATCGTATTCCGCTTGCGCACTGGCCGTCTCGGCCGATTTGACCAAGGCCTTGCCGTCGAGATCGAGCGCGTTGCCTATGCCGGCCAGCGTATCCGCGTCCGCGATGTTTTTGTCTTCCGCCCACAGACCCTTCATCACGGCCCCTGCGACTTCAAGCGCCGTATTGGTTCCATGTGCCAGTTGCGCCGCGATGATGAACCTGGCCGCCAGGTCCGGCGGCACGGGGAAAAACTTCGGCTGCAGGTTCAGCGGCAAACCGAGGAATTCGCTCCAGCGCTTCAGTTCCACCAGCCGGTAAGCCTGGCGCTGAGGCGCACGCTTGGCCAGCGGCAGCCCCCCGGATACGTTGAATACCTTGCCCAGGTCGCACGGTTTCATCTCGATCTGCACGCCATGCTTTTGCGCCAGTGCGACGAAACGGGCATGACCCAGATAAGCCCACGGCGAGTGTGGAGCAAAGAAGTATTCGCAGACTTTCGGCATGACGGGCGGCCTTTGTTCAGAAAGGTTTGACGACGACGAGAATCACGATGGCAAGCAAGACCAGTACAGGCACTTCATTGAACCAGCGGAACCATACGTGGCTGCGCTTGTTTTCGCCGCGCTCGAATTTTTTCAGCAGCGAGCCGCAGGCATGGTGATAACCGAGGAGCACGACCACCAGGGCCAGCTTGGCATGCAGCCAGCCATTGCCCGGACCCTTGCCGATGCCGAAATAGAGCCACAGCGCCAGGCCGAGCAGCAATGCCAGCACGGCCAGCATGCTCATGAAGCGGTACAGTTTGCGCGCCATCAACAGCAGGCGTGCCGTGGCCGCCTGGTCGGTTTCCATGGCCAGGTTCACCAAGATGCGCGGCAGGTAAAACAGGCCGGCGAACCAGGAAGTGACGAAGACGATATGCAGTGCCTTGATCCAGAGCATGGCGTATCCTATTGCCGCACTTCGCCGTGGCCGAACACCACGTACTTGAGCGAGGTCAAGCCTTCGAGCCCGACCGGGCCGCGCGCATGCAGCTTGTCGTTCGAGATACCGATCTCGGCGCCGAGACCGTATTCGAAGCCGTCGGCAAAGCGCGTAGAGGCATTGACCATGACCGAAGCGGAATCCACCTCGCGCACGAAGCGCATGGCCCGCGAGTAGTCTTCGGTGATGATGGAATCGGTATGTTGCGAAGAATGCGTATTGATGTGCGAGATCGCTTCATCCGTGTCGGCGACGACCTTCACGGCCAGGATGGGTGCGAGGTACTCGGTATCCCAATCCTCGGCCACTGCCTGTTTCAGGTGCGGGTAGCCGGCAAGAATCTTGTGCGCTTCGTCGTCGCAGCGTAGCTCGACTTCCTTGGTCCGGTACAGCTCGGCCAATTGCGGCAGAATCTGCGGCGCAACGGTACGCGCAACCAGAAGCGTCTCCATCGTGTTGCAGGTGCCATAACGATGGCACTTGGCATTGAAGGCCACGTCCCTGGCTTTTGTGAGATCGGCCTTGTCGTCGATATAGACGTGGCAGATGCCGTCCAGGTGCTTGATCATCGGCACCTTCGATTCTTGCATCAGGCGCGCGATCAGGCCCTTGCCGCCGCGCGGCACGATCACGTCGACATACTCGGTCATGGTGATCAATTCGCCGACGGCGGCGCGGTCGGTGGTTTCCACCACTTGCACCGCGTCGGCGGGCAGGCCCGCGCCCTGCAAGCCTTCCTTGACGATCCTGGCCAGCGCCTGGTTGCAATGGATCGCTTCCGAGCCGCCGCGCAGGATGGTGGCGTTGCCGCTCTTGATGCACAAACCGGCGGCATCGACCGTCACGTTGGGCCGTGCTTCATAGATGATGCCGATCACGCCGAGCGGCACGCGCATCTGTCCGACCTGGATGCCGGTCGGGCGGTATTTCATGTTCGAGATTTCACCGATCGGGTCGGGCAGGGCGACGATCTGCTCCAGCCCTTCGGCCATGGTCGCGATGGCCTTGTCCGACAAGGTGAGGCGGTCCAGCATGGCTGGCTCCAGGCCGCTGGCGCGTGCCGCGTCCAGGTCCTTGCGATTGGCTTCGCGCAGCAGTTCGGCGTCGCGCCGGATGGCGGCGGCGATCAGGGAAAGCGCGCGGTTTTTTGCGGCGGTATCGGCACGGGCCATGGCGCGCGAAGCTGTGCGCGCATTGCGGCCGATTTTTTGCATGTAGTTTGCGATGTCCATGTTTGTTGCCACGAGTGACTGATAGCCCCTCTCCCACAGGCGGGAGAGGGATGTAAAGTGTACCTTACACCGGCGTCCCGCGCGCAATCCGCATGCCCAGTTCGCGCAAGCTATCCCACGCGTCGCCGGCATGTTTTTTCGCCCGCAGACCCTTGATCATGCGGTCGATCTGCGCGGCATCCTGCAGGCAAGCCTCAAGCGTCGATAGGCGCAGGCGGCGCAGGGCCGGCTCCATCAAGCGCTCGCGCGGACCCCATATCCGGTATTCCTTCAAAAGCATGCCCAACTGGCGCCCTTCGGCCATCGCCGCTTTCAATTTCAACAGTGTGCGGATTTCCTCGGCCATGGCCCACAGCACCAGCGGCAATGCCTCGCCCTCGCCTTGCAGGCCTTCCATCATGCGCACCAGCCGGGCCACGTCGCCGCCCAGCATGGCTTCATTGAGCTTGAATACGTCGTAGCGCGCCACGTTCAGTACCGCGTCATGCACCTGTTCGAATTCGAGCTTGCCTTCGGGATAGAGCAGGGCGAGCTTCTGGATTTCCTGATGCGCCGCCAGCAGATTGCCTTCCACCCTGTCGGCGATGAAGCTCAAACTTTCCTTGCCGGCGCTATGGCCTTGCGCTGCCAGGCGCATGCCGATCCAGCCAGCCAATTGGGTGCGTTCGACCATGGGGATGTCGATGAACACGGCGGCTTGCTGCAGGCTGGCGACCCAGGCCGTCTTTTGCGTGGCCCAGTCGAGCTTGGGCAGCGTGATCAGCGTGACGTTGTCTGGCGAGAGGTCGCCGGCATATTGCTGCAAGGCTTGCCCGCCATCCTTGCCCGGCTTGCCGGTGGGGATGCGCAATTCGATCAGCTTGCGGTCGCCGAACAGCGATTGCGACTGGTTGGCCGCCGTCAACTCGCCCCATTTGAAGCCCCGTTCGACGGTCAGAACCTCTCGTTCGGTAAAACCCTGCGCGCGCGCGGCCTTGCGTATCTTGTCCGCCGCTTCGATGGCCAGCAAGTGTTCGTCGCTGGCGATGACGTATAGCGGTGCCAGCGGCTTACTTAAATGCCCGTCAAGCGCATCCGGCCGTAACTGCATGGCGCATTCACTCCGGCAATTTCATGGCCGACAGGCGGCGCATGACTTGCATGGCCAGGTCCTGCTGCATGTCTTTGTACAGGTTGTCGGCTTCGGTTTCCTTGGCCAGGGCATACGAGGAATTGAAGCTCATGTCGCGCTTCAGAGTGAAGGGCGTGACCGGGATCAGTTCGTGGCCATTGTTGTCGCGCACATGGAACGAAAAGCGGTACAACAGCGTGAATTCGATCGGCTGGCCTGCGCCGTTCAAGGAAAGCACTGTGCGTTCGCGCCTTTCCGGCTCGACGACTTCGAGCACCGCTTCGGCCTTGTTCGGATCGTTGACGATCTCGGTGCCGCCGGCTGCTTCGATATTGCGCACGATGCTTACGCGCAGGGGCGAATTGGCCGGCAAGCCGATATAGATCGACTTGACCGGCAGGCGCACCTCGGCGTTGCCGCGCAGGTGGAAGCCGCAACCCGAGAGCAGGGCCAGTGCCAGGAAGGCGAGAACGGATTGCGCGCGACGTAGTGTGAGCATAAGGATCAGGCGACGATGTTGACCAGCTTGCCCGGCACGACGATGATCTTCTTCGGCGTGCCTTCGAGGAACTTCTTGACGTTGTCATTGGCCAGCGCCGCCGCTTCGATGGCGGCCTTGTCGGCGGCCTTGGGCACCTTGATTTCGCCGCGCAGCTTGCCGTTGACCTGAACCATCAATACGATCTCGGCCTGTTCCAGCGCGGCGGCATCGACCTGCGGCCATTCGGCATCGAGGATGTCGCCGTGTTTCGTCGCGAAACCGAGTTCCTGCCACAGCACGTGCGTGATGTGCGGCGCCACCGGGTTGAGCATGCGCAGGAAGATGGACAGGCCTTCGGCGGCGACAGCCTTGGCGGCGGCGCTGTCGTCGAATTTGGCGGCTTCGAGCGTGTTGAGCATTTTCATGCAAGCGGACACCACGGTGTTGTACTGGATGCGCTTGAAGTCGTGGTCCGCCTGCTGCAGGATCTTGTACAGCTCGCGGCGCAACGTCTTCAAGTCTTCCGTCAGAGCGCCGGCATCCACGGCACCGGCGCCGGCTATCACGGCAGCCTGCGCCACGCCGTAGTTCCATACGCGGCGCAGGAAGCGGTTCGCGCCTTCCACACCGGTGCCCGACCATTCGAGCGTCTGCTCCGGCGGCGAGGCGAACATGGTGAACAGGCGGGCCGTATCGGCGCCGTATTGGTTGATCTGCGCCTGGGGGTCGATGCCGTTGTTCTTCGACTTCGACATCTTTTCCGTGCCGCCGATGTGGACCGGCGCGTTATCGGACTTGAGCTTGGCCGCCGTCGGGTGTCCGCGGCTGTCCAGCGTCAATTCCACATCTTCCGGGTTGAACCACGTCTTCTTGCCCGCGCTGTCTTCGCGGTAGTAGGTTTCGTTCAGGACCATGCCCTGCGTAAGCAGGTTGGTGAAGGGCTCGTCGAACTTGACCAGGCCGAAGTCGCGCATCACCTTGGTCCAGAAGCGCGCGTACAGCAAGTGCAGCACGGCGTGCTCGATGCCGCCGATGTACTGGTCCATCGGCATCCAGTAATCGTTGCGCGCATCGACCATGGCATCGTTCGAACCCGGCGAGCAATAGCGCATGAAATACCAGGACGAATCGACGAAGGTATCCATCGTGTCGGTTTCACGGCGTGCCGGCTTGCCGCACTTGGGGCAATCGACGTGCAGGAATTTTTCATGCTTGTTGAGCGGATTGCCGCTGCCGTCCGGCACGCAGTCTTCCGGCAGGATCACCGGCAAATCCTTCTCCGGCACGGGCACGGCGCCGCAATCGCCGCAATGGATCATCGGGATGGGCGTGCCCCAGTAGCGCTGGCGCGAAATACCCCAGTCGCGCAGGCGGTAGGTGATCTTTTTCTCGCCTATGCCCTTGGCACCGAGGTCGGCGGCAATCGCATCGACGGCCGCTGCGTAGTCCAAGCCGTCATACTTGCCCGAAGCGATGCATTTGCCGTTTTCCTTGTCGCCGTACCATTCCTCCCAGGCATCGGTCGAATAAGTCTTGCCTTGCACGTCGACCACTTGCTTGATCGGCAGATTGTATTTCTTGGCGAACGCAAAATCGCGCTCGTCGTGCGCCGGCACGCCCATCACCGCACCGTCGCCATAGGTGATCAACACGTAATTGCCGACCCAGACTTCGACTTTGTCGCCCGTCAGCGGGTGCGTGACGAACAGTCCGGTGGGCATGCCCTTCTTTTCCATCGTCGCCATGTCGGCTTCGATGACGCTGCCCTTCTTGCATTCGGCGATGAAGGCGGCCAGCTCAGGATTTGTTTTTGCGGCATGCGTGGCCAAGGCATGTTCCGGCGCCACGGCGCAGAAGGTCACACCCATGATGGTGTCGGCGCGCGTGGTAAAGACCCAGAGCTTGCCGTCGTTGATCGGCACGCCGTTTTCGGTGATGTCGTGCGGGAAGGCAAAGCGCACGCCGGTCGATTTGCCGATCCAGTTCGACTGCATCAGGCGCACGCGCTCAGGCCAGCCGGGCAGCTTGGTCTCGACGTGCTCGAGCAGCTCTTCGGCATAGTCGGTGATCTTGGCGTAATACATCGGGATTTCGCGCTTTTCGATGGTCGCGCCCGAACGCCATCCCTTGCCGTCGACGACTTGCTCATTGGCCAGCACGGTCTGGTCCACGGGGTCCCAGTTCACGGTGCCGGTCTTGAGGTAGATGATGCCCTTTTCGAGCATCTTCAAGAACATCCACTGGTTCCACTTGTAGTATTCGGGTTTGCAAGCCGTCATTTCGCGCGACCAGTCGATCGCCAGGCCCATGGACTTCATCTGTACCTTCATGTACTCGATGTTCGAATAAGTCCATTGCGCCGGCGGCACGCCATTGGCCATGGCGGCATTTTCGGCCGGCATGCCGAAGGCATCCCATCCCATCGGCATCAAGACGTTATAGCCGTTCATGCGCAGGTAGCGGTACATCACGTCGTTGATCGTGTAGTTGCGCACGTGGCCCATGTGCAGCTTGCCGGACGGGTAGGGCAGCATGGAGCAGGCATAGAATTTCTTTTTATCCTTGCCGTTCTTGTCCTTGGCATGCTCTACGGTCTTGTAGGCATCGATCTTTTGCCAATGGTCTTGCGCTGCTTTTTCGACGTCTGACGGGATGTATTTGTCTTGCATGACGGATGTTGCCAATAAAGTATGAATATGGGTGGAACCGGACATTATAAAGCGGTTTCTTCTTGTATCGGACACGAGGGAAGGGCGGATTTGGCAGATTTCAGGATCTAGAGCAGCAAAGGAAGAAGAATGGGCTGCGGCCTTGTTATATGCAGTAGGTTGGCGCTGAGCGTAAGCGAAGCCCAACGTTGGGAGATGATGCAAGCGCAGGATTCAGATCAACGCGCCGATGTTGGGCTTCGCCTGCGCTCAGCACCAACCTACCGGTTGAAGAGGTGGTCGCGACTTAAAACGCGGCTTGTTGCAGACGGTAGACCAGTTCGCTCGAATTGGCTGCCGAGAACTTGCGCATCAGGCGCGAGCGGTGCATTTCGACGGTGCGCGGGGAAAGGCCAATCTGGCGCGCAATCAGCTTGCTGGTCTTGCCGTCGATGAGCAGGGCGGCAATCTCGCGTTCGCGCGGCGTCATTTCAGCCGACACGGTACGCTTGTGGCTGATGTCTTCGAACGACCAGATGGCCGAGGCATGCGGGTCGTCGCGCTGCAGGGTATTGCCGCAGACATGGCACCAAAACAGCTCTTCGCTGGCGCGCTTCATGATGCGCTCGTCGGCGTAGCAGCCGTTGACGTGCAGCGTGGGCAGCATGTTGTGGCCGATGCGGTTGAAATCGTCCACGGTGGGATAGAGCACGGAAAAGGATTTGCCGACCAGCGCTTGACGTTCGTAGCCGAACATGCGGGCCAGGGCGTCGTTGCAATCCTGGATCACGCGCTGGCGCGAAATGCACATGCCCAGCGGCGCATGCTGGAAGATGAATTGGTAATCGATCGCCTGTGCATTCATGATGTACACCGGTTAGCTGCGCACTACTCTACACAAGGACAACTTCTTTCGTAAAGAGCAAGAAGGTAAATCGGGTCGATTATCGCCCAGCTTGCCGAATCAAGGTTTTGTGCTGCAATGCGCTATTTCCCCGCGCCCTCTTGCTTATTATTGGGCGGGAGCGCCCCCAATGCAATGCTGCGAAGCAGCAACTCCTGTCAACGCAAGGCCCGTGCGCGCAGCTTGCCGACGATGCCTGTTGGTAAAAAATAAACGGAAAGAATGAACAGCACGCCGAGCCAGAGCAGCCAGCGGTCCGGCGAAAATAGCGCGGCCAGCAGCGGCACGCTCTGTGCTGCACTGGCCGCGTGCGCCATCAAATCTTCCAGGTAGCTCTGCGCCAGGATAAAGATTGCCGTGCCGCAGATCGCGCCATACAGTGTACCCATGCCGCCGATCACCACGATCAGGAGGATATCGACCATGATTTCGAAGGAGAGCGAGGTCTCGGGGCCGGTGTTGTGCTGCCACAGTGCCATCAGGGCGCCGGCCAGCGTGGCGAACAGGGCGGCGAACACGTTGGCCATGGTGCGGTATGCCAGGGTGTTGTAGCCGATCGCTTCGGCGCGGAACACGTTTTCTCGTATTGCCTGCAGCACGCGGCCGAACGGCGAGTTGACGATACGCAGCATCTTCAGGAACATGATCAGCGCGCAAAAGAACACCAGGTAGTAAGTCAGCACGCGGCCCGTGATGGCAATGCCCAGCACCTGCGCATCGAACAACTGATAACCCGGAGTAAGTACGTCCGGCACGGAAAAATTCAAGCCGTCGTCGCCCCCGGTCAAGTCCGACATCTGCGAGGCGAGCGTCTGGAACGAAAAGGCCACGGCCAGCGTGATCATGGAAAAGAAGATGGCACGCACGCGCAGCGAAAACAGGCCGATCACAAGGGAGAGCACGGAGGATAAGGCCAACGCGCCGAGCAAGCCCCAGCCTATGCCGGCCCAGCTTCCGTTGTAATGAGTGCAGCCTATCGCCACGCCATAGGCGCCGATGCCGAAAAACATGGTGTGGGCGAAGGAGACGATACCGGTGTAGCCGAGCAGGAGGTCGTAGCTCGCCACCAGCACGATGAAATACATGATCTTGGCGGCCACGCCCAGCGTCTTTGCGCCGGGGAAGGCGAAAGGCGTGAAGGCTAGCACCAGCACAACGATCAGAAGCAGGATGGTAAGCGGCTTGCCGCGCGGCGGGTCGTTGGACAATAGCGCGATCATTTGCTGCTCGAAAAGAGTCCCTGCGGGCGCCACAGGAGGATGGCGACCATCAGGAGGATATTGGAAAACGGCGTCAAGCCGATGGAAAGCGTCGAGGTCAACGGGACGGCCGGCGCGAGGAAGCCGACATAGTTCGCCGCCAGCCCCATCAAGATCGCACCGAGGAAAGACCCCGAAGTCGAGCCCAGCCCGCCGATGATGATGACCATGAAGATGATCACGTTGACTTGCGCACCCATTTGCGGCGCCACGCCTTGCTGGTACAAGCCCCACATCACGCCGCCCAGCCCGGCCAAGGCCGAGCCGGCCATGAACACGCCGATGAACAGGCGGTCGATGCGATAGCCCAGGCTTTCCACCATCTCGCGGTCCTGCACGCCGGCGCGCACCAGCAGGCCGATCTTGGTGCGGCTCAGGATCAGGATCAGCGCGAGGTAGACCGCGATACCGACGGCCAGGGCCACCAGGCGGTATTTTTCCACCGCCGCATCGCCGAATTCGAGCGAACCGGCCAGGGCCGCCGGCAAGGGCATGGGCGCTTGCTGCGGGCCCCAGAACATCTTGATCAATTCCTCGCCGACCACCATGCCGCCCATGGTGATCAGAATTTGCTTCAAGTGCTGGCCGTAGACGCGCCGGATGAGCAGGCGTTCGAATACCAGGCCGGCGATGGCCGTGGCGGCCATCGCCGCCAGCGCCGCGAGGCCGAGGGCGGCGAGGTTGAGGCCGAGATTGTCGGCCGCCGTCCAGTCGCCCAGCGTACCCAGCACGCTCATGGCGACGAAGGCGCCCAGTGCGATGAAAATGCCGTGGCCGAAATTAAACACGTCCATCAAGCCGAAGATCAGCGTCAGGCCGGAAGCGATGATGAAGATGATCATGCCCATCGCCAGGCCCGCCACCGAGAGGGTGACCCAGGTCGGGCCCGAGCCGATGAAGACATACCCTACCGCGCAGACCAGCGGCAGCAAGGCCAGCGGCATCCAGTCGATACGGCGCAAGAATCCCGGCGGGGCGGCCGTCGTGCCTGCTGGAGTTGTGGCAACTGTGTCCATGCTTTCCTTATTGGTGCGCAGCCGGCGAAAGGCCGAGCAGGCGGGTCTGCAATTCCTCGTCCTCGGCCAAGCGCGCCATCGCGCCGCGATGCACTACGTGGCCGTTATCCATCACGGCCACGCCATCGCCCAATTGCCTGGCAAAGTTGAAATTCTGCTCCACCAGCAGGATCGTGGTCCTGGCGCGCTTCAATTCCTGGAACGCCTCGATCATGTTGGCGATGATGGCCGGCGCAAGACCTTTGCTGGGTTCGTCGATCAAGATCAGTTCGCGCGGTTCGACGATGGCACGCGACACGGCCAGCATCTGCTTTTGCCCGCCCGAGAGCTTGCCGGCGGGGTGCTGCCAGAATTTCTTCATGGCCGGGAACAGCCGGAAAATCCATTCCAGCCTCTGCGTATCGATTTCGCTTTCGCGCCTGGCATTGCGCGCGGCCAGGATCATGTTTTCGCGCACCGTCAGGTCGGCGAAGATGCCCATGCTTTCCGGCACATAGGCGATACCACGTTGCGCCAGTTCGGCCGTCGGCCGGCCGACGATATCCTTATCCTGAAACAGGATGCGGCCCTTGGATGCGGTCCACAAGCCCATGATGGTGCGCAAGGTGGTCGATTTGCCGGCGCCGTTGCGTCCCAGGAGCATGGTCAATTCGCCCTGAGGGACTTCGAAATCGACGCCGTGCAGGATGTGATAGGCGCCGATGTGGGTATGCACGCTGTCCAATTTGAGCAGGGCGCTCATGCTGCCTCCTGTGTCGGGGCGAGGCCCAGATAGGCTTGCTGCACCACGGGCAGGGCGATCACGGTTTCAGGCTCGCCGTCGGCCACCATGGCGCCGTTGTGCAAGACCACGATGCGGTCGGCCAATTCGCGCACCACGTCCATTTTGTGTTCCACCAGCAGCACGGTCTTGCCGCTGCGTTTTTTCAGCGCGCGGATCAGGTCGAGGATGACGGGCACCTCATCGACGCTCATGCCGGCAGTCGGTTCGTCGAACATGTAAATTTCCGGATCGAGCGCGATCAGCATGCCCACTTCCAGTTTGCGCTGGTCGCCATGGGAGAGCACGGCGGCATGCTTGATGCGCCGGTGTTTCAAGGACACCATTTCCAGTATCTGCTCGGTCCGTTCCAGCAAGGCCTTGCGCCTGTCCCACAAGCGCCACATGTCGATGCCGAGGCGCGCGCGCGATTGCAGTACCAGGCGAATGTTTTCCATCACCGTCAGGTTGGGAAACAGGTTGGTCAGCTGGAAGGCGCGCCCGATGCCGGCATGGGCGCGGCGCGAGGTGCGCATAGGCGTGATGTCGCGCCCTTCAAGCAAGACCCGGCCGCCCGTGGGGCGGATCTGGCCCGAGATCAGGTTGAAGTAAGTGGTCTTGCCGGCGCCATTGGGGCCGACGATCGCGGTCAAGGTGCCGCGGCGGAAGCCGCACGATACTTTGTCGACCGCAACGTGGCCGCCGAAGCGTACCGACAACTCGCGCGTCTCGAGCGAATACCCCTGAGCTTGCAGGCCCGATGCACTCTCAATCTCCGCCATGGATCAACGCTTGTTCTGGATCGGGATGTTCATCTCGTCCGGCGTGATTTCATGCACCAGCTCAGGCACGCCCCAGGCGAAGGCCGGATCGTCCTTGATGCGGAAGTGATACATCGATTGCATGGCTTGGTGGTCTTCCTTGCGGAAAGTCATCTTGCCCTTGGGCGTTTCGAAACTCATGCCTTCCATGGTGGCAATCAGCTTTTCCGTGTCGGTGTTGCCGCCGGTCTTTTTGAGCGCTTCGACCACGGCGATGCCGGCCGACATGCCGCCGGCGGTGAAAAAGTCAGGCGGTTGATGGAAGCGCTTGTAGTGTTCGGCCACGAGCCAGGTATTGACCGGGTTCTTCGGAATGCCGAAGTAGTAATACAGCGCGCCTTCCATGCCCGGGGTCTTCTTGAACGCCGTCATGGCCGGCAGGATGTTGCCGCCGGTCGAGATTTCGATGCCGTAGCGCTTCTTCAAATCCATGTCGGCCAGCTTGCCGAACGGGTCGCCTGCGCCGGCCCAGATCAGCCAGATGATCTTGCGGCCGGGCTTGTTTTTCAGCGCGTCGATGATGCGCTGCGCACCGGCGGTGAAGTCGGTGGTGGAAGCCGGCAGGTATTCCTCGTGAACCAGTTTGGCCTTCTTCAAGGCGCCCTTGAATGCCTTGACGCCGTCGCGGCCGAAGGCGGTGTCTACCGCCAGCGTGGCTACCGTAACGCCGTCCTTGTCGATGGCGACGGCGTTGGAAATGGCATCCTGCGAGGAATTGCGGCCGGTCCGGAAGATATAGCGGTTCCACTTGTCGCCGGTGATCGAGTCGGCCACGGCCGGCTCGACCAGCAGAATCTTCTTGTATTCCTGCGCCACCGGCAGCATGGCCAGTGCCACGCCCGATTGCGTCGGCCCGATGGCGAGATCGGCCTTGTCATCCTGATAGGCCGCTTCGAGCTGGGCCTTGCCTACATCGGGCTTGCCCTGGTCATCCTTGGGAATCACGACGATCTTGTTGCCGTTGACTTGCATCGTGCCGCCGGTCGCGTAATCGAGGCCCAGCATCAGGCCGGCCTCGGTTTGCTTGGCATAGGCTTCAAGCGGACCGGTCTTGGAGTAGATCAGCGCAATCTTGATGTCTTTGGCGGCGGCGACATTGATGCAGCCGAGCAAGGCCAGGGTGGCCAGCAGGTATCGTCTCATATTCCAGGTCCTCTGATGGGGTGGTGGTGTACGCAAATAAGCAAGTAAATCAGCATACCGCATGCCCCGCCGCAGGGCATAGTCGTATAAATACGATAGCCGGGCGCTTTGGTCTTCCTACATGGCATTGCAATTTGACAAGTCGCGCCGATGTGTCTCGGCGTCATGCGCTAAAATGAGCTATTCGGTATCAATGCATCCCACACTGCCATGACATATTGCGTTGCCATGCGGCTCGAAGCCGGGCTCGTCTTCCTTTCCGATTCGCGCACCAATGCCGGTGTCGACCAGATCGGCACCTTCCGCAAGATGAGCGTGTTCGAAAACCCGGGCGACCGCACCATCGTGCTGATGAGTGCGGGCAATCTCTCGATCTCGCAATCGGTGCGCCAGATCGTGGCCGAACAGACGACGGAGAGCGGCAAGAGCATCTGGACCGTCAAATCAATGTATGAAGCTGCCCAGATCGTGGGCGAAGCGATACGCGCGGTCTACAAGCGCGACGCCGAGTCGTTGAAGAACTTCGGCATCGACTTCAACGTCAGCCTGATTCTGGGCGGACAAATCAGGGGCGAGCGCTCGCGCCTGTTCCAGATGTATTCGGCCGGCAACTTCATCGAAGCGCACAACGAAAACACGTATTTCCAGATCGGCGAAGCCAAATATGGCAAGCCCATCATCGATCGCGTGATCAATCCGCTGACCCCCTTGGATGAAGCCGCCAAGTGCGCCTTGATTTCGATGGATTCCACGCTGCGCTCGAATATCTCGGTCGGGCTTCCGCTCGATTTGCTGATCTACGAAACCGACAAGCTGGCCGTGAGCCGTTTCGTCACGATCGACGAAACCAATCAATACTTTCAGATGATCCGCAATTCCTGGGGCGGCCAATTGAAGGCTGTATTTGAAGGTATTGCCGACCCCGTATGGGATGCGGCGCCCGAGACAACCGCCAATGTGCTGTCTAGCGTGGGTTTGGCCAGCCAGCCGGTGCGCATCCCGGTGCCCGCGGCCTTGACGCGGCTGAAGGAGCATAGCGAGCATCCTGCTTTGCAGACTTTAGCGCAGCAGGGCAATAAGCCGCAGCAAACCTAGGATCGTAGGCTGGGTTGAGCGTAGCGAAGCCCAACATTGTGAGGACTCGCTACAGCAGGCGTTAATTTGGAGTAAGGAAGTTGGGCTTCGCTGCGCTCAGCCCAACCTGCGTATTGAGCGTTTAGACAACGATAGTCTGATGCTCACCCTCACCCCGAGAGCGGATTTCGCCAATCCGCATCACCGTCTCACCGGAAGCCTTCAGGTGCGCCATCGCGGCATCGGCATTTTCCTTGGCCACGATCACCGTCATGCCGATGCCGCAGTTGAACACGCGGTGCATTTCCGCGTCGGCCACGCCGCCGTGCTGCTGCAGCCACTTGAACAGCGGCGGCAATTCCCACGCGCTGGATTGCAGCTCGGCCGTCAGGTTGTCGGCCAGCACGCGGGGGATGTTTTCCACCAGGCCGCCACCCGTGATGTGCACCATGCCCTTGACTTCCATCGCTTCCATCAAGGCCAGGAGCGGCTTGACGTAGATACGCGTCGGGGCGAGCAGGGCTTCGGCCAGGGGGCGGCCGTGGAAATCGGCGTTCAGGTCGGGCTTGGCCACGTCGATGATCTTGCGCACCAGCGAATAGCCGTTCGAGTGGGCACCCGAGGAAGCCAGGCCCAGCACCACGTCGCCGGGCACGATCTTGCGGCCGTCGATGATTCGGGACTTTTCGACCGCGCCGACGGCGAAGCCGGCCAGGTCGTATTCGCCATCGGGGTACATGCTGGGCATTTCCGCCGTTTCGCCGCCGATCAGGGCGCAACCGGCTTGTTCGCAGCCGGCGGCGATACCCTTGATCACGTCGGTGGCCGTGGCCACGTCGAGCTTGCCGCAGGCGAAATAGTCGAGGAAGAACAGCGGTTCTGCACCCTGGACCAGAATGTCGTTGACGCTCATGGCGACCAAGTCGATGCCGACCGTATCATGCTTGTTCAAATGGAAAGCCAGCTTGAGCTTGGTGCCCACGCCGTCCGTGCCGGACACCAGTACCGGCTCCTTGTATTTCTTGCTGACTTCGAACAAGGCGCCGAAGCCGCCTATGCCGCCGATCACGCCGTCGCGGAAAGTACGCTTGGCAAACGGCTTGATCGCCTCAACCAGGGCATCGCCTGCATCGATGTCGACGCCGGCATCGCGGTAGGAAAGAGAGACGTTGGAAGTGGATGTCATGATGATATTGGCGGCAGAGGCGGTAAAATAAGAAGTTCGCGCCGGAAACGGTCAAAATCGTCCGGCCAAAGCGTTATTTTATCAAATCAGACTCGGCAACACCCTTAAATCCAGCCCACTCATGCCCTTTTCCTTCAATTCCGACCAGAAACAGACCCTGATCTGGCTCGCTGTGGGCTTGGCAATCGCGCTGTTGTTGTATTCGCTGGGCCCCGTGCTGACGCCTTTCGTGGCCGGGTCCATCATCGCCTACGCCTTGAATCCTGGGGTCGACTGGCTGGAATCGCGCCATTTCGGTCCGAAGGGGCGCTTCAAGGTGCCGCGCTCGCTGGCCGTGACCATCATGGTCATGCTGCTGTTTACCGTGGTGCTGGCCCTGGTCTTGATCGTGGCGCCGGTGTTGCAGAAGGAAAGTGTGCTGTTGCAGGCGCAGATTCCGGTGTTCCTGGTCAAACTGAACGATTTGCTCAGCCCCAAGCTGCAAGAGATGGGTATCAACATCGAATTGGACAGCAACGGTATCAAGAGCATGGCCAGCCAATATCTTTCCAGCAGCGGCGAGGAAATCGGCAAGGCGGTGCTGGCTTCGGCGAAGGTCGGCGGCATCGCCGTTTTGGGCTGGCTCGCCACCGTGGTCTTGATCCCGGTGGTGTTGTTCTACATTCTGCTGGATTGGTATCCGTTGATCCAGCGCCTGGAAGGCGGCATTCCGCGCCGCTGGCTGAACAAGGTGCGCGGCGTGGTGCTCGAGGTCGACAGCTTGCTGGCGCAATACCTGCGCGGGCAATTGACCGTGATGCTGGTGTTGGCAGCCTATTATTCCGTGGCCTTGACGGTGTGCGATTTCGACGTGGCGCTACCGGTAGGCATGATTACGGGCTTGCTGGTGTTCATTCCCTATCTCGGCTTCGGCCTGGGCCTGATTTTGGCCTTGATTGCCGCCGTGCTGCAATTCGATGGATGGCACGGCCTGGTCTCCGTCGCCATCATCTACGGCTGTGGGCAAGTGCTGGAGGGCTTCTTTCTGACGCCGCGCCTGGTCGGCGAGCGCATCGGCCTGCATCCGCTGGCCGTGATTTTCGCCTTGCTGGCGTTCGGCCAATTGTTCGGTTTCGTCGGCGTGCTGCTAGCCCTGCCCGCTTCGGCCATCGTGATGGTGGCGTTGCGCCACCTGCGCCGGCAATACATCAACAGCACGTTTTATACACGCTGATACGCGTGGAAAGAGATAAAGCATCACAGATGAAGCATCCCCGGCAACTACTCTTGGGTCTGGACGACGACAAGCCGCAAAGCTTTGCCACCTTCGTCCCTGGCTCCAATCTCGAATTGATGCAATTCCTGCCGGCGCTTGCCGCCGGCAGCGCACGCGACAAGTTCGTCTACCTGTGGGGCAGCGCCGGCGCAGGCAAGACGCATCTGCTGCGCGCACTGGCCGAAGCGCCTGCGGCACGTTACATTGCGCACGATGCGCCGGCCTCCGCATTCCACTATGCGCCAGAGGTATCGCTCTACCTGGTCGACGATTGCGACAAGCTCTCGGAAGCGGCGCAGATCGATGCTTTCGCCCTGTTCAACCAGGTGCGCGAGCGCGGCGCCATGATGGCCACGGCAGGCGGGGCTGCGCCGGCCCATCTCGCACTGCGCGAAGACTTGCGCACGCGCCTCGGCTGGGGCTTGATCTATCAAGTGCATGAATTGACCGATGAAGACAAGCTCGCGGCGCTGAGCCAGGCCGCCGCGGCGCGCCGCATGAACGTGGCGCCGGCCGTGCTGCCCTACTTGATCACCCACTTCGCGCGCGACATGCGTTCCCTGTCTTCCATGCTGGATACGCTCGATACCTATTCGCTCGAAACCAAGCGGCCTATCACCCTGCCGCTGTTGCGCGAATTGCTGCAACTGGAAAAAGAAGAGACCGCCGAATGAATCTCGCCCTGTTCGACCTGGACCACACCTTGCTGCCGCTCGATTCCGACTACGAGTGGGGACAGTTCCTGTGCCGCATCGGCGCGGTCGATGCGGAAGTTTTCGCGGCGCGCAACAAGGAATTTTTCGCCCAATACAATGCCGGCACGCTCGACCCCGTGGCTTATCTCGAATTCGCACTCGGCAATTTGGCGCGTTTCAAGCGCGGCGACCTCGACGCCATGCATCGCCGCTTCATGGAAGAGGTGATTACCCCCGCGCTCCTGCCCGAAGCGCGGGCGCTGCTGCAAAAGCATCAAGACGCGGGCGATCTGGTCTGCATCGCCACTGCGACCAACCGCTTCGTCACCGCGCCGATCGCGGAAGCACTGGGCGTGGAACACCTGATCGCAGCCGAACCGGAAGTGACGCCGGAAGGCGACTTGACCGGACACCTGATCGGTATTCCCACCAACGGTCCGGGCAAGCTGCAACACACCAAGGATTGGCTGGCACGCATGGGCAAGACACTGCGAAGCTTTCCCGAAACCTGGTTCTACAGCGATTCGCACAACGACTTGCCGCTGCTCTCGGCCGTCACGCACCCCGTTGCGACCAATCCCAACGACAAGCTGACCGAACATGCCCGCGCGCAAGGCTGGCCTATAATAAATATCTTCACCAAAGAACAATGATCACCAAGCTCATCCGCCGCATACTCGGGACCAAGGACAGCGCCAAGAACGCTGCGCCCAAGGATACGAGCAAGCCCGTCGTGCTCGGCCCGGCCCAACACAATATCGACCCCAAACTGGTGTCGCCCAACGCCGTGCGCGTGACGCAGACGCTGCAGGATGCGGGCTACAAGGCCTTCGTGGTCGGTGGCGCCGTGCGCGACTTGCTGACCGGCGTCAAGCCCAAGGATTTCGATATTGCGACCGATGCCACGCCGGAGCAGGTCAAGCGTCTGTTCCGCCGCGCTTTCATTATCGGCCGCCGCTTCCAGATCGTGCACGTGATGATGGGCCAGGAGCAGCTTGAGGTGACCACCTTCCGCGGTTCCTCGGCCGACGCAGCCCCCAAGGACGAACACGGTCGCGTGCTGCGCGACAACACCTTCGGCGAGCAGCATGAAGATGCCGTGCGGCGCGACTTCACGATCAATGCCATGTACTACGACCCGGCGACGCAAACCGTGCTCGACTACCATGGTGGCGTGCAGGACGTCCGCAGCAAGACCTTGCGCATGATAGGCGTGCCCGAAGCACGGTACCGCGAAGACCCGGTACGCCTGCTGCGCGTAGTGCGCTTCGCCGCCAAGCTCAATTTCAGCATCGAGCCGGCCACCGCCGAGCCGATCAGGGTGATGGCTCCTCTAATCAACAATGTGCCGGCGGCGCGTGTATTCGATGAGATGCTCAAGCTTTTGATGAGTGGCAAGGCGCTGGCCTGCCTTCAGCAATTGCGCAAGCAGGGCTTGCACCACGGCTTGCTGCCGCTTCTGGATGTGGTGCTGGAGCAGCCGCTCGGTGAAAAATTCGTCACGCTGGCACTGGAAAATACCGATGCGCGCATCAACCAGGGCAAGCCTGTTTCTCCAGGTTTTCTGTTCGCGTCCTTGTTGTGGCATCAAGTGCTGGAAAAATGGAATGCCTACCAGGCGGCAGGCGAATATCCGATCCCTGCGCTGCACCTGGCGGCCGACGATGTGTTGAACGCGCAAACCGAGAAGCTGGCCCTGCAGCGCCGCATCGCGTCGGACATGCGCGACATCTGGGCCATGCAACCGCGCTTTGACCGCCGTGTCGGCAAGTCGCCCTACAAGCTCCTGGAACACCAGCGCCTGCGCGCCGGTTACGACTTCCTGCTGTTGCGCTGCGCTTCGGGCGAGATCGATACGGAAATCGGCCAATGGTGGACCGACTTCATCGATGCCGACGGGGCCGGCCGAGAAACCCTCCTGACTTCGCGCCCCAAGGCCGCGGAAGGTAACGGCCAGAAAAAGCGTCCGCGCCGCCGCGGCGGGCGCGGCCGTTCCAAGCCGGGTGGTGGCGGAACGGGCAGCGGCGGCGGAGACGCAGCTTGATCGATGCCTACGTCGGCATCGGCGCCAATCTCGGCGATGCTCGCGCCACGGTCGAGGCGGCCTTGGGGAAACTGGCTGAACTGCCGCAAAGCAAGCTGGTCGCGCAATCGAGCCTGTTTGCCAGCGCCCCCATCGATGCCGGCGGCGACGATTACGTCAACGCCGTCGCGCACCTGAAAACCGGCTTGCCAGCCGAAGCCCTGCTGCAACAGCTCCAAGCGATCGAACTCGAATTCGGCCGCGAGCGCCCCTACCGGAATGCGCCGCGCACGCTCGATCTCGACATCCTGCTTTATGGCGCGAACAAGATTTCCAGTGCTACACTGACCGTGCCGCATCCGCGCCTGACGGAGCGCGCCTTCGCGCTGATTCCGCTGCTGCAGCTCGATCCCTTCGTCAAGATTCCGGGCAAGGGCGCGGCGCATTCGTTTGCGCCGGCCGTGGCAAATCAACGCGTCAGCCGACTCTCGGAGTAGGGGCAATTCATGGAACTCGATCGCTACCGCTACATTGTCGTGGAGGGGCCGATAGGTGTGGGCAAGACTTCGCTCACGCGCCGTCTGGCAAACGCGTTGTCGGCCCAGACCCTGCTCGAGCTGCCGCAGGACAACCCGTTCCTGGAAAAGTTTTACCGCGACGCGGCGCGCTATGCGTTGCCGACGCAGATGTTCTTCCTGTTCCAGCGCCTGAACCAATTGCGCGAATTGATGCAGACCGATCTGTTTTCCGCTCCCATCGTGTCTGACTTCCTGCTTGACAAGGACCCGATCTTCGCCACGCTGACCCTGGCCGACGACGAGTTGAATCTGTATCGCCAGATGTACGATCACCTCAGCCCGCAGGCGCCGATCCCCGACCTGGTAATCTACCTGCAAGCCGAGCCGCAAGTGCTGATCGAACGCGTCAAAAAGCGCGGAATCGCGATGGAGAGTAATATCTCGGAAAATTATCTTTTCCGTTTGTGCGAAAGCTACAGCCGGTACTTTTATCACTACGATGCGGCGCCGCTGTTGATCGTCAATGCCGAAACGCTCAACCCGATTGAGCGTGAACAAGACTTTCAATTGTTGTTGAACCGCATTAAGAACATGCGCGGCAAGCGCGAGTTTTTCAAGCTAGGGGAATGAAACACATGAGCGGCTATTTGCAGGAAACACCCGCGCGCACCCGCGCCATCACCGCTCCCGGCCTGCGCGGCCTGCGCGAAGCGAAAGACAAGATCACCATGCTGACCTGCTACGACGCCAGCTTCGCGGCCTTGATGGACCGCTGCGGCGTGGAAGTGCTGCTGGTCGGCGATTCGTTGGGCATGGTGTGCCAGGGCCACAATTCCACGCTGCCGGTCACCGTAGCCGACATCGCTTACCACACCGCTTGTGTGGCACGCGGCAACCAGACGGCGCTATTGATCGCCGACATGCCTTTCGGTTCCTACGGCACGCCCGAAGCGGCCTTCGACAATGCCGTCAAGCTGATGCAGGCCGGAGCCCAGGCGGTCAAGCTCGAGGGCGGCGTATGGCTGGCCGAGACGATCCGCTTCCTCACCGATCGCGCCGTGCCCGTCTGCGCCCACATCGGCCTGACGCCGCAATCGGTGCATCAGTTGGGCGGCTACAAGGTGCAAGGCAAGACCACGGAGGGCGCCGAGCAATTGATGGCTGACGCGCTCGCCGTGCAGCAGGCGGGCGCTTCGCTGGTGGTGATCGAAGCCGTACCTTCTCCCTTGGCCAAGCAGGTGACCGATGCGCTTTTCATTCCCACCATCGGTATCGGCGCCGGCCCCGACTGCTCGGGCCAGGTGCTGGTGGTGCATGATATGTTGAACGTCTTCCCCGGCAAGAAGGCCCGCTTCGTGAAGGATTTCATGGAAGGCCAGACCAGCATCGAGGCGGCAATCAAGGCATACGTGGCGGCAGTGAAGGATGGGTCGTTTCCTTCGATTGAGCACTGCTTTTAAGCGCTGATTCAACAGTAGGCCAGGGCGCGCGCCGTTGCGCTCGGCGTAGCGCGACGCCCGGCCCAAGCTACGAAAAGCTACGCTTCGTACCGCGCCAGAGCCTTCGCCATCAACGTAGGCAACTGTTCGCTGCCCGATACGGCCAACCCAAGGTCTCGCAGCAGGCCGTCACGCAAGCCATACACCCAGCTGTGGATGGTCAGCTCCTGCCCGCGTTCCCAGGCATCTTGCACGATCGTTGTCTGCGCCACGCTGACCACTTGCTCAAGTACATTCAATTCGCACAGGCGGTCGGCGCGGTCGCGCTCGGGCATCGCTTCACCCAGATAGCGCCCATGCTTCTGCGCCACGTCCTGCACATGGCGCAGCCAGTTGTCGGCCAAGCCAATCCGACGGTTGGTCATGGCGGCATGCACGCCCGAGCACCCGAGGTGGCCGCACACGATGACATGCTTGACGGCCAGCACATCGACTGCAAATTGCAGCACCGACAGGAAATTCAAGTCGGAGTGCACCACCACGTTGGCGATGTTGCGGTGGACGAATACTTCACCGGGCAGCAGGCCCATCAGTTCGTTGGCGGGCACGCGGCTGTCGGAGCAGCCGATCCACAGGTATTCCGGCGTTTGCTGGATCGCGAGCTTCTTGAAAAATTCAGGGTCGCGCGCGACGATGCCGTTGGCCCATTCGCGATTTTTCTCGAACAGGTGGGAGAGTCCGGCTTCTTTGTTGTGGTCGTTCATGGTATCGAGGCGGCGAGGCCATTGCATGATGCCGCATGTGGCAAGTTGATCAATGCCTCGATTCTAGCGGATTCGGCAGGGGCGGGCAGCTTGTGCGGCTTTGAGTGAGAAAAGAAAAACGCGGCAAGAAGCCGCGTTTTCGCAGAAGATGTCGCAAATATCGTGAATTTATTACGAAGCGTCGCCCAACATCGCCGATTTCAGTTTGCTGTCAGCGGGGTTGTTGCCGAGCCAGATCTTGAGCAGCGCGTTGAAAAACGCTACGTCGGGAATCGGATCGGTAAGCTTCTTGCCGTTGACCGACACCACGGTGCCGCTACCCGGAATCCAGTCCGTGGTCACAATGTCGCCCTTGTTCAAGGCGGGGATCGAACCGAACAGATTGCCGAAGGTCAACATCTGGTTGACGATCTTGGCGCGCTCATTGATGTCCGAATTTTTCTTGATACCATCGATAAAAGCCTGGCCCATGGTGTCGCTGCCGACTTCGCGCAGCATGATCAAGGTGATGCGCTTGGCGCCGGGCTCGGCAATCACATCCGCAGCCGTTCCCTTTTTGTCGGCGATGTACAGCCCGGCAGCGTAAACCTTGACCACGAACTTGTAGCGGATGCCCGCGCCGTTGAGTTTCAAGTCTTGATTATTGACCTTGACCGTGTCGTCGAACTTGTAGCCGGCAACTTCGACCGCGGAAGCGGCGGGGGCGCCGAATAGCGCAGCCAAAAAACCAGCCGCCAGTAAGGCGCGGCCCAAGCGAATTCCCAGATTCATGTGTGTCTCCATGTGATACGCCCCATCCAAAAGCGAACGAGCGTTTTATTGTTTGCCTTCAGCATAGAGAAAATCCGCAATGCTGGCAAGCTAATGGCGATGATTGATTAAATGTTATCGATGAGAATGCGCAAGCTGCGCGCTGCCATCGCAACAGGCTATTCCGAGTAGGGGCGGCCTTTGATCGTTGCGCTTATGCCGCGAATCGTCGCGGCGACAACGCCGAAGACCAGCCATGGCGACAAGATGAGAAGCAAATGAAGCACGCCCGGAAACGAGGTCATGCCGAAAGTTCGGTAACACCAGAGCATGAGCGGGGGGGCGCAGTACAGTCAGATAAAAAGCCACCCAGGCCACATAGAAGGCGATGAACAAAACGAACAGCGTCGCTCCCATCCAGGGTCGAATTCGCATAGCCATGAAAACCGTTCTAAAGGGCGCATTGGGTACTTTGGGCAAAGAGCATAGCACGCGCCAAGGTCGCATTGCCCAAGCTGAGAAAAACCGCCTTGAGCCGTTGCCCCGCTTGAGGTGTAATAGCGCTCTCGCCGATTCGCAAGGAATGGAGCCCAGCTTGACACCGTCCCCCACCGATATATCTCCATCCGCTCCTGCGGCACCTGAGGCCGACCCTGCCGTCGACGCGTTGCCGCTCGGATTGTGGCCGGGCTTCCGCAGCAGTTACCGCTTCTTTGCCCCTACCGCCGGCGGCACCGACAATCTCGCCGCGCAGATTGCCGTGGCGCCCCATGATTACTTGCCGGCCGGCAGAGTCGGCGCAGCGGAAGCCGCCCGTCGGGCTTCCGACGCCTCAGGCAGGTATTGGGGGATCGTTGCGGAAATGCGGTTTGGCGAAGTCGATTGGTCGCTCGCCACGTCGCTGGGCAAAATCGAGCCGCATGTGCCGCAGCAAACCGCGATGCGCCGGGCGATGCTCGGCCTGGCCACGGCGGCGCACGTCTTCATGAATCAGGCCGCGATGTTGCAAACGATCGCCGTGCGCACCGGCAAAGACGGTTTCGAGACGCTGTCCTCCATCATCGACAGCACCGGCGACCGGCCTGGTTATCCCTTGTCGTTCGCCCAATTGGCCGAAGCCAATGCGGAAGTGCGCGCCGACGTGCTGTTCGGCCAGCGGGCCCAAATCGCCGTCCCCCGCGGCGACGCGAATCCAGGAAAGCATACCGTCGCAGAGGGCGAAACCCTGGCGGACATCGCCCAGGTTGAAGGTGTCGCGGTCGAGGCGCTGCTGGCGGCCAACAGTTCCTTGACGCTGGCCGAGGACGGCGCCTTGACCATCCCCGGAATGGCCGACTACGTATTCCCCGACGGCATGGTACCGCCCGATTTTGTCTATCCCGATGTTTCCGTTTACCGGACAGGCCAGGGAGAAAGCCTGCAAGGCATTGCCGAACGATGCGGCGGCTGGAAGGCTGCGGATATGGTGGGCGCCAATTGGGATCTGCCGGCCATCCTTGCTCCGGCGCCGCTCAGCTTCGGAGAAACGACACTGACGCCGACCACGCAAGACAGTTTCCGCAGCGTGGCGGAACAATTCGGATTGAGCATTCCCGAGTTCGCTGCGCAATTCGCCGCATTGCCGGGTTTGCTCGCCGGCGGCGCCTATCTGCGCGCGCCTGTTATCGCAGCGAAAAAAGGCGAGACCGTCGACGCCTGCTGCGTCCGCTTCAACCTCGACTGCGCGACGCTGATGTCGGCCAACGCCTGCCTGCCGGGCGTGCTGCAATGCGGACAAATCCTGGAAATCGACAGTGGTAGCTACGGCATCCTGCCTAACGAGTCTCTCACGCTGCTGCGGGAACGCATCAATACCGAGCGGGCCGCGCGCGGGCTGGCGCCGCTCTGCATCGATGAGTTGGCCGCGCGGACCGGCGCATTGGCACTTTCGCTTCGCAGGCTGATATCGCCGCCGCGCGGCGAACGCTTCACGGCGACGGCCGTTCCTTCCTATGCCCCGGCTGTCGGGGAGCTCGTCGTGGAAATCGTCGCCAATTCTCAGAAGGGCGGAACGATTCCTACCAGACTCACCGCCGCACCATTCACGTCGCTTCACGTCGCAGGGCAACCGATGGAACGTTTTGCCAGCGAGTTCGAGACGATGTTCCCCGGGCTCAAGCTGGCGCAGGGGTGGGGCGACGCCGTGTTCGTCGCCAACTTCTCCGGCAAGGGCGATGCGCTGGAGTACGCGGTGAAAGAGGGCGGCTTGCGCTTCTTCGCCATGCCTCCGCTCGTGCGCCAGCCATGGAACGGGAAAGGCGTCGCCGTCCCGACTTACGATAGCGTGCGCGGCCTGCATTGGCCCAGCGGCAACGCCTACGAATTTGTGGGCGCCGATCCTAACCTGTGGCAGCGCCAATTTTTCGATGCCATCGAGCAGACCATGTCGCGGCGTGCCGCCATGGCCGGCCGGCTGGATGAAGAATTCGAAGGCTGGCTTGGCGCCATCGAAAGCGCCAGCTATCACTTGGCCGAGTCTATCGCCCGTACTGCCCTGCCGCTATTCGATGCCGATGATGGCGGCGATGCCGGTTTGGCGCAAGTCAGGCGCAGTCTGGAGGAAGAATTTCGGCGCAATCCGGCACTCGCCGGACGCATGCAAACGGCGGTGCAATTTCCCATCGAAGTCAGCGGCCAGGGCGCCCAGAGCGATCCCGCCTGGGCCCCCTGGATTAGGGGCGGAATGCAGGTGCGTTCGCCGAATCAGTTGAGTCCGCTGCAACGGCCCCCGGCGGCCAGATTCGGTTCGGGCGAGGCGGCATTGGTCATGGAGCGTTCCCATATCACCGCACCGTTCGCGCTGGAGGAAGCGGCCAGCCGCCAGTCCGTATCGCTTGCCCTGGATTACCGCGCGGAACAATTGCAGCTTCGTGGCCGCACGCCCTATCTTGATTTCGCGCTTCCCTTTTCCCAAGGCGAGTATGTCTCGGGCTGCATCGAGCGGGCTACGCTCATTGCGCCTTTGTTCCATTTACCCGCGTCGACCGTTTTGAGCCGCGAAGCGGCGGCGCCGGCATGGCCGGCGGATCCGCAGGTCATGCCCCTGCAATGGACCTACCGCTTCGCCTGCGCGCCTCGGCTTGCGGTTCAGGACGAACTCTGCCTCGAAGTCGGGTTCGAGAGCCTCGACAGCGTTGCAGAGAGACCAGTCGGCAAAGAGCCGAATGACAGCTATATTCGTGCGCTGGCAGCTTTCGTCGCTGCCTGGCCCTCCATATCCGCCGACCTTGCCCGGCCTTGGGACCAGGCCGGCGTAGCCGTCGCGCGTGCGGCCGCCATGGCGTTTGCCTACCTGGCGCAAAATGTATCGCAGGCGTGGAAGCCGCCTGGCATGGAAGGGCCAGCCGCCACGGCTCAGGCGGACTTCGCCTATGCCTTGACCGCGGAGATGGCCGGCGAACCGCCTTATGTGGCCGCACTGCATATCGAGCGGCTTGGAAAGGGTGCGGATGGGCTCGACCAGCCGGACGATTTCCTCTTCCTTGCCGAGGCCGGTCTGGCAGCGGGGCTGGATGAGGGCAGGGTGGAGGGCCGTTTACGCGAACAGTTCCTGAATCATGGCTTTCCGCTTGGAGCCGGTTGCAAGCTGAAGGTCAATGCCGCCGGTCGCGACTGGACGCTGCAAGACCGCGAAGCGCAACAATCCGCTGCTTCGGGAAGCCGCTTCCGCGCTCCGCAAACCTATCGCCTGTTGATGAAAACCATGGCCTCAGGCACGACAAAGCTGGCGGTGTACCGGCAGATTCTTTGGCCTGCGCTCAAGCTGCAAGGCGACGCCGATTGGCAAGATATGACCCTGGATGGCAACAGGCTGAGCCTCGCGCTCCCGCCGGGGCGTTACGCCGCGCTCGAGGCGCTGGAGCTCGAGTTCGCCTTCTATCGCATGAATCTCTTTCTGCGACAGAACGCACAGGCCAAGGCCGCCGTTACCCGCAACCGCTCTCTGCGGCCCGACGCAGTGACCAACCCGGCGTTCGTCATGAGCAACGCGCCGAGCCGCTTCACGCTTCCGGTCGACGCGACCGCTGTCGCCGCCGATCCCATCGAATTGCCGGGTGAGACGCTGGCGCAGGCATTGACGCATTATTTCAACGATTTGTGTTCCGCGGTCGCGTTCGCCATACCTCCGGGGCGGGACAACGCGTTACATTTGAAAATCGAGGCCGTGTTTTCCCGGCCCCTCGAAGGTGTGGCGCCGTCCATGGTCGATCTGCCGCTGTTTGCGGCGGCGCCCGTCGAGGTCGAGACCGGCGGAGGCGCTGCAGCCGAAGAGTTCTATGCGACGCTGGCCGGCATGGCCGAAGCGGCGGTGGAACAGCTTGCGCCGCCCGCTTCGGCGCGAGGACGGTATCGCTTCCACGCGTCCATATACCGTTCGACCGAGGACGCGCGCGAGGCGCGTCCCCTATTGGAGCTCATGCAGCTGGAATACGCGCTTACTCGAAGAATTCCTTGACCTTGTCCTTCCAGGACTTGGTCTGCGGATTGTGCTTCGCTCCGCCTTCGATGGTGAGGTGTTCCAGTTCGCGCAGCAATTCCTTCTGCCTTTCGGTCAGCTTGACCGGCGTCTCCACCACGACATGGCAGAACAGGTCGCCGGCATAACCGGCACGATATGGCGTGATGCCCTTGCTGCGCAAGCGGAAGGTCTTCCCGCTCTGGGTGCCTTCGGGAATCGTAAACGATGCCTTGCCGCTCAAGGTCGGCACTTCGATTTCGCCGCCCAGCGCCGCCTTGGCGAACGAGATCGGCATCTCGCAATGCAGGTCGCCGCCGTCGCGCTGGAATACCGGATGGGGCTTGATGCGGATTTCCACGTACAAGTCGCCGGCCGGCCCGCCGTTCATGCCCGGTTCGCCGTTGCCTGAGGAGCGGATGCGCTGGCCATCGTCGATGCCGGCGGGAATGTTCACTTCCAGCGTCTTGTTGCGCTTGATGCGGCCCGCGCCGCTGCAAGTGGGGCAGGGCGTGGGGATGATCTTGCCCGTGCCGTGGCATTTGGAGCAGGTTTGCTGGATGCTGAAGAAGCCTTGTTGCATGCGTACCTGGCCGTGGCCGCCGCACGTGGTGCAAGTGGTCGGGCTGGTGCCGGGCTTGGCGCCCGAGCCGTGGCAGGTGTCGCAGTTATCCCAGGACGGTACGCGGATGGTGGTATCGAAGCCGTGCGCGGCTTGTTCCAGCGTGATCTCGAGACCGTAACGCAGGTCGGCGCCGCGATAGACTTGCGGGCCGCTGGAACGTCCGCGGCCGCCGCCGAAGATGTCCCCGAAGATGTCGCCGAAAGCGTCGGCAAAGCCCCCCGCACCGCCGCCGAATCCGCCGCCGCCCGCACCCATGTTGGGGTCGACGCCGGCATGGCCGTAACGGTCGTAAGCTTCGCGCTTGGACGGCTCGGACAGCATTTCGTAGGCCTCCTTGGCCTCCTTGAATTTCTCTTCCGCGCCCTTGCTGTCCGGATTGCGGTCCGGATGGTATTTCATGGCGAGCTTGCGGTATGCCTTCTTGATATCGTCATCCGAGGCATTCTTCGCTACGCCCAGTACTTCGTAAAAATCCCTCTTTGCCATCTTGCCAGTACCCTTTGAATTAAGCGAAAACGCCGGAACCGGATCAGATCCAGGTCCCGGCGAGCCAAACAGCCCGGCTCAATACCAGGCCAGTCGGCAGCACTGTTTTACTTGTCCTTGACTTCCTTGAACTCGGCATCGACCACGTCTTCGTCCTTGCCCTTGGCTTCGCCGGCATGCGCGCCTTGGTCGGCTCCGGCCGCGGCACCACCGGCAGCTTGCTGTGCCTGCATGTCGGCGTACATCTTTTCGCCGAGCTTTTGCGCAGCGGTGGACAAGGCTTCGGTCTTGGCATCGATCGCGGCCTTGTCGTTGCCCTTGACCACGTCTTCCAATTCCTTGATCGCGGCTTCGATCTTGTCTTTCTCGCCAGCATCGAGCTTGTCGCCGTATTCGGTCAGCGCCTTCTTGGTCGAGTGCACAAGCGCATCGCCCTGGTTGCGCGATTCGGCCAGTTCACGCAGCTTCTTGTCCTCTTCGGCATTGGCTTCGGCGTCGCGCACCATCTTCTGGATTTCCTCTTCGGTCAAACCGGAGTTGGCCTTGATGGTGATCTTGTTTTCCTTGCCAGTGGCCTTGTCCTTGGCGCCGACGTGCAGGATGCCGTTGGCGTCGATGTCGAAAGTCACTTCGATCTGCGGCGTGCCGCGCGGTGCGGGCGGGATGCCTTCGAGGTTGAACTCGCCCAGCGCCTTGTTGCCGGCGGCCATGTCGCGTTCGCCTTGATACACCTTGATCGTCACGGCCGGCTGGTTGTCGTCGGCGGTCGAGAACACCTGGCTGAACTTGGTCGGGATCGTGGTGTTCTTCTTGATCATCTTGGTCATCACGCCGCCCATCGTCTCGATACCGAGCGAGAGCGGGGTCACATCCAGGAGCAGCAAGTCCTTGCGGTCGCCCGAGAGCACCGAACCCTGGATCGCGGCGCCGACGGCCACGGCTTCATCGGGGTTGACGTCCTTGCGCGGGTCCTTGCCGAAGAATTCCTTGACCTTCTCCTGCACCTTGGGCATACGCGTCATGCCGCCGACCAGGATGATGTCGTCGATGTCGCCCACCGAAACGCCGGCATCCTTGATGGCGATGCTGCACGGTGCGATGGTCTTGGCGATCAGGTCTTCCACCAGCGCTTCGAGCTTGGCGCGCGTGATCTTCAGCGTCAAGTGGGCCGGGGCGCCGTTGGCCATGGCGATATAGGGCTCGTTGATTTCGGTTTGCTGCGAAGACGAGAGCTCGATCTTGGCGCGCTCTGCCGAAGCCTTGATACGCTGCAGCGCGATCGCGTCCTTGCCCAGGTCGAGGCCGCTGGTCTTCTTGAATTCGTCGATGATGTAATCGATGATGCGCTGGTCGAAGTCTTCGCCGCCGAGGAAGGTGTCGCCGTTGGTCGACAGCACTTCGAACTGCATTTCGCCGTCCACGTCGGCGATTTCGATGATCGAGATGTCGAAGGTGCCGCCGCCCAGGTCATACACAGCAATCTTGCGGTCGCCCTTGCTGCTCTTGTCCAGGCCGAAGGCCAGTGCTGCCGCCGTCGGTTCGTTGATGATGCGCTTCACGTCGAGACCGGCGATGCGGCCGGCGTCCTTGGTCGCCTGGCGTTGCGCGTCGTTGAAATAGGCCGGCACCGTGATCACCGCTTCGGTCACTTCCTCGCCGAGATAGTCTTCGGCGGTCTTCTTCATCTTGCGCAGCACTTCAGCCGAGATTTGCGGCGGGGCGAGCTTCTTGTCGCGCACGGCGATCCAGGCGTCGCCATTGTCGGCCTTGGTGATCTGGTAGGGCATCAGGCCGATATCCTTCTGCACTTCCTTCTCATCGAACTTGCGGCCGATCAGGCGCTTGGCGGCGTAGATGGTGTTCTTGGGGTTGGTCACGGCCTGACGCTTGGCCGGCGCACCGACCAGGATCTCGCCGTCTTCTTGATAAGCGATGATCGAAGGCGTAGTACGCGCGCCTTCCGAGTTTTCGATGACCTTGGGTTGGCCGCCTTCCATGACGGAGACGCAGGAGTTGGTGGTGCCCAAGTCGATGCCGATGATCTTGCCCATGATAATTCCTTGTTTTGTAATGGTTTAGTACTGAATTCCGATGCTTCACATATATGGAAAGCCCCTACTATTTCAAGGGCTTCCCCGAGACTTTTTATTGCGCCACCGTCACCAAAGCTGGGCGCAGCAAGCGGTCGGCGATCATGTAACCCTTTTGCAGTACGGTCACGACCGTGTTGGCGGCTTGCTCGGCAGGCACCATCGATACTGCCTGGTGCTTCATCGGGTCGAGCTTGTCGCCCGGCTTGGGGTTGACTTCGACGAGCTTGTTTTTCTCGAAGGCGGCGGACAGCTGCTTGAGCGTCATGTCCACGCCTTCTTTCAAGGATTCGATGGTCGGCGTTGCCACCTGCAAGGCCATTTCCAGGCTGTCCTTCACGGGCACCATGGATTCGGCAAAGCCTTCGATGGCGAACTTGTGCGCCTTGGCGATATCTTCCTGTGCGCGGCGGCGGATGTTTTCTCCTTCGGCCTTGGCACGCAAATAGGCGTCTTGCAGCTCGGCAGCCTTGGCCACGGCATTGGCCAACTGCTGTTCCAGCGACGGCTCGCCGGATGCAGCATTTTCAGCCGGTTTTTCCGCGCTTTTTTCCACTGGCTGGCCCTCGGCGGCCGTTTTCAACTCTTCAGCAGGCGCTTGGTCCTGGGTCTCCGGGGCTTGCGTGTTTTCTTGATCCTGCATCAAAAATCTCCAACAAATCAAATACTTAAGATTGGCAAAAAATAATTCTGACCCTACATGGGGCTAACCCACAATATTTCAAGGGGTATTTCGTCATCAATATTGAAATTATCGCCAGCAACCGGTGTTGCAGCGCAGCGACAGAACGTAAAAAATGGAAGATTTAGTTACAACTCTCACATGTTTATGGGATGTGGTAATTTCCACTTTGAACTAGGATGTGGGTATGGGAGTCTTACTGCAACAACATCAGCACATCACGGGAAGTCGTATGAAGCTGCCTCTTATTCTTGCATCTCTGGTTGCCTACGTGGTTTTGGCAACGGTCTGGATTTGCTACTCGGAGCTTGTCGCCCTTTATTAAGGGTGAGGGATTTTATCAGCAAAGAAGGGGCGATTTTTAGCCGCCCGCTGATTGCTTAGCCGCTTTTTCCGTTTTTCGCTTCGAATAGCCGTTCAGTTCGTGGCGCCCTGAGCGCGCGCCAATTGTGCCGTTTTGTCCGCATCCGCATTCCGCGCCTCTTGGACGGACTTTGCAGACGGCCAGCCTTGCATATGCGCCAGTGAAATATCGGCCAACGCATGGATCCAGTCCGGCGTTTCATTGAGGCAAGGAATGTAATGGAAAGTCTTGCCTCCGGCGGAGAGGAATTCGGCGCGCACTTCCATGGCGATTTCTTCCAGTGTTTCGAGGCAATCGCTGGTGAAGCCGGGGCAGACCACGTCGACACGCTGGACACCTTGCTGCGCCAGCTTTTTCACGCTCGGTGCGGTATACGGCTGCAGCCATTCGGCCTTGCCGAAGCGCGACTGGAAGCTGAGCAGGTAGCGGTTTTCGTCGAGGCCGAGCTGTTCGGCCAACAAGCGCGCGGTCTTGTGGCACTCGCAATAATAAGGGTCGCCCAGCGTCAGCGTGCGCTTGGGCACGCCATGGAAACTCATCACCAGCTTGTCCGGCCGGCCGTGCTTTTCCCAATAGCGGTTGACCGAGGCGGCCAATGCCGCGATATAGCCGGCATGGTCGTGATAGTTGCGCACAAAGCGCAGCTCCGGCAGGTTGCGCACACGTGCAAGATGCGCAAACACGGCATCGTGGATGGATGCGGTCGTGGTGGCCGAATATTGTGGGTAAGCCGGCAAGACCAGGATGCGTTCCGCCCCTGCGGCTTTCAATTGATTCAGGACTTCAGGAATACCCGGCTTGCCATAACGCATGGCGTAAGCCACTTCCACGCTGTGTCCGCGTTGGCCCAGATAGCCGCCCAACAGCTTGGCCTGCTTTTCCGTATGCATTTTCAAGGGCGAGCCGTCGGGCGTCCAGACCGAAGCGTATTTTTTTGCCGATTGACCGGAGCGGAACGGCAGTATCACGGCGTGGAGGATGAGCCACCACAGTGCGCGCGGGATTTCGACCACGCGCGGATCCCACAGGAATTCTTTGAGATAGGGCCGCAAGGCCGCCGCCGTCGGCGCTTCGGGTGTGCCGAGGTTGACCAGCAGGATGGCCGTTTTGCCGGTCCGGCTCTGATTGTGGCTGTGCTGAGGTTCGGGCAGGAAGGTCATCACGATGCCAATAGTTCGCGTGCATGCTTGCGCGTGGTGGCCGTGATCTCGATGCCGCCCAGCATGCGAGCCACTTCTTCCACGCGCGCCTTGGCATCGAGCGCGTCGATGCGCGAAACGGTGCGCTCGCCGCGCGCTTCCTTGCTGACCTGGAAGTGCTGGTTGGCCTGGCTCGCCACTTGCGGCAAGTGCGTCACGCATAACACCTGCCGGTCCTGTCCCAGCCGCTTCAGCAGGCGGCCTACGACTTCTGCCACGCCGCCGCCTATGCCGCTATCGACTTCATCGAAGATCAGCGTGGGCGTGGCCGTGGCGCTCGATGCGATGACGGAGATGGCGAGCGAAATGCGAGCCAGTTCGCCGCCCGAAGCGACCTTGGCCAGCGGACGCACGGCGCTGCCGGCATGGCCGGCGACAAGGAATTCCACCTGCTCCAGGCCGAATGCGGCCGGCTCGCAGGGGCGTAGCGCGATCTCGAAGCGGCCGCCGGCCATGCTCAAGTCCTGCATGGCCGTGGTCACGGCCTTCCCCAGGTCGGCTGCCACGTTGGCACGCTTTTTGGTCAGTTTTTCCGCTGCTGCACGATACGCCGCTTCGGCCTTGTCCTCTTCGGCCTTCAAGCCGGCCATGTCGCTGGCTTGCGCCAATTGGCGCAGCTGCGCGGCCAGGGTTTCATGCTCCTGCGGCAGGTCTTCCGGCTGCACGCGGAATTTGCGTGCCGTGGAATGGATCGCTTCCAGCCGGCCTTCGACTTCGCGCAAGCGTGCCGGGTCGAGTTCGACGCGTCCCAGGTAATCGTTCAAGGCATAGACCGCTTCCTGCAACTGGATGCGCGCCGGCTCCAGCGCTTCGAGCACTGGCTTCAGGTCGGCATCGATATCGGTCAGCTTGGCCAATTTTGCATTGAGCGAAGACAGGCGCGACAGCATGGGGTTGTCGTCCGACTCCGAGATCGCATTCAAGGCTTCCTGCGCGCCTTCGATGAGGTGGGCTGCATGCGAGAGCCTGCTATGCTCGTTCGAAATCTCGGTCCATTCGCCGGGCTTCACTCCAAGTTTGTCCAGCTCGCCGACCTGCCATTCGAGCCGTTCGCGTTCCAGCAGCACGTTCCTGGCATTGGTTTCGAATTCCTCGCGCTGCTTGACCAAGGCACGCCAGGCTTTGTAAAGCTGGCCGACCTCCTTGACCGCATCCTGCAAGCCGGCCTGGTTGTCCAGCAGCACGCGTTGCGCATCGCTTTTCAACAGGGACTGGTGCGCATGCTGGCCATGGATGTCGACCAGCATGTCGCCCAGTTCGCGCAATTGCGTCGCCGTAGCGGCGATACCGTTGACGTAAGCCTTGGAGCGTCCGGCATTATCGATCACGCGGCGCAGCATGATGGAAGCCTCTTCGCCGGCTATCTCGTTGGCGGCGAGCCAGGCCTCCACTTCAGGTCCGGCCGAGAATTCGGCCGTGATGTCGGCTTTGGAAGCGCCTTCGCGCACCATGCTGGCATCGCCGCGCTCGCCCAAGGCGAGCGCCAGGGCGTCGATCAGGATGGATTTGCCGGCACCGGTTTCGCCGGTGAAGACGGTGAAGCCACTGGCGAAATCGAGTTCGATGGTGTCGACGATGACGAAGTCGTGAATGGATAGGGTGCGGAGCATGGTTTAAGCGTCAAAATCGGCGAACCTGTCGTCCCCGCGAAAGCGGGGATGACACCGGAGCGCGTTTATTTTAACTGACCCTCGGCAGACGGATATTCATTCCAGTGAAGTTTTCTGCGCAAGGTGTCGTAATAACTCCAGCCTTGAGGATGCAGGAACGTAATCGTATGTCCGGAACGCTGCACCAGGATGCGGTCGCCATGCGCCAAACTTGCCAGCGATTGCATATCGAAATTGACGCTCATGTCGCGTCCGCCCTTGATCTCGACCACGATCCTGGACGACTCGGGTACGACGATGGGCCGGTTCGACAGCGAATGCGGCGCGATCGGCACCAGGCCGATACCGCGCAGGCTGGGGTGCAGCAGCGGCCCGCCGGCGGACAAGGCATAGGCGGTCGAACCCGTAGGTGTGGCCACGATCAAGCCGTCGGAACGCTGGTTGTACATGAAGTGGCCGTCAACCTCGACTTGCAGTTCGATCATGCCCGAGCCGCTGCCGCGCGCGACCACCACGTCGTTGAAGGCCAGGCCCTGGAAGATGGTTTCCCCCTCGCGCTCGACGCGCCCTTCGAGCAGGCTGCGCTGTTCCGATTCGACATTCCCGTCCAGCATGTCGCCTAACGCAGGGATCATGCGTTCGAGCGGGATGTCCGTGATGAAGCCCAGCCGCCCCTGGTTGATGCCGATCAAGGGCACGTTGTAAGGCGCAAGCTGGCGTGCGATGCCCAGCATGGTGCCGTCGCCGCCGAGCACGATGGCGGCGTCGGCGTGGGCGCCGATTTCGGCCGGCGTCATGGCGCGAACGCCGTCCAGCCCCATGTTTTGCGCCGTCTCGCTTTCGAAGATCACAACATGCCCGCGTGCGGCCAGGAAGTCGGCAATTTCCGAGACGGATTGCTCGATCCCGGCGGCAAGATACTTGCCGACCACGGCGATGGTTTTCAGGCGTAAGGGCGATTGAGCGAGCGGCATGCTGCAGATTAGACCATAATTTGGATTGACTTCCCACTATCCTTGCCATCAACCGTCCAGGGTTTCAAGAAAATGCAGTCCCAGCAAATCCCGGTCAAGGCGGTATTGTTCGATCTCGACGATACGCTCTGGCCCATTGCCCCCACCATCATCCGCGCCGAAGCGCTGCAATACGAATGGCTCAGCGCCAATGCGCCGGCCACAGTGGCGCGGCACAGCCGCGAAAGCATGCGTGCACGGCGCATGGAATTGGCGCAGACCGACCTGCGGTACCGCTTCGACTTGTGGTCCTTGCGCCACGCGGCCCTGGTTGAAGCGCTCAAGTCCGCTGGCGAAGACCCGGAACTGGCCGTTGCGGCGATGGAAATCTTTTCGCGCGAGCGCAACGTGGTCTGCGTCTATGAGGATGTGGAGCCGGGGCTGGCGCTGTTGGGCAAGCGTTTCGCGCTGGGCACGGTCTCGAACGGCTTTGCCGATCTCCATGCCATCGGTCTGGCCGGCCATTTCCGCGTGTCGATCGCCGCGCACCGGCTGGGCTTTGCCAAGCCGGACGCGCGTATTTTTCACCAGGCTTGCGAGGCTTTGCAGGTGCTGCCGCAGGAAGCGGTCTATGTCGGCGACGATCCGCTATTGGACGTCGAAGGGGCGCAAAAGGCCGGTTTGCGCGCGGTTTGGATGAATCGCTTCGAGCGCGTATTGCCGGGTGCGATCATGCCGGATTTTCATTGCACCAGTCTGGCGGAACTCGTAAGCTGGCTCGATGCGATCTGATTGCCCAGAAAGCAATTGCCGATAGGCGGAACCGCGCACTACAATAGCCCCATGCAACTCGATGCCCGCGCCCAAACCCTGTTGAAAGCCCTGGTCGAACGGTATATCGCCGACGGCCAGCCAGTCGGTTCGCGTGCCTTGTCCCGGATTTCCGGCCTGGAACTGTCGCCGGCGACCATACGCAACGTCATGTCCGACCTCGAGGAGATGGGCTTCATCGCCAGCCCGCACACCTCGGCCGGGCGCGTGCCGACGCCGCGCGGCTACCGCATCTTCGTCGATACGCTCTTGACCGCCCGGGTGCCGGAGCCCACCGAGCTCGAATCGCAGCTCCATTCGCGGCTTCAGAGCAATGCGCCGAACAAGATTATTTCCAATGCGGCCCAGGTGCTGTCTTCACTGTCGCAATTTGCCGGCGTGGTGATGACGCCGCGCCATGAGTCGGTGTTCCAGCAGATCGAATTCCTGCGCCTGTCGGAAAAGCGCATCCTGCTCGTGATCGTCTCGCCTACAGGTGAAGTGCAGAACCGCCTGATGTTGACCGACGTCGATTACACGCCTTCGCAACTGATCCAGGCGGCCAATTTCATCAACCAGAATTACGCCGGCCACAGCTTCGACGAAGTGCGCCTGCGCCTGCAAGACGAATTGCGCCAGTTGCGCGACGACATGACGCGGCTGATGCAGGCCGCCGTCGAAGCAGGTAGCGACGCCATGGCCGACAGCAGCGAAGACGTCGTGATATCGGGTGAGCGCAATCTGCTTTCAGTGTCCGACCTGTCGTCGAACATGACATCGTTGCGCAAGCTGTTCGACATGTTCGAGCAAAAGACCGGCCTGGTTCAATTGCTCGATGTCTCGTCCAAGGCGACCGGCGTGCAAATCTTCATCGGCGGCGAATCGCAACTCGTGCCGGTGGAAGAAATGAGCGTGGTGACGGCGCCCTATGAAGTCAATGGCCGCATCGTCGGTACGCTGGGCGTGATCGGGCCGACGCGCATGGCGTATGAGCGGGTGATTCCGATTGTGGATATCACGGCGAAGTTGCTATCCAACGCCCTGAGCCAGACCTAAGACAGTAGGTTGGGTTGAGCGTAGCGAAGCCCAACAAACAACGTTATTTTCATCGCACAGGTCCGACGTCGGGCCGGGCCGCGCTTGGCTGCGCTGACGCTCGGCGCCAATCTGCAAATCAATGCCGATGCGGACATTTCTCCTTCGTGCAATGCCCATATAAGGCCAGCGAATGCTCTTCCAGCGAAAAGCCGCGCTCCTTGGCGATATTCTGCTGGCGCCGCTCGATTTCCTCGTCATAAAACTCTTCCACGCGGCCGCAATCCATGCAAACCAGGTGGTCGTGATGCGAACCCGCGTTCAATTCGAACACGGCCTTGCCGCTCTCGAAATGGTTGCGGTGTAATAATCCGGCTTGCTCGAATTGGGTCAAGACACGGTAAACAGTTGCCAAACCGACATCCATGCTGTCGGCCAACAAGACCTTGTAGACATCTTCGGCGCTCAGGTGGCGTACCTCGCTGTTTTGGAAGATTTCCAGGATTTTCAGTCGCGGCAGCGTGGCTTTCAGGCCGCTGGCCTTCAAGTCGGAGGGGTTGTTGGGCATGATTATTTCTGAATTGGGGTCATCTGCTTTATCATATAGTGTTTTGGCATCCTGGCTCAACCCACCTCGATTGGTCTTATGCGCATGCTTTCGTCTGGCACTACCCGTACCCGCTTTCTCGTTTTGGCATGCAGCATCATTTTGGCGTCCGGCTTGAGCGCTTGCGGTTCGTTTTCCCTGATTTCCTCGTCCAAAAGCGTCAGCGAGGCGACCGCCCCTTCGGATACCAAGGGGGTCACCGTGATCAAGGAAAACCGTTTCCTCGGCATCCTGACGCCTTACCGCATCAACGTCCAACAAGGCAATTTCATCTCGTCCGAGATCATGTCTCAGTTGCGCGAGGGCATGAAGCGTCCGGAAGGCATGACGCGCGAGCAAGTCAAGTTTTTGCTTGGCACGCCGCTGGTAACCGATGTGTTTCACGCCGACCGCTGGGATTACCTGTTCCGCCTGCGCCGCAGTAATGGAGAATTGATCTCCAGCCACGTGACGGTATTCTTCAAGGAAAACAAGCTTGACCGTGTCGACGGCACGGTGCTGCCGACCGAGAAGGATTACATCACGCTGATCGCGGGCAATGCGAAATAATATGAGCGCCATGAAAATAGCGGTCGCCGGGGCGTCGGGCCGCATGGGCAAGATGCTCATCGAAACGGTCCTGGATGCGGATGACGCCGAATTGGCGGGCGCGCTCGACGTGGCGCAAAGCCCTGCGCTCGGTCTCGATTGCGGCTTGCCGTTGGGGCGTCAGACCGGCGTGCCCATCGTCGCCGAACTCGACAAGGGCCTGGCCGGCGCCGAATTCCTGATCGACTTTACGCGCCCCGAAGGCACGTTGAAGCACCTTGCCTGGGCCGCCGCGCACGGCATCAAGATGGTTATCGGCACCACCGGCTTCGATGCCGCCGGCAAGGCGGCGATTGCCGCCGCGGCGGAAAAGACTGCCATCGTATTCGCCCCCAACATGAGCGTAGGCGTGAACGTTACGATGAAGCTGCTCGAAATGGCGGCCAAGAACTTTTCCCATGGTTACGATATCGAAATCCTCGAAGCGCACCACAGGCACAAGGTCGATGCGCCTTCGGGCACAGCCTTGAAGATGGGGGAGGTGATTGCCGATGCGCTGGGCCGGAAGCTCGACGACGTGGCCGTCTATGCGCGCGAAGGCGTGACCGGCGAGCGCGATCCGTCTTCGATCGGCTTTGCCACCATACGCGGCGGCGACATCGTGGGCGACCATACGGTACTGTTCGCCGGCATCGGCGAGCGGATCGAGATCAGCCACAAGTCTTCTTCGCGCGTGTCGTATGCCCACGGCAGCCTGCGCGCCGCGCGCTTCCTGCGCGACAAGAAGACCGGCTTGTACGACATGCAGGACGTGCTCGGTTTGCGCTAAGCGGCTTGCACGCATGTGCGGGATAGACAGGGATTCGGATGAGCGAAACGGTAGGCATCGCACATTACTGGGCGCAAGGCGACGAAATTACCCACGCCGTGGCTTACCTGCTCCTGGCCATGTCGTTCCTTTCCTGGTATTTCATTCTCTCCAAGGCCTGGACCGCGCTGCGCATGCGCCAGAGTGCCGGTGCGCTGGAGGCGTTCTGGAAAGCCCCGTCGCTCGACGACGCCGTCAAGCTGCTGTCCAGCGTCGACCGCGAAAACGTCTATACCCCCTTGGCTGTGCACGGTATCGAAGCGGCCAACGTCTCCGGGCATGCCGGCTCGCTTAATGCCGCCTCCGATCCGGGAGAGTTGATCACGCGCACGCTGCGGCGCGAAATCACGCGCGCCACGTCGCGTCTCGAGGGCGGGTTGACCATCCTCGCTTCGGTCGGTGCCACAGCGCCTTTCGTCGGCCTGCTCGGCACGGTCTGGGGTATCTACCACGCGCTGGCGGCTGTCTCGTTGGCCGGCACGGTGCAGATCGACAAGGTGGCCGGCCCTGTGGGCGAATCGCTGATCATGACGGCCTTGGGCTTGACGGTGGCGATTCCGGCCGTGCTGGCTTACAACGCCTTTACGCGCGTCAACCGTGTCACCCTGGCAGAACTCGACGCTTTTGCGCACGATATCCACGCCCACCTGACCACGGGTGCGCGCGTGGGTAAATCATCCTGAGGAAGCGGCCATGGCCTTCGGCGGCTTTTCCGACAATAACCACAACGCGCCGATGGCGGAGATCAACGTTACGCCCATGGTCGACGTGATGCTGGTCTTGCTGGCGATCTTCATCATCACGGCGCCCTTGTTTACGCACGCCATCAAGCTCGATCTTCCCTCAGCGGCGGCCGGCCCGGCGCCGGAAAAGCCGGAGACGGTGACGGTATCGATCGACAGCGAAGGGCAGATCTACTGGGACAAGGAGGCGTTGACGGAACCGCAGCTCGCGGCCAGATTGCTCGATGCCGGCAAGAAGACGCCGCAGCCGGAATTGCAGCTGCGCGCCGACAAGGCCACGCGCTACGAAGTGATTGCCAAGGTCATGGCCGATGCGCAGACAGGCGGTTTGACCAGAATGGGTTTCGTCACCGAACCGCCTGCCGCACCTGCCGATGCGGGGAGGAAATAAGCTGATGGCTACGGTACGTCTCGATGCCGCGCGCATCCCCGATTGGAACAGCTTCCATGCCGAATGCCGGCGCGAATTCGGCTTCCCCGACTATTACGGCAACACCATGGACGCCTGGGTCGATTGCCTCGGGTATTTGCGCGACGGCGAAGGCATGACGCGCTTCGCGCTCGGCGAAGATGAAGTGTTGAATATCGAAATCCTGAATTCGGCCCGGCTCAAGCAACACCTGCCGGACCTGCTCGAAGAACTTGTCTTTTGCATCGGCGGCATCAACGAACGTTACGAGGATTACGGCGAGAAGCCGGCCCTGAAACTGGTCTTGCTTTGAGAGTCAGGCAGGCCGCTCAACCGAGCAGATAATCGTCGATCTTGCTTAGGGCCTTGCCGAAGTGCGCCGCCAGGTGCCGGATCGTCTCCTGCTCTTCTTCTGGAATTGCCACCGGCTGCTGCAGGCTGAAAAAGGCCAGCACGCCGATTGCGTGTCGGCGCTCGCCGATCGGCATCAGCAAGAGCGTGCGCGGCGTTTCCAGTATGGTCAGCGATTGGCGGTCCTTGGCCGACATCGGTAAATCCATGATGGTTTGCACGTCGGGGAAAAACAGCGCCTGGTGCTTCAGATAGGCGTGGGACACGCCGCCATCGGTGGCGTCGAGCGCATACGGATTGTTGCGCATGAAGGCCGACCAGGCGTGGCAGACATCGTGGTAATGCGGGTCGGCCGTCTCGACGCGCTTGCACACCAGCGCGTCGCCCTGCAGCAGGAAGAAACCCAGGCCGTCGAACGCGAACTGGCGGAACATTTCGGTGGCGAACATCTGGAAGATGGTTTCGTTCGAGGTGAGGTTGTTCAGCTCGACCACGAATTGCAGGAAGCGCGACTGCTCCAGTGTGTTCGATTCCTCGTGTTCCTGCAGGAAGGATTGCTGCAGCGCCCGTTGCAGCGGCGCGTGGAACAGCGAGATCAGATGCTCCATCGCGACGAACACGTGATCTTCGATCTCTCCATGTTCCTTCAGCAACAGCAGCGTACCCAGCGGCGCCTTGCCGAAATCGCCGTCGTCGAGAATGGCGATCGCGCCTATCTCTTCGAGCTTCCACAGGCGCAGAACATTTCTTTCCGCTTCGCTTCCGGTTGCACGGTTGCACTGGACGATGCCGCGGTTATGGTAGGCGCGCGCGTTCAGGTTCAGCGCATCGCCCGAGAGCGCGACCTTGTAATGGTGATAGGTGTTTTCGAGGTTGTGGAACTCGGGAGTCAGGTGCACCTTCTGGCTCACCAGGTATTCGGCGCGCGCATCGCGCAGGTTGACCATGTAGCCGTCGACCAGGCCGGTCTTTTCGATCTCGGCCCCGAACAGTTCGAGTAAGCCGTTCAGTTCGGTCACGGCATCGATGCTCTCTTGAAGCACAATGTCCGATATGTCCGATATGTCCGATTCTGCAGCGAGCATGGTGGGCCCGCCGGTGGAGCGTTGGATCATAAGGCTAGACAATCAGTGTCACAGTATCAAAAAGGGTTATACGCCACTGCGGTTGTTTGCCGCCTGTTCGGGCGCTGCAATTATACGGTTTGCATGAGGCGCGAATTGACAAAAGAGTACGTGATTATTCACGTTCCTTGCCGTCAGACAACTTCCTCTGGCGTACCTATCTTGTTTGATTTCATCATGCCCCCGTTGCTTCGCTTTTCCTAGGGAAAACTGCGCTTGCGGCGCGCGGACAGTATTTTTACGGTAGGGAAAAAACGCCAGGCAATGTGGAAGACCGTATAAATACTGGCCCCCTTCCAATCGCGATATTTTGTCTTATGATGACCTTGGCCAAAAGACCGGACAAAACCTATATCAGGAGACCACGCATGAAGGAAAATCGCCTACACCCGTCGCCATGATGCGGCCAGGCGGGGCCAGGTCTTGAATATTTCATCCGCCCCGCTTTCCTGAAGCCGGAATCCCGTTGCTGCGCCGATGCCTCGCCGCCCGGCGGCCGGGAAAAGGATTGCCTTTGCGTCGCAAGCTCTTGTGCGGCGGGCGCGCTTGCGCCTGCATGTCGCAAGAGCGTTGGTTTGCTTCACCCACTACAACCATCAAGACAGGAGACAGACTCATGAAGGACAATCCGCTTATCCCGTCGCTATGGCGTTATGCGCTCCTGGCCGGTTTGCTGTCGGCCGCCGCAGGCACGCAAGCGCAATCGGCCTTGAAAGCCTATAACGCCGATCCGAAATCGGCTTCCGTATCGGGCCTGTCTTCGGGCGGCTTCATGGCTGCGCAACTGGGCGTGGCCTATTCCTCGACTTTCCGGACCGGCTTCGGCGTATTTGCCGGCGGTCCGGTCGATTGCGCGCGGGCCCAGAGCTACACGAGCTGCATGTATAACCAGACGCCCTCGATCAGCGGTCCCGACGCCAACCTCAACAGCTGGAGCGGCACCGCCAACGAAGACACCACGGCCAACCTCGCCAGCCGCAAGATTTATCTCTGGACCGGCAGTGCCGACACCACGGTCGGCCCCAACGTGGTGAACCAGCTCAAGAACCAGCTCGCCAACCATGACACGGCCGCCAATGTCTCTTACGTCACGACGAGCGGCGCGGTGCATACCTTTCCGACGAACTTCAGCGGCTCCGGCGACAACTCCTGCAGCAGTTCGGTCTCGCCCTACATCAGCAATTGCAGCTATGACGGCGCGGGTGCGGTATTGCAATGGATGTACGGCAGCCTGGCTGCACCCAACACAGGCACGCTGAGCGGCACAGTGGTGTCGTTCAGCCAGTCGGCCTATGTTGCTTCGGGCAACGGCATGGATACCACGGGCTACCTCTACGTGCCGGCGGCCTGTGCTTCCGGCAGCACGGTGTGCAAGCTGCATGTCGCCCTGCACGGCTGCCTGCAAAGCTACTCGGCCATCGGCGCCGAGTTCGTCAACAATACCGGCTACAACCGCTGGGCCGACACCAACAACATCATCATCCTCTATCCGCAGGCGATCGCCGACAACACCAGCCATTCGACACCGGGCAACGGCTCGCTGTCGAACCCGAACGGCTGCTGGGATTGGGTGGGCTGGTATGGCAGCAATTACGATGAAAAGCCCGGCGTGCAGATGACGGCCATCGTCAAGATGGTGAACCAGATCACCAGCGGCTACAACGGCGGCAGCGGCGGCGGAGGCACCTCGGCGCCGGCCGCACCCACCGGCCTGGCGGTGTCGGGCACTACTGTGAACTCGATCAGCCTGTCATGGACAGCTTCTTCAGGTGCGACTAGCTACAAGATTTTCCGCAACGGCACCAGTGTCGGCACCAGCACTTCGACCAGCTATACCGATGGCGGCCTGACCGCCTCGACCACCTATAGCTACTACGTCGAAGCAGTCAATTCCGCCGGCACCAGCGCAGCGTCTTCCACCGTTAACGGCACCACGGCGTCGAACGTAGCCTATTCGCAAGCGGTGACCGATACCGTGACGAACCATTACGTGGCTGGACGGATCAACGTCAATCAATACCTGCAGCTGGGGCAGGAGTACGGCTACAACGCCATGATCACGCTCTATCTGTGCGGCTCGACCTGGACCGATTCAGCCAGTTGCGGGCCGATGTATTGACCTGCGGCCGGACCTTTCCGGCTCAAGGCTCCATGCCGGAAAGGTCGAGTGTTTTCACCCAGCTCACGATGATGTCGATTTCCGCAGGCGTGGCGGGGCGCCGGTTGGTGCCCTCGCGCAGCCGCGGCATCGCCGGCGGATTGCCGATCAACATCGAGAGCATCTTGCACTCCTTCTTGATCGTTTCGGGCGGCATGTTGCGGTAATCGTGGCGTGTGAGCAGCCGGGTCGGCGTGCCGCGCGGATCGGCGATGGCGGCGATCAAATCCTCTTGCGTATCCCAACTGAAGCGGCCCTGCGCATCGTGGCGGCCATAGACCTGGTCGCGCGCGTTCGGGTCTTGCGTATCGGCGATCGTGTTCAGGATATCCCTGACTTGTTCGAATGTTGCACTCATGGCGCTCTCCCTTATTGGTTGAGTGGCGGATTGACCAGCGCCACCAGGCGCTGCGCCGTGGCATACGCGCTTCTGGCCTCTGGCGGGAGATTCGTCCCCCCCAATTTTTCGAGGCCTTCGGCCAGACGTGCGCGATCTGGCGGCGCCAGCGTGACACCCTTGTCTGTGGCGTAGGCGCCGATGGAGGCGATCGCATGGGCCCGCAGAGTGGGGGCGGCGTGCTCATTGCCGGCCCACGCGAAAGCCAGTTTCTCGAAGCTTGCCGGGGCGTTGCCGCGCAAGCCGTTCAGGGCCATGACACGAGTGGCCAGCGGCGCGTCTCTGTCTTGCGCGAGTCTTTCCACCGCTTCCACCGACGCGGAATCGCCGTCCCACGCCAGCGCCAGCGCCGCCAGGCCCTTGGCGCGCCACCAATCGGCCTGGGCCGGCGCCTTGACCGGCTTGGCCGCGATCAGCTTGCGCAACACGGCAAGCGTGCGCTCGCGCGAGAACTCTTCCTTCATCTCGGTGCGCATGGCCATGTGCGAATGCGGGCTTGATTTCTCCATCAGCGTATTGGTGGCGGCGATGAAGGCCACGGCATCCTGCGGCCACATTGCCGGTTCTTCGCGCGGCTTGGCCAGGAAATGTTCCAGCACTGTTGTCAGTTCGGCGACAATGACGGGCATATTGTCGGGCACCATGTCGCGTGCGCGTGAGTACAGTGCTCCGTCGATGCCCTTGACCGCCTTGCCCGCGGGTGCGGCCTTGGCCGGCTGCTCCGGCAAGTCGAGTGGCCGGTTGGCAAACATCTCCATGTGCCGTACTTGGGCGATGGCGTCGCGCAGGGCGGCATTGCCGCCCGGCTGCATGCGATACGAGGTCTCCACCGCCACCGGCGTGTCGACGCGCGTCAAGACTTCGAGCGCGGCCAGGCGCAACGCGGGCGGATTGTGCGCATTTTGCGCGATGGCGGCGAGCAATTGCAGCTTGCCGCTGTCGGTCGCCTCGGCCAGGTCGACATGCTCGGCGGCGGCGCTGCGTGTTTGCGCTGCCTGGTGCGAATCGAGCAGCGTCGCCAGGGCCTTGGTGTCGGGCGGATTGTCGCTGGGGAAGGGCGGCATGGCCTGGCGCGGCGACCAGGGAATGTTGTCGTAAGCCACACCGATGTCGTCTCCGGCATTGCTGTAGCCACCGTAGTCGATCATGTCTCCCGGTGTCGGCTGCGCATCCTGCGCCGGCCACAGTCCGGGAGCGCCGGCGGCGGCGAACTTGCCGCCCACACGTTCGGCCGGACGGCGCGAATTGAAGGTCACCGTGTAGGGCGGTTTGAGGGTTTCCTCGTTCCATGGCCACATGGTGTCCAACAAATGATGGCCGAGCGGAATTTGTTTGGTTTCACTGTTTTCCTGGTAGTGGTCATTGGGCCAGTAATCGGCCACGTCCTTGCCGTCGCGGTTCAGGCGACCGTAGTGCTGTTGCCAGGCAGCCCAGAGCCAGTCGAAGTAGGTATGGAAGGGCCAGAACATCGGGTCCGAGGGCGAGATGCTGCAATTGGACATCCAGATGCCGGACCAGCCGTGGCCGATATTGTGCGGATTCGATTCGATGGAGCCGGCGGCGAAGGCATAGCGGCCACGGCGCGGATTGGCGCGGCTTTGCTCGATCAAATCGCCGGGCTTGGTGAACTTGCCCACGTTCCTGCGGTTCTCACTCCAGCGCATCAGCGGGCCCTGGCCGGCTATATCCCAGCCGTAGAGCGGATTGCCCGGGTCGAAGCGCACCACGTCGGGCACGTTGGCGCCGATGCCGTCCGCTTCATTGTTGGCGCCGGTGAAGTCGCTATGGAAAACGACTGCCGCTTCGCCTCCGGGCGTCAGGGTCATCGGCCAATACGGCAACGTGACGGACGGATCGACTCGCTGCAAGTCGCGTTCCAGTTCGAGCAGGAAGGCACGGTGCCAGGGCAGGAAGCCCGCCGCCTTGTGTTCCTGATCCGGATACGCCATGTCTTTGGGCATGAGGGAAAATCCGCTGGCGCCGACGTCATGCATATGAACCATGAAATCGAGCTCGGTGCGTGACTCGCCGGCGTGTTTGCGGAAGCGCAGTGCGGCCAGGGCCCAGAGGAAGCGCTCCTTTTCTGCAGCGCTCATGGTTTCCTCGTTGCGCCGCACGCGCACCATCAGCCTGGTCGTGGCCAGTACCGGGCCTTGCGCCGTGCCTTGATGTATGACGATAGCCGCATCCTTGTCTTCCCGGCTGAAGTAAGGGAAGGCCCCGGCCACTACCAGCTTTTGCGGCGTGCCGTCGGCCGGCAGCGTCATGGTGATCGTGTCGAGGCCGGGCGTGTTGTTGTCGAGCGCGCTCCTGTAGGCAAGCGCATCGGCGGCGAAATTGACGTGGCCGCGGCCCGTCGCGGCAGCGTCGGCATTGGTCAGTACCACGGTAATGGGGGCGCTGCCTGCGGCAATGGTGCCGGGTACGATGCGGATTTCAGCCGGTGCCGGAGCCCAGGTGACGTAGTCGTAGTGCGAGCGGAAGTCGGCACTGCCGCGGATCAGCATTTCGACTTGCGGCAGGTCGGCGGCATGGGCAGTCATGAAGCCGGCGGCCGTGAGCAATGCGGCAAGCGGCGCGCGCAAAAAACGGGATGGAAGCATGGCGGTCTCGGTAGCAAGGAGGGCCGGCGCCGGGCAATTTCCCGGCGCCGGAGTCATTGATCAGTGATGCGCCTGCGCCGTGCCGCCGTGGCCGTCGGGCACGGCAATGCGCACGTTTTGCATCATGCCCTGGTCTTCATGGTCCAGGATATGGCAATGCAGGACGAAGTCGCCGATGTAGCGCTCGTAGCGCGTGCGCATGACGATCTTGTAGGCGCCTTCAGGCTTGGTCGTATCGTTCTTGACCCAGATCGTATCCTTCCATACGCCCTGCAGTCCGGCATACTCGTCGTCGCCGTCGGGGTCCTTGGCATCTGGTTTGCTTACGTCGGTCTTGCCGTCGGGCGTCCTGATCTCGACAATCTGGAACGGATTGACGTGGATATGGAAGGGATGGCTGACGAAGGTCGAGGTCAAGGTCCATTCGTCGGTTCCGCCCAGGGGCAGCGTGCGGTCGATGCGGTTGCCGTCATAGGGTCGCTTGTTGACCTGGAACAGCGTCGCGCCGGGTAGCGAAGTATCGATGTTGAATACCAGATCCTGGTGGCCTGTCACCTCATTGTCGGCGATCGTTTGATGCGGCACGAACTTGGCGAGCGAAAGATCCTTCTCGATGTCCCTCGCCACTTCGGGCACGCCGCCCAGGTTTTCGCGCGCTGCCGCAGCCAGCTTGTCCTTGAGGTAGGCCGCGACGCCTTCCTTGCTGGCCAGGTCCAGTTTGGTGTCGGCATCCGAATCCACTTCGACCAGGCCGATCAGCCGCGTAGCTTTCACGCCGTCGACGGTACTGTCGCTCAGTTTCAGATCGTTGATGATGCAATACTGGCCGCGCTTGGGGAAGACCATCAAGGCGTCCCAGCGATACCCCGGCTGGAACACGGCGTTCTTCCTGACCTGGACCCTGGCCATGGTGAGACCGTCGGCGGCGATCAGCGGGACCGGCAGGTCGGGGCCGGTGCAATATTTTTCGATGTAGTTCTCAGTGGCGAGGGCGGAGAGGCCGATTGCCGGCGGCGCATCCTTGACGAGCTGCCGGACCTTCAGGTTGATCGTATCGCGCACGCCTGCGTGGATCATGCGCCAGCGCTCTATCGTGCCGCCCTTGGCGTGAGCCAGCTTGCCCAGCACCACGCCATTGATGCTGGTATAGCGGCCGGAACCGGCCCAGCCGCCGGGGCCGAACTGGTCGTACCCTTCAATCTTGCCGACGTCGCTGTCAGTGCATTTGTAGCGCGTGTCGTTGGGGTCCCTGGTGCCGCCCAATATTGGATCATTGGCATAGGTCTTGATCTTGCCGGCCAGTTCCGGGTGTTGCGGAAAGGGCGAGGGGAAGCGGCAGGCATACTGGATTTGCTGGAATACCATCACGCGTTCCGGGAAAGTCTTTCCGCCGGCATCCTTGAGCAAGGTGTCGACGTCGCCGTTTTCGTCAAGGGTCGGCTTGCGCACGCCGCGCACGATCAGCGCGCCCGCCATGCCTGACGAGACTTGCAATGCCGTCGAGCCGTGCTGGTGCGGGTGATACCAGAAGGTGCCTGCCGGGTGGGTGGGCGGAATATTGTATTCATACTGGAAGCCCACGCCGGGGCTGACGGAAGTCATCACGTTGTCGCTGTTGCCCGCAGGGCTGACCCACAAGCCATGCGAATGCAGGTTCGTCCCGTTGAAGCAATGCGGCGTATTGGCGCTGCCGCCGGCGGCGATGCAGGTCTGGTCTTGCGGCAGGTCGTTATTGAGCGTAATGCGCACGGTCTGGCCTGGATAGGCCTGGATTTCCGGCGCGATATAAGCAGTTGCCTGCCGCGGCCCCCAATCGCTGGAAGGATCGATCGAATGCGCCTTGCCGCCGTCGCCTTGCACATAGCTGCGCAGCTGCACCTTGTCGTACTTGAACTTGCCGTCCTTGGCGTCCTCGGCATTGGGATTACGGATCCAGCCATTGTGGTATTCGATGTTGAGGTTAAAATACACTTCGCCGGCCACGCCGGGCGCGATTTCGTTTTGGCGCGGCAGCGCCATCAAATTAAGCTTGCCTGCGGGCGCCTTGAGCAATTGCCTGGTTTCGACCGCAGCCGAGATGGCGTTCAACAGCGGCGGGTTTTCGATGGCCTGGGTATCGTCCGCACGGGCCTGGAGCGGGATCAGCCCAAGGCTTGCCAAAATGGCAGTAGCGAAAAGAGACAGACGCGCGCCGGCCGGCGCGCGGAAAGTGGTATGCATGTATTCCCCCTGATTGAATGGCGCCCAATCTGAGGTATATCTAATGCGTTCACCAGACCGGGCCATGCGATGCTGGCACAGATCGTAACTTGTAAATAGCTGGCAACTTTGACAGGGAGGGGGCGAAATTACGTCGTCAAAGGCACGAGGAAGTCGCGACTGATCCGGTTGCCCAAATCGAAGATGCGCTCAAGAAACTTCGTCAGGTAATCGTGCAAACCTTCGAGCAAGATATCGTCGACGCTGTGGAAGCGCAATTCGGCATGCAGCTTTCCTGCAAAGCGTTCGGTCTCTTTTGACACGTCGTTGCCGACCTGTTGCAGGTTAGCTACCACCTCATCCATGCAGGACAGCAGCGAACGCGGCATGTCGCCGCGCAGGATCAGGAAATCCGCGACGCGCGCCGGCGTGATCACGTTGCGGTAGACCTTGCGGTATGCCTCGAAGCCCGAGACCGAGCGCAGTATGGCAGCCCAGTAGTAAAAATCGATCTGCGCGTCGGGGTCGGCTTCGCCTTGGGCTGCAAGTTGCGACTGCGATTGCGACAAGCCGCCCGGCAGCGTCTGCGACTGCACCTGCTTCCTCGGCGTGGCATTGTGGAATTTCACATCGAGCAGGCGTGCGGTATTGTCGGCGCGTTCGAGGAAAGTGCCTAAGCGGATGAAGTTCAGCGCTTCGTCGATCAGCATGGTGCCGATGGTGACGCCGCGCGAGAGGTGGGAACGGTACTTGACCCATTCAAAGAATTGGCTCGGGTCGTGCTCCAGGCGGCTGCCGCGCAGGCGGTCTTGCGTTTCGAGCCAGGTGGCATTATGCGTTTCCCAAACTTCCGTGGTCAGCGTGCCGCGCACGGCGCGTGCGTTCTCACGCGCGGCGCGCAGGCAAGAGACGATGGAAGACGGGTTGTTGGGATCGCGCACCATGAAATCGATCACGTCTTTCGCCGTCAGGATGCCGAATTTTTCATCGAAGTGCGGCTGCAATTCGCAGATCGAGAGCATGGCGCGCCAGCCGCGCTCGGCGCTTTCGGCTGATTGCGGCAGCATGGCCGTTTGCACGTTGACGTCGAGCAGGCGCGCGGTGTTTTCGGCACGCTCGGTATAGCGGGCCATCCAGAATAAGTGGTCGGCGGTGCGGCTGAGCATCTATGCCTCCAATATCCAAGTGTCTTTGGTACCGCCGCCTTGCGAGGAATTGACCACCAGCGAGCCTTCCTTCAAGGCCACGCGCGTCAAGCCGCCGGGCACCATCGTTATGCGCTTGCCCGATAAGACAAAGGGGCGCAAGTCGATATGGCGCGGCGCGATGCCCGATTCGACATAGGTCGGGCAGGCCGACAGCGCCAATGTGGGTTGGGCAATATAGCCCTCCGGTTTGCTGATCAGTCGCTGGCGAAAATCTTCAATTTCGGCCTTGGTCGAAGCCGGGCCGACCAGCATGCCGTAGCCGCCGGCGCCGTGCACTTCCTTGACCACCAGGTCCGGCAGGTTGGCCAGCGTGTAGGCCAAGTCTTCCTTCTTGCGGCATTGGTAGGTCGGCACGTTGTTCAGGATCGGCTCTTCGCCAAGATAGAACTTCACCATGTCGGGTACGTAGGGGTAGATCGACTTGTCGTCGGCGACGCCGGTGCCGATGGCATTGGTGAGGGTGACCATGCCGGCACGGTAGGCCGACAGGAGGCCGGGCACGCCCAGCGAGGAATCGGGGCGGAAGGCCAGCGGATCGAGGAAGTCGTCGTCGATGCGGCGGTAGATCACGTCGACGCGCTTGGGGCCGCGCGTGGTGCGCATATAGACGGCATTGCCTTCGACGAACAAGTCCTGGCCTTCGACCAGCTCTACGCCCATCTGCTGGGCCAGGAAGGCATGTTCGAAGTAGGCGGAGTTGTACATGCCCGGTGTCATGACCACGACCGTGGGATCGGTCACGCCGGTCGGGGCGACGGAGCGCAGGTTGTCGAGCAGCATATCGGGGTAGTGCGCCACCGGTGCCACGCGATAGCGTGAGAACAGCTCGGGAAACAGCCGCATCATCATCTTGCGGTCTTCCAGCATGTAGGACACGCCCGAGGGCACCCGCAGATTATCTTCCAGCACGTAGAACTCGCCCTGGCCTGCGCGTACGATATCGACGCCGGCGATGTGGGCGTAGATGTCGGACGCAACCGAGATGCCTTGCATCTCGGGCCGGTATTGCGCGTTCTTGAATATCTGTTCGGGAGGGATGACGCCGGCCTTGACGATGTTCTGTTCATGATAGATATCGTGGATGAACATGTTCAAGGTGCGCACGCGCTGCGCCAGCCCGGCCTCGAGCTTGTCCCACTCGGCGGCCGTGATGATGCGCGGGATGATGTCGAACGGGATCAGCCTCTCGGTGCCGGCGTCGTTGCCGTACACGGCAAAGGTGATGCCGACGCGGCGAAAGATCAGGTCGGCTTCGGCACGCTTGTGTGCGATGGTTTCCGAAGCCTGCTCGGCGAGCCAGGCTTCGAATTCGCGATAATGGCCGCGTACCTTGCCGGTGGAGGCGTCGGCATACATTTCGTCGAAGAATTTCGGCATGGCGATGAATCCGTCAAATCGTTGTCACAAAACTGCATCCCCGACGTACAGGCTCACTATATTACAAGTATTGTGCCAGCTATGGCGACCGCAGATGATCGACCAAAGCCATGGCGCGCTGGTCAGGCTTGGGCGTCATCAAACTGACCGCGAAAATGACGAAGAAGCCTGCAGGTACGCCGAATACGCCGGCCGAGATGGGCGCGATATGGAACCATTGGCCAGAGGCCGAGCCCCCCAGCGCCGGATTGGTATGCATCATGTAATACACGCAAAGCGCGAAGCCTGCGATCATGCCGGCCACCGCACCTTGTTGGTTCGCGCGGCGCCAGAAGATGCCCAATACCAGTGCAGGGAACAGCGCCGAGGCGGCCAGCGAAAACGCGGCGCCGACCACCGACAGGATGTCGCCCGGCTTCATCGACGCCGCATAAGCCGCCACCAGCGCCACCACAAGCAGGAGCAGTTTCGACACTGTGACGCGCTTTTGCGTCGAGGCGCCGGGATCGATGGTCTTGTAATACAGATCGTGCGACAGCGAATTCGAGATCGTCAGAAGCAAACCGTCGGCCGTGGAAAGCGCCGCAGCCAGGCCGCCGGCGGCGATCAGCCCCGAAATCACGTACGGCAGGCCGGCGATCTCTGGTGTGGCCAGCACCACGATGTCGCCGTCGATCACGATTTCGCCGAGTTGCACGATGCCGTCGTGGTTCAGGTCGGTAATCGAGACCAGCGGATTAACCTTGTCCACATTGGCCCAGTAAGCGACCCAGGACGGCAGGTGGGAAAAATCGCTGCCCACCAGTTGCGTGTAAATGTCGTACTTCACCAGAACCGCGAGGGCCGGAATGGTCAGGTAAAGCAGCATGACGAAGAACAGGGTCCAGAACACCGATTTACGCGTGTCCGGGACCGAGGGCGTGGTGTAGTAGCGCACCAGGATATGCGGCAGCGCGGCTGTGCCCAGCATCAGGCAAAAGACGAGCGCCATGAAATTGTTGCGCTTCACGTTCGAGCTGGCGCGGTCAGTATCCGGGAACGGCGTGGCATGCGGCATCACCGGTTCTGCGCGCGCCAGGTTGGCGGCGCGCGCCTCTTCCCACTTGCGCCGCGCATCAATGGCATCCTTGGGGTAGTCGTTCAATTCGCGCTCGGCGGCGCGGATTTCCAGGAGCGAGGCATTGTTCATCTTCAATTCCTCGACATGACGGCGTGCCTCGATCCCGCCTTCTTCCCAGGACTTGGGCAGGTTGTGCAGCCGGTTGTCGTAGTCTTGCGCACGCTGGCGGAAGATGGCGCGCACCTGCATTTCCTTGGGATCGTCGGCAAGCTGCCGTTCGCGTGCCGCCAGCTTGGGCAAGAGCTTGCCGTAGGCGAGGGGCGGAATCGGGTTGTCGGCATGCTTCGCCGCCAGCCACACCACGGGAATCATGTAAGCCAACATGAGGATGATGTATTGCGCGATCTGGGTCCAGGTGATGGCGCGCATGCCGCCGAGGAAGGAGCACACCAGAATGCTGGCCAGGCCGAGAAAGATGCCGATGGAAAAATCGATGCCGGTGAAGCGCGATGTGATCAAGCCTACACCGTAGATTTGCGCCACCACGTAGGTGAATGAGACCAGGATGATGGCGATCACGGCCAGCATGCGTATGAGATTGCCGCCATAGCGTCCTGAATAGCGTGCGGCCAGAAAATCCGGTACGGTGTATTGGCCGAACTTGCGCAGATAGGGGGCGATCAGCATCGCGACCAGGCAAAAGCCGCCGGTCCAGCCGACGATGTAGGCCAGGCCGTCAAAGCCCTGCAGATAGAGCCCGCCGGCCAGGCTGATGAAGGTGGCGGCCGACATCCAGTCCGCCGCTGTGGCCATGCCGTTGAACACGGCCGGCACGCGCCGTCCGGCCACGTAGTACTCCGAAACGTCCGAAGTACGGCTGATCACGCCTATCCAGGCGTACAGCAGGATGGTGGCGAAAAGGAATAGGTAGCCGATCCAGACGCGCGGGAAGCCTTCCCGTTCAAGGATTGTCAAGACCAGCAGAAAAAATATGAAGCCGGCCGTGAACCAGCCGTAGTAGCGGCTCAGCTTGACCGAATAACGTTTATTCGCCATGCGTGTCGCCCTCACCGAATTCGCGGTCGAGTTTCTCCATGTGCAAGGCATAGAATGCGATCAGCGCGGCATAGAACAGGATCAGCCCTTGCGCCAGCAAATAGAACGAGAGAGGCCAGCCGAAGAAACTGAGACTGCTCAATTCGCGTGCGAAAAAGATCGTGCTGAAGGTCAGCGCGAACCAGATCGCGACGAGAACACCCGTGAGGCGGCGCGTGCCTTGCCAATAACTGCGCGGATTGGACATGTCAGCCTATGTCTCCCATGGCATGATGGCTGCGTTGCATTTCGAGCGCGACGCGGAACAGGCAGCCTGGGTATTTCGGATCGTGGCTGCGCGGGTTGCTGAAGACGTCGATTTCGGCGCCGTGCTGTTGCGCGATTTCGCGCACAATGGCCAAGCCCAGGCCGCTGCCGGCGGCGCTGCTGCCGAGGATGCGGTAAAAGCGCTCGAATACGTGGCTGCGTTCGGCAGCCGGTATGCCGGGGCCGGTGTCTTCCACTTCGATGACGGCCTTGCGCTCGCTGGAATCGGCGCGCACGCGCAGCGTGACGCTGCCGCCGGCCGGCGTATAGCGCAAGGCATTGTCGATCAGGTTGTTGAGCATTTCGCGCAGCATGGTGGGATTGCCGCGGGTCATGACGGCATGGCCCGGCTGTTCGAAGCCGAGATCTATCTGGTTCGTCAAGGCCGTCTGCACCCAGGCTTGCACGGCTTCGCGTGCCAGCTCGGTCAATTCGAGCGGCTCGAAGGGCGCCGCTTCCGGCGTCTGGTTTTCCGCGCGTGCCAGCGCCAGCAATTGATTGACCAGGCGCGTCGCCGCTTCCGAACTCTTGGCCAACTGCATCAGTGAGCGGTGGATTTCCGTTTCGCTGGTCTGGCGCAAGGCGAGCTCGGATTGCATGCGCATGCCGGCCAGCGGCGTCTTCATCTGGTGCGCCGCGTCGGCAATGAAACGTTTTTGCGATGCGATGTTTTGCGCCAGGCGTTCGAGCATGTCATTGAGCGAGCCGACGAGCGGCGTGATTTCCTCCGGCACCTGGCGCGAATCGATCGGGCTCAAGTCGCCGGGCTGACGGCGCCGTATGCGCTGCTGCAATTCGGCCAGCGGCAAGAGCCCGCGCGACAGCGCGAACCATACCAGCGCCAAGGCGATCGGCAAGATGATGAATTCGGGCAGGATCACACCCTTGACGATCTGGTTGGCCAGTTCCGTGCGCTTATCCAGCGTTTCGGCCAGTTGCACCAGCACCAAATGCGGCGGCGATTTGTCTGTTTTCGACTTCGCCGGATTGACGTACATATAGGCCACGCGCACGTCGGCATTCTTGATCGTGTCGTTGCGCAATTGCACGGTCCAGATCGGCGGACGCTCTTCATCGCCGGGCAGCGGCATATCTCGGTCGCCTTCGAGTTGTCCGTTTTGCTGGTCGAACAATTGATAATAGATGGTATCGACGTCGTCGGCTCGCGCGAAGTCGCGTGCTGTGGCGGGCAAGGCGAGGGTGAACTTGCCGTCCTGTTCTTTGACCTGTTGCGCCAGTACCGTCATGCGGTTTTCCAGCGCACGGTCGAAAGGATGGTTGGCGATGGACTTGGCGACGAGGTAGGTAATGGCGATGCTCATCGGCCAGAGCAAGAGCAGGGGCACCAGCATCCAGTCGAGGATTTCGCCGAACAGCGAACGCTGAATCTGGCCCGGCGGTTCGGCCGTCAGGTCATAGGCTTCGCGCGATGCTTCGGACATGGGTCAAGCCGGATCGGCGTTGCGCTCAAGGCAGTAGCCCAATCCGCGCACGGTAGCGATCTTTACGCCTTCGGTCTCGATCTTCTTGCGCAGGCGGTGCACGTAGACTTCGATGGCATTGTTGCTGACTTCGTCGCCCCACTCGCACAAGTGATCGACCAGCTGCTCCTTCGATACCAGCCGGCCCGTGCGCTGCAGCAGGATTTCGAGCAAGCCCAGTTCGCGCGCCGACAGATCTAGCAGTTGCCCATTGAGATGGGCCACACGGCCGACCTGGTCGTAGGTCAAGGGACCATGCTTGATCACGCTTGATCCGCCGCCCACGCCTCGCCGCGTCAGCGCGCGCACGCGTGCTTCAAGTTCGGAAAGCGCAAACGGCTTGGCCATGTAATCGTCGGCGCCGAGGTCGAGGCCCTTGACGCGCTGCTCCACCGAGTCGGCTGCGGTCAGGATCAATACCGGCAAGCGGGCATTGTGCGTGCGCAGCCGGCGCAGCACTTCCAGCCCGCTCATCTTGGGCAAACCGAGATCGAGGATCAAGAGATCGAAATCCTGGGCCGACAAGGCGGTATCGGCTTCGGTGCCGCTGTGTACGCAATCGGTGGCGTAACCGGCCTGGCGCAGCGAGCGCGTCAGGCCGTCGGCCAGAACCTGATCGTCTTCGGCGAGCAAAATGCGCATAGTGACAAAGGGGGGAATTGGTTATTGCCAGAGTGCCACATATTGCCGATTTTATCGAGTGGCGCGGGGGGGCCGGCCTCGATGATTGTTTCTTTGTGGAAACAAAATGTTGTAAAAAATATTTTTCACAAAACCGCACAAACAGCGCTTGCGTAAAGCACTGTTTTTTTATACAGTACATCCCATGACGGCAAAACAGCGATGATTTGCCCGACCTACCGGTCCCACCTCTCACTGTTGAAAGAATTCCATGGACGACAAGAAAAACGCAGCAAATTCCGAGAAGAGCAAGGCCTTGGCCGCCGCACTGGCCCAGATTGAAAAGCAATTCGGCAAGGGTTCGGTGATGCGCATGGAAGACGGCGCCGTGGCGGAGGAAGTGCAAGTCGTTTCGACCGGTTCGCTCGGCCTCGATATTGCGCTGGGCGTCGGCGGCTTGCCGCGCGGCCGCGTGGTGGAAATCTATGGCCCGGAATCGTCGGGCAAGACCACGCTGACACTGCAAACCATCGCCGAAATGCAAAAGCTCGGCGGCACCTGCGCCTTCATCGACGCGGAACACGCGCTCGACGTGGGCTATGCACAAAAGCTCGGCGTCAACCTTTCCGATTTGCTGATTTCGCAGCCCGACACCGGCGAACAGGCGCTGGAAATCACCGACGCGCTGGTGCGCTCGGGCGGTGTCGACCTGATCGTGGTCGACTCGGTGGCCGCCTTGACGCCGCGCGCCGAAATCGAAGGCGAAATGGGTGATTCGCTGCCCGGCTTGCAGGCTCGCCTGATGTCGCAAGCGCTGCGCAAGCTGACCGGCTCCATCAACCGCACCAATACGCTGGTGATCTTCATCAACCAGATCCGCATGAAGATCGGGGTCATGTTCGGCAACCCCGAAACCACGACGGGCGGCAATGCCTTGAAGTTCTACGCTTCGGTGCGTCTCGACATTCGCCGTACCGGTTCGATCAAGTCCGGCGAAGAAGTGATCGGCTCCGAAACCAAGGTCAAGGTGGTCAAGAACAAGATCGCACCGCCGTTCAAGGAAGCCCATTTCGACATCCTGTATGGAGAAGGCACTTCGCGCGAAGGCGAAATCCTCGATCTGGGTTCGGAAGGTAAGGTCGTGGAAAAGTCGGGTGCCTGGTATAGCTACAATGGAGAACGCATTGGCCAGGGCAAGGACAATGCGCGTAACTTCCTGAAGGAAAACCCGAAACTGGCGCACGAAATCGAAAACAAGGTGCGCGCTTCGCTTGGCGTGCCGGAACTGCCGCCGCTGCCGGCCGCAGAGGTGCTGCCTATCAAGAAGGGCAAGGACAAAGATCAAAAGGACGCAGCCTGAGGGATCTAGTCCAATACAAAGATGCGCGCCGCTATGATGCGGGCTGACGGGAAAGGGCGGCGCTGCCGCCTTTCTGTCTCTGTAGTGAACACGTGATGGGCCGGAAGCCCGCGCCGCTTGGGAAATCATGGCGAAGAAGCAAATGAGCCTGAAGGCGCGGGCGTTACGGTATTTATCGATGCGCGAACACAGTCGCATCGAACTACAGCGCAAACTGTCCGGCTATGCTCAGGAAGGCGAGGATGTCGAAGCCGTGCTGGCTTGGCTGGAAGCAAATAAATTTCTCTCTCAGGAACGCTTTGCCGAATCGCTGATGCGCCGGCGTTCCGCGCGCTTTGGCAACAACCGTATCTTGATGGAATTGCAAAGTCACGGCATCGCGGGAGAGGCGTTGGGCGAGTTCAAGGGCGAGTTGGCTGACGAAGACAGCCGGGCCAGCGAGGTACTGGCGCGCAAGTTCTCCAACCCACCGCAAGATGCGGCCGAACGCGCGAAATACATGCGGTTTTTGCAACAGCGTGGCTTTTCCTCGCGCGCAATCAAGGCTGCCTTGGCCAACTTGATCCAAGAATTGTAGGTTGGCGCTGAGCACGGCGAAGCCCAACGTTGTTGCGGGCGTAATACCGCAGGCGCTGATTTGACGCATCGATGTTGGGCTTCACTGTGCTCAGCGCCAACCTACAGATTTCCCCTCCGTAAAAATACGCTAACCGGGGTTCCAGGCCTGCGATAAGGCCACCTGTGTTACACTCCTTGGGTTTTTGCAATGCCGCATGAGCGGCGACTGTCGTAGAAACTGCGGCAGCGAGACGCAAATGCGCTTTTTTTAGTGGCAAACCATGCCCCTGTCCCAACCGACATCCCCCCGTGCCTTGAAACACCGGCGCGCCATCCAGATCGATGCCTTTGCGCGCGACGATGGCTTGTGGGATATCGAGGCCCGAATTTCCGACGTCAAGACGCGCGACGCGCAACTGGCTTGCCGCCTGCGTCCCGCAGGCAGCCCGGTGCACGACATGTTATTGCGCCTGACCATCGACACCCGTTTTTCCATCGTCGCCGCCGAGGCCGTGTCCGAAGCCGTGCCCTATGCCGGCTATTGCGACTCGATCGGTCCCGCTTACGCCAAGCTGGTCGGCTTGAATCTGGCGCGCGGTTTCCGCAAAGACCTGCAAGAAGCGCTGGGCGGTGTGTTCGGATGCACGCACATCAATGAACTGGCGCAGATTCTGCCTACGGCGGCGATCCAGGCCTTCGCCGGCGAAGTATTCGACCCGTATGAGGCTGTCGGTAAAAACGGCCGGCCATTTCAACTCGACCAGTGCCACGCCTTGAAGAGCGATGGGCCGGCAGTGGCGAAGTATTATCCGCGCTGGGCGGTCGGAGCAGTATCGTCCGGACCCAGTGAAGTCACCGCTATCAATACCAATTCAATTTGACCATATCGTGTTTTGAAGGGAAGCTCGCATGAAAATCCATGAGTATCAGGGCAAGGAAATCCTCCGCAAATTCGGCGTCACGGTGCCGCGCGGCATTCCGTGCATGAGCGTCGATGAGGCAGTCAAGGCAGCGGAAACGCTGGGCGGTCCGGTCTGGGTGGTGAAGGCCCAGATTCACGCCGGCGGCCGCGGCAAGGGCGGCGGCGTCAAGGTGGCGAAGTCGATCGAACAAGTGCGCGAATACGCCAACGCCATCATGGGCATGCAGCTCGTGACGCACCAGACCGGCCCGGAAGGCCAGAAGGTTCGCCGCCTGTTGATCGAAGAAGGCGCCGACATCAAGAAGGAACTGTATGTTTCGATGGTGACCGACCGCGTCAGCCAGCGCGTGGTCCTGATGGCTTCCTCGGAAGGCGGGATGGACATCGAGGAAGTCGCTGCCAGCCACCCGGAAAAGATCCACTCGATCGCCATCGACCCGGCCATCGGCCTGACCGATGCGCAAGCCGACGACATCGCCGCCAAGATCGGCGTGCCGGCAGGCTCGATTGCGGACGCGCGCACCAACCTGCAAGGCTTGTACAAGGCTTACTGGGAAACCGACGCTTCGCTGGCTGAAATCAACCCGCTGATCCTGACCGGTTCGGGCAAGGTCATCGCGCTGGACGCCAAGTTCAACTTCGACTCCAATGCCTTGTTCCGCCATCCCGAGATCGTCGCTTACCGCGATCTGGATGAAGAAGATCCGGCTGAAGTTGAAGCTTCCAAGTTCGACCTGGCCTATATTTCGCTCGACGGCAACATCGGCTGCCTGGTCAACGGCGCCGGCTTGGCCATGGCCACTATGGATACGATCAAGCTGTTCGGCGGCGAACCGGCCAACTTCCTCGACGTCGGCGGCGGCGCGACGGCAGAGAAGGTGACCGAAGCCTTCAAGATCATGTTGAAGAATCCGCATCTGCAAGCCATCCTGGTCAACATCTTCGGCGGCATCATGCGCTGCGACGTGATCGCCGAAGGCGTGATCACGGCCTCGAAGGCAGTTTCGTTGAGCGTTCCGCTGGTGGTACGCATGAAGGGCACGAACGAAGACCTGGGCAAGAAGATGCTTGCCGACTCCGGTCTGCCCATCATCTCCGCCGACACCATGGAAGAAGCCGCGCAGAAGGTTGTCGCCGCGGCCGCCGGTAAATAAGCAACAGTGCTCAAGGAATAAACATGTCCATCCTGATCAACAAAGACACCAAAGTCATCACCCAAGGCATCACCGGCAAGACCGGCCAATTCCACACGCGCATGTGCCGCGACTACGCCAACGGCAAGAACTGCTTCGTTGCCGGCGTAAACCCGAAGAAGGCCGGCGAAGACTTCGAAGGCATCCCGATTTTCGGCAGCGTCAAGGACGCCAAGGCGCAAACCGGCGCCACCGTTTCCGTGATCTACGTGCCGCCCGCCGGCGCCGCTGCCGCGATCTGGGAAGCCGTCGAAGCCGAACTCGACCTGGCCATCTGCATCACCGAAGGCATCCCCGTGCGCGACATGATGGAAGTCAAGGACCGCATGGCCAAGGCCGGCAGCAAGACCAAGCTCCTGGGCCCGAACTGCCCCGGCCTGATCACGCCCGACGAAATCAAGATCGGCATCATGCCCGGCCACATCCACAAGAAGGGCCGCATCGGCGTCGTGTCGCGTTCGGGCACGCTGACCTATGAAGCCGTGGGCCAATTGACCGCGCTGGGCCTGGGCCAATCGTCGGCAGTCGGCATCGGCGGCGACCCGATCAACGGCTTGAAGCACATCGACATCATGAAGGCTTTCAACGACGATCCCGATACCGATGCCGTAATCATGATCGGCGAAATCGGCGGCCCCGACGAAGCCAATGCTTCCTATTGGATTCGCGACAACATGAAGAAGCCCGTGGTCGGCTTTATCGCCGGCGTCACGGCTCCTCCGGGCAAGCGCATGGGCCACGCCGGCGCGCTGATCTCGGGCGGTGCCGATACGGCGCAAGCCAAGCTGGAAATCATGGAAGCCTGCGGTATCAAGGTCACCAAGAACCCGTCTGAAATGGGACGTTTGCTGAAGTCGATCCTGTAAGCGATCTTCGACAGCAAGAAAAAAGCGCCGGTATCGCTGCCGGCGCTTTTTTTGCGATTTATTTTTTCAGGATGACTTCGGGCTCGCCCGCAATTCCGGGCGGCGTGATGCGCGGCAGCCACCTGGCATAGATGCGCGCAAAGCTGCCATCGCGTTTCATGTCGTCCAGCGCGCCTTGCCAGCGCTGGATCACGGCGTCAGGCGTGTCGTGCGCAAACGCCAGATAGCTGCTGGTGCGCAGGAAGCTGTAGGCCAATTCGAGTTGGCCCATCTCCATGTTGGCTTTCTCCAGCATGGCCGGCAATGTCTGGTCATCGGCGACGAGTAGTTCGGCGCGGTGATGCGCCAGCATCGGCAGCATTTCTTCCGGCTTGGCTGCATTGGTGTCGAGGTTGTCGAAACCCAGTTTGACCAATACTTCGTTCGAGTAGTACTCGCGCGGTACCAGGATATGACCGACCGCTTTCGCGTCTTGCAGGCTTTTGACGGCAATGCCGCTGCCGCGCAGTGCGTAAAAACTGGTGGTGACGACCGCGAACGGGCCGACCCATTTGAACCGATGCTCGCGCTCGGCCGTGCGCATGGTGGTGAACACAGCGGCATTGGGGCCATTCAAGGCCAGCTTGTAGGCGCGCGCCCAAGGCACGACCGAAATCGTTCCATGGTCGCCGATACGGCGCTGTATCTCTTGCACCACTTCGACGGCGAGGCCGGCGGGCTTGCCGTGATCGCTGAAGGTCATGGGCGGGTATTCTTCCGTGAGCAGTTGCAATTCCTGGGCGCCGCATGTGCCCATGCGGGCTAGCAGGCAAAACAATAGCGCTACGGCCCGGCTGTTCCATCCCTTCATGCACCCTCCCATGGGTTGGCTGCGATAATAAGCGGCGATGTTGTCTTTTACGTCTCTCGAACAGGAAATGCAAGCCCTGGAACTGCTCAATTCCCGGCAAGCCTGGACCTCGCTGGCCGATATCATGCTGGTCAACCTGCTCATGTCGGGAGACAACGCTGTGGTCATCGCCCTGGCAGCTCAGGCGTTGCCGAAAAAGCAGCGCAAGACTGCCATCATCTTCGGCAGCGTCGCCGCTATTGCCATGCGTACGCTGTTGACCGTCTTCGCGCTGGAGTTGTTGATTTTGCCCTATTTGAAAGTCGCCGGTGGCATACTTCTCGTTGCTATCGCAATAAAACTTTTACTCGCTCAAGGCAAGGAAGCCGGGCATGCTGTGCCGACTTCCGTGGGGGCGGCGGTCAAGACCATACTCGTGGCCGACCTCGTCATGAGCCTGGACAACGTGCTCGGCGTGGCAGCGGCTTCCCATGGCAATGTGCCGCTTTTGATCCTCGGCTTGCTTCTTTCCATTCCCTTGATCGCCTTCGGCAGCGGGCTGGTAATGAAGCTGATGCTGCGGTTTCCCGTCATCGTCCCGCTGGGGGCGGCGTTGCTGGGCTACCTCGGCGGGGAAATGGTCTTTGCCGATGTTGCACTGCGAAGCTGGCTTGAGACCGTTTGGCCGGCGCATGAATGGGGCCTGCCTGGTACCGCGGCGATGTTCAGCATTCCCGGTGCAGTGGCGGCGCTGTTGTCGGTTCTAGCGGGGCTGTGGCTGGGACGACGGCGCAGCCGGTCGGGATCCGCTGAGGGTTGAATGTGAATTCAGCCTGATCTGACAAATCGAGGATAGAATTAACAATTTGCGCCGCCAGTCGCCCGAAATGGCCTTAAGGCCAATGGTAAATGGTAATATTGTTTCCCAGACCCAATATTTTGTCGGCTGTGTGAGTATTTGAACCACGTGTGTGCCTGATAACCGTCCAATCGAGCCCATGGCCTATCATGTCGAGCTAAAGATCGCTTCCAAAACCGATACCGGTCTGGTTCGCTCGCACAATGAAGATGCGATTGCGCACAACCCCGAGTGCGGCCTGGCGGTATTGGCCGACGGCATGGGCGGCTACAACGCCGGCGAAGTGGCCAGCGCGATTGCCACGGCTACCTTGAAGGATGCCATCGAAAAGGAATTGGCCAAGCACGACTGGTCCGGGCGCAATAACCACAGCAAATTCGTGCAGCACTTGCTGGTCGGCTCGGTCGAACGCGCCAACACGGCCATTCTGGATGCCGCGCGCAAGGAACCGCAATTTTCCGGCATGGGTACGACGGTCGTAGCGGGCATCTTTCATCAAGACAAACTGACCGTGGCTCACGTCGGTGATTCGCGCGTTTATCGTTTGCGCCGCGGCGAGTTGGCGCTGATTACGCGCGACCACTCCATGCTGCAGGAGCAGATCGATGCCGGCTTGATCGATCCCGAATGGGCGCGCTTTTCCGCCAACCGCAACATGATCACGCGCGCCGTCGGCGTCGACAGTGCGGTGCAAGTCGAAGTGCATGACCATCTGACGCAAGTCGGCGACATCTATCTGCTGTGCTCGGATGGCCTGTCCGACATGCTTTCGACGCAGGAAATCCACGACATCATGAGCCGGACGCCGTCCGACCTCGAGCTGACTTGCGAGGCGCTGGTTGCACGTGCCAACAAGAACGGCGGGCGCGACAATACCTCGGTGATCCTGATCGACGTGCGCGCCAACGAAGCGGCGCAAAACGGCTTGCCGGGGCGTGCGCTGTCCTGGCTGGCGGACAAGACGGTCGGCTTGAAGCGCAACAAGCTGGCGAAGTAACTGGTTACGTAAGATGGCAAAAGTCGTATTAACGGTCGATGGCACCGTGCTGAAGGAACTGCCGCTCGAGAAAAACCGCGTCGGCATCGGCCGCCGCGCCACCAATGAGCTCGTCATCAACCACGTCGCCGTCAGCGGACTGCATGCGGCTATCGTGGCGAAGCAGGGCAAGTATTTCGTCGAAGACTTGAACAGCACCAACGGCACGCAATTGAATGGCCAACTGGTGGGGCAGCACGAATTGCAAGACGGTGATGTGATCGAAATCTCACCTTATCAGATAAAATTCCATGCAGAAAGCGACAAGCCCCCATCGACCGACCATCTCGCGACTGTCAAGCTGGCTGTCGAAGAACTGGCGGCGGAAGCCGAGAATCTCGACTCGGGCACGGTGCTGCAGGAGTTTGCCCTGCTGCGCGTGCTTGACGGCCCGAGCGCGGGCAAGGATTATGCGTTGTCCAAGCCCGTTACGACCTTCGGCCATCCAGGCGTACAGGTTGCCGTGCTGACGCAGCGTAAGCAGGCGTATTTTATTTCGCACGTCGAAGGCGGGCAGACACCCAAGGTCAACGGTGTGCCGATCGGTGAGGGTTCGCGCAGGTTGAAGTACGACGATGTGATCGAATTGTCGGGCACGAAAATCAAATTCTGCCGCGACGAGTAAGTTGCGTACACAAGCGCGGTAAAGGGAGCAATATGGCAGTCATCGCCGTCGTAGGACTGGGTTATGTCGGGCTGCCACTGGCGGTGGCGTTCGGCCGGACCACACCTACCATAGGCTACGATCTGTCGATCAAGAAGATCGGCGAGATTCGCGCTTTCGAGGATTCGAGCGGGACCGTGTCGGATGAGGAGTTGCGCGCCGCTACGCACCTGAGCGTTACGCATCGTGCCGCCGATCTGGCGCAGGCCGACTTTATCATCGTTGCGGTGCCCACGCCCATCGACAGCGCACGCAAACCGGACTTCGCGCCATTGATCTCGGCTTCCGAAACCATCGGACGCAACATGAAGCGCGGCGCGATCGTGATCTATGAATCGACCGTCTACCCCGGCGCCACCGAGGAAGTGTGCATTCCCGTGCTGGAGCGAGAGTCGGGCATGAAGTGGAAGCAGGAATTCCACATCGGCTATTCGCCGGAGCGCATCAACCCGGGCGACAAGCAGCATGTTCTGGAGAACACGGTCAAGGTGGTCGCGGGCGATACCCCGCAAGTCTTGGAGAAGGTCGCTGCGCTGTACGAGCAGGTGGTATCCGCCGGCGTACACCGCGTTTCGTCGATCAAGGTAGCCGAGGCGGCCAAGGTGATCGAGAATACCCAGCGCGACTTGAACATCGCGCTGATGAACGAGCTGGCCGTGATCTTCAACATGATGGACATGGACACCATCGAAGTGCTCGAAGCGGCCGGCACCAAGTGGAACTTCCTGTCATTCCGCCCCGGCTTGGTCGGCGGCCATTGCATCGGCGTCGATCCCTACTACCTGACCTACAAGGCCGAGATGCTGGGCTACCATCCCGACGTGATCTTGGCCGGGCGGCGCATCAATGACGGCATGGGCAAGTACGTGGCGGAGCAGACGGTCAAGCAATTGATCAAGGCCGGCAGCCAGATCAAGGGGGCCAAGGTCAACGTATTGGGCATCACGTTCAAGGAAGATGTGCCTGACGTGCGCAATTCCAAGGTGGCCGACCTGATCCGCGAATTGCAATCGTATGGGGTCGATGTGTACGCGCATGATCCGGTGGCCGATGCGGCCGAAGTGCGTCATGAATACGGCCTCGCGCTGACGTCCTGGGACGAGCTGCCTTGCGCCGAGGCTATCGTGGTGGCGGTGGCGCACAAGCAGTATCGCGCCACGACACCCGCGCAATACCGCGAAAAGGCCAAGCCTTCGGCCTGCTTCGTCGACGTCAAATCCGTCTTCGACGGCACAGGCTTGAATGAAGCCGGATTCCAGTTGTGGCGCTTGTAGGCGGACTATGAGCAAAGGTGAAAAAGTCTATGTGACGCGGCCCGAGCTGCCGCCGCTCGAGGAATTCCTGCCTCTTTTGGAAAAAATCTGGGATACTCGCGTCCTGACCAATGGCGGCGCGTTCCATCAGGAGCTTGAGCAAGCCTTATGCGATTATCTCGACGTGGAACATCTATCGCTGTTCTCCAACGGCACGCTGGCCCTGATCACGGCGCTGCAGGCTCTGCGCATCACGGGTGAAGTGATCACGACCCCCTATTCCTTCGTCGCAACTGCACACTCGCTGTTGTGGAACGGCATCAAGCCGGTATTCTCCGACATCTGTCCGAAGACACTGAACCTCGATCCGCAAAAAATCGAAGCCATGATCACGCCGCATACCACGGCCATCATGCCGGTCCATTGCTACGGCCAGCCGTGCGAGGTCGAACCTATTCAACGTATTGCCGACAACTACAATTTGAAAGTGATCTACGACGCGGCGCACGCATTCGGCGTCCGGGATGCCGGAGGCAGCGTGCTGCGTCACGGCGACCTCGCCGTGCTGAGCTTTCACGCCACCAAGGTGTTCAACACGTTCGAGGGCGGCGCCATTGTCTGTCCCGACCGCAAGACCAAGCTGCGTATCGACCAGTTGAAGAATTTCGGCTTCGTCGACGAAGTCACCGTGGTCGCGCCCGGCATCAACGGCAAGATGAGCGAATTCAATGCGGCGCTCGGCCTGCTGCAATTGAAGGGAGTGGATCAGGCGTTGGCGCGGCGGCGTGAGATCGGATTGGCTTACATGGATTTGCTCAAGGGTGTGAAGGGCATACGCTGCCTGCTGTCCGAGGGCAGCAATACTAATTTTTCCTACTTCCCCATTCTGGTGGAACCGGAATATCCGCTCAGTCGCGACGGCCTCTACAATCGGCTGCGCGAGCACGACATTTACGGGCGGCGTTATTTTTATCCGTTGATTTCAGACTTTCCCATGTATCGCGGCCTGCCATCGGCTGCGCGAACGAATCTGCCGAATGCGGCCGATGCTGCAGGGAAGGTCATATGCTTGCCGATTTATCCGGCATTGACTGCCAGCTCGATTGATGAGATTGTCGGTCTAATTGCCGACGTGGCCTAGCCGTCGGCAAGGGCAATTGAGAATGAGCCAGAGTGCGCGGCCCCGGCTGGCGGAGAAGTTGAAATGGCTTGTGCGGCGGGTTTGCTTCTCGAATTTTCTGTGGCTCGCGTATGTCGCGAGGCAACGGCGCAAGGCGTTCGACCGGCTTGTGCCAAGTGCACCGGTACGGGCGGCTATTGTGATCGCTCCCGACCAGAACATTGCCAATGCGGGGGGCATGTCCATCGTCTCGATCGTGTCGGAGTCGGAGAAGCTGCGGTCGTTGCATGATGCCGAGGTATTCGTCTGCACCTGTCCAGGCGGCCCGCCTTTACTGCGTCATCCGGAATTTCCCAGCGACCGCATTCTGTTCGACTTCAAATTCATTCTCGGAAAATTGGCGGGCGACGCGGAAGTGTTCGTGCATGTTCCCGAAACATGTCTTTCCCGGTTCCTCGCGTTTGGCACACCGATGCGGGCAGCCTTGACATTGCGTTTCAATGTCTTGTTGCGAGACATCGACATGGTGCCGCAGCGTAGCGACATCGCCGCTTTGCAGGAAATCGGGCCGGTGACGGTAAGTACTGCACACGCTGCTTGTGCGAACGCCGAAACACAGCGGAGGCTTGGTTGCCTTGTACATCATCTGTGTGGCTGGCCCGGCGTCGAAAGCGAGCTTTCAGTGGCGCGGGAAAGCCTTGCGGCTGCGTCAGCCGATGCCCGATTCCAGGCTGCGCTCCGCTCCTGTTATGAAAAATATTTCCCGCGCCTGCCGGGCTCCGGCACTCCTCGACTAAGGTGGGCATCCAAGTTTTATGCCTCGAACTACGTGCGATTCATGGGCATAGCCAGGGAGCGGCGCAAGCATCTCGCGCGCGTCGCGGTGTATGCGCATGCGAGAGCAATCATTTTGCTCGTTCCGGGGCGCAATCTCGTCAACGGGGGAATCATGTCGATCATTGCGATCGCCAGGGAGTCCGAAAAGCTGCGATCGCTCCATGGCGCGGACGTGTTCGTCTGCACGTGTCCCGGCGACCCGCCTCTGCTGCGCTACTCCAAGTTTCCCAATGATCGCATCCTGTTCGACTTCAAAGCCGTGCTTGACAAGTTGGGCGCCGACAAGGATGTGCTCGTGCACATTCCTGAGCTTTACACCTCTCAGTTCGTATCCTGTACCGCGTCGCTGCTGGCCGACAGGAAGTTGCGATGGCGCTTCAATGTCATGTTGCAAAACATCGACATGATTCCGCAGCGCAGTGTGATTGCGCAGCTCGAGGAATTCGGGCCCGTGACCGTCACGACCGCGCACGATGCGTACGCGAACATCGGGACGCAAAGGCAACTCGGCTGTCCCCTGCATCACCTGTCGGCCTGGACGAGTCCGATCGAATACGAACGGAGACCGTTTGTCGAAAGGGAAAATATTGTCGTTGTTTCGCCGGATCCGCATGAGCGAAAAGACGGAATTCTTGAGCAATTGATGGGCTGTCTGCCCGAATTCCGTTTTGTCCTGGTATGGAACATGGCCTATATGGATTACAGGGAGCTGATTGCAAAAGCAAAATTCTCGCTGACCTTCGGCGAAGGCTTGGACGCCTATTTTTCCGAGATCATCTTGAGCGGTGGAGTCGGTATTGCAGTCTACAACGACCGATTTTTCACACAGGAATTCTCGGCGCTTCCCTTTGTCTATCCATCCTGGGACGATCTTGCATCGCGTCTCGCGGACGATATTCGGGCGGCAAATGTGCCAGACGAATTTGCCCGACAAAACGAACTTGCGGGCCGTGCCTTAGCCATCAATTCATCGGCGGAGAAATTTCGGAGCAACCTCTGTTCCTACTATCAAAAATATTTTCCGCAGTTGCCCTTTTCCGGACACGTTGATTTGGTGGAAACTGAAAAATCGCGATGATCGCGATGATCGCGAAGGCGGTCAAATACGCTGGGCCGGGTTGCCGAACACCGTGGCATGGTCTGGCACGCTGCGCAAGACTACGCTACCCAGCCCGACCTTGGCCCAGGCGCCTATCTTCTTTCCCGGATAGACCATGCTGCCGGCGCCGAACAGCGCACCTTCACCGACTGTGACACCGCCGTTCAGGCTCACCGAGCCGAGCAGGGTAGCGTAGTCGCCGAGCACGACATCATGCGCGACGCCGGAAGCACAATTGACCAGCACGTGCGCGCCGATCGCGCAATCGCTCGAAATGCGGCAATGCGGGCAGATGATGGTTCCCGCGCCAATCGAGGCTGCCAAACCTACGATGGCCATTTCATGGATGAAGACCTCGGCGTGCCAGCCCATACCGTCGAGCGTGGCCGAAATGCGCTTTTTGGCGCCGGGGTCGGCAATTGCGATCACATAGCGCGGCTTCGGTCCTCTATAGGATTGCGGTGACACGACAGGAATCCCGTGACAGACGGAGGCCGTATCTTCGCTTTCCGCGATGAAAGCGGCGACCCGGTAACGCTCCTGCTGGGCGGGGGAGCCTGTCGCGATCCAACCCAGCAGTTCACGCCCCATGCCGCCCGCGCCGACGATCACGAAAGGGGAATCGAGAGAGAGGTTGGTATTCATGCCGAGATATTGACGCTTCTGCCGCCGTCGACCACCCATTGCTGCCCGGTGATCCAGCGCGCCTTGTCAGAGATGAGGAATTCGACCGCATCGATCACGTCGGCGGGCGTGCCCACCCCGAGCGGATAGTCGCGCGTCAGGCGGGCGGCGGTGTCAGGATCGTCGAACATGGCCTGCGTCATTGGGGTGCGTATCCCTCCAGGGAGAACGGAGTTGACGCGCACTTCCGGTGCTAGTTCGACCGCCAGTGCGCGCATCAGCCCGTCAAGCGCCGCCTTGCTGGCGCAATAGGCTGTGAAGCCCTTGGCACCGAACTGGCTGGCGATGGTTGAAATGAAAACAATGCTGCGCAATTGGCGTTGGTTGACGTTCTTGCGCATCAAGAGGCGCGTGATTTCCATCGCCGAATGGCAATTAACGCGCATCATGGCTTGCGCATCTTGCGTCGGGACGCTACGCAGCGGCAGCACCTTAAGCGTTGCCGCGCAGTGAATGAAGCTTGCGACGCAAGCCCGATGTTGTCCCAGGAAGGCCGGCAGCGCGGCGTCAAGGCTCTCGACATCGGCCAGGTCGGCAGCCCAGACCAGTTGTTCTTCAGGAACGCAGCAGGTCAAGCGGGTTTCCTCCAGGCGTTGGCGGTCGCGGCCATTGAGAATCAAGCGGTACTGCTTCGACAGCACAACGGCCATCTCGCGCCCTATGCCGGAAGAGGCTCCAGTCAATAGCAAATAGGCGGGGCGTTCCTGCGCCACGGGCTCGGACATCGTCATGTTCTCCTCATTGCGCCAGGTAGCCGCCATCGGCTATCAGCACCGAGCCGGTGATCCAGCGCCCCATGTCGCCGGCGAGGAAGGCGACGGCATTGGCGACATCCTCGGGCTGCCCGAAGCCTAGCGGGTGCAGGGCTTCCACTGCGGCTCTTTGCGCCTCATCCCACAGCCGCTCTGTCTTTTCGAACATGGGAGTGCAGACGAAACCCGGCGCCACACAGTTGACGCGCAACTTTCTCGGTGCGAATTCAAGCGCCAGTGAACGTGCCATGCCGTGCAGTGCCGCCTTGCTGGCCGAGTAGGCTACCGCGCCTTGAGAGCCCGCGAGCGCCATGATGCTGGAAATGAAGATAATGCTGCCATGTTCGCCGGCATAGACCTTCTTGCCCGCTATGCCTTTTGCAAGCGCCAGGGCGGCTTCAGTATTGAGCGTAATAATGTCGCGCCAGGTGTCAAGGCTCAGGGTGCGCACCGGCGTGATGCTTTGCGTGCCGGCGCAATGCACTGCGCCATGCAGCAAGCCGCTCCGCGCTACGATTTTGTCGAGTAGGGCGCCGATCTCCGCCGTCTTGCCCAGATCGAAGGCGTGGCCGGCGACAGACCCGGCCGGGTCGATTTCATCGCAGAGCGTCGCCAGCCCCTCGGCATCGCGATCCACCACGCTAAGCTTGGCGCCCAGCTTGTGCAGCAGTACAGTCGTCGCTCTGCCGATGCCCGATGCGGCGCCGGTGACGACAAAGTGGCGCCCGTTCAAGCCGAGTGGATTGAATACGGGGGGGGGCATGCTCATTCCGCTCATGCTGCTTTTTTGCCGATGATGAGGTCGTACAGGCCTTGTATCGTGCTTGCGTCGTTGACTTCCTTGGATGACAGGTTGACGCCGAATTTGGCATCTGCCATCGCAACGACCGACAACACGGCCAGTGAATCCCAACTGGAAAAGCTTTCGAGCGAGTCTTCCGGCGTGACCTTGGTCTCTTCCAGGATTTCCGCCATTTCGCTCAAAAATTCATCATTCATTCTGTGCGCCTCCTTATGGGTAGTCGATCATCTCGCAGAATTCCAGCGGCCCCAATTCCATGAGCATCGAGCTCCACGTCAAGCCGACCCCGAATCCCGCCAGGCAGACCCGCATTGTACTGTCAAGCAGGCGTGTCCCGAGGTTGAAGGTTGTGGCAAGCGGTATCGTCACGCCGCTTGCATTGCCGAAATTTTCCACGATATTGCTCGGCATCTTGTCCTTGGGGATGCCCAATTTGTCCGCCAGCTTGTGCAGCATGAAGCGGTTCGGCTGATGGAACAGGAATGCATCGATTTCGCCGACTGTAGCTCCCGCTGCCTGCATCAGGCAATCTATCATGGGCGGTACTTCGGTCAGGACGAAGTTGAATACCGCCGACCCATCCATGACGAGGTTGTCCTTGGCGCGGAAGTTGCCTTCCGCATCTTCCTCCAGTACCGCAGTGGTGCCGTCAGACGGCAGGCGGAACCCGCCCGCGGGAATCTGCAAAGCGTCGCGCCGCGTCCCATCCATCTTGATGTTGCCGTGGATGGGCATGGCGCCCGGCGCGCGTTCGAGGATGGTAATGGAAGCCGCATCCCCTATCAGGGGATAACTGTTGCGGTCGCGCGCGGAAACCTTGCGGCTGACGACGTCGGCGTTGATCAGCACCACTTTGCGTATCGCCGGCTGGTCCAGCAGCATGAAGCCTTGTATCAGGCCGACCAGGAAGCCGGCGCAACCCTGGTTGATGTCGACGCAAAACATGTCCTGACCCAATCCCAGCCGGCCCTGTATCACGCTGCTGGTCGCAGGCATGAAGTAGTCGGGCGACTGCGTGACCAGGATCAGGGCGTCGATTTCTTCGCGTTTCAGCTTCCCGGTGGCGAACAGGCGCTCCATGCCGAATACCGCCAGGTCTGAAACGCAGACCGGGCCATCGACGACACGGTGCTTGTCGTAGCCCATGACTTCCTTGAGCTTCAAGGAGCGTGCCGGCGAGAAATTGAAGTTCGCCATTTCGTCGAGAAAATGGCGCTCTTCACGCGGCAGTATCGTCAGCAAGCCGCTGATTTTCTTTTCGGAAAATAGTAGCTTCACACTGTGACTCCCATACGCGTGAGTAGCCGGGCAATCGCATCGAGGTTACAGAAATTTTCCGGCACGATGTCGGTGCCGTCGATAGAGATGCCGTAGGCCTTGTCGAGATCGGCCACCAGCGTGATCAGGTCGAACGAGTCGAGCATGCCGTCTTCAAAGAAGTTATTGGATTGGGTGAAATCGAATTCCGGCCGGATTTCGCCCAGGACCTCACGGATTTTATTCATGGTTTTCAATGGGGGTTTTGATCATGATTTCGTCGACCAGCGTATCAGTTTCAAATCCATAATACCGATAAATCGACAGCGATGCGGTATTGTTGGCTTTTACCCACAGAACGATACGTGCGGCGCCGCGGCAGTGCGCCAGGAACTGTCGCATCAGACGGCTGCCTGTGCCCTGGCCGCGCGCTTGCTCATCCACGTGCCAGTAGCGTAGCTGGGCGCTCTTGCCTTTGAGCGCGAAGATCAGGACGCCGCAGGGCGCATTTCCTCGGCGGACCAGTAATACGCGGCCTTGGCGTGCTTCGTACGCGACTTCATCGATAGATGGCAATTGTTCCGCATGGCGGTCCAGCAGACGCTCGAAAAAGGCCACGATGGCGGCGGCATCTTCCGGGCCGGCCTGTTCCACCCCCTCTTCCGGGACAGGTGCAACGGAAGCCGGACCACTCTTCGACATGCGGCATAGTGTGGTGTGCGCGGCGTATCCCGCCATGCGATAGGCGCCTATCCACGGCGCCAGCGCGTCGGGCGTGCCGACCAGGTCGACCGTCAATGCGGTAGGCGGAAGCGGCGCACCTTTCAGCGCCGAAGTCAATGCTGCGGACGAGGCGGCGACGTGGAATACGTGATGGAAATCGCGGTCGCGGCGTAGGAACAGGTCGGCGCCATGACCGCTCAGACAGAAAAGCTGTCCATGTGCCAACCAGGATTCGACCTGCTCCTTACCGGCATATAGGTTGGTCGAATAGCCGCTGTTGTTGCGTTTAATCCTGTGGAAGCTGTGCCGGAACTGCTCCCAATCACTCAGCAGCTGCATTGCCGTTCTCCAGCAGGGACGTCAGTAAGCCATTGCGGTCGATCTTGCCATTGGCATTTTGCGGTAGTTTGCTCGTGGGATGAAACGCAGTGGGCAGCATGTACTTGGGAAAAATCTGTGACAGTGCCTGTCGAATCGCAGCAGCCGTCACCGTCTCCCCGTACGATTCGTAAAACAGGGTGATTTCCTTTTTCGGCTGGTTGTACACGACGCAGGCATTGGCAATACCTGCGATGGCCAGTACTTGGTGTTCGATTTCCGGCAACTCGATGCGGTATCCCATGTGCTTGATCTGGAAATCCTTGCGTCCGATCAGCCGGATATTGCCGTCCTCCCTTTTCTGCACCAGGTCCCCGGTGCGGTAAATCGGCTCTGGATAATGTTTGTTGAGAGGGTTTTGCACGAAGGCCCTGGCCGTTTTTTCAGGGTCGTTCCAGTAGCCTAGTGCAAGCGAACTGCCACGCACGCACAACTCACCTGGCTCGCCGGTGCGGCAGGCTTCGTCCCTGTCGTTGAGAATCAGGATGTCGGTATTGCGGCAGGGACGGCCGATCGGCAAGGGCTCGTTATCGTCCAGCTCGCCTTCGACGACGAAATAGGTGCAATCGACGTGGATCTCGATCGGACCGTACAAATTGACGAACCGCGTGCCGGGCAAGCTGCGCCGCCAGTGGTTGAGCTGCCGGGTCGGGAATACTTCCCCGGCAAAGAAGACGGTATCCAGCCTGGGCAGGGGGAATTTTTCCAGCAGTCCCAGGTTGGCGATGTTCACCATAATCGAGGGCACCCAGAACAGGAAGCTGATGTCTTGCGCGGCAAGGAATTCCATCAGCCGTACCGGAAAGGTCGCTAGTTGGTCGGGAATGATGACCAGAGTCGCACCCCTGGACAGGCATACGAGCAGTTCCAGCGTGTAGATGTCGAAAAAGAATGGCGACAGGCTGCCGATCACGAACTTGCTGTCGAAATCGAAGGTTGTGAATACCCAGTCCATGAAATCGATGGTGCCGCGGTGACTGAGCGCCACCGATTTGGGCGTGCCGGTCGAGCCTGAGGTGTTGATCAGGCACAGCGGATCGGTGTCGATGATCGCTTCCAGGCGCGCCGAAAGCATCGTGTCGTCAAACGCAATGGTTTCGTTCTCAATGTCTTCGATGTAAAACAGCTGTTCTGCCGCGATACCCGCTCCCAGAACTTGCTCGGCCAGGACGCGCGACGTGACGACCGTACGTGGCTTGACATTGTCGAGAATATTCTTCAAGCGCTGAGGCGGCGATTTGACATCGAGATTGGTATAGATATTGCCACTGTAGGCGATACCCATATCTGCAATGACGACCTGGGCGCTCTTGGGCAGGTAGACAGCGATCGGTTGATTCAGCGTATCCGCTTGGGCAATCAAGCCCGTTGCGCACCGTTTGGCCCGCAAGGCGAGCTGGGCAAAGCTGAGGTTTGCGGCCCCGTCGATGACGGCGGTCTTGTCGGGAAAGGATCTCAGCGCTCCTTTTTCGAAATAACTCAGGATGTTGATTTGCATGGTGCTCTTTACATCTTTGCCTTGAGCCGTTCCAGCTCCGCCGTCAGTTCCTTCATGCGCGTCACGCGAGAACGCTTGAAGAAATTGAGGTCGCCGCTGCGATCGATGAGATTGACTGGCCCTTGATTTCCGTGGATGACCTTGCGCGTGCTCGGGTCGCGTGCCGGCTGCAGGATGGTATCGGCCAGGATCCTGTCTGCCCCGCCCAGGTGTCTTCCCGAGCGGTGCCATAGGCAGCTGTTCATGATGACCAAGTCGCCAGGCTTTACTTCTGGAATCAGCAAGGGCCAAGCCGGAAACTTGGAAAGGTCGATTTCTCCGGCGTCGCCGAGGTAGCCGTATTGATGAGTGCCGAGGAAAAATTCCATGCCGCCGTTTTCAGCGCCGCTGACGCTGAGCGGTGTGAAGAACGAGGCCTTGTCCATGAAACCGAAGTGATAGCAGATGTCCTGGTGAAGAAAGACGTCGTCGCGGGAAAATTCATCCTTGATGACGAAACGATGATTGTATAGGCCGACATGTTCGCCGAATATCTGCCGCGCCACGTCGAGCAATTGCGGAGCACGATAGATATCGTGCAGTTCCTCGGGCAGCACTTCTTCGACGTTTACTTTGTTGAAGCCGACTTTTCGCTTTCCCGCCAATTGGTCGGAATAGAACACATTCCACGAGACTTGCCAGCGCGCGACGGTCTCCGCCGGGAACAGATTCCTTAGCACGAACAAGCCGACGCTGCGATAGATCGCCAAGTCGAAAACGGCCGCATCGCAATAGGGGGCTAATTGCGCAATTTCTTCGGGTGTTTTGTCCTGCAACATGGCTTTCCTCTTCCGCGGGGGGGGCAAGTGAATATCTGCCGTAATTATCAGTCATATGCAGCCCAATTTACAAACACCTCTGCAGATCGAGCTCTGCCTTCCCAAGCCGGACACGGAACAGGCTTTGCGCGTGGCCTCATGTCATATAATGCCTTGCCTCATCCTTGGAATCGATAGATGGAAAATCATGGGGAACCCGACCGCCTGAACGAGCAAAAAAGCGTTCCGACCGGCGGCAACTTGAAGCATGCCATGGCGGCAAGCTATGCCGTCCAGATATACAGCGCCTTGATAGGTGTGGTCATGATGCCCGTCTATCTGCGCTATCTAGGTGCGGAGTCGTTCGGCCTGGTTGGTTTTTTTGCCATGTTGCAGACGTGGCTGATGCTGTTCGATCTAGGCTTGACGCCGACCTTGTCCAGGCAAATGGCTTGCTACAAAGCCGGTACTTTGTCGGAGCAAGCTTTGCGCGAGCTGTTGCGTACGCTCGAATGGTTGTTCGGCGCCCTGGCGGCGGTTACCACCCTGGTTGGGATTTCTGTCTCTTCCTGGGTGGCGTTGAAATGGCTGCAGTTGGACCATTTGAAGCCCGACGTGGTTGCGGCCTGCGTTGCCATGATGGCGCTCATGGCCGGCATGAAATGGATGTCGGGCCTGTACCGCAGCGGCTTGGTCGGTCTGGAACAGCAGACTTTGACCAATGGAATCAATGCCATGATGACGACCGGACGGTTCATCGGTGTACTGCCTTGGCTGATGTTCGTTTCAGCCAGCCCGCTCATGTATTTTTCTTATCAGCTTGCCATGTTCGTTATCGAGTTTGCCATATATTGGCATTTCCTTGGTCAGCGCCTTGGGCGCGCGCAAGCCCGCATCCGGCTGTCCACGTCGGCTCTGAAAGAAGTGCTTCCGTTTGCCATGAGCCTTGCACTGACGAATGCCATCTGGATTTTCACCATGAATCTGGACAAGCTGATTCTGTCCCATTTTCTATCGTTGCGCGACTACGGCTATTTCAGCATCGCGATCACGGTGGCAGGCGGGATTCTGGTTTTGATTGCGCCCGTCAGCCAAGTTATTTTGCCGCGTCTGACGATTCTGTTTTCTCAAGGCAGGGAGGAGCAGGAAATAGTCCTGTTCCGCGAAGCGAGTCAGTTCGCCGGCGGCTTGATGGCCGCGGTCAGCGTTAATGTCGCCGCGTTTGCCCAACCCTTGCTGCTGGCCTGGACCGGTGACGCCGACTTGGCCGCCAAGGCTGCGCCGATACTATGCTGGTATGCCGTGGGCAACGGCATAGTCGGCGTACTCACCATGCCGTATCTGATTCAGCACGCGAGCGGCAATCTGCGCCTGCATGTGCTGGGCAACATGATATTCAGCTGCTTGCAGATACCATGCATATTCTATGCCGCGCAATCCTTCGGCGCGGTCGGGACCGGCCTGATATGGGTCGGCGCCAATGTGCTGGCCCTGCTGGCCTGGATGCCGGTCGTGTTCCGGCATTATTTGCAAGGACTGTACTTCGAATGGCTGACCAAGGACGTATTGCTGCTCGCCGCGGCGGCCGGACTTCCTGTGCTTCTGTTCGTCAATTTTTGTACGTTTTCCGCATCGAGGTTATCAATTGCGTTCGAGCTCATGCTGGTCGGAGGTGTTTCGCTCATTCTTGCCTGGATGAGCGGGGGAAGTACGCGCGCTCGCCTTCTCGGCGCAATTCGTGCGGCAAGGTCATGAATAAAAACGTGTTTTTCCATCGCACATTCGTGAAGTTCGGCCTGAAGGCGATGGACCTCTATCTCAGGAATTTTGTGCGCGAAGCTTATATTGCGCACAAGCAGAGGCAATACATGCGCGGTGCCGATGTCGGGCGATGCCGAAGGGCGATTATTTTCCTTGTCCATAGCCGCAATAGCGTGAGCGGCGGCATCATGTCCAACATAGCTCTGGCGAGGGAGACGGAACGCCTGCGTTCATTGCATGGTGCCGATGTATTCGTATGTTCTTATTTGGGCAATCCCCCATTGCTGAAATATACGAAATTTCCGAACGACAGAACCATATTGAACTTCCAAGCCCTCGTGCGGCGATTTGTGCCCGGCACAGAAATTCTCGTACATATTCCGGAGTGGTTTGTGCCGATGTTTGTCGAACGCGAAAAGGGCCTCCTTCACACGCTGGGGCACCGTTGTCGAGTGAATATCCTGTTGCAGAATATTGAAATGGCCCCGACGCGGCAACAGGTGACCGCGCTGGAGAAAATCGGCAAGGTGACTGCGACTACCGCGCATAGGGCGTATTCTGGTAAGCGAACCGAAGAGCGTCTTGGTTGCCCCGTGCATTACCTGACTGCCTGGACCAGCACGTTTCCTTATGAGAAAAGGCCTTTCGCGGCAAGGAAAAACATCATCGTCGTCTCTCCCGATGCCCATTCGGAGAAAACGGAAATTCTTTCGGCGATAAAATCAAGGCTCCCGGAATTCCGGTTTGTGATTGTGAAAGGCTTGAAATATGTCGAATATCGGAGCCTCGTCGCATCGGCAAAATTTTCGTTGACTTTCGGGGAAGGGCTCGATGCCTATTTTAGCGAGATGATTCTAAGCGGGGGAGTCGGAGCAGCCGTCTACAACGATCGTTTTTTTACTCCGGATTTTGCGAGCCTTCCATTCGTGTATTCCGGCTGGGACGAGGCGGTGAGTCGTTTTCCCAAGGATGTAAGAGCAGCCAATAACGCCGAGGAAATGGAGCGAATCAACCGGATCGCCCATCAGGTATTGGATAGATACGCTTCACTGGAACTGCTGCAGAACAATCTCGCCACATACTATTCGACATATTTTCCGGCACACGCAAGCGGCGTTGCCGTATGACGGCCGTTAGCGGGTGTTGCCGAGCAAGCGATCGATCAGATCCAGATATTTTTCGGTCAGATGCGATTCGGAAAACAAATCGAGTGCCCGCCTTCGCCCTGCCGTTCCCATGGAATGGCAAAGCGAAGGCGTGGCGCGCAAGTGACGGCAGGCGGTAGCAAACGCGCTTGCATCATCGGCGTTACAAAGTATCCCGGTTTCTCCATTGAGGACGACTTCGGGAATGGCGGAAGCATTGGTCGAGATCACCGGCTTGCCGCACGCCATTGCTTCCAGTACGGTGTAACCGAAGCCCTCCCATCGCGAGGGGAACAGCAGGGCATCGCATCGTTGGTACTCCTCAACCAGGCCCTTCTCTCCCACTCTGCCGAGAAAAGTCATATTCGGAGGGTAACCGGCCACATCGCTCTCTCTGAAGTTTGCAACGATACGCAAATCGAAGTCACTGCCAAGTTCTCGCATGATGACCGGCAGCAGGTCGGCACCCTTGCGGTAGGACAGATTGCCGACGAATAGAAGCTGAAATGAGTCGCGCTTGCCCGGCGCGGTGTCATCTGGCTGGAACTTGTCCAGGTCGATCCAGTTATAGATGATCTGCAGCTTCCGCGCATACGGCGTATTTTCCAGGCTGCGGGCGGTAAACGCGCTGGGCGCAGTGATGAAGTCCGCAGCACGGAATGACCAATCCTGGTAGCGCCGGATCAGGGTGCGGTGATAGAGGCTTCTCAGAGTGCCGAATTGCGGATCGCCGGATGTGTATTCGGGATGGTGCGAGGTGACCACCAACGGGATGCCCTCGCGTTTGAAGGCAAATCCATTCCAGCTGTTGGTGAAGACGATATCGGTGCCGGCCGGCGCGGGTATGTTGCGCAGCAGGATGGGCGCGAACTCGTAGCGTGTTGAAAACCATTCGATATGCGCCGACAAGCCTCTCGATTCCAGGGCTTGCGCGAGGCGGATGGTGAAGAGGTCCGTGCCGCTGCCGGCGCGGATTGTCGGCAGCCATACTTGAACTTTGCCGTCCTTCATGGGTTTTTCCGGATATCGAGCGGGCGCCATGCGAGAAAGAACGCCCTTAAGGGAGTGAGCTTGCGATAGTGGATGCTGCGCCGTACCGCGCGGGCTAGCAATGCCGTGGCCTTGACTCCGAAAAGCAGCGGCAGTTCGAGCGGGGAGCGCCAAGTCTTTCCGGCTAGGAGGACGTGGGCGCGTGCCACCTGATATTCGTAAAACAGGCTGCAGTCAGGCCACGTGCCCTGGCCCGTATGCCGCACGACCGCGTCGGGTTCGACTACCGCGCGCTTCTTTTCGCGCAGCAGTCTCCAGCCGAGCAGGGTATCCTCCCCGTACATGAAGAAATCCTCGTCAAACAGTTTTCCCGAAGGCGCCAGACTGCGTCGAAAAAGGATGCAGCAACCGCTGAGGTAGGCGTACGAACCAGGCAGCGGGCGGGCAGTCAGCAAGCCGAAGAAGCGCTGATACCAGAGCTGCGGCTGCGCTTTGCCTTGATCATCGATAATCGCCGGTGCGACGAGGTCGGCGTCTCCAGAATGGAGCGCCGCCGCCATGTATTTCAGGGCACCCGGAGCCATCGTCGCATCGTTGTTAAGCAGCAGGAAGACGTCACAATGCTGTGCGGCGGGATGCGCGATGGCGAAGTTGACGCCACAGGCAAAGCCGAGGTTCGTATGCGGTTTCAATACTTGCAGGCTATAGTCGGTCGGCGCGGCGCCGAGATGTTCGAGCGCCTTTGCCAGTGCGGCGCTGGCATTTTTATCGTTTGAGTTGTCTACCAGCAGGACGGTGTCCAGTCCCTGGCCGGATAGCGATTGCAGGCAGGCTTCGGTTTTCGATGCGCCTCGATAGTCCAGGACGATTGCGCAGAGCTTGGCCATGTTCAGGCGTCGCTATCCTTGTAGTTCAACGAAGTGATCTGCTCCGAAATCAGTCCCATCAGAAACACCACGACCGAAGTGATGAAGAGCAGGGTCGACATATTGGTGAAGCGGTGCATAGCGAGCCAAGTGTAAAGATAGTGCCCGATGCCCAGAGTAAAGAAGCCAAGGCTGATAGGCATGAACAGCTTGAGCGGCGAGTAGAGCGTTCCGATCTTGAAAATGATCAGCAGGAAACGCATGCCGTCGCGCACGATCTTGACGTGGCTCTTGCCGATGCGCTTGGGCGCTTCGATTGGCACATAGGCGATGCCGTACCCCGCGCGGAAAAAGCTCATGGTAATCGTGGTCGGATAGGAAAAACCGTTCGGCAGCAGATAGCTGAACTTGCGGAACTTGTCGGCCCAGACACAGCGGAAGCCCGAGGTGAGATCGGACACTTTCTGGTCGACCATCCAGCTTGCCAGCCAATTATAGAAGCCGTTCGCCGTGGCGCGGTGGAAGCCGGCTTGGGATTTGCGCGAGCGCGCTCCGACGACCATTTGATAGCCTTGCGTGAATTTTTCGAGGAGCCGCGGAATATCCTCTGGCTTGTGCTGCCCGTCGGCGTCCATGAACACTAGTATCTCGCCGGTGGCATTGCGCGCCCCGGTCTTGACTGCGGCACCGTTGCCCATGCTGTATGGGTGGGAAACCACTTTTATCCCGCCTTCCCGGCATAGCGCGACCGTGTCGTCAGTCGAACCGTCGTCGACAACGATGATTTCCGAATCGCCGAGAATACTCTTCAATTCCGGCAGGAGCGTTCGCAATCCGGCCGCTTCGTTCTTCGCGGGAAGTATGACTGAAATTTTTTCCATCTTTTTATTCCATTCTCGTACTGTTTCACGCCGTACCGTGTTTTCCGAGATTTTCAAGGTCGTCCTTACTTTTTCCGCAATTCCTGTTCGACTTGCGCAACTCGCGCGCTATAAGCATTCCAATGATCGAGTTGCCTGATTTCTGCCAGTTCCTCCTCGGCCTCTTGCGGTTTCTGCATCGCGACAAGGTATTGCGCCAGAGTCAGACGGTATTCGATTTCCTGCGGCTGACTCTGCACCATCTGGCGCATGACTTCGAGCGCCTGCGGGTAGTCTTGTGCCAAGTCGACGAGATAGTATGACAGGCTGGACAATATCAGCGCCCGTCTCGGCCCGTTGGCCGATCGGTTTCGCAGCGACGCATTGATCAAATCGAGCAGGGTCTGGTTATCCAGGGTGCATTTCTTGCTGATCTTGCATTGCACTAGCTGCATCAAGGTGTTGCCCGTGGCCGGTTCCAAGGCGGAAAATTCGAGGCGATGTTTCAATTCCGCAATCCACTTCGAGTCGATTTCCCTGCCCGTGCTGGAATTGACGAGGAGTAGGGCGAAAAGACCGACGGTATAGTCGGGATCGACTTCCGCGCTTTTCTCGTAATATTGCCTAGCCCTCTGATAATACGCTTCCTTGACGGTCGCATCTTCAACCTTGATCGAGATATAGTTGTTACCCATTTCGCCGTTGTCGCGGGCGGAACCGGGATGGTTGGTGACTTCATATTGGGCCAGCTCAAACGGGTTTCCCCAATACGTGGCACGCGACCACGTCCCGTATGTCAGCAAGGGAATCAGCAGCACACCTGCCAGGCGCCTCATGGGGAGGGTGTCGGCATATTGAAACGGATAAAGCAGGTAATAAAAGGCAGCCAGCAATATGCCATACATGGGCAGATAGTTGCGATGCTCGTGCGCCAACTCCAGGGGGAAAATACTCGACTCGAGCAAGTGGCCGGCGAGGAAAAACAGGATGGCGAAGCTGAGCAAGGGTGTTTTTTTCTGCGCGAGCCAGGACAGTGCCAGCAACAGGAGCAAACCAATGATCGAGCATAGCGTGGTGATCGGCGCAAGCAAGGATTGTGATTTGGCAATATCGTCGTGAAACAAGCCCATCTGGACCGGATTGGGTGCTACGATTTCGCGCAGATAAAACCACATGATTCGCGCCTCCGTCATCAAGCGTTCGTCGAGCGTGAAAGCGCGGCCGACATAGCTATTGACCAGCCAGGAGGGGTTCCATGCTAGAAAGGCCGCAAAGCACAATGCGGGCAACACCACGCTGAGGCTGAATATGGCTACAAGGAAGCGTTTGCCCGACGGCGTCGCCTGGAAGCGGAAAAGCGTCAGCTCGATCACCAGCATGTAGAGCGGCAGCAATGCCCCGTTTTCCTTGCAAAGCAGCGCAAGCGGCAGGAACAGCAGCAGGCTGGCCAGTATCCATCCGTAGCCGTTCTGTTGGCGGTGAAGGCACAGCCTTCCCCAGGCGAAGGCAATCAATCCCCAAATCGTGAACGTGGCGGACAGGCTGGTCATGCGTTGAACCACGTATAGGACACTGGTCAGATTCAAAGGGTGCAGCATCCACGCGGCTGCCGTGGCCAAGGCGACGAATTGGCAATGCCGGGAAGACAGGGCATTCTCGAGGCGTGCACGCGTCGGTTGAAGCAGCAATAGTGTCAGGGCGTACAGGCTGATGCCGTTGGTCATGTGAATGACCAGATTGGTAATTTTGAAGTAGTAGGGAGACAATCCCGTCAGTGATGCATTGAACGCGAAACTGAGCATGCTGATCGGTCGTTTGAACAATCCGCTATCGCTCGAAAATGCCGCCCGCAGCAGGCTCTCGGCATCAAGGTGCTGGATTTGCAGGCTGGTGTTTTGCACGATGTTCGGGCCATCGTCGAAAACGAAAGAGCCGGCTAGTCCAGGCGCATAGGCAATCCAGGCAAGATACAGGACCAAGCCCAGTGAGACCATGAGAATCAGACTGCGAAGCAAGGTGGTGCTGACAAAGGAACGCATCGGAATCCGGGGCTGAGTGGATGCATTGAGGGCGGAGGCGGTTTGTATTGGCGCCGAGGGGGACTGCACACCATGGCTTGACGCCGCACCTTTACCAGGTTACCGACAGACAATATCACGGGCAACAAAAAAAGGGGCTGTCAGCCCCTTTTTCATGACCGAAGAAAAAATTAGCTCTTCGGATAGTACTTCGGAGGAATCGTGCCGCTGATCGTCCAAGTCAGGCCGGCGGTGCCACAAGTGCCAGTGTAGACGATGGTTTGTCCTGAAGAAATCGAAGTGCCGATTGACTGCATCACGATGGTGAGCAACGGTTGTGCCAGAGTGCCGGATGCCGTAACGCTAACCGTGTATTTGCCGGTGATGCTGACGGCCGAAGGCAGGCCCAGCGAGACATTGCTCGGAACGGCAGGCGACGAACTGCTGCATTCCACGCCGACCGCGGTAATGGCGGGGCTGGCCAGGCTGACAGCTTCCTGGACCTTGGCGCGGACCGTGTAGTCTTGGTAAGCCGGAATGGCGACGGCGGCCAAGATACCGATAATTGCCACAACGATCATCAGTTCGATCAGGGTGAAGCCTTGTTGCAGCGACTTGTTGCTGAAGCGGCGTTGCAGTTTCATTATTAACTCCTAAAAAATAGCGGGGCGGACATTCTTTGGGTGACGCACAAAGCATTACGCAAGGACCATGCCAGGATACAAAAAATGCCTGTTGAAAATTTCTTGTTGCTAGGCACAGATTGCGTTCGATACTTTAGCGCAATTTCGGGCGCTTTGTTACTTTTTCGACAGAAATTTGTAAATTCGCACCAAACCGCGCCTCGAGTTGACTGACAAAATTTGTCGGTTCGTGACGAATTTTAGACTGGCTTAACTATTTTCTGCATGGAAATTAACATTTTACCTAAGCAACACACCAGCTTGCATGGCAAGAATGCCACTTTTGTAATTATGTGCAAGTTGGAAAGTTTGCCGCGCGCCAATCGCCGGATGCGCCGCCACTTTTCTTCAGCAAGCGGACGTTCGAGATGACCATGTCGCGGTCTACTGCCTTGCACATATCGTAAATGGTCAACAAGCCGATCTGTACAGCCGTCAGCGCTTCCATTTCCACCCCGGTCTGGCCCAAGGTTTCGGCTTGCACCCGGCAATGGATGCTCGAGGTTTCATGGTCAGCCGCCAAATCCACGGCAATATGCGTCAAACCGATCGGGTGGCACAGGGGAATCAGGTCGGCCGTCTTTTTCGCGCCCATGATGGCTGCGATCCGGGCGATGCCCAATACGTCGCCCTTCTTGGCGCTTCCCGATTCGATCATGGCCAAGGTTTCGCGCCGCATGGAAATCGAGCCATGTGCTACCGCAATACGTTTGCTCGCTGCCTTCCCGCCGACATCCACCATATGGGCTTTTCCGTCCGAATCGAAATGGGTCAGTGATGCGCTTGGGGGCGACTTGAGGCCGTTGTCTGGATTTTTCATGAACGTAATGCAATTCTTGCTGTCTTAGTTTGGATTATTACCCTGCCTTGCATGATACTCTTACCGCCGCTACCGCTACCCAAGCCGCGACGGAGTTGGCCGCATGGAAGAGCGGCGGGCTAATCCATGGCGCCGAATCGGCGATCACGACAAATCTTGCAAAGCCACGCAATGAGCAGAAATTTTCATCGGCTTACGCTTAAGTTTACGCTTGTGCTTGTGTTGGGAGCAATGCTCGCGTCCCAAGCGCCCCGGATATCCGCGCAAAATCTGCCTACCCTAGGGGATAGCGACCGGGAAGAGCTGACGCCGGCATTCGAGCGCAAGGTGGGCGAAGAGGTCATGCACTATATCCGGCGCGATCCGGATTACATCGACGATGCACCCACGCTTGAATATCTCAATATGCTGGGCGACACCCTGGTCGACGCCAACCCGGAAGTACGGGGAGAGACGAATTACGAGTTCTCGTTTTTTGTCTTGCGCGACCCTACGTTGAACGCCTTCGCCTTGCCCGGCGGGTTCATTGCCGTGCACTCGGCCCTGGTATTGACGGCGCAAAGCGAATCGGAGCTGGCCGGGGTTCTCGGGCACGAGATAGGGCACGTCGCGCAGCGCCACATCGCGCGCATGCTCGGACAGCAGCGTCAGGACGCGATTATTCCGCTGGCGAGCATGCTGCTGGCTGCGCTGGCTGCGCGCTCCAGTCCCGATGCGGCGGAGGCGCTGGCGATCGGCGGCGAGGGACTGGCGGCGCAAAGGCAGTTGAATTTCAGCCGCGATGCCGAGCGTGAAGCCGACCGGGTCGGCCTGCAGATCATGTCGGCGGCGGGCTTCGACGCCTCGGGCATGGTTTCCTTTTTCGGCCGCATGCAAAAAGCGACGCGCATGTATCGCGATGTACCGGCCTTTTTGCAAAATCACCCGATGACATCGGAGCGCATCGCCGACATGCAGGGGCGGATCAACAATTTGCCTTATAAGCAGCACGCCGACAGCCTCGACTTCCAATTGATCCGCGCCCGTTTGCGCGTATTGCAGACGCAAACCACGCAGGGCCTGCAGGACGCGAGCAGTTTTTTCGACTCTCAGCTGCAGCAGAATCCGCATCACGAGTTCATTCCTTCCAAATACGGCCTGGCTTTCGTCGCCTACCAGCGCGGGGAGTTCGACAAGGCGCAGGCCTTGCTTGAGGAAGCGCGCAGGGCGGCGCAAAAGCTGTCCGCCGATGCCAAGGCAATTGCCCGGCCGACTTATGAGGCGATATTCGACAGCATGGAAATCGACATCGCGCTCGGAGCAGGCCATCCGGCTGTCGCCAGCAAGCTCGCCGCCGCGGCGCACGAAAGATTTCCGGTGTCGCGCGGCATCGCCAGGCAATATGCCGTCGCCTTGATGGCCGAAGGGCGCAACGCCGACGCGGTCGTGTATCTGCGCGACCAGGCGCAGCTATACCGTGAAGAGCCGCAGGTGCAGGATTTGCTGGCCAAGGCTTATGCCGCGCAAGGCAAGCAGGCCTTGCAGCATCTGGCGCTGGCCGAGTCTTACGCGCTGAACGGCTCCCTGCCTGCCGCCTTGGACCAGATCGCCTATGCGCGCAAATCGCCCGATGCGACCTTTTACGACAATTCCGTCATCGATGCCCGCGAGCGCGAATTCAAGGAGCGCTGGAACGAGCAAAAAGAGGAAGAAAAGAAGAAAAAATAGCCGTTGCAGGCGGGCTCATCCCGCCGCAGGTCATGGCATGTCAGAAGGAGGTTGGCATGCGGTTTCGAAAAAACGCTCGAATTCACGAACGACCTTGATGTCCTCGTACAAGAGGTGGCAGCGGGCCAGGATTTTTTCCTTGATGAAATCGCGGAAAATCTTGTTTGTCCCCAGTTTTACGCTCAATTCGATGTATTGGGCGGGATTGTCTACAACGCAATCGAGCATGCCCATATGGCGATACATGCCGTAAGTATGGCGCCCGCGCTGCATGGCCGTGGGCATGGTTACGATCGGGGTTCCCACGGAAAATGCCTCAAGGCTGGTATTCATGCCGTTGAAATAGGGCGTGTCGAGCACCACGTCTCCCGTGGCCAGCAACGCGACGAAATCGTCGGGCGACATGCCCGGCAGGAAACGTATGCGATGCGCGACATCGGGTATCGATTCCGCAAAACGCGCGCGCAGAATACTGCCCCAGGCGCCGGCTCCGGCATCGATCAGCACGATTTCCGCGCCTGGGTCGGCGCGCAGGATGCCGCCCAGGATGGCGTCGAAATCGGGGTGCAGCTTGAACAGGGTTTGCGGACAGAGATAGAGATGCGCCGTGTCGGCAAGGCCGAAATAGGCGCGGTTCTTCTCCGGCGCGGGCGGAGCGGGGCGATAGTAATACGCCAGAGAGCCTATGCCACGCAGCAGGAACAGCTGTTCGCTGTAGTGTCCGGCAGCATCTTCCGTTTCGAAGTTTTCGCAGGAAACGAAATAATCCATGTTGGGAATGCCGGTCGTATCGGGATGGCCGAAAGACAGGCATTGCACGCGCGCCAGGCGGGAAAACGCCAGGTAATAGGTATAGGCATCCATGCCGATGTCCTGGTAAAACAAGACGTCGAGTTCGAGCCCCCCGATGGCTTTGCGCGCCGCTTCCAGCGTAGGCGGAAGCACGACGTGAACATCGGCATGCTCGCAGATGAAGTCCGAGGTGGCATCCTTGACGAACGGAGGCACGAACAGCGCCGATACGTGAAACCTGTTCCGGTCGAGTTCCGCCAGAAGCCCGCGCGTGGTCCTGCCGATGCTGTGGCTGTACATGAACTTGGAGATGAAGCCGACACGGATTCGGCGTCCCTTGGTACTTTGTTTCGCGGCGGCCCCCGGCGCGCTGTACAGCAGGCTCGGGCAGGCTCGCGCATACATTGCTGCCGCCTTTTCCTGCAAGCGCCGGTCCGATTCGGGTTGATAGGCCAGGCTGAAATTTGACACCCCCGCTTCGAGCAAGGGGTCCGTGAGCGTGATGCCTTGCGCAATGAGCTGGTCGAGTTCGTCGTTGAAACGGCAGCGCCAATGTGCAATCTCTTCGGCCGAGCGCGCGACCACCGGCAAAAGCGTCGCCAGGCGGACGCGCTCGCCCGGATTGTCTTGCAACTCGAGAACACGTCGGCTGCCGGCCATCGACTCCTCGAAGCGGCCCTGCTCACGATGTATCAGTGCGAGGTTGCTGTGGGCGCCGGGATAGTGCGGGTCCAATCCGATGGCGCGCAGCAGGCAGGCTTCCGCCTCATTGACCTTGCGTGCCGCCAGCAGCGCGCAGCCCAGGTTGTTCCATCCGCGCGCATGTTGCGGATGCCGCTCCAGCAACGTCCTCAGGCATGTGATCGATTCGTCCAGCCGTCCCAGCGCCTGATAGGTCACGCCGAGATTGTTGCGGGCTTCCGCATGACCTTCGTCGATTGCCAGGGCGCGCAGATAGTAATCGATGGCGTCCTCGTTTCGCCCAAGATTTTGCAGCATGGTGCCGAGGCTGTAACACGCGTCGAGGTCTGCCGGTGCGATGCGCAAGACCTGATGAAAGTGCGCCATGGCTTCGCTCGCCTTGCCCAAGCGCTGGAGGGTATGAGCGAGATCGCCGAGCGTCTTGACGTTGTCCGGCTCCAGGGTATTCGCTTCAAGATAATGGGGCAGGGCATGCGTATCGTCGCCCTGCAGGCTCAAGAAGTTGGCCAGGCTGAGATGGAAGCTGGCCACTGCAGGATCGCTGGCAATGGCGCGCCGTATCAGGGCAATCGCCTCGTCAGGCCGGTTCCTGCTGCCGGCAACGATGCCGGAAAGGTAGAGGGCATCGGCATGATCGGGCTGTCGGCGCAATATCTGGTCCAGCAATGCTGCAGCGGCATTCGGATCGCCCCGGTTCAACGCGGCAAATGCATCGCGAATCCAGTGTTGGATTTGTCCGGCTCCGGACGGATCCGCCACCGGCTTTTTCTTGTTGCGCAGCGATGTAAACCAATTAAGCATGCTTGTCGGGTCCCTTGTCCGGATTCCGGTTTCCAAAGCTCTCGTGCAGTGCCTGGCCGACGGCGTCGACCACCGACGGCCAGTTGCCGGGGCTATCTTGCCGGAACAGTCGCGCCGAAGGGTACCACGGGCTATCCTGTCGCTGCATCATCCACCTGAAATCGGACAGGTGAGGCAGCATGATCCAGACGGGAACGTTCAAAGCACCGGCCAAATGCGCCAGCGAGGAATCGACCGTGACCAGCAAGTCCAGGCAGGAAATGATGGCGGCGGTTTCCGCCAGATCGCTCAGGTAAGAGGAGAGATCGGTAATCGTCGTCGCCTCCTTCAGCGTTGCCGCATCCGCAGGCCGGACTTCCTTCTGCAGCGACAGGAATTTCCATTTTTCCTGCGCCCAAAGCGGCGCCAGGTTCGACAGGGCCATGGAGCGGTTCCGATCATTCTTGTGCAGTGGATTGCCGGCCCAGGACAAGCCTATCTTCGGAGCATCGCTGTTGCCGAGACGCTGCTTCCAGTAAGCCATGCGATCCGGCGGGGCTTGCAAATACGGGCATTGCGCGGGAATGTCTGCCGCCCCCGATTTGAGCGCGGCCGGAAGGCTCAGCAGCGAGCATTGGAAATCGTAGGCGGGCAGGGGGGCCGTATCGCCCCGCACCACGAAGCAGGCTATATCTTTCAGATTCTTTAGCAAGGGAAACAGCGGTGCCTGCAATTCAAGAACGATGGTTGCGCCCTTTGCCGCAACCTGGTCCAGGTAGCGGATGAATTGGATCGTATCGCCCAAGCCCTGCTCCGAATAGAGCAGTATCGTCTTGCCGTGCAAATCCTCTTCGCCTCGCCATTCTTTCCCCGGAAATTCCGGCTTTGGCGGTGCGTCCGAACGGGCCCAGCGGTATTCATATTCTTTCCAGCCTTCGTCGTACCTGCCCAGTCGCAGCAACGACAGGCCGCGGCTATAGTGGGCGTCGGGGTGATGAGGATCGATCTCCAGTGCCCGATCGCAAGATGCGATCGATTCCGTCAGGCGCCCCTGCAAAGTGAGGATCGCCGCCATGTTGATATGCGCCGCGATCGACGAGGCATCGGCTTGCAGCGCTCTCTCGCAACACTCAAGCGCGGCAGCCAATTGACCGGTTTCTTCGAATGCCGTGCCGAGGTTGATGAGGGCGTCGTGATGTGCGGGCTCGATGGCCAGCACGCTGCGGTAGCGCGATATCGCCTCTTCATGCAACCCCTGCGCCTGAAGAATCACGCCATAGCAGAACAGGGCGCCGACGTGATCGGGATCGATACGCAGAATGTGCCCGCATTCGCCCGCCGCTTCAGTCCACTTTTCCAGAGTTCGATACGCATTGGCAAGATTGAAGCGGAGGGCAATGAGGTCGGGCTGGACGGACACCGCTTTCAGGTAATGAGCGACGGCATCGTCGAGCTTCCCCTGCGACTGCAGCAGCGCGGCCAGGTTATGGTTGGCGCCGGTGTGTTCAGGCCGGCGCGACAAGGCACGGCGATAGTACGCGGCGGCGCTTTCATGGTCACCTGCGGCGCTGGAATTGATGCCGAGGTTGCATAACACGTCCGCGTCTTCCGGGAGCAAATCCAGTATCCTGCCATATGCTTGGGCGGCGCTATCCCATTGCTGCGCGGCGTGCCGCGCACTGGCAAGGCTGAACAGCGTTGGAATGTTTTCCGGAGTGTCTTTCAGGAATTGCTCGAAGCACGCAGCCGCTTCGCTCGGCCTGTTCAGCTTGAGCAGGGTGTTACCCCATTCGACTGCAGCCGCAGCATATGCCGGGTTCGATGCGGCCGCACGGCTCAGGCAGGCGAGCGCCTGATCAAGCCTGTCCGCCTTGAACAAGGTGTCTGCCAGATTATTGTGCACGTCTGCGCGATGCGGATCGATATCGACGGCATGTTCCATCGCCTCGATCGCGGGAGCCAGCCGGTTTTGTGCCGCGAACCCCAGGCCGAGATTGGCGAATATATCGGCGCGTCCCGGCTCTATGGCTATGGCCTGGCGGTAAGCCTGTTCTGCCAAATCGAATTGCTGCAATCCAAGATGAAGATTGCCCAGACAGAAATACAGGTCGGCTGATCGGGGAATGTGCCGTATGCCGTCCGCTGCAACTTGAGAGGCGAGATCGAGCTTGCCATCCCGATGCAGCAGCCTGCACAAGCCGTGGTAGGCCGGTTCGAAATCCGGTGCCATGCCAATTACCGTTTGCCAGTTTGCGCGCGCCGTTTCGGCATCGTCTTGCGCCTCGGCGATCTCTCCCAGAAGGTGGCGGGAATAGACGTCGGCCGAATCCAGATCCAGGCAGCGCTTCAGAATGCCCGCAGCCTCATGCAACCGCCCGGTGTTCTTCAGGGCGACGCCGAATTTTCGCAGCGCTGCAATGTTTGCCGGATCGACGGCGATGACGCGCCGGTAACAGTCGCACGCTGCGGAAAAATTTCCGCGTTCAAATTCCAGGTCCGCTTCCCGCATCGACGCGGAGGTGTCGACCGGAGCTTGAGACGTTGTTGCAAGGTCCTTGGATTGTGCCGTCGTGGAGGCGAATATCCGCGTTAGCCAGTTGCGCATGCGATTCTTCAATTGTGGCCGGCCGGCTGGGTTGCCGCAGCCAACTCCGACAGTGCTAATTTTACTTCGGCGATGACGCCGGTCCAGTCGCCCAAAGAGGGTTGGCGGAACAAGCGCATGGTCGGATACCAGGGGCTGTCATTGCGGCTGTCCAGCCAGCGCCAGCAAGTATTGTAGCGATTGAGCATCCATATGGGCTTGCCGATGGCGCCCGCCAGATGGGCAATTGAAGTATCGACGGAAATCACCAGGTCAAGATTCGCCATGAATGCCGCCGTATCCTCGAAGTCGTAAAAATCAGGCGTAAGATCGGCGACGCGCGCGTTTTTGTTCAGTTGCGCCACGGCTTCATTGCCGACTTGAAGACTGAAGAAATCGACGTTTTCGACTTCGAGCAAGGGAGCGATCTGCTCGAAGCGCAGGCTGCGCATGCGATCCGCCTTTTGCGTCGGGTTGCCTGCCCATGCCAGGCCGACGCGCAGGCCCCTATGGCGGCGAGGATGGCAACGAAGACGTTCCTGCCAACGCTCTTGTTTTTCCGGTGAGCCGGCCAGATAAGGGATCGTCGCCGGAATAGTCGACAACTCCGTACCGCACAGCAACGGCAGGCTCATCAACGCGCAATGAAAGTCGAACGGCGGCAGCGCCTGGCCCGGCGTGAACACTGCTGCTACGCCGGCACAGCCGGCGATCAGCGAACGCAGCAGCGCCGGAGCCAGCACGTAGACGGTTGCGCCGCGTTGCGCGATCACGCTCGCGTAGCGGACAAATTGCAGCGTGTCGCCGAAGCCCTGTTCGCCATAAAGCAGGATGGTCTTGCCGTCTAGCTCGGATTTTCCGTCCCATTCGGCTTGCGGAAAGGCCGGTTTGGCTACAGCTTCGGCACGCTGCCACCGGTATTCGTGTTCGCGCCAGCCTTGGGACAGATGACCTTGTACAAGCAGGGCGTAGGCTTTGCTCATATGGGCTTCCACATGATTCGGATCGATGGCGAGAACCTTGTCGCAATGTGCGATCGCGTCGCTGAATCTTCCTTGCGCGTATAAGGCGAAGGCTTTGCCCAGATGCGCCTCAGGATGGTTTGCGTCGGCGGCGAGAACTTCGTCGTAAAGCACTAACGCCTGGTCGAATCGATTCTCCAGAATGAGCAGGCTCGACATATTCACGCGCGCCTCGAGCGAATTGGCGTTCAAGGCGAGCGCTTGTCGGAATGCTTCGAGAGATTGCCCGAACAGCCCCTGTTCCCGCAATACCAGGCCGATACCGATCAAGGGACGATAGTCGTCAGGGCCGGCGCGCATTGCCTCTCGATAGCATGAGAGGGCTGCGTCCCAATGCCCTTTGGATTGCATGACCATGCCCAGGTTGAGGTGCGCGTCGAACCGGTCGGGATCGAGTTCCAATATCCTGCGATATTTTTCTTCGGCCTGCGCGAATTCTTTCTTTGCCTGGGAGGCATGAGCCAGATTGAAGAGCGAATTCAGGTGATCCGGCTCGAGCAGCAATACGGAATGGTAAGCTGCAAGTGCGGCATCGGCCCGATCCAGGGCTTGCAGCGCCACGGCCAAATTGTAGCGGGCGTCGATATTGCCGGGCTCGATAGCGCTGGCCGTTTCATAACAGGAAATGGCATCCTCAAGTTTGCCCTGCGCTTGCAAGGCGACGCCAAGCCGCACCAGCAACTCGGGCCGGTCAGGCGAGGCCTGCAAGCCGGACCGAAACACGGACTCTGCTTCATGGTGGAGCGACTGCGCATGCAATGCGTCGCCCAAACAGATACATGCGGGCAGATGATCCGGGAGGACGGCAAGCGCATTTCTGTAGTGCTCTTCCGCGGCCAGGAGTCCTCCGTTGCGCTGCGACGTTCGTCCTTGGTGAAAATATGCCTCCGCCAGATTGCGGCGCATATCGGCAGAGCCAGAATCCAATGCCAGGACGCGTTGAAAAGCCGAGGCCGCGCTTTCGAAGTCGTCCTGTTTGATGAATGCCACGCCGAGATTCGCCCATATTTCAGCACGTTCCGGTTCGATTTCCGCCGCTCTCCGATAACTCTCGGCGGCGAGCCCGGGTTGCCCTGCTTCATATTGCAGATTGCCTAGACAGAAATGCAGGTTCGCCGAATCCGGCGATTGCCCGACGCTGGCCACAGCCAATCGAAGCGCATCTTCCAGCTGCCCTTGCTGCAAATGGAGGCGGCACAGGGCAAGGCAAGCCGGTTCGAAATCCGGTGCCAGTGACAACGCCGTGCGCCAGTGCCCGGCAGCCGCGTCGAGACTCTCCCGCTCCTGCAGAACCTCGCCAAGGAAAAAATGGGCTTCGACGAGACTGGGATCGATCGCTATGGCGCGCTTCAGCGCCGATTCCGCCTCTTTAAGGTGCGCCGTTTCCTTGAGTGCGAAGCCGAGCTTGCAATAGGCATCCGCACGGCGTGCGTCCATAGCGAGGGCTTGCCGAAAATGTTCTGCAGCCTGGGAGAAATTGCCGTGCTCCAATGCCAGATCGCCCTGCTGCATGGAGCGCGAAACGTCAGTCGGTTCGGCCGCGAGCCGGCGCAGGCCGACGAAGGTTCGCATTCGCTGTACCAGGCGGCGCATATGGCCTCTCAATCGCCGCCGGCGGGCATGGCTGAATTGGCTCGATGCGCGTAAGCCAATTCCGACAGTGCGCGTCTCACATCGGCGATGACACCATCCCAGTCGCCGAAATCGGACTGGCGAAATAGTCGCGCGGTCGGATACCACGGGCTGTCCATGCCTTCGGCCAGCCAGCGCCAGCAGGTATTGTAACGATTGAGAATCCATACCGGTTTGCCGATGGCCCCCGCCAGATGCACGACCGAGGTATCGACGGAGACGACGAGGTCGAGGTTCGATACGAAAGCGGCGGTATCTTCGAAATCGTGCAGATCGGCGGTGAGATCGATGAGGCGCGTATCGCCATTCAGTTGAGCGACGGCTTCTTCGCCGAGTTGAAGGCTGTAGAATTCGACGTCTTCGACGTCGAGCAAAGGCGCAATCTGCTCGAAGCGCAGGCTGCGCAAGCGATCGGCCGCATGGGCCACGCTGTCGTGCTTGCGTGGATTGCCGGCCCATACCAGCCCCACTCGCAGGCCAGTGTGCAAGCCATTATGTAAGCTGGCGCGGCCGGCCCGGCTGATCCGTTCACGCCACCAAGCTTGCTTTTCTGCCGAACTGGACAGATAGGGAGTCTCCGCGGGGATGCTGGACAATTCGGTGCCGCACAGCAGAGGGAGGCTCATCAGTGCGCAGTGGTAGTCGAACGGTGCAAGCAGGCGATCCGACGTGAATACGGCCGAGACGCCGGGGCAGCTGGCAATCAGCGTTTGCAGCGCTTGAGGAACCAGCACGTGGACCGTTGCGCCGCGCTGTGCTATCAATCGGGCATAGCGGATGAATTGCAGGATATCGCCCAGGCCTTGTTCACCGTAGAGCAAAATAGTCTTACCTGCGAGACTTTGCCGTCCATCCCATTCGCTTCGGGCAAATGCGGGCTTGACTGCGCCGCCCCTGCAATGCCAACGGTATTCGTACTCGCGCCAGCCGGCCTGATAGTCCCCCGTCACCAATAAAGCATTCGACTTGTTGAAATGCACGTCCGCATCGTCCGGCTCCGCAGACAGGATTGCATCGTAGCTGGCAATGGCTTCGCTGTATTTGTTCTGGCGGGCAAACACGTCCGACATGTTGCGGTGGGCAACGGTGAAATTGCTGTCCGCATCGAGGGCGTTCCTGTAGCAGGCCAAGGCTCTATCCAATTGCCCCACGGCTTCAAAGCAGCGCCCGAGATTGCTGTGCGCAGCAGCTTGCTTGGGAGCGATCGCGATCGATTTTTCGTAGCAAGCAATCGCCAGGGCGAACTCTCCCGCGCCTTCCCGCAACGTGCCGAGATTGAATAGAGACGCGGCATGCATGGCGTCGAGTCCCAAAGCCGCTTCATATGCTTCGATGGCCTGGCCCAAGTCCCCTTGCGCTTGCAGTGCCGTCCCAAGATTGTAGTATGCCTCGACGCTCGATGGGGTGAGAGTTGCGACGTGACGCAGCGATGCGACGGCTTCGGCGGTACGTCCTCGGCGCAGCAGCGCACTGCCAAGGTTGCTGTGCGCGTCAGAACGATCGGGTGCCAGTGAGACGGCAGCTTCATAGGCTTTTATCGCCTCGTCAAGCCGGCCTCGACCGAGCAAAGCATTGCCGAGGATGAAGTGGAGGTCGGCATTGTGCGGTTCGATGGCACTTGCCAGTTTGAAAGCGTCGATCGCAGCGTCGGGCTGTTCCAGCAATAACAGCGTCAGGCCCCGGTTTGCCAGGATGTCGGGGCGTTGTGGCTGCAAGAAGAGCGCGCGGCCGTAGCTTTCCAGCGCGCTCGCATATCGTTGCTGCTGGAATTCCAGATTGCCGAGATAGAAGTGCAGATCGGCCGATGCGGGCAGAAGCGCAACGCCGCGCGACACCAGCTCGCCGGCTTCACCGGGCGCCCCCTTGGCGAGAAGCAGGCGGCACAGCGCAAGGTAGGCCGCTTCAAAATCGGGCGCCAGCGCCAAAGCTTTGTGCCAGTGCGCCTCCGCTGCGTTGGGCAATCCTTTGGCGAGATCCAGCTCTCCTAGCAGGAAATGGGCATTGACGGAGGCGGGGTCGAGCGACAGTGCGCGAACCAGATGCCATTCGGCTTGTTGCGAGTCTCCGCTCTCCTTCAGGGCCATGCCCAGGCGGCAATGCGCTTCGGCATTGTCGGATTGAAGCGAGATCGCCTCACGATACGAGCGGCAGGCGCCAAGATAGTCGCCGCGATCAAATAGCGCGTTGCCTTGCTCGATGACTTGTATCGCAGAGGATGGAACGGGAGTATTGCTGCCCGGCGTGTCGGTGGAAAAATCCTGATCACGCCGGTCTCCATTGATGAGCTGTCTGACCCACTTGAGCATGGCGTTGTTTCCGGCAACCTGTTTCACTGCTGGCTTGTACGCCCGGCAAGATCAAGAACCTGTTTCAAAAAGGGCATGGCGTTGTTGCCGCTCCTCGCCGTACAGCCATACTGTCTTCGTCGCGGCGCCCGGCCTTGCCCATGTTGAAAGCGGTTTTAAAGCTTGATCAGCAGCGTTCTTGTCAATTCGTCCGCGGTATCCGGCTGATAGCCTTTATCCAGCAATTTCCATTTGAAGGTATTTGCCAGCTTTGCCTTCTTGTACAGATTGAGCTTGTGGTTGACCTTGAAAATCTGAATCTGCTGGCCCATCTTTTCGATGGCTTCCCGCTTTTTCGTCTCCAGGCCCTTTTTCCCGGCTTCATCCGCAGGCACGCGCTGGATGAAAAAATCGGCGAGGGTTTCCCCAAATTGCTGCGCATCGCGAGCATCGAACCAGCTAAACATAGGTATCCGTTCAGAAAATGTGGCAGATAGCGATTATACGAAATTAACGATTGCCAACAGCACAGAGCGCCAGTTTATGCCAAATCGCCGGTATTGGCTGCTAAAAAACCGACGATTTTATCGGGCAGCCAGCTCAACCGCCCTGGCACGGAACCGATGGCAAAGCCGACGTGGCCGCCATGCTCTGGGTATTCCAGCGTCACCTTGCGCGATGCATGGGATGGCAGATGGCGCCCCGGCAGGAAGGGGTCGTTTTTCGCGTTCAGCACCAAGGTCGGCACGGTAATGTCGGGGAGGACATGTTTGGCGCTGGCCCGATTCCAGTAGTCGTCGGTGTTGCGATAGCCGTGTAGCGGGGCGGTGACGACATTGTCGAATTCATACAAGTCGCGCGAGCCCAGCATGGCTGTGCGGTCGAACAGGCCCGGGAATTGTTCCAGCTTGGCGAGGCACTTGGGCTTGAGTGTCTGCAGGAAGATGCGCGTATAGAGCATGTTGAAGCCGCTGCCAAGCGCTTGTCCCCCGGCCGCCAGGTCCAGCGGCGCCGATACGGCGCAGGCGGCGTCAACCAGTTCGGCCTCATGTTGCGATTCTCCCAGCCAGCGCAGCAGGGCATTGCCGCCGAGGGAGACGCCCGCGGCAAAGAAGCGGCCACCTTTGGAATACGTTCCACGCAAGCGGCGCACGACCCAGTCGATTTCGCCCGCATCGCCGGAATGATAGAAGCGCGGAGCGCGGTTCATTTCGCCGGAGCAGCCGCGGAAATGCGGCACGGCACCGGACCAGCCCAACGCCCGGACCTTGGCCATCAGGGCGCGCGCATAATGGCTGTCCGAGGAACCCTCGAGGCCATGGAACAGTACGAGAAAAGGTTTGCCCGGCATACCGTCGATGAAATCGACATCGACGAAGTCGCCGTCAGGCGTATCCCAGCGCTCGCGCCGATAAGCCACAGCGGGCTTCCTGATGCAGGTGGCCGGATAGATTGTTTGCAGATGGCCGCCGGGCAGCCAGCGCGGGGCTTGGTAGTATTTCAATGCAGCATCGACCCGGTGCTGTGCTCGCTGACGATGGCGCCCGGCGCGACCGAGGCGTGGTGCACGGCAATGCGCCAACCCTGCGGCGTCTTGAGATAAATGTTGGTGGCGATGATGTGCAATTCCTGGTGCTCGCTATCGTGCGGGCTGGCCGATTTGACCTCTTCGACGATGTTGTGGATCGCCGTCATCAGATTTTGCGTGACCAGCAACTGGCGCGGCCTTATCGTCACGCCGCCGCGCTCGAAGATCGCCTCCCACGAGGCGCGGATCGCGGCGTGGCCGACCAGGCGCGACGCGCCGGGATGGATGCACAGGATATCCTCATCTTCGGCCCACAGTGCCATCAGCGCATCGATGTCGGCGCGGCCGATGGCATCATAGAATGCGGCTTCGATATCCTCGGCGGTTCCCAGCAGTTTGCGGTGTTTGGCCATGGGCAGTATTGGTTGGCAGCACGCGGCAGGCGGCTTTCGGCCGCCATTCTACCTTGTTGCCGCCGCCACTGCGCCGAAATTTCGGCTCAGAAGGTCTTGCCGGCCGCCGGTTCGAGCTTGGTGTCTTTTTGCGGCAATTCGGTTGTTTTGCCAGCCGCGGCGGTTTTCCTGGCTACTACCGGGATGCAAGCCAGCAGCATCAGGAAAGTATGGCGCTGGGTGAAGTCTGGCAAGAGGCACTGTGCCAGGCCGCCCAGGATGAAGATAAGGAGCAGGCTGTTGTAAAAATCGCGTTCAGGCTGGTTCAAGCCGCGGATGTGGCGCGCCAGCAGCACCAGGAGTGCGATGAAGATGCCGTAGCCGACAATGCCCTGCTCCGACAGGATCAGCAGTGAATCGTCATGCGGGTGGTGCATGCGAAATTGATCGAAATCCGGCAAATCCTTGGTTTGAGCCCGGTATTCGGCGTCCCACTGGCCCAGGCCGTGACCCAACACCGGCGCGGAGGCGATGATGGGGAGGGTACGGCGCCACAGTTCGAGGCGGATACCCAGCGAACTTGCTTCGTGCTGGTTGGAATAGATCTCCACGTCCTGGTGAGCCTGTTCCAGCCTCTCCTGCACGCGCGGCGTCAATAGCGCCGCGCCCCCGCAGCACACCAGCAAGGCGGCGCCGATGGCAATCTTGCGCCAGTTGCCGTTCGCTATCCGCCAGATCCAGTAGATCAACAGCGGCACCACGATCAGATAAGAGGTACGGCTCTGCAGCAGGAACACCACGTTGATGACGGCGGCGGCGGCAAGCAGCCAGAGCCCGATGCGGTATTTGCGCACCGGCGTCACCATGGCATAGGCGGAAGCCATGGCGGCCAAGGCGAGGAAGACCACGCCTTGCTGGGTATAGTCCTTGAATACGGTATAGCGGTAGCTCGGCAGTTCCAGCGCGATTTCACGCTCCGGGAAGATGCCGGCGAACTGGCTCCAGGAGAGCAGCAGCACCAGGCAGGCCGAGGCGGCAAAGGCCATCATGCCGCGTGCGCGCCATCGCGGCGTTTCCAGGAGCGTGGCGACGATGAAGGGGTAGAACAAGGTAATGCCGGTATTGACCGAAGCCCAAGGATAGGGGCTGGGCGCGTAGAGAGCCGAGATGGCATAGACCAGGAACCAGGCGATGGCGCCGATGACAATGGGCTGCTTGATGGCGGCCGCAAAGCGTTCATCGGGGCGTTCACCGGCTGCGGAGCATAACAGCGCCAGGAAAATGAATAGGTTGGGCAATGGTTTGTTGATCGGAACGAAAAACAAACAGAGCAAGACCGCCCATCGCCCGGCGACCAGCAGGTTGCGGCGGACGTTGGCAAGAGTCTGTAGCATGTCAGTGGCCTTTTAAGACCGTGCCCGGCTTGAGTTTGTAAGCCGTGCCGCAATAAGGACACTTGGCTTCGCCGTGGTGATCCAGTTCGAGGAAAACGCGCGGGTGCGAAGACCACAGCGGCATAGCCGGGTTCGGGCAATAGGCCGGGAGGTTTTCTGCGCCGAGTTCGACGGCTTGATGCAGTTGGGCGGTATCGCTCATGGTGTGTTCTTGGTAATTTCTACAGATCGCGGTTTGGTGCGGACCGGATCGGGCTTGATGCGGCCTTCTCCGGCAGGATATTGTTCAGTGCGACATTTTAACGGATCAGGCTAGTGTACAGATCGCCTGTAAGATATTGAAACATCTTTACCCGGCTTTATTTGCGTAAATTTGCGTTAAGTTTGCATTAACTTTGTACTAACTTTGTATCTGATTTGTATTGAGTTTGCGATAAGTTGGAATTGAGCTCGTGTAAATCATGCTATTAGTGCAAGAAAAGCCGCGTTTTCGGCAGCTCACTTCCGTATCTTGAATCTTGGATAAGTATTTTTCGAAAACATTCCCTGACGCAGAAAAACAGGCATTTCGCGAAGGCTTTCGCTTAAGTACCGGGATTGCGCTCGGCATCTTCGCCTGGGGTCTTGTTTCCGGCATGGCCATGTTCAAATCCGGCCTGACGCTATGGCCGGCAATGGGCATGAGCCTAATCGTCTTTGCCGGTTCGGCGCAATTGGCGGCCTTGCCGCTGATCTCCGCCAATGCGCCGCTGTCACTGGTATTTTTCACCGCCATGCTGGTGAATCTGCGTTTCGTGATCTTTTCGGTTGCGATCGGCCCGCATTTTGCCCACTTGGGCTGGCGCGCGCGCCTGTGTCTTGGCTATTTCAATGCCGACACCATGATGGCGCTGTTCCCGCGCCGCTTTCCCCTCGACAAGCTTTACGAGCCCGAGGGGAAAGTCGGGTTCCTCTACGGCGTGGCCTTTCCCAATTGGCTCGCCTGGCAAACCGGTTCTGTACTCGGCATCTTGCTGGCGGGGCAGATTCCGCAGAGTTGGGGCATCGGTTTTGCCGGCACCCTGGCGCTCCTGTGTGTGATGATTCCGCTCGTGATCAATCGCGCCGCCATGGCCGGCGTCGCCGTGGCTGGCAGCGTGGCCGTTCTCGGCGCGCACTGGCCCTACCGGCTCGGTTTGCTGGCGGCTGTGGTGTCGGGCATGGTGGCTGCCTTATTGCATGATCTCGCGCCCAGGGAGAAAGGTGAGTGAGCGCCATTGACGTCTGGTTCGCGATTGCGCTGCTGTTCCTCTCCACGCTGATCACGCGCAGTCTGGCTTTTCTGTTCGCTCCCCGCTTGCGCTTGCCGCCCCTGGTCCAGCATGCCTTACGTTACGCGCCGGCGGCAGCCATGGCCGCCATCGTGATTCCCGATCTGGTGTTGTCGCCCGAGGGCTTGCCCGACTTGAGTTGGCACAACCCGAAATTCTTGGCCGGTCTGGGGGCGACGGTGTTTTACCTCCTGACTCGCCATATGCTCGGTACCTTGGCTGCGGGCATGGCCCTGCTTACGTTTCTTCGACTGGTATCGCCCGGCTAGATTCAAGCGGGGTCTGGCCGCGTTTCGCTGCCCCGCTGCGGTAGAATAGCGTCTTTCCTTCCACCCAAAGCCTTTCCGGGACCATCCATGCAATTCAAACGACTGAGCGACCTGATCGACGCTGGCCAGTTGCAGGCCAAGCGCGTGTTTATCCGTGCCGATTTGAACGTGCCGCAAGACGATGCCGGCAATATCACCGAAGATACGCGCATCCGCGCCTCGGTTCCCGCAATTCGCGCCGCCGTGCAAGCCGGCGCCGCCGTGATGGTGACTTCGCACCTGGGTCGTCCTACTGAAGGCGAATTCAAGCCGGAAGATTCGCTCGCGCCCGTTGCCGAGCGGTTGGCGCAATTGCTGAACCAGCCCGTTCCATTGATGCGCGACTGGGTCGACGGTGTGGACGTGGCGCCGGGGCAGGTCGTGCTGCTGGAAAATTGCCGTGTCAACAAGGGCGAGAAAAAAAACAGCGACGAGCTGGCCGCCAAGATGGCCAAGCTGTGTGACGTCTACGTGAACGACGCCTTCGGCACCGCGCACCGCGCCGAAGCGACTACGCACGGCATCGCCAAGTTTGCGCCCATTGCCTGCGCCGGCCCGCTGCTGGCAGCCGAACTCGACGCTTTGGGCAAGGCGCTGGGCCAACCGGCACGTCCGCTGGTGGCGATCGTGGCGGGCTCCAAGGTCTCGACCAAGCTGTCTATCCTGAAGACGCTGGCCGAGAAGGTGGACAATCTGATCGTCGGCGGCGGTATCGCCAACACCTTCATGCTGGCTGCGGGCTTGAAGATCGGCAAGTCGCTTGCTGAAGCCGACCTCGTCAACGAGGCGAAGCAAATCCTCGATATGATGGCCGCGCGCGGCGCTTCGGTGCCGATTCCGGTCGACGTGGTGTGCGCCAAGGAATTTGCCGCCACCGCTGCCGCTGTGACCAAGGATGTGGCCGACGTGGCGGACGACGACATGATTCTCGACATCGGTCCCAAGACCGCCGCCATGCTGGCCGAGCAGATCGGCCGCGCCGGTACCGTGGTGTGGAACGGCCCGGTCGGCGTGTTCGAGTTCGATCAGTTCGGCGGCGGCACCAAGACCCTAGCCATGGCGATCGCCGCATCGAAGGCATTTTCGATCGCCGGCGGCGGCGATACGCTCGCAGCCATCGCCAAGTACGACATCGCCGACAAGATCGGCTACATCTCGACCGGCGGCGGCGCTTTCCTCGAATTCCTGGAAGGCAAAACCCTGCCGGCAGTGGCTATCCTGGAGGAGCGCGCCAAGTAACACATGCCGTCCCGTTTCGATTGCCGCTCATTTAGAACATAGAGGAAACAACCCATGCGCCGTGCCACCAAGATTGTCTCTACGATAGGTCCCGCTTCCAGCGATCTCGAAACCCTCACGCGCATGATACGCGCCGGTGTCGACGTCGTCCGCCTGAATTTTTCCCACGGCAAGGCGCAAGACCATATCGACCGGGCCAACCTGGTGCGCCAGGCCGCTGCTGCCTGCGGCCGCGAGATCGCGATCATGGCCGACTTGCAAGGGCCGAAGATCCGTGTCGGCAAGTTCGAGAACGGCAAGATTTTCCTGGAAAACGGCCAGAAGTTCGTGCTTGATGCCGCTTGCCAGATGGGCAACCAGGAAGTCGTCGGCCTCGATTACAAGGAGTTGCCGCGCGACTTGAAGCCGGCCGACGTGCTGCTGTTGAATGATGGCCTGATCGTGCTGGTGGTCGACAAGGTGATCGGCAGCGCGATCCACACCACGGTGCAAATCGGCGGCGAACTGTCGAACAACAAGGGCATCAACCGCCAGGGCGGCGGGCTGTCGGCGCCGGCACTGACGGCCAAGGACATGGAAGACATCAAGACGGCCATGAGCATCCAGGCCGACTACATCGCCGTATCCTTTCCCAAGAACGCGACCGATATGGTCATGGCGCGCCAGCTGGCCAACATCGCCGGCGAGCCGCACGGCCACCGTGCCTTGATGATCGCCAAGATCGAGCGTGCCGAAGCAATCCCCGTGCTGCAGGAAATTCTCGACGCCTCCGACGGCATCATGGTGGCACGCGGCGACCTCGCTGTCGAAGTCGGCAACGCCGCCGTGCCGGCCTTGCAAAAGCGCATGATCCGCATGGCGCGCGCTTCCAACAAGGTCGCTATCACGGCGACGCAGATGATGGAATCGATGATCGTCAACGCCGTGCCGACGCGCGCCGAAGTGTCCGACGTGGCCAACGCCGTGCTGGACGGCACCGATGCCGTGATGACCTCGGCTGAAACGGCTTCGGGCAAGTACCCGGTCGAAACGGTGGCCGCGATGGCCGCGATCTGCCAGGAAGCGGAAAAGTCGGAAGACTTCGAGCTCGATGCCGATTTCCTGAACGTGACCTTTCAGCGTATCGACCAGACCATTGCCTACGGCGCCCTGTTCACCGCGCACCATTTGCGCGTGAAGGCGATTGCCGCCCTTACCGAGTCCGGTTCCACGTCGCTATGGATGAGCCGCCACAATATCGATGTGCCGATTTTCGCCATTACGCCCTCGATTGCCACCCAGCGCAAGGCGGCGCTGTACCGCAACGTGCATACGCTGGAACTGGCGCAATCGACCGACCGCGATGCGGTGTTGAAAGCTGCCGAAAAGCTCTTGCTCGACAAGGGCGTGGTGCAGCGCGGCGATACCGTGGTGGTGACCTGGGGCGAGCCCATGGGGCAGGTTGGCGGGACGAATTCCTTGACGATCAAGAAGATCGGAGAGTATTGACGTCCAAGGCGGCACCACGGGGTCTTGTGGGGTGGAAGAGCGTCGCCCGCCTGCGGCTGTTCTGCCCTACAATCCGTTGCCATAGCGCACGAGTTCGAATTGCATCCGGTGTTGGACGAATACCGGAAAAGGGTGTACAAACAACATAATTCTTTCCGGCTGCCGCCACAAGCAGAGCGCCGGGAGCGATGCCTGGATTTGAACAATCCGGGCTGCAACTGTTTTTTATTGTGAATGGAGATCCCCCATGCCTCTCGTATCCATGCGTCAACTGCTGGACCACGCCGCCGAAAACGGCTACGGACTGCCGGCGTTCAACGTCAACAATCTCGAACAAGTGCAAGCCATCATGGATGCCGCCAATGAAGTCGGCGCGCCCGTGATCATGCAAGCCTCCGCAGGCGCCCGCAAGTATGCCGGCGAGGCCTTCCTGCGCCACATCATCTCGGCCGCGGTCGAAGCCTACCCCCACATCCCCGTCGTGATGCACCAGGACCACGGCCAGTCGCCGGCGGTGTGCATGGCTGCCATCCGCTCCGGCTTTTCCTCGGTCATGATGGACGGTTCGCTGCTGGACGACGGCAAGTCCGTCGCTTCCTATGAATACAATGTCGAGGTATCGCGCAAGGTTGTCGAATTTTCCCACGCCATCGGCGTGACCGTGGAAGCCGAACTGGGCGTACTCGGTTCGCTCGAAACCATGAAGGGCGACAAGGAAGACGGCCACGGTGCCGAAGGCACGATGACGCGCGAGCAGCTCTTGACCGACGTCGCGCAAGCCGCCGATTTCGTCAAGCTGACGCAATGCGATGCACTGGCAATTGCCATCGGCACTTCGCACGGCGCCTACAAGTTTTCGCGCAAGCCCACGGGCGACATCCTTGCGATCGACCGCATCAAGGAGATCCACGCGCGCATTCCCAACACCCACCTGGTGATGCATGGCTCCTCCTCGGTGCCGCAGGAATTGCTGGCCGAAATCCGCCAATTCGGCGGCGATATGAAGGAAACCTACGGCGTGCCGGTCGAGGAAATCCAGGAAGGCATCAAGCACGGCGTGCGCAAGATCAACATCGACACCGACATCCGTCTGGCGATGACCGGTGCCGTGCGCCGCTACATGGCGGAGAATCCTTCCAAGTTCGATCCGCGCGACTTCCTGAAGCCCGCGCGCGAAGCGGCCAAGCAGATCTGCAAGGCGCGTTATCTGGCATTTGGCTGCGAAGGCCAGGCCGGCAAGATCAAGACGCTATCTTTGGAAAAGATGGCCGAGCGCTACAAAAAAGGCGAGTTGGCCCAGATCGTAAACTGATCTTGAAGTAACCCATGCAGGGCGCAAATCACAGCGCCCTGCGTTTTTTTTTTGACCTATGACTACGCTACTGCAATCGAACATCCAATCCCTGCCTTTGCTCGGACGCGGCAAGGTGCGCGAAAACTATGCCGTCGGCGACGACAAGATCTTGATGGTCACGTCGGACCGGCTCTCGGCTTTCGACGTCATCATGAGCGAGCCGATTCCCGACAAGGGCAAGGTATTGAACCAGATGGCCAACTTCTGGTTCGGCAAGCTGGGCCATATCGTACCCAACCACTTGACGGGGATTGCGCCGGAGACGGTAGTGGCGCCGGACGAGGTCGATCAAGTCAAGGGCCGCGCCGTGGTGGCCAAGCGCTTGAAGCCCATTCTGGTGGAAGCCGTGGTGCGCGGTTACATCATCGGTTCTGGCTGGAAGGATTATCAACAGACCGGCGCCATTTGCGGCATCAAACTGCCCGCCGGCCTGCGCCTGGCTGACAAGCTGGCCGAGCCGATCTTCACGCCGGCGGCCAAGGCCGAGATGGGCGAGCATGACGAGAACATCAGCTTTGAAGAAGTGGAAAAGCGCATCGGAACCGAGCTGGCCGCCAAGATCCGCGACGTGTCGATCCGCTTGTATAAGGAAGCATCCGAATATGCCGCCACGCGCGGCATTATCATCGCCGACACCAAGTTCGAGTTTGGCCTGGACGACCAAGGCGTGCTGCACCTGATGGATGAAGCGCTGACGGCGGACTCTTCGCGCTTCTGGCCGGCCGAATCGTATCAGGTCGGCATTTCGCCGCCTTCCTATGACAAGCAATTCGTGCGCGATTATCTCGAGACCATCACGACGTGGAACAAGACCGCCCCGGCGCCCAAGCTGCCCGACGAGGTGGTGCAAAAGACCGCCGCCAAGTACCGCGAAGCGCTTGAGCGCCTGACCGGCGAGACGGTAAAGGCGTGAGACATGAAGCATAACAAAGCAGGCGCCGTGGTCGGCGTGGTGATGGGCTCATCCTCGGATTGGGATGTGATGCAGCATGCCGTCACGGTGCTGCAGGAATTCGGCATCGCCTTCGAAGCCCAGGTCGTGTCGGCGCACCGCATGCCGGACGAGATGTTCGAGTATGCGGCGACGGCGCGCGCGCGCGGTTTGCGCGCCATCATCGCCGGCGCCGGCGGTGCCGCCCATTTGCCCGGCATGATCGCGGCCAAGACCATTGTGCCCGTGCTCGGCGTGCCGGTACCTTCCAAGTATCTGCGCGGCGAAGACTCGCTGCTATCCATCGTGCAGATGCCCAAGGGCATCCCGGTCAATACCTTTGCCATCGGCGAAGCCGGTGCAGCCAATGCCGCGCTCGCTGCCGTGGCCATGCTGGCAGCGACCGATGAGGCCCTCGCTGCCAAGCTGCAGGCCTATCGCGATAAGCAGAGCCAGGTCGCGCGTGACATGACGCTGCCGGTTTGAGGATGGCGACGATGACCAACGAAGAACGCCACGCCCACCTGCCCAACGAATCGGACCAGACCTGGCTCGGCATCATGGGCGGCGGACAACTGGGGCGCATGTTCGCCCACGCCGCGCAAGCCATGGGTTACAAGGTCGCGGTGCTCGAACCACAGCCGGACAGCCCGGCCGGACAGGTGGCGGACAAGCAATTCGAAGCAGCCTACACCGATGAAAAAGCCTTGGCCGATCTGGCTGCGCTGTCCGTGGCCGTGTCGACCGAATTTGAGAACGTGCCGGCGCAAAGCCTCAAATTTCTGGCCGAGCGCAGCTTCGTCGCGCCCGGCGCGGAAGCGGTGTCGATTGCGCAGGATCGCGTCCGCGAAAAGCAATTCTTCATGCGCGTAGCATTGGAAAACGGTGGGCACGGCGTGATGCCGGCACCGCACGCCGTGATCGAAAATGTGGACGGGTTGGACAAGGTCGATGGCTCGCTCTTGCCGGGCATTTTGAAAACGGCGCGCATGGGCTATGACGGCAAGGGCCAGGTGCGCGTCAAAACCGTTGACGAGTTGAAGACCGCCTTCGCAGGCATGGGTGGCGTGACTTGTGTGCTGGAAAAGATGCTGCCGTTGGAGTATGAAATCTCCGTACTCGCCGCACGCGGCGTCGACGGCGAAGCCGTGGTGTACCCGATCGCCGAAAACGTGCATCGTGACGGTATCCTGTTTACCACCACGGTCCCGAGCCCGAACGTGTCGGCCGGAATTGCCGAGCGGGCGCAGCAGGCAGCATTGACCATCATCGCCGAACTCGGCTATGTCGGCGTGTTGTGCATCGAATTCTTTGTGCTCAAAGACGGCAGCCTGGTGGTGAATGAAATGGCGCCGCGTCCGCATAATAGCGGCCACTACACGATGGATGCCTGCGTCACCAGCCAGTTCCAGCAACAGGCGCGTGCCATGGCGCAATTGCCGCTGGGCGACGTGCGCCAGCATTCGCCGTCCGTGATGCTAAACATCCTGGGCGACGTCTGGTTCGGGCAAGATGGCAAGGTCCGCGAGCCGGCCTGGGACAAGGTGCTGAAATTGCGCGGCGCGCACCTGCACCTGTACGGCAAGGCAGAGGCAAGGCGTGGCCGCAAGATGGGCCACGTGACCTTCGTCGCGGTAACACTGGAAGAGGCGCAAGCCAATCTGCGTGCCGCCTGCGCCATCCTGGGCATTCCCGCCTGAGATGGCGACAGACGACGCTATCAAGGCCGCTGCGCGCCTGCTCGAAGCCGGCAGCCTGGTCGCATTTCCCACTGAGACGGTGTATGGTCTGGGCGCCGACGCGGAAAATCCGGAGGCGATTGCGGCGATCTATGCTGCCAAGGGGAGGCCGTCGAACCATCCCGTGATCGTCCATCTGGCGCCGGAAGCCGATCTGTCTTACTGGGCGGACGAGATTCCGGAGCATGCGAAAAAGCTCATCGCCGCATTCTGGCCCGGGCCGCTGACCTTGATCCTGAAGCGCGCCGCGCACATTCCCGCCGCCGTATCGGGCGGGCAGGACAGCATAGGTTTGCGCTGCCCTTCCCACCCCGTGGCGCAGGCCTTGCTGCGTGAATTCAAAGGGGGAAAGGGCGGCGTGGCAGCTCCTTCGGCCAACAAGTTCGGCCATGTCAGCCCGACCACGGCACAGCATGTGCGCGACGAATTCCATGACGAACTGCCTTGCATCCTAGACGGCGGGCAAAGCGAAGTCGGTATCGAATCGACTATCGTCGATCTTTCCCGCGGCGGGGTGGCACTGTTGCGTCCGGGCGGAATCGGGGCGGAGCGGATCGAAGCGGTATTGGGCGTCAAGCCCGCCGCACCCGATGCCGCCGCGCCGCGCGTGTCCGGTGCGCTCGAGTCGCACTACGCGCCGGCCACGCCGGTGGTTGTGGTGCAGATGGACCGGTTGGCGGACGCGGTGCTGCAATTGCGTGCGGCGGGCAAGCGCGTGGTGACCATACAGCGGGAATGGGAAGGCCTAGCCGGTTCCCTGGCTACGCGCATGATGCCGGTTGCGCCCGAAGGCTATGCCCATGACCTCTATGCCGCGCTGCGCGCCATGGACCATGCCGGCGCCGACGTGATCGTCGTGGAAGCCCCGCCGGTATCCCAGGATTGGGCCGGTGTCAACGACCGACTGCGACGCGCCGCTTTCAATGGGCGGGGTGTGGCAAATATTCTAAATTTTTGATGCGCCCCGGTAGTGGTACCTATACAAGATTATCCAACGATGACATACTAGACTCAAGGAAAGCGAACGCTTGTTCTTTTTTCTGCAGGGCGCCTAAAAAACATAGCGAAAAGTTCCAGCTCGCGCAGTGGATTTGGCGGGTGCCCGGAATCGAATAACATCTTAGGAGACAAAATGCGTCATACCCCACTCGCGCTTGCCGCGTTGGCCGCTGTTGTCCTCGCCGGTTGCGGCGGTGGCAGCGCATCTGGCGGCGACCAAAGCACCAAGGTCAAATTCACCCGTCAGGTATCCTTCGGCGACAGCTTGAGCGACGTCGGCACCTATGCCGTCGGCACCGTTGCTGCCCTGGGCGGCGGCAAATACACGGTCAACTCGGTTCCCGCCTCGGCCCAGAACTGGACCGAATTGATGGCTGCCTCGCTCGGTTTGCCGGCTCCCTGTCCCGCCGAGACCGGCTTGAACGGCTCGGCCGCCGCCGGTTTCTCAGTCGCGGCGACCATGCACAGCGGCTGCTACGGCTATGGCCAGGGCGGCGCCCGCGTGACCGACCCTAACGGCCCCGGCAGCGCCGGCTTGGCCGCGGACCTCGGCGGATCGGCCGTACTCGGCCAATTGACTGTGCCGGTCAAGACGCAGATCGCGAATTTCCTCTCCGCCAACGGCAGCTTCTCCGGTACCGACATCGTGTTCGTGCTGGCTGGCGCCAATGACGTGTTCGTTCAACTGGCAACCCTGAAAGCCGATGCCACTGCAGCCGGCACTGCCGCGGTGACGGCCAAGGTAACGGCCCAGGTGCAGGCGGACGTCGCCGCCAAGACCTGCACGCCGACCGACGCGCAAGCCACCAACTGCCAAGTTCAGGCTGAAGGCGAACTGTGGCAGGCATCGCTGGGTAGCGCTTCGGCCGTGCAAGCTGCCGTTGCGGCGCAAATTGCTGCCGACATCAAGGCCGGCACCTGCACGCCGACCGATGCACAAGCCAGCAATTGCCAGGCCGCTGCCGAAGCCGAGCTGGTCACCGCTTACCTGACCTCGGTCGGCAATGCCGCCGGCGAAGCCTATGCCGCCGGCACGGGCGCCACCAACGCCGTCACCGCGATGGCGCAGGCCGGTGGAGAACTGGCCGGTTACATCAACCAGATGATCCTGGCCAACGGCGCCAAGTACGTCACCGTGGTCAATATCCCGGACATCGGCACGACGCCCTTCGGCGACTCGCTCGATGCCTCGACGCTGACGCTGGTCAACACCATGGTATCGACCTTCAACGCACAATTGCAAAGCGGTGTGGGATCGAGCCCCAATGTGCTGTATGTCGATGCCAATACGCAAAGCCATCTGAACACGCAGAATCCGGGCCAATACGGCATCACCAACGTGACCGTGCCGGCCTGCAACCTGGCCTCGTCGGCCAATCCGCTCGGCTCTTCGCTGGTTTGCTCCACGAACAACACGATCAGCGGCGACGTGTCGCATTACCTGTTTGCCGATTTCGTGCACCCGACGCCTTACGGCTATACGCTGTTGGCCAAGTATGTGTCCACGGAAATGGCTTTGCGCGGCTGGCTGTAAGCAGAAAAGCGAAACGGCCGCGCTCCAACCGGGGCTTGCGGCCTTCAACAAACAGGTATTGGAGACATAGATGAACGTAAAAGCAACCCTCACACTGAAAGCGCTGGCGCTGGGCGCGCTGCTGGCTGCAAGCGCCGGTGCTTCGGCCCAGCAGGCGGCCGGCACCTGGGCCGTGTCCGTCGGTATCAACAACATCTCGCCGCATGCGACCGACGCGCTGTCGGCACCGAGCATTCCGGGCAGCGAGACCAAGCCTGGCAGCGACGCCGAGCCGGTAGTCAACATCATTTACAACTTCGACGATCACATCAGCGCCATGCTGGGTCTCGGCAACGAGTACAAGCACGACCTGTACGGCGCCGGTTCGCTGGCCGGCGCGGGCAAGCTGGGCACCCTGAAGCAATTGCCGCCGACCTTGTTTGCGCAGTACCACTTCCTCGACGCCAACGCGCCGGTGCGCCCCTACGTCGGTCTGGGCATCACCTATGCCATGTTCCGCGACGAAAAGGGTTCGGGCACATTGACCGCGATTTCCAACCCTGGCGGCTCGCCGACCACCTTCAAGGTCGACAATGCCTGGGGCGAAACGCCGCAGCTCGGCGTGACCTGGAACGTCAACCAGCGCTGGTTCGTCGATGCCTGGGTTGCCAAGACCTATATCAGCACCACGGTGCACCTGTCGACGGGACAATCGGCCAACGCGCCACTGAACCCGACTTCGGAAGCCATTACGGTGGGTTATCGTTTCTGATTGGTGTTTGATTCAACAAGAACCGCAGCCTTGCCTGCGGTTTTTTGTTTCATGACGGTGTAGCGTCCCTGGAGGCGGACAAGGGAAGGCAGAAGGTATGAAAGGCTTGCGCAAGATTACCTACACGCTGCTCATGTTCCGCCCCTTTGCGCCTGCCAAGGCGCTATTGATTGTCGTTCCCTCCTTGTGCCGCATATGATTTGCCGCGCGCAGGAAGGCGTAGATGCCCGACGCGATGGCGAGCCTTCAAGCCATCTGGCTTATGGTGCGACGTGCCTTGCGCGGCATGCCTCCCGGATGCATTTGCCGAGCAGGTTGCAAGGTCGTAAGCAAACACTAAGCCGAAAGCGCATGCAGACTCTTTAACACCGTCGATAATTGCTCTTCGGTCGTTCTCAGCAATAGCGGCAGGTGGGCTGCCGATCCGCTTTTGCAAGCATTTTCAAGGTTCGCTGCCGCGCTCGCCAGCTGCCCGGCTCCGATGGCACCCGCCACCGACTTGAGCGTATGCGCAAGGCGTGTGGCCTGGAAAAAGTCCGCCGAATCCAGCGCCGCCTTGACGCGTTCCAGGGAATCCGACTCGTTTCTCAAGAAGCTCTGCAATAGCCTTCTGTAAAGGGCGATGTTGCCGCCGACGCCTTCCAGCCCTTGCGCCGTGTCGATACCTGCAAGCGTCGGGAGACCCGGATTTTCGGCCTGCGGCTGAATCGGGTGCGGCCTTGCGGGACCGAGCGGCCTGACCCATTTTGCAAGGGTTGCACGCATTTGCCTCAAGTTCACCGGCTTGGCGATATGATCGTTCATGCCGGCCTCGAGGCAACGTTCGATGTCGCTTTTCATGGCGTTGGCCGTCATGGCAAGAATCGGCAGGTTCCGGAACCGTTCTTGGCTTCGAATCGCGCGCGTCGCCTCGTAGCCGTCCATCACCGGCATTTGAATGTCCATCAGCACGATATCGAATGCCGCCTCAGCCAACGCGTCGAGTGCTTCCTTCCCGTTCTCGGCCAGCACGACGTCGAATCCTGATTGGCTGAGCAAATCCTGCGCGACCTCCTGATTCAATTCGTTGTCTTCAACCAGCAAAAGCCTGGTACCCGCATAGTCGGGGACGATCTCGCCGGCTTCCTGCGGGGGCGCAGGCGCCTGCCGCTCTTCCAGGTTCCGGTTGAATGCCGAATACACGGCTTCCAGCATTGTCGACGGTGTCACGGGCTTGATCAGCAAGCCGTTCAGGCGCAGGCCTTCCGATGCCTTGACCAGATCGTCGCGGCTGTAGGCAGTGGTCATCACGATGTCGAGCAGGTTTTCGAAACGAGCGTCGGCGCGGATCATCCGGCTGACCTGCACGCCGTCCATGCCGCGCATCTTCCAATCCAAAAGCAGCAATTGAATCGGCTGCCCGGCATCGTGCGCCCGCTCCAGCTCGCCCAGGCATTCTTCACCCGATGCCGCCAATGTCACGACGCACCCGAACCCCTGCAGCATTTCCCCGAAAATCGTCCTCGACGCGGCATTGTCGTCCACGACCAGCACCCGCAAATCGCGCAACGACGCCGTCTCGGCGGCTTTTGCCGCCATGGCGGCATGGCTGCTTTCCAGCCACACGTGGAAGCTGAACGTCGATCCCTTTCCCACCTCGCTTTCGAGCGAAATGCCGCCATCCATCATTTCCACTATCTGGCGCGAAATCACCAGCCCCAGGCCGGTGCCGCCGTATTTGCGGGTCGTCGAACTGTCGGCTTGGCCGAACGGCTGGAACAGGCGGGCCGACTGCTCCCGCGACATGCCGATGCCGGTGTCGCTCACGGCAAACTGCAGTTCGATGCGCGAGCCGCTCTGCCGCGACGTATGGACGGACAGGACGATGTCGCCTTCCTTGGTGAATTTTACGGCATTGCCGATCAAATTCAGCAATACCTGGCCAAGCCGCAGCGCGTCGCCGATCAACGCATCCGGCGTACCGGGAGCGACCTGGAAGATCAGCTCCAGGCCTTTCCTGTCCACTTGTTCGCCTACCATTGCCGCCAGGCTGTCGAGCATGTCGCGCAGGGAGAACGGCGCCTTCTCGATCGCCAGCTTGCCGGCTTCGATCTTGGAGAAGTCGAGGATGTCGTTGATGATCCGCAACAGCGAATTGGCCGCGCCCGAAATCTTGCCGAGGTAGTTGGCCTGCTTTTCCGTCAGCTTGGTTTGCAAGGCGAGGTGGGTCATTCCGATGATGGCATTCATCGGTGTACGGATTTCATGGCTCATGTTGGCCAGGAAGTCGGAACGCAATTTCGTCGCTTCCTCGGCGACCTGCTTGGCGCGGCGCAGGTCGGTGACGTCGAAAAACCAGCCGAGAACGCTGTCCTCGTTCCGATAATGGATGCCGATGAAGGAGGCGAGCACTTCGATTTCGTTGCCGTGCGAGGTGCGCAAGCGCATCAGCCGGTTGACGACGTCGACGCCTGCGGCGACGGCGGCTCGCACGCTGTCGGTTTCTGCCGGGTCGGAGAAGTGGAAAAAGGGATCGGCTTCGGCCAGTTTGCCAGGCTCGTCGCTCAGCATTTCGGCATACGACAGGTTCATGAAAGTCAGTCGGTCCTGCGCGCGGTTCGTTACCCGCACGGCGACAGGGCTGCTTTCGAGCATATTGCGCATTTGCCTTTCGCTCGCGGCAAGGGCTCCGGTCCTTTGTTCCACTTCCTTTTCCAGATTCGCGCGATTGCGCTCCAGCTCGGCGAACAATTGGTCCCGGCTTTTGAAGTTGACGATTTCGCGCATTCGCGAAATGGCGGATTTGTTCAATCGGGGCAATGCCATCTGGAAAAGCCGCACGCCGGCGCTGCTCACGGATATGTCAAAGAATTCGCTCAGGTCTGTGGGATATCCCTGCTTCAAGGGACCGCGCATCAGCAACATGTCGCCGTACAAGCCGATTTCGATGCTCTGTCCGGCTGCAAGGGCGCGCCGGCACAACTCCGCGAAGCCGACCGAAAGAAAATCGAGCCGCACGGAATGGATACCGACGCAGGACAGCATGGCCGCGAACTTTTGGCGTGCGCGCTGCACGTCGACTTCACTGGACAGGGGCAATACGCCAAGAGTTTCATACAGAACGGTCACGATTGGCACCTCATGGCGAGGCAGGTTGCGTCGTCGAACCTGTTGCCGAAGTCGCGCAACAGCCCGTGGGCGACGCGATTGATCGGCATGCGGCATCGGGCAATCAACAGCGAGTCGTCGATATGCGAGGAAATGCCGTCCGTTGCCAATAGCACGGTGTCTCCGAATTGGATTGGAAGGCGGGTAGGGCGCAAGCGTGGGAAATTTCCGCCTACTATGCCGGGCTGCGCCGGAATCGCGCGGACCTGATCGCCGACCTTGTACACTATGGTGTTGCCGACCCCGGCGATCAACAGTTCCTTTGCCGAAATATAAGCCAGACTGACCGCCGCGCCCAGACTGCCTTTCAGTTCGCCATGAAGCGCGCACAGAACAGACTCGACGTCGCTGCTCAGATGCAAAGACAGCCAATCTTCGCAGAAACGCGCCAATTCATGCGCTTCCTTGCCGTGGCCCAGGACGTCGATAATGCCAGCCAGTATGCCATTGGAGAGCTGGCGAAATACCGCCCCGTCTCCGCAGACGATTTCTCCGAGGCAGGGGCGGCCGGCGATGGAGAAGTCATGCCGCCCGACTTGCTGCAGGAAATGCGCTGACGTGCCCGGATGCACCAGGGCGTTGCGCGATACCCACGTTGCACCGTGCGGCCCGCTTGATGTGCTTGCCCCGTTGGCGTCGCGCGTTCCGGGATTGAGCCATTTCTTGACACGGACGCGGGCACCGCGTCCCGGCTGGGATACGATCTCGAATTCGTCCATCATGCGCTTGACTCCGGGCAGTCCGACACCCAGAGTGCCCTTGGTACTGTAATGGTCGATGACCGCCCGTTCCACGTTTGTTATGCCATGGCCCTTGTCTTCGGCGATCACCTCGATATAGGGTCTGGCGTCCAAACGCAGGTCGATGAATATATTACCGAAAGTGCCGGCGTATTTGACAATATTCATTGCGAGTTCGGACACGGCCGTCGCCACTTCCGTTGCGATCGTCGGTATGGTGCCGATCTCGCTCAACATGGAATAGACTTGCATCACCGCGCCATGTATGTCTGCTTCGCAGGCGATGTAAATGCGTTGAGACCGTGAGTCGACCATCCATGCTCCTGTACGAAGTGCGCGGACACGCTTACCGATCGTATGCCAGTGCGCTTTCCAGGTCGCAGGCCCCGGGCAGGGCGGCCATATCCGCACCCAATGCGGAAAGGCCGGCGATAATGCCGGGGCGCGTCCCCGCCAGAACAGTGCGCACGCCCATCAATTGCAACATTCGTGCGGTATCGACGATGTCGAGATATTCCAGCCTGTCCAGGCCCGTCAAGCCCGCCAGATCCAGTACGGCCAATCTTGCTCGGTGCCGCGCGGCCGCCCCGAGCAAATCATCGCGCAACCATTGCAACAGCTGCGGCGTCAAGGCCGATTGCAGCGACGCGACGATCGCCCCGTTCATAGCCGAAACGGGGATGCGCCGGTCGTCCTCCTGCCTCTCCACGCCTCGCTCACGTGACGGTACGGCCGATCAGTCGAAACGCCTGTTCCAGCGCATCGCGCAGGGTGGCACTGGTGGATATTTCCTTGACGTCGAAGCCGAGGTTGACCATGGTTTGCGCGATCGCCGGAGAAATGCCCGAGACGAGGCTCGTACAGCCCATCAAGCCGGTGGACTTGGTAATTTTGATCAAATGATTGGCGACCGCCGAATCCACGACGGCAACACCGGAAATGTCCATGATGAATACCTTGGCCCGGGTTTCGAAGATGCGCGACAGCACCGTCGTCATGACGTCTTGTGCGCGGCGCGAATCGATGATGCCCACCATCGGCAGGACCAGGATGTCTTCCCAAATTTGCGTCACCGGCGTGGACATTTGCACGATGGCCTTGCTTTGCTGGGCGATCTGTTCGTTCACCATGCGCGAATAGGTGTCCGACACGACGGTAACGTCCAGATGCATAAGCTTGGTCACGGACAGGAGCGAGGGAACATACTCGGAATCGGACAGCTCGTTGTCGTACAGCGTCTTGGTCAGGACGGCGAAGGAATAATTCATTGCCGCCATATAGCTCGGAAGCGAGAGGCCGATACGCGCATGGGTGCGCCCGATATGGCGTCTGGCTTCTACGTATGCATCGTCGACGTGGCATTCGAAAAAACGCTGCCAATACCTGATCTGCTCAGAGCGGGCGTGGGCGAGGATTTCGGGCGACGTAAACAGCACGTGGTATTCGGGGATATCCACCAGCCAGGCATAGAACAGGTCGCCGTACTTGTCGAGTTTGGGAATGATGAATCTGCCGAGTGCGCGGACACGGGTCAGATCGGCCTCGTCCAGCTCGTGCATCTTGAGCAAAGCCAGGGTTCCCAGTTCACGGATATCGCTCTGCATCGCATTTCTCCATCGGGTTGGGTTTTGGAGAGACAGCCTGATCTGAAGCGGAGGCTGCCGCGAAACTTGCGCCGAAACGAATCGTTACGCATCCCCTCGGCAGCCTATCGCCAACTTATAGTGCAGCCCGGATGCCTTGTCCACCTGTCATATCTGACAGGAGCGCAAGTGCACCGCGCAATGCGGCCCCTGCCGCAGGAACGGTGCCCGCCCGATGCGGCAGGGCGGCCCGAACTGAATATTCCGCTCGATCGGGCCGCGCGCCCCGCACAGAGGCTACTGGAAAGCCTGTATCCCCGTTTGTGCCCGTCCCAGGATCAGCGCATGGATGTCATGCGTACCCTCGTAGGTATTGACCACCTCGAGGTTGACCATGTGGCGGATGATGCCGAATTCGTCCGAGATGCCGTTGCCGCCCAGCATGTCGCGCGCCACGCGGGCGATGTCGAGCGACTTGCCGCAGGAATTGCGTTTCATGATCGAGGTGATTTCGACCGCCGCCGTGCCCTCATCCTTCATGCGGCCCAGGCGCAGGCAGCCCTGCAGCCCGAGCGTGATTTCGGTCTGCATGTCGGCCAGCTTCTTTTGCACCAGCTGGTTGGCGGCCAGCGGACGGCCGAACTGGGTGCGGTCGAGCACGTATTGGCGCGCGGTGTGCCAGCAGGCTTCGGCAGCACCGAGCGCGCCCCAGGCGATGCCGTAGCGGGCCGAATTGAGGCAGGTGAACGGGCCCTTCAAGCCGCGCACGTCGGGGAAGGCGTTTTCTTCAGGGCAGAACACGCCGTCCATCACGATTTCACCCGTGATCGAGGCGCGCAGGCCGAATTTGCCGTGGATCGCGGGAGCGGACAAGCCTTCCCAGCCTTTCTCCAGCACGAAACCGCGGATTGCGCCCTCGTCATCCTTGGCCCAAACCACGAACACGTCGGCGATGGGCGAATTGGAAATCCACATCTTGCTGCCGGTCAGGCTGTAGCCGCCGTCGACCTTCTTGGCGCGCGTGACCATCGATGCCGGGTCGGAACCATGGTTCGGCTCGGTCAGGCCGAAGCAGCCGATGGCAGCGCCCGAGGCCAGGCGCGGGAGATATTTGCGCTTTTGCTCTTCCGTGCCGAATTCATAGATCGGCACCATGACGAGCGAGGATTGCACGCTCATCATCGAACGGTAGCCCGAATCGACGCGTTCGACTTCGCGCGCGATCAAGCCGTAGCTGACGTAGTTCAAGCCTGGGCCGCCGTATTCCTCGGGAATAGTGGGGCCGAGCAAGCCCAGCTCGCCCATTTCGCGGAAGATCGCGGGATCGGTCTTTTCGTGGCGGAAGGCTTCGAGGATGCGCGGCTGCAGCTTGTCTTGGCAATAGGCATGGGCGGCATCGCGCACCATGCGTTCTTCCTCGGTCAATTGCTGGTCGAGCAGCAGGGGATCTTCCCAGTGGAATTGGGCTTTGGATTTGCTGGCGTTCATCGGGTCTCCGGATTCATGTTATATGACTGGTATTGTACCAAGCCCGGGCCGCCAGGCTTTAGAACGTGGTGCTACCGAAGCGCCCGTTATGGAACAGCAGGGCGGCTTTGGCTTGCGCGGCGCAGCGTTCGACTTCGCCGACGAAGATCACGTGGTCGCCCTCGGGATAGCGGCTGCGGTTGTGGCATTCGAACCAGGCCACGGCGCCCTGGAGTATGGGCAGGCCGGTGTGTGAAAGCTCGTATTCGACGCCCTCGAAACGATTGGGCACGCGCCGCGCGAAGCGTTCGGCCAACTCGGTCTGGTCTGCTGCCAGCACGTTGATCACGTAGTGCGAATTGCCCGAAAACACCGGCAGGCTGTTGGCGCTTTGCGCCAGGCTCCACAATACCAGCGGCGGGGTCAGCGAGACGGAATTGAAGGAACTGGCGGTCAGGCCAAGGAAACTCCCGTCTTCCAGGCGCGTGGTAATGATGGTCACGCCCGTGGCGAATTGCGACAGGGCTTGCCGAAAATGGGTGGAATCGAAGGCAGACATGGGGTCATTATGCCGAAAAACGCGCACTTACCGAGCAAATGGGCCGTTTGAGCCTACTTGCGCGCGCCTATCGTGTGCGGCAGCACTTCCTTCCTCACGAGCGCCTTGAACGACTCCGGCAGCCAGGGGCGCGCTGCAACCAATATGCTCATCGGCGTCTTGTCTTCATAGGGAATCTTCATCTCGTCCTGGTGCAATTGCGAGAATTCGCGCGCCACCTGCTTCAGGCGCGTGCGCACGGCCGCGATCGAGGGTTTGGACAGCAGCACGTTCACCAACTGCATGCATTCGTCTTCGGCGTCGAACTTCGACATCAGGTAGTCGCGGTAAGCCAGGTCGCGAAAGTGGTTTTGGATCGGCCCGTTCGGAATCCAGTGGAAGGTGCGCGACACCAGGAGCTTGACGCGATTGTTGGGCAAGAGTTCGAGGAAGCCGATCTTGTCGAGCCGCGTCAGGCATTTGACCGCTTCGGCTTCGGTTATTTCATAGGTGCGCACGATTTGTTCCACCGTGATCAGGTTCAGCACCGAGACAGCAACGACGAAAATCTTCGGATTGCCGATGATTTCCTTTTCCTGGTCATAGGTCAGCTGCGAGATCAGTTTCGACTCGTCGTGCGCGCCCGAGGTCAGTTCGGCGAATTCGACGTCGGCTGCCTGAAGTACCTCGTCCAGCCGCTGCAGCGTGAAATTCTTTTGCGAAAACATGCGCTTGACGCTGGCTTCCGACATCTTGATGCGCGAGGCCAGCTCGGCATAGGTGATGCCGCGCGCCTTCAATTCGCGTTTCAGGGAATCGACCAGCGTGGTGGCGTGCAGCATGGATGGCTCCGGAGTAAAAGTATCGAAAAATGATACACCAAGCGCGGCGCCTTGCTACCTCATCCGGCACGATTGCCGGCAACTTTTCCCGGCCTCATGCTGGCGCCGTTATGTCTTAGAGAGGAAATCATGAGGATTCGCATCAACGTTCCCGCGTCGAATACGATCAGGTGTGGCTTGATGGCCGTGTGTGCAGGATTGGCGGCCTTGGCAATGCAGGCACGTGCGGACGAGCCTTGCGCATCGTGCGGCTCGTCCAATGCGTCGAGAAGCATGGGCGACGCATCCGGCCTCGTCGTTGGCGGGAGCATGATGACAATCGCCGGGACGGGCTCGGTGGTCGTCGAGGGCGTGACGGTGGTTGGCGATGTTTCGGTGGTCGTGCTGAAGGGGGTAGCCAACGGCGCAGAGGTTTCGGTGCGCGTGACAGGCGAGGTCGCGCGCCAGTGTTCCAAGGCTGTGGGGCAGTCGGTACAAGTGGTGGCTACGTCGACCGGCAATATGCTCGTCATGTCGGGCAAGGCGATTGCCTTCATCCCCAATGAAATCGGCTTGGCGCTGCTGCATCAAAGCAAGCTGGATTAAACCATGAAGACCCGCCACCTGTTTGCCTTTGCCTGCGCGCTCATGCTGTGCGGCGCGGCTCAGGCCGGCAGCGCTTGCGCCGAAGCAGCGCCCGACCCCAACAATGTCATGCGCGCCTTGGAACTGGCGCAAAAGAGCAGCAAGGCGCTCGATGACTCCGGCGCGAAAGTTGCGATGATCGCACGCGTCGGGCAAGACTTGTCGCAATACCATTTGAAGTATTCGCATATGGCTTTCGTCTGGCGCGAAGCAAAGGGCCGACCCTGGTCGGTGATCCATGAATTGAACCAGTGCGGCACGTCCAACTCTTCGCTATTCGACGAGGGTTTGGGCAACCTGTTCCTCGACAATATGTTTTCCTACCAGACCCTGATGGTGATTCCGTCGCCACAGACGCAGGAGCGCATCGCGGCTATCCTCGCTTCCGGCGAGATGCGCAAATTCCACGGCCGGCCGTATAACATGGTGGCTTATCCGTTTTCGACCGAGTTCCAGAATTCCAACCAATGGCTGCTCGAAACACTGTCGTCAGCCATGGCGCAAGATACGAACATCGCCAACCGCAGCGAGGCGCAAGCCTGGCTCAAGCTGGCCGGTTACCGTCCCACCACGCTCGAGGTCCCGATGATGAAACGCCTCGGCGCCGACTTTTTTCGCGCCAATATCTCGTTCAACGACCATCCTTTCGGCGACCGTATGGCCGGCCATATCGATACGGTGACCGTTGAATCGGTGGTGGATTTTGTGGCAAGGAAAGACACATCGATGCGCCGTATCGAGATTTCTGTAAATTGAACGCAACGCTGGTTTTTGAATCCAAGCAAAAGCGGGCGGAGTAGCGAGAGATAAACGATCGCTTTTTCTGTTATGCAACAAGACCAGCTGGACTACATTACAATAATCAAAACCTAACTGGGGAATGATCATGGCAAGCGAAGTGGCGACCTTGGGTGGCGGATGCTTTTGGTGCCTGGAGGCGGTATACCAGCAATTGAAGGGTGTGACGGCCGTGGAGTCCGGTTATGCCGGCGGCCAAGTTGCCAATCCGAGTTACGAAGCGGTATGCGAAGGTACGACCGGGCACGCGGAAGTGGTGCGGGTGACATTCGATACCGACGCGGTTTCTTTCCGTGAAGTACTCGAAGTGTTCTTCACCATCCATGATCCGACCACGCTGAACCGGCAGGGCAACGACGTCGGCACGCAATACCGTTCGGTGATCTTCTACCATTCGCCGGAGCAGCGGGAAACCGCCAAGCACGTGATCGCCGAAATGGCCAATGTGTGGGACGCGCCCTTAGTCACCGAGTTAAGCCCCGTGCCGGCGTACTACAAGGCCGAGGAATATCACCAGAATTACTTCCGTCAACACCCGCTGCAAGGCTATTGTGCCTTCGTGGTGGCCCCCAAGGTCTCAAAATTCCGCAAGACTTTTGCACACAAACTCGCGGAAGCATGACAGGGCGATAGCCTGTGCCCATGGTCAGGCCTGAGCGGCCACTTTTTGCACCGCCTGCTCACTGCTGATCTGGCGGGACATGTTCCACGCCAGTACAATGCTCAGCAGGCTCACGCCCGCGACGACGTAGCCCACAGTGTCCATGTGATCGAGCTTGCCGCTTGCTTGCGCCGTGACGATATGGCCGGCCAGGACGGCAGCCAGGCCGCCGGCAAATTGCTGTATCGATGCACTGATGGCGTTGAACGCGCCGCGATGTGTCGGCGCCGGAACCTGCGAGGCCATCGCCTGGAACGGCACCATGCGCGACATGATGGCGAAGAACAGCACGACATTGACCAGGATGACGATGGGCACGGTCACTGGAGGCAAGTGGGTATAGATCAACACCATCGTGATCGACAGTGCCGCACCGAATACGAATACGCGAAACTTGCCCAGTGCATCGGCAGCCATGCCTATCAGGGGGCCGAAGAAGATGGTGAAGAAGCCTGTGGTGAAGTAGATCACAGGCAGTTTCTGCAAGCCGATGCCGATGTTATTTGCCATATAGGTGCTGGAAAACGGCATCAGCATGTAGCCGCCGGTAGCGAGGAAGCAAACTGCGACGAAAGCGGTCGTGTGGCGTCGGTCGGTAACGGTGTGAAGCAGGTGGGCCCAAGGGCTGCGCTCCTGTTTCATGCTCAGGTGGGCGTTGACCGGCTGCAGCATCGCCGCGACGAACAGGCCGACCAGCAGGCCGAAAGCAGCCATGGCCAGGAAAGGCATGTGCCAGTTCCACTGGTTGGACAGGTAGAGCCCGATTGGCAGGCCGAGCACCTGGCTGGCGCCGAATGCCGACTGGATCGCGCCCATCACGCGGCCGCGCATGGCGGGAGGAAACAGGTCCGTCATGATTGCCATCACGATCGAGCCGATCACGCCGCCGAAGATGCCGGTAAACACTCGCGCTGCCAGCAGCGATTCGAAACTCTGTGCCAGGCCGCACCATATCGTGCCCAACAGGAAGCCGCAGTAGAAAAACAGGAGGAGTTTCTTGCGGTCGAAACGGTCGGCGAAGCCTGCCGTCAGCAAGCCCGAGGCGCCGGCAGCGAAAGCATAGGCCGAGACGACCAGGCCGAATTCCCGGGGGCTGATGCCCAAGGTGGGCATGATCACGGCGCCCAAGGGCGCCATCAGCACGAAATCGAGGATGATGGAAAATTGCAGCAGGGCCAGCATGACGACTACAAGTAATTGGTAGCCGGAAAACCTGGGTGCCGCTGCGCCGTCGGCGAGTTTGCTGTCGGTCATGGAAATCCAATGCGGGTGTGGTGTTCGTCTGAAGACGAATCGGGAACCGCATTATTGCATCATGACGCGAAAATGTGTTTTGGCGTCGGTGAGCCACGAGCCTTGGCGGGTTGCCCCCTTCAGGGCTGCAGGCGCCGGCGAATCCAGCCGCCGTCCTGCTTCACGTATTGAATCCGGTCATGCAGGCGCGACGGCCGGCCTTGCCAGAATTCGATGTTGTCGGGCACCAGACGGTAGCCCCCCCAGTGTTCGGGGCGCTTGGGATGGTCGCCATATTGTTTTTTCGCCGCTTGATATTGCTCTTCCAGGGCCAGGCGGTCTGCGATGGTTTCGCTTTGCTTCGACGCGATGGCACCCAGGCGGCTGCCCACCGGCCGGCTGTTGAAATAGGCTTCGCTCTCGGACGCAGGCACGCGTTCGACCGCGCCTTCGATGCGCACCTGGCGCTCGAGCGGAATCCAGAAGAACAGCAGAGCGGCATAGGGATTGATACCGAGATCATAGCCTTTGCGGCTGTGGTAATTGGTAAACCAGGTAAAGCCTTCGGGACCGAAATCCTTGATCAGCAGGATGCGCGACGACGGGCGCCCGTTCGCGTCCACGGTTGATACGCTCATGGCATTGGCTTCCGGTACTTCGGCCTTGCGTGCCTCCTCGAACCAATTGGCGAATTGCTTGATGGGATCGGGATCGGTATCGGTTTCGGTCAGCGAGGCGCGGCTGTATTCGAGGCGCAGGTCGGCGATGGAATGGTTCATTGTTTTCCTAACTGATGTTACGGCGCTTGCGCATGGCATCGCCCAGTTGCCGCATTTGTTCGTTGCTGAACAAACGCTTGGCCATGGGCGCGATATTGCCTTCTTCCTTTTCCATGTGCGCGCCATAGAGTGCGGCGAATCGCTCCGCATCGGCCGCATCGAGCGCGCCATGCTTGTCCGATACGATAGCGTCCAATTGGTTTTCCAGCTTGACCCAGATCAAATCCATTTGTTTATGCTCATCGAGGATTTGCGGCTGCAATGCGTCGAGCAATCGCTTGTCGGCATCCTTTGCCGTATTTTGCAGCATGGGCAGCAAGTCTTGCTCTTCGTCGGCATGATGGTTCGGCGCGGCTTCGCGAAAATAGCGCAGGATGCCGGCGGCAGCCTTTTGCGCATCGTCGTCGGCGCCGTGTTCCTGCAAGTGGGCCGGCAGCTTTTGCAAGGTTTGCAAATTCTTGCGTATCTTGTCGTGGCAGTGCTTGAGCACGGCGATAGGCTGGTCGAAATCGGGGGCGCCGGCAAGCAAAGTGGTATTCATGGCAACAGCTCGTTGATTCAATGGGATCATTATGCCGAAGTTTAGCCGCTTCGTTACAATAGCGCGCATGACGAGTACGCCCCCTATTTCCACAACCGCTATTGCAGACGCGGTGCATGACATCGACTATGCGCGCCGCTTCGGCGGCATCGCGCGCCTCTATGGCGACGCGGCTTTGACGCGCTTTCAAAACGCCCACGTTTGCGTGATCGGGGTCGGCGGCGTCGGTTCCTGGATCGTCGAGGCGCTGGCACGTAGCGCCATCGGCGCGATCACCATGATCGATCTCGACAACCTCGCCGAATCGAACGTCAATCGCCAGATCCACGCGTTGACGGACACACTGGGCCAGGCCAAGGTGTTTGCACTGGCCGAGCGCATCAAGCAGATCAATCCCACTTGCCGCGTGACTCAGGTCGAGGATTTCATTACGCCCGACAACGTGGCCGAGATGATAGGGCAAGGCCGCTATGACTATGTGATCGATGCGATCGACAACGTGCGCGCCAAGACCGCACTGATCGTCTACTGCCGCGAGCACGGCATCAAGCTCGTCACGCTGGGCGGGGCCGGCGGGCAGATCGATCCGACCAAGATCGAAGTGCGCGACTTGTGCCGCACCGAGCAGGAACCTTTACTGGCCAAGGTGAGGAAGCGCCTGCGCCGCTATCACGGCTTCCCGCGCGGCACCAAGAACAAGTTTCACATCGATGCGGTCTTTTCCACCGAGCCTTTGCGGTTTCCCGAGCTATGCGAAGTGGGGGACGACGATGATGGCGAAGGTGATGAAAAAAGCGCAGGTGTCACCGGCTTGAATTGCGCTGGTTTCGGCTCGGCCATGGTGGTGACGGCGGCGTTTGGGTTGGTTGCCGCATCACACGTGCTGAATAAGCTGGCAGGTCAGACACAATGATTCGGGCCAATGCTTGGTATCGCTTTGCTCAGCGAGCGACGTTCAGCGGTTCAATGGCAAAACGCCGCACCGCCGTCCTTTAGCTTCTTCCCCGGCTCAGCCAAAAACTCCCACTCGTAACCTGTATCTTTCAACACCAGCTTCAGCACGCCATGCGTATCGTTATCGACGATTTCGCTATTGGCCTTGCGGAAGAAGAGAGGCGTCAGGTGCGCGCCGCCGGTGCCCACGACGAATTCGCGTATGCCGTGCTTGTCGTCGCGCCTGGCGGTGCCGTCTTGCGGAGCGAAGCGCTCATAATCGTGGTCGTGGCCGGAGAGGATCAAGTCGGCGTGCGCGGCTTGCAGCAAATCCCATAGCGGGCCCATTTCGGGGTTGTTGCCGTGGCCGCCCGAGGAAAAGCGTGGATGGTGCCAATAAGCGAGGGTACAGCGCGATTTCGATTGCCCCAGGTCTTTCTTCACCCAGGCCAGTTCCTGCTGCCAGGCTGCGCCTTTCAGGTTGCTGTTCAGGGAGAGCAGGTGCCAGTTGCCGATGTTGAAACTGTAATAAAAGCCCGGCGCCTTGCCTGCGGCATCACCGAAGTAGAGGGTATAGCCGTTGGCCTTGGGGGTGTAATACTCATGGTTGCCCGATGACGGATGCGTTACGGCCTTGAATTTGCCCCAGGTCGGCCCATAGCAATCCTTGAATTCGGCAGGCAGACCGAGGGGGTAGGTGTTGTCGCCCAGGGTCAGCACCTGCGCGCCGGGGTTATCGGCCAGGCCTTGTTCGACGATGTACGCCGTGATGTCCGGACCGGCCATGCGCACATGCCGTTTCCAGCATTCGCCGATGTCGCCGGCGGCAAAGACTGTCACGCCCTTCCCGGGAATCGCGGGCCACGGGCCTTCTTCTGCATGCGCGCAACGCATGGAAAATTGCATTGTCAGGACGGCAAGTAGAGCAAAGATTCCAGTGATTCGGGAAAGCATGAGCATTGGCGGGCCTCGTCGCAAGGCGACCATGATAAGCGATTTGCCCTGCAGCAAGGATTGTTCCTGATTTCGCAATAGTCCTTTCCTATTGCTGCTGTTTATTGATTCAGTTTGATGGCATAGACTGCGATTCGTCCCAGAGTGAACCGTGCGCAAGGTTTTTGTCTTGCAAGCGTTTGCCCTGTGGCTAAGATTGACTGAGCAACTATTGATGTGAAGATCATGATGGACGCAATAGTAGACCTGTTCTCCGAAGACCAATTTCGCTGCCCCGACAGCCTGGGCCACCTATTGACGCGTGCGCGCAACATGTTGGCCAAGTCGCTCGATGCAGCCCTGGCCGAATACGACATTACCCACACGCAGGGCAGCATCCTGTGGCTGCTCTCGTCGGGAAAAATTTCCACCGCCACCGATTTGGCGCGCGAACTCTATGTCGACGCCGCATCGATGACACGCATGATAGACCGCCTGGAAAAACGCAAGTTGACCGTGCGCCTGCCACGCGGCGACGACCGGCGCGTGATCAATTTGCGCCTGACGCCGACCGGCCATGTGCTGGCGGAAAAGCTGCCCGGTTTGTATGCGGCGGCGATGAATCGGAGTTTTGCGGGTTTCACCATGGAGGAAGTGGCTGTGCTGCGCCGCTTGCTGGGCAAGTTGCTTGGCCTGCCTCCCACCGAACAATGAAAGGGATGAACGACATGCGGATCGACTCTCCATTCCCCGGCATGCGGCGCGTCGGCCTGGCGGCAGCGTGCGCTGCGGCCGTGCTGCTCGCGGCTTGCGCCAATTACAGAGGGATTTCCAGTAGTGCCCACCTGGATGCACCGGGCGAATTCGCCTCGTCCACCAGCCTGCCCGGCCAGGGCGGCAAGTGGCCATCGCAGAATTGGGCGGAAGACATCGGCGGCGCCTCCTTGCAGGACCTGGTGAACGAAGCCCTGGCCGGCAATCCGAACCTGCAAGCGGCGCAGGCGCGCGTCAATGCCGCACGTGCCATGCTTGACGCGGCGGGAGCGGCCAGGAAGCCCATCGTCGGCGCTTCGGCGTCGGACACCTACGAACGCTTTACGGAGTATGGCTTGATTCCGCCGCCGTTCGGCGGGCAATATTATTCCGATGTCGAACTCGGCTTGAATTTTTCTTACGACTTCGATTTCTGGGGCAAGCACGATGCCGAGCTGCGTCAGGCCGTGTCGGACGAGAAGGCGGTCGAAGCCGAGCAATACAATGCGCGCTTGATGATCGCCACGGCCGTGGCGCGCACCTGGATCCAGCTCGCGCGCCAGTACGAGCAATTGGACATCGTGCAGCGCCAGCAGGCGGTCCGCGCGCAAGTCGACAAGCTGACGCAATTGCGCTTGAACGCCGGCCTCGATACGCAGGCCGAGAAGCAGACCACGATTCAGCAAACCGCGGCCCTGAAGAACGAGGAAACGCAATGGCAGGAAGCGATCGCGCTGTCGCGCAACCAGTTGGGCGCGCTGCTGGGCAAGGGCCCGGACCGCGGCTTGTCCATTCCCGCGCCCGTGCTGCCCGCTGCGTCCGCATCTGACTTGCCGGACAACCTGACGCTCGATTTGATCGGCCGCCGACCCGATATCGTCGCGGCGCGCTGGCGCGTCGAAGCCGCGCAGGGCGGCATCGCCGACGCGAAGGCGCAGTTCTATCCCAACGTGAACATCACGGCCTTCATCGGCCAATCGGCGCTGGCCTGGTCCGACATCCTGAAGCCCGGTGCACGCACGCTCGGCGTCGGCCCGGCGATCACGATGCCGGTGTTCGAGGGCGGACGCCTGCGCGCGCAGTTGAAGGGGCGCACGGCAGCCTACGACGGCGCCATCGCGACCTATAACCAGGCACTCAACGATGCGCTGCACGACGTGGCCGATCAGGTGCAATCGGCGCACTACGCCAAGGTGCAAAGCGACAACCAGCACGTCGCCACCGCCGCGGCCGAAGCGAACCTGAAACTGGCACGCCAGCGCGAACAGGTCGGCACGATCAACATGCTGCAGGTGCTGGGCACGGAGTCGGCCTGGCTCGCGCAGCGCAAGCTGCAGCTTGACATCGATGCGCGTCGCGCCGATTTGCGCGTCTCGCTGATCAAGGCCCTGGGCGGCGGCTTCGATGCCAATGCCGCCAGTCTGGCCGCACCCGCCAACTCTTCCACCAATACCAATAACGGGAAATCCGCATCATGAACGCAACCACTGCAAACACGCCGGCAGCCGGCGGCAATCGCCGCGGCTTCCTGATCGGCTTCACCATCCTGCTCATTCTTGTGCTGCTCGGTTACGGCGCGTATTGGATGACGTTTCTGCGCCACTATGAATCGACCGACGATGCCTATGTTGCGGGCAACCTGGTGCAGGTTACGCCGCAAGTCGGCGGCACGGTGACGGCGATCAATGTCGACGACACCGACCTGGTGCAAGCCGGCAAGCCGCTGGTCGAGCTCGACCGCGCCGACGCCAAGGTGGCGCTGGATCAGGCCGAAGCGCAACTGGCGCAGACGGTGCGCGAAGTGCGCACCTACTACGTCAACAACAGCACGCTCGAAGCCAACGTCAAGCTGCGTAGCGACGAAGTCGAACGCGCGGCGTCGGACTTGAAGCGGCGCCAGGAATTGGCCGGCACCGGCGCGGTCTCGAAGGAAGAGATCGAGCATGCCAAGACCGCCTTGCAATCGGCGCAATCGGCGCTCGAAGCCGCGCGTGAGCAATTGAATGCCAACCGCGTGCTGACCGACCGCACCAACGTGGCCAACCACCCCAACGTGAAGCGCGCCGCCGCCAACGTGCAGGCGGCTTACCTCGCATATTCGCGCGCTTCCCTGCCGGCGCCGATCACAGGCTATGTTGCACGCCGCTCGGTGCAGGTGGGTCAGCGCATCGCCCCCGGCACGCCCTTGCTTTCCATCGTGCCGCTGAACGCGCTCTGGGTCGATGCCAACTTCAAGGAAGTACAGCTGGCGCACATGCGCATCGGCCAGCCGGTGGAAGTGCGCTCCGATATCTACGGCTCGGACGTGACCTTCCATGGCAAGGTGCTCGGCCTCTCGGCCGGCACGGGCGCGGCGTTTGCACTGCTGCCTTCGCAAAATGCTTCCGGCAACTGGATCAAGATCGTGCAACGCGTGCCGGTGCGTATCGCACTCGACCCCAAGGAACTGGAAGCGCATCCGTTGCGCATCGGGCTCTCGATGCAGATCAAGGTGGACGTGGCCAACGACACGGGCACCTCGCTGACGCAAAACGGCCCGGCGCGCGATACGCCCGCTTATGAAACCAAGGTATTCGACCAGGCCGACCGTGATGCCGCCGCCGTGATTTCGCGTATCGTCGCGGAAAACAGCGCCAAGGGCGACGGCAGCAAGGGCGAAGCGAAGTAATCCTCATCCATTGAACATACTCCAATCATGAGCGATTCCAATACCGCGCCGCCCAAGCCTTTGCCGCCCGCGCCGCCGCCGCCGCTGCAAGGCGGAGCGCTGGTGCTCGGCACGATAGCGCTGTCGCTGGCGGTGTTCATGAACGTGCTCGACTCGTCGATTGCCAACGTATCGATCCCGGCGATTTCGGGTGACCTGGGCGTGTCGACGCAGCAGGGCACCTGGGTCATCACTTCTTTCGCGGTGGCCAACGCGATTTCGGTACCCTTGACCGGCTGGCTCACCATGCGCGTAGGCCAGGTGCGGCTCTTCGTCAGCTCCATCATCCTGTTCGTGATTTCGTCGTGGATGTGCGGCATGGCGCCCAATATCTCGATGCTGATTGCGGCGCGCGTGATCCAGGGCGCGGTGGCAGGGCCGATGATCCCGCTGTCGCAGGCGCTGATCCTGGGCAGCTATCCGCCGGCCAAGAGCGGCATGGCGCTGGCGTTCTGGGGCATGACCACGCTGGTGGCCCCCATCATGGGACCGCTGCTGGGCGGCTGGATCTCGGACAATTACACCTGGCCCTGGATTTTTTACATCAATATCCCGATCGGCATCTTCGCCGCCTGGGCCACTTGGGGCATCTACCACAAGCGCGAGTCGGCCATCATCAAGCGGCCTATCGACAAGGTGGGGCTGGCGCTGATCGTGTTGTGGGTCGGTTCGCTGCAATTGATGCTGGACAAGGGCAAGGAACTCGACTGGTTCAATTCGAGCGAGATCGTGGTGCTGGCCGGCCTGGCCATCGTCGGTTTCATTTACTTCGTGATCTGGGAATTGGGCGACAAGCATCCGGTGGTCGATTTGTCGCTGTTCAAGGGGCGCAATTTCTCCGGAGGCGTGGTGGCGATTTCGGTGGCTTACGGACTGTTCTTCGGCAACCTGGTGATCTTGCCGCTGTGGCTGCAGACCACGCTGGGCTATACCGCGACCGAGGCGGGCAAGGTGATGGCGCCGGTGGGCGTGCTGGCCGTGATCCTGTCGCCCATCGTGGGCAAGCTCCTGCCCAAGATCGATGCGCGCCTGGTCGCCACCACGGCCTTCCTGATTTTCGCGACGGTGTTTTACCTGCGCTCGCGCTTCACGGTGGAAGTCGACGTGCCCACGCTGATGGTGCCGACCGTGATCCAGGGCGCGGCGATGGCGATGTTCTTCATTCCGCTGACCTCCATCATCCTGTCGGGCTTGCCGCCGGACAGGATTCCGGCGGCGGCTGGTTTGTCCAACTTCGTGCGTATCATGTTCGGCGGTATCGGCACCTCGGTGGCCACGACGATCTGGGAAAACCGCACCACGCTGCACCATGCGCGGCTGGCCGAGCATAGCGGCGTGCTCAACCCGGCCTTCGGCCAGGCGGTGCAGAGCCTCGGCGCGCAAGGTGTGCCCGAATCCGGAGCCTGGGCCGTGATCGACCGAACCATCAGCCAATCGTCCGCGACTTCGGCCGCGACCGATATCTTCTGGATTTCCGCCGTGCTGTTCGTCGGCTTGATTTCGCTGTTGTGGATGACCAAGCCGGTCAGGTCTTCGGCGCCGGTTGACGCGGGCGGGGCGCACTGAGCGAGATATTTTGTAGGTTGGTGCCGAGCGACGCGAAGCCCAACGTGGACCGGCCCAACGTCGGTAGGTTGCGCTTTCGCATGCGTTGATTCAAGGCGCGGATGTTGGGCTTCGCTTACGCCCAGCGCCAACCTACTGCTTCAAGTGCTTAATCGGCATCCGCTGCAAGCAAGACATTGCAGCGGATCTTCTCCACCAGCAGCGTGTCTTTGGAACCGCGCCACCAGCGCTGCGCCAAGGGCTTGCTGCGCGAATGGCCGACGATGACGAGCTCGATGCCGAGCTTTTCCACCAGATCGGCGATGACGGCGACCGGTTCGCCGGCGCAGACGTGGTCGATTACGTGCAAGCCGGCTGCGGCCAGGATGGCGTGGTTGGCGTTGATTTCGCTGTCTATCTTGCCCTTTTCCGCCGCCAGCATGGCTTCGCAGACGTGTTCACCGGCCATCAGGTAGGTGCCCACATTCATGATGCCGACCAGATGCACTTCGGCTTCCGGCCCCGGCGCCAGGCGGATGCAGGCCTGTAGCGCGGCGCGGCTTTCACGCGACTCGTTGTAGGCGACGAGAATTTTCTGGAACATGGCAAGCCCTCATACAGTGGCGCGATAAATTCATTATGCGGGAGCTTGGTGGAAACTACCAGACCGCCTATGAGCTATTGCCACATTTCCACTGTGAATATCGGCTATTGCCAGAATAAAGTATCTGAATTTGATGCGACGCAGTATTCTGCACCTGTCTCCTCCAATATTCATTCATGAACATTGGACCTGGCCCGCAGTTTTCGGACTGCGGGTATTTTTTTGTCTGGTGGCGGCCCTTCAGCCGTGCACCGCACGCGAATCCGCAGGCGCTTCGTCGCGCGGGTTCATGCCATAACGCCGTATCACCTGCGCTACGTTCAACGAATAATCGGCAAAGATTTCATTGCGTCCGCGCGCCTGCGTCAGGCGGTGCCCTTCCTGATTGCGCCATTGTTTGACTGCTTCCTCGTCGCGCCAATACGACAGCGAGAGCAGTTTGCCTGGATTGCCCAGGCTCTGGAAACGTTCGATCGAGATGAAGCCGTCGATCTTTTCCAGAATCGGTTTCAGGCGTGCGGCCGCATCGAGATAGTCTTGCTGCCTGCCTTCGTGCGGAACGACTTCGAAGATGACGGCGATCATGCTGCCTCCCGCGGCGGTATGCAAAACGTCTGGTCGATATTTTCCACGAAACTGCGCTCTTCGCGCAGGATGAAGCGTTTTTGCTGCGCCATGAGAAAGTTGGCACGGCCTTCCTCATCGGTTTTGAGGCGTGCGCGGTAGGCTTCGTAGGAAGCCAGGCTGTCGAAGGCGATCAAGCCCCAGGCGATGTCGTTGCTGCCTTCGTGCGGCAGAAAATAGCCCAGCAAATGCCCGCCGCAGCGCGGGATGATGCGGCCCCAGTTTTCCGCGTATTCGCGGAAGGCCTCACGTTGGAATGCATCGATCTGATAGCGGATGAGGCAGGTGATCATGGCGGCTCCTGTTGGTGGGTGATGCATGCAGTGTATGGATTGCTACACGCTAATGCTTCGTCTAAGATCGAAGCATTATTGACAACAGTTGCTAAAAGGTCAGGAATGATAAGAACAGGGTGGTTCGCTGTGGGGATGGTGTTTGCCGGCGGCGCGCTTGCGCAAGGGTTTCCGGTCAAGGATGCGCTGCAGGATGGTTCGTTGGGCTTGTTTCGGGCGCAGGATTTTCGGACTGCGCGCGGCAATTGCAATTGCGGGAAACTCAAGCAGGGCATGTGGTATTTCCAGGACGACCTGGTGGCCTTGCCCAAGGATGGCGTACCGCAATCGTCTTATTCCACTTCACTGGATAACCTTGCCGACATCAGGCAATGGTCGGCCACGCCCGAGGCGCAGAAGCTGACTTATCCCTCGCTGCTTTGGCTTGGCTCGCCGCAAGTGGCCGATGGCGTGAGCTTGAGCGCGGACGGCAAGCAGCTCAAGACGGCGGATGGCAATACGCTGGACTTCCGCGTCGTGCCCAAGATATCGAGCAACCGTTCGTATTACAACGAGGCCTCGGTGGCATATTTCGCCAATCGGGCACTGCGGCTGCGCGGCAAGGTGGAGGACAATGGCGGCAAGCCGGCTTTCGTCGCACGCACGATATGGCCCGACGATTTCGATATCGATGCCGCCAGGCTCGCGCTCGCTCCGCCCGAGGGTGCCCAAGCCCTGACTGAATTCGTGCAAGCGGAGCATGGTGGTGCGAATAGCGCGTTCACCACGCGCTTGCTATGGGAGCGCAATCCTGGGCAGCCGCGGCAATGGCAGGGCAAGGCCGTGCTCGGCGTGATGTTGAATGGCGCGCAGGGCGACGACGACGAGGCTTATGGCGGCCACTTTGCCATCGCCACAGGCAAGTTCGATGCGAGCGGCGATTGGTCGAACTGGATCGTCAATAATTTCTATAATCTCGACTCGTTCAGCGAGAAGGGCATCGTCGCGGCGTCGGTGCCGATGGACAATTACCTGATGGACTTGAACAGCGGCCAGCAATACTACCGGCCATCCTACATGCTCGTGGCCGTGCTGAACGACGCGCGCACGGCGGTGGCTTACCAGGGGGCGGTCGAACGCGCCTACAACCATTTCTATCGCCACGATTTCACTTACCAGCACGCGGCGGCCAATTGCGCCGGCATCAGCCTCGACGTGTTCAAGGCGCTGGGCTGGAACATCCCGGAACGCGGACCTTCGAGCTGGGTCAAGGCGGTCGCGGCTTACTTTTACCTCTCCGCCAAGGATGGCAGCCTCGAGAGCGGGCGCAAGATCTACGATTACCTGACCGAGGAAACCACGCACCTGCTGCCGGCCGTGGCTTTCGATGCGGCCGGGCAGGACTTGCTTGGGCTGGTGAGCGGCCACGCGACACGCCAGCTCGACAGTTTCGAGAAGCAATTACAGCGCGACGTGGAAGCAATCTACGTGGTGCGCATACCGCAGGTACCGTCTTCGCGCGCCTTCGGCTCCAACCCGGTGTTTTCCTTCGGCGAATACATGGACCGCGCGCCGGCCGATCACGCGCAGTGGAAGATCGTGCCGGTCGATGCGCGGCCTTTTCCGCAAGAGTTGCGCGATGGGCGCGCACTGGTGCAGCCGCACAAATCTCCCGTGCCTTTGCCGATCGCCCTCATCGTGATCGCGATTGTTGTTGCCGCGTCACTGGCCGGCAGGGCGCTGTATCGAAAACGCAAGCAGTAAGCCGCCCTGCTGCCGCCTTCTCTTGTCGCTATCGATCCGGGATTACCGGCTTGCTCCTGGTGCAAGCACAGATAATGTCGTTTCGACAAGCAAAAAATGTTATTCAAGTGTAAATTGTCTGTTATGCACGACTGCTCTTGTTAATTTGCAAGAATTAACAGTTGGACATCGAACTGTCATATAAACTAGCGATGACCTATTCCCGCTTTGGGGAATAGCTGTCACGAGCTGGGTCGAATCCGTGCGTTTCACCAAGGAACGCGTAGTGAGCGCTCAGGTCGAACCATCGAAATGTCGAATTTCGAGCATAATGAGATTTCACATTTCCAATCGGAAATGGCGGATATGGAAGTTGCAGGTATACCTACCAGGGAGGCGGCCGGACCTAGCGGCTGCTTCGGCAGCAAGCGTGTGGCGCCGGCGGTTTGCGGCGCCATGAAGGCGACCGCCTGTGCTGCCTTGTTGTATGCCTTGTCTGCGGCTCCGGCCATGGCGCTCGGCTTCGGCGAGATCACGCGCCATTCCGCTCTGGGTCAGCCTTTTATCGCTGACGTCAAGCTGATTGGCGTCAACAGCGATGCCGACCTGCGCTGCTTCAAAGCCAACCTTACTTCGCTCGACGGTGACCGGCTAGGCACGCTCAGCATGAGCCTCAATAACGGCGACGGTACGCCGCGCCTGTTCGTCGGCACGCGCCAGGCGGTCGGTGAGCCGGCGGTGCAATTGAGCGTCGAATACAATTGCTCGCAGCAGTCACGGCGTGATTACCAGATTTTGCTCGATCCGGAAAAGGCCAATGCGCCTTTGACGGTCAATGCGCCTGTCGTGCCTGCAAACAAGACGGCTCCCGCGACACGTGTTGCGCAATCCGCGCCTGCCGTGGCGGCTGCGGGCGACGCAGCGGTAGCGCCTAAAAAGATGCGGCATCACCGCGACAGCGACACTGCGGCAATTCCCGCGAGCGAGATTGCGGCGGGACCGCCGTCGGGCTTGAAGTCGAGCACGGCGCTTGAGAAAAAACGCGCCAAGCGTGCGGCCAGGGTTTTTCGTAGCGTCTTGCATCTGGGCGACGATGTCAGCGTGGATGACAACTTGAACGGCGTCGAAGGCTTGCACCTGTCTCTGTCGCACGGCTTGAACGGCGAGAACGGCGACCTTGACGCCAGAAACCCGCCGACCGCAGCGCCTGCGGACGCCGCCGCTCCGGTTGCCGTGGCCAATACCGACGCCGCGCTCAAAGAGCTGCAAGCCAAGATCACCAGGCTCGAAGCGGAAACCGAGGAGTTGAAGAAGCTCAACGCTCAGCAGATGGCCGACCTGGAGGCCGCGCGCAAGGCGAAAGAGGCGCAGGGCGGCCAGATTTATCTGTATGCTCTTTTGGCGCTTTGCGTCGCTGCGATCGCCTGGCTGGCTTGGCGTTCGCGCCAGATCCAGGCCGGCATCAACCACTCGTGGGAAGAAGTCTTGCCCGGGGAGAAGGAAGAACCGCCGACCTCGCGTTATCACACCTCGATGGACGAGGACGACGATTTCCTCGACCGGCCGGCCAAACCCAAGCCCAGGCCGATGGCCGACGCGCCCGATAGCGACATCGATGTCGACGCGCTGGATGATGTCCCTTCCGTCGCGGAGCCTGCCGTGCGCAGGGATGATTTCATGGCCGCGCTGACCAGGCAACTCCCCGGCGAGCCGGAAGCGGGCGAGAGCGAATACAAATTCCCCGGCAATGTGCGCCAGGCTTTGCCGGATGCCGAGGAAATCCTCGACGAAATCCAGCAAGCCGAATTCTGGATGGACATGCAGCAGCCCCAGCGCGCCATTGAAATCCTTGAATCGAACTGGGGCAGCGAGCGGCCGAGCTCGCCATTGCCCTGGCTCTACCTGTTCGACTTGTACCGCATGGTGGACGACAAGGAGAAGTACGTCGAACTGGCCGAGCGCTTCGAGCATATTTTCAACGGCAGGGTCATCCCCTGGGAAGACCGCGAGGCGTTGCAGCACCAACGCAGCCTGGAAGACTTCCCCGTGCTGTTGAAGAAGATTACCCAGCTCTGGGGCACGGAAGAGATTGTGCCCTTCATGGAAAACCTCTTGATCGACGACCGCGACGGCCGGCGCCAGGGGTTCGACCTGACGGCTTACCGCGACATCCTGTTCCTGGCCAACATCGCCTACGAAGTCCGCGAGTCGAGTCCGCCGGCCGTGGCCCATGAGGCTGACGGGCTGGACTGGTCCACGATTCATCATCTATAGCGTCCAGGCGCGTTTCCAATCCTTGTTGCAAGCTTTTCTTGGGCCAAAGCGGCCTCTTCTTCCGTGCGTTAACGAATTTTAAAAATGAAAATTAGTTCAAATGAATTTTCATTTTTGAAAATATAGACGGTCTTTTTCGTCGATTGAAAATATTTGAAGCCTCCGATTGAATACCCAAACAATCTGTAGCATTCTAGAATTTCCGGTTGATTCAAAGGTGCTTTCGGCGATGAAGAACAGGCTGAAAAGCGCGCCGAAAAGCGGGCTGAAATTCGACCGGAAATCCAGCGCATCCGCCAGCCGGCAACCCAACACTACCAAGGAGAACCTTCCATGACCACCCGTTACACCCAAGACCACGAATGGCTCAAGAGCGAAGCCGACGGCACCGTGACCGTGGGCATTACCGCCTATGCGCAGGAACAACTGGGCGACATCGTGTTCGTGCAATTGCCGGAAGTCGGCGCCAGCCTCGCCAAGGGCGATGAAGCTGCCGTGATCGAATCGGTCAAGACCGCAGGCGAAATCAACATGGCTGTTTCCGGTACGGTCACCGAAGTCAATAGCGCGCTGGCCGATGAACCGGCCAAGGTCAATGAAGACCCGCTGGGCGCGGGCTGGTTCTTCAAGGTCAAGACCGGCGACTCGATCGACGGCTTCATGGACGAAGCCGCTTACGCCGCTTACGTCAAGGATTTGGGCTAAGCCGCGCCTGCCATACCGTTATTGGATTTGATTTAAGAAAGAGGAATACCATGAGTCAGCATCGTCCCGCATTGGCGGATCTGGAGCAACACGGCGACTTCGTCGCACGGCACATCGGTCCCGGTGCAGCCGAGCAAAAGGCGATGCTGGCGCAGCTGGGTTACGACAGCATGGATTCCTTCATCAAGAAGGTTGTGCCGGCCTCGATCCTGCGTCAGGACGAGATGGCCCTGAACCATTCGATGAGCGAACCCGAAGCGCTCGAAGCCTTGCGTGCCGTCGCTTCGAAAAACAAGGTGTTCACCTCTTACATCGGTCAGGGCTATTACAACACCCACACGCCGCCGGTGATCTTGCGCAACCTGCTGGAAAACCCTGCCTGGTATACCGCCTACACGCCTTACCAGCCCGAGATTTCGCAAGGGCGCCTGGAAGCGCTCCTGAATTTCCAAACCATGGTGTCGGACTTGACCGGGCTGGAAATCGCCAATGCCTCGCTGCTCGACGAAGCCACCGCTGCCGCCGAAGCGATGACCTTCTGCCAGCGCGTGTCCAAGAGCAAGAGCGCAACCTTCTTCGTCTCGCAAGACTGCTTTCCGCAGACGATCGATGTGATCAAGACGCGTGCCGAGCCGATCGGCATCAATGTCGTGGTCGGCGACCACCGCACGGCGCTCGACAATCTCGATTGCTTCGGTGTGCTGCTCCAATACCCGGCCCTGGATGGTGAAATCCACGACTATGCCGCGACTGTGGAAAAGGCCCATGCCGGGAACGCGCTGGTGGTGGTTGCTGCCGACCTGCTGGCGCTGACGCTGTTGACGCCTCCGGGGGAGTTCGGCGCCGACGTGGCCGTCGGTTCGGCCCAGCGCTTCGGCGTACCGCTCGGTTACGGCGGCCCGCATGCGGCTTACTTCGCCACGCGCGACGCCAACAAGCGCGTCATGCCCGGCCGCGTGGTCGGCGTGTCGATCGACAGCCACGGCAATCCGGCTTACCGCCTTGCGCTGCAGACGCGCGAACAGCACATCCGTCGCGAAAAGGCCACCTCCAACGTCTGCACGGCGCAGGTCCTGTTGGCCAATATCGCCAGCATGTATGCTTGCTACCACGGCGCGGCCGGCTTGAAGACCATTGCCGCGCGCGTGCACCGCCTGGCATCGACCCTGGCCGAAGGTTTGAAGAAGCTCGATTTCGAAGTGACGACCAAGACTTTCTTCGACACCATCGTGGTGCGCACCGGCACGGCGACGCAGGAAGTGCATGGTGCGGCACGTGCCGCGGCCATCAATCTGCGCGTGGTCGACGGCAGCCATGTCGGCATTTCGCTCGACGAAACCACGACGCGCGCTTCGATCGAAGCGCTGTGGGCCGTGTTCGCCGTCGGCAAGACCGCACCGGACTTCGTTGCCTGCGAGGCCGCTGCTGCCGACCGCATCCCGGCCGGCCTGGTGCGCAAGAGCGCCTATCTCACGCACCCTGTGTTCAATACGCATCATTCCGAAACGCAAATGCTGCGCTACCTGCGCAAGCTGGCCGACAAGGACCTGGCGCTCGATCGCACCATGATTCCGCTCGGTTCCTGCACCATGAAGCTGAATGCGACGACGGAGATGATTCCTGTGACCTGGAAGGAATTCGGTGCGATCCATCCGTTCGCCCCGCTCGATCAGGCGCAGGGCTATCAGCAATTGATCAAGGAACTGGAGCAGATGCTGGTGGCATGCACCGGTTACGACGCCGTGTCGCTGCAGCCTAATGCCGGTTCGCAAGGCGAATACGCCGGCCTGCTGGCAATCGCCGCCTACCACAAGAGCCGCGGCGAAGGCCATCGCAAGATCTGCCTGATCCCGAGTTCGGCGCACGGCACCAATCCCGCCACGGCCCACATGGCCGGCATGCAGGTGGTGGTGGTCAAGTGCGACGAGCGCGGCAACGTCGACGTGGCCGATTTGAAGGCCAAGGCCGAAGAGCACAAGAACGACCTCGCCGCTCTGATGGTGACCTACCCCTCGACGCATGGCGTGTTCGAAGAAGCGATCCGCGAAATCTGCGACATCGTGCATGCCAACGGCGGCCAGGTCTACATTGACGGCGCCAACATGAATGCCATGGTGGGTCTGTGCGCCCCGGGCAAGTTCGGCGGCGACGTGTCGCACTTGAACCTGCACAAGACTTTCTGCATTCCGCACGGCGGCGGCGGTCCCGGCGTCGGCCCGATCGGCGTCAAGTCGCACCTCGCTCCTTTCCTGCCGGGCCATGGCTTCCTCGAAGGCAGCTTTGCCCCGGTCACCGCAGCGCCCTGGGGCAGTGCCTCCATCCTGCCGATCTCGTGGACTTACATCGCCATGATGGGCCGCGAAGGCCTGAAGCAGGCCAGTGAAATGGCGATCCTCAACGCCAACTACATCGCCAAGCGCCTCGCGCCGCATTATCCGATCCTGTATGCGGGCGAAAACGGCATCGTGGCACACGAATGCATCGTCGATCTGCGTCCCTTGAAGGATGCCACCGGCATTACGGTCGATGACGTCGCCAAGCGCTTGATGGACTTCGGCTTCCATGCGCCGACCATGTCCTTCCCGGTGCCGGGCACCTTGATGATCGAGCCGACCGAAAGCGAATCGAAGGAAGAACTGGACCGCTTCTGCAATGCGATGATTGCGATCCGCGAAGAAATCGCCGCGGTCGAAGCCGGCAAGATCAAGGCTGAAGACACCGCGCTGCGTCATGCACCCCACACGGCCATGGATATTGCCGGCGAGTGGAACCGCGCCTATACGCGCGAAGAGGCCGCCTTCCCGGTCAAGTCGCTCAAGGATGGCAGCAAGTACTGGCCGCCGGTTGGCCGCGTGGACAATGTCTACGGCGACCGCAACGTCGTGTGTTCCTGCCCGCCGCTGAGCGATTACGAGTAAGTGTAACAGGCCCTCACGGCGCAACCCTCCATAAGGTGACGTAATGGCCATCAGTGTTTTCGAGTTGTTCAAGATCGGCATCGGCCCGTCCAGTTCCCATACGGTCGGGCCGATGCGTGCGGCCTTGCGCTTTGCCACGCGCTTGAAGGAGCAAGACCTGTTTGCTGCGACCGTGTCGGTCAAGGCCGAGCTGTACGGTTCGCTCGGTGCGACCGGCAAGGGCCACGGCAGCGACAAGGCCGTGCTGCTGGGCCTGCAGGGTGAGGCGCCCGATCTGGTCGATACGACCAAGGTCGAGGACATGCTGGCGAAAATCCGCTCGTCGAAGACGTTGAACCTGCTCGGCGAAAAGGAAATCGCCTTTCACGAGAGCGAGCATCTATTGATGTACCGCCGCAACTCCCTGCCTTTCCACCCCAACGGCATGCGCTTCACGGCTTTCGATGCCGAGGGCAGGGAATTGCTGAACAAGGTGTATTACTCGGTCGGCGGCGGTTTCGTGGTCAACGAGGAAGCGGCGGGCAAGGACCGCATCGTGGCCGACACCACGGCCTTGCCTTATCCGTTCAAGAGTGGTGCCGACCTGATGCGCCTGTGCGAACAGCACAAGATGTCGATCTCGCAGATCATGCTGGAGAACGAGAAGGTCTGGCGCTCAGAGGAAGAGACGCGCGCCGGCCTCTTGAACATCTGGAAGGTGATGCAGGAATGCGTCCATAACGGCTGCCATACCGAAGGCATTTTGCCGGGCGGCTTGAAGGTCAAGCGCCGCGCCGCGGAGATGTACCGCAAACTGTCGAGTTCGCCCGAGATGAGCCTGCGCGATCCGCTGACGACGATGGATTGGGTCAACCTGTATGCGCTCGCGGTGAACGAGGAAAACGCCGCCGGCGGCCGTGTGGTGACGGCGCCGACCAACGGCGCGGCCGGCATCGTGCCGGCGGTGCTGCACTACTATCACCGCTTCTATTCGGCGGCCAACGACGACGGCGTGGTGCGCTTCCTGTTATGCGCCGCCGCGATCGGTATCCTGTACAAGGAAAACGCCTCGATCTCGGGCGCCGAAGTCGGTTGCCAGGGCGAAGTCGGCGTGGCTTGCTCGATGGCCGCCGGCGCTTTGACCGAGGTGATGGGCGGCACCCCGGCGCAAGTCGAGAACGCGGCGGAAATCGGCATGGAACATAATCTGGGCCTGACTTGCGACCCCATAGGCGGCCTGGTGCAGGTGCCTTGCGTAGAGCGCAATGCGATGGGCTCGATCAAGGCCATCAACGCCTCGCGCATGGCCTTGCGCGGCGACGGCCACCACTACGTCTCGCTCGACAAGGTCATCAAGACCATGCGCGAGACCGGCGCCGACATGAAGATCAAATACAAGGAAACCGCACGCGGCGGCCTGGCCGTCAACGTTATCGAATGTTAAGAAAGAGAATGCCATGACTGAACAATTGCACAAGACCCCGCTATATAACCTGCACGTCGAACTCGGCGCCAAGATGGTGCCGTTCGCCGGCTATTCGATGCCGGTGCAATATCCGAGCGGCGTGTTGAAGGAACACGCGCACACGCGCACGCAGGCCGGCTTGTTCGACGTATCCCACATGGGCCAGGTGCGCCTTTCCGGCCCTGATGTGGCGCGCGTGTTCGAGTCGCTGGTGCCGATCGACGTGGTCGATCTTGGCCTGCATTGCCAGCGCTATGCCGTGTTCACCGACGAGAACGGCGGTGTGCTCGATGACTTGATGGTGACCAACAACGGCGATCACCTTTACGTCGTGGTCAATGCCGCCTGCAAGGAACAGGATATCGCGCACATGCGCAAGCACCTGGCCGGCAAGTGCGACATCGAAGAGCTGGCCGACCGCGCGCTGCTTGCGCTGCAGGGCCCGGCTGCCGCGACCGTGATGGCGCGCTTCGCTCCCGAATGCGCCAAGATGGTGTTCATGGATGCGGGCAAGATCACCCTGGCCGGCGTCGAATGCTATATCAGCCGCTCGGGCTATACCGGCGAAGACGGCTATGAGATCTCGGTGCCGAATTCGCATGCCGAAGAAGTGGCGCGCCTGTTGCTGGCCCAGCCCGAAGTGGCGCCGATCGGGCTCGGCGCGCGCGATTCGCTGCGCCTGGAAGCGGGCCTGTGCCTTTATGGCCACGACATGGATGCCAACACCACGCCGGTCGAAGCGAGCATCGCCTGGGCCTTGTCAAAGGCGCGCCGCGCCGATGGCGCTCGGCCCGGCGGTTATCCCGGCGCTCACACCGTCATGCGCCAATTGGCCGAAGGCGTGGCCAAGAAGCGTGTCGGCCTGCTTGTGAAAGACCGCATGCCGGTGCGCGAGGGGGCTGAAGTCGTCAATGCCGACGGCAAGGTGGTCGGCAAGGTGACCTCGGGCGGCTTCGGTGCGACCTTGGGCGGCCCCGTTGCCATGGGTTATGTCGAAACCGAATATGCGAAGATCGGCACGGCCTTGAATGCCATCGTGCGCGGCAAACCGGTGGCTGTTGAAGTGGCGAAGACGCCTTTCGTGCCGCAACGTTACTTCCGCGGTTGATCGGCTTATGTCTGACGCGCAAACTGAAACCAAGCGTCCGGTACAAGCGGGGGAGAAGCTGCGCGGTGCCGAGAAGATGGCGCGCATCCCCATCAAGATCGTGCCGACCCAGCCCGGCGAATACCTGCGCAAGCCGAAATGGATACGCGCCGAATTCACCGGCACCAAGGAAGTGCAGCGCCTGAAATCCATCCTGCGCGAAAACAAGCTGCACACGGTTTGCGAAGAAGCCAATTGCCCCAATATCGGCGAATGCTTCAAGGGCGGTACGGCCACCTTCATGATCATGGGCGACATCTGCACGCGGCGCTGCCCGTTCTGCGACGTCGGCCACGGCCGGCCCAATCCGCTCGATGCCGAAGAACCGCTCAACCTGGCCCGCACCATCAAGGCGATGAGCCTCAAGTACGTCGTCATCACCTCGGTTGACCGCGACGATTTGCGCGACGGCGGCGCGGCACACTTCGCCGCCTGCATCAGCGAGACGCGCGCGCAAAGCCCAGGCATCACGATAGAAGTGCTGACCCCGGACTTCCGCGGCCGCATGGATGTGGCGCTGGAGATTCTCGCCGCCACGCCGCCCGACGTGTTCAACCATAACCTCGAAACCATACCGCGCCTCTACAAGCAGGCGCGTCCCGGCGCCGACTACGCACATTCGCTGCAACTGCTTCAGCGCTTCAAGGCGCTGCATCCCAGGGTGCCGACCAAGTCGGGTTTGATGCTGGGCCTGGGCGAGACGCTCGAAGAAGTCGAGGCGGTGATGCGCGACATGCGCGCGCACGACATCGACATGCTGACCCTGGGCCAGTACCTGCAGCCTTCGGCGCACCATTTGCCGGTGCAGCGCTACGTCACGCCCGAGGAGTTCGATGCCTTGCGCGTCAAGGGCGAGGAGATGGGCTTTACCCACGTGGCTTCGGGACCGATGGTCAGGTCGTCGTACCACGCCGACCGGCAGGCGCACGAGGCGCTGGTCCGCGCAGATAGCATGTAGGTTCCCACGGTTGCGCCGGCTTCGGCATGGCTACGGCTTGGGGGACGGAACCGTAATCCGCAGTACGCTTTTTCCAGCGATATTGCGTAACGGGAAATATGCCCGGTGCGTGGCCGAGTCCACCGCGACGACGTGGACGTTCGGCCCGAGCAATCCTTCGCCGAGCGCTGCGATCCTGCCATCGCGCTGGTTGAATACCGACACGACGCCTGCTTCGCCGGCGATATACAGCCAGCCCAGGCTCCCGTCAAATGCCACGACGTCGGGTGTGCTGCCGGCCTCGTATGCCGAGATCACGTGCCTGCTCTTCAAGTCGACGGCCAGCAGCCGATCGTTGTCCTCGCACGCGACGTAAGCCATCCGTGCAGGCGCGTCGATGTCCAGGCCGTGCGCACCTTTGGCGCCCGGCAGCGGCGTGCGGCCGACGACCTTGTCCGTTACCGGGTCGATTTCCACCAGCTCATTCCTGATCTGTTCGTTGATGAAGACGTGCTCCGATACTGGGCCAACTGGGTGTTGCCTACCTCGCGCCCAACGGGAATCGTGGCTACGCGCTGATTGGTGCGGACGTCGATTACGGTATCGGTGCCGCCATGCTCATCGGAGACGCAGATCTTTCTGGATCACCATGCCATGTCCGGATTTCTCGCGATCGTTGAAGTCCAGGGCTGGCGATTCGCCCCGGGAGGCAGTCAATTGCGAGAGCAAGGCTTCAATATGCACCTTGATTGATGCGCTCGATGCCTGGAAATCCACCGTGGCCGGCGGCACGTCATTCCAGGTTTCGAGCGACGCATTGATGCTTCCGACGGCGGAAAGCGAAGGCACACCGATCGCCACGGCGCGCCGGGCTGAGGTGATATCTTGTTCCGTCACCTTGACCGGGTGGAAGGACGAGACGTCGAAACCTTGCCTGCGCAAGCCTTCTACGATTGCCGGCGGAACGGTCGCCGAGTCGGGTGCAACACCCCGCGAGATGGCGACGAACGGCAAATGCCTTTCCTTCGCCACCCGATTGAAATACGAGACGGCCATCAAGCTTTTGACGTTGCCGTGTTCGCAGATGAACAGAATCTCGCCCGGCGGCTCGGCGCTTTCGGGTGCGGCTGCGGCTTCCAAGATCCGGAAGGAGAAGGCCAAGGGGGCAACAACTGCCTTTATCCAGTGACGCACGCGCATTTCCCCCTGTCAGGACTATCTGGTTGCAGACTCAAGCCGCGCCGCCACTGCTTCCCACTGGATGTTCCTGAAGAACGCATCGATGTATTTGCCTGCCGCCGCGCCGAAATCCATTTGGTAGGCGTGTTCATACATGTCCATCACCAGGATGGGCAGCGTAGCTGCTGGGCCGTGGCCATGGTCGGCCATCCAGTAGTTCTCCAACTGGCGCGTATGCGTGTTGAAGCCCAGGACGACCCAGCCCGATCCGCCGCCGAGGCCCGAGCCGATGCGGCGGAACTCGGTTTCCCAGGTATCGAAGCTGCCGAAGGCGTCGCCGATGACCTTTCGTTCAGTCGCGCCCGCCTGGCCGCTGCCGCCCAGGTTGCCGAAGTAGTATTCGTGGAACACGACGGAGCCCGTGCGCAGCAGGTGTTCGCGTTTCAGGTCGTTGTAGACGAAAGCCGGCGTATCCTTGCTGGCCAAGGCTTCGCTCAAGTGTTTCTTTAGCGTTGCCAGGGCCTTGACCGAGCCGCCGTAGTTGTTTTCCCAATGGGAATGGATGAGCTTTTCGGATATGCCGTTGAGCTTGGCCGGGTCGAAGGGCAAGGGCTTCAGCGTGCTTTGACTTTCGAATGCGGGAACGATGGTCATGGCCGGTTTCTCTGTTACGGTTTGCGCCTCGGCGGTCTTGGCGGCGACGGCCACAAGCGCGGTGGCGGCGGCGGCATGCAACAGCTTGCGACGGTCTGTGTCGACATCTTCACTCATAGGGGAATCTCCTGTCAGGGATGGGCGTGAGCCAATGGGTAGAGCATCAGGCCGAGCAAGGCCGCCGCGGCGACGATGACGGGCTCGGGGATCTTCTTGAATCTCCACAGCAGTGTGGTAGTGACGATGGCGAGCAAGGCCGTCGGCAGGTCCGTGATCGAACGCGTTGCCAGCACGACGACCGAACCGGCGATGGCGCCGACCGCGGCGGCCGTGATGCCGTCGACGAAGGCCAGGATGGCCGAGCGCTTGCCGTATTTCTTGAACTGCGGTGCGGCAATAACGGTAATCAGGTAGCACGGCAGGAAGACTGCACCGGCGGCGGCTACGGCGCCCGGTAAGCCTGCTATCAGATAGCCGATGAAGCCGGTTGTGATTACCACGGGCCCGGGCGTGATCATCGCTACTGCGACGGCATCGACGAACTGCTTGTCGTTCAACCAGTGGGTGTCGGTGACGATGCCGCCATAGAGGAAGGGCACAACGGCAAGGCCAGAGCCGAACACGAAGGCGCCCGCCTTGGCGAAGAACAAGGTGACTTGCCACAGCAGGTTGCCGTCGGCGCCGGTCATGGCAAGGAAGGGCAATTGCAGCGGGGCCAGGCTCATTGCCGTAGAGCCCAGCTTGGGCTTGATGCGCACCAGCCAGACCAGCACGCCGGCGGCGATGAACAGCCAGGCGATCTCGGATTGGGTGATGATGGTTACGGCTGCGAGCGCGGCAAAGATAGCCCAGAGCAATTTGTCTTTGCCGATGTTCTTGGTCGCGAGCTTGTGCGCGCTGATGGCCATGATGCCGATCACGGAAGCGCCGACGCCATAGAACGCGGCTTGCATCCAGGCCAGGCCGCCGTATGTGACGTAGGCCCAGCCGAGGCCGACCACCATCAGGAAGGATGGCAGCACGAAGGCGATGCCGGCGACCGTGGCGCCGAGAATGCGGTAGTGCACGTAGCCGAGATAAATTCCCAACTGTGCCGCCAGCGGCCCGGGCGCAATCTGCGACAGCGCCAAGCCCTCCTTGTAGTCTCCCTCGGAAATCCAGCCGCGCCGCTCGACCAGGTCGCGATGCATAAAGCCGACCAGCGCAACGGGGCCGCCGAAGCCGAAGGTGCCCAAGCGCAGGAAATACCACATCAACCGCCATAGGCTATAAGGCGGGCTCGGCGGCTTCGGGGAATCGACCGGTGAATTCACGAAAAGCCCTCCTATGGACCGGATGTGCCGTCGCCCTGGAACGACAGCAGCAAGCCATCGAATACGGCTGACGCGGCTTGCAACAGCCGGTCGTCGTCGGCGATGGATTTGCGCAGCCCGGCCAATACGCTTTCGACGCCGGGTGCTTCCTGCGGCTGTACGCCGCCGACATCGAGGTAATGCACGAGGTGGCCCAAGCGCGCCAATTCAGGCTGCTCAAGCGCGAAACTTGCCAGCAGCACTTCGAAGCTGACGCGATTGCCGGTATGGGTGAAGGTTGCGCCGTCGAAATCGAAGCCGAGTGCCTCGGGCGGACAGTCTGCTGGCGCAGCGAGCCAGAGGATGGCGGCGCCCGGGTCGATGAAGCGGCGGATCAGCCAGGCGCAGGCCAGCCGGTCGACCCAGGGCCGCCGCCGCGTAGCCCAGGTGCGGCCCTGGTAGTCGGCAAAAGCGAGGTGCGCGATCGCATGTTCCGAAGCATGCGGCTCGTCCGGCGCCAGCACGCGCGCGCAAGCTTGTTCGAGCTCGCGCAAGGCGAGATCGGCCTGAGCCTGTGCCTGGCCGGGAAAGTAGTCGATCTCGGCAATGCCGGCAAACGATTTGCGCAGCTTGCGCGCCCGCTTCAGGATTTCCTGCAGGGTATTCCCGTTCAATCGGCCCCGCGCTTCCGCGGTTTCACTCAACAGCACGGCATAGTCGCCGCCGCGGTCGAACAGGGCCGGAACATCCACGTCTTCAGGTGGCTCCGCACGCATCACGTGGGCGCTGCCGCCGCTCTTGTTCACATCGGCGGCGATGTCGTCAAGCACGGCACGGCAGTCGGGCCGTTCCGGCATCAGGTAGACGCCATCGCGCAGAACCGCGGCCCCCGAGGCTTTGAGCCCGCGCCAGGCCCGCATGCGGGCTGCGGCGTTCTCGGTAGGAAGGGACAGGATAAGTAGCAATATATTCATAATGGTTAACTTTACTACTATTTTGTTATAATCACTACTAATTTAAATGACTCTGTATCCAGCTGGCTAATAGGTTGTCCGGTGGATGTCCGGGAAGCTTTCCAGTACAATCGCGCCTGTCATTGGGGAGTAGCCGCTCTTCGCTTGAAGAGGCATGCGTCAACATGCTTGGTTCACACCTGGACCATGGCGTATGCGGTTCTTTCGCTTGGCAAGACCATTGACCCTATTCTTTCCGTCGGCCGGAGGGGGATAGGGTCATGGAACTTTCCGGCCAGGGAACGCACATGGAATCTGCATACAGGTTCGAGCGCATCGTCCGCTCACCAATTCTTCTTTCGCACCTGGAGGCGGCATGGCAATGACTGTCTTCCTGCTCCTGGCTTCGGCGCTCGCCATTTATTTTTCCTGCGAATATTTCGTCAACGGCGTGGAGTGGGTCGGCCACCGCTTCGGCGTCTCCCGAACCGCCACCGGAACGATACTCGCCGCCTTCGGTACCGCGCTGCCTGAAAGCCTCGTCACTTTCATCGCCGTCGTTTTCGGGCATGATGCCGCGCAAAAGGAAATCGGCATCGGCGCAGCCATTGGCGGGCCACTGGTGCTGGCGAGCGTGGCTTATGCGGTGGTGGGCGGCGTTTTTCTGTCGGCTCGCCGCACCGCCGCCGGGCCGTTGCTGTCGCCGGCCGGTGGACGGCGCCTGTTTAAGGATCAGGCCTGGTTCATGGCAATTTTCGTGGTGAAGGTCGTGCTGGGCTTGGTCGCATTCTCGATCAAGCCTTGGCTCGGCGTGGCCTTTCTGGCTGCCTATGCTCTTTATGTTCGCCAGGAATTGACTGCGGAACATGACGCCGAAGAGCAGGTTGAGAACGAACCGCTCCGCATCCGCCCCAACGAGGCCAATCCGGCGCGGCGCTGGGCGTTGTTGCAGACCGGTGTGGCACTGGCGGCAATTTTTTTCAGCTCGCGTGTGTTCGTCGGACAGCTTGAGGCGCTCGGGCCATGGCTGGGGCTGTCGTCGCAGATGGTGGCGCTCCTGCTGAGCCCGGTTGCCACCGAGTTGCCGGAAACGCTCAATGCCGTGATCTGGGTGAGACAGGGCAAACAGTCGCTGGCGCTGGCCAACATCAGCGGCGCGATGATGATACAGGCGACCATCCCGAGCGCATTAGGCTTGCTTTTCACACCCTGGCGGCTTCAGCCGCCCTTGATGTGGGCAGCCGTCGTCACCATGCTGTCGATTGCAGGGATCGCTGTTCTATTGAAACGCGGTGCCTTGACGGCGAAACGCTTGGCCGCGTTCGGTGCGCTGTATGTGCTGTTTGCCGCGGGGCTGTTGTTGCCGTTCCTCGCATAATGCTTCATCCGCTCGATCGACCTGTAACCGAGAGCGGGGCCTGAACGCGGGGCTCATTCATACGCCCCCAGGCGCTTCTGCTCATTGGCGCTGAAGCGCGCATCGCGCAATTGCTGCAGCGCTGCCTGCCTGCCCGCATCCGATAGCGTGGCGTCGCTCAAGACCTTGTTGCGCTGTTCGAGATAGTCGCTGATACGATTTTTCCATTGCGCGTTTTCCTGGTCCACCGCGGCCATGCGCGCTGCCGCCTCGGGCGAGAAGGTGGCGGCGCGCATGCGGTAGATATCGTCTTCGCCGGCGCCGGCCGCGCGCATTTGTCTGGCCTTGTCTTCTTCCTGCGCGACCTTGAGCGGCGCTTCGCGTTCAGCGCGCAACGCGGGCGGCATGGTCGCGTCGACCTTGGCCAGTCTGGCGCGCTTCTCCTCCGCGCTCAAATGCGGGTCTTGCATGATTTCCCAGCGTGCCACCGCATCGTCATCGTAGGCATCGTCCGCACCCCACATGCCGCTGATTTCCTTGGGCGAGAAGTAGCGCTCCCGCACCTGGCGCGTTGCGATCAGGCGCGCACGCAAGGGATTGCCGCCGCTTTGCTGCGGCGGATTCTTTTCCAGATCGAGGAGGGCGGTCTTGTAGGCGATGTAGCGGCCCAGCAATTGTTTTGCGCCCGGCAGCGCGCTCGGCGGCAATTGGTGCGTCAATTGCAGTTCGATTTCGGCACGGATCTGCGCCAGGCTTTTTTCGCCGATGGCGCCGAGGTAGTAGTCGAACAGGTGGCGCAGTTCCGCGTCGGCCACGACGCCGTCGCCGCCGGCGCTGAGTTTGCCGTCCGGTTGTGTTCCCTGCATCGACTTGACGAAGGCGAAGGGATTGTCGTCGCGCGCGGCCTGCTGCTGCGCAGGCGGCATATCCGCGGGTTTGATGATCAGGTAGAGGCAAAAAGCGGCGGCGATGAGCGCCGCCGAAGCCAGGAGTCGGCGTGTCTTCATGGTGGGCGCGGGACGGGGTGGGCCCCGTCCCCATGTGGCGCGTTACAGGCCCAGGCCCTGCAAGCGGTTGGCCTGCTGGCGGAACACAGTCACCGGGCTGGTTTCGAAGATGTTGGCCAGGCCCAGGGTCTGGTTCACTTCGTCCAGGTGGTTCATGCCGTAGTTGTCGCGGATCACCGTGCCCAAATGGCTCGAGCAAGTGCCTACCAGGCCGTCACTGGCCGCACCGGCGAACGCGAAGGAGGTCAACACCAGAAAGGGGTCGGAAACGTCGAGGAAGTTGGTGGCCGGTTGGGCGCCGCTCCACGAAAAGTAGTGCACGCCGTTGACCTGGGCCGCGCCCGAACCGCAAGCCGTGGTCGGCACGCCTTCCGGGTGGGCGGCATTGAACGTGGCCGTGCCGGCGGTCGAGAGCGATTGCGCGGCGGCGATCGAATTCTGCGGCAGGTTGGGCGCACCCGAGAGGAAGCTGATCAAGTCGGCCAGGCCGTTGGTGACCGACGTCAATGCCGCGCGCGAGATCGAGTTGGGCGGGGCCACGCCGAGCAGGATATCGGCTACGGGCGAGCCCTTGTTGACGCCGCCTACCGTGGTGACGGAGGCGACGAGGTCGGGCCGTACCGACGCGACATAGCGCGCCGTCGGTCCGCCATGGCTATGGCCGATCAGGTTGACCTTGCTTGCGCCGGTGGCGGCCAGGATTTGCTGGACTTCGGCCAGCAATTGCTCGCCGCGCACTTCGGTGCTGTTGGCCGCCGACACCTGCGAGACGAACACTTGTGCGCCGCCCGAGCGCAGCGCTTCGGGAATGCCGTAAAAGTATTCGACCGGGCCGATGTTATCGAAGCCGAACAAGCCATGCACCAGCACGATGGGGTATTTGGTTTGGGTGTAGCCGGTAGCCCAGGCAGCGGGCGCGAACAGCAGTGCCGACAGCAGGGCTGCCAGGATGAGTCTCCAAGTTTTCATTGCATGTCTCCAAGATTTTTGTAGTGGGTATGTTTTTCAGCGCGCCTCTGGCGGGCACGTCTTTACCAACAGCTCTTAGGGCAATCTGGATACTGTCCGGGCCATGTTTGGGCTCAGAAATAAATACCGAGCGGATGCTCGGTATTTCGAATCCTAGGACGATGTTTGCAAAAATGCTAGGTGCAACGCAGCATATTTGCAAAATAATGTTAGGAATGCGGCTGAGATGAAACAACCTCGGGTTGAGGCATTACTCTTGAGTAAGAAACGGGCATATCATTATTGACATGCAGTAAATGCAAGGAGCGAGCCCGCATTTGCTTTGCCGCAGCGCTTTTCGTCGACAATTCGGGAAGCGACGAGATATTCTCGTTTCAAGGCCGCAAAGCCATGTGGGGCCTGTATTATTTGATCAATTGACAGGATTTTCCGAGGAGAGCAGGTTGGTGTTTAGCCGCGCGGGACATTACGGATCGGCCAGCCCGGCAGCCAGGACGGGGTGCCGTTTGTTGCTCTCTTTGTCGCTTTCTTTGCTGCTGTCTTCCATCACGGCCTTTGCCGCCGAGTCCGCGAGCGAAGGCGCGACGCTGCAATTGGCGGCGCATATCGCGCATTCCTCGTTCAGCGATGACCGCAATACCAAGCTTGCGCTCTTGACCGATTACGAGACGGTCTATGGCTCGATCGATAAGGTGCCGGCGCGCTGGCCGGCCCTGGTGCGGCGCACCCTGGTGTGCCAGCAGCTGGCCAATCGCGTGTGCGTGCATTCTTCGCTCGAAGGGCTGAAAGCGCAGGGCGGGATCGACGGGCTGGCCTTGACCCATCTGTTCGAAGTATCGCGCTTCGGCATGTCGGCGACGAATATCCATGATCGCTTGCTCGACGCTTCCGAGGAGGCGTCGAGCAAGGCAGCCGAGCCGACCGTGACTGCGCCCAGGGCGGAAGGGAAAAAAGCGTCCGCTCCTCTTGCCGCCCCTGCTCCTGTTGCAGCAACCGTTTCCGCTCCCGCGCCTGTCCCTGAGGTTCCGCCCGCTGTACAAACGGAGCAGCATCCTGCGACGGCAGCCGCAGCCGAGGTGCAGTCCGCCGCTGCACCCCGCCCGACTGCCAAAAAGCCGCATACGCTGTCCGAGCGCGCGGCCGCAAAACTGCAAAGGCTGGGGGGCGACGACAGTTCCGGCTACTTCCTCGATGCGCTGTTCGTTGCCGTCGCGTTGTGCCTGATCCTTGCGTTCGCGCTTTACCTGGTGGTGCGTTCGCGCAGGGCAGAGCGCCTGGCCCGCAAGCTGGCCGAACAGGAAGTGCAGCGCCTGGAATCGTTGCGCAGCGAGGAAAAGATCAAGGCCGACCACGATCTGTGGTCGGAGCAGTTGAAGGGCGAAGTGGCGCTCGAGGCGCAGAAGGCGCATGCCGAAGAAATGTTGCGCACGGTGCGAACCGCAGCCGACGAGGCATTGGCGGCCGAACTGCTGCGCTTCCAGATGGAGCAGGAAGAAGCCGGCATGGCCTTTTCCAACGAACTGCGCCGCCTGCAGGATGCCTTGCGCGCCGAACAAGCGAAAAACGAGGAAGTGGTGAAGACGGCCAAGGCGCGCGCCGATCAGGCCATCGATGCCTACGATCAGATGGCGGCGCGCGAACTGGTCTATGCGCACAAACAGAACGACGATCTGCAAGAAGTTTTGAATGCCGAGAAAGAGGCGCGCAAGGTGCTGGAAATGAAAGTGGCCGACGCCTTGCAGCAAGTCGAGGCGCACAAGCAGCGCGAGCTGCGTCTGAGCGAAGCAATCCAGGCGGAGCAGCGCGGGCGTGCCTCGGAAGCGCGCATTGCCACGGAAAAACTGAAGGCCGCACAACAGGCGGCGGCCGCCTTGCAAGCCTCGCTGGCTGCCACGCGGGCGCTCAATGCCGACCTGGAGCGGCGCGCTGAAGAAGCGGTGAAGGCGGCGCAACGTTTGGCGGGAACTGAGCAGACATCTTCCGGCACGGAGGCGGCGCCGCCTGGCGTGCAGCGCACGCTATGACGCCATCGCGATTGATCCGGCCGCTTCAGGCGGCGTTGATGTCGGCTTCAGTGGTAAATGAATCCGCGTAGAATTCTTCCGCCGGCAATTTGCACTGCCCGGTGAAATCGCGCTTGGCCGACTCGACCACGATCGGCGCGCCGCAGGCATAGACCTGGTGGCCGGACAGATCGGGATAGTCGGCGATCACGGCTTGGTGCACGAAGCCGGTACGGCCGCTCCAATTGTCTTCCGGCAGGGCATCGGACACCACAGGCACGTACTTGAAATTGGGCAGCGAGGCGGCCCATTGTTCGCACAGTGCGTGCATGTACAAATCCTTGGGACGGCGCCCGCCCCAATAGAGCGTCACCGGACGTTGCGACTTGTTGTGTTCGAGCTGTTCGACGATGGCCTTGATCGGCGCAAATCCCGTGCCGGACGCCAGCATGACGATGGGCTTGTCGGAATCCTCGCGCAGGAAGAACGTGCCCAGGGGGCCTTCGAAGCGCAGGATGTCGCGCTCCTTCATCGTGCCGAACACGTGGTCGGTGAAATAACCGCCGGGCATATGGCGGATGTGCAGCGTGACGTGCTCGTCCTTGTGCGGCGCATTGGCCATGGAATAGCTGCGGCGCTTGCCATCCTTGAGCAGGAATTCGATGTATTGGCCGGCCAGGTACTGCAGCCTTTCGTTGGCGGGCAATTGCAGCGAGACCACCACCACGTCGTCGGCCACCTTTTCGATCTTCGCCACACGCGTCGGCATCTTCTTGATCTGGATGCCGCCCACGCCCTCGACTTCACGCGCTTCGATGACAAGGTCCGACTGCGGTGTGGCGCAGCAGAATAGCGTCTGGCCCTGGGCCTGCTCGGCCGCCGAGAGCGCGCGTTCCTGGTGCTTGCCCAATTCGACCGAGCCTGAAACCAGCTTGCCTTTGCAACTGCCGCAGGCGCCGTTCTTGCAGCCATAGGGCAGGCCGACGCCGGAACGTATGGCGGCGGCAAGGACGGTTTCGTCGGCCTCGCACGTGAAGTGGTGGCCGCTCGGTTGGACGCTGATCTGGAAGCTCATGATGGAGGAAAGTGCGGGTTAAGCGATTGATTCTTTTGGCGAATCCGGCATTTTCGCATTTTTTTTGAAGCGGGGGCGGGAAGACGTGCTGCGAACCGCCGATTTATGATCAATTTGGCAGGCGGATGTGAGGCGTAGCCCAACATTGGGGACATCAATGCTTTATGTTCGTTGTGATGGAGTTCGTTATACGGGACTTGTTTGACGGATAATGTCGCGATCATGAAAAAACACCAAACCCGCCTGCTGGTGATCGGTTGCGGCGACGTCGGCATGCGTTTATTGGCGTTGTTGCGCGGGCGCTATCGCATCTATGCCGTGACTCGCCGGGCCGAGCAGGCCGAAGCCATACGTGCCGCCGGCGCCACGCCGATTGTCGCCGACCTGGATCGGCCGGAAACGCTGGCGCGCTTGTCAGGCCTGGCGCGCCGTATCGTGCATCTGGCACCGCCGCCAAATGCGGGAGAACGCGATACGCGAACGCGCAGGCTGATTCCCTTTCTGCCTCCGCATGCACACCTGGTCTACGTCAGCACGACAGGCGTCTACGGCGATTGTGCCGGCGAGCTGGTGCATGAAACGCGCAGGGTGAACCCGCAAAGCGCGCGCGCCGTGCGTCGCGTCGATGCCGAGAGATGCCTGCGCACCTGGGCGAGGTGCAGCGCTTCGCGATTGTCGATTTTGCGCGTACCGGGCATCTATGCGCGCGAGCGCTTGCCGCTCGAGCGTTTGCAAAACGGCACGCCGGCCTTGCGTGCGGAAGACGATGTCCATACCAATCACGTCCATGCCGACGACCTGGCGCGCATCATCGCCCTGGCGCTCGAACGCGGCGCGGCCAATCGCGTTTACCACGCGACCGACGACAGCGAGATGAAGATGGCCGATTACTTCGAGGCGGTGGCGCACGCCTTCGATCTGCCTGTGCCGCTACGTTTGCCGCGAGAGGAGCTGCGCGCGCAGGTGTCGCCCATGCTGTATTCGTTCATGTCGGAATCGCGCCGGCTCGATAACCGGCGTATCAAGCAAGAGCTGGGCGTGCGCTTGCGCTATCGCGACGTGGCGAGTGCGCTGCAGGAATTTATCGCACCGAAGCCTTAGAACCCATTTCAAAAAGCCCTTGGCGTTGTTGCCGCTCCTTGCCGTACAGGCGTACTGTCTTCGTCGCGACGCCTAGGAGTCTGCGCGGCAGAACGAGTCGAAGCGAAATGGGTGGGAAAAGAGCCCAATTTGGCCTCGCTTTTGAGGACTGTAGCCGTAGCTACAGCCGGAAAAACGGGGGCAAAGTGGGACTTTTCTCCATCCATTGCAGC
>DASVLJ010000028.1:0-27998 GCA_036384915.1 Burkholderiaceae bacterium
CGGCTGCAATGGATGGAGAAAAGTCCCACTTTGCCCCGTTTTTCCGGCTGTAGCTACGGCTACAGTCCTCAAAAGCGAGGCCAAATTGGGCTCTTTTCCCACCCATTTCGCTTCGACTCGTTCTGCCGCGCAGACTCCTAGTTGGGTTTGGTAGGTTGGTGCTGAACGAAGTGAAGCCCCACATCGGCGGGTTAAATGATCGCCTGCTTTTGATCGACATCCCAACGTTGAGCTTCGCTACTACGCTCCCCGTGCGACGGCCGGCGCAACCTACGATCCGTGGCATCAAACAATGCCTTTGGCTCGCAGCGCGGCAATGTCTTCCGCGCTTTGCCCCAGCAGCTCATCCAGCACCTCCTCGGTATGCTGCCCCAAAGTAGGCGGCGGCATATCGCACCGCGTCGGCGTGCCCGACAGCTTCATCGGACTCTGCACCAGCTTCACCGGCGCCCCGCAGGGATGCGGCAAATCGGCACGCATTTCGCGCGCCATCACTTGCGGATTGACGTACACATCGTCGAGATTGTTGATAGGGCCGCAAGGTACGCTGGCCGCTTCGAGCAAGTTGATCCATTCATCGCGAGTCTTGTTCTTCACCATCTCGGCCAGAATAGGTATGAGCACTTCGCGGTTGCGCACGCGCATCGGGTTGGTGGCGAAGCGTTCATCGTTCGCCAGCTCTGGCCGGCCGCCGGCTTCGACGAACTTCACGTATTGCCCGTCATTGCCGACCGCTACGATGATGTGGCCGTCCGAGGTGGCAAAGGTTTGGTAAGGTACGATATTGGGATGCGCATTGCCCCAGCGCTTGGGCGCCTTGCCGCTGGCGAGATAGTTGCTGCCCATGTTGGCCAGCATCGCCACCTGCACGTCCAACAGCGCCATATCGATGTATTGCCCTTCACCGGTGCGGTCCCGATGCGTCAAGGCGGCCAGCACGGCGATGGTGGCATACATGCCGGTCATCAAATCGGAAATCGCCACGCCGCCTTTTTGCGGGCCTCCGCCGGGTAAATCGTCGCGCTCGCCTGTGATCGACATGAAGCCGCCCATACCCTGGATAATAAAATCGTAACCGGCCCGATGCGCGTAAGGGCCGGTCTGGCCGAAGCCGGTGACCGAGCAATACACGAGGTCGGGCTTGACCTTCTTCAGCGATTCATAGTCGAGGCCGTATTTGCGCAACTGGCCGACCTTGTAGTTTTCCATCACCACATCGGACTGCGCCGCCAACTGCCGCACGATCTCCTGGCCTTCCGGCGTGGCGATGTCGAGCGTCAGCGAACGTTTGCCGCGGTTCGCCGCGAGGTAATAGGCCGCTTCGCTCGTGTCGCGCCCTTCGGCATCCTTGAGATAGGGCGGGCCCCAGGAACGCGTATCGTCGCCGGCGCCGGGTCGCTCGATCTTGATCACGTCGGCGCCGAGATCTGCCAGGTTTTGCGTGCACCATGGGCCGGCCAGCACGCGCGTGAGATCGAGTACGCGGATGTGGCCGAGGGCGGTCTTGGTCATGTCGTGATCCCGTTGCATAAAGCGGTATGCGATGATACCGCGTTACAATGAAATCCACCTATTTGGAGAGTCGATCCATGTGGCCCTACCCCAAGGTTCTCGCCCACCGGGGCGGCGGCAAGCTGGCGCCGGAAAACACGCTGGCGGCCATGCGCTGCGGCTATGAGCACGGGTTCCGTGCCGTCGAGTTCGACGTCATGCTGACCTCCGACGGCGTTCCTATCCTCATGCATGACGACACGCTGGGCCGCACCGTGGCCGGCAGCGGCAGCATTGCCGATATCAGTGCGGCGGACTTGAGGGCGCGCGATGCCGGGTCATGGTTTGGCGCGCAATTCGCTGGCGAACCCGTCCCTCTGTTTGCCGATGCGGCGCGTTTTTGCAAGCAGCACGGCATCTGGATGAATATCGAAATCAAGCCTGTGCCTGGCTACGATGCGGCAACGGCGCAAGCTGCGGCTGCGGTGGTCGGCGAAGTCTTCGCTGCCGAGATTGCCGCCGGAAAAATTGCCGCGCTGCCTTTATTTTCTTCGTTTTCCTACCTCGCAGTGCAAGAGGTGCGGCGCGCCCAGTCGCAAGTGCCGCGCGCCTGGCTGGTCGAGCGCATCCCGCCCGATTGGCGCGAGAAGCTGGAAGCGGTGGAGGCCGTGGCGCTGCATACCAATCACAAAAACCTCACACCGGAGCTGGCTGCCGAGATCAAGCAAGCCGGCTTTGGCTTGTTCTGCTATACCGTCAACGAGCGCGAGCGCGCCGCCGAAATCCGTGCTTGGGGCGTGGATGCGTTTTGTACCGACCGCATCGACCTGATCCCGCCTGACTTTTAGCTGTTGTATTTTTGCATCAGCCTGTCCTGGTTCTGAATCCATCGTTCCCGTAGAAGCGGGGACGACGGCAATACGGCCGTCAGGTGTTTTCGCCAGTCTCGGGACACCCTGTTTTATCACGTATAATCAAAAGTTTGCACTGCCGCATTTGTCCAGACTGCCGAAACCATGAACTCGTCCGAAATCCGCGAAAAATTCCTCAAGTACTTCGAATCGAAGGGCCATAGCATTGTTCGTTCATCGAGCCTGGTGCCGGGCAACGATCCGACGCTCTTGTTCACCAATTCGGGCATGGTGCAATTCAAGGATGTGTTCCTGGGCCAGGACAAGCGCGCCTACAGCCGCGCCACTACGGCCCAGCGCTGCGTGCGCGCCGGCGGCAAGCATAACGACCTGGAAAACGTCGGCTATACCGCGCGCCATCACACTTTCTTTGAGATGCTGGGCAATTTCTCGTTCGGCGACTATTTCAAGCGCGATGCGATCCACTTTGCCTGGGGCTTGCTGACCGAGGTGTACAAGCTGCCCAAGGAAAAGCTCTGGGTCACGGTCTATCAGGAAGACGACGAAGCCTACGGCATCTGGGAAAAGGAAATCGGCGTGCCCGTCGACCGCATCGTGCGCATCGGCGACAACAAGGGGGCGCGCTACGCGTCGGACAACTTCTGGCAGATGGCCGATACGGGCCCGTGCGGTCCCTGCTCGGAAATCTTCTACGACCACGGCGCCGACGTTTGGGGCGGCCCGCCGGGCAGCCCGGATGCCGACGGCGACCGTTACATCGAAATCTGGAACCTCGTGTTCATGCAATTCAACCGCGACGAAGCCGGCGTCCTGCATCCGCTGCCGCGCCCCTGCGTCGACACCGGTATGGGCCTGGAGCGCCTGGCCGCCGTATTGCAGCACGTGCATTCGAACTACGAGATCGACCTGTTCCAGAACCTGATCAAGGCTGCCGCGCGCGAGACTGCTTGCAAGGATCTGGCGAACAATTCGCTGAAGGTCATTGCCGACCATATCCGCGCCTGCTCTTTCCTGATCGTCGACGGCGTCATCCCTGGCAATGAAGGCCGCGGTTACGTCTTGCGCCGCATCATCCGCCGTGCCCTGCGCCATGGCCACAAGCTGGGCCAGGCCCAGCCCTTCTTCCACTTGTTGGTGAAGGACCTGGTCAAGGAGATGGGGGCGGCTTATCCGGAATTGACGGAAGCCGCGTCGCGCGTCGAGCAAGTCCTGAAGCAGGAAGAAGAGCGCTTCGGTGAAACGCTCGAGCATGGCATGAAGATCCTCGAAGCGGCGTTGGCCAAGGATGCCAGGAATCTCGACGGCGCCACGGCCTTCACGTTGTACGATACCTACGGCTTCCCGCTCGACCTGACGGCCGACATCTGCCGCGAACGCAATGTCGCGCTCGACGAGGCCGGCTTCGATGCCGCGATGAAACAGCAGCAGGATAATTCGCGCAAGTCAGGCAAGTTCAAGATGGGCGCCGCGATCGAATATAGCGGCGACAAGACCAAATTCGTCGGCTACGACTTGCTGGCGCAGGACGGCAAGGTCGTCGCGCTCTACGTCGACGGTAGCGCAGTCAATGAGGTCCAGGCGGGGACTGACGCCATCGTCGTGCTCGACACCACGCCGTTCTATGCCGAATCGGGCGGCCAATGCGGCGATTCTGGCCATCTTGCCGGTGCAAACGCACACTTCGATGTCGCCGATACGCAAAAAATCCAGGCCGACGTATTCGGCCACCACGGCAAGGTGGCCAAGGGCAGCTTGAAAGTCGGCGACACGGTATCTGCCAGGGTCGACACTGCACTGCGTGCCCGCACCGTGCGCAACCACTCGGCTACGCACTTGATGCACAAAGCCTTGCGCGAAGTGCTCGGCGGCCACGTGGCCCAGCGCGGTTCGCTGGTCGATCCCGACAAGACCCGTTTCGACTTCAGCCACAACGGTCCGATGACGGCCGAGGAAATCCGCGAAGTCGAGGAAATCGTCAACCGCGAGATCCTTGCCAATGTCGCCACCAAGGCGCAAGTCATGGGCTTCGACGATGCCGTCAAGCACGGCGCGATGGCGCTGTTCGGCGAAAAATACGGTGACGAAGTGCGCGTGCTCGACATCGGCACGTCCAAAGAATTGTGCGGCGGCACCCACGTGTCGCGTACCGGCGACATCGGTTTGTTCAAGATCGTTGCCGAAGGCGGCGTGGCAGCGGGCATCCGCCGGGTTGAGGCGGTGACAGGCGAGGGCGCGCTGGCATTGGTGCAGGCGCTGGACGAACGCGTCAACGCGGCCGCCGCGGCCCTGAAGGCCCAGCCGGAAGAGTTGACCCAGCGCATCCTGCAAGTGCAAGACCATGTGAAAGCGCTGGAAAAGGAACTGGCAGCAGCCAAGTCCAAGCTGGCCGCTTCGCAAGGCGACGAGCTGGTTAACCAGGCTGTCGACGTGAAGGGCATCAAGGTTCTGGCCGCGACGCTGGCCGGTGCCGACGTGCCCACGCTGCGCGAAACCATGGACAAGCTCAAGGACAAGTTGAAGAGCGCCGCTATCGTGCTGGCCGCCGTCAACGACGGCAAGGTCAGCCTGATCGCCGGCGTGACCGCAGATGCCACGGCCAAGGTCAAGGCTGGCGAGCTGGTCAATTTTGTCGCCCAGCAAGTCGGCGGCAAGGGCGGCGGGCGTGCCGACATGGCGCAAGCCGGCGGCACCGATGCGAGCGGCTTGGCCAAAGCGCTCGGTGCTGTGCACGCTTGGGTGACGGAGCGCGTTTAAGATAGGGGGGCGGCCAGCTTTGGCCGCATCGCAAGCCCGGAATGTTGCGTCGCACCAGAGTTTCACGATTGAGGTAGAATGGCCTCACGACTTGGCAAGGGCACAATAAAACTTCTTATAAGGCCGGATCATGGATTTCAACAAGGAACTGGATGCGCGCGGTTTGAATTGTCCGCTGCCCATTTTGAAAACCAAGAAAGCGCTCGCGGAGATGTCCAGCGGGCAAGTCTTGCGCGTTGTGGCGACCGACCCCGGCTCGGTGCGTGACTTCCAGGCCTTTGCCCGCCAGACCGGCAACGAATTGGTCTCGCATAACGAGGAAAACAAGGAATACATTTTCTTCATGCGTCGCAAGTAAGCGAGGCAGCTTTCTCGGATGACGTTATCGTTCGGGAAATTTCAGCAAAAAACAATCCCAAAAACCACAGGACACGTCTTTAGAGATGGCTCTCTAGCAGTTTGCAAAGCGCAAATCGAACGATCGTGCTAAATTCCCGTGCATGGATGTGTAAGGGTTTATAATCCGGGCTAGTTTACGTTAACGTCAATTGATCTTTTCAAGGGCAAAGCTATGAAAGTGTTGGTTCCAGTCAAGCGCGTCGTCGATTACAACGTCAAGGTACGGGTGAAATCGGACGGCACCGGCGTCGATATCGCGAACGTCAAGATGTCGATGAACCCCTTCGATGAAATCGCCGTGGAAGAGGCGATGCGCCTGAAAGAAGGCGGTAAGGCGACCGAGGTCGTGGCCGTGTCCTGCGGCGTGGCGCAATGCCAGGAAACCCTGCGCACCGCCATGGCCATCGGTGCCGACCGCGGCATCCTGGTCGAGACCGACGCCGACCTCCAGCCCTTGGCCGTGGCCAAGCTCCTGAAGGCGCTCGCCGACAAAGAACAGCCGCAATTGATCATCCTGGGCAAGCAGGCGATCGACGACGATTGCAACCAGACCGGCCAGATGCTGGCAGCTTTGCTCGACTGGCCGCAAGCCACCTTCGCCTCCAAGGTGGTGGTCGATGGCGGCAAGGTATCGGTTACGCGCGAAGTCGACGGCGGCCTGGAAACCGTATCGCTGACCCTGCCCGCGATCGTGACGACCGACCTGCGTCTGAACGAGCCGCGCTACGTCACCCTGCCCAACATCATGAAGGCCAAGAAAAAGCCGCTCGACACGGTTAAGCCGGCCGATCTCGGCGTCGACGTCGCTCCGCGCCTGAAGACGCTGAAGGTCGCCGAGCCGCCCAAGCGCTCCGCCGGCATCAAGGTGCCCGACGCCGCCACGCTGGTCGCTAAGCTCAAGACCGAAGCCAAGGTCATCTAAACGAACGAAGGTCCTTCGCGAAACTTGATGGGTACGCCGGGCCGCGCAGGCTTCGCCTACCCACCCCAGGACGAATTTAAGGACCGCAGCGAATAAAGAACCGTAGGGTGGAAAAGCTGAAGGCGCATTCCACCAGCGCTTAATGAATAGGAATTCATCATGACTGCATTAGTAATTGCTGAACACGACAACGCAACCCTCAAGGGCAGCACCCTGAACACCATCACTGCAGCGGCCCAATGCGGCGGCGACGTGCACGTGCTGGTCGCAGGACATAACTGCGGCGCAGCCGCCCAAGCTGCTGCGCAAGCCGCCGGCGTGGCCAAGGTCCTGGTGGCCGATGCCGCCCAATTCGCCGACGGCCTGGCTGAGAATGTCGCGGCGCAAGCGCTGGCCCTGGCCGGCGACTATACCCACATCCTCGCCCCCGCCACCGCTTACGGCAAGAACATCCTGCCGCGCGTGGCTGCCAAGCTTGACGTGGGCCAGATTTCCGAAATCATCAAGGTCGACTCGCCGGATACCTTCGAGCGTCCGATCTATGCCGGCAACGCCATTGCCACCGTGCAGTCGAGCGACAAGATCAAGGTCATCACTGTGCGCACCACGGGCTTCGACGCCGCCGCAGCGGGAGGCTCGGCTGCCGTGGAAAACGTTCCGGCCGTTGCCGATTCCGGCAAGTCCGCCTTCGTCTCGCGCGAGCTGGCCAAGTCCGACCGTCCTGAACTGACCGCTGCCAAGATCATCGTCTCCGGCGGGCGCGGCATGGGCTCGGGCGACAACTTCAAGATTCTGGAACCGCTGGCCGACAAGCTCAATGCCGCCATGGGCGCATCGCGCGCCGCCGTGGATGCGGGCTTCGTGCCGAACGATTGGCAAGTGGGCCAGACCGGCAAGATCGTCGCCCCCTCGCTCTATATCGCAGTCGGCATTTCGGGCGCGATTCAGCACCTGGCAGGCATGAAGGATTCCAAGACCATCGTCGCCATTAACAAGGACCCCGAAGCGCCGATCTTCTCGGTGGCCGATTACGGCATCGTGGGTGACTTGTTTGACGTGGTGCCGCAATTGGTTGCTGCGCTCGGCTAACTATCGCGGCCTCGCAAAATCGCAACAAGAGAATGCCGGCCTAGTGTCGGCATTCTTACGGCACTTCTAAGAATCGTAGCGAGCGAGCCGAGGCCGGTTCGCGCAGCAGATTTGTTGGAGGTGTCCTTTACTGAAAACGGATTTTTTGGAGCAAGTCATGAGCTATGTCGCCCCCGTCAAAGACATGCTGTTCGTCATCAATGAGTTGGCCGGTCTCGCCGAAGTCAACGCCCTGCCCGGTATGGAAGACGCGACGCCGGACACCGTGGAAGCGGTGTTGGAAGAAAACGCCAAGTTCTGCGGCGAAGTCGTGGCGCCCTTGAACGTGACCGGCGACCGCGAGCCCAGCTTCTGGACTGAGGGTAAGGTCACCACCACCAAGGGTTTCAAGGAAGCGTTCAAGAGTTTTGCCGAAGCAGGCTGGCAGGGCGTGGTGCATCCGACCGAGTACGGCGGACAGGGCTTGCCCAAGCTGGTGGCGGCGGCATGCACGGAGATGTTGAATTCGGCCAACGTGTCGTTTGCCTTGTGCCCGCTGTTGACCGACGGCGCCATCGAAGCCTTGCTGACCGCGGGCAGCGACGAACTCAAGGATACGTATCTGGCCAACCTGATCTCGGGCAAGTGGACAGGGTCGATGAACCTGACCGAGCCGCAAGCCGGCTCCGACCTGGCCCTGGTGCGTACGCGTGCCGTGCCGCAGGACGATGGCACGTACAAGGTGTTCGGCACCAAGATCTTCATCACCTATGGCGAGCATGACATGGCCGAGAACATCGTTCATCTCGTGCTGGCGCGCACGCCCAATGCACCGGAAGGCGTGAAGGGCATTTCGCTGTTCGTGGTGCCCAAGTTTCTGGTCAATGCCGACGGTTCGCTCGGTGCGCGCAATGACGTGCATTGCGTCTCGATCGAGCACAAGCTCGGCATCAAGGCCAGCCCGACGGCCGTGCTGCAGTTCGGCGACCACGGCGGCGCCATCGGCACGCTGGTGGGCGAAGAAAACCGCGGCCTGGAATACATGTTCATCATGATGAATGCCGCGCGCTTCGGCGTCGGCATGCAGGGCATAGGCGTGGCCGAGCGTTCGTACCAGAAGGCAGTGGCGTATGCCAAGGACCGCATCCAGTCGCGCGATGTGGCAGGCTCGGCCGGGCCGGTCGCCATCATCCACCACCCGGACGTGCGCCGCATGCTCATGAGCATGCGCGCCCAGACCGAGGCGGCGCGCGCGCTGTCCTACGTCACGGCGGCAGCCTTCGATGCTGCACATCACCATCCGGACGAAGCGGCACGCAAGGCCAACCAGGCCTTCTATGAATTCATGGTGCCCGTGGTCAAGGGCTGGTCGACCGAAATGTCGATCGATGTCGCTTCCAACGGCGTGCAGGTACACGGCGGTATGGGCTTCATCGAGGAGACCGGGGCGGCCCAGTATTACCGCGATGCGCGCATCCTGACGATTTACGAAGGCACGACCGCGATCCAGGCCAACGATCTCGTGGGCCGCAAGACCGCGCGCGACGGTGCTGCGACGGCCAAGGCCATCGCGGCGCAAGCGAAGAAGACCGCCGATCAATTGCTGGCGTCGGATGCAGTCGACCTGCAGGCGACCGGCAAGCAATTGGCCGCAGGCGTGGCGGCATTCGAGGAAGTGGCAAGCTATGTTGCCGCCAATATGAAGAGCGACGTCAAGGCCGTATTTGCCGGCAGCGTGCTTTATCTGAAGCTCGCCGGCGTGGTGTTGGGCGGCTGGCAGATGGGCCGTGCCGCCCTGGTTGCGGCGAAGAAGCTGGCAGAAGGCGGCAGCGATGCAAGCTTCTATGGCGCGAAGGTCGCGACGGCGCGTTTCTTTGCCGATCATATCCTGGTACAAGCCGGCGCTTACCGAACCTCCATCATTGAAGGGGCGAGCGGCGTACTGGCCCTGGACGTCGAGCAATTTTAAGTACGCTCAAGTAAGAAAAAAGGCCGTTCCGGTAATGCCGCAGCGGCCTTTTTCTTGACGATTCGCGGCGATGCCATTCGCCAATCAAGTGACGGCGGAAAGCGTGGGTGGTAGCTGTGCCGCCAATTCATCGATCACCACGCGAAGCTTGCGCGAGAGATGCCGCGTCTGCGGCCATACTGCGTGCAAGGGAATGCTCGCAACTTCAAGATGCGGCAGCAGTCGAACGACGCTGCCCTCGCGCAGCGCTTCGGCAGCCAGCCATCCTGGCAGGCGTGCGATGCCCAGTCCCGACTTCGCCGCGGTCAGTATGGCATCGAGATCGTCCACGCAAATGCGCGCTGGAATGGCGGCAACGGTTTCCCGGTTCCTGGACGAGCGGAAATGCCAATGGCCGAGACGGTTGAGCCGGCCATAGAGGATGCCGTTGTGCTGCGCCAGATCGCTCTCCGCCGCCGGTGTGCCGTGTGAGGCAAGATAAGCCGGTGCGGCGCACACCACGAGCGCTTCCTCCCCGAGCGGGCGCATCTTGAATTCGTGGCTGTCGGGCAGCGGGCCGCTGCGTATGGCGACATCGTAGCCTTCCTCCACCATGTCCACGCGCCGGTCGGTGAGCGACATTTCTAGCTCCATCCTGGGGTGGCGTTGCGCCAGCGCGAACAGGACCGGTGCAATGCAGCGGCGGCCAAGTTCCACCGGCATGGTGATGCGTACCTTGCCGGCAATTTCATCGTGCTTGCTGCCGACCTCCTCCTCCGCCAGTTCCAGTTCGGCCAAAGCGCGGACGCAGCGCTTGTAAAAGGCGCTTCCCGCATCGGTCAGGCTTTGACTGCGCGTGGTGCGGTGAAACAGTTGCGCACCGACACGCTCTTCCAGTCGCGCCACACTCTTGACCACGGCTGAACGCGACAGATGCATGCGTTCGGCGGCGGCACTGAAACTCCCCGCCTCCGCCGCATGAACAAAGGCGGCAATCCCGCCAAGTCGATCAATGGATGTCATGCTATTGGCTCCAAATATTCTCCAATGCTAATACAAAATGCCACAACTGATTCCAATTTCAAGCGAATATCATGTTCACTTCCTGATATGCCAAAAAGGATTTCCGTCATGAACGCGCTTCGTCAACATCCGTACGCGCCAGCTGAAACGAGACCTGCTCGCATCGAAGCCGCCTTGCCGCCGGCACGGACCATTCAATACGGCCCTGCACCTTCGCAGGCTGCCGAACTATATTTGCCTGATTTGCCTCATCCCCCTGTCATTTGCTTGTTGCACGGCGGCTGGTGGCGCATGCCGTACGGCCGCGACCAGATGGAGGCCGTCGCCCGGGATCTGGCAGGGCGCGGCTATGCCGTCTGGAATATCGGATATCGTCGACTGGGCGAGCCGGGCGGCGGCTGGCCGGGAACATTCGAGGATGCGGCAGCCGCGCTTGATCATCTTGCGGTCTTGGCGGATGAGGGGCTCGATATTGATCTATGCCGCATCGTCGCCGTCGGCCATTCGGCCGGCGGACAGTTGGCCTTGTGGCTGGCATCGGGGAGGGCGGCTCGACGCATTCGCCCCATCGCGGCGGCCGGCTTGGCCGCCGCTTCCGATCTTGCTCGCATCCATGCGCTCGATCCCGCCAACTCCGTTATTGCCGAGTTGCTGGGCGGCGCGCCCGGCGAGCAGGCGGTCCGCTATCGGACTGTCTCGCCGGCCGAGTTGCTGCCGCTCGGCGCCGAACAACTCCTCATCCACGGTCATGACGACGAGTTGCTGCCGGCGCAAATATCGCGCGACTATGCGCAGGCGGCACGGCAGGAGAAGGACGACGTGCAATGCACGCTATTGTCCGCTACGGGACATAAGGATTTTCTCGATCCACATGGCGAGGCGCACGCGGTTTTGTGCAACTGGCTGGAAATGTTCTTGGCCCGGAACGTGTCATGACCGCCGTCGCCAATCTCGCAGCCTTCACTGGGCTGAACATGTGCTTCGCACTCATCCCCGGCCCTGACATGATCTGTATTGTCTCCAATACTCTCACCGGCGGCAGCCGCGCCGGGCTTGCAGTGGCCTTCGGTCTGGCCACCGGCTGCCTGTTCCACGTGGCGTGCGCGACATTGGGCTTGTCGGCCTACTTACAGGCGGCGCCGTCGGCCTTCCTGATCCTCAAGTGGCTCGGAGCTATGTACCTGATGCTGCTGGGTTGGAATTTGATGCGCGCGCCGGCGATGCCGGTTGAAAACAGATTGTCGCCATCCTTGCGCACGCCATTCCGGCAGGGCGTGTTATCCAACCTGCTCAATCCGAAAGTCGCCATCTTCTTCATTGCGATTCTTCCGCAATTCGTCGTGCCGGATTTGGGCAACGTCGGGATGCAGGTACTCATGCTTGGCGCCGTGTCGATCGTAACGGGCACGGCGGTCAATATCGCAACAGCCGTGCTTGCTGCTCGCGCCCGCATGATCGCTCAAGCGCGCAACGGACTGGGAGCGCGGATGCAAAGGGGGGCAGGCTGCATGTTGTTTCTCGTTGCCTTGCGTGTCGCCCTTGAGCGCGTGCAGTGAAGTGGCGGCACTCGCGGTGGCCGGCGGCGCCTGACGGTGCTACGCGGCCCCGGTCGGCATCGCCTTACTTTTCGGTCTTCCCGTTCCACACGTCCATCATGTCCTTCGAACCCTGCGAGCGGATGCCGTTGTCGGTCAGGATCTCGTCGGTTGCGGACAGCATTTCCTTGCGCGGCAAGACCATGTTCTCGCCGTAGCGCTGGTCGAACTTGATCACTACCAGGTCATCCTTCAAGTCGCGCAGCAGGGCCACGAACTGGCGCAAGCTCTTCACCGGCTTGCCGTTGATCGATTGCACCACGGCACCGAAGCGGTTGTCGTAGCCGCTCACGAGCTTGTGCGGGAAGAAGGGCGAGCAGACCACGACCAATTCTTCGCGATTGGCGTCGGGCGGATCGGCGAACTTGGTGGCAAGCGGGTTGCCGACCGAGATGAAGCTGTTGAGGAAGCCGGCATTGTTGCTGATGGCCGAGCGGAATTCGGCGGTGGCGCGCGAAAACGCGATCGGGCCGTAGATGAAGTAAGAAGGATAGTCGTCCATCAGCGGCGGCACCAGCTGAGGCTGGGATACCGTCACCGGCACCTGCAGGCTGAGCACTTTGCCGTTACGGATCACGGTCAGCGGCACCTTGCCGTTCCTGGCCAGCCTTTGCACGTAATACTGGAAGCGCAGATTCAGGTCCGGGCCGATCTTGACCAGCCCCTGGTCGTCGACCGGAACATCGCCGATGTGCGTGATGACGTCCCATTCCTTGAGCGGATACGATGAGGTATTCTGCGCCGGCGTCTGCACCACCATGCCCTTGACCGATTTGTCGAGCTTGAGGAAATTGCGCAGCGCCGGGTTTTCCAGTGTCTGCAGCGCATCGAACATGGCCGGCTTGCCGTCGTAGCGGCCGTCGGCGATGTCTTGCAGGAACAGCTCGATTTCCTCGTTCGGGATGATGTAGCCGATGTTTTGCACATTGGTCGCAGTCGAGAACGCCAGGCCTATCATCTTGTCGCCGGCCAAGACCGGGCCGCCGCTGTTGCCGGGATTGATCGCGGCATCGATCTGGATGCGCAAGCCCGAAGTGAAGTAGTTGTAGTTAGTGAATTCGATGCGCGACACGATGCCCTTGGTGATCGAAAGCGAGGTGCCGCCGGTCGGATAGCCATAGGCGAACACGGCATCCTTGACCTCGGGCAGGATATTGGCGCGTTGCGGCGGCTTGTGCGTGGCGAAGAAGGATTCGTCGTCGAGCTTGATCACGGCCAGGTCGATGCCGCGCGCAATTGCCACCACCGTGGCAGGTATCTTGTCGCCGCCTTCCTTGGCTTGCACCTGGATCTGGCTGGCATAGCCGACCACGTGGGCATTGGTCAGGATGCGGTTGCCCTCGATTACCACACCCGAACCGGTGATCTCTTGCGGCTGCGCCTTGCTCCAGGGGCGGAACGGGTCGGGCGCGCGCAGCGTGCTGAAAATCTTCACCACGGCGCTCTCGACTTGCGCCGACTGTGCCGTATGCGGCTCGTCTTGGCGTTGCGCCTGTGCGGCCGCAGGCAGCAATATTGCCGCAAGCATCAGGCAAGTCGCGTAAAAGCGGGTGAGGCTGCTCGAAATCATGTGAACTCTTTGTGATGGATAAAAATTAGGCGGATCAGCCGTAGCTGCCTCCGGTGACGAATAAATCGATACTTCTCGATATTGTCCATAGGACGCCGAACATGCCGCCAGCGAGAGTCAATACTAGGAGCAGCGCGAGCAGCCAATTCGACTCTGTTTTTCGGTCTGATTCCGGATTGTAGATAGCGTCCCATCTGGTGTCCGGCGTCAATCCCAGCAAGAGCGCTTGCAATGCTGCGGCAAGTGCGGAGAATGTCAGCGGCAAGGTGCAGAGCAATACCGTAACTGGATCTGTCTGACGAAAAGCGATCAAACCAGCCAAAGTCAACACAAACCCCGCCAGATGCAGCCAAGCCCAGGGATCGCGCATGCCGCGCAGGTAAAATCGATGGATTCCGGCGCCGCCCAGAACGGCGGCAACGAAAACGGCGAGCGTCTTGTTTTTATGGGCAATAGGCATGAAGCTGAGGAAAGCGGGATACGACGGGACATGAGCCTGAAGCGGCCCATTCTGCCATAGTTGTGCTGCGCGGTTTTACTTTGCGATAACTTACGACAAAATCGGCGGGCAAATTAATTGCATAATGGAAATTTTCTGTGGATTTTGGCCGCAAAATGCTGATTTAATGGGCATTTTTTCTCGCAAGACGGTTGTGGTGGCAGCACATCCAAGTTACAATACTCGGCTTTTCTGTCTTCCAACTTTCATTGGAAATATTATGGTCGTGATCCGTTTATCCCGTGGCGGCGCCAAGAAGCGTCCGTTTTTCAACATCGTTGCTACCGATTCGCGCAATCGCCGCGATGGCCGCTTCATCGAGCGCATCGGCTTCTACAACCCGATCGCCGCCGGCGGTGAAGTCGCTTTCAACGTTGCGCAAGACCGTCTGGCCTATTGGCAAGGCGTTGGCGCCCAGTTGTCGCCGACGGTTGCCCGTCTGGTTGCCGGCGCTCCCAAGGCTGCTGCTTAATATTGTTGAAGCAAGCTTGCCCCTTGTGGGGATGAGCGAAAAGGTCTGGACGCGTGAAGCTAACTAATGCATCCGGGGCGGAAATCCCCTCGGATCTGGTCGTGGTGGGTTACGTGTCCGGGGCATATGGTTTGCAGGGCTGGGTACGCATCAAGCCTTATTCGGTCGAAGCCGATGCGCTGTTGCATGCCAAGACCTGGTGGTTGGGCAATCCCGAGCAGCCGGCACAGTTGCGCGACATCGACATGATGCAATCCAAGTCCCATAGCGGGGACGTGGTGGCGCGGCTGGTGGGGGTGGGAGGCCGCGATGCGGCCGAAGCTTTGCGCGGCAATGTGGTGCAGATATCGCGCAAGCACTTTCCCAGTCTCGACGATGGTGAGTATTACTGGGTCGACTTGATCGGCCTGGAAGTGGAAAATCTGCAGGGGGAGCACGTCGGCAAGGTCGACGGCTTGATGGACAACGGCGCCCATCCCATCCTGAAGGTCAGCGTGCGGGGCGCGGAACCCGATACGCACAAGGAAGTATTGATCCCCTTTGTCGACCAGTACGTCAAAACGGTTGACAAGGCAGCAAATAAGATTGTTGCCGACTGGGGGCTGGACTATTAAGCGGTGAATGGCAAGGGCAGGGATTGCGATGCAATTTGATGTAATCACGCTATTCCCCGAAATGTTCACCGCGCTGACGCAATCGGGCATCACCCGGCGTGCGTTTGATCAGAACAAATGTGGGCTCACGCTATGGAATCCGCGCGATTTCACCAGCGACAACCACAGGACGGTAGACGACAGGCCTTATGGCGGCGGTCCCGGCATGGTGATGCTGGCCAAGCCGCTGGAAGCCGCACTCGATGCGGCGCAGGCGAGGCAGCAGGCGGCAGGATTGCCCAAGCCACGAGTGGTCTATCTTTCGCCGCAAGGCAAGGCGCTGACCCACTCGCGCGTGATGCAATTGCGCGCCGAGCCCGGCTTGGTGTTGTTGTGCGGCAGGTATGAAGCGATCGACCAGCGTTTGCTGGCGCGCCGTGTCGATGAGGAAATCAGCCTGGGCGATTTCGTGCTCTCTGGCGGCGAGTTGCCGGCGATGGCGCTGATGGATGCGGTGATACGGCAATTGCCGGGCGTGCTGAACGACGATGCTTCGGCGATTGAAGACAGCTTCGTCAACGGCTTGCTCGATTGCCCGCACTATACGCGGCCTGAGGTGTACCAGGGTGAGGCGGTGCCGGCGGTGTTGCTGGGCGGGCACCATGGCGAGATCGAAAAGTGGCGCCGCGAACAAGCTCTGCGTGCGACACAGGCCAAGCGGCCCGACTTGATTGCGCAGGCGCGCGCGGCGGGCCTGCTCAGCAAGGCAGATGAAAAGTTTTTGAGCAGTTTGCAGTAACGGTTTGTTGTAAATGCTGTACCCGCGCGGGAATGAGAGAATCTGAACCGCTTGTTTGAATCCCATCCTCTACCGGGCATACGAGAAGTGAAGCGCCGGCAAGATGGTTACAGGAGCTGAAAATGGACTTGATCCAAACCCTCGAGAAGGAAGAAATTGCCCGCCTCGGCAAGAATATTCCTGAATTTGCACCCGGCGACACCGTGGTGGTCAACGTCAACGTCGTCGAAGGCACGCGTAAGCGCGCCCAGGCTTACGAAGGCGTCGTCATCGCCCGTCGCAACCGCGGCCTGAATTCCAACTTCATCGTGCGCAAGATTTCGTCCGGCGAAGGCGTGGAGCGTACGTTCCAACTGTACTCCCCGCTGATCGCTTCGATCGAAGTCAAGCGTCGCGGCGATGTGCGTCGTGCAAAGCTGTATTATCTGCGTGATCGTTCCGGTAAATCGGCACGTATCCGCGAAAAGCTGCCGAGCCGCCGTGCGGATGACAAGGGCGAAGAGTAATCTTCGACATTGCACGAAAATGCACAAACGGGGCGCTTCGGCGCCCTTTTTGTTTTCAGGAAAATATTGCATTGACCAAGTTACGTATTGATCCGCAATTGATTCCGGTCGAATCGCTGGCCGGTGAAGCGCCCGTTGCCGTCGAGCGGCTGGCCGCTGCGTTTCTGCGTCGGCGTTTTACCGACGCAGGCATGTGGACACCCGAACCGTCGGACGAGCACTTGCTGCGCCTCAAGGAGGGCCATCCGACGCCGGCATCGGTGCTTGTGCCCCTGGTGCTGCGCGCCGAAGGCATCACGGTACTCTTGACCCAGCGTAGCGAGCATTTAAATGACCATGGCGGCCAGATCAGCTTTCCCGGCGGGCGCCAGGAAGCGAGCGACCGCGATGTGGTCGAAACCGCCTTGCGCGAAACCGAGGAGGAGGTGGGGCTGGCGCGCGCCCATGTCGAGGTGCTGGGCTTGTTGCCGGAGTACGTAACGGCTACCAATTATCGCGTCACGCCTGTGGTCGGCCTGGTGCATCCGCCTTTTGAAACCCGTGCCGACCCGGAAGAAGTGGCCGAGATCTTCGAGGTGCCCTTGTCCTTCTTGATGGATGGCGCGAACCACCAGCGCCGCGCCGCGACTTTCCCCAACGGCATGCACCGTACCTTCTATGCCATGCCTTACGACCGGTTTTTCATCTGGGGCGCGACTGCCGGCATGCTGCGCAACCTGTTCCACTTTTTGCGGTCATAATCGCAGGAAATACGTTGCACCAAATTGATTCACTTACCGCGCTGGATAGATTGTTAAATATAATAGCGGCATGACCTTTCTCTCCATACTCTTCGCCCTCCTGATCGAACAATTGAAGCCGCTACGCGCCGGCAATCCCGTCTATAGCGGGATTCGCGCATTGGCGGGGCGTATGGAAGCCTGGTTCAATGCGGGGCAGGCGCAGCATGGCCGGCTCGGCTGGTGGATCATGATGCTGTCCCTGATGGTGCCGACCGCTGTGATTTACTGGGTGTGCAAGTGGTTCAACCCGGTGGCCGCGCTGGTGTGGAACGTCGTCATCGTCTATCTCACGCTGGGCTTGCGTCACTACAGCCACTATTTCACCTCGATCCAGATTGCATTGTCGGCTGGCGATGAAGCCACGGCGCGCGGTTTGCTGGCCGAATGGACGCGGCAGGATACTTCGAATATGAACGCCAGCGAGATCTCGCGCATCGCCGTCGAGCGTGCCTTGATCACGGTGCACCGCAATGTGTTCGGCGTGTTCTTCTGGTTCCTGATGCCGCTGGGCCCCGCTTGCGCGGTGATGTATCGCGTGGCCGAATATCTGGCGCGTGCCTGGAACGAGCCTGACCACATGAAAAACGAGGCCTTCGGCCAGTTTGCGGCGCGCGCGTTCTACTGGATAGACTGGATCCCGGTGCGTTTGACTGCTATTGCCTTCGCGGTGGTCGGTAACTTCGAAGACGCCATATACGCCTGGCGCAATTTCGCCGAGCGTTGGGACGATGAAGCGATCGGCATCATTCTGGCCGCCGGCGGCGGCGCGATGGGCGTGCGCCTGGGTGCGCCTGCGGTCAATGCTGCCGTTATTGTGCCGGTCGACGAGACCGCGAGCATCGAACCACCCGCCATCGAGGCGGATGCGCCGCCCGGCGAAGAGTCGAGCGCGCGCGCCATGCAAAGCACGGTGGGCTTGGTGTGGCGCGCCTTGCTGCTATGGATGCTGCTGTTATTGCTGCTTTCGATTGCCGTGTTGTTCGGTTGATATTCCGGATTGGTCATTTCGTTTGGTAGGGGAGGCGGGCGCAACCCGCCATGCGCCTCAAACGGCGATTTTTGCGTCCTTGATGGCTGCGTCATGCGCTGCCCTGACTTACCCCACAAACTACTATCGTGCTGTTTAGCTTGATATGCCGAATCGGCAAGCCCGCGTTCTTGCCGGCTGCGATTTCCTTCAAGTCTTCTATAAGATATAATACTGAGGAATGCAGAAGCGCAACTCCGGATTCGGGGCTGCCTGCTGAAATATTCAGTATCCGGTAGCATGTCGCATGCCGGTGCAGTCCCGGACAGGCGTAAGCCTTCCTTCCCCGTATTTCTTTCAACACCGCAACCATGGCCGACCACGCAGTCCGCGAGTTCTTCATTCTGGGCCTGACCCGCGAAGGCAAGCAGTTCCGCCCCAGCGATTGGGCCGAGCGCCTGTGCGGTGTCATGTCCTGCTTCCGTCCGGAGGGCAGCGGCGGACCCAATGCCCACCTAAAATATTCGCCCTACGTGCGTCCAACGCAATTGAATGGCGTGAAAGCGGTGGCAGTCAATGAAGCCTTGCGCGAACTGGAGCCTTTGGCTTATCACTTCGTCGTCGATTTCGCCAAGGACAACGATCTCCAGGTAATCGAAGCTTGCCTGATCCCGGACAAGGAATAAGTTTCAGAAAAACAAAAGCCGCAACGGGCTACCATTGCGGCTTTTGTTTTTGCGGGGCTCGGAGGAGGCTGGGGCGAGTCTCAGCCCATCATTTTCCTCGCCGACCAAGTTCTTAGATCAGCGATAGCTTGACGTCGATGTTGCCGCGCGTGGCGTTGGAATAGGGGCAGACTTCATGCGCCTTGTTGACCAGCGCTTGCGCCGCATCCTTATCCATGCCGGGCAGTTTGATCTGCAATTCGACAGTCAGGCCGAAGCCGCCCTTGTCGTTCGGGCCGATGCCGACATTGCCCGTGACCGTAGCGTCGGCCGGGAAGTTGACCTTGGTGGCGCCGGCGACGAATTTCATGGCGCCGATAAAGCAGGCCGAATAGCCGGCGGCGAACATTTGCTCCGGATTTGTGCCGTCGCCGCCCGCGCCGCCCAGTTCCTTGGGTGTGGACAGCTTGACTTTCAGGCGTTCGTCGCTCGAGGCGGCTTGGCCGTCGCGGCCTCCGGTGGCGGTAGCGTGGGCGGTATAGAGGACTTGCATGGTGCTCTCCTTGCAAAATGAATTGTTGGGACTGCGAACGTTCAAACACCGGCGCCGGGCTTGCGAGGCGATGTGCGCATCGACGCAACACTGCGGCGCCATGACGACACTATAGCCCAAATTTAAATTGTGCGCAATTTAATTGCGAAAAATATTTATATCGGACCGATATAAACGATCAAACACGGCAATCTGTCCCGGTCTGATCGGCTTCGCCATTGCCGTAACGAATCAAATCCCTGCGCACGTCCGACAACAGCTTGCGCAGGTGCATCAACTGCTCCGGCGTCTGACCGCTGGCGCACAAGACCTGGGAAGGCACATCGTGCGCCTTGCGTTTCAAGGCGCGCCCATCCTTGGTCAGCGTGATGCGCACCTGGCGTTCATCCTCCGGGTCGCGCGTGCGCTCGATCAAGCCGGCCGCTTCAAGGCGCTTCAAGAGCGGCGTGAGGGTGCCGGAATCGAGAAACAGCCGCTCGCCGATCTCCTTGACCAGCACGTTGTCCTGCTCCCACAGGATCAGCATGACCAGGTATTGTGGGTAGGTCAGGTTCAGGTTTTCGAGGAAGGGCTTGTAGGTCTTGGTCATTGCCAACGACGCCGAATAGAGCGCGAAGCAGAACTGGTTGTCCAGGCGCAGCAATTCGTCGATGTCGGGCAGGGTTGAAGCGGGTTTGGCCATGCTTTATCCTTGCACTTTCCGGTATTCAATCGCGGGCATGGCAACAGTTCGACCGCTCGCTCCATGCCCAAACGCCAAGTCTACTCCTGATCGATCTCCATGCGCTTTGCCACTTCGTTTGTTCGCTGCCTGCTCATCCTCCATATCATCGCTCTCGCTCCGCACGCCGCGGCTGCCGAGTTGCCGGCCACAGTGAGGGCCGCGCTGAAGCGCGCCGGCATCCCGCAGGATGCGGTGGGCATCGAGGTGCGCCAGGTCGGCGCAGCCAAGCCCACGATGGCGCACAATGCCGACACGGCTTTCAGTCCGGCATCGACGATGAAGCTCGTCACCACGCAAGCGGCGCTCGAATTGCTCGGCCCCACTTTCACCTGGAAGACCCAGGCATTTGCCGCCGGCCCGATGAACGGCGACAGCCTGCAGGGCGACCTGGTATTCAAGGGCAGCGGCGACCCCAAGCTGGTGACGGAAAATTTCTGGTTGTTCCTGCGCCAGATCCGCGACGCCGGCGTGCGCGATATCCGCGGCAATGTGGTGCTCGACCGCAGCGCCTTCGAGCGTACCGCCTACGATCCGGCCAAGTTCGACGGCGACCCGAGCAAGCCCTATAATGCTGCGCCCGATGCCTTGCTGCTGAACTTCCAGAGTTTCCGCTTCCAGTTCAACCCAGGCGCCCTGAGCGGCGTGCCGCAGATCGCCATCGACCCGCCGGCCGAGGATTACGACATCGTTCCGCCGGTCTGGGCCAAGGGCGAATGCGGCGATTGGCAAAGCCGGCTCGGTGCCAACCTCGGGGAAAGCAATGCACGTTTTACCGGCAGTTATGCCGTGTCCTGCGGCACCAGATCGTGGTACCTGGTGCCTTACCAGATGTCGCCCAACCAGTATTTTTCGCTGGTGTTCCGCAAGATGTGGCACGATCTGGGCGGGCGGTTTTCAGGCAAGGTGGTCGATGGTGCCGTGCCGCCGGATGCGAAGCTGGTTGCCACCTGGGAGTCGCCCGTGCTGGCCGAAACGATCCGCGACATGAACAAGTTCAGCAACAATGTCATGGCGCGGCACCTGCTGCTGACACTGGCCGGTACGCGGGGCAACAGCGGCGCACCGGAGACGGCTGCGGGAGGGGCCGAGGTAGTCAAGAGCTGGCTCGCCAGCCGCAGTATCGATGCACCCGAACTGGTGATCGAAAACGGTTCCGGCCTCTCGCGCGCCGAACGCATCGCGCCGGCCACAATGGGCAAGTTGCTGCAGGAAGCGTGGCGCTCGCCCTTCATGCCGGAATTCATTTCTTCGCTTCCCTTGGCCGGCTACGATGGCACGATGCGGCATCACCTCTCCGATACCGACGTGGCAGGCTATGCCCACATCAAGACCGGTACCTTGAACGAGGTCAAGAGCATTGCCGGCTACCTCGTGTCGGCTTCGGGCAAGACCTATGCCGTGGTATTTTTTATCAACCATCCCAATGCCGGGGCAGGTGGGGCGGCGGAAGATGCCTTGCTGCAATGGCTCTTTGCAAATGGCTAGATGTGGTGTCGCGGTAAAATAGCGTCTACAAGAATTTGCGGAGCCTATTGTGAGCGCAGTGACCTTCATCGAGAAATTGTCGGCAGCCTGGACGGCGAATCAATCATTGCTATGTGTCGGGCTCGACCCGGATACGGCGAAGTTTCCCGCCCATCTAAAAGGGGCACCCGATGCTATCGCGCAATTCTGCCGCGCCATCATTGACGTCACGGCCGATACCGCCTGCGCCTTCAAGCCGCAAATCGCCTATTTCGCCGCGCAAAGGGCGGAAGACCAGCTTGAAGACATCTGCGCTTACCTGCGCGAACGCTACCCGCACATTCCCATCGTGCTCGATGCCAAGCGTGGCGACATTGGCGCCACGGCCGAGCAATATGCGCGCGAAGCCTTCGAGCGCTACGGAGCCGACGCGGTCACGGTCAATCCCTATATGGGCTTCGATTCTGTCGCGCCTTATCTCGAATGGCAGGACCGTGGCGCCATCGTGTTGTGCCGCACGTCCAACCCCGGCGGTTCGGACCTGCAATTTTTGACGGTCGACGGCAAGCCCCTGTACCAGCACGTTGCAGGCCTGGTTGCCGATAAATGGAACCGCAATGGGCAATGCGCCCTCGTGGTCGGCGCCACCTTCCCCAATGAGTTGGCGCAGGTGCGCGCCATCGTCGGCGACATGCCCTTGCTGGTGCCGGGCATAGGAGCGCAGGGCGGCGATATCGAAGCGACGGTCAAGGCCGGACGCACGGTGGCAGGGGCTGGCATGATGATCAATTCCTCGCGCGCCATTCTGTACGCAAAGCCCGCTGGAGACGAGGACTTCGCCGCTGCGGCGCGCCGCGTTGCGCGGGAAACGCGCGACGCCATCAACACGTATCGCTAAGACCACTTCCGCGAAATTGGTCCGGTTGGGATGGAAGCGGTGTGACTTGCATGCCACTTTAACTCCACATCGGCGCGTTTTTCCGCATTAGCGGTTCAACTGCTGCTCCTGCGGCATTCTTTCCGCCAGCCCCAGTCTTTTCACAGGAGACGCAGCGGGCATGCAATCCAATTTCCTCAGACGGGTGGATCCTTACCCAGAGGGAAGGTCATCATTCACGGACTGCAGGAAAAAATCACGAAATCCGTACCGTCTGCGCTATTTTGTCTCGCTGTTGTAAAAATGAGACCATGCCAGTTATCAGACCGCTTCACTACCAATTGTGTGAAAAGGCATATAAATCAACAGCATGCATGGTGTTATTAAGCATGGTTCTAGAGACCATTCAACCCTTTGATAATACCACTTAGATACCGATTGACAGCCACTTTTTAGGCCTCTACAGTGCGTCTCACAGGTACCCGGGGAGAAAAATTTTCGAGGAGGTCGAAGTTTTCAACCACGATCGGTTACGGACCGGAATGATGCCAGTCCAAGACCAGCGGACGCGGGTGCCAAGAAAACATCGGTTCTGTAAGGCGTTGTATCGGTAAGAGTCGTGCCTCAGGCAGGCAGCTAGGCCAAGGGCAGGAGTCTACGTTTTCACATAACTGGCCGGATCCCAGATTGAAGGCCAAAATCGAAGGGGGAGTAAATGAATCGGAAGTTAACACCTATCGCATCCGCGGTCACAGTCTTGATCCTGGGCGCATCGATGGCTGCGCAGGCGCAAGAAGCGGCGGCACCCGCCGGCCAAACGACGGAAGTTGTCGTTACCGGTATCCGCGCTTCCAAGCAAAAGTCCTTGGAAGTCAAGCGCAACGCCGACGTGATCGAAGAAGTCGTGAGCGCAGAAGACATCGGCAAGATGCCGGACAAGAACGTGGCCGATGCCGTCGAGCGTCTGCCCGGCGTGCAAGTCCAGAACGGCGCTTCGGGCACGGGCGGCGCGTTCGATGAACCCGACCGCGTGTCGATCCGCTCCACCAGCCCTAGCCTGGCCAACACCACCGTTAACGGCCACTCCGTGTCGTCGGGCGACTGGTTCGTGCTGGACCAGACCGGTCTGGCCGGCCGTTCGATCTCGTTTGACTTGCTGCCCTCGGAAATCGTCAGCCGCGTCGTGGTCCACAAGGATCAGGTCGCTTCCGATCAGGAAGGCGGCGCCATGGGCAACGTCGACATCGAGACCCGCAAGCCGCTCGACTTCAAGAACAATTTCACCGGCGAGGCGTCTGTGGGGGCGGTCTACGCCGATCTTCCGGGCAAGACCGACGGTCAATTCAACGGCCTGATCGCCTGGAAGAATCCCGAAAAGACCTTGGGCGTGATGTTGCAGCTGTTCGACGAAAACCGCCACCTGCGCCGCGATGGCGTCGAGGAACTGACCTACAACCAGATCCCCAACAGCGGTGCCTACGCCGGCACGCCGCTGGCTGGCGTGTATTACCCGGAAGTTATTTCGTCGGCTCTATTCGAACAGGAGCGCAAGCGTCATGGCGGCGTGCTCGACCTCCAGTTCAAGCCGTCCAACGACGTCGAATTCGACCTTAACGGCTTCTATTCGCACATGGATGCGAACAACCTGAACGCCGCCTATATGCTCAACATGGGCGCTACCGGTTTGATCAGCCAGGGCCTGGTGCCCAGCACATACACGATCAAGAACGGCACGCTGACTTCGGCCACTTGGCTCCCGACCGCATCGTCCTACGGCGCCTATGACGAAACCTATTCGCGTATCGCTTCGGCCACGTCGGGCTACCTCAATCTCGACGGCAAATTCCGACTGAGCAATAGCACCACGCTGAAGACCCAGCTCGGTTACACCGACGGCAAGGGCAGGACCGATGCGCAAAACATGTTTGCCGGCCAATACGTCGGCAGCGCCGGCTCGTATGCGTTGCACGGTGCGGATACCGCTGCCAGTGATTCCGTGACCGTCAATCCGAGCTCGTTCAACGGACAAGGCCTGGCGCTGAACTGGCTGTGGGGCGCGAACCCAAGTATCGCCGAAGACAAGGAAACTTACGGCAAGATCGACTTCAAGACGCAATTGGATAGCGATACAGTGCCCGAAGTGAAGTACGGCGCGCGTTTTGCCCATCATGAGCGCAGCCAGTACTGGGTCGGCCAGGGCCCTGCCTGCCCAGGTGGCGGCGGTTTCGTCTGGAGCGACCCGAGCTGGTGCGCCAACGGCAGCGGCCCGAACAGCACGGCAGCGTTCAACATCGCTGCCGCCGGCGTCGGGACCTATCCGAGCGGTTTCGGCAGCGGTCTCGGTTCGGGTTTCATCAACAATCCCTGGCTGCTGTCGCCAGGCGGTCTGGCCGCCTATGATGCTACGTTTGCGACCCGCAACCCGGTCACCCGTTACTACCCGGGCGGCAGCTTCGACGTGAAGGAAAACGATTCGGCGGCTTATATCGAAGCCAAGCTGGCTGGCAACAACTGGTCCGGTAATATCGGCCTGCGCGCGGTCCTGACGTCGGAGAAGCTGGCGATTCCCCAAAGCGTGACCGCCGCGACCCCTGGTGCAATCACGACTTCGGCTTTCGGCCCGTACATCGTTCCGGAAGTCGATCACGATTTCATCGATATCTTGCCGAGCGCGAACTTCCGCTTCGACCTGACCAAGGATCTGGACCTGCGCGTGGCCGCATCGCGCACCATGTCGCGCGTCGACTATGGGGCATTGGGTTCGCCGGTTTCCATCAACCAGGATCCGAATCCGGGGCAAGCTAACGCCGTTGGTTATGCGGCTGGCGGCAATCCAAACCTGAAGCCGGTTCGTGCGAACAACCTGGATGTGGAAGCCGAATGGTATTTCGCGCCGCGGTCCTACTTCTCGGTTGGTTTGTTCGATTCGGACCTGGTCAGCTACGTCGGCCAAGGTACGTCCACGCAGACACTGGAAAATGCGACCTATACGCAAAAGACAGGCGCTCCCGTGTATAGCCAATATTCGGTGACTTCGCCGGTGAACACGACCGGCCAGGTCTACGGTCTGGAAATCGGCTACGAGCAAGCCATCGGTGCCGGCTTCGGTATCAACGCCAACTACACCTACGCCGATGCCCAGCAGACCGGCGACGCTTGCGTGGTGCCGAAGAGCATTACCGGGACGTCGACCTCGCCTTGCGATCTGATCGGCTCCTCGCGCTATACCTACAACCTGGGGGCCTACTATGAGGATGCTCACCTAAGCGCTCGTGTCGCTTACACCTATCGTAGCGACTACTTCAACGGCTTGACCACGTTCGGCGGCCCCAGCTATACGGCAGGTTCCGGCACGCTGGCTGCCTCGATCGGTTACACGTTCAACGATCACTATGCCCTGCATCTGGACATGATCAACCTGAACAATCCGACCCAGAAGTACTACGCCTACAACAAGGATCAGCCCCTGGCCATCTACGACAACGGCCGTCAGTACTATCTGAACTTCAACGCGAAGTTCTGATCGGATGAATGGACGGGGCGCGGGCCCCGTCCAGCCGATACCGTTTGAGCAGGATCCGATGGCGCGGGCAACCGCGCCATTTTTGTTGGCGGCGTTTACTGGACGTATCGCGCGCGAAACATCTGCATTATCATCATCCGAAGTTCAATCGATAGAATCCAGCATGACGCATAGCTTGCAAGCCATGGACGAATGGCACGACGTCGACCTTCGCCTGTTTCGCGAAGAAATCATGCCGCGTTACCGCCCCGCCGTGCTGCGCGGCGTGGTGCGTAATTGGAAGGCCGTCGAAGCGGCGCGTGGCGGTCCCGATGCCATCTGCGATTATTTTGCCGGGCTCGATATCGGACGCCAGGTGAGTGCCTGCCTGGTTCGCCCCGAATATGGCGGCCATCAGTTCTATAACGCGGACATGTCGGGTTTGAGTTTCGCGCGCGATACGATTCCCCTGGCCCAGGCGATCGAGCAGGTCCGGCGTTACTCGCGCTTGCCGTCGCCTCCTTCGGTGGCGGTGCAGGGTGCGGATATTGCCGATTGTGTACCGCAATTCCTGGCCGAGAATGTTCTTTCTGTGGTGGCTTCCTGGGTGAAGCCCAAGCTGTGGATCGGCAATCATTTCATCGTCCCGACCCATTGCGATGAAACCAGCAATGTTGCCTGCGTCGCTGGCGGACGGCGCCGCTTTACGCTGTTTCCGCCGGAGCAGTTGCCGAATCTGTATATCGGTCCGCTCGAATTTACACCGACCGGGCCGCCGGTCAGCATGGTCCAGTTGAATAACCCCGACTTTGCGCGCTATCCCAAATTCAGGGATGCTCTCGACGCGGCAGTGCAAGCCGTACTGGAGCCGGGCGATGCCGTGTTCATCCCGCCATTCTGGTGGCACCACGTCGAGTCGCTCGACAAGGTCAACATACTGGTCAACTATTGGTGGAAAGAACCCAATGCGGCGCAATACCCGACCGGAACCATGTCGGATTGCCTGTACCATTGCCTGCTGAACCTCAAGGACCTCCCGCTGGAAGAGCGTCAAGCCATCGGCGTTTTCTTCAATCACTACCTGTTCAATGCGGTGCCCGATACTGTCAGCCACATCCCCGACGCCAAGCGCGGGGTGTTGGGGCAAATATCGCCATCGTATGCGCAACAGATCAAGGGGTATCTGACCCAACGTCTTAAGTGAATATCGCCTGACCCCGTTTGCGCTTCCGGAACGTTTCATCTCTGGGTTGCAGCAAAAAAAGGAAGGAGGTGAATTTGATTTGGGCGGCACGGGGTCTGGGCATGCTTCCTGCTTCGATTCCGGGCGTCCTGCACATGAAATTTGGCTGGTTTAGCCGCGAAATTCCGGGTTTGGCGTAATTATGGATTACACTGGAGCGTTGCAAGACAAGTCCAGTTTTTGCGTATAATCTCGGCAAACTCGAAAAATGTTTATAGAAATCAATGCGATGACGCCTCTTGAGAGGAGTCAAATGTAATACCATTGATGGATTGGTGATACCACTTAAATACCTATTGACAACCACTTTTGATGCCTTTAAAGTGGCCCGTCGAGATGACTAAAAATCGCCTTTTACGAGGTGGAGAAAGAGGAGCAGCTGCATGGATTTTTCACAAAACGGGACCAGCCCACTGAGGAAATTCAGTGGATTGGGTATCGTTGTACTGGTCCACGTCATAGGTGGATGGTTTTTGATCAATGGATTGGGCCACCGCCTGATCGAAAAGATCACCCAACCGGTGGAAACGAAGGTGATCGAAGACAAGGTCCCGCCGCCGCCGCCGCCACCGGACCCGGTACCGCCGCCGCCCAAGGTCGCCGCCCCGCCGCCGCCGTTCATCCCCCCGCCGGAAGTGCCGGTAACGACGCCGACGCAAAACCCGATCGTCAACTCGACGGCGCAGCAACCGCCGAAGGCCGACTTCACC
>DASVLJ010000029.1:0-5506 GCA_036384915.1 Burkholderiaceae bacterium
GAAGCGAAATGGGTGGGAAAAGAGCCCAATTTGGCCTCGCTTTTGAGGACTGTAGCCGTAGCTACAGCCGGAAAAACGGGGCAAAGTGGGACTTTTCTCCATCCATTGCAGCCGACTCGCTTCTGCCGCGCAGGCTCCTAGGCCTGCATCGGCTGTCCCGGTCTGAACTGCGGCAGCCTGGATTTCCTCAGGTTCAACTCTATCCTGCGGCCAGGCGTCGGGCAAAGGCAATGCGACGGACGGCACGAAACCTGCGATACGCTGCAAAAATGAGGGACAGGCGGGAAACTCAGTTCCGCTTCAAACTTCGTGGAATGGCATCGAGCAGACTACGCGTATAGGGGTGGTTTGGATGACGGTACAGCTCGTCCGCATCGCCCATCTCAACCACCTTGCCCTGTTTCATCACCATGACGTCATCGGCAATGTACTTGACCACGGCCAGATCGTGGGAAATGAAGAGATAGGACAGGCCGAACTCATCTTGCAAGTCTTGCAGCAAGTTCAATACCTGGGCTTGCACCGAAACGTCGAGTGCAGAAACCGATTCGTCACAAACCAGAATCTCGGGTTTCATGGTCAGGCAGCGTGCGATGGCGATGCGCTGGCGCTGTCCGCCCGAGAATTCGTGCGGGTAGCGGCCGAACGCTTCCGGCGGCAAGCCGACTTTTTGCAGCAATTGCCATACGGTTTCGATGCGTTCTGCATCATCCTTTCCTATGCCGTGGATGCGCATCGGCTCGAGCAGAATCTGCCCGACCGTGAAACGCGGATTGAGCGAGGCATAGGGATTCTGGAACACGATCTGTATACGCCGCTTATAAGGCAGGAATTCGCGCTCCGGCATGGCGAGAATATCCCGCCCCCCGAACCAGGCTTCGCCGCGTGTAGCCTGGTGCAGCCGCGTCAAGGTCAGGCCGACTGTCGTCTTGCCCGAGCCCGATTCGCCCACCACGCCCAGCGTCTTGCCGCGCGCCATGCGGAACGACACGCCGTCGACGGCATGGAATTCGCGGCGACCGAACCAGCCCTCTCGGCTGCTGAAGCTCTTGCCCAGGTTGCGCACGTCAAGCACGATCTCCTCGTTCTCCCTCGAGCCGCGCCGGCGCTCAGGCTGCACGGTGCCGCCGCCTTCGAGGTAATCGGCAATCACCGGCAGGCGGCGCGGCCGCGCATCGAGCGTGGGCCGGCAATGCAGTAGCGCCCTGGTGTAGGAATCCCGCGGCCTGTCGAAGACGTCGCGCGTCGCGCCAGCCTCGCGGATTTCGCCGTGGCGCATCACGATGACACGTTCGGCGATGTCGCCGACCAAGGCTAGATCGTGCGTGATGAACAGTACCGACATCCTGTGCTTTTTGCGCAAGCGCTCGAGCAAATCGATGATCTGCCTCTGTATCGTCACGTCGAGCGCCGTGGTCGGCTCGTCGGCGATGAGCAGTTTAGGTTCGCAGGCGATCGCCATGGCGATCATCACGCGCTGCTGCTGTCCGCCCGAGAGCTGGCTCGGGTAGGCGTCGGCGCGGCGCGCCGGCTCGGGCAAACCGACTTCTTCGAGCAGGGCGATGGCACGCGCGCGTGCCGCCTTGGCATCCATAGCCAAGTGCAGGCGCAAGACTTCGGCAATCTGGTAGCCGACCGTAAGCACCGGGTTCAAGGACGTCATCGGCTCCTGGAAGATCATCGAGATTTCCTTGCCGCACAGCGCGCGCCGTTCGCCAGCACTCATAGCGAGCAAGTCGCGCCCTTCGAATTCCATCCTTGCATCCGGATCGACGATGGCGACTTCGCGCGGCAGCAATCCCATCAAGGCCAGAGAACTGACCGATTTGCCGCTGCCCGATTCGCCAACCAGGGCAACGGTGGTATCGCGCGCAATCTCGAACGAAATGCCCTTGACCGCCTGCACCGCTTCATTCCTGCCGGTACGGAACGAAACCTTGAGGCCGGTGACGCGCAGCAAAATATCGTCGCGATCCATGGCCGCACTCATTTCAGTTTCGGATCAAGCGCGTCGCGCAAGGCATCGGTAAACAGCGAAAACGCCGTCACCAGCACCGCCATGGCAATACTGGCCGCCGCCAGTTGCCACCACTTCCCGAGTATCAATTCATTGCGCGCCTCGTTCAACATGCTGCCCCAGGACACCACGCCGACCGGCACACCGAAGCCGAGGAAGCTCAGGACCACTTCATACTTGATGAAGCCGACCGAAAGCACCGACATCTGCACCAGAGCCACGTGGCTGACGTTGGGAAAGATGTGGGAATACATGCGGCGCCAGTGCGAAGCGCCGATGGCGCCGGCCGCCAGCACGTATTCGCGCGATCTATGCTTGATATATTCGGCACGCATCAGGCGGAAGGTGCCGGTCCAGCCGGTGAAGGCGAGAATCAGTACGATGGTCGCCACGCCCTTGTGCTGCAGCACCGCTGCCACCGCCATGATCAGAAGCAGGTTGGGCACGGCCGTGAAGACGCTGTATACCCAGTTGAGAATATCGTCGACGGCGCGGCCGAAATAGCCGGCGCACGCGCCGAGCAGCGTGCCAAGGAAGGTCGCGAGCAAGGCGGCCAGCAGCCCGACCGCGATGGACGTTTCCGACCCCTTGACTGTCTTCTTGATGATATCGTGCCCCCACTTGTCGGCACCGAAGGGCAGCGTGGGCAAGCGCCCCAAGGCCGTCCTCTTCCCCTCCTTCGCCAACTGTGCGCGCAATTGTGCAATCTCCGTCCCGATGGGGTCGACGATGCCGTAATCCTCGGGTACGGCAGATGATGCATCACCGCCCTGCGCCCGCCGGTCGCGCAAGACCTCTTGCAAGGAATCGCGCCGGTTTTCGGGCACGCTCTTGTCGAATGCCGCTTCGGCGTTGTTCGCCTGCGCCGACGCGCCGGCGAACGTAGGCGGCGCATAGTTGATGCCAATTTCGCGGTCCCAATCGGCGGCAATCAAGCCGCTACCAGACAAAGCGATCAATAACAGATAAGCGCCAACCACCACCAGCGACACCATGGCCAGCCGGTCGGCACGCAAGCGGCGCCAGGCCAGCAGCCACAGGCCGGGCGAGCGGGGAAGCGCGGCAGCCGTCATCGCAGTTGCACGCGCGGGTCGGCCGCCTTATACAACAGGTCGGCCAACAGGTTGAAAATCATGGTCGCTGCGGCCACATAAACCGTCACGGCCTTGATCACGGGAAAGTCGCTGCGGTCCACCGCCTGGATCACTTCGCGGCCTATGCCTGGCACACTGAAGAAATTCTCCAGTAGGAAGACGCCGATCAGGAGGCCGGGCAGATTGGCCATGACATAAGTGATAATGGGAATCGCCGCATTGCGCAACACATGCACCCAGACCACGCGCCGCTCGGAAACACCCTTGGCGCGGGCCGTGCGCACATAATCCTGCCCCACCTCGTCGAGCACGAAAGTGCGGAACAGGCGCAATGTCGGCGCCACACCGACCACCAGGCCGATCAGGATGGGCAAGGGCGCATAGCGCAACAGGTTTTCACCGAAGCCGTCGCCCCAGCCCTGCACCGGGAACCAGCCCCACTTGAAGGCGAACCAGTACTGGAACACGATCATGTAGACCAGAATGGAAATCGACATGCCGAACGTGCACGCCACCATGACGGCACGGTCGGTCAATGAACCGCGCACGAAGGCAGTGGCCAGGGCAAGGGCAATCGCAATCACGGTTTCGAGCACCGTCATCGGCAACATCACCGTCAGCGAAGGCCCGATGCGGGTGGCGAGAATGTGCGCCACGCTCTCGCCCGTACTCCAACTGTTGCCGAAATCAAAAGTGGCGATTTGCTTGAGGAATATCCACAATTGCACGGAGTAAGGCTGGTCGATACCGAGTTGGCGACGGATGTTGACAATCTGTTCCGCGCTCGACACCTTGCCGGCCAGGATATAGGCCGGGTCGCCGCCTACCCAGTTGAACAGGATGAACACCATGACGACGACCCCGGCCATGGTCGGCACCATTTGCCACAGGCGGCGCACGATATAAGCCGTCATCGATGCTCCGCGGCGTCCCGCATTACGCCCATATATATACAGTCACTCCGCATTCAGGATGGAAGGGTTTGTGAAACCAGGCACCCGGTGCCGGCGAATCCAGTTGCGCACGAAGCACAACATTCCGGCCCAGACGGCATCGCCATGGCTTTCCCGCACGGCTTGTCTACGCTCGACGATACGTGTGCCATCGTCTCCATAACCGGCGGCAAAATCTACGATAGTGGCTCGAACATCCGCGTTCTTCATCAGCACGATCCTTGACGACGACACTTACCGCGCCAGTGCACAAGCGCGGGCGCCGACCGGATGCAGGCAGGTTTATTGCAGATAGATCCCGATCGCCTCGCAGGCGGCAGGGCCTCCGACAATACCATTACCATGGAAACTGCATGCAGCAAGTCCTGCATCCTCCCGCTTCCCATTCCCATCGGATCGATCCGCGAGAGTCTACGCGAAGCCTGGCCCGACCACAGCAAATTTTTGCGTTCGAAAATCGGCTACAAAATCCCGTCCGGACAAGCTTGCCCGAACTAATTGTCGATTTGTACAGTCACATGCTAACCATTACGGGCATGTGGCTGTGTTCTTTAAAAATCTGTGCAGCGCACCAAATCCTTCCGCTGCGTTATTTGCACGACCGTTCGCATGAATTTGAGCGCTCGGAAGGCATCTTTTGACATAAATTTTCAAATTTTTTTTCACCGATCTCCTTGCTTGACAAGCAAGTTTTTCCCATCATCTTGTCTTTTAGAAAATTCCGGCGCACGTGAAAATTTGCCATATTTTGTTTGGAGCCGAATTCAATGCGACGTCATATCGTGTGCGCGCAAAGCGATCGGGAACGAAAAACTAAATTTTATTCAGAACCCGGATTTCACAGGCGTGGCGTGAATTGTCATGGCGTCTATTCGAATTTTCATGACTGAAATCCCGATGAAAATTCGGGCCCGGAAAATTGTATTGATAGAAAATTCAACGTATGTATAATCCGCATACCCTTGAGCCTGTCGCCGGCTTGCCCCGCGTTTTTTTCTGCGATTTCCACAGGAATTCACAACACCGGTTTGGCAGTGACATGCTCCGATTCAGGCAGGCATCAGACCTGCAACCTCGCAGGGTTCACGTAACAGTAGGAATTGGAGGAAGCACGCATGGATTTCTCACAAAACGGGACCAGCCCACTGAGGAAATTCAGTGGATTGGGTATCGTTGTACTGGTCCACGTCATAGGTGGATGGTTTTTGATCAATGGATTGGGCCACCGCCTGATCGAAAAGATCATTCAACCGGTGGAAACGAAGGTGATCGAAGACAAGGTCCCGCCGCCGCCGCCGCCGCCGGACCCGGTACCGCCGCCGCCCAAGGTCGCCGCCCCGCCGCCGCCGTTCATCCCCCCGCCGGAAGTGCCGGTAACGACGCCGACGCAAAACCCGATCGTCAACTCGACGGCGCAGCAACCGCCGAAGGCCGACTTCACC
>DASVLJ010000030.1:0-164864 GCA_036384915.1 Burkholderiaceae bacterium
AGATGGCGGGAAAACACCGCGAAATGTCCTGGTTTCGTCTCGCCAAGTCGAAAAAATCAGCTGCGCGAGAAAAATTTAACGAGACTGGCGCCGCAAATGACCGTCACGTTGCGTAACTCGATTTATTCAGCGCTTCCCTAAAGTACCTAGTTTGCGAAATTGTAGCCATATGCTAGCCCTGTGATCCCAGCGGCAAGAGCTGCGCTCCTTAGGGTCAAAGCACGGAAATTCGAGCTATACGAGCCTTCGCCTCTTCTTCGCTGGCCGCGGCAAAGAACGATTCCAGTTCCTCCGTCGATGCAAACGAGGCCCGCAACCGGCTCATGAACATGCCCAGCGCTTTTCCCTCCAGGCCCGTCATGGCGGCGACGAATTCGCCGTTGAAATAGCGTTTGGCGCGATGTTGTCTGGCTGCCCGGGCCAACGTCTCGTCGTGGCGCCGTTTGAATGCCGGCGATTGCGCAAAGGACTGTTCCAGAAACTCCTTGCGCTGAGTCTGGCGTTCCGGGCTGCCGGCCTCGCCCCATGGATATGCCGGCAACGAGCCGGGCGGCTGCTGGGCCAGCCAGTCGAGGAACTTGTTGTAGGTCGGCCGTTTGGCATCGCGCACGCGTGATTTGTAACTGCGGTTTTCCAGCAGATAGATATCGGGATTGGCATAGGGAGACGACACCACATAATGAAAAACGTCCTCCAGGGTGCGAAAGCCGGAGTCGCGCCGCATGGTTTCATAGACTTGCGCGTCGTAGCCCAGCATGGCCAGTGCGACGGAAAAGTCGTTGGTGATGGTCAACTCCGCAAGCAAATGGTCGTCGTTTGCCGGATCGCGCAAGGGGTACAGCAAACCGAGGTGGCCGAATTTGGCGCCAAACTTGTGCGCGATGCGGCCAAGCAGATTGCCCAGGTCGTTGTAGGAAAAATAACGCATCGCAAAGTCGAACGATGCGGCCGGCACGCTGATCAAGTCGACCTGGAACACGCCTTCCGATACGGGCAAGCCGAAGCTGGTTACGTCGCCGTTCCGTACGACCTCCTGCGCTCCCAGCTTTTGCGACAGACCCACCGCGTCATAGTCCGCATGCTCGGCCAGGAGTATGTCCATGTCGCCGAAATCGGTCTTTTCGGCGTAGGCCGCGATGGCTTCGGCGCGCATGCCGGGCAGCAAATCGCGGACGCGTTTCAGCACCCGGCTTTCCACTTGCCGATAGCGTTCGGCTGGCAAACGAACCGTGTCCAGACTCAGTGCATTCCCACCCATATTTTTCCTGATGTAAATTGGAACCCATTGCCGGTGGCAAAGGTCGAAACTGCTAAATGTTAATAAATTTGCAGCAAGTCCCTTGCCTTGACTTCCTATTGGAGATAGCCATGTCCAGCGCCACCCGCAGCATTGTACCCGGCAGCCAACGCACTCCTTTGAACAATGCGACGCCGGTCGGTCCGGTGCGCGCGGATTTGCATATGGAGGCCACAGTTCGTTTACGCCCGGCGCAGCCATGTTCGGCGCAGGATGCGTCCGCCTGGTCTGGCGATCAGCCTCTTTCTGCGCGGCGTTACCTGACGCGCCAGGAATTCGCCCGAAAGTACGGCGCCAGCGCGTCCGACGTGGCGCGCGTTGAAGCATTTGCCGCGCAGTATCAACTCAAGGTGGTCAATGTCAGCCTAGCCAAGCGCAGCGTCGTGCTATGCGGCACGGCCGAGGCTTTCGGCAAGGCGTTCGAGACCAAGCTGGAAAATTACTCGCATTCGAACGGTATCTATCGCGGCCGTGTCGGGTATTTGACCGTGCCGGCCGACTTGGCGGACGTGGTCGAGGGTGTGTTCGGCCTGGATAACCGGCCGCAAGCCAGGCCGCAATTCCAGATTCGCAACGCCCCCAGAATTGCCGCACACGTGGTCAATGTTTCCTATACGCCGCCGCAATTGGCCAAACTTTATGACTTTCCCGCCGGAGCCGACGGCTCGGGCCAGTGCATCGCCATCATCGAATTGGGCGGTGGCAGCCGCCCTGCCGATATCCAGGCTTATTTTTCCGGGCTGGGCCTGACGCCGCCGAAAGTGATTACGGTTTCCGTCGACGATGCGGCCAACACGCCCACTACGCCCAATGGTGCCGATGGCGAAGTGATGCTTGACATTGAGGTGGCCGGCGCCGTTGCGCCGGGAGCCACGATCGCGGTGTATTTTGCGCCGAATACCGACGCCGGTTTTCTCGATGCTGTCAGCACGGCAATTCATGACCAAACCAACAATCCCTCTGTAATATCGATAAGTTGGGGCGGTCCGGAATCGAGCTGGACGGCGCAAACCATGGCGTCTTTCGAGCAATTGTTCTCCGATGCGGCGGCCATGGGCATCACCATTTGCGTGGCAGCCGGCGACAACGGCTCGGCTGACGGCGTCACAGACGGTGCCCAGCATGTCGATTTCCCAGCCTCGGCGCCACATGCTCTCGCCTGCGGTGGCACCAGCCTGACCGTCAACAGCGACGGCACCCTGAACGAGACAGTGTGGAACGACGGCACCAATAGCGCCACGGGAGGCGGCTTCAGTGTCGCCTTCCCCGTGCCTGATTATCAGAGGCAGATACCGAACAATCCCATCGGGCGCGGTGTGCCGGATATCGCAGGAGACGCCGATCCCAATACGGGGTATTCGATACTGGTCGACGGTCAACAAATGGTGATTGGGGGAACGAGTGCGGTCGCACCACTCTGGGCCGGCCTGATCGCCCTGTTGAACCAGCAGCTCGGCAAGCCGGTCGGCTACTTCAATCCCCTGCTTTACGGCTCGCTCGCCGGCCTGGGCGTGACCAACGATATCGTCAATGGCAGTAATGGTGCGCAGCAAGCCAGGCCTGGTTGGGATGCTTGCACGGGCTGGGGTTCGCCAATTGGCAGCAAGTTGCTGCAAGCCCTGCATTCGTGAAGTTACTTTAAATATTTGGCGCAATGTTTTGATTATAAAAACTATTTATATTCAAACCTGTGACTTGATTCCCTTCTTGCCGATTAAGCAGCGTTTCGCCAAGCCCTGATCGCTGGGGCAGCGCGGCATCCTGACACTCCATTTCGCTTCGTTTGCCCCAAGCTCGCCCGTCCTTAGTGCAAATCCAAAGCCGATGCACTGCTGCAGTGCAATAGTTGCCGTCTTTCACGGAAAAACGAACCATAAGACCACTTTTGGCGCTGGCACAGCGTTTGCTAAACAAAAAGGTAAAAGCGCAACGATGCGCCAATAAGAAAGTTGGAAAATGCGCTGCCAATGGCGGTAAGGCGCAAAGCGTAGAAGCAAGGACAACGGCGTCCCCTCATTCGGAAACGAATGGGCGGACGCCGTTTTTACATGATACGCGCAGTGCTTTTATTGACACTGCCATTTGCCTGGAGAAAAACATGGATCGTAGTTTTTGGCGTTCGGGCCACACACCTACCTTGCTGTGCTCGTTTCTGTATTTCGATTTCAGCTTCATGGTTTGGTACATGCTCGGGCCTTTGCAGGTGCAGATCGCCAAATCGCTCGAACTCGATACACAGTTGCGCGGCTTGATGGTGGCAACGCCCATCCTGACCGGCGCCATCCTGCGCGTCTTCATGGGATTGCTGGCTGACCGTATCGGCGCCAAGCGTGCGGGCGTCCTGGCGCAAGTGGTGGTGATCCTGGCGCTGTTCGGTGCCTGGCAGCTTGGCGTGCACAGCTTTGCCGAAGCGTTGCTGCTCGGTGTCTTCCTCGGTGTGGCAGGTGCCTCCTTCGCTGTCGCGCTTCCGCTCGCTTCGCGCTGGTATCCGCCGCAGCACCAAGGTACGGCCATGGGCATTGCCGGTGCCGGCAATTCGGGCACGGTGCTCGCAGCCTTGTTCGCGCCGATGATCGCGGTGGCGCTGGGCTGGCAAAACGTGTTCGGCATTGCCTGCATCCCCATGGTGCTGGTCTTGATCACTTTCAGCGTGCTGGCCAAGGATGCCCCGGGCCAGTTCGAAAAGAAGCGTCTGTCCGACTATGCACGCATGCTCGGCAGCGCCGACGCATGGTGGTTCATGTTCTTCTACATGTTGACCTTCGGCGGCTTCTCGGGCTTCGCCAGCGCCCTGCCCGGCTATTTCCATGACCAGTTCGGTTTCGAACCCAAGCTGGCCGGCTGGGCCACGGCGGCCTGCGTATTCGCCGGCTCGGCGATGCGCCCGATCGGCGGCGTGTTGGCCGACCGCATCGGCGGAACCCGTTCGCTGTTGGCCGTCTATGCCAGCGCGGCCGTGCTGATCGCCATCGCCGGTTTCCATGTCGGCGGTTCCGTCGGCGCGTTGACGCTGTTTATCCTCGCCATGCTCTGCCTTGGTGCGGGCAACGGCGCCGTGTTCCAGCTGGTGCCGCAACGCTTCGGCAAAGAGATCGGCATCATGACCGGCTTGATCGGCATGGCCGGCGGTGTGGGCGGTTTTGCGCTCGCCGCCAGCCTCGGTGCGATCAAGCAGGCGACGGGCGATTATTCTGCCGGCCTGTGGCTGTTTTCCAGCCTCGCGGCATTGGGCTGGATCAGCCTGTCTGGAATCAAGGCACGTTGGCGCACCAACTGGTCGGTAGCCGCGGCACGCGTTTAAGTTGGAGGAGACATGAACAAGAAACCAAAACTGGTGGTGGTCGGCAACGGCATGGCGGGTGTGCGCACGGTCGAGGAATTGCTCAACATCGCGCCGGATATGTATGACATCACGATCTTCGGCAACGAACCGCATCCCAACTACAACCGTATTCTGCTGTCTCCGGTTTTGGCTGGCGAGCAGGCGTTCAAGGATATCGTGCTGAACCCCGTCGCCTGGTATGAAGACAATGGCATCGAGCTGCGTATGGGGTGCGGCATCAGCCGCATCGACCGAGGCCGCCGTACTGTCGTTGCCGAGGATGGCAGCGAAGTGCGCTACGACAGGCTGCTGCTCGCCACCGGCTCCACCCCCTTCATCTTGCCCATTCCGGGCAAGGATTTGAAAGGCGTGATCAGCTACCGCGACATCCGTGATACCGAAACCATGATCGATACGGCCAAGGTCAAGCGCAACGCCGTCGTGATCGGCGGCGGCTTGCTCGGCCTGGAAGCGGCCAACGGCCTGAAGCTGCGCGGCATGAACGTGACCGTGGTGCACCTGGCCGATTGGCTGCTCGAACGCCAGCTCGACACCACCGCCGGCAAGCTGTTGCAGCAATCGCTGGAAGAACGCGGCCTGACTTTCCTGCTCGGCGAATCGACTTCGGAGATCGTCGGTAACGAGGCCGGCGAAGTGACGGCCGTACGCTTCAAGAGCGGGCAGACCGTGCCGGCCGACCTGGTGGTGATGGCTGTCGGCATCCGTCCCAACACGGCACTGGCCGAAGCCGCCGGCATCCATTGCAATCGCGGCATCGTCGTCAGCGACGCCTTGCAGACCTATGACCCGCGCGTCTACGCCGTCGGCGAATGCGTCAACCACCGCGGCGTGGCTTACGGTCTCGTGGCTCCCTTGTTCGAGCAAGCCAAGGTGTGCGCCAACCATCTGGCGCAGATGGGCATCGGCCGCTATCTCGGTTCGGTCATGTCGACCAAGCTCAAGGTAACCGGCATCGACCTGTTTTCCGCCGGCGACTTCATGGGCGGCGACAAGAGCGAAGAAATCGTCTTGTCCGACCCTGCTGGCGGCGTGTACAAGAAGCTCGTCATCAAGGACGATCAGCTCGTCGGGGCCTGCCTCTACGGCGATACGACCGACGGCGCCTGGTACTTCAAGCTGTTGAAGGAAGGCCGCAAGCTCGGCGAACTGCGCGACAACATCATGTTCGGCGAATCGAGCGTCGGCGACGTCGGCGTGGCGGGCCAAAGCCGTGCCATGGCCATGAAGGACAGCGACGAAGTCTGCGGCTGCAACGGCGTGTGCAAGGGCACCATCGTCAAGGCGATCAAGGACAAGGGCTTGTTCACGGTCGACGACGTCAAGAAGCACACCAAGGCGGCCAGCTCCTGCGGTTCGTGCACCGGGCTGGTCGAGCAGATCCTGCTTAACACCGTGGGCAGCAGCTTCCAGGAAACGCCGAAAACCAAGGCCGTGTGCGGCTGCACCGACCGCAACCATGGCGAAGTGCGCAAGGCGATCCGCGAACACAAGCTCTTGACACACCGCGAAGTCTATGACTTCCTCGAATGGCGTACCCCGAACGGCTGCGCCACCTGCCGTCCGGCGATCAACTACTATATGCTCTCGACCTGGCCGCACGAAGCGCTGGACGACCCGCAAAGCCGCTTCATCAACGAGCGCGCGCATGCCAACATCCAGAAGGACGGCACCTTCTCGGTCATTCCCCAGATGAAGGGCGGCGTGACCAACTCGTCCGAGCTGCGCCGCATCGCCGATGTGGCCGACAAGTACAGCATCCCCATGGTCAAGGTCACCGGCGGACAACGTATCGACCTCCTGGGCGTAAAGAAAGAAGACCTGGTCAAGGTTTGGGCCGACCTAGGCATGAATTCCGGCCACGCCTACGGCAAATCGATCCGTACCGTGAAAACTTGCGTGGGTCAGGAATTCTGCCGCTTCGGTACGCAGAACAGCACGCAGATGGGCATCGATCTCGAAACCATGCTGGCCAACATGTGGTCGCCGCACAAGGTCAAGCTGGCCGTCTCGGGATGTCCGCGTAATTGCGCCGAGGCCGGCATCAAGGACGTGGGCGTGATCGCGGTCGACAGCGGCTGGGAGCTCTATGTCGGCGGCAACGGCGGCATCAAGACCGAAGTCGCGCAATTTCTGGCCAAGGTCAAGACACCGGAAGAAGTCAAGGAATACACGGGCGCCTTCCTGCAGCTTTACCGCGAAGAAGCCTATTATCTCGACCGTACGGTGCACTACATCGACCGCGTCGGCCTGGATTATGTCAAACAGCGCGTGGTGGAAGATGCGGCCAATCGCAAAGCCTTGTACGACCGCTTGCTGTACGCGCTTGAGGGCTTGCCCGATCCGTGGGCCGCGCGCATCAAGGGCGAAAAAGGAAGCAAACTGCAGCGCGAATACATCCCGATCAAGGTCTTGGCCCAGGAGCCGCAGTGATGGATATGAAAGTCAAAAACAACTGGGTGCGCATCTGCTCGGTGGATGATATTCCCGTGCTGGGCGCACGCGTGGTCGAGGGGGCAGCGGCGGATGGCGGCGACATCGCCGTATTCCGCAACGGCGAGAACAAGGTGTTCGCCTTGCGCGACAAATGCCCGCACAAAGGCGGGCCGCTGTCGCAAGGCATCGTGCACGGCGAAACCGTCACCTGCCCCCTGCACGGCTGGCATATCGGCCTCGACGACGGCCAAGCCAAGGCGCCGGACGTCGGCTGCGCCGAGCGTTTCGGCTGCAGGATCGAAAACGGTGAAGTGCATCTCGACCTGAGCTGATGGAAAAAGAAGTCAAGGTCACCAAATCGACATGCTGCTATTGCGGCGTGGGTTGCGGCGTGCTGATCAAGTCGCAGGGCGATCGCATCGTCGGCATCGAAGGCGACCCGGATCATCCTTCCAACTTCGGCAGGCTGTGCAGCAAGGGTTTGTCGCTGCCTTTGACGGTGCAAAGCGATACCGGGCGCGCGTTGCATCCGGAAATGCGTGCGCGCCGCGAGATGCCGCGCAAGCAGGTCGATTGGGATACGGCGCTCGATACGGTTGCCCGGCGCTTCGCCGACATCGTGCAGGAACATGGCCCCGATTCCGTGGCGTTCTATGTGTCCGGCCAATTGCTGACCGAAGACTATTATGTCTTCAACAAGCTGGCCAAGGGCTTGATCGGCACCAACAATATCGATACCAATTCTCGGCTGTGCATGTCTTCCGCGGTCATGGGCTACAAGCTGGCCTTCGGCGCTGACGGTCCGCCCACCTGCTATGAAGATTTGGAAGCAGCCAAAACGGTATTCCTTGCCGGCAGCAACATGGCCTATGCCCATCCGGTCCTGTTCCGTCGTCTCGAAGCGGCCAAGGCGGCGGATCCTTCGATCCGCTGGATCGTGGTCGACCCGCGCCGTACCGACACGGCGGCCATGGCCGACCTGCATCTGGCAATTCAGCCCGGCACCGACGTGGCACTGTTCAACGGCATGCTGCACCACCTGATCTGGGAAGGCATGGTCGACCGCGCCTACATCGATGCGCACACGGAAGGGTTTGCCGAATTGAAGTCGCTGGTGCGCGACTATACGCCGCGTTTTTCGGCCGAACTGTGCGGCATACGCGAAGGCGATTTGATCCAGGCCGCGGAATGGTTCGGCGCTTCGCCGGCTGCACTCTCGTTGTATTGCATGGGCTTGAACCAGTCGAGCCATGGCACGGACAAGAACCTGGCCTTGATCAATCTGCACCTCGCGACGCGCCAATTGGGCAAACCCGGCGCCGGCCCGTTTTCCCTGACCGGTCAGCCCAACGCCATGGGTGGACGCGAAGTCGGCGGTATGGCAACCATGCTCGCGGCACACCGCGACTACGGCAATCCGGCACACCGCGCCGAAGTGGCAAAGCTCTGGGGCGTCGATCAAGTCTCGGCCGTGCCGGGCCTGCCTGCCGTCGACATGTTCGACGCCATGCGCGACGGCCGTATCAAGGCGGTGTGGGTTGCGTGCACCAATCCGGCACACTCGATGCCCGATGCGGGCAAGATCCGCGACGCCTTCGATACCGCCGAATTCGTCGTGGTGCAGGAGGCCTTCATGCAAACCGATACCGTGCCCTATGCCGACGTGCTGCTGCCGGCCTCGTCATGGGGCGAAAAGGCCGGAACGGTGACGAACTCCGAGCGCCGCATCTCGCGTGTGCGCCAGGCCGTGCCTGCACCGGGCGAAGCCAAGCCGGACTGGTGGATCGTCAATGAAGTGGCGCGCCGCATGCAGGTCAGGCTGGGCAAAACCAACAACCTGTTCCCCTATGAGCATCCGGAAGAAGTATTCAATGAGCACAGGCTGTTGACAGCGGGACGCGATCTCGATATCGGCGGCCTGAGCTATGAAGTGATCGAGCGGGATGGCCCGCAACAATGGCCCTACCTCGATGGCCAAGGCCAATCGCGCCGCTATACCGACGGCCAATTCGCCACGGCCAATGGCAAGGCGCGTTTTCATGCGCCGAACTATCTGCCTGTGGCCGAACCGACCAGTGCGCGCTTCCCCTTCCACCTTCTTACGGGCCGCCTGCGCGATCAATGGCACGGCATGAGCCGCAGCGGCCGCGCCGCCTCGGCCTTTGCCCATGCGCCGGAACCGTCGCTGACCATGCATCCCGGCGATGCCGAGCGGCGCGGCTTGAAGGCCGGCGATTTCGTGACCGTGGCAAGCCGGCGCGCGCACCTGGTGCTGCCTTTGCAGGTTTCCGACGAAGTGCAATCGGGCACAGTGTTCGCCGCCATGCATTGGAACGGCCAATACATGAATTGCAGCGGCATTAATGAAGCCTGCGGCGATGCGGTCGACCCAAAATCCTTTCAGCCCGAATTGAAGCATTCCGCCGTCAGGCTGGAAAAAACCGCCCTGCCCTGGCGCATGCTGGCGGCACGCCGCGGCGATGTACTGGCTCTGCAGGCCAAGGTACAGGCATTGCTGAAGGATTGCAGCTATGCCGCGATCGGCGTGGAGCAGGACCTGTTGATCGTGCGGGCCGCGCACACCTCTGCGCCGCACGAATGGCTGGAGCAATTGCAGGCGGCGCTCGATCTGCCGGTCGGCAGCGACACACTGGAATACCGCGATGCCCGGCGCGGTATTGCCAAGCGCGCGACCTGGGAAGAAGGCCGGCTGGCCGGCATGATGTTCGCCGGCGATCTTGCCAGCGCCGATGCCGTGCTGGAGCAGATACGCGCGCATGAGCCCTGGAGCGGATCGCGCCTGACGGTCTTTTCCAACCAGAAATCGCGCGCACCGGTTGACCGCACCGTCTGCAATTGCAAGCAGGTCAAGGCATCTTCCATCGTGGCCGCCGTGACGCAGGGTGCGGAGCTGGAGCAACTGAAGGCTCAGCTCGGCTGCGGCACCGTTTGCGGCTCGTGCATCCCCGAATTGAAACAGATGTGCTCGTCGCGCAACGCCGGTGCCGTTCAGGGCACGGGATCGTGAGACAATAAACAGGAATCTGCCACATCCCTCGCTTCATGCCGCGCGTCCTGCTAGTCAACGATACCGACAAACCCATCGCCGAACTGTGCCAGGCATTGACCGCGCTCGGCTACGAAGTCTTGCCGCTGGTGGCGACGTCGCGCGAATTGACCGAAGCGATCAAGCGCGAAAAACCCGATATCGTCATCGTCGATACCGAATCGCCCTCGCGCGATACACTGGAACAATTGGCCTTGATGCACGCGTCCGCGCCGCGCCCGGTCGTCATGTTCAGCCATGACTCGGACCAGCAATTGATCCGCGCCGCAGTCGGTGCCGGCGTCACCACTTATGTCGTCGACGGCCTCGCTCCCGAACGGCTGGCACCGATCCTCGAGGTGGCCCTGGCGCGCTTCGCCGAGGAATCGCGCTTGCGCCAGCGCCTGGCCGAGGTGGAACAGGAATTGGCCAACCGCAAGCTGATCGACCGTGCCAAGGGCCTATTGATGGAAAAACGCGGCATGAGCGAGGCGCAAGCTTACGAGGCGATGCGCAGCCAGGCGATGAAACAAAGCGTGAAGATCGCCGAAGTCGCCAGGCGCATCATCGCCATGAGCGATTTGCTGGGGAATTAGCATGACTGAACAAGAGAGCTCGTCCGACTTCGCAAAACCCGAACTTGAGCGCCTGCGCCTGGGCTTCATGCCGCTGACCGATTGCGCCCCGCTGGTCGTTGCCGAAACACTCGGCTTGGGTAAAAAATACGGTTTGGCAATTGAACTGCAGAGACAGGCATCATGGGCCGCCGTGCGGGACAAGCTGCTGTCGGGCGAACTCGATGCGGCGCATGCCTTGTATGGCTTGGTCTACGGCGTGCAACTGGGCTTGGGCGGCCCGCAAGCCGACATGACTGTCCTCATGACCTTGAACCGCAACGGCCAGGCCATCTCGCTTTCCAATCGCCTGGCCGACATGCTCGATCAGGGCATGCCGCTCGGCCAAGTTGCCGCGGCGCTCGGTAGAAAGCCTGTGTTTGCACAAACCTTCCCCACCGGCACCCACGCCATGTGGCTCAACTATTGGCTGGCTGCACAGGGCATCGATCCCTTGCGCGATGTCGAAAGCGTCGTGCTGCCGCCGCCGCAAATGGCCGGCGCGATGGCCCATGGCGAGATCGATGGTTTCTGCGCCGGCGAGCCATGGCATACGGTGGTCAAGGCAAACGGGGCCGGCCGCATAAAGATCGCCAGCGGCGCCATCTGGCGCGACCACCCGGAAAAAGCGCTGGCTTGCCGCCGCGATTTCGCCTCGCTTTATCCGAACACGGCCCTAGCACTGATACGCACCCTGCTCGATGCCTGCTGCTGGCTGGAGAACCGGGACAACCGTCGTGAAGCGGCGGGTTGGCTTGCTGCCAGCCGGTATCTGAACCTGATGCCTGACTTGATCTTGCCGAGCATGTCGGGCGACAGTACAACGCCGGTTCGCTTCTTCGGCCAGGACGGCATGAACGCCCCACGGCCGGAGGATGGTTTATGGTTCCTGAGCCAGTACCGGCGATGGGGAATGCTCAAACGCGATCCCGAGTGGCATCGCGTGGTTGAGGATGTCAGCGCGACGGCCTTGTTCAATGCGGCGGCGGCCTGTTTCGGCTTCGACGCCGGCGCCAAGATGCCGGTCAGGCTGATCGACGGCGTACTCTGGAACAGCCTCGATGCTCCCGCTTATGCCGACGCTTTCGAGATCGGAGAATCCGGCGCTCCCCAGCAGCCGTCTCGATAGCTATCCGGGCAGTATCGGTCATACCTGCCGGAGATCGTTTTTTCAGTCGCAATTCTGTCTGCGAAGGCAATCAATGCGGCGAATGAAATTGGTCAAACGGTGCGAGCCATGGCGAAAAAAACGGAGGCGCGCGGCCTCCGTTGCGTACGTCAGGGACGTGCGGCTTAGTTGCGGCATTTAGTTGCTGTACTGCAGACCACGGGCAACACCATTGACGTAGATGCGGCCATAAGTGGTCCAGTCGCCCACCACCACGGAGTTGCCGCCGAACTGGTGCGCGTCATCGTTAAAGCGGGACCACGTCGCGCCGCCATCGTCGGAGCGGAAGATGCCCCACTGGCCATTGACCGTGCCTTCCACGTAAACCGCGGCCGAGTACGGCGAGCCGGCTTGCGCCACGCCCAGCGTGACATTGGTGGCGCCCAGCGTGCCGTTGGCGCTGGCAAAGGCGGTGAGCTTGGTCCAGGTCCCGCCCGAATCCAGCGAGTGGTACACCGCATTGCCATCGGCCACCCAGATATCGCCCTCGGCGTTCGGGTTCACCGCCATCGACGTATCGCCCCAGGCATTCCAGGCCATGTTCGCGTTCACCGAGCCCTGGCTCAGCGCGAACGTGTGGCCGGAGTCGGTCGAGACGTAGACCTTGCCGGGCTGCCAGCTCCAGTTTGCGCCGCCCGAATCGAAGGCATAGACCTTGTTCGGATTCTTGCGGTCCGTGGCGAGGCGATAAGCGCGGAAGAAGCCATTCCAGGTGGCGGTGAACGCCGGCAGGTTGGTTTGCGTCCAGCTCGCGCCATTGTTCGTGGTGTACGACGGCACCGAATCTTGCGGCGCCCACACCAGGTTGTTGCGCGACGTGACTGCCAGGCTTTGCACCTGGCTTGAGCTGGTCGAGCCGCCGGTCGGCATCGACGAGAATTGCGACCAGCTATTGCCGGAGTCGCCTGACCAGAAGGCCTTGACGACGGAACCGTTGGCATTGTCGACGCCGGTGACGGCAATGTAGGACGGATCGGCCCACGCCATGTCGGCGGCATTGCCGCTGCTCCATCCAGGCATCGGGGCCCTGGTCGGCCGCGTCGAGAGATCCGTGATCACCCACGCGCCGATGTCGCCTGCGGCGTTGATCAGCTTGTACTGCGCGCCGGCCGGAGGTGCGACGGCGAACAGTGTGGCGGTCTCTTCCAGGTTGTTGACCTTGGGGCTCCAGGTCGGCGTGCCCGAGGAGGCGTTCGTGGTTTCGCAAATGCCGCCGCCGTGGATGTGCATGATGTGGTCGCGGTTGGCCGGGTCGATCGTGACGCTCTCGATCCAGCCGCGGCATGTGTCGGACGTATGCGGCATGTTGGCCTCGACCTCGCGCCAGGTGGTGCCGCCGTCATCGGACATTTGAATCTGCTTGCTGCTGTCGCTCCAGCCCGTCATGCCCACCGCAATGCGGGCGGTCGAGCCGGTGCCGTAGACGGACAGGCCGGCCATCCCCATGCTGGTGGAGCTCGTGAGCTGGGTCCAGGTGCTGTTGTTGCTGCCGCCGAACTTGTAGAGATAGCTGGGGCCGCTGCCTCCCTGAACCTGAGGAGCGGTAGGGCGGAACGTCATGTAGAAGGTGCCGTCGGACGTCTTCACGAGGTGCGGAATGTCGTAATTGGCCACGTTGGACGGGACCGCGACCGGCGCCCACGAGTAGCCGCCATTGGTGGACCGGTACAGCGTCGACGTCAAGCCTGCCGCCTTGGCGTAGTCGGAGGCGACGGTGGCCCAGATGATCCACGTCGGCTGCCCGGTACCCCTGAACGGGGTATCGAACACGATTTGTTCGACGCCGATCGGGGTCGACCCGCCGGTGATCGTGGTGCTCGAGAAGCTCGTGACCTGGCTCCATGTATGGCCCGAGTCCGTGCTCTTCCAGATACCGGCCTTGCGCGAGCCGAACATCAGCGTCGATGGATTCTGCGGGTCGACCGCCAGGCGTTCGCCGTAGGCCCGGGCGTTATCGTTGCCGCCCACCGCGAACGGAAGGTCGTAGTGCGTCCAGGTGTTGCCGCGGTCGCTGGAAATATAAATGCGGCCGTGGGCATCCTGACTCACGGTATCGCCGGTCATCATGTAGACCAACTGGTCGTTGTTCGGGTCGAGGGCGATGCTCTCCACGCCGTGGTACTGGCCTTCTCCGGCGCCGAAACCCAGGCCATCGGTGATGGGCGTCCACGTCGAGTTGGTGGCGTTCCATCTGTAGGCGCCGCCGACGTCGGTGCGTGCGTACAGCAGGCTCGAATTGACCGGGTGGTAGATCGTGCCGGTGACGTAGCCGCCGCCGCCCCACTTCACGGCGCTCCAGCTTGCAGCCAAGGCGCTCGACGCAGCGGCCTTCACGCTGCTTGTGAAGGCCTGGCGCTTGGTATTGCTGCCCGGGGCCGTGTCGGACTGATTGCCGCCGCAGGCTGCCAACAGACCGACCAGCAAAGCCGGTAAAACAAAATTGTGCTTCCTATCCATGCTGTTCTCCTCCATAAAGATTACGCATTCAAATGAGCCGGTGCCCCGGAGCTACGGCACCGTTGCTGGTGCCGCCGTACGCATAGGCAATTCGTATCTGGGAATGAGCAATGAAAGGATTGATATTGTTTTCGGCCTGAGCCCACCGCCTGCCGGGACCAAGACGTGCTCTTCCGCGACACTGCACCCGGCGCGTTCTACGCGAATAAAACCTGCCGGGCGGGACGCATTCTCCCACAGGGTATGGACGGCACGCTTACGAAAATCGTCAAGCACGACAATGAAATTCGACGGTGGGCGGCAGGTGCCCTGCATCTGGCGCGAACCAGCGTGGTCCGCGCGATGATGCAGGCCGGAACTGCGCTGTGAGCAATTTCCTGGGAGTTTCCCGGCATCGGGCTTGCCACGGTGCAGTGCATGGCGCAACGCCACGCCGGGCGCGTCAGGACGGAGGCCGCAGTTGAATAGGCGCCGCCTTCTTTTTCACCTTGCAATGAGCGAAAGCGGGTTCCAAGCCATTTGCGGCAGTTGTGTGCGAATAATAATGTGGCCTACCGTATCGGGAACAGAACGGTAAACTGGGACCCGCTGCCGGGTTCGCTCTTGACCTCGAGCATGCCCCCATGCAGGTCGACCAGTTGCTTGACGATGGCAAGGCCCAAGCCCGTGCCGTCGTACTTGCGCGTCAGGCCGGTGTCGAGTTGCACAAAAGGTTGAAACAGCTTGGTGAGACCCGCCTCTTCCATCCCTATCCCTGTGTCGATCACCGAAAATTCGATGTATTGACGCGAAGAAGGCGTCACGATGCTGATCAAGTCGTCCGCCATCATTTCCGGCAAGGGCGTGCGCTCGGTCCGGCGCAGGATCGCGGTCACGGCGCCACCATCGGGCGTAAACTTGATCGCATTGGATAGCAGATTAAACACGATCTGCTTGAACTTCCGTTGGTCGACAGAAAACGGCGGCATCTGGTCGGCTTCCAGCGTCATGCGGATATTGCGTGTGAAGGCGCGTTCGCGCAGTACCGACATTGTGCTTTTGAGCAGAGCAACGAGATCAGTCTGGCTCAGTTCAAGCTCCATCCTTCCCGCTTCGATCTTGGCCAGGTCGAGGATGTCGTTGATCAGGGTCAGCAGGTGCGTGCCGCTGTAATAGATGTCCTTGATGTATTCCTTCTGGTCCGGACGCAGTTCTCCGACCAGGTCGTCCTTCAGCGCCTCCGAAAAACCGAGGATGGCATTCAAGGGCGTGCGCAACTCGTGCGACATATTGGCCAGGAATTCCGATTTTGCACGGCTGGCATGTTCCAGTTCGACGTTCTTGCTTGCGATGAGCCGATTGGTCGCTTCGAGCTCGCTTGAGTATTGCGCGAGGCGCATATTGAGTTCGATCACCTGGCGTTCGCGCGCCAGCAATTGCTCGTTGACGAACACAGCTTGTTCGTAAGTCGAAATCAGCAGATCCAGAATCTGCTGGCGTTGCGAGTTGATGAAATGCTTTTGCCCGCCGAGGTAAAGCACGATGCCCACATCCATATTCGTGCCGACGCGGAATTTCTGCGTCATCAGCACGTATTCGATGCGCTGCAACAAGTAGCCTTCCGCATAGGGCTTGCGGATGAAATTGTCGGCGCCGCTTTCGAGGCCGCGCACGATGTCTTTCGGATCGGTCAGCGAAGTCACAAGGACGACCGGGATGTCGCTCCAGCTCTCGTGGGACTTGATCGCCTTGCACAGCGCGTAACCATCCATTTCCGGCATGACGATATCGGACAGCACGATCTGCGGCTTGCGCTCGGCAATTGCCGCCAGCGCCTGGGTGCCGTTGTGAGCGATGCGCGCCTGGTAGCCCCTGGATTGGATCAGGTGGCGCAATTTCTCAGCCTGTGTCGGGCTGTCCTCCACGATCAGGATGTCGATCTTGTCATTTTTCATGGCAACGGTCCGTGGTTCACATCAACTTTCGCACGCTCTCGAGAAATTGCAAGGAAATTGTGAATTTGCCGCCGTCGGCAAGCGCTGCCAAGCCGGCTTGGAGCAACGCGAGCCCTTGCCTGAACAATTCATGGAAATCCGGATCGACCTGCCGTTCGCCGCGCTGCACCTTGTGCAATACCTGTTCCAGGGAACGGCAGAGAAACGCCGCATCTTCCTGTTCCACCGCGTTGGCCGCCCCTTTCAGGCTGTGTATAGCCCTTAACAGGTCATACAGGACGGGGCCCCGGTCGGGGTCCCGCTCCAGTTCCCCGAGCAAGGCGGAAGCCGAGGCAATGTGGACCTGCGCTTCCTTGAGAAAAGTGCCGAACAGCCGTTGCTGAAAATGGGCGAGGTCTTCCGTCATGGTGCGGCCTATTGCGGCAGGTCCATCGCCGCCAGCCGTGTCGAGAGGCGGCGGTTTTCGAGGAACACTTCGTGGCGCCGCAATGCTTCACGGATGTTTTCCCGCATGGCTTTGTCTCCGATGGGTTTGCTCAGCACCTTGTAGAGGTCGCCCTCGTTGACTGCTCCGATGACGGTGGCATAGTCCGCGTGGCCGGTCAACAGGATGCGTACCGCGTCCGGATACATTTCCTTGGCGCGATGCAGGAACACGGTGCCGGTCATGCCAGGCATGCGCTGGTCTGAAATGATGACGCTGACGTTGTGCAGGGCCAGCAGTTCAAAAGCCTCTGCGGCGGACGACGCGGTCAGGAATTTCCAGTTTTCATGGTGGAAAGCGCGCCGCATGGCCGACAGCACCAGCGGTTCGTCGTCGACCAGCAGTACGGTATTGACCGGAGCATTGTCGCCTAGCGATTCGAGGCGCCTACCCTCTTGCAGCAGTGCCGTCAACTCCGCCTCCGGAATCGGGCGGGAAAACAGGTAGCCTTGCATCTCTTCGCACATTTGCTTGCGCAGATAGCCGTATTGGCTTAGCGACTCGACGCCTTCGGCAATCACGGAAAGCCCGAGATTGCCGGCCATGGACAGGATGCTGCGCACCAGGGCCGCGCTGCCCGGGTGCTGGGTCATGTCGCGGATGAAGGATTGATCGATCTTGATCCGGTCCACCGGGTAGTGGCGCAGATAGGATAAGGAGGAATAGCCGGTACCGAAATCGTCCAGGGAAAGGCTTACGCCCAATTGCTTGAGCTCGTGCATGGTCTGGATGGTTTTTTCGGCGCTTTCCAGGATCAGGCTCTCCGTCAATTCCAGCTCCAGGTATTCCGCCGGCAAGCCGGTTTCCTGCAATGCGCCGCGCACCAAGGCCACCAGGTCGGGCATGCGGAACTGCTGAGCCGACATATTGACCGCCACCCGCAGCCAGGCAAATCCCTTGTCGTGCCAGTTGCGCGCCGCAACACAGGCCGAGCGCAGCGCCCACGTACCCACGGCCGGCATCAAGCCGCTGGCTTCGAGCAGGGGAACGAATACTCCGGGCGGTATTTGTCCGCGCTGCGGATGCTGCCAGCGCAACAGCGCCTCCACGCCGACCACCTGCCCGGTCCTGAGATTGACTTGCGGCTGATAGTGCAGCAGAAATTCGTCCCGCTCCAGGGCGCGGTGCAGGTCGGCTGCCATCTGCATGCGTTTCTCCAGGTCGCGATCGAGATCGGCGCTGTACAGCCTCACGCCGAATTCGTCGTCGTGCTGCTCGGCTGCGGCGCGCGCGCGCCGCAGCAGGTACTTGACCTCCGGTTCATGTGTCGGAAAGACGGCACCGCCCACGCTGCACTGTACGAAAACTTCATTTTCACCGATCTTGATCGCACGAGCCAGGCTGGCTTGAACCTGGTTGGCCAGTTCCAGCGCCTCGTCCATGTCTTGCTCCCGCACCGCCAGCAGGGCGAATTCGTCAGGCGCCAGTTGCGCGACGAAATTATCCACGCCGTGCCCATGCTCCAGCCGAGCGGCTACCTCGCGCAACACTTCGTCCATCCCCGCATTGCCGAGCAATTGCAATACGTGCTCCGTGCGCTGCAGTTTGATATCGAGCAGCACCAGCGATCCGCCGCTTTCGGCGATGTCTTCGGCGGCCTTGACCAGGCGCTCGCTCAACATCGGCCCGCTGGGCAGGCCTGTCTGCGAATTATAGAAGGCCAGGTAATACAGCTTGGTTTCGGCAGCCAGCCGCCGCTGATCGATTTCCATGTGCACCAAGGCATAGGAAATATCGTCGGCAATGTCGGACAACAATTGGACCACGCCGGCGGCGACGAAATCGGCACAGTCCACATGCAGGATCAGCACGCCGCGGATTCGTCCTGAATCCCGCAATGGCACTCCGATGACTGCGCAGTAGCCATCGCCGGACTCTTCGAAGGTCTCGGCACGCATGCCGGCGCAAACGCGCCGGATCAGGCCCGGGCCGGCGGCTTCCGCATCGCGGAACGGTAACGCCTTGCCCCATGAGGCAAAATGGCGGAAGGTGTTGTTGGTCGGGTCGATCAGGCCCAACGATGCGTAGGGAAACAAACCGCTTTCGACGGCGATGCGTGTGACTTCGAGATACAGGCTGTCGGGGGAACTGGACCGGGTCGCCGCACGGCTGACGCGGCTGGTCATGGTCAACACGCGGTTGACGGTTTGTATATGCATAGCCGGGTTGTCCATGGGGCGGCGCGTTCAGCGGTCTATCGAATCCTTGCCTTTCTGCAAAACTTTGTTGATGCGCTGCGACAATTCCCAGCGGTCTATCGGTTTGACGACGAAATCGTCGATACCCGATGACGTCAGCCGTTGATGTGAAGCGACATCGTCCAGAGAAGATATCACAATGATGGGGATTGTTTGTGTGACGGAATTGGCTTTTAGTGCGCGCGCCACCTCGAAACCGTCGCGTCCGGGCATCATCAGGTCGAGCAGGATCAAATCCGGAACCATGGAGGCGGCCAATTCCAGCCCCGCTTCGCCGCTGGCGGCGGACCGGACCTCGTGGCCATCGGCTTTGACAAAAACCTCAAAAAGACGTCGATTTCGCTCTTCGTCGTCAATGATCAGGATGTTTGCCATCGCTTTATCCGTTTCCGCTCAACAAGGATGAAATGCAGGCTCTTGGGGCTCCAGGCGTTGCCTTTCGATCATAGGCCCCGGCAGCAGACAGACTCAAGCATTGCACACTTGATACCGACAGTGTAATGCGATTTTTCTCAGATTGCAGTGGCGGAGGTCGAAACGAGATGGGGAGCGGGCTTGCCGATGGCGTAGCCTTGCGCGAAGTCCACTCCCATGATCTTCAGGCGCTGCAAGGTCTCTTCGCTTTCGACGAATTCGGCGATGGTCTCGATATGCATGACCTGGCCCACACGGTTGATCGCCTCGACCATCGCATGGTCGATGGGATTGCGGGCCATGTCCTTGACGAAGCTGCCGTCGATCTTGAGATAGTCGACCGGCAAATGCTTCAGGTAGGAAAACGAAGACATGCCGCTGCCAAAATCGTCCAGGGCAATGCGGCAGCCGAGATCCCGCAGGGTGCGGATCAACACCGCAGCTTTGGCCAGATTGGCAATGGCGGCGGTCTCCGTGATTTCGAAGCAGATACTCTGCGGCGGCACCTTGGTCGCCTGGAATTGCTCGCGCACGAAAGGCAGGAAATCGACGTCCCCCATCGACGTGCCCGAAAGATTGATCGCGTATATCTCGTCTTCCACGCCCGAACGCGCGCGCTGCGCGTGCAAGGCCAGCGCGTTGCGGATCACCCAGCGGTCGATGGCCGGCATCAAACCGTAGCGCTCGGCAGCGGGAATGAAGGCGACGGGAGGGACGATCTGGTCGTTTTCATCCTTCAGCCGCAGCAGTATCTCGCAATGCATTTTGGTCTGAAGACCCGGCGCCAGCGGCAGAATGGGCTGCGAATACAGCACGAAACGGTCTTCCTCGAGCGCCTGGCGGATCCGGCCAATCCAGCCCATCTCGCCTTGGCGCTGGGCCAGCTCCTGGTCTTCGTGGGAAAAGACATGGACGCGATTGCGTCCATGATCCTTGGCCAGATAGCAGGCCGCATCCGCGATGCGCAGCACGTCTGCCAGCGTTGCGGGCTGCTCGCCGAAGGTCACAAGGCCGATGCTGGCGCTCGATGGAAAGCTGCGCTCGCTCCAAGTAAAGTGGAAATCCGCCACGGTCTGGCGCAGGGATTCGGCTATCTTCAGGGCCGGCCCTGTCGGGCAGGCTTCAAGCAGCACGCCGAATTCGTCGCCGCCGAGCCGTGCCAGCGTGTCGTTTTGCCGCAATTTCGATCTGAGCCGCTCGGCCAACTGCTTCAGCAGCTCGTCGCCGGCCAAGTGGCCGCAGGTGTCGTTGACGATCTTGAACTGGTCGAGATCAAGGTAAAGCAGGGAATGCTGCCGGTTGAACGTCGCATTGGCCAACATCGCAATCAGCCGGCGCTCGAATTCGCGCCGGTTGATCAGGCCGGTCAATTCGTCGTGATTGGCCTGGTAGGACAAATGCGTGGCATAAGCGCGGTCCTTGCTCACGTCGTGCAGGACCCATACGGTCCCCATTGCCTTGCCTTCGCGGTCGAGCAGTTGCGCAATCGAGCGGTTGACCGCGACTTCGCGCCCGTCGCGCCCGACCACGAGCAGGTTGGTTTGCAAGGTCACGTCGTGTTTCTTGGCCTGGAATTCGACATCGGCGACGCTCAGACGGGTTTGTTCCTCAAGCAGTGTGCATACCTCCTCCGCCGGCCTGCCCTTTGCTTCCTCGATGCGCCAACCGGTAATGACGACTGCGGCTTGGTTCAGGTATTCGATGCAGCCGCCGGTATCGACCGTGATCACGGCGTCGCCTATCGATTCCAGCGTCACCTGCGCACGTTCTTTTTCCGCGTGCAGCAATTCCGCATTGCGCTTGCGTTCCGTGATATCGGTCATCGAGCCGGCCATGCGCACGGCACGGCCGTTTTCCGAACGCGCCGATTGCGCACGCGAGCGCATCCAGCGCAGATTGCCCGCGCCGGTCACGACACGAAACTCGACGTCGAACGGCGCATGGTCGCGCAGATGGGCGATCAGCTTGCGCCGTAGCGCCGGCCTGTCGTCGGGATGGGCAAGGTGCAGGAACCCGGTTGTGCCGCTGCCACCGCCTTCCATCTCCAACATTTCCAGCATGCGCGGGGAATAATAAAACGTGCCGTTGACGATATCCCAATCCCACAAGCCGTCGTTGCTGCCGCTCATAGCCAGTTGCAAACGCTGTTCGGAGGTGCGTAGCGCCTCCGCCAGATTTTCCTGCCGCAGCCAGATGCGGCGGGCGACCGCGATGCCGCTCAAAATCAGGAGGACGCCAAGGGTCCAGCTCGCGACAAGCAGGATATGCTGCACGTGGCGCGCGGCCTGCTCAAGCCTTTGTGCAAGATCGTATTCGATATCGGCCAGGTTCTGATTGATCTCCCGGATTCGTACCAGGTTCTGCTGCGCTGCCGCGGCATCGGGATTGACCGAGCGCAAGGCGGTGTGCAGGCTGTCGGCGGCCGTATCGAGTTGCATCAAGCTGCGGTCGGCCGCATTCCATATGCCGGCGGCATCGATCCCGATGTCGAACAGCTGCGAGGTCTGGAAGGCGAAGATCATATCGTCGGCGTCGACCTCGCCATTGCCGGCCGAGAGCATGCCGCGCCGCGCCAAAGCATAGTTCGGTACAGGTTTCGACAATTCGATCCGCGCCAGCCGGCCTGCCATCGGTATCGTCATGTTTTGCCGGTAGGCGCTGTATTCCCGCTCTTCGCCGGAAGCGGCGTATTGCAGCAGGTGCAGCGCTGCATCCTTCTGCGATTTGGAGTACAGGCTTTCGGCAGCAACCTGGGCCCGTATCGACGACAGCAGCCGCAGCCGCATCATGCCGAGCATGCCCAGCGTGAGGAAGATAGCGAGGAAAATCGATGCGACCTTGATCCACCTTGCGGACAGGAAGTGCGGGCGGAGCGAAGTCGAAAACGGCATGCGATAGACGTGTAATGACGTGAGCGGTGTGCCGCCGGAGGGCAGCCTATCCGTCAATCATATCGTCTAGACTTTCTTTGTGGCAAGAGCATTAATTGATGAAACTATACGTCAAAAAGAGGTTTGACACATAGTCAATGATGGTGAACGAGGGTGCCGTCGGCGATGTAGGCTTGCACCACTTCCTTCTGCCCCATGGCATAGCGAAGCACCTCGCCACAGTCACAGATTCCCTGGTAAGGCTGGATGTGCGAACACGCCGAGACAGCCTGCAAAAACACCTTCACCGGCTTGCCGCACTGCTTGCATTTGAAGTTCAAAATACGGGTGGGTTTGAGATTCATGGGAATTCCAATTAACAATCGTTAACATTTATTGATGCGCCAAAGCGACGTAAGTTCGGCGTTACGCGCGGCAAAAAGAGGGTCATTTCTGTCCATGGAGCGCGGATGGAACGGCTTGGTGTCGATTTTTCCGGCAACTTGCAGACCCGCGGTATCGATCCAGGACAGCAATTCCGCGCGCGTACGCAAACCAAGATGTTCGGCCAGGTCGGACAGAATCAACCATCCCTCCCCGCCATCGTCGAGATGTTCGGCAAGACCGGCAAGGAAGCCGCGCAGCATACGGCTTTCGGGATCGTAGACTGCATGTTCCAAAGGCGAATACGCACGTGCCGGAACCCAGGGCGGATTGCAGACAATGAGCTTGGCGCGGCCAGGCGGGAACAGGTCCGCTTGCACCACTTCCACCTGTGCCGCATATCCCAGCGCGTCGATGTTGGCGCGCGCGCATTGCAAAGCGCGCGGCTCCATGTCGGTCGCGACGATGCGTTTGACGCCGCGCCGGGCCAAAATGGCTGCCAGCACGCCGGTACCCGTGCCAACGTCAATGGCTGATTCCATGGAGGGCAACGGCGCCTTGGCAACGAGTTCGAGATATTCCCCGCGCACGGGCGAAAACACGCCATAGTGCGGATGGATACGCGCATCGAGCGCGGAAATTTCGACGCCCTTCTTGCGCCACTCGTGGGCGCCGATCAAGCCTTGCAACTCCCGCAGCGATACGACAAACGCGCCTTGCGCTTCGCCATAGGCTTCGAGACAGGCCTGCCGGACGTCGGGCGCACGGCGCAAGGGGATGACGTAATCGGTCCCGCAGAGGATCAGGATGGTGCCCAGGATGCGCGCGCGGTGCGATTGCGCCTGCCGGTGGAAATGGAACGCTTCCGCGGGCGTGGCAGGTTTCTTGCGCTGTCTGACTTCGCAGCGCCGCGCCAGGGCTTGCAGCAACTGGCGCGCATTATGGAAATCGCCGCGCCATAGCAGCGATGTGCCTTCCGAAGCCAACCGGTAGGCGGCATCGGCAGTCATGCGGTCGTCAGCAACCGCTATGCGTTTGGGCGGCGCGGCGCCCGCCTCCGATTGCCACAGGGCGCTCTGCTCCGTGCCCTGTTCAGTCCATGTGAGGAGCGGCAGGCTCAAGCTTCGGCAACGCGCTTGGCGATATGGGCCAGCGCCTCTTCGACCTGGTCGACCAGGATCAGGCACAGGTCGCCGCTGTCGAGTTTGCTCAAGGCGCGGTCGATGGCGATGAATTCGCCGCGGATTTCCTCGACGTTTTTGGTGCGCGGCGCGCCTTCCAGCCCCTGGGCCAAAAGTTTCATCACTTCGCCGTCTGCGCGGCCGCGCTGGCACTGGTCCTGGTACAGCAGCACCTCGTCGAAAGCCGTGCCGGCTATCGTGCCTTGCTGGCGGATGTCTTCGTCGCGCCGGTCGCCTGCCCCGCTGATGACGAGCGAGCGGCGCTTGGCCGGCATGGACTCGATGGCCTGGATCAGGGCGGAAATCGCGTCGGGATTATGGCCGTAGTCAGCAATCACGGTCGCGCCGCGATAATCGAACATATTGAAGCGGCCCGGCGCATTGTCGCTGTCGCTCTTGAACGACTTCAGACCGGCTCGAATATCGTCCCAGTCGGTGCCGGCGGCCCAGGCGGCGGCAACAGCGGCCATCACGTTGTCGACCTGGAAGCCGATGCTGCCGTTACGCGTGATCGGTACTTCGGACAACGGCACCTTGTGCTGGGTCTTGCCTTCCACGGCCACGATGTGGCCTTCGTCGACATAGACCACGCGCTGCCCCTGGGCGCGGTGCGTCGTCATCAAGGGGTTCTTGCGGTCTTGGGCGAAGAAGGTGACGGAACCGCGGCAATTGTCGGCCATCGCAGCGACCACCGGATCGGCTGCATTCAATACCGCCGTGCCGCCGGGGGCGACGTTCTGCACGATGACGCGCTTCAACACAGCCAGATCTTCCAGCGTCGTGATGTAGTTCAAGCCCAGATGGTCGCCCGTGCCGATATTGGTCACGACGGCGACCTGGCAATGGTCGAAAGCCAGGCCTTCGCGCAAGATGCCGCCGCGCGCGGTTTCGAACACGGCGGCATCGACGTCGGGATGCAGCAGCACGTTGCGCGCGCTGCGCGGGCCGCTGCAGTCGCCGGTATCGATGCGCTCGCCGGCCACATACACGCCGTCGGTATTGGTCATGCCGACGCGCAAGCCGCTTTGGGCGAAGATGTGCGCGATCAGGCGTACCGTGGTGGTCTTGCCGTTGGTGCCGGTGACGGCCACGACCGGAATGCGCCCATCTTCGCCGTCGGCAAACATTTCGGAAATGATGGCTTCGCCGACCGCCCGGCCCTTGCCATAGGACGGCGAGAGATGCATGCGCAAGCCCGGTGCGGCATTGACTTCGACGATGCCGCCGCCCTGCTCTTCGATCGGCTTCAACAGGCTCTCGCACACCACGTCGACGCCGCAAATATCCAAGCCGATCATCTGGGCCGCCGCCACCACGCGCGCGGCCACGTCCGGATGCACGTCGTCGGTCACGTCGGTGGCGGAGCCGCCGGTGGACAGGTTGGCATTGTTGCGCAGCTTGACGCGCTGGTTCTTGGCCGGCACCGATTCCGCGTCCAGCCCTTGCGTGGCCAGGCTGGCCAGGGCGATGTCGTCGAAGCGGATCTTGGTCAGGGAAGTGGCGTGACCCGTTCCGCGGCGCGGGTCTTTGTTCACTTCCTCGACCAGTTCGCGCACGGTGTGCTTGCCGTCGCCGATCACTTGCGGCGGATCGCGCCGTGCCGCGGCCACGAGGCGCCCCCCGACCACGAGGCAGCGGAAATCGTCACCCGGGATGTAACGCTCAACCATGATGTTGTCGCGGAACTCCTTGGCTGCGGCATAGGCCAGATTCAATTGCTCGCGCGTGGTGACGTTGACCGTCACGCCCTTGCCCTGGTTGCCGTCCTTGGGCTTGACCACGACAGGCAAGCCGATCTCGCAGGCGATATTCCAGGCGTCGTCGGCATCCGTTGCTGTGCGTCCGCCGGGCACCGGCACGCCGGCGGCAGCCAGCAGATTCTTGGTCAATTCCTTGTTTTGCGCGATCGCTTCCGAAATGGCGCTGGTGCGGTCGATCTCGGCGGCCTGGATGTGGCGTTGCTTGCTGCCCCAGCCGAACATCACCAGGCTGCCATTGGTCAGGCGGCGATAAGGAATGTTGCGTGCCACGGCGGCTTGTACGATGGAACCGGTCGAGGGCCCCAGGCGCACGTCTTCATCGAGTTCGCGCAATTCATGCAGCGCGGCGGCGAGGTCGAAGGCGCTGTCGTTCAAGGTGGCCTGGCACAGGCTCTCGGCCAGCTTCAATGCCAGCCGCCCTACCGCTTCCTCGGTGTATTCGAACACCACCTGGAACACGCCGGTTTCCGCCGTGGGCGTGGTGCGGCTGAAGGTGACCGGACAGCCGGCCTGGGCCTGCAAACCAAGCGCCGCCAGCTCCAGCACGTGGGCCATGGAGACCGAACCGTCCTGGCGGTGCGGCTGCAATGGGCTAATTTGCGGAAAACGGTCGCGCAGGCGAGCCTCGAAGCCGGCGCGCCTGGTGATTGCGCACTCGTCGGCGGAACAGGTCACCACGGCCTCGATCGAGGTATGGTGGCTCCAGATGTTTGCACCGCGCAACGCGCGGACTCGTGACACTTCCATGTTACCGTTCCGTTCCGGTTGAATTAGTAGTTGGGTTTCTTGAGCTTGGACTCGAAGGTCATCAAGCCGGCGCTGATCAGCTCCGGTGCAATGCCGAGCGCCCAGGTGGCGGCGACGGCGGCCATCACCGCGGTCGGCGCGATGCCCTTGGCATGCTTGAGCAAAGACAGCGGCAGCGAGGCCGACTCCTCGGTCCCCGTGGCCAGGACGATATTGTCGCCCTGCAGGTAGACCACGCGTTCGCCGGTTGCGCGGTGCGCGGCCAGCACCTCGGCCTCGCCGGACGCGCCATAGAAGATCACCTTGCCGTCGCACAGTTCGGCGAGCTCGACCACGGCGGGATCGTCCCCGTTCAGCACCGCCACGCCGTCGGGCAGCACCACGTCGATCTGCGTGCGCATGACCTTGTACATGTCGCCCGGCTCGTCGATGTAAAACTCTTTTAATTCTTCATGGCCCAGCATGTCGGTCACTACGCCGACCGAGCACTTGTCATACACCAGGCCTTCGGCCAGGATCATGCGTGCGCCATTCTCGAACACGGCGGCTTCGACCGAACGGTTGATCAAGAGACGTTGTCCGGCATCCCAGTTGACGCAATTGCGCTTTTCCACCTGGCGATTGTCGAGATACAGCCCGTCGCTGCAAACCAGGCCGACATGCTTGCCGGTAGCCTGGATTAGCCAGGAGGTCATGCGTGCGATCAGGTTGTTACCCTGGGAACCGGCCACGCCGACGATGGGAATGCGGCCATTCTGCCCCGGCCCGAACAAGTGTTCCATGATGGCCGGGCCAATGGCGCGCGGTACGCCGCCTGCGGGCTTCAAATGCGCCAGCAAGCCGGGGCTGGCATTGACTTCGATCACGGCACATCGCTGCTCGTTGATCGGTTTCGATACGTCTTCCAGCACCATGTCGACGCCGGCGATGTCGAGGCCGACGATTCGTGCCGCCAGCGCGGCCTTGGCCGCGACGGTCGGATGCACCTTGTCGGTCACGTCGAAAGCCACGTTGCCGTTACGCTGGATCAGCACCTTCTGGCCTGCGGCGGGCACCGAGTACGCCGTCATGCCCTGGCGCTCAAGTTCGAGAATGATCTCGGCGCCGACTTCGGGCGCTATCGTGTTCAACGGCGAATCTTCGGTTGTGCCGCGGCGCGGGTCGGTATTGATCTGTTCGTCGACCAGCTTGATGATATTCGATGCGCCGTCGCCGGTAACCCACGCGGTTTCGCCTGCGGCGGCGGCAACCACGTTCTTGCCCACGACGAGCAGGCGATGCTCGGTGCCGGCGATGTATTTTTCCACCATTACGCCGCTGCCCTTGCGGTCGGCCAGATGATAGGCGGCTTCGATTTCTTCGCGTGTCTTCAGATCGAGCGAGACGCCGCGGCCGTGGTTGCCGTCATAAGGCTTCACGACGACAGGCAGGCCGATATCCTCGGCCGCGTCCCATGCATCGGCCGGATTGTCGACCATGCGGCCTTCGGGAACGGGCACGCCGCACGACTGCAACAGGGATTTGGTCAAATCCTTGTCGCTGGCAATGCCTTCGGCAATCGCGCTGGTTTCGTCGGTTTCGGCGGTCCAGATACGGCGCTGGCGCGCGCCATGGCCAAGCTGGACCAAATTGCCGTCGGTCAGACGGATCGAGGGAATCTTGCGGTCAGTGGCCGCGTCGACAATGTGCGAGGTGGATGGCCCGAGCAGGTAAGAGTCGGCCAGGTCGGTCAATTCGGCCAGGTGCTGCTTCAAATCGAAAGGTTTGTCTTCGATCGCCGCCATCAGAAGATCGCGGCCCAGGGAGAAGGCGGCACGGCCGACCTTTTCCTGGCGCGTGCGGAATGCCATTTTGTAGACGCCGCGTACCGAGGTGCTGCGCGTCTTGCCGAAGCCGGTGCGCATCCCGGCCAGGTTTTGCAATTCCAGCACCACGTGTTCCAGGATATGCCCGGCCCACGTTCCCTCCTCCAGCCGTTCGAGGAAACCACCGCGTTCGCCGACGCCGCAGCGGTGCTCGATCAGGCCGGGCAGCCAGGCGGTCAGTCTTTCGTACAAACCGGGAATCTTGTTGGAAGGGAAGTCTTCGAGTTCGCCGATGTCGAGCCAGGTTTCGAGGACAGGACGGTAGGTCCAGATGTTCGGGCCGCGCAGATGCATCACGCGCAGCACCTCGATGTCTTTCTTCTTGGTCATGTTTCCAGTTTCTGTCTATTCGGCCCGGGTATTGTGCCTACCCCTTTTTGGGCCAACCCCAATGTGTCATATGCGCTGTTGGCCGCGCATTTTTCCCGCGCTGTTTCACTTCAGTGGCTTGTCTGTTTGTTATCGACAGGCCTTGGCGGGGTGACGAGCCGGCCCTGAATCCGGGCTTCCTGTATACTCATGTCCGCGCCTTTATCTTGTGTTGTTCCCTGCCGGAGCGCGTCAAACATGGCACTTCCGAGAGAATACCGCAATTTGTTGCTTCCGTGATTCGTTGCTCTTAGTCAAAATACGGACTTTTATCGATGGCTTAATATAATGAACGCCATCTAGCCATAATTACAATTTAATCCGCTCCGCACCACATGACACAGCCTCGCCCCGCCACCGATTCCACACTTGCCGACATACCGGAAACCTGGCGCGCAGAAGTCGAAAAGCAGCTCGTTGCAGGAGAGAACGTCGTAACCTCGGTTGAGGTTGACCTGGACGCCAAATTACACTTTTCCCGCGGCCTCGTTGTGTTGACGGAGCGCCGCATTGTAGCGCGCGCGCCGGGTGAAACGGCCTGGAAGGCATGGGAAGTCCAGCCGCAACTGCAGTTGAAGCATCACGACCATGCCGGCGTGGGCCACCTGGAACTCTCGGACGACAGCGGCCGCTTGGCGGTGTGGCGTTTCACGCTGGGCCACAACCTGCTGGCGATCCGCCTTCTCGACCAGTACGTACTGCGCCGCGAAAGCCAAGTCAGCGGCAAGCCGATCGAGCGCGAGGAAGGCGACTTTTGCCCCAGTTGCAAGGCGCCGCTTGAGCCGGACCAGGATGAATGCCCGGTTTGCAAAAAAGTCATCCATACCCCGCCGTCGACCTGGACCCTGTTGCGGTTGTGGCGTTTCGCCAGGCCCTACAACTCGCAGATCGCGGCAGGATTTGCCCTGACCCTGCTCGGCACGGCGGCCAACATGGTCACGCCCTACCTGACCAAGCCGCTGACCGACAATGTATTGATTCCTTATCAAAACGGCCAGCACGTCGATCCCATGCTCGTGGTCAAGTATTTGGGCTTGTTGGTTGGTTCGGCTACGCTGGCCTGGGCACTGGGTTGGGCCAAGACCTATATCATGGCCCTGGTGTCGGAGCGTATCGGCGCCGACTTGCGCACGACGACGTACGAACACCTGCTGCGCATGTCGCTGGAATACTTCGGCGGCAAGCGTACCGGCGACCTGATGTCGCGCATCGGCAGCGAAAGTGACCGCATCTGCGTGTTTCTGTCGCTACATTTGCTCGATTTTGCCACTGACGTCTTGATGATCATGATGACGACGGTGATGCTGTTCTCCCTGAACGGCAAGCTTGCCATCGTCACTTTGCTGCCCCTGCCCTTCATCGCCTGGATGATTCATGTCGTGCGCGACAAGTTGCGCACCGGTTTCGAACGCATCGACCGGGTTTGGTCTGAAGTCACCAACGTGTTGGCCGATACCATCCCCGGCATACGCGTGGTCAAAGCCTTTGCCCAGGAATCGCGCGAAGCGACGCGCTTCCGCGAAGCCAACCGGCACAATCTGGCCGTCAACGACCGGCTGAACAAGACCTGGTCGCTGTTTTCACCGAGCGTGTCTTTCCTCACCGAACTCGGCTTGCTCGTGGTTTGGGGTTTCGGCATCTGGCTGATCGCCGACGGGAAGATCTCGGTTGGCACCCTGACGGCATCGATCGCCTACATCAGCCGTTTCTATGGCCGGCTCGATTCGATGAGCCGTATCGTGTCCGTGACGCAGAAATCCGCTTCGGCCGCCAAGCGCATTTTCGACATTCTCGACCACGTATCGAGCGTGCCGGAACCGGCCAACCCGGTGCATTTGGAAAAGATCGAAGGCCGCATCGAATTGCGTGAAGTCGGGTTCCGTTACGGCAACCGCGCCGTCAACCGCGGCATCAGCCTCTCCATCGCCCCGGGCGAGATGGTCGGCCTGGTCGGCCACAGCGGATCGGGCAAGAGCACGCTGGTCAACCTGATCTGCCGTTTCTACGACGTGGCCGAGGGCTCGATCCGCGTCGACGGCGTCGATATCCGCTCGTTGCCGCTGTCCAAATACCGCAGCAATATCGGACTGGTGCTGCAGGAACCTTTCCTGTTCTTCGGCACGATCGCGGAAAACATCGCCTACGGCAAGCCTGATGCGACACGCGCCGAGATCATCGCGGCGGCGCGAGCGGCCCACGCCCACGAATTCATCTTGCGCCTGCCGCAAGGCTACGATTCCATGGTCGGCGAGCGCGGCCAGGGCTTGTCCGGCGGCGAACGCCAGCGTATATCGATCGCCCGCGCCCTCTTGATCGACCCGCGCATCCTGATCCTCGACGAGGCGACTTCGTCGGTCGATTCCGAAACCGAAAAGGAAATCCAGAAAGCGCTGGAAAACCTGGTGCAAGGCCGCACCACGATTGCCATTGCGCACCGGCTCTCCACGCTCAATATGGCCGATCGCCTGGTGGTGCTGGACCGCGGCCAGGTGGTCGAGGAAGGCCCGCACGACGAACTCATGGCGCGCGAAGGCGCCTACTACCGCCTTTATCAGGCGCAAGCGCGCAATGTCGACCGCGATATGGACGACAGCGAGGAATAATGCCGATGACGACCACCGATTTCCAACTGATACGCAACAGCTTCGGCCGCCTGGTCCTGACGGCGGATGGCGAAACGCACGAGAACGTCGAGCCCGTCCGTGCTTTCCCGGTGCAGACGCCCTCCGAAGGCATAGGTATGGTTTGCCCGGACGGGCGCGAAGTCGCATGGATCGAGAAGTTGAGCGATCTGGCGCCTGATACTCGCGCCCTGGTAGAAGAGGAATTGCAAACCCATGAATTCATGCCGGAAGTCTCGCGCATTACCGCCGTCACGAGTTTCGCCACGCCCTGCACCTGGAGTGTCGACACCGACCGCGGCAAAACCGAATTTGTGCTGCGCGGCGAAGAAGACATCCGCCGCATCGGCCGCAACATGCTCTTGATCGCGGATACGCACGGGATCCACTTCCTGATCCGCGACATGGCGGGCATGGACCGCCATAGCCGCAAGATACTGGACCGCTTTCTTTAAACTGGAATCTTTTCCGCTATCTTGCGCAGCGAGATGTGGTTCAAGAACCAGACGAGAGAGAACGCGGCCACCGTCAGGCCGACCGCAAGCCCGATCCAGAAGCCCTGGGCCGCCATTGGCCGGGCTGGATGCCAGGGCATCCATTGCGGCGCGAGGCCCAGCAGGCAACCAAGCGGCAGCGAGCAGCCCCAGAACGACAGCAAATGGATCAGCATGGGGGCGCGCGTCACCTTGTAGCCGCGGATCGCGCTGGCGGCAGCCACCTGGGTTGAATCGGATAGCTGGAAGATCGCGGCGAACAGCAGCAACTCCACCGTCACGGCTTGCACGGCCGGATCCGTCGTGTAAGCCGCTGCAATAAGGTAGCGGCAGGATGCGATAAAGCAGGCCGACAACACGCCGAAAGAAAGCGACATCCCGACGCCGACCCAGGCGGCGAAGCGCGCCCGTACCGCATCGCCCTCGCCTGCGGCATGGCCGACGCGCGTGATCAAGCCGATGCCGAAGGACAAAGGCACCATGAACACGAGCGAGATGAAGTTCAATGCAATCTGGTTGGCCGCCATCGGCACCACGCCGAAACGCGCCACCAGGAAACAGACCGCCGAAAACGCACTGGCCTCCGCCAGGAAGGTCACGCCGATCGGCCAGCCGAGCTTCAGCATGGCGCCTATTTCCTTGCTGTTCGGCCCTTCCCAATGCGTAAAAGGATAGGTTTCGCGGTAAGCCGGCGACACGCGCATCCACCATAGCATGGCGCCCAGCATGAGCCAGCATCCGCTTGCGGTGGCGACGGCGCAACCAACCGCCCCCAATTGCGGCAAACCGAAATGGCCATAGACCAGTAGCCAGTTGACAACTATGTTGTAAGCCAGACCGCCCAGTGCAATCAGCATCATCGGCTTGGTCTGGTGGATGCTGGTGCTGTAGCCATACAAGCTGCGATATGCGGTGAAAGCCGGCAAGCCGAAGCTGATCACGTGCACGAAGGTGGTGGCCTTGTCGTGCACGGCGGGATCAAGGTCGAGCACGTCGAACAGATAGGTGCCGAGATTGGCGACGATGAAGGCAGCAATGCCGATACCTGCGGCCTTCCACTGCGCCTGCCTGACAACGTGCGGCACGCGCGCGACGTTGCCGGCACCCATTTCGTGCGCCACCACGGCATTGATTGCCATGATCACCCCCATCACGGTCACGATCACAATGGCCCAGATCGAGGCGCCCAGCGATACCGACGCCAGATCGCCGGCGCTGACGTGGCCGGTCATGGCGACGTCGGATACGCCCATGCCTACCGTGGCAAGCTGGCCGACCAGCATGGGCCAGGCCAATTGCCATAGCGAGCGCATTTCGGCGGCAATTGCCGGCAAGCGGACTTTGTGGGAATGCAACATGAGGGATGCGGTACGAAAGACGAAACGGGACGATCCGCCATTGTACCGGAACGAGGCAAGCCTAAGCGAGGGCCGTCTTGCGTGACGCCGCATGGCTATCGCTTAAGCGGCGCCTCGATTTTCGGTTTGACTTCGGCTTCACGCATCGCCTTGGCGCAATCGCTGTCCTTGTCGGGGCCGACGTCGACCAGCGGCAGGAGCGCCGCCGCTGGCGTCAGTACGCCCAGCGCGATGGCGCCGCCGGTACGCAGTGCCAGCTTGCCCCGATCCACGTCAACGTGGGGATCGGCGAAGGTGCCGTCCACGTAGACCGGTGTGCGTAGCGATATCAGGCGGAATTTCTTGTTTTCCGGCTGCACGACCAAGTCGAGAGATTCCTTGGCCAGGTTCACCGAGCCGCCTACGCCTATGCGTGTTTCGTCGGTGTCGACCAGGAAGTTATGCGTCTGCATCAAGCCGTGCGTCACAACGAAATCGCCAGCCACGCAATTGAGCTTCACTTGCGAATCGCCGAACAGCTTGACCAGCAGGATATTGATCACGTTGAGTCCGGATTCCTCCAGCAGGAGTTTGCTGACCGTGCCCTGATTCACCAGCAGCTTGATTTCGCCACTGGAAGTGCCCAGGAGCCCGGCCACCGAGTCCCCGTCGGCATTGAGTTTGGCATCGCCATTGATTTCGCCGAGGCTCGTCTGCATCGGCTTGAAATCCGGCATCAGCTTGTTCAACTTCAAATGGCGCGCCGAGAGGTCCATGTCGGCCTTGATCTCGCTGCCGTTGCCATTCAGCTTGACGTTCGAAGTCAGGCGTCCGTCGGCCACGCCGAACTGCAGCGGCAGAAGCGAGAGCGTGCCGTCGCGCAGCACGATGTGCGTGACCAGATTGTCCAGCGGCAGCTTCTTCTCCGTGACGATCTTGCGCCCCGTGAACGATACGTCCGCATCGATGGCGCGCCAGCGATCGAACTTGAAGCTCGCCGTCGGCAGCACCTTGCCGTTGGCAACAACGCTCTTGCCGCTTGCTACTTCGATCTCGCGCGGCTTGTCGGCCCCGACCACCGGACCGAGGTCCTTGAAGCGCAACAGATTGGAAATCAGCGTACCTTCGAGCAGCGGACGCGAGCGGTCGTGCTCCCCGGCCGATTCATAGTGCATGCTGCCGGACAAGTCGCTGTCGCCGACACGCCCGGTAAAGCGATCGTATTCCCACACGCCGCCGCGCTTATCCAGTGTGCCGGTCAAATGGCCCTGCGTGGCAAACGGCGGCGTATCGGGCAGCGTGATGCCGGTCAGCGGAAACAGGTCGGCCATGCTGCCGCCTGAGAGTTTCATGTGCAGGTCGAGCGCCGCGAGATCGGTCGGCCTGGTCAGTGTGCCCTTCAGGTCGACGCTGGTCTTGCCGACCTTCATGGAGGCTTCCAGCGGGTATGGCACCGCGCGCTCGAGGGCTTGCATGCCGCCGGCTTTGCCTTGCCCCTTGATGTCGGCCTTGTTGAAGCTGCCGTCGATCTTCCACAGGAAACCATAGCCTTCCGGCCCGCCGTCGTCCATCGTATCGAACGTGGCGTGGGCAACAAGTTTTTTCGGCTCATCCCGCAACTCGACGTGGCCGTCATTGATGACGATCTTGTGCACGGCGAGGTGCCAAAGCGAGGGGCCGCTGCCGAGGTCGAGCGTCCAATTGTTGGCACCGCCGGCATTACGCATCAGGCTGGCTTGCGGGTGGTCGAGCACCAGCGCGGGCAGTGTGATCCGCCGGTCGAACAGGCCTGCCGGATCGACCGAGAATGCGATCCTGTCGACGGCGGCAAAATTGGCGCCCGCCTCCGTTCGCATCGCATCCGGATTGGCCAGTGTCACATCTTGCATTTCGACGTGCGGCCAGGGCACGTAGGCGCGCCAGCCGGGCAAATCCGCATCGCGCGACCAGGTCACGGCGAGCGGGCCGTTGATGGAAAACCGACGGTGCAGCTTGGCGCTGACCGCGTTGTTGATTTCCGGCCGCGCGCGGCTCCAGTCGTAGTAATAGATGAAGGCCGCGCAACCCGCGAGCAGAAAAATCAAACCGAAAACGAGGCCGGCTATGCCAAGGGAAATTGTTTTTGCTTTGCGCATCATGGCTTATCTCTTGGTGCGGCGCGAACCGCCGTGTTCCCACGGGAAGCGATGTGTTTAGGTGTGACAGGTGGCGCAGAAAATAATTCCTTAACGGTATGGAAATGGCATGAAAATTGACTTCAGTCACAAATCTTGGAAAACCGTGCGGGAACCCGGCGGATTAAATTGAATCCGAGTAATGGATGGCCCGGTGCGCGTTTGCCTGCGACGTGTCATCATGTCCTTGGCGGCAACAACCATGTGGATGGAAGGAATGATGATGGCAAGCACAACCTATTACCTGCTCCGATCCAAGAATTCGGCCGTTGGCGACGGCGCTTATCTCGGCGTGGACGGCGAAGGCAAGCCGGCCTTGGTGGCAACCCACCTCGAGGGCCGCAGATTTCCCAGCATCGAACTGGCTGAGCAGGTTGCCCAGGACGTGAACGAGCAATTCGGCGGCTTGGAAATCGAGGTTCGCAATACCGCCGACTAGGCATCGACAATCACACAGTCGGCGAAAAACAACAGCGCCGACTGGCGTTCACCGCAACCTTCAGTCCAATTCCCCACTGTAGACCGGCCAAATTCGGCTTGACTTCCGGTAGCGATGGTATGTTATTCAACTTGACACACCGTTGCTGCGTGAATCAAGTATGACAATCGCAAGAAATGCTATATGATTCTTTTATGCAACACTTGTGAATTTGCACACTAGCATTATCCTCGCGGATATTTTTTAATTGCTGGATTGGCTAAAATGGAACCGGTGCAGCCCGGCCGCAGGTCGCACCCTTGGATTCATTGGCTTTCGGAGCGATGTGAATGATTAAATTGACGGCGGTATCCTATAACAACCAGGCATCGCTGACCCCGCTATCGGCCGTTTTCGGCCGTGAAGCCGGCACCCTCGGACGTAGCGACGAAAACTTTTTCGTCCTGCCCGACCCCAAGAACCTGATTTCGCGCGTGCAAGCTTCGGTCAAGAGCGACGGCTCGCACCATACGATCACCAACCTGAGCCAGGCCAGCCCGATTCTGTTGAATGGCAAGGAGCTCGAATTCGACCGCGAATATGCTTTCAATGCCGGCGACGAAATGCAGATCGGACTGTACATCCTGCGTGCCGAACCGCACCTGGTTGCTGTCGACGGCAATTCCGCCGCCGGCCAGCAGGATTGGCCGGAAGTGAGTTTTCCCGCTACGCTGCAGGAGGTGCAAGCGGGGCCCAAGGCCGTGCCCAAGCCGGTAAGCGAACCGGTGCGCGAGGAAATGCCGGCGCCGGCTGCCCGCGCCGTCCCCAATCTCGCCGAACTGCATCAAAAGAAGTCCGAGGCCAGCGCCGAGCGCAAGCGCCAGGCGGTTGGCGCTGTCGAGGGACAAGCGGACAAGAAGTCCGACGCGGGTGAAGACCCGCCCATGTCCGCCGAGCATGAAGCGCTGATGCAGGCTTTCCTCAAAGGCGCCGGCATCCCTGGCGTGAGCTTAAATGCCGGGCTGACGCCCGAATTCATGGAAATGCTGGGCAAGCTGCTCTCCACTTCCGTCAAGGGCACGTTCGATCTGTTGGCCACGCGCGCATCGATCAAGCGCGAAGTCAAGGCAGACGTCACGATGGTCGTGGTGCGCAACAACAATCCGCTCAAGTTCCTCTCCGACAGCGAAACCGTGCTGACCCAGATGCTGCGCAAGAAGATGCCGGGCTTCATGGGTCCGTCCGAAGCGATGCAGGATGCCTTCGCGGATTTGCATGCGCACCAAAGCGGCATGATCGCCGGCATGAACGGCGCCATCAGCGAAGTGCTCAAGCGCTTCAACCCCAAGGCGCTCGAGGAGCGTATCAAGTCGCCCACCTTCATCGATGCCGTCGTGCCTCTGCACCGCAAGGCCAAGATGTGGGATCAGTACGATGCCATCTTCGAAGAAATCAACAAGGAAGCGCAAAAGGACTATCAGAAGCTGTTCGGCAAGGCTTTCTTGAAAGCCTACGAAAAGGAAATCGAGCGCAGCCGCGGCGAGGAGCATGATGGCAAATGAAGTGTCAGCCGATCGCGTGCTGGAGCTGAAGTCGGCCCAGGTCACGCATATCGGCGACCGCCAGAGCAACCAGGATGCACAAGGCAGCGCGCAACGCGGCGGCCTGGCCTGCTACGTCGTCTCGGATGGCGCGGGCGGCCATGCGGGCGGAGAAATCGCCTCGAACCTTGTGGTCAAGGCCGTCATCGATAGCTTCCTGAAGGAATTATCGTTCGGCGTGCGCGCCATGCGTTTCTATGTCGGCCAGGCGCTGGCCATGGTTGCCAAGGGCAAGGATGCCAATGCCACGATCAAGGACATGAGCGCGACGCTGGCCGCCGTACTGATCGACAATGAAAACCGTTGCGCGCTATGGGCCCATCTAGGCGATACGCGAGTCTATCTGTTCCGTGCGCGCAAGCTGCAAAGCGTCACGCGCGACCACAGCCTTGTGCAGCAATTCGTCGATGCCGGCTATTGCCCGCCCGAAGCGCTGCGTACCCATCCGCAGCGCAGCGTGCTCTACGCGGCGGTCGGCACCGATGGTGAAACCACGCCCGAGTTGACGGAAGCCGCCGTGCCGCTGCAAGACGGCGACGCCATCCTGATGTGCACCGACGGTTTTTGGGAATGGATTACCGAGAGCGAAATGGAGCGCTGCCTGGGGGCGGCCAACTCAGTCGAGGATTGGCTGCGCCGCATGCGCGAAATCGTCGACCTGCATGGCGAAGCCTCGCCGAAATTCCGCGATAATTACACGGCCCAGGCGCTCTGGTTCCGCGAAAGCGCAATATAAGACAACGATAAATAAAGCCTGAAACATCGGCTGAAGAACCCACATGACAACCGGCGATCCGAACTTGAACACCAAGGACATGAGCATGGAAACCTCACCGCACTGGTCCATCACCGGTTCGGCGAACTGCCTGCCCATCGGTACACGCTTGGCCGAATTCGAGATCACGGGCGTGATCGGCGAAGGCGGATTCGGCAATGTTTATCTTGCGTTCGACCATTCGCTGCAGCGTACCGTGGCGATCAAGGAATACATGCCCGTATCGCTGGCTTCGCGCGGTATCGACAATTCGGTTCTGGTGCAGACCAAGCGCCACCGCGAGACCTTCGAAACCGGCATGAACAGCTTCATCAACGAAGCGCGCTTGCTGGCGCAGTTCGACCACCCTGCCCTGATCAAGGTCTACCGCTTCTGGGAGCAGAATCAGACCGCCTACATGGCGATGCGCTACTACGAAGGCCAGACATTCAAGGCCATCATCACCAAGCATCCCGAGCGCGTGACCGAGGCCTGGCTCAAACCGATCCTGAAACCGATTCTCGAAGCGCTCGATACGCTTTACAAGCTGCAGGTGCTCCATCGCGATATTTCACCCGACAACATCATGATCCAGAATACCGGCGAAGCCGTGCTGCTGGATTTCGGCGCCGCGCGCCAGGTGCTGGGCGACATGACGCAGGCATTGACCGTGATCCTGAAGCCGGGCTTTGCCCCGGTCGAGCAATACGCCGAAGACAGCGACATGAAGCAGGGTCCGTGGACCGATATCTATGCCCTGTGCGCGGTGATGTACATGGCCATCACCAAACAATCGCCGCCGACTTCCGTGACGCGCCTGATCAAGGACCCGATCGAACTGCTGCAAAGCAAGGCCTACCCCGGATTCAGCAAGGAATTCCTCGCCGCCATCGACAAGGGAATGGCGGTCAAGCCTCAAGACAGGCCACAAACCATCGCGGAATTCAGCAAATTGCTGGGCGTGGACAAGGGCGCGCAGGTATCCAATCTGCCGAACGCAAAGAACGGCACCGCGTCCGCGGCAGCGGTTGCCCAGCGCAAGCCCGGAGAGCCGCGCGACACGCAAAAGGCTAAGCCGGCTCCGGCCGCCGCCAAGCCGGGCAAGAAGAACGTCTCAAGCAAAGGTTCATGGGCACTGCTCGCGGCCGGCGTTGTGCTGATCGCCGTTTACGGCATCTACCAAGTCAGGCATCGCAACCAGGAGTTGCGCATAGAAGCCGACAGCGCGGCCGCTGCCGGCGCTGCCGCGCCGCCGCAACTGGCGCTGCCTGCGCAAAACCCGGCCCCTCCTTCCGCCTCGTCTCCGGCCCCCTCTTCAGCTTCGGCGAATGCAAAGACGGATACCGCCGCCTCTGCGACGAGTGCGCCCAAAGCGTCCGCTCCAGGCGCGTCCGCACCGGAGAGCAAGCCGGCATCCCAGACGGCCGCGGCTTCGGCGGCATCGAGCGGAACCAAGGCGGCCGGCGCAGCGGCCACCCTGCCCGCAACGGCCGAACCGGCCGCTGCCGCTGATCAGGGTGTCGATGCGACGAGTGCGCTGTATAAGCTCCAAGTCAAACCCTGGGCCAATGTGCTTGTCGACGGCACCCCCAAGGGGGTGTCGCCTCCGCTCAAGCGGCTCGTGCTGCCCGAAGGCAAGCACCAGATCAAGCTGACGAACCCCAACTTCCCTGACCGCACGATTGACGTCACAGTCAATGCCAAGAAGCGTTTCGGTGTGATCGACTACGACTTCACTACTGGCAAGTAGGTATTCCCATCGGATGCCAGTCCCGGCATCCGATAAAAACCGCCAAAGGGACTTGCCCGAGCGTGGCATAATCGGCCAAAATTCATTCCTGAGCCCTTGCGGCGATTTCCCCCACGCAGAATGCATAGAATTGCGATGACATCATTGAAACGAAGCGCAACGGCTATCCTGGCCGCGTCGTGCGGCCTGTTCTTGGCCGCCTGCCAAACCGAAGAGCAGGCAGTCAAGCCTGTTACGCCCGCCCCCGCCACGGAAACCGCAACCGTCGCGCCACCTGCACCGCCGGCCGAAACGCCCGAACAATTGGCCGAGAAAGCCGCACGCGCCTCAGCCGAAGCAGAGCGTGACAGCGTGCTGGTCTTGTACAACAACGGCGATTATTACGGTGCAATCAAGCGTGGTCTGGCCGTCGAAGACGACTTGAAGATCTATAAGGATCTCGAACTCGATACGATCAAGCACGTAGCCTTCAGCTATTGCCTGACCAAAAATACCAAACTCTGCCGCACCCAGTTCGAGAAAGCTCTCAAGCTGGATCCGACTTTCACGCTCGGAGGGGACGACGGCCATCCGATGTGGACGCCGGCATTCCACCAGGCAAAAAAGGCGCTGAAAATCAAATAGGATTTGCTGTATTGCGGCAAATTTATGTAATTGCCAATAATTTGAGCAAAACTGTGGACTTTCGATAGTCTTCCTTGTTATACTAGAGGCGCAGATATTGCAAAATGTTATTGCAAAGCAGCTTGGGCAGCCGAATCTTGTCACGCCCTACCACTATGATCACCGTACGAGTTCTCGATACCCCTTCAAAAAACCAGTTGCTGGTTTCTTGGCGTCAATCCGGTTTGTGCAACTATACCGAGCAGCTTTGGGCACTGCGAAAAGCGCCCAGGTCGGCAGTTTGCCCAGTCAGCGGCAAGGCTATCCGTCGGGGCGACCATGTCTATCGCCCCGTGGGCAAGCCGCTTAACCATGCCGAATGTATTCTCGCCGAGGCGATTAAATTGCCTTGATGTAATGGAATTGTTAAAAGAGCCTGCTCCCCGCAGGCTTTTGTTTTTTGCGCCCGCGCTCCCTCCAACGCTTGTATCTACCGGTAATTTTTCGCAAGATACCGACTTTTTGCAACATTTTCACGCTGCCAGTCGTAAAAATTACCAAAATCGCCAAAATATTCACGAATATTAGTTGTTGTGCATCATCTGTTAATTCGGATGCGCTAGAATGCAAAAAATATTTCACATTTATTTGCATTTAGATATTGCCTTGCGGCAATTCAATGGCACAATACAGCTTAGGTCAAAAAAGGCTGGAATAAAGTAGCGTCACTTCATTCAACGGCGAAACACACGGATTACACGGCAAGTCATGGCTGCTATCGACATCGCGGAGAGCAACAAAAGCGCCCGATCCGGCAGGAAGCTTCTTGCGGGTAGCGCGTTGTCCGGCATGATTGCGGCCGTATCAAAATCGATTGATTCGCAGCTTGACGACTTCGCTAAACGGCTGGTCGACGCCCTGATGCAATTGTCGGAAGTTGCGACCGATGCCAAGCAAGCCAGTCTGACTTTCAACTCGTCCAATCTCCTCAAGCGCAACCTCTACGCGTATCGCTATACAGCGGCCGCCAAGGTGAAGAAAGCCCTGCAAGACGAGATCGAGATGCTGGAAAACCCCACATCCGCGATACGCAACAAATACGACGACGAGCTGACTCTCGTTCCATACGAAGATATGGACAAGAAACTCTTGTTGAGCAACATGGCGCGTCCGCTTGAAGCCAAGCATGCTGAGCAGTTGACGGCGATGCGCATGCGCATCGCCCACGCGCTGGGCCGCGACGAAATCAGCAATAACCAGAATCCGTTCCGTCCGGAAGTCTTTATCTCGGCATTGAATGAGGCCTGGGCCGAATTCAACCCCGATGTCGAAACCCATACACTGGTACTTCCCTTGTTCAAGGAAGACGTGTTCCTCGATCTCGGGCCGGTCTACACCGGGCTGAACGGCGCCATGGCCGAAGGCGGCATCCTGCCCGAGTTGGCCGACCTGTACAACATCAAAAAGACTACCCGAGGCGGGCCGGTCAAGTCCAAGGCTGACAAGCTCAATCAGGCGGCTCTGGATCAATTGCGCAACATCCTGAACCCGCAAGAGCCTGCCCCTGCCGCCGCCACGATGCCCGCCGTCGACAATTTCGCCGGCATGCCCATGATCCCCGGTGTGCCGATGATTCCAGGCATTCCCGGCATCCCCAATATGCCGGCCGTGTCTGCCATGCCGTCCACGCAGTCGAACGCCGGTCAGTTTGCCGCAGCGCCGGCCGCGGGCGGCGGCTTCCCGCAAATCGACGCCAGCATGGCCGGAGCTGGGCAGCAGCAACCGATGGTGATGCAGGTACCGGTGTCGAGCGGCCTGGTCAATTTTCTGTCGAATCTCAGTGCCTCGCACTCGCTTTACCAGGCCAGCGCCGTGCCCGCCGCGGCCGGCATGCCCATGCGTTCCATGTTGGGCAACGTCAAGGCGGCCGCGCCGCAAGGCAGCCTCTCGCGCGTCGACGAGAGCACGATCGATTTGATGACCAAGATCTTCGATGTGGTGTTCCGCGATCAGAACATCCCGTCGGAGATCAAGAACCTGATCGGCTTCCTCCAGGTGCCGGTATTGCGTGCCGCGTTGCAAGACAAGGAGTTTTTCTTCAAGGAAGAGCACCCGGCGCGGCGCTTGATCGAACTGCTGTCCAAGACCGGTGTGGGCTGGGACCAAAGCAAGGGCCAGGAAGACCCTCTGTACCAGGCGATCAAGCGCAATGTCGACCGTGTGCACCAGGAGTTCGACGAAGAGGCCGCAATTTTCTCGCGCGTCGTGGCGGATTTCGAAACCTTCATCGAACAGGAGGAAGAAAGTACCGCCAGGAAGCTCGATGTCCCGGTCGAGAAGGCGCTGAAGCAGGAACGATGGGGCGTGGCGACCAAGGCGGCGCGCCACGAGATTTCAGTGCGCATCGGCACCGGCGAAGTCGTCGCCTTCGTCGAAACCTTCCTGCAAAACAAATGGGTCAAGGTACTGACGCTGGCCTACAGCCTGCAGGAAGAAAAGCCCAAGGTTCTCGAGAGCGCCGTCAAGACCATGGACGACCTGATCTGGAGCGTCAAGCCCAAAATTACACCCGAAGAGCGCAAGGAATTGATCACCAAGCTGCCGGGTATGCTGGCCCTGCTCAACAAGTGGCTAGACGTGGTCAAGCTCGACGATGCCGAGCGGCTGCAATTCTTCGCCGAACTGGCCGAATGCCATGCTTCCATCGTGCGCGCGCCGCTCGATATGACGCCGCAACGCCGTCTTGAACTGGCCATGGAGGCAGCCAAGGAGGCTGCAGAACGCCGCCTGCAGAAGAAGACCGAGTTGGCGGCCCGGGCGGAAGAGGAAAGACTGGCCGAGGAGCATACCGAACGTCATATCGAAAACATCGAACGCGGCATGTGGTTCGAGTTCGACGGCAAGGAAGGCGAAGAAGTCAAGAAGGTAAAACTTGCCTGGATCAGCCCGATGAAGAGCCTGTTCATTTTCTCTTCGCGCGACAAGACTGAATCGTTCTCGATGCCTGCCGCAGAATTGGCCAAGGTGCTCGAAGAAGGCCGTGCCCGTGTGATCGAAGTCGAAGGCTTGATCAACCGCGCTCTATCCGAAGCGCTTGGCGCCAACGATCCGGTGATGGACCAGGCTGACGCCGCATAACACGCTTTACCGTTTCCCTATTTCCCTGCGAGGCGCCGCGATTGCGGCGCTTTGTCTTTTCGGGGGGGGGGCTTCTTGAACTTTCCGGCGGTTACGAGGCTCCAAATTTTTATTTGGAGGGAAACGTGCGGCTCCTGCTGGTAGAAGACGACGCAATGATAGGCCAAGGCTTGAAAAAAGGTTTGCGCCAGGACAGCTTTTCGGTCGACTGGGTGAGGGACGGCGCGGCGGCCGAGGCCGCACTCGATACCGCCGGCTACGACCTGCTGCTGCTGGATTTAGGGCTGCCGGGCAAGCCTGGTCTCGATGTCTTGCGCGCGCTGAGGCGGAAAAACAACCCCATTCCCGTACTGATCTTGACCGCGCGCGATGCCGTGGCCGAGCGCGTGGCGGGGCTCGACGCCGGCGCCGACGACTATCTGGTCAAGCCCTTCGATTTCGATGAGCTGGAAGCGCGCATCCGCGCGCTGCTGCGCCGTCGCGCCGGACGAACCGAGTCCTTGATAAGGCACGGCGACGTCACGCTCAACCCGGCCACTCGTGAAGTCCTGCTCAAGGACGCGCCGGTCAACCTGTCCGCGCGCGAATTCTCGCTCCTGCAAGCCCTGATGGACCGGCCCGGTGCCGTGCTCTCGCGCGCCCAGCTCGAGGAAAAGCTGTATGGCTGGGGCGAGGAAGTCGAGAGCAATGCCATCGAAGTGCATATTCACGGACTGCGCAAGAAGCTCGGCGCCGGGCTGATACGCAATGTGCGCGGCGTCGGTTACATGGTGGGTGCGGCATGAGTTCGATACGCCGCACCCTGCTGGTCTGGCTGTCCATCGGCATGAGCGGGGGCATCCTGGCGGCCGCGCTGCTGATCTACGCCCAGGCGCGCGACGAAGCCAATCAATTATTCGACTACCAGATGCGCCAGTTCGTTGCTTCACTGCCCGACCGTGCCTTCGCCCCGCTTGGACCGGGGCGCGGCAATGAGGACGAGCATGACGTCGTAATCCAGATGTGGGACAGCAACGGCTTGCGCATCTACCGCTCGCACGAAAATGCGCCCTTGCCGCAGCGCGCCGAGCTGGGCTTTACCAACGTGACGGCACGCGGTATCGATTGGCGCGTATATAGCGCCCAATTGGGCGGGACCGTAGTGCAGGTGGCGCAACCCATGCGCGACCGGCTGCAAGTGGCGGCAAGGATGGCCTTGAAGACCGTGGCCCCGCTGCTTCTGCTTCTTCCCGTGCTCGCGCTTCTGATCTGGATCACGGTGGGACGCGGCCTGGCTTCAATAGGCCGTGTGGCACGCGAAGTCAAGGCACGCGATGCCGACTCGCTGGTGCCGGTCTCGGAACTGCGCCAGCCGCAAGAGATATTGCCGCTCATCGGCGCCTTGAACGACTTGCTCTCGCGCCTCGATCAATCGATCGCCGCACAGCGCAATTTCGTCGCCGATGCGGCGCATGAGCTGAAGACACCTCTGACCGCGCTCACCTTGCAGGTTCAACTGGCCCAGCGCGCCGCGGACCCCAGGGAGCGCGACAGCGCCCTATCCGATCTGAAACAAGGCATTGCGCGCATGAACCACCTGGTGCACCAGTTGCTTTCTATGGCGCGCCAGGAGCCGGGAGCCGCAGCACAAGAGTGGCATGAGCTTGACCTCGCCGAACTGGCAACGCAGGTGGTAGCAGGCTTTGCCGGTCGCGCGCAGGCCAGGCAGATCGATCTTGGCCTGCGCAAGGCTGAACGAAGTATCGTGCGCGGCAGCGCCGAATCCTTGCGCACCTTGCTGGAAAATCTAGTCGACAATGCCTTGCGCTATTGCCCAAGCGGCGCCGTCGTCGACATTACGGTGGAAAACGATCCGGCGGGCGCTCTGCTGATGGTGCGAGACAATGGCCCCGGCCTGCCGGCTGAGGCCGTGCCGCGCATCTTTGACCGGTTTTATCGCGCAGAAGGTACGGAGGGCAATGGCAGCGGCCTGGGTCTCGCCATCGTCAAGCAGATCGCCGCTGCGCACAATGCGCAAACCGTGCTGCAGAATTCCCCCTCCGGCCTGGCGATAGGCGTTCGGTTTCCTCCTTAAGGCTTCCTTAATTTTCGCCAGCTACCATGGCCCTGTATCTGCAATTTTTACCATGTCACAGGAGTCATCATGCCATCGAGAAATCTTGCCCGCACCACGGTAGCCGCTGTCGTGCTTGCCGCCCTGGTGGGCGGCTACATGCTGCGCGACCAAACCCATTTGCGCTTTACTGAGCCGGCTACTGCCGCCGAACTGCCCATCCAGCATCATGTCAGCGCCGGTGTCGCCACCGCCACCGACTTTTCCGGTATCGTGGATCGCTACGGCCCGGCCGTGGTAAATATCAGCGTAACCGGCAAGGCGCAAAAAACCAGCCAGATCCAGATGGGGCCGCAGATCGATCCGGACGATCCCTTCTACCAATTTTTCAAACACTTCGGCCCGCAGTTCCCGCAAGGGCAAGACGCCCCCATGATCCCGCACGGCGAAGGCTCAGGCTTCATCGTTACTCCCGACGGCCTGATCCTGACCAACGCGCACGTGGTCGACGGCGCGCAAGAGGTCGTGGTAAAACTGACCGACCGGCGTGAATTCAAGGCCAAGGTACTGGGAAGCGACAAGCAATCCGACGTCGCGGTGATCAAGATCGAGGCGAAAAACCTGCCGACCGTGATACTGGGCGATCCCAATATGACCAAGGTCGGCGAACCGGTGCTGGCAATCGGTTCCCCCTTCGGTTTCGAGAATTCCGCCACCGCCGGCATCGTCAGCGCCAAGGCGCGCTCGCTGCCGGATGATCCTTACGTGTCCTTCATGCAAACGGACGTGGCCGTCAACCCGGGCAATTCAGGCGGCCCGTTGTTCAACCTTAAAGGAGAAGTGATCGGCATCAATTCGCAGATCTACACGCACACCGGCGGCTATCAGGGCTTGTCGTTCGCCATCCCGATCGATGTGGCGAACAAGGTGCAAAGCCAGCTCGTCGCCTACGGCAAGGTGACGCGCGGCCATCTCGGCGTGACCGTGCAGGAAATGAACCAGGCCCTGGCCGATTCGTTCGGCTTGAAGAAGACCGAAGGCGCACTGGTCAGCGAGGTCGAAAAAGGCAGCCCGGCCGACAAGGCGGGCTTGCAGCCGGGCGACGTGATCCTGCGCCTGAACGATCACGACATTGCGCATTCCGCCGACTTGTCTTCGCAAGTGTCCGACCTTGCACCAGGCTCGTCGGTAGCCCTTGGCATCGTGCGCAAGGGTAACCCGATGACGCTGACGGTGAAGGTCGGGGAAATGAAGAACGCCAGCGTTGCGCAGAATGACGGCGGCACCGGAAACAAGGGCCGCTTGGGCGTGGTGGTGCGTCCCTTGAACCCCGGTGAAACCGATGGCAACGGCGGCCTGGTGGTCGAACGCGCTTCGGGCGCCGCCGCCCGGGCCGGAATACAGCCGGGCGACGTGATCCTTGCCCTGAACGGCACGCCCATCACAAGCGGCCAGCAATTTCAATCGCTGGTGCAACATGCCGGGCATAGCGTGGCGCTGCTGATTCAACGCGAAGACGCCAAGATATTCGTCCCGGTGGATCTGGGGTAAATGGAAAAAATGCGCCCCGGTGAAAACGGGGCGCAAACCATAGCTGCTTCTTCCATGGCTGTTGATTACATCATGAAGGGCAACGGCAGCATGCCGAAGCCCTCATCGAGTTTGTCGATCGAAGACAGCATTCCTTGCAAACCGGCGTCGAGATGCGCCAGGGCTTCATCGTCGAGATGCAGGATAGCCTCTTGCAGCAAACCGCGCGCAGGGGTCGGCGCTTCCTGCAGGACCTTCCTGCCCTCGTCCGACAATTTGAGATTCACCACGCGCTGGTCCGATGCATCGCGCTCTTTGACGATGTAGCCGCGCTTGCGCAAGGCATCGATCAAATTGCTCGCCGTGGTCTGATGGATGGCCAGCTTCGATGCCAGTTCCCCCACCCGCATGCTGGGCTGGTCCAGCAATTCCTGCATCATCCAAAGCTGCGCGCCATTGACGCCGCATTGTTTTTCTATCCACAAGGAATGGCGCTGGGCTGCGCGAAATACAATGCGCAATTTCTTCAGCACGTCGAGCCGATAATCGGCCCCCTGCCCTTGCGCCCCAGACGTCTCGGCCACGGAGGTCTCCTTCATTCATTATCCTTCGGCAATATCATACGATATAATACATTTGCACAAATATAGTTCAATGAAATATAATTTGCTGCAATGCATTGTATTAGAAACCAATCAGTCAAGCTGCCTCTTTTGCGCGCGCCCGCGAGCGTACGCCCGTCGTTTTTTTGTCCTCCGGTATGACTGTCAGTCTGGTTCATCTCGATCTTCCTTCCGCAGCACGCCAAATGCGCCGCGCTTTCGGCAGGCGTTTCGGTATCCTGAGCAATTTACAGAATCTCTGGCATCGCGGTTCGGCCTGGCTGGTGGGGCCGTTGCTGGTCGGGTTGATGGCGGTAGGCCTTGCCAAAGGTGCCGATTACGCCAACCGGATCAATCATCAACTTTGCGGCCTGCATCCGCTTGCCCCCCTGTTGTTCATGCCGGCCGGATTTTCCTTGCTGGTCTATGCCGGCCGGCGCTTCTTCCCCGGCTCGCAAGGCAGCGGCATCCCGCAAACCATTGCCGCCATCAACGCGCCAGGCAAAGAGAAAAGCAGCCATCTGCTTTCCCTTCGCATCGCCATCGGCAAGGCTTGCCTGACTCTGGCCGGCTTGCTGTTCGGCGCCTCGATCGGCCGCGAAGGCCCGACCGTACAGATCGGTGCCTCGATCATGCATGCATTCCAAGGCCGCGGCCCGTTCCAGCGCGAGGGCACGCGGCGCATTCTGATCCTGGCCGGCGGCGCGGCCGGCATCGCGGCGGCCTTCAATACGCCCCTGGCGGGCATCATGTTCGCCATTGAGGAACTGAGCAAGAAGCATGTCTTCAACGCCAACAGCTCGACGCTGGTCACGGTGATTCTCTCCGGCCTGATTTCGCTTGCCATTCTCGGCAACTACACCTACTTCGGCACCAGCAACACTTCCCTCGAGTGGCAATACAGTATCTTCCCCATCATGGTATGCGGTATCGTGGGCGGCCTGTTCGGCGGCTTGTTCAGCCGGCTCGTGATCACTATTCCGGCCAAATTTCTCGCCGGGATGCCGGCCTGGGTTGCGCGCCGCCCGCTGGCCTTTGCCGCCCTGTGCGGCTTTGGCGTCGCGCTGCTGGGCTTGCCCGGCGGTGGTCTGGTGTTCGGCGCAGGTTACGATGCGACCCGGTTGACGCTGGAAGACAGCACCTTGCTGCCCTGGTACTTCGGCATCGCCAAGCTCGCGGCGACCCTGCTGTCCTCGGTTTCCGGCATGGCCGGCGGCATCTTCGCCCCTTCGCTGGCCGTGGGGGCCGGCGTGGGAGAGAACATTGCCGTGCTGTTTCCGCACTTGGCGCCGCATAGTGCGATCATCCTGCTCGTGATGGCGGCCTATCTTTCTGGCGTAACGCGCGCGCCTGTCACCTCCTTTATCATTATGATGGAGATGACCGGCAGCCACGAAATGCTGTTGCCCCTGATGACCGCGTCGGTCATCGCTTCGGCCAGCTCTAAACTGGTTTGCCGTACCCAGCTCTATCACGCGCTGGCCGACCGCTTCCCCATGCAAGCGCCGGTTGCCCAGAGTGAATCGAAGGGAGGGTCCCCTATCGACTGATTCAAATTTTTCGGGCGAGCGTACCGCTTTCCCTGCAATTTGGATGTACCCTTGCAGCGTGTCCGTGTACTATGTCCAGCTTCCGGCGCCTGCTTACAATTTACCGAGTTAATTTACTATTTCTCAAATGGGAGTTTTCACCATGCGTACGATGAATACCATCAAGCTTTCCGCGATCGCCGTCGCCGCCTTGTTGCTGGCAGCCTGCCACACTGAACCGGTCAAGCAGGAAGCCCCCACGCAGCAAGCAGCGGCCCCTGCGGCCAAGCCTGCCGACAATTACACCGTCAAGACTCAGACCGCCGAAGTCGATCCCTTGAACGACCCGAAGGGTGCCCTGGCCCAGCGCAGCGTATTCTTCGATTTCGACAAGTACGACATCAAGCCTGAATACACCCAGCTCGTCACCAACCACGCCAAGTACCTGGAATCGCATACCGCGCACAAGATCCAGATTCAGGGCAATACCGATGAGCGCGGCACCGCCGAATACAACCTGGCCCTGGGCCAGAAGCGCGCCGAAGCCGTGCGCAAGGCCATGGCCGCACTGGGCGTGCCTGACAGCCGCATGGAAGCCACATCGAACGGCAAGACTCAACCCAAGGCCGAAGGCCATGACGAAACCGCGTGGGCGCAAAATCGCCGTGCGGACATCGTCTACAAGTAATTTCTGACGTATGGTGGCGGCCTGCTCCGCCGCTACCCGCCGCAAACGAAATCGGCGTGTGTGCCTCGACAGCACACACGCCGATTGTCTTATGGGCGGGCCGCGCAGGCTCTCGATTTCTTATTTGTTGACGGCGTCCTTGAAGGCTTTGCCGGCGGAGAACTTGACCGTGGTGGCCGCCGGAATGTTGATGCTTTCCCCGGTGCGGGGATCGCGGCCGGTGCGGGCCGCGCGTTTGCCCGAAGCGAACGTGCCGAAACCAACCAATTGAATGCTGTCTCCTTTTGCGACTGTCGCAACGATGTTGTCCAGCAGCGATTCGAGCACGCGCTGCGCTGCCACCTTGGACAAATCGCATTCCTTTGCGATTGCGTCAACCAGTTCTGTTTTATTCATAAGCGACTCCTTCCATGGACGAGAGGTGGATTTTAACACCGCTTCGCTGCCGTCACGACAAGCCGGCGGCCCGCGCTTGCCTTTTGCCAATTTGTTCCTGAAGGCGGCACAGGTTCCGGGTTTTGGGCACATCTTTACACTTTTTTTACAGCCCGCCTTTTCCTTTTTACAGCATTTTTAGGCGCCTCCCGATACGCTTTCCATGCAGGAATTTCCCGTTTTTTGGAGAACGACATGGATTGGATGGACGGCATGGCCGCCGCAGCGATTGCGCTGCTGTGGCTGGTCACTTGGGCCTCGGTGCTCGGCTGCGTCAAACTGGGAGCACGCCAATGAATACGACGTTCTACGTAGCCGGCGCCGTGGTATCGGCTTGCCTGATGGTGTACCTCGTGATTGCGCTATTGAAGGCGGAGGATTTGTGATGAGCATGCAAGCATTGCTCCTGCTTCTGCTGTTCCTTGCCATGCTGCTGGCGCTTTCCTATCCGCTCGGCATCTATCTTGCCAAGGTTGCGGAACCGCAAACCATACGCGGCCTTGGCTGGCTGCACAAACTGGAATCGCTACTCTACCGCGCGGCCGGCATCAAGACCAGCGACGAACAATCCTGGAAAAGCTATGCCGTTGCCTTGATCGCGTTCAACGCGCTCGGCGCGGCGTTCGTCTACCTGCTGCAACGGCTCCAGGCCTGGTTGCCGCTCAATCCGCAAAACCTGCCCAACGTCGGTCCCGACTCCTCGTTCAATACCGCGCTAAGCTTCGTCACCAACACCAACTGGCAGTCATACACGCCGGAATCGACGATGAGCTACCTGACCCAGATGCTGGCGCTGACGGGGCAGAATTTCTTTTCGGCCGCCACCGGCATCGCCGTTGTGTTCGCGCTTATCCGCGGCTTTTCACGCAAGAGCGCGGGAACGATCGGCAACTTCTGGGTCGATATGACGCGCTCGACCTTGTATCTGCTGCTGCCGCTTTCGGCCGTGTTCGCGGTATTCCTGATGAGCCAGGGGGTGCTGCAGAACTTCGACGGCTACAAGGATGTCAGTCTGGTCGAGCCGGTCACGTATACGCAGCCCAAACTCGGTGCCGATGGCCAGGCCTTGAAGGATGCACAAGGCAATCCGCTTATGGAGACGCTGATCGCCAAGACGCAGACTCTTGCCATGGGCCCGGTCGCCTCGCAGGAAGCCATCAAGATGCTAGGCACCAATGGGGGCGGCTTCTACAATGCCAATTCGGCCCATCCGTTTGAAAATCCGAACCCGCTGACGAATTTTTTCCAGATGATCGCCATCTTTGTCATTCCAGCGGGCCTCTGCTTTGCCTTTGGCCGAATGGCAGGCGACAGGCGTCAGGGTTGGGCCATCCTCGGCGCGATGACCTTGATCTTCGTCGTCATGGCAGGCCTTCTCTCCGTCGCCGAACAGCAAGCCAATCCGGTCTTGGCCGGTCTCGGGGTCGACCAGAGCATGAGCGCGCTGCAGGCCGGCGGTAACATGGAGGGCAAGGAGACACGTTTCGGCATCGCGGCATCGAGCCTGTTCGCCACCGTCACCACGGGCGCTTCATGCGGCGCCGTCAATTCCATGCACGACTCCTTCATGCCTCTGGGCGGCATGCTGCCCATGGTCTTGATCCAGTTGAGCGAAGTGGTTTTCGGCGGTGTCGGCACGGGGCTGTACACGATGTTGATCTACGCCGTATTGGCGGTATTCATTGCCGGCTTGATGATAGGCCGCACGCCGGAATACCTGGGCAAGAAGATCCAATCCTACGAAATGAAGATGGTATCGATCGCCTTGCTCGTCACGCCCTTGCTGATTCTCGGCGGCGCAGCCGTCGCCGTCATGAGCGATGCTGGCAAGGCCGGCATCTCCTTCGCCGGACCGCACGGCTTCTCGCAAGTGATCTATGCCCTGTCTTCGGCGGCGAACAACAACGGGAGCGCCTTCATGGGTCTCTCGGCCAATACGCCGTTCTACAACATTCTGCTGGCCTTCGTGATGTGGTTCGGGCGCTTCTCTGTCATCGTGCCGGTGCTGGCTGTCGCCGGTTCGCTGGCGGCCAAGAAGCGCGTGCCCGTCACGGGCGGCACCATGCCCACGCACGGCATGCTGTTCATCTCGCTCCTGGTCGGCACCGTGCTGCTGATCGGCGTGCTGAACTACGTCCCCGCCCTGGCGCTTGGCCCCATCGCCGAGCATCTGCAACTGTTTTCCCATTGAAAGAACACTCATGTCACGCCAACGTTTGACGCTGTTCGATTCGACCCTGGTCGGCCCGGCAATCGCTGATTCATTCAAAAAACTCGACCCGCGCGTGCAATTGCGCAGCCCGGTCATGTTCGTGGTCTATGTGGGCAGCATCATCACGACGCTGCTTTACTTTCAGGCGCAATTCCGGTTCGGAGGGGCTGGCGAAGCGGCTCCCGGCTTCATCCTGGCGACCTCGGTCTGGCTCTGGTTCACCGTCTTGTTCGCCAATTTTGCCGAAGCCTTGGCCGAGGGACGCAGCAAGGCTCAGGCCGCTTCGCTGCGCGCCTTGAAACAGACCGTCGACGCCAAGAAACTCGATGCGCCGCGCCATGGAGCCAAGTGGAACATCGTTCCCGCCACCACCTTGCGCAAGGACGATGCGGTGCTGATCGAAGCCGGCGACGTGATTCCCGTGGATGGTGAAGTGATCGAAGGCGTCGCCTCGGTTGACGAAAGCGCCATCACGGGCGAATCGGCGCCCGTGATCCGCGAATCGGGCGGCGATTTTTCCTCCGTCACGGGCGGCACGCGCGTACTGTCGGATTGGCTGGTGGTGCGCGCCACGGTCAACCCTGGCGAAGCCTTCATCGACCGCATGATCGCCATGGTCGAAGGCGCCAAGCGTAAAAAGACGCCAAACGAGATCGCGCTGACCATTTTGCTGGTTGCCCTGACCATCATCTTCCTCCTGGTCACCGTGACGCTGCTGCCGTTTTCGCTGTATAGCGTCGAGGCGGCCAAGGCCGGTTCACCGATCACGATCACGGTGTTGATCGCTCTCCTGGTCTGCCTGATTCCGACCACCATAGGCGGCTTGCTCTCCGCCATCGGCGTAGCCGGCATGAGCCGCATGATGCAGGCCAACGTGATTGCCACGTCGGGCCGGGCCGTCGAAGCCGCTGGCGACGTCGACGTGCTGCTACTGGACAAAACCGGCACGATCACGCTGGGCAACCGGCAGGCCTCCGCCTTCATGCCGGCACCCGGCGTCACGGAACAGCAATTGGCCGACGCGGCGCAACTGGCCTCTCTGGCCGACGAAACGCCCGAAGGCCGCAGCATTGCCGTGCTGGCCAAGCAGCGCTTCAACATCCGCGAGCGCGATATGGCTTCCTTGCATGCCGTGTTCGTCCCCTTCTCGGCGCAGACGCGCATGAGCGGCATCGACATCGGCGAGCGAGCCGTGCGCAAGGGGGCGGCCGATTCGATGCGCAAGTTCGTCGAATCGCTGGGCAAACCCTACCCGGCCGAAGTTTCGCAAGCGGTGGACGACATCGCGCGCCGCGGCGGCACGCCCCTGGTGGTGGTGGACGACGGCCGGGTCATGGGAGCGGTGGAATTGAAAGACATCGTCAAGGGCGGCATCAAGGAGCGATTCGCCGAACTGCGCCGCATGGGCATTAAAACGGTCATGATCACGGGCGACAACAAGCTGACCGCAGCCGCCATCGCCGCGGAGGCCGGCGTTGACGACTTCCTCGCCGAAGCAACCCCGGAAGACAAGCTGAAACTGATCCGCAGCTATCAAGCGGAAGGCCGCCTGGTCGCCATGACAGGCGACGGCACCAATGACGCCCCCGCCCTGGCACAGGCCGACGTCGCCGTGGCGATGAATTCGGGCACGCAGGCAGCCAAGGAAGCCGGGAACATGGTCGATCTCGATTCAAACCCGACCAAGCTGCTCGAAATCGTCGAGATCGGCAAGCAGATGCTGATGACGCGCGGCTCGCTGACCACCTTTTCGATTGCCAACGACCTAGCCAAGTATTTCGCCATCATCCCGGCTGCTTTCGTGGCGACTTATCCGCAATTGAGGGCGCTCGACGTCATGCATCTGGCCAGCCCGTCCTCTGCCATCATGTCGGCGGTGATCTTCAATGCGCTGATCATCATTTTCCTGATCCCGCTGGCCCTGAAGGGCGTCAAGTACCGCGCCATCGGCGCCGATGCGCTCTTGCGGCGCAATCTGCTGATTTACGGCCTGGGCGGCATCATCCTGCCTTTCGTCGGCATCAAGGCGATCGATTTGATTCTCGCCGCATTGCATCTTATTTAGGAAATATCATGTCAAGCATTTTGCGTCCGGCCATCGTCCTGTTCGCCGTCCTCACTCTGATCTGCTGCGTGCTCTATCCCTTTGCCATGACCGGCATCGGGGCAGTCCTATTCCCGCACCAGGTATCGGGTAGCCTGTTGCCCGATAACCGGGGCTCAACCCTGATCGGTCAGGAATTCAGTTCGCCCAAGTATTTCTGGGGCCGCCTCTCGGCCACTTCGCCCATGCCCTACAACGCGGTCAACTCGGGCGGCTCGAACAATGCGCCGAGCAATCCCGCCCTGGTCGATGAAGTCAAAGGGCGCATCGCGGCGTTGAAGGCTGCCGATCCCGCCAACCAGGCGCCGATTCCCATCGACCTTGTGACGTCTTCCGCCAGCGGCCTGGACCCCGAAATCAGCCTCGCTGCGGCTTACTATCAGGCGGCACGTGTGGCCAGGGCACGCAAGCTCGATGTCGCGCAGGTACGCGGCTTGATCGCCGCGATGGCGACGCCGCAGTATTTCGGCTTCTTCGGCGAAGCGCGCGTCAATGTGCTGGGACTCAATCTGGCGCTCGATGAAAACGTCAATGAGAAGCACCAATGATAGGCGCTGAACTATAATCGTTCATGCCCATGAACGATCACCGCCCCGATCCGGACGCCCTGCTCGCCAAGGTGCAGGCCCAGGAAAAGCATGCCTCACGCGGCAGCTTGCGCATTTATTTCGGGGCCTCGGCCGGCGTGGGCAAGACTTACGCCATGCTTTCGGCCGCACGCAAGCTGCAGGCCGAGGGCAAGCGGGTGCTGGTCGGCGTGGTCGAGACGCATGGCCGCAGCGAAACCGCCGCGCAACTGGAAAGCCTGCCGTTATTGCCGCCGCATCCGGTCGAATATCGCGGCAAGATCCTGAGCGAGTTCGACATCGATGCGGCACTGGCGCAACACCCCGACCTGATCCTGATGGATGAACTGGCGCACTCGAATGCGCCAGGTTCGCGCCACCCCAAACGCTGGCAGGACGTGGAGGAATTGCTCGACGCAGGCGTCGACGTCTTCACCACGGTCAATGTACAGCATCTCGAAAGCCTGAATGACGCCGTCGGCGGCATCACCGGCATACGCGTCGCGGAAACCTTGCCCGATACGGTCTTCGATGCCGCCGACGAGGTCGTGCTGGTCGACATACCCGCGGACGAACTGCTGAACCGGCTGCGTTCCGGCAAGGTGTATCAACTGCAGCAAGCCGAGCGTGCTTCGCGCAATTTTTTCCGCAAGGGCAACCTGATTGCGCTGCGCGAACTGGCCTTGCGCCGCACGGCGGACCGGCTGGAAAACGACGTGCAGGCTTACCGTGTCGAAAAATCGATTAACACGGTCTGGAAGACCGATGCCGCGCTGCTGGCCTGCCTGGGTCCGCGCGCCGGCATCGATCACGTCATCCGCAGCACGGCGCGCATGGCGAGCCAGCTGAATGCGGAATGGCACGTCATCTACGTCGAAACGCCGGAACTGCAGCGCCTGGCGTCGGAAGAGCGCGAACGCATCCTGAAATCGCTCAAGATGGCCGGCGATCTCGGCGCTGTCACCGCCGTGCTCTCGGGTAGCGACATCGCCCGCACCATCGTCGATTACGCGCGCAGCCAGAACTTCTCCAAAATCGTCATGGGCCGCGCCCACACGAACTGGCCCTGGCGCAAAGCGCATATCCGGCGCATCGCGGCGATAGCTCCCGACGTCGATTTGATCGAAATCGGCGGCGAATCCACGCGCCAATCCGGCGTGAACGACGGCCTGGGCAATCGCGTGGCGCGACCGGAAGAAGAGCAGGATGGCCGCTGGCCGTATTGGAGCTACGTCTTCGCGGCGGCAGCCAGCCTCCTGACCGCCTTGGTCTCGACTCCGCTGTTGCATTATTTCGACCTGGCCAACATCATCATGCTGTTCCTGTTGACCGTCGTGCTGGTGGCGATCCGGCTTGGCCGCGGACCATCGGTCGTATCGACCGTGGTGGGCGTGCTGGCCTTCGATTTCTTTTTCGTGCCGCCGCGCTTCTCCTTTGCCGTCAGTGACTTGCAATACCTCGTCACCTTCGCCGTCATGCTGGTGGTCGGGTTGATCACGGGGCACCTGACCTCCGACTTGCGCTACCAGGCCCGTATCGCCTTCGACCGCGAATCGCGCTCCCGCGCGCTCTATGAATTCGCCCGCGCACTGTCGTCCGTGCTGCAGACCGAACAGATTTTCGAAATCACGCGCAGCTTCGTCCAGCGCAGCTTCCGCGCACGCGCCACGCTGATTTTGCCCGATGCGAACGGCAGGCTGCAGCCCCCGCTTGCCGGAGGCCAGGAGCAGACGCCCAATCTTTCTGTGCTCGACATGGGCATCGCGCAATGGGCCTTCGACCGTGCCACGCCGGCCGGCATCGGCACCGATACGCTGCCGGCCAGCAGCTATTTCTATCTCCCGCTGGTCGCACCGATGCGCACGCGCGGCCTGCTCGCAATCGAACCAGAGGGCCGGCGCTGGATTCTCATTCCGGAACAGCGCCAGCAGCTTGAAACCTATGCCGCTTTGGCTGCCATCGCCCTGGAACGGGTGCACTATATCGAAGTCGCACAGGATGCCCTGGTGCACATGGAATCCGAGCGCCTGCGCAATTCTTTGCTGGCCACCTTGTCGCACGATCTGCGCACCCCGTTGACAGCTTTGATCGGCCTGGCCGAGTCGCTGACCACGGCCAAGCCGCCCCTGCCTGCGGCACAAGGGAAACTGGCGCACGACTTGCACGATGAAATGCAACGCATGAGTGCACTGGTGACGAATCTCCTGGAAATGGCGCGCATACAGAATGGCGAAGTGCAGTTGAACCTGCAATGGCAACCGTTCGAAGAGGTGGTCGGCAGCGCAATACGGCTGAGCAAGCCGCATCTGGGAAGCCGAATACTCGAAACGCGGGTGCCGCCCGATTTGCCGCTGGTGCGCTTCGACGCCATGCTGATCGAGCGGGTATTGTGCAACCTGCTGGAAAACGCAGGCAAATACACGCCGGCGGATGCGCGCATTGAAATCAAGGCCGAGACGGCGGGCGAATTCCTGCGCGTTGAAATCAGCGATAACGGCCCGGGCCTGCCTCATGGCAAGGAAGAACAATTGTTCGAAAAATTCGCGCGCGGCGAACGCGAATCCGCCACCGCCGGCGTCGGCTTGGGATTATCGATCTGCCGCGCCATCGTCGAGGCGCATGGCGGTATGATACGGGCAGCCAGGTCCGCACTTGGCGGCGCGATGTTCAGCTTTACCCTCCCGCTGGGCACGCCGCCCGAGATGCCCGACCTGGAACGCGATATGGAAGACCAGGACCATGCTTGAACCGCAACCGACCGTGCTGCTGATCGAAGACGAGCCGCAAATCAGGCGCTTCGTGCGCTCCTCGATGGAAGCGGAGGGATGGCAAGTCTATGAGACGGATTCGAAAAAGCGCGGCATGATCGAAGCCGGCACGCGCAAGCCCGACTTGATCATCCTCGATCTCGGCCTGCCCGACGGCGACGGTGTCGAATTGATCGGCGACGTGCGCGCCTGGTCCAGCGTGCCCATCATCGTGCTGTCGGCGCGCGTGTCGGAAACTGACAAGATCCGGGCGCTCGATGCCGGTGCCGACGATTACCTGACCAAGCCTTTCGGTTCAGGCGAACTGCTGGCTCGCGTGCGTGCCAACCTGCGCCGGCGCCGCACACGTGCTACGGGCGATGGCGGCTCGATCAGTTTCGGCGACGTGACGGTCGATTTGCGCGAGCGCCAGGTGACCAAGGCCGGGCAACATGTGCATCTGACGCCGACCGAATTCCGCCTCTTGGCCGCCCTGCTCAACAATGCCGGCAAGGTCATCACCAATCCGCAATTGCTGCGTGAAGTATGGGGGCCGTCGCACTCGGAAAGCGGACATTACCTGCGCGTCTACATGGGCCATCTGAGGCAAAAGCTCGAAGACGATCCGACGCAACCCAAGCATCTGCTGACCGAAACCGCGGTCGGGTACCGTCTTGTGCCCAATCCGCGCTGACAGGCAGTTGCAAAACTACTGTGCTTCCCGATCTTGGAGCCTGCGGTGTTCTGCGTGCCAGCGTACGCGCCCCCTCCTCGCCCCCGACTTCGGTCCGCTCACTACGTTTTTCAACACCCTGTTTATTTAAACCTACTTCTCCGGCGGCAACACCTCGATCGTCAATTCGTTGCTCGCGATGTAGTAAGGAATGTGCTGATAGTTGGCAAACATCAGGCGCAACTTGTGTTTGCCCGGCGGCAGGTTGAGCACGGTTTCCGTTTCACCCTTGCCGAAGTGCTTGTAATGCTGGTGCTGGAACTCATCGGACTTGTCGAACGGGATCGGTTTCTTGATGTCTTGCGGCAGGTCGAGGTCGATCAGGATGTGATGGTGTCCGGTGCCTTCGATATCTCCGGCGGCGACAGGTGCGACCCCCATTCCCGAGACCGCGAACACGACACGGAACGGCGAGCGCACCTTGTCGCCGTCGCGTATGTTGACGAAATACAGCGCCTTGTCGCCAACCGTGAAGGGTACGGTTCGGTCGAGGGCACTGACGCTGCATATCGTCGATTCCGGCGTGGCGGCGTTCAAGGCTTGCTTCCTGGACTTGTCGTCTGCCGACGCATTGCAAGAAAGCGCGGCAAATGCGGCGATCACTGCCGCGCATACCAGTTTCGTGGCCGACTGATTCATGCTCTCTCCTCCCTGTCGTTATTTCGATTTATTTGATGACACCGCACGCAATGCGCGCTCCTCCGCCGCCCAGGGGCGCCGGATGGTCGTCATGGTTGTCACCGCCGGCGTGGATCATCAGCGCGTGGCCGTGCAAGGCGTCAAGCGACTTCAGGCGCGGTGCCAGCACCGGGTAGACGGCACGCGCGTCGTTGCCGACATAGAGCGCAGGCAAGTCGCCAAGGTGGCCGTCACTGTAAGGGCCGGCATGCCTTTCCGTCTTCATCGGGTCCCAATGTCCTCCGGCGGCCATGGCAGGCACCGGTTTGCCGTCTTTCATCCCGGCATCGCACGAAGGATGTTCGTGGATGTGGAAACCATGCAGGCCGGTAGGCAGGCCGGACAACGAAGGCCAGAAAATCAAGCCATATTGCGATTCGGTGACGGTAATTTCGCCGGCCGGCGTGACTACGCCCTTTTCATCGACCATATTCATCGGCACCGTGAGCGACGGGCCTTTTTCGGCAGCCTGAGTTGTCGCGGCGAGCAAGAGTGCACAGGAAAAAACGAGGTGTCGCATGATGGCTCCTTGAAAGTCGTTATTAAATCATTGCAACGTAACGGCATGAAATTGATTCTGCCGATACTTTGAATAGTGCAACGCTATGAAGTTTCCAACATTGCCTGCAAGCGACGGTCTATCTTGCGATAATCGGCTTCGATGGCTCCGATTTTCGCCTCCAGGTCGTCCATGATGCCGGCCTTCAACTGAACCTCGAATTTCTTGCATAAGGCAGCCAGCGTGCCGGCTCCCATGGATGAAGCGCTGCCGCTCAAGGCATGCGTCAGCCTGAGCAGTTCAGCGCGGTCCGAAGCTTGCGCCGCGCGCAGCATGGCGGCCAGACGCTTGGCGCTGTCGGTCTGGAACAGATTGGCCAACTCGGCGAAGTCGTTGCCGAATACTTCCTGCATGCCGTCGAGATCGTCCTTGACCGGTAATTCGTGCGATTCAAGCGGGGAAGCTTGTTCCGAAACCTTCACTTCAAGCCAGCGCGCCAGCGTTTCGCGCAAGGTAGCGGGCCGGATCGGTTTGGGCAGATAATCGTCCATGCCCGATGCCAGGCACTTCTCCCTGTCGCCGGTCAAGGCGTGCGCAGTCAGGGCGACGATGGGAACATGCCGTGCCGGCTTGCCGCTTCTTTCGTCGCTGCGCTCGTTGGCACGTATGCGCATGGTCGCCTGATAGCCGTCAAGCTCGGGCATCTGGCAATCCATCAGGATCAGATCGTAGTTGCCCACGCCATGCATGGCCACCGCCTGCAAGCCGTCGGCGGCAATCTCCGTCGTGCAGCCGAATTTTTTCAGCATGTGGACCACAACCGATTGATTGACCACGTTGTCGTCGACCACGAGAATGCGATATCCCTCGAAGGGCAGCTCCGTGTTTGCGGCCTGTATCGTCGAGGCATGGTTGGTGCCGCTGACGAAGCCGGGATTTTCGCCGCGCCGCAAGGCGCCGCACAGCGCGCGTAGCGTATGGATCAATACGTCGCGCGGCAGCGGCTTCTTCAGCAAGGCGGAAAAACCGGCCCGGGCAAGCGTATCCGCGTCGGCCGGTGTCGCCTGCGCACTCAGCATCACCAGCAAGGTATCGGCGAACTCGGTGTCGGCCTTGATCGCACTGCCCAGACCGATGCCATCGATATCCTGCATGCGCGGCGCGATGACGGCGATGCAATATGGATCGCGCGCCAAGACCGCCGCCTTCATCGCCGCCAAGGCTTCGGCGCCGCTGCCGCGTATGTCGACGCGCATGCCTTCGTGTACCAGCAATTCCTCGAATACGTTGCGGTAGTTGGACTGATTGTCGACGAACAGCACCCGCACCCCGATCAAGGGATTTTGCGCCGACTCGTATTTTTCCTCGACCGCGCGCGGCAAATCGAGCGTGACCCAGAAGGTACTGCCCTTGCCCAGTTCGCTTTCGACCCCGATCTGTCCGCCCATCAATTCCACCAGCAGCTTGCAGATGGTCAAGCCGAGGCCGGTGCCGCCATATTGGCGTGTGGTGGAGGGATCGGCCTGGGTGAACTTCTCGAAAACCTGCGTCCGCTTGTCTGGCGCCAGGCCGATGCCGGTGTCGCTTACCGACAAGCGCAAACGGCAGATGTCGGGGTTCTCGTGCACCACACTGACCTGGACGTCGACCACGACGTGGCCGCGCGAAGTGAACTTGATGGCATTCGAGAGCAGGTTGGTCACGATCTGCCGCACGCGCGTCGGATCGCCTTTCATGTTGCGCGGCGCCGACGGCGGATAGTGCACCACCAATTCCAGGCCCTTGTTGCGTGCATCGATGCCTTGCGCCTGCGACACTGCCTCAATTTCATGCAGCAGGTCGAACGGAATCGATTCCAGAGGCAGCTTGCCGGCCTCGATCTTGGAAAAATCGAGGATGTCGTTGATCAACTGCAGCAGGCTCTCCGCGCTGCTCTGGGCCACGGCGGCAAACTCGCGCTGCGCGTCGGAGAGTTCGGTATCGAGCAACAGATCCAGCATGCCGATCACGCCATTCATCGGCGTGCGGATTTCATGGCTCATGTTGGCCAGGAAGACCGATTTGATGCGCGTCGCATCTTCGGCCTGCTCCTTGGCGATGCGCAGGTTTTCCGCCTGTTCGCGCGCTTCGGTTTCATCCATCCAGAAGCCGTTCCAGACGAAGGAGTTGTCCGGCAAGGCGCTGGGCACGGCGCAGGCATGGATCCAGCGCCGCCTTCCGCCGAACTCCACGCAGGAACGGATGCGCGTGAATTCGCGCGTATTGACCGCGTGCGCGACCTGCTCCTGGGCCGGCACGCGGTATTCCGGCGGCGTATGGCGCCAGCGCGCCATGCGGTCCTCCATGATTTCCTCGGCGCTGACGCCGAGAATATCCTTGACGTTTTCACCCACGTAAATGTAACGCCGCTCGCCCTGCGGGCCTTCGAGGAACTGAAATACCGCGACCGGCAGTGTTTCCGTAATGTCCTTCAAGCGCTTGCTCGCGGCTTCGGCGGCGGTCCAGGCTTCGGACAGGCGGCGCGCCGTTTTCCTCATTTCAGCGATATCCTCTTCGGGCATCGGGGCTTCCCGGAAATACAGCACCGCTCCCTGGTCGCGCGCCGCTTTCCACTGCACGATCCTGGTCCGCTCCGGACCAGCTTGCACCTCGGCTTGCAGCCAGCCGGCACGGGTAGGGGCCAATTCCAATTGCTGTTGCCAGTCTTGGCCGCCAACGTGCGGCAAGACATCGGCGAGCGGGCGTCCCATGGCATCGGATTCGGAAAGAGCGAAGAATTCAGCCGCAGCGGCGTTCCAGAAATCGATCCGATGCTCGGCATCTAGGCCGACAACGGGGAACGGCGCCGCATCCAGTGCCGTGCCGTAGCGCAATCCCTCTACTGTCTCAGGCTTGGTCATGCGTGCGAAGCGCTTTCCTCAAAGGGCAAGTTCATTGATCAGCGGCAAAAAAACGGATTACAGAATTGCGGGCTTGATGCATCATTATCAAGTCGGGCAATGCATATTGCATCAAGGCGTTGCGCGGAACAAGAGGCATGCAAAATTTCCGACAGGATGGTTAATTACGTCGTGTCCGTCAATTTAACAAAAACAGCCCGCTTCGACGGGTCGCGTCCCTTTCGCATTCCCTCGACCAAGGACGGCGAAGGCGGTCTGGCGCGTGCCTGCGCCATGGAGGCGGCGTAAAATAAACGGCCATGAAGACTTGAAACTGCTTTTTGCCGCCCGGAGATGCGGCAACGGAGCCAGCATGAAAAACAAAAGCAAAGGCACCAGAGGCCGACCCACCAGCGACGCGGATCGGGAATTCGCCGTCAATCTGATGGAACACCTGGTGGTGCCGACTTTCGTCATCGACGCCGAATGCCGCGTCATGATCTGGAATCACGCCTGCGAGCGGCTGACCGGCCTGTCGGCGGCGGAGATGATAGGCAAGTCGGAGCACTGGCGCGGGTTCTATACCGCACAGCGTCCTTGCCTGGCCGATCTGATCGCCCAGTCGCGCACTGCGGAAGTCGACATCTATTATCCCGAGCACGGCTCCATCGAAGAGCCGCGGTACGGCCTTTATGCCGAAAACTGGTGCGTCATGCCGCATCATGGCTCGCGGCTGTACCTGGCCATCGATGCCGGCCCGATTTTCGACAAAAACGGCAAGCTGATTGCTGTTGTCGAAACGCTACGCGACATGACCTTGCAAAAACTGGCCCAGAGCGCCTTGCAGGATCTGGCAAACCACGATGGCCTGACCGGCATCGCCAACCGGCGCGCCTTCGACGAGACGCTCAAGCTGGAATGGCGCCGCGCCATGCGCGACAACCAGCCGCTCTCGCTGTTGATGATCGACGTCGACCATTTCAAGCATTACAACGACAAGCATGGCCATCTGGCCGGCGACGAATGCCTGAAAAAAGTAGCCTCGATCATGGCGGAGGAAATGCAGCGCGCCAGCGACGTCGTGGCGCGCTATGGCGGCGAGGAATTCGGTGTGATCCTGCCCAACAGCACGCTCGACGGCGCCGTCGTGGTGGCGGAAAAATTGCGCAATGCCGTGGAAAGGCAGGACATTCCTTTCGCCAACTCGGAATACGGCCATGTCACCATCAGTGCAGGCGTGGCCAGCGTGACCCCCTCGCCTGCCGGCGACACCTGGCAATTGATCTCAACAGCCGATGCCGCCTTGTACCGAGCCAAGGCCACGGGCCGTAACCGGGCCGTGGCCCTGCGGGTCGAGGATATGACCACCGTAGCTTGACCATTCGGTTTAACACTTCCGCGCAATAGCTTAGCGGCAAAGACGAAATCGGCCAAAAGAGTCGCCTGGACGTAGTATTTGATGCGATAATGCTATGCTCTAGCTATAGCAGACCCCCATCCTTCAACTTTTGACCGCAGTGCACCGCAATCCTGGCTCTCGGCCGGCAATGGGCCGGGCGCAATCTTCATACATGATCGTCACCGTTTTCCGATTTCTGTTGTACGGCTTGCTTCTATGCGGAATTGACGGCGCCTTTGCGGCGCAGCCGGCATCGGTGTTCCTGGAAGACCTGACCTGGACCGAATTGAAGACACAGGTCGCTGCCGGCAAAACCACAATCCTGATCCCAATCGGCGGCACCGAGCAAAGCGGCCCCTATATGGCGCTGGGTAAACACAACGTGCGGGCGCGTATGCTGGCACAAAGAATCGCCGAAAAACTCGGCAATGCGCTGGTGGCGCCTGTCGTCGCCTACGTTCCGGAAGGCTCGACCAATCCGCCTACGGCCCACATGCGGTTTCCTGGCACGATCACCGTGTCGGACGAGGTGTTTGAAAAGACGCTGGAGTCCGCAGCCCAGAGCTTCAAGCTGCACGGGTTTCGCAACATCGTGTTTCTGGGCGACCACGGCGGCTACCAGGCGGATCTCAAAGCCAGTTCCGAGCGCCTGAACCGTGCCTGGGCTTCTAGTGGCGCAGCGGCATATGCCCTGCCCGAATACTATCGCGCCACACAGGACGAATACGTGCAATTCCTGAAGCGCCGCGGCTATAGCCAGGCTGAAATCGGTACCCACGCCGGCCTTGCCGATACTTCGCTGATGCTGGCGCTCGATGCACAACTGGTTCGTGGAGACGCCCTGGCCGGGGCGGCCAAACCATCCGCCGAGCAAGGCGTTTACGGCGACCCGCGCCGTGCCAGTGCCGAGCTGGGGCAACCCGGAGTGGATTTCGTTGTCGAAAAGACCGTGGCGGCAATCAGGAAGGCGACGGCTCGCTGACAGTCAAAAGAATCAAGCAATATTTCGTTGGAGTCTGGTTTTATGTATTTGAAGAAACACTGTATCACCCTCCTCGGCATCGTTGCCGCCATGTGCTGCGGCCTGGCCTCGGCCCAGCCGACACAGTCGGCCGCCAATGCGGTCGCCACTGTGCCGGGCATGCCGCCCGTCAGCGATCCGAACAATCTTTACAGCGATATCGCCGTGGGCCATTTCAGCCCTGCCCTGAACGGCCATCTGGCTCGCATCTACGTGCCCAACCATACTTCCGGCGACGTTTCGGTGATCGACCCGGCCACGATGAAGGTGGTCGACACCTACAAGGTCGGCTTCAATCCGCAGCACGTGGTGCCGTCCTGGGACTTGCAGACGCTGTGGGTGGCCAATAATGCCGAGGGCCGCGCGACCGGCAGCTTGACGCCGATCGACCCGAAGACCGGCAAGCCGGGCAATCCCATCTCGGTTGACGATCCCTACAATATGTATTTCACGCCCGACGGACGCTATGCGATCGTAGTGGCGGAAAGCCGCAAGCGCCTCGACCTGCGCGATCCTCATTCGATGCAACTGGCCGAATCGATCGCCGTGCCGGGTTGCGCCGGCATCAATCATGCCGACTTTTCCATCGACGGCAAATACGCGATCTTCACCTGCGAATTCAATGGTTCGCTGGTCAAGATCGATCTGGTCGGCCACAAAGTGCTGGGCTACCTGAAGCTGTCCAAGCGCGGGAACGCCAAGGAAGTGCTGCCCGCACCGGATGGCAAGCCGGCGGAAATCTGCACGGCCGGCAGCGGCATGCCGCAAGACATCCGCATCGGGCCAGCCGGCAAGACCTGGTATGTGGCCGACATGGAAGCCGACGGCGTGTTCACCGTGGACGGCGACAGTTTCACCCAGACGGGCTTCATCCCGACCGGCATCGGCACGCACGGCCTCTATCCCAGCCGGGACGGCAAGAAGCTCTATATCGCCAACCGCGGCTCGCGCGCCATCCATGGCAAGCGCCACGGCAAGGGCAGCCTGGCCGTGCTCGACTTCGCCACCAACAAAGTGGAAGCCGTATGGCCGATTCCAGGAGGCGGCAGCCCCGACATGGGCAACGTCACGGCAGACGGCCAATACATCTGGCTCTCCGGGCGTTTCGACGACGTGGTCTACCGCATTAATCCGAGCAACGGCGACACGGTAAGCATCGCCGTCGGCAAGGAACCGCATGGCCTTGCGGTCTGGCCTCAACCCGGACGGTATTCTTTGGGACATACCGGCAATATGCGTTGATACCTGCGCGCATGCGCCGGTGTTGCCGGCGATGATTTCGATAAAAAAGGGAGCGAAGCATGAAAGCCTTGCCCGAATCCGTTGAAAAAATCGTCCGCTACAACGCCGGCCGCGATCCGGACCGGCTGGCCTTGAAGTACAAAGCCATCGCCGACAACGCCTTCTCCTTCCTGCGCGGCACCTGTTCACTTTACTTCGAACAGATTCCCAAGCACGCCATCCTTTCCGATGCGCCTACGGCGTGGATCTGCGGCGACCTGCACCTCGAAAATTTCGGCACTTACAAGGGGGACAACCGCCTCGTCTACTTCGACATGAACGATTTCGACGAGGCGATCCTTGCCCCCTGCAGCTGGGAAATCCTGCGCACGCTGACCTCGATCCTGGTCGCAGCGCCTTCGATGAGCCTGAAGCGCGATACCGCCGTCGAGATGGCGCATCAATGCCTGGCAACCTATGGCGCCACGCTGGCTTCGGGCAAATCGCGCTGGATCGACCGCGACGCGGCCGACGGCCTGATAGGCCAGTTGTTCGAGCAGCTGCGCACTCGCAAACGGCAAGATTTCATCGCCAGCCGCACCACGGCGGAATCGAATCACACCAAGATCCGCACGGACAAAGGCAAGGCCTTGCCGGCAAGCGATAAAGATAAAGGCCGGGTTCTGGCATGGATCAGCGAATACGCCGCGCACAAGCAAAATCCGGCATTCTTCAAGGTGATCGACATCGCTCGCCGCATTGCCGGCACGGGCAGCCTTGGCCTGGAACGCTTTGCCATCCTGATCGAGGGTAAAGGCGGGCTCGACGGCCATTACTTGTTGGACTTGAAGGAAAGCATTCCTTCCGCGCTCGCGCCCTATACGCCGGTCAAGCAGCCCCAATGGCATTCCGAATCGGAACGCGTCGCCACCATTGCTGCACGCATGCAAGCCGTGCCGCCCTCCTTCCTCGAGGCGGTGGAGCTCGACGGCAAACCCTTCCTGGTCAAGGGCCTGCAGCCCACGCAAGACCGGGTCGACCTTGAAGGCGCCGCGGCGCATCCCAAGCAATTGAACCACTTGATGTGCCAGTTCGGCGGCCTGGCTGCTTCGGCGCAGTTGCGCGCCTCGGGCCGCCAAGGTTCGGCCAATGCCGACGCCCTGGTGGAATTCGGTAGCGACACCAGGAAGCTAGGCGCCTTGGTCGATCTGGCCGTGCACATGGCCGAACAGGTGGAGAAAGACTGGAAGACTTTCGCCGAGCAATACAAGAAAGACGCCGGCGACCTTCTCACATTATCGGCCAAATAAGGCCGCAAGCTTAATTCAGTGCGTGGCGCCGGGATGCATGGTCGGCCTTGCCGTGAAGGGAGGCCGCATGCAGCGTCCGCTCTTCGGCGACATCGAGCTTTTCCCCCGCCCCATGCCCTAGATCGCTTGAAATGAAGCGGGCGGCGATATCGAACCATTCATCGCTCGAAATCACACGCTGCGCCAGAGGCAGCACCTGCGACTCCTCCAGCTCCAGGCGCTTGAGCATGTCCTGGCAATACTGTTGCAGCGAATCGCACAGATAATCAAGCTCAAACGAACCGCGTGCCGTGGCTTGGCGCAGCCGTGCATGCACCGTTTTCAAGGTAATGCGGCCCATCAGGGTCAAGGCGTCGATATCGGCCAATAGCGAATCCGCCTCGGTAGTCGCGGCGCGTATCGCCGGCAAGACGTAGAGCTCGATATTACGTGAGCGGCAAGCCTCGTCAAGCTTGATGAATTGCGATACGAGAAATTCGATGTGAGCTTGGTTGCTCAATAATCTCTGCTTGCGTTCAAGCTGAATTTCTTGCTGCAATTCAAGCACTCGTCCCTTCACTTTCCGCTGCTCCACGGAAAGCGCAACCAGCGCATAAGTAAGGGTAAGCATGACAACTCCTTGGCTCGAAGCCGCGCCGAATATGGCGTCCCTTGGAGGTCTGAAGTGTAGTGTAGATTCTTCGATTTGCAAGTCGGGGCGGAATCCGCACCCCGGGGTTGCACTCGAGCAATTGCTTGTCGCTACATGTGTTTGCTTCCGGAAAGCTTTTTCCCAAGCGCCTCAGGAACGAATGAGATCGGCGCGCAAGTTACCCGGAAAGTCTGGAAATACCTGGGCCAGCTTGGCATCGGGCAGGCGCAGGTGGCGTTCGCCGATCTGGGCCAGCACTTGGCGGAAATCCGTCGTCACGGGCAAGTCGCGCCCCTCGTGCAGGCGGTTTTCTTCCATGCCCTGCCAATCGGCGTAGACTCTCCCGCCATTGACTTTGCCGCCCAGCACCCACATGACGTTGCCATGGCCGTGGTCGGTGCCGTTGTTGCCGTTTTGCCTGGCCGTACGGCCGAATTCGGACATGACGACGATGGTGGTGTCGTCGAACATCGGCCCAAGCTGTTGCGCCAGGTTGGCCAGGCCCAAGCCGAGCGGATTCAGGCGATTGGCAAGCTGCCCCTTGACAGTGCCCTGGTTGGCATGGGTATCCCAGCCTCCGACGGCGAGAAAGGCAAGCTGGATGTTGGCATCCTTGCGCATCAATCTGGCCAGGCGTTCCGCGTCGTCGGGAAAGCCGTTTGGCAGCGGGGCGCCGCCATTGGCGGCTTCCATCTCGTCATCTAGCGAGATCATCACTTCCTGGTGGGTTTGTTGCGACTGCTGGTAAGCCTTGGAATACTTGTCGTTGCCGGAATAGAGCTTGTCGAAGGCGTCGCCCACCTGCGGCCGGTCGAGCGCAGTGGCTTTCGAGCCTGCCGCGCCGGAAGCGATATTGGAAGCGGTGACGTGTCCCGACAGGATGCGCGGCATCAGCGGGCCGATGGCGACGGCGCGCGTCGGCGTCACAGGGCCCGGCAAGCCTCCCAGCATGCGGTTCATCCAACCGTCCTGCGTCGCCTTGCGCCCCGGCGTGCCGGATTCCAGGTAATCTTGCGCATCGAAGTGAGAACGCGTCGGATCGGGCGAGCCAGATGCATGGATGAAGGCCAGCTTGCCGCTTTGCCATAGCGGCCGCATGCTGGCCAGCGCGGGATTCAAGCCGAAGTAGCCGTCGAGATCGATGGCGCCGTTTTCCTGTCCTGGTTGCGGTACCGCGATCGACGGGCGCAAGCGGTAGTAATTGGCATCGGCATAGGGTGCAACCACGCTCAAGCCGTCCACGGCGCCGCGCAGCATGACCACGATCATCTTGTGCTTCGTCGGCGTTCCCTCCGACAGGGACGCGGCCCATGCCTGGCGGCCGAACGGCAGCAGCGCTGCGCCTGCTGCGATCGTTTGGAGAAAGTCCCTGCGTTTCATGATGTCTCCTCTTGATAATGCATTCAGTGGCGCATGAAATCCGGGCTGCCCAGGATCATCGCCGAGCGCAACCCCGGTTCGCTCTGCATGACGGTGTCGCGCGTCTTGTGCGAAATGGTGTCGCCCAGGGTGGCAAGCAAAGCTTGGGCATCGATCGGGGGTGAAGCCCGCTTGTCGCCATTGGGAGGCTGCGCGGCCTGAGCGGCTTGCATCTGCATGCCGTTGATGGCATTGGCCGGCTCGTTAGGGGCAGCAACCAGGGGCAGCTTGCCTGCGGCCAGCACGGTGGCAAAGTTGATGCGGCGCGTGATGGCATCGGGATTGAGCCAGGCTTCCTCGGTATTCTTGTAGCCGTCGGGTGTCTGGCAGCCATATAGCGGCTCACCGAGCTGGTTCAGCGTGCGCAGCAAGGGGCGGATATTGTTGATCGGCAAACCGCTGGCGCGCGCCGAAGACACCACGTATTGATAGGGTGTCTTGAATTTCGATTCCATTTGCTGCGGGTCCCAGAATTCCGGGCTGGAGAACAGGCTGCGCAGCACTTCGCGTATGTCGCCGTCGGTTTCGAGGTAACGCCTGGCGAGCCGGTCGACCAAGGCGGGCGGCGGCTCGTCGCTGACAAAATACTGCGCCAGCTGGTAACTGATATGGTGCGCGGTGGATGGATGCATCGCCAGCACGCTCAGCGCCCACTCACCTTCCCTCACCCCGCGCGGACCGACATGGCGGCCCAGCCATTCCTTGTCGCCATCGTCGTGGCGGCGCGCGGCAAAGGTGAAGACGGCGCCGCCCTTGATCATCTTTTGCGGTTCGAAAGTCCAGCCCGTCAGCATGCGCGCCAGGTCGGTGACGTCGTGCTGGGTGTAGCCGCCGTCCACGCCGAGCGTATGCAATTCCATCAGCTCGCGCGCGTAGTTTTCATTCAAACCGTTGACCTTGGCTTGGGCCGGCTGGCCGAAGCGCCGCGGCGGTTCGAAGCCCGGGGCCACCGATTGCCAATTGTCGAGATAGAACAGCATGGCGGGATGCTTGGCCGTCGCCTCGAGCAATTCGCGAAAATGCCCGAGCACATAAGGCCGGATCGCATCGCGCTCATAGCTGGGGATCAGGGCGCGGTCCAGCCCCTTGCCGGCGAAGACATTGAAATGGTTGAACCAGAAATCGACCATCACCTCCTCGAGCTGGGCGGGGCTGTAGATCGCCCGTGCCAGGCGCGCCTCATCGGTTTGCTCAGCGATGGTCTGGAAGGTTTCCTTGCGCTTTTTCTTCGCTTCCTCGTCGCCGTTCTTGGCGGCTTTTTGTGCGGCGACGTATTCGCCCAGCAATTCACCGATCGGCATGTCTTGCGAGGTCAGGGTATCGAGGCGGTCCAGCAATTCGTTGGGCAGGCGTATGCTTTGCGGATGCAGTTGCGCGTCGATGTACTTGTCCACCCCCATGTTCATCACCATCTCGATGTCGCCCGGCCGCGGGCCGTAGCCGAGCCGGTTCAAGACGTGCAGCGCGCGCTGTTGTTCGGTCAATGGGGTCGGCGCGTTCGCCGCCTGGACCGGCACATGCAATAAGGCCAGGGCTGCCAGCACGATAGCTGTTTGAGCAAGTAGACGGCCGTGCCGAATCATGCTGCCTCCGCTTTCAGGTCGAATGGGTTTGGATGATATTTGCCGGCCAGGCCGGCATACGTTGCAATGATAGTCCCGCGGAAAATTTTGCAGTAGTGTGAATTGCGTGACAGATGTAAGAATCTGTTTCCGGAATTTCCCGGGGTTTTTCCGCTATGGGCTCAGGGTTAAGGTGCCCATTGCCTCGTTTTCCACTGTTTCCCGCTTCATTGCCATCGGCAGATATTCCACCTTCACCCAGCGCCGGCTGAAATCGGCGTAGTGCGAAGACAAGACATTGCCGGATTGGCCAGTCGAGTGGATGAAGCGTGAGTTTTCCAGGTTGGACAGGTCATACAGCGCGCGCATGCTCGGCGCATGGTGGTTGGTAAACAGCTTGTCCTTGTCGCGCAGGTTGTAGCGCCCCACGTCAATGGTGTAGGTGTCGCCCGGCGAGGCGGCGTTGATGTCGAAAAACGGTGCCAGCAGCTCCACCTTGGCGAAGGGGCGATGTTCCGAACGGGCCTGGTGCGCCTCTCCCCAGCGCCAGGCATGCGGGTCCTTGCCGAAGCAGTTTTTCAAATCCGCCATGGCGGCATCGAGCGAGGCGCTCAGCAAGTGCGGACAGGCTTGCGGATCTGCAGCACCGCTTTTATTACACCATGCACCGGCGCCGTCCACGTTCTTGAGCACGTTGACCATGCCGGCCTGTACGTTGCGCAATTCCCAGTAGTCGCCCATCAAATCTTCACCGAGCCGGTCGGCAAAAAGCTCGTGCGACAGTTCCTTGGCCCAGGCATTGAAGATCAAGGGTTCAGGCCGGTCGGCCAGCATTTCCCCGTTCCAGCCGGCCAGCATGGTCAGCGCTGTCTTGCCCTCCTCCGTTTTGGGTGCCGCCTTGCGCAGCAGCGGCAGCAGATCCTGCGCCGCTAGCGACACGACGTCTTTCTGGATGGCGGCGAAAGAGTCCAGGTTGTGCTTGGGCCGTGCCTCGAGCAGGTTCGAGATGCGTTTGGCGCGGTAAGGCAAAGTCCATTCGCTGGTGATGAAGTAAGGATAGTTGTCCGGCACGACCTTCTGGTTGGCCGTCACCACTTTTTGCGTAGCCGGGTTGTATTGTTGCGGCAACGACTCGAAGGGAATGAAGCCATCCCAGTCGTAGCGTGCGTCCCAGCCCGGCGCCGGCGCAAGCCCTTTCAAGTCGTTATCGGGCTTGCGGACCGGTACCCTGCCCGGCGCGATGAAGCCGATATTGCCGTCCACGTCGGCGTATACCATGTTTTGCTGTGGTGACGAAAAGTCCTTTGCCGCAGCTAGGAAGTCCGGCCAGTTGCCGGCCCGGTCGATGCGCAGGCCGGCTTGCAGGGTCAGATCGTCTTCGCGCAAGGCTGTCCATTGAAACGCAATGGCAAACTTCGCGGCGTCCACCGGCGCCTTGGCAATGAGCGGTATCGAGCCCGTCAAGACCGGGCCGTGGCGCGTGCTGCGCACGTCGAGCACCACGTCAGGCTTGCCCTTGACCTTGATGGTCTCGCTGCGCACATCGAAGTCGCGCCAGCCGTCCGGCGTTTGATACTGCTTCCGATTGTCAGGATTGATACGCTCGATGTACAGATCCTGCACGTCAGGCGCGGTATTGGTGAAACCCCAGGCGATACGTTCGTTATGCCCCAGCACCACGCCGGGAATACCCGGCAATGTGGCGCCGATCACGTTCATGTCCGGCGCCGACAAGTGCGCGAAGTACCATAGCGCGGGCGCCGCCAGTCCCAGATGCGGGTCGTTTGCCAGCAGCGGTTTGCCCGATTCGGACAAGGCGCCGGATACCACCCAATTGTTCGAGCCCATCCCCTCGACCAGCGACGGCGGAGCGGTCTTGGCCACCGCCGCCAGTTGCTGGGTCGTGCCTGCCAGTTCGCGGTAGAGGCTCGTATAGTCGCTGGTTTTCAGCGACGCCTCCCCCGGATAAGGCGGTAGGAACTGGTTGATCTGCGCCAGCGTCAAGCGTTGCGACAGGCGCATGCGCAGCAATTCCTGGGTCCAGTTGGCGCCCAGATCCCACGACATCATGGTTTGCCAACCGATCGAATCGGTCGGTTTCCAGTGCTCCGGCGCGGGTGCGCCGGTCAGCAGGAATTCCGGCGGCAAGGCCTGGCTATGGCTGTCGATGAAGGCATTGACGCCGCGCGCATAGGCTTCCAGCGCCTCCCTGGCGTCGGGCGCCAGATGGTTCCAGATGCGCTGGGCGTTATGCGCCACGCCCAGCGTGCGCAGGAAGCGGTCGGTATCGAGCGCGCCGGGTCCGAGGATTTCCGCCAGGCGCCCGGCGGCGATGCGTCGGTTCATTTCCATCTGCCAAAGACGGTCCTGGGCATGAACAAAACCGAGGGCGTAAAACGCATCGTCGCTGGCCTTGGCATAGATGTGGGGTATGCCGTTATGATCGCGCACGATATCGACGGCACCGCGCAATCCGGCCAGCTTGAGGGTGCCATCGACCTTGGGCAGACTGGCGCGCCAATACCATGTGCCGGCGGTAGCGACCAAAAGTAAGAGCGCCAAGAGCAGCCAGCTCAGTTTCTTAACAATACGGCGCACTTACCCATCCCCATATCATGGATTTAACCTGCGATATCATACCTGCTCACGTGCCGCTTGACGACGCCCTGCGGGCAAATCGTCTATAGTTGATGCCTTGCGGCGCGTCCATGGCGCCGGTACGGAATACACCAGACATGAAATTCGACGTAGCTATCATAGGGAGCGGCCTGGCCGGCCTTTCTGTGGCACTGCACCTGGCTGAAACACGCAAGGTCGCGGTATTGTGCAAGCGTGCCTTGCTCGACGGCGCCAGCGATTGGGCCCAGGGCGGTATCGCGGCGGTGCTCGATTCGGGCGACAGCCATGAACAGCATATTGCCGATACCCTCGTGGCCGGTGCCGGCTTGTGCGACGAAGGCGCCACGCGCTTCATCGTCGAACATGGCCGCGAAGCGATCCAATGGCTGATCGATCAGGGCGTGCCCTTCACGCGCGACGATACCGCCGAACTCGGCTTCCATCTGACGCGCGAAGGCGGCCACAGCCAGCGCCGCATCATCCATGCCGCCGACGCCACGGGCCATGCGGTGCAGGTCACGCTTGAGCAAAAGGTGCGCACGCACCCGAACATCACGCTGCTTGAACACCACTATGCGATCGACCTGATCAACTCGACCAAGGTCGACCGCAAGGCCTCGCCGCGTTGCCTGGGGCTTTACGCGCAAGACCTGAAAAGCGGCAAGGTCGTCACCATCGCGGCCGGCCATACCGTGCTGGCAACAGGCGGCGCCGGCAAGGTCTACCTGTACACGACCAACCCCGATACCGCGACCGGCGACGGCATCGCCATGGCCTGGCGCGCCGGCTGCCGCGTGTCGAACATGGAATTCATCCAGTTCCATCCGACCTGCCTGTACCATCCTTACGCCAAATCCTTCCTGATTACGGAAGCCGTGCGCGGTGAAGGCGGCGTGCTGAAGTTGCCCCAGAGCGCCGGTGCGGCGGCCGGAACGCGCTTCATGCCTGCGCACGACGAGCGCGCAGAACTGGCCCCGCGCGACATCGTGGCGCGCGCTATCGACGCGGAAATGAAGAAGCGCGGTCTCGACTATGTCGAACTCGACATCAGCCACCAAAGCCCGGAATTCCTCAAGGAACACTTCCCGACCATCTACGCGCGCTGCCTCGAATTCGGCATCGACATCACGAAACAGCCGATTCCCGTGGTGCCGGCGGCGCATTACACCTGCGGCGGCGTGGTGACCGACAATGCCGGCCGCACCGACCTGCCGGGCCTGTATGCCGTGGGTGAAACAACGTGCACCGGCCTGCACGGCGCCAATCGCCTGGCCAGCAACTCCCTGCTTGAATGCCTCGTGATCGGCCGCGCCGCCGCGCAATCGATCGAGCAGCAGGCGGCGCAGCAAATTCCGCAGCTGCCGTCCTGGGATGAAAGCCGCGTTTCCGACCCCGACGAGGAAGTTGTGATCGCCCACAACTGGGATGAACTGCGCCGCTTCATGTGGAATTACGTCGGCATCGTGCGCACCACCAAGCGTTTACAGCGCGCCCAGCACCGCATCGGCTTGCTCAAGGAAGAAATCGACGAGTATTACCGCAACTTCCGCATCTCGCGCGACTTGCTCGAGCTGCGCAACCTGGTGGAAGTGGCCTCGCTGATCGTCAAGAGCGCCTTGTCACGCCGCGAAAGCCGCGGCCTGCACTACAGTGCCGACTACCCCGACACGCTGCCGCGCGCACTGCCTACCGTACTGTCGCCCAAACGGAAATAGCCATCGTCAATTTTCGACCGCCGCACCGCGCCATTCCGCGGCGCGGCGGCGCGACATGGCCACTTTCAACCCGCTCGAGAGCAGCAGCGTCATGCCGCCCGATTCGGCGCTTTCCATTCTAGCGACATGTTCGAGATTGACGATGTGCTTGCGGCTGATGCGAGAAAACCGTTCTGAATCCAGCGCCTGCTCGAACTGTGCCAGCGAACGCAGCACCAATGGCTTTTCCTCACCGAAAAACACGCGCGTATAGTTGCCCTCCGACTCGAAGAGCACGATCTTGTCGAGCGCCACGAACCAGCAACGCTGGCCGTCCTTGATGAAAATCTTGCCGGTATCGGATTTTTCTCCCGTAGCCGGACGCGCGCCGGCCTTGGCGAGCGCCGCTGCGAGCCGCTTGGGCTCGATCGGCTTCATCAGGTAATCCAGCGCGCTGACTTCGAATGCCTTGACGGCATACTGGTCGAACGCGGTAGTGAATATCGTCGGCGGCGCGCGATCCAGCGATTCGAGCAAATCGAAACCGCTCCCGCCCGGCATTTGCACGTCGAGCAGCAGCAGTTCCGGCTTGTGCTCGGCAATCAATTCGTGCGCCTGCGCGGCATTGGCCGCTTCCGCCACGATCTCGATATCCGGATGTGCGGCAAGCAGGCGGCGCAATTCGGCGCGCGCCAGTCTTTCGTCATCGACGATGAGGGTACGCATCAGGCGATCGCCGCCTGGCAAGGCAGCGAGATGCGCGCCGTCACCCAGCCGTCGCGCTCGAACAGATCCACGCCGGCATTGGCGCCGAATAGCAACGCCAGGCGCTGTCCCGCGTTGCGCACGCCAACCTTGGTCGAACCTCCCACTTCGCGCAAGCGGCCCTGGTTGGAAACGGTCAATTGCATCTGCTCCCCCTCGCGTTGTGCGGAGATGCGCAGTTCGCATGGCTCCATGCTCATTTCAACGCCGTACTTGACGGCATTCTCCACCAGGGTTTGCAGGATCATGGGCGGCAACGCCATTCCATCCAGTTGCGGATCGACGGATTCGAACAGCTTCAGCCTGTCCTCGAAGCGGATTTTCTCGATCGCCAGATAGTCGTGCACGGCCTTCATTTCCTGGGCCAGGGGCACCGTGTCGGCGCGACCGCTTTGCAAGGTATAGCGCATCATGCTGGCAAGGCGGTCGATGACTTCGGCGGCGGCTTGCGCATCCTGGTAAATCAAGGCGCGAATGCTGTTCAAGCTGTTGAAGAAGAAATGCGGATTGACCTGGGCTTGCAGGGCGCGAAGTTCCGCGTCCTTGACATGCAATTCCAGCCGCAGCTTTTCAATTTCCATATGGCGGGTGTGGCGGCGCGAAACGGTGGCGACATAAAGAACGGTCCAGACGGTATAGATACCCAGCCAACCCAGCAGCGTGCCGAACATCGGCCCCCGTAACCATTGCACGATCTCCGTCGACTTGGTCGCCCCGAGCGCAATGTAGCCGAGCATGATGACGACGATCTCGATCACGGCCAGGACGACGATTCCGGCCACCAGGCGCAATACCGGCAGGCCGCCCGTGCGCGCGACCCAGCCGCGGCGGCGGATGAAGCCGCGCCAGGCCTGGGTCAGCGTCAGGCCTGCCGCCACCGCAAGCGTCACGATAGCCAGGGTTTCCCAGAGACGGTGCAGCAGCTCGACCTTGGGGTCGCCATAGATGATCGAGGCGATGGAGATCAGTATCGCGTAGATCGTCCAGCCGATGGCCTGGCAGATCCAATAATTACGCGAAGTGGATTCGATTCGCGTGCCCGCACCGGCGGCATCATGCGCCGGCGCGGTTTGCATCGGTATTGGCATCATTGAAGAAAAGCATCCATGCGTTGAAACATCCATGTCGGGTCGTCATACATGATGAAGTGGCGCGCCGTCTCCGCCATCTCGATCTTCACGCCGGACAAGCCGGCATATTGCCGCTCAAAGGTTGCCGTTATCGCCGCCTTCGGCGCATATTCCTTGAACGCCACCCAGGTTCCGAGCACCAGGGTCGGCGCTTTGATCTGCGGCAGTTCCGGCCGCAAATCCGTGGCGAGAATATCATACATCGCGCCGCTCACGGCATGGCGGTCGGACGCCTTGGCCCAGGCAACCACGGTCTCGATGTTTTTCGGCGCCGTGACCATGCCGGCTGCAGTCTTGCGTATGGCGGCGTCGGTTTGTGCCGCATCGTTCTTTTCCATGTTGTCGCGCACCTGCGCCGCCACGGCCTGCAGCTGCGCGGGAGTGGCGTCTGGTATGGAGGTCGCACCCAAGGCCGGCAGCGCATCGACCACGACCAGGCGCCCTACCTGTGCCGGATGGTCTTCCGCCAGGCGCAACGCGAGGAAACCGCCAAGACTGTGACCGACGATGACCGGGTGATCGAGATGCTGTTGTTCGATATATTGCGAGATGCCCTGCTCCGCCTGCTGAAGCAGATCGCCCGGTATCGCGGGCGTGCCGGCAAAGCCGGCCAGCGTCAGCACATGGCAGCGATAGCGCTTGCTGTAGTGGGCGACGGTTTCATCCCAGACGGCACCGGATGAACCGAGTCCGGGAATCAGCACCATGTCTCGCCCTTCTCCGCTGACCTGGACCGTAAATGCCTGTTGGAGCTGGGGTTGAAGTTCACTTGCTGCACGCGACTGGCTGGAAACGGCTGCCGCGATAGCGACGGCGATGGCGATGATGGTTGAACGTTTCATGATATCTCCTCCTTTAATGCGCTCATCCTATGCAATCCTTTATCCCGCGTGGAACGCATTGTGACGAATGGCGATAATTGAGGACGACCGGCGTCCGAATTTCACCCAGGCAACCAAAAATCGATACCACAAACTCCGCATGACTTTATGCGAGAATCTTTCTTGGCTGGGCCAGCTCAATTGTTTAGGCTGACGGATTTTCCGAAGGGATGCCGATCACAAGTCGCCATCCTCATTCCGTATGTCAACCCGACGTTCCGAAGAATCGAGGTCATGCAATGCCAACACTCTCCAACGACACCGCACCTGCGGTGCTTTCTTTGATCGGCAATACGCCGCTCCTCCCCGTGACGCGGCTCGATACCGGGCCGTGCCAACTGTTCCTCAAACTGGAGTCGCAAAACCCCGCCGGTTCGATCAAGGACCGCATCGGCTTGGCGATGGTGGAAGCGGCCGAAAAGGATGGCAGGCTCAGGCCCGGCGGCACCGTGGTCGAAGCGACCGCCGGCAACACCGGCCTGGGCTTAGCCCTGGTGGCGCGCGCCAAGGGCTATCGCGTCGTGCTGGTCGTGCCCGACAAGATGTCGACGGAAAAGGTGCTGCACCTGAAAGCCATGGGCGCGGAAGTGCATACCACGCGTTCTGACGTCGGCAAAGGCCACCCCGAATACTACCAGGATTACGCCGCCCGCCTCGCGCGCGAAATCCCCGGCGCTTTTTTTGCCGACCAATTCAATAATCCGGCCAATCCTCACGCGCACGAAACCACGACGGCGCCCGAAATCTGGGAACAGATGGGGCATGAGCTCGACGCCATTGTCTGCGGCGTCGGATCGGCCGGCACCATCACCGGCCTGACGCGCTATTTCCGCAAGCATCAGCCCAAGCTGGAGTTCGTGCTGGCGGACCCCAAGGGTTCGATCCTGGCCGAATACATCAAAACCGGCAAGGTCCCGGACGTGAGCGGCTCCTGGGCCGTCGAAGGCATAGGCGAAGACTTCGTGCCCGCCATTGCCGACCTTAGCGGCGTCAAACACGCCTATACCATCGACGACGCCGAGAGTTTCGGCACCGCGCGCGAATTATTGCGCGCGGAAGGCATCCTGGCCGGCTCTTCCACCGGCACCCTGCTCGCCGCCACCTTGCGCTATTGCCGCGAGCAAAAGGTTCCCAAGCGCGTCGTGACCTTCGTCTGCGACACCGGCACGCGCTACCTGTCCAAGATCTATAACGACAATTGGATGATCGACCAGGGCTTGCTCAAGCGCAAAGTCTACGGCGACTTGCGCGACATCATCAGCCGCCGGTTCGACGATGGCGGCGTGGTCAGCGTGGCCGAAAGCGATACGCTGACTACGGCATTTGCCCGCATGCGCAGCGCGGAAGTGTCGCAACTGCCCGTCATCCGCGACGGCAAGGTGGTCGGCATCATCGACGAGTCCGACCTGCTGGTCAAGGTGGCTGCAGATGCCACCCAATTCCGCAGCGAGGTCGGCGCCACCATGACGCGCCAATTGCAGACGCTTGCACCGAATACCGACTTGGCCGAACTGCGTTCCACCCTGGACCGCGGCCTGGTCGCCATCGTGGCCGACAATGAACATTTCTACGGCCTTATCACCCGTTTCGATCTCTTGAACCACCTGCGCAGGAAACTATCTTGAGCCAATCCGACAAAAAAACCGCGTTTGCCACGCGCGTGATCCATGCCGGCCAGCACCCGGACCCATCCACCGGCGCCATCATGCCGCCGATCTATGCGACCTCGACCTTCGTCCAGCAGAGCCCGGGCGTGCACAAGGGTCTGGATTACGGCCGCTCGCACAATCCCACGCGCTGGGCGCTGGAGCGCTGCGTAGCCGACCTCGAAGGCGGCGCCCAGGCATTCGCCTTCGCTTCAGGGCTGGCGGCAATTTCCACGGTACTGGAATTGCTCGATGCCGGCAGCCACGTCGTGGCCGGCGACGATATGTATGGCGGAACATTCCGCCTGTTCGAACGCGTGCGCAAGCGCAGCGCCGGTTTGCGTTTCACGTACGTCGACTTGACCAAGCCGGAAAACCTGCTCGCCGCCCTGCAGCCGGACACGAAAATGGTCTGGGTCGAAACGCCGACCAATCCCATGCTGAAGCTGATCGATCTGGCCGCGATCGGCAAGATCTGCCGTGAGCGCGGCGTGATCGCCGTGGCCGACAACACCTTCGCCAGCCCGCGTGTGCAGCGCCCGCTTGAGCATGGCTTCGACGTCGTCGTGCATTCCATGACCAAGTACTTGAACGGCCACTCCGACATCATCGGCGGCATTGCCATCGTGGCCGGCGACGAGCGCCAGGCGGCGTGGCGCGAGCAATTGGCCTTCCTGCAGAACTCGGTCGGCGCCATCGCCGGACCGTTCGACAGCTTCCTCGCGCTGCGCGGCGTGAAGACGCTGGCACTGCGCATGGAACGCCACTGCCAAAGCGCACTGGAGCTGGCGCGCTGGCTGGAAAAGCATCCGAAAGTCGCCAAGGTTTATTATCCGGGGCTGGAATCGCATCCGCAGCATGCGTTGGCGAAGCGCCAGATGGACGGCTTCGGCGGCATTATTTCGATCGATCTCAAAACCGACCTGGCCGGCGCGCGCCGCTTCCTGGAGCGTTGCGAAATATTCGCACTGGCCGAAAGCCTGGGCGGCGTGGAAAGCCTGATCGAGCACCCGGCGATCATGACGCACGCCACCATCCCGCCGGCACAGCGCGCGGCATTGGGCATCACCGATACGCTTGCCCGGCTATCGGTGGGGATAGAAGACCTGGAGGATTTATTCAGCGATCTCGATCAGGCGCTGGCGGCAATCTGACGCCGCATACAAAAGGGTTCCGGGAGTACTAGACCCTCGCCTTATACCCGACCGAGCAAATGGGATCGCAATACCGATCCCATTTGCTCGAATACTCCCTTCCAGTCGCCGCTCGCCGGCTGGCGGAACAATCTGACGGACGGATACCACGGCGAATCCGCGCGATCCATCATCCAGCGCCAATCGGGGACGAACAGCAGCGCAATCCAGGTCGGGACGCCAAGGGCTCCGGCCACGTGCGCTATCGACGTGTCGCTGCTAACGACAAGATCGCAGCACTTCATGATCGCAACCGTATCCATGAATGCGCCGTCGCTGTCGAATTCATCTCCATTCGTCTCGATTGCCATTCCATCGGGCAAGCTCGCGAGTTCTTCCTGTGTTTCGCCTTTTTGCAGGCTGATCAGACGAACTCCCGGAATGCGTGACAAGGCATGAAAATGCTCTACCGGAACAAACCTGTCCTTGCCCGCGCCTTTCCAGCAAATGCCGATCTTGAATCCGTGTTCGCCGAGTTTTTCAGCCCAGCGCTGAATCCGCTCAGGCTGGGCAAACAGATAAGGAACGCGAGACGGGATCGAATCCAGGTCGGTCTTGAATGCCAAGGCCAGGCTCATCAAGGGGCAGTGGCAGTCGAAACCGGGCAAAGGCTGCCCTTTCCCAACCAGCTCGTCAACGCCTTCAAGCCCGGCCAGCAGGAACATCAACGGCCGTTGCACCTGGAAAATCACCCTGGCACCGAGCTCATGCACCAATTTCAGGTAGCGGGAAAACAAAATCGTATCGCCCAGACCCTGCTCGGCGTGAATCAAAATCGTCTTGCCGACGAGCGATTCCTTCCCCAGCCAGAGCGGTTGAACAAAATCATTGGTATATTTCTTTTGTTCGTCGGTTCCAGCCCAGCGCCACTCGTACAATTCGAATCCGCTTCTCAACCGGGACTGGAGCAATAGATTGGTGGATAGTTTCCAGTTCGCCTCGGCATAGTCGGGCCTGCAACGAATCGCATTTCGAAGAGACGATTCCGCTTCGGGCAATCTGCCCAGTTCCTTGAGCAAGGTTCCGAGATTGCAGTGTGCTTCGGCCAAATCGGGTTGGAGCGCAATCGCCTTCCTGAGGCTCGCCTCGGCTTCGGCAACGCGGCCAAGATTGATGAGGGGATAGCCAAGATGCAAATGGGCCTCGGCATCGTCGGGGTTGAGTTGAACCGCATATTGCATCGCCGCCAGTGCGCCCTCAACTTTCCCCTGCCGGAAAAGCGCGGCACCCAGCGTCTTCCAGCCCAATGTATGCCTCGGATAATTGCGCGTCAACTCCCTGGCCAATCGCTCGGTCAATTCGAAGCTTCCCGCCTTATAGCTGGCAAGCAATTCGTCCGCCTTATTTTGAGAAGGGGCCTGTACCGGGCTGGCCCCCAGTCTTTCTTCCAATTGCTGTGCCGCCTTGTCTGAGAGCCCGGAGCGCCTGCCGTCTTCGATGGCCTTGCCGGCTTCCGCCAAACGGCCGGTCTCGATCAGCGCGCGAATATAGCTGATCCAGAATTGTTCATATTTCGGGTTTGCCGCAAGCGCTGCCGACAAATGGGGCAGTCCTTCTTCAAGTTTGCCCACCCCAAGCGCCAACAGCCCGAGATTATGGTTCGCGTCCGGATGATTGGGATGAACCTTGAGAATGGCGCGATACAGCCGCTCGGCATCCTGAAGCTTTTGCGATTGATGCGCTTCAATCGCCTGCTTCAGCGCCTGATCGATAGTCAAATTCACAGCGACTTATTTGGGTAACTTATTTAGGTAGCTTATTTGGACAGACTACTCGACTATCCGCAGCGAATAATCGGTGGCGCGCACATCCTTGGTCAGGCTGCCTATCGAAATGCGGTCGACGCCGGTTTCGGCGATGGCGCGCACGGTCTCCATATTGATGCCGCCCGAGGCTTCGAGCAAGGCGCGCCCACGGTTGAGTTCGACTGCCTTGCGCATGTCGTCGAGGCTGAAATTGTCGAGCAGCACGGAGACTGCGCCGGCTGCCAGGGCCTCTTCCAGCTGGTCCAGTGTCTCGACCTCGATCTGGATCGACACCCCCTTCCCGGCTTCCAGCGCAGCTTTCATCGCTGGCGCGATACCGCCGGCGGCGGCGATGTGGTTTTCCTTGATCAGGATGCCGTCGTACAAAGCCATGCGCTGGTTCTTGCCGCCGCCCACGCGCACCGCGTATTTCTGCTCCAGACGCATGCCGGGCAAGGTCTTGCGCGTATCGAGGATGCTGGCACGAGTGCCTTCGATCACGTCGACATAGCGCCGTGTGGCGGAGGCGACACCGGATAGCAATTGCAGGAAATTGAGGGCGCTGCGCTCGGCGGTCAACAAGGCGCGCGCCGGCGCGGTGATGCTGCACACCGCGGTGTCGGCACGCATGCGGTCACCCTCGCCGTAGTGCCAGGCGATGGCGATGCGCGGGTCGAGCGCGATCATCACGCCTTCGAACCAAGGCGCGCCGCACAGCACGGCGTCCTCGCGCACGATCACGCGCGCCTTGACCATCTCGTCCGCGGGTACCAGCAAACCGGTCAGGTCGCCGCTGCCGACATCCTCTTCCAACGCCATACGGATATTGGCTTCAAATGCTGCGGCCAGCGCGGCATCGAAGGGCGCATGCGGATTCTTGAGCGTGCTCATGCCGGCCCCACACCGGCAAACAGCTTCTGTTCCCTGGCAAGGTCGGACGAAGGGCGCACCTGGGCACGGCGCGCGGCGGCGAAGTCGAGCATGCGGTCAATGCAGACGCGCGCCTTGCGGCCGGTGTCGGCATCGACGTGAATCTCATTGGCACCGGATTGCAGCACGTCGGCCAGGTTTTGCAAGCCATTCATCGCCATCCATGGGCAATGCGCGCAGCTCTTGCAGGTGGCACTGTTGCCGGCGGTCGGCGCGTCGTAGAAGCGCTTGCCCGGCGCGGCCATGCGCATCTTGTGCAGAATGCCGTTATCGGTGGCGACAATGAATTCCTGCGCATCCAAGGCAGTCACGGCGGCGATCAATTGCGAGGTCGAGCCGACCACATCGGCCTGCGCCACGACCGATTCCGGCGATTCCGGATGCACCAGAATCTTGGCATGAGGGTGTTCGCGCTTGAGCAATTCGAGTTCGATTCCCTTGAATTCGTCATGCACCAGGCAGGAACCCTGCCACAGCAACATGTCTGCGCCAGTCTTTTTCTGGATATAGCTGCCAAGGTGCTTGTCCGGCGCCCACAGGATTTTCTTGCCCTGCGCATGCAGGTGCGCCACGATGTCGAGGCCGATCGAGGACGTCACCATCCAATCGGCGCGCGCCTTGACCGCGGCACTGGTGTTGGCATAGACCACGACGGTGCGGTCCGGATGGGCATCGCAAAAGGCGGCGAATTCATCGGCCGGGCAGCCAAGATCGAGCGAACACGTCGCATCGAGATCGGGCATCAGAATGCGCTTTTCCGGGCTCAGAATCTTTGCCGTCTCGCCCATGAAGCGCACGCCGGCGACGACCAGGGTCTTGGCTGCATGGTCGCGCCCGAAGCGCGCCATTTCGAGCGAATCCGACACGCAACCGCCGGTTTCTTCGGCGAGGTCTTGCAGGTCGGCGTCGACATAATAATGGGCCACCAGCACTGCCTCTTTTTCCTTGAGCAGGGCCTTGATGCGGCTCTTCAGCGCAGTACGCTCTTCAGGCGCCGGCGTAGCGGGTACACGGGCCCAGGCGTTGGCGGTGCAGCTAGTGCCCGCATCCATTCGCGGGCGTTCGAATTCGATGGTTTTGATTGCTAGGCTGGACATGGTGACGCGATGCACATCAGCGCACAGGCTGAGTTAGTAAAGATCAGACAATAAGTATACAGGTTTTGCTTTCCCGGAGTCTTTGCGCTGCCGAAGTCCCACCCAGGATTGTTAATTAAAAGGAAATATTTTCACTGCGGCGATATTTTCGTGAGGAAGATTAAACCTTTTTACAACCTGCCGGGATATACGGCCAACAAGAAGGAGGAGCGGTTCCTTCAAGCGCGATTTTTCAATCCGAATCCACTACCGATGGGAGCAAGCCGTGAATAAACTGATATTGGGAACCTCGGTCGCGTTAGGCGCGGCATTATTGACCAGCTGCGGCGGTACGGGCAGCGACAACGCCAGCATGGCCAGTCCGTCGACGAAAGCATTGCAGCCGCGTGAAAAAACCACGGTGACGGCAAGCACCTATGCCAATGTGGTGCAGCAGCTGTATATCTCTTATTTCGGCCGCCCTGCCGATCCGAACGGCTTGACCAACTTCGAACAGCAATTGCTGGCCTTGGGCGCACCGACCAAGATCCAGGATCTGACGGCGGCGTACAGCAGCAATGCCGGCATCAAGGCCTTGATCGACACCTTCGGCACGAGCGCCGAGTCGAACACGCTTTATGGCTCGGGCGATACCACGTCCTTCGTCAAAGCCATTTTCCAGAACGTGCTCGGACGCCAACCGCAGCAGGCGGGTCTGGATTTCTGGGTCAATGCTGTCAACGGCGGCAGCGTGACCAAGGGCAATGCCGCTCTGTCCATCATGGCCGGCGCGCTGGAAAATACCTCGGCACAGGGTCTGACCGATGCCGCCTTGATTGCCAATCGCGTCACGATTTCGAACAATTTCACCGCCGCGCTTGTTTCTCCCGGCCAGATCAATGCCTATAGCGGATCATCCGCGGCACAGAGCGCGCGCACCATGCTGGCGACGGTCAATAGCACGACCGACATCAATGGTTTCCAATCGACCATTACCGCTCAAGTCGGCACCCTGATCGTGCTGAAGTTCTCGCAGGTCCAGGCTATCGTGCAGCAGCGTTGCGTACCCTGTCACTCGTCCAGCCCGACCGAACCAGGCTACACCAGCGCTCCGCTTGGTTACATGTTCGACACACCGGCCGAGATCGCGCAATATCAGAATCTCATGTACCAATACGCGGTGCAGACCCAGCTCATGCCCTACGGGAATGCGACCGGCATGACCACGGCCGAACGCACCACCTTCGGCAACTGGCATCTCTCGGGCGCTTTGCAAACCGCGAGTTCCACGCCGGCCCCGACGCCGACGCCTACTCCCGCGCCCACACCGACGCCGACTCCAACCCCGACGCCTGCCCCCACTCCCACGCCGACACCGGTGTTAGGCTGGTAAGCTCGGACGACCATCAATGACACTGCCTTTGCCGATCACAAGGCGAAGGCAGAGCCGGAGAACGCTTTTGAAATCTGCAGACACGATCAAAAACAATACCGCGTCCAACAGCGGGGCATTGGGTGGGGCAATCCTGCTGGCCGCGCTGGCGCTCCCCGGCGTCAGCAAGCCGGCCATGGCCGAAGCGGCGCCCGACCAGGGCGAAATCAGCCTCAAATATCTGAATTATCGCGATTGGCAGCCGGACTTCGACCGCATCAACGTGCATTCGCCTTCCGTTGAGGTGCTGGTGCCGGTTGCCGGAGAATGGTCGATTGCCGGCAGCTATGTTTCGGACAGCATATCGGGCGCCACGCCGCTCTACCATTCCTCGGTCTCCGGCGCCTCTTCGATGCACGACCATCGCGTCGCGCAAGATTTGACCGTGACCCGCTACTTTTCTCAAGGCACGCTGAGCGTAGGCGGCGCGCACTCGGGCGAGGACGATTACCAGTCGCGCACCGAATCGGTAAACGGCACGATCTCCACCGAGAGCAAGAACACCACCTTCAATTTCGGCATCGCCTTCGACAACGACGTCTACAACCCGCGCGACCACGCGGTAGAAAATGCACGCATCCACAAGACTTCCCTGACGGCCGGTGTCACGCAGGTATTGAGCCAGCACGACATCGCCCAGTTCTCGCTGTCGCATACCTCCGAAGAAGGCTACCTGAGCGACCCTTACAAGTTCTTCGATTTCAGGCCCGACGAGCGTAGCGAAAATGTCGTTTCCGTGCGCTGGAACCACTATTTCGACGGCACAGAGGGTACGGCGCGCCTGGGTTACCGCTACTACACCGATACCTGGAAGATCCGCTCGCACACCTTCGATGCCGAATACGTGCAGCCCCTGCCCTACGGCTGGGTCGTGACACCAGATGTGCGGCTCTATACGCAGACGGCGGCCTACTTCTATACGAATCCGGTCTACGACCCCGATATCGGCGCCCCCTACCCTTTGGGCTACATATTCGGCAACCTGGTCTCGGAAGACCCGCGCCTGTCGGCCTTCGGCGCCGCGACCTGGGGCTTGAAGGTGGAAAAGAAACTGGGCAAGGACTTCAAGCTCAGCTTCAAGCTCGACAATTACGAACAGCGCGGCAATTGGGCGCTCGGCAGCGGCAGCCCCGGACTCGCCACCTTCTATGCCCGCTTTATCGAGGTCGGGATTTCGAAACAATGGTAGTGGTCATGGCACGCCTGATCTGCATGCTGATGCTGCTCTGCGCCGCCGGCGGCGCCGCGGCGCAGGGCGTTACTTTGCCTTGGGGCGTACCGACCGATTTCATCGCGTGGGAACAGTTTGCCCTGATCACCGCGCCTTCGGGCAATCCGCAAGCGGGCAAGGTCGAGTTCGAGACCTGGGCCAGCGACGAAGACATCTACGTCCGCAATCCGGCGCAATGGCCGGCAATCGATACGCCGAAGATTTTGCATGTGTCGCCGTTAGGCCAGATGCACCTGCTCGGCCGCAAGTCTTCCGAATTCGATCCCGCGCGCTGCAAGAGCCCGCGCGGCTTGCCGGCGCCGCAGGGCAATGGCGCTGCCGGCGGTACGCGCTTTCCGTTCGACGGCTGCATAGGCGAGGAAGTGCGACGCAACTGGGCCTCGTTCCAATACATCGTCGCCAATGGCCTGGATTCGCATGCCGGTCTGGCGCATGCCCATGCCATCGGCCTGCAAGTGAACCTGCCGGCCGACGCGATTGAATTCAAGGGCGACTGGGCCAAGGTCGGCGATGTGGCGAAATGGCTGCAGACCGACGTCGGATACGTGCGCCAGCACTATTACACGGCTTACGCTGCCAATGCCTCGGTTCGCACGGAAGTGGTGCTGCTTGCCTTCCATATCAGTTCAAAGCAGATTGCCAACTGGGTCTGGGCCGACTTTGAAGCCGCATCGAATCCAGGGCGCTGCGACATCATCGGCTGCCATGACAGCTTCGGTGCCGTCACCCCCAATGTGGCACCGAACCCGATTGGCAATCAGCCCTATGCCGCGTGCGCCAAATCGGCTGCGCTGCAGGCATTGTTGCGCCAGGCCGGCACGGCGGCCGTCTGGAGCAACTATTGTCTCAAGGGATCGCAGGCGACCTTCGTCGACCATAAGGGCAATGTCGTCCTGCTCGGCAACTCGGTCATTGAACCCTTGAATGCCGGCATCCCCGTTGCCCGCTCTTCCTGCATGAGCTGCCATGCCTACGCCTCGTTCGACCTGCGCGGCAACCCCAATCCTTACGCCTTGATCGAACCCTTGAACAGCCCGGTCGGCCTGGTCGACCAGAGCAAGATGGCCGGTTATCTGTCGAACGATTTCATCTGGGGCATCATGCTGCCCGAGATGAAATAGCTCCAGAGCTAGTTGCGAAGTGCCGGAAGGCATCATAGTCACTTCCAAATCGGGTCTCGAACAACAAGCAGGTGCGCAATGTCGATCGACTCGCAGTCAAGCAAATGCTTAGAACCCGTTTCAAAATGAACACGGCGTTGTTGCTCCTCCTCGCCGTACAGCTGTACTGCCTTCGTCGTCGCGCCTAGCCCTGCTCATTTTAAAACGGGTTCTTAACTAATTCGCAGCAGTTTACATTTGACAAAATAACATCGCCTGCTTTCCATTTACGCCGGATTAGCGTAAATTGTTATCAAGAGACAATAGAACCAAAGATCGCCATGTCCGTAACTGCACAACTCGTCTTTGACAAGACATCCAAGGGGCAGGAAGAAATCGCCACGCGCAAGCACGGGCTGCCGTCACGGCTGCGTAGTTTGCTTGTACTAGTGGACGGCAAGACCACCGTGGAAGGCTTGGTAAAAAAAGTCGCCGGTCTCGGCTTGAACGAAGAAAGCATTGCGGAATTGCTGGAGCAGGAATACATCGCACCGCATGAAGGCGCCGCTTCGGTTCAGGCGCCACCTCCTCCGGCGCAAGCGAAATCGCCGGCCCCGGCTCCCGTGGCGCCGGCGCCCGAAGCAAGTCCCACGACAACGGTACTGCCTGAAGGCGAAACCCAGTTCGAAGCGCTGTACCACTTCTACACCACGACGATCAAAAGCACCTTGGGTTTGCGCGGCTTCGCCATGCAGATGAAGGTCGAACGCTGCGCCAACATCGACGATTTCCGCGCCTTACGGCAAACTTATATAGAAGCGGTACAAAAGTCCAAGGGTGACGAAATGGCTCGCAGCCTGGGTGCGCGCCTCGATCAATTACTCAGTCTCGGCTGATTTCTCAAGATTCCACTTCCCAGAGACGCTGACTTCAGGTAGCTTCTACCCTGTGCGGCAGCCTGCCAGGCGACATCGCGACAGACGATGCGTGCCGCGCACATGTCCAAGCATTTCATACCAAGGGGAACCATGAAGATTTTCGTCCGTGTGGCGCTACTGGCCTTGCTCGCCTGTCTCTGCAGCACAGCTTCCGCCCAGATGTTCAAATGTGCCAAAGGAAACGGCACCTACAATTACCAGCCCACCCCCTGTGATCCCGGCGTCAACGAGCAACTGCTCGACAACAAGGGCCACAACGTCAAGCCGCAAGCTTCCGCTCCTGCGCCAACAGGCTATCCCGAAGTCGGCGTCACCAGCCCCGACAAACCTCTGGTGAAGCAGTCCGTGCCTGCGCCGGCCTCCACAGCACCTGCCCCGACTTCTCCCCCTCCCGCCCTTCCGTCCGAATCGACCGCCACGCAGGCTGTCTCGACAGGCGTTGCCGCCGGTGCGATGGGAGTGTCCTTTATCGTCACGGTCGTATTCACCGTTCTGACCTTCATGATTTTCCTCTTGCCTTTGAAGATCGGCGCGGTATTGCTCAAGACCGGCAAGACCGGCTGGTGGGCTTGCCTGATCGCCGGCTTTTTCGGCTCCGCCATCAGCGTAGTCTGCTTCGTCGTGCTGCCGCACAACGGCTTGCGCTTCTTTTCCATCCTCGTGACCGCGCTGGCATTCATGGTCTTTCTGCAGACCAATTACTGGCGCGCTCTCATCCTCGGCGCGATCGCCTTCGTGTTCTACGTCTATATCCCTGAATTTTTCGTCAAGAAATACCAGCATCAACGGGAGTTGCAGCAAATGCAGGCAACGGCATTCGTACCTGCACGGCCGATATGGGTGGCGCAATCGGCGTAGATGAAAAAACGGCCCTGCGTATTCAGGGCCGTTTTGGTTTCATGTCAGGCAATCCCCTGGCTGGCGAGATATTCCTCATACCCGCCGCGGAAGTCGATCACTTCCCCATCCTTGACTTCCAGCACGCGCGTTGCGAGCGATGAGACGAATTCGCGGTCGTGCGACACGAAGATCAGCGTGCCGGCATACTTTTCCAGCGCGATGTTGAGCGATTCGATCGACTCCATGTCCATGTGATTGGTCGGTTCGTCCATCAAGAGCACGTTGTGCCGGCCCAGCATCAGTTTGCCATACATCATGCGGCCCTTCTCGCCGCCTGAGAGAACCTTGACCGACTTCTTGACGTCGTCGCCCGAGAACAGCAAGCGCCCGAGGATGGAACGCACGGCCTGGTCGTCATCGCCTTCCTGGGTCCACTTGCCCATCCAGTCGGTCAGGTTGACGTCGGCAGCGAAGTCTTCCGTCGGGTCTTGCGGCATATAGCCGACATTGGCGTTTTCGGCCCACTTCACTGTGCCGCCGTCGCCATGCAGCTTGGCGATGTCATCGCCGCCGATGCAGCGCAACAGCGTGGTCTTGCCGGCGCCGTTGGCGCCGATGATGGCAATCTTCTCGCCGGCTTCGACGGCGATGTCGAAATCCTTGAACAAAGTGCGGTCATAGGCCTTGGACAAACCCTGCACTTCCACCGCCAGGCGATGCAGCTTCTTTTCGCCGTCGAAACGGATGAAGGGATTGGCGCGGCTCGAAGGCTTGATGTCGTCGAGCTTGATCTTGTCGATCTGCTTGGCGCGCGACGTGGCCTGGCGCGCCTTGGACTTGTTGGCCGAGAAGCGGCGCACGAATTCCTGCAATTCGGCCACGCGTTCCTTGGCCTTGGCATTGGCAGCCAGTTGTTGGGCGCGCGCCTGCGACGATGCAAGCATATAGTCGTCGTAGTTGCCGGGATAGATCTTCAGCGTCCCATAGTCCATGTCGGCCATGTGGGTACAGACCTGGTTCAGGAAGTGGCGATCGTGCGAGATGATGATCATGGTCGAATTGCGTTCGTTCAAAACGTCTTCGAGCCAGCGGATGGTGTTGATGTCGAGGTTGTTGGTCGGTTCGTCCAGCAGCAGGATGTCGGGATTGGAGAACAGCGCCTGTGCCAGCAGAACGCGCAGTTTCCAGCCCGGCGCGACATTGCTCATCGGTCCCTGATGCTGATCGAGCGCCACGCCCACGCCCAGCAGCAGTTCGCCGGCCCGCGCTTCGGCCGTATAGCCGTCGTATTCGGCAAACTTGGCTTCGAGGTCGGCCGCTCGCATGTAATCTTCATCGGTCGCTTCGGGGTTGGCATAGATTGCGTCGCGCTCGCTCATGGCGGCCCACATTTCCACGTGGCCCATCATGACCACGTCGAGCACGCGCATCTCTTCATAGGCGAACTGGTCCTGGCGCAATTTGCCGAGGCGCTCGTTGACGTCGAGCATGACCGTGCCCGAGCTCGGCTCGAGGTCGCCGCCCAGGATCTTCATGAACGTGGACTTGCCGCAGCCGTTGGCGCCGATCAGGCCGTAACGGTTGCCTTCGCCGAACTTGACGGAAATGTTTTCAAACAGCGGCTTGGGGCCGAACTGCATCGTGATGTTTGCGGTGGAAAGCACGGGTAAAACCTTCAGATGAGTATGGTTGGCGAAGATCGCCGGTCAACCCATGATTTTACCATTGCGCGGCGCAGCATTGCCGCTTGAATTTCGCGAAAGAGGGAAAATCAGGTCGTGCGGCCGGCCAGCGCGTCGAGCACAAAGCGCTTGCAGCGTACCCATGTCGCGGTGACGGCATCCCAGCCCCCCAGAGCGAGCAGGCGATGCAAGAGATGCAACACCAGGTTGGGCATATGGATGCGGACCTTGCCCTGGCCGATGGCTTCCACCAGTGCCAAGCCATTGTTGGGCACGATGTAGACCTGGCCCTGGGTCAGCATATGGTCTTCCAGCTCATTATAGGCAGTGACCCACACCGTGCCGAACATGCACTCGATGCGGTGCCCGCGCGCCTTGGAAAAGCGCAAGGGATGGTTTTCGTGCAACACGAAATCCAGCCAGTTCCTGCCCGAATTGAGAAGCTTGGGTTCCATGGCGTCATTATTTCATTCTTGATCCGACTTTTACAAGCTTATCGGCAAGGAAATATTTACGGCAGGGTCAGAAAGCATGAAATCCGGCACCTTTGGCAGGCCGGATCAGGCGCCGATGTACCGGTAATTGCGCATGGACAGTTGCCACCGACCCTCCCTGCCCTGCAGCCGGGCTTGCGCGCCAACCGCCAGCGTGGCCTTGTGCGCGATATGGCCGAACGGCAGGCCGGCCAGCACGGGCACGTCCAGCCGGCTGCGAATGAAGGCCAGCATGGACTCGAAGCCATAGCCGTTGTCGTAGTCCGTCAGGCGATAACCGGAGAAATCGCCCAGCACCACAGCCTTCTGCTTTTGCAGAATGCCCGCATGCAGCAATTGCAACAGCATGCGTTCAACACGGTAAGGATGTTCGGCTATATCTTCCAGAAACAGGATGCCGTTCTCGAATCGCGGCTGGTATGGCGACCCGAGCAGATGCGCGATCATCGCCAGGTTGCCGCCCCAGAGCACGCCCGAGACATCCACGGCCGGGTTGCCTTCGGCCTGGCCGCTTACGCTATGCTCGGGCGAAGTGAGGCAATGCGCAAACTGTTCCATCGTGAAGTCGCTGATCGGGTCGGCCGCGAAATCGGGCAGGATGAATGGGCCGGCAAAACTGGTGGCGCCGGCGCCAAGCAAGCCCAAGTGTATGGGCGTGAAGTCGCTGTGTCCGACAAACAGCTTGCCCGATGCCGCCATGCGGGCAAAATCGAGCTGGGGCAAGAGGCGGCTGATGCCGTAGCCGCCGCGTACCGCGAGCACAATCCGCACGTCGGGATTATCTGTCGCTTCCTGCAATTGCCGCAGCCGCGCGGCGTCGCCGGCGCCGAAGCGTTCCGACCTGGCTTGCGGATCATAGTAGTCGAATACACGAAAACCCAGTGCCTTCAGCTTGCCGATGCCGCGCTCGTAGGCGGTTTGGTCGGGCGCATAGCCGGAAGGAGCGATTACGGCAACACCCACGTCCTTAAAAGCCGATTCAGGCATATTCCATCTCCGGCACGCGTTGCTCGATGCAATGCGCACTGATCATGTGTACCAAGGTAGCGTTCAGACTTGGGGGGAAATCGTGCCCCATGCCTTCGATTTCGCGCAGTATGGCGCCGGGCACCAGGCTTGCCACATCGCGTCCGCCGGCAATGGGTACCAAGGGATCGCTCGTGCCATGGATCACCAGCGTACGGATGCGCAAACCCTTGAGCAATTCGACGCGATCGCCCGAGGCGGCAATCGCCGTCAGCTGGCGCAATACGCCGGCCGGGTTGACGTTGCGCTTGATGCTGGCCAGGATGCGTGCGCGCAGCTCCGCATCCGGCGTGGGAAAGCGGGGGCTGCCGATAATGCGGAAGGTATTCGACAGATGGCGGACCACGCTTTCCAGGTCGTTCGGCGTGGCCGGGCGCGACATGATCGCGCGCCGGGCTTCCGGTGTCGGCCCGGGCAAGCCGCGCCGGCCCGAGGTCGACATGATCGAGGTCAGGCTCAATGCGCGGTTCGGGTATTTGGCTGCCACGATTTGCGCGATCATGCCGCCCATCGAGGCGCCGACAATATGCGCCTTGCGCACATTCACCGCATCGAGCACCGCCATGGCGTCGGCCGCCATATCGTCCAGCTTGTAGCCGGCCGACAGCGGCAAATGCAGGATGGTCTTGATATAGGACAGCAGCAGGCTGGGCTTGCCCAGGTGCGCCATCTTGGTGGACAGGCCGGCATCGCGGTTGTCGAAGCGCACGACGTAAAAGCCCTTGTCAACCAAGCCCCGGCAAAAGATTTCGGGCCAGGACGTCAATTGCATGCCCAAGCCCATGATCAATAGGATCGCCGGGTCAGCCGGGTTGCCCAGCGTCTCGTAGGTGAGCGAAACGTCCTTGTTTTGCGCGATGGGCATGCGGCTCAGCCGGATATCTCGGTTGAATGGCTCAGTTGGGTAACTCAGTCAGGTAAATTAACGGCTAGGCCTTCAGGCAGTCCCAGCATCAGGTTCAGGTTCTGCACCGCCGCACCGGAAGCGCCCTTGCCGAGGTTGTCGAGCCGCGCAATGATGACCGACTGGCCATAGTCGTCGGAACCGAACACGAAGATGTCGAGGTTGTTGCTGCCATTGAGCACTTCCGGTTCCAGATAGGGTGCGGTATCGGCTTCGAGTTCGTTGTAAGGCTGGACGTGCACGAAGGCCTCACCCTCGTAGCGCCGGGCCAGGATGGCGTGCACGTCTTGCGGCGTCACCTTCTTGTTCAGGGCCGCATGATCGAGCGTGGTGTAGACCAACATGCCTTGCCTGAACTTGCCCACGCCGGGCAGGAACACCGGGCGCCGCTCCAGCCTGCCCCAGTGCTGCATTTCGGGGATGTGCTTGTGTTTGAACTCAAGGCCGTACAGCGCAAAGCCCGATGCCGGGCGTTCGCCGGCCTCTTCATACTTGGCGATCAGCTTGTTGCCGCCGCCGCTATAGCCGGAAATGCCCGTGATCGAGATGGTGGCTTTCGGATCCAATACCTGCTCGTCGCTCAAGGGGCGCAGCAGCACGGCGCCGCCCGTTGCATAGCAACCCGGGTTGGAGACGTTCTTCGCCTTGCGGATCAGGTCGCGCTGGCCCGGGGCCAGTTCGGGCAGGCCGTAGACCCAATCGGGATGCACGCGGTGGGCCGAGCTGGGGTCGAGCAAACGGCAACCCATGCCTTTGGCCAACTCGGCGGTCTCATTCGCCGCTTCGTCGGGCAGGCACAGAATGACCACGTCGACCGAGGCCATCAGCTTGTTCTTTTCCGCCACGTCCTTGCGCAATTCGGGCGCGATCGACACCAGCTCTATGCTGTCGTGGCCGGCCAGACGCTGACGGATCTGCAAGCCCGTGGTGCCGGCTTCGCCGTCGATGAATACCCTATGTTTCTTAGTCGTCATGCCCAGTTCCAGTATTAGTTCAGTCAAGCATCAAGTTGGCGGCATTATGCAGCAAAAACCGCCGGCACGTCAGCTTGCCAGGGCCAACCGCAGCGACAAGGCGATGCCCTTGGCCGCTTCGGTGATTTCAGTCAGCGAAGGAAAGCTCGGTGCGATGCGGATATGGCAGTCGTTCGGGTCTTTGCCATAAGGGAAGGCCGCCCCTGCCCCAGTCAAGGTGATGCCGGCTTCGCGCGCCAGGTGCACCGTGCGCTTGGCCGCGCCCGGCGGCGTGACCAGATCGATGAAATAACCGCCCTTGGGATGGGTCCAGCTCACGCCCTCGAGGTCGCCAAGATAGCGCTGGAATTGCGCATGCACAGCATCGAACTTGGGCTTGAGCAGTTGGCGGTGCGCTTCCATCAGACTCTCCACGTGGGCCTTATCCTTCAGATAGCGCACGTGGCGCAACTGGTTGACCTTGTCCGGCCCGATGCTGCGCACCGAGACATGGCTTTGCCACCAATGCACGTTGGCCGGGGAGGCCGCCATGGCCGCAAGACCGGAGCCGGCGAAGGTGATTTTGGAGGTCGAGGCGAACACGAAGGCGCGGTCGGCATGGCCCGCCTTGGCGCAAGCATCGAGTATGTTCTCCACGGCGATCTTGTCCTCGCCGAGATGATGGAAGCGATAGGCGTCGTCCCACATCAGGCGGAAATCGGAGGCAGCCGTCGGCATTGCCGCCAGACGCTCCACAGTCTTGTCGTCGTAGACAGCGCCGCCGGGGTTGCTGTACTTGGGCACGCACCACATGCCCTTGATACTCGCGTCCGCGGCAACCTGCTTTTCCACAAGATCCATGTCCGGGCCATGCTCGCTCATGGGCACGTTGATCATCCTGATGCCGAGCGCTTCGCAGATCGAGAAATGACGGTCGTAGCCCGGCACCGGGCACAGGAAACTGACCGGCGCCTGGCTGCTCCAGGAGGGATGGTCGTGCATGCCGTACAGCATGCCGAAGGCGATGACATCGTGCATCAAGGCCAGGCTGGCGCTGCCATCGACCACGACTTGCGCCGCAGGCACGTCGAGCAGGGTGCCGAACAGGCTGCGCGCCTCGGGCAGGCCGACTGCGCCGCCATAATTGCGCGTATCGGTGCCGTCATGGGCCTTGTAGCCGTCCATGGCGCCCAGCAAGGCATTGGACAGGTCAAGCTGCTCAGGGGAAGGCTTGCCGCGCGACATGTCGAGTATCAAGCCCTGCTTCTTGAATTCATCGTATTGCGCTTGCGCTTCTGCGTGTGTCATGGCTATCCCCCGTAGTCAAGATGGCATGACGATATTGTAGCTGTTGCGGCGCAATACCGCCTGGCCTCGCTCGCCTTTTATTCGTCGGCCGGCAGCATCTGCATGGCCGGCATGTCGGGCGTCTTCCTGCCGTTGGCGCGGCGCGCGGCAAAGAATTCCTTGAGCACGGAAGCCGCATCCTCGGCCAGCACGCCGCCGACGACTTCGGTGTGATGATTGAGCTTTTCCTGGGCGAATAAGTCGACCACGGAGCCGCAGGCGCCCGTCTTGGGGTCGGGCGCGCCGTACACTACGCGTGCCAGCCGCGCATGCATCATCGCGCCCGCGCACATGGCACAGGGTTCGAGGCTGACGTAGAGTTCGCAGCCCGGCAGACGGTAGTTGCCCAGCAGTTCGGCACCGGCACGCAGGGCCATGATCTCGGCGTGTGCCGTCGGATCATGCGTGCCGATGGGCTGGTTGAAACCCGTCGCGATCACGACGCCATCCTTTACCAGCACCGCGCCGACCGGCACTTCGCCGAGCGCCCAGGCGTTGTGGGCCTGGTCGATCGCTTGGCGCATGTAGACGCTGTCGTCCATCGGCCCGCCGCTTACCCGTTTATCTCGGCCCAGCAGTTGGGCGTTTCAAACAGCTTGATCCTGGTCAGGGACAGGCCGGTCGAATACCTGTCGCGATACACCGGCTTCAGGATGTCAAAAGCGATCCTGGCCAGGTTTTCCACCGTCGGCACACGGCTCAGCACCACGGTCTTGTGGTTGGGCAGGCTATTGAGAAAGTCTTTGACCTGCGCGTCCTTTTCGTAAACCAGGAAGGCGTGATCCCAAATATCGACCAGGTTCTCGCGCGCCAGGTTCTTGACGTCGGAAAAATCCATGATCATGCCATTGTCGGCCTGGCCATCATGGTCGACCACCTGCCCGGTCAGCGTGATCTCGAGCACGTAGCGGTGCCCATGCAGATTGCGGCACTGGCTGTTGTGGTCCGGGATGCGGTGGCCGGCATCGAATTCGAGTTTGCGGGTGATCGTCAGCATTACGGAATATTCAAGTATTTATGCGTTTGCAGGCTCAAGCGCCATTTCGGGTTGCGCTTGCACGTTTCGATGGCCAGCCTGGTATTGCGTTCGGCCGCCGGTCCATCCATGGGCTGCAGGAAGAAATTGGTGAAGTCCAGCTTCTCGTAGGCAGCCAGATCCTGCCCTGGCTGCGGAACGACAACCTTGAGCTCGCTCCCCTTCTTCACCACGAGGTGCGAACCCATCTTGGGGCTGACACAAATCCAGTCCACGCCTTCAGGCACAGGCAGCGTGCCATTGGTCTCGATGGCGATCTCGAAACCGCGCGCATGCATGCTCGCGATCAGCGCCGCATCGAGTTGCAGCAAAGGCTCGCCGCCGGTAAAGACCACGTATTTGCTCGCAGTATACGCCTCGGGCCAGAGCTTGTTGATCGTTTCCGCCAGATACTCGCTATCGGCAAACTTGCCGCCGCCCTCGCCATTGGTGCCGACGAAATCGGTGTCGCAGAATTGGCAAACAGCCGTCGCACGGTCCTCTTCGCGCCCGCTCCACAGGTTGCAGCCGGCGAAGCGGCAAAATACCGCTGGCCGCCCGGCCTGGGCGCCCTCGCCTTGCAAGGTGTAGAAAATCTCTTTGACGCTGTACATGCCGCGGCCCCCGCGCGTCGGCTTTGGCGACTGCGCATCGAAAAACCCATTATTATACATTGACTTAGCATCGGCAACCAAGTCGGCATCGGCACGCTAATCCGGGATGCTGCGGCACAGTTCTGCGGTTTTCTCATCCGCCGGAAACATGCTCTCAATGCGCAATTCGTCCAGGGTCACGTCCCTGGGCGTGCCGAAGGTGGTGAAGGCCGAGAAGAAACGCATTTCCAGATCGCCCTTGCGGAATATGCAAGTCAGTAGCGGCTGCGTGGCATCGCCGATGCCGCGCTGGCGCCAGTGTTCGGGAACGCCGGGGTATCTCAGGATTTCCTCGAGCAGTGCGCGCGAACGGATATCGGCCGGCGACGCCGCGATCTGGTTGTGTAAGTGGCGGATCAAGTCCTCGGCCATCTCGTCCCAGTTGACGATGGCGGAGCGGATGTCGCCCGGATCGAACACCTGATGCAGCATGTTGCGATGGCGACTCGGGCCATCGATGAACTTGCTGAAAATCCGCACGAAGGAACGGTTCACCATCTGAAAATCCCAGTGCCGGTTCGTGACGAGGGCCGGATAAGGGTCGTGATGCTTCAGGATGTAATCCACCGCCTCGCGCACCCGCGCCATGCTGCCCGAATCGAGTGCCGTTTCGCGGTATTCCGGCGCAAAGCCCGCCGCGTTCAACAAAGCATTGCGCTCGCGCAGCGGCAACTCCAGCACGCCGGCCAGCAGCCCTATCATTTCTCGGCTGGGCTGAGCCTTGCCGGTTTCGACATAGCTCAAATGCCGCGCCGACACGCCGGCTTCCAGGGCAAGGTCGAGCTGGCTCATGCGGCGCGCCAGGCGCCAATCGCGCAGCATGGCGCCGGTAGGGGATGTCGTCATGGTCCCATGATAGCCCAGCCCTTGCCCATTTCCATAACCTCAGAGGTTATTGCTGTCATGCGGACGCGTTCCTAAGATGCCTTCCATCGACAACCGAGGAGAGCACGATGAATCGCAGAAGGTTTCTTGAGGCGGCAGCAGTGGCGTCCATTGCACCCGCAGCCATGGCAGCACCGGATGCGGACTGGTTTGATGCGGCCCTCCGCTTTCGCACAACCCAATACGGCAAGATCGCCTACATCGATCGCGGCCGGGGCGATGCCGTCCTGTTTTTGCATGGCTTTCCGCTGAACAGCTACCAATGGCGTGGCGCCATCGAGCGCCTGTGCGCGGAGCGCCGCTGCATCGCCGCCGACATGCTGGCCCATGGCCGGACTGAAACCGCCGAAGGACAAGATGTATCCGTCGCCGGCCAGGCAAGCATGATCGCCGACCTGCTCGATAGGCTGGACGTCAAGACAGTGGACATCATCGCCAACGACAGCGGCGGCGCGGTAGCGCAAATCTTCATGGCGCGCCATCCCGAACGCGTACGCAGCGCGTTGCTCACCAATTGCGACACCGAACCCGACAGCCCGCCGCCGGCGGTGCTGCCCGTCATCGAACTGGCAAAAAGAGGGAAATATGCCGAGAAATGGCTGCTCCCGTGGTCGAAAGACAAGGACCTGGCGCGTTCGGCCAAGGGCCTGGGCGGCCTGACCTTCACGCGCCCGGCCGAACTGTCGGACCGCACCCTGGGCACCTATCTCGATCCGCTGGTGGCGACGCAGGCGCGCCGGGCGCTGATCGATGCCTACGCCATCGCACTGGCTCCCAACCCCATGGCTGGCCTGGAGGCGCAACTGCGGCAAAGCCCCTTCCCGGTTCGCATTATCTGGGGCATGGCGGACAATATCTTCGATACGGCGGGCGCGGATTACCTCGACAGGCTGTTTCCACGCTCACAGGGCGTGCGGCGCATCCCCGAAGCCAAACTGTTCTGGCCGGAGGAGTACCCGGACCTCATTGCCGAGGAAGCGCGCAAACTCTGGCATGCGTAACACCAAGCGTTGCCGGAACGCCGCAGATCAGCTCTGCGGAGCCATCCAGACCAGATTCCACAGGTGGCCGTCGATATCCTCGAAACCCTGGTCATACATGAAGCCGTGGTCTTCCGGCGGATGTGGGATGCGGGCACCGGCAGCGGCAGCCTTGCTGATCAAGCCATCGAGCTCTTCCTTGCTGTCGCAATTGAGGCAGATAACGGCTTCGTTCGCCTCTTTCGCATTGACCACCGGCTTGTTGATGAGCGATTGGAAGAAAGACTCGGTCGTCAGCATGGCATGGACGCAGTCTTCCACGACGATGACCATCGCCGCGTTGTCGCCGCTGACTTGCGGGTCGAAACTGAAACCCATAGCCGCAAAGAAGGCTTTGGACTTGGCCAGATCCTTGACTGGCAGGTTGAGGAAGACTTGCTTTTTCATGATGCCTCCGTGTCAAAAGTCGAATTGCAGTACCAGGCCATCAAATATGCAGCGCATGCCCCAGGGCGCGCAGCGCTGCTTCCTGGATCGCCTCGCCCAGGGTAGGATGCGCGTGGATCGTGCCCGCCACATCTTCAAGCGTCGCCCCCATCTCGATGGACTGGGCGAATGCGGCGGACAATTCCGACACCGCCTTTCCGACCGCCTGCCAGCCCACGATCAAGTGATTGTCGCGCCGCGCCACCACCCGCACGAAACCATCCTTCGATTCTAGCGACATGGCACGCCCATTCGCTGCGAACGGGAACATAGCGTCGATACAATCGATTCCCTGCGCACGCGCCTGCTGGGGTGTGGCGCCGACCGCCACCACTTCAGGATCGGTAAAGCACACCGCCGCAATGGCTGCGGGGCTGAAATGACGGCGCTTGCCGCTGATGATCTCGGCAACCATTTCTCCTTGCGCCATGGCGCGATGCGCCAGCATCGGTTCGCCGGTCACGTCGCCGATGGCCCACACGTCGCGCATCGAGGTACGGCACTGGTCATCCACCTTGATGAAGTGGCCGTCCATGTCGATGCGCAATTTTTCCAGGCCGAAGCCGCGCGTGTTCGGACGCCGGCCCACGGCGACCAACACCTGGTCGGCCGCCAACGCCGACTCTTCGCCGGCGGCATTACGGATACGCACCGCGCCGCCTTCCTCGTCGAAACCCAGTACCGCGCAGCCCAGGCTCGTTTCAACGCCAAGGCCCTTGAGCACCGCTGCCACCGGGCGGCTCAAGTCCGCATCGTAGGCCGGCAGGATACGCGTCTGCGCCTCCACGACGTGGACTTTCGCCCCCAGCTTCGCATAGGCGATGCCAAGTTCAAGACCGATATACCCTGCTCCCACCACTACCAGCTTGCCCGGCACGGTCTTGGGGGAAAGCGCTTCCGTGGCGCTGATCACCTTGCCGCCGAAAGGCATGAAGGGCAACTCAACAGCGGATGAGCCCGTGGCCAGAAGCAGATGCTGGCAGCCGATGCGCTGCGGACTTTCGCCGTCGCGAATCACTTCGACGGTCTTGCCGTCGACAATATTGGCCCAACCCTTCACGACATGCACGCCGCTTTTCTTCAGCAGTGCCGCCACGCCGCCGGTCAGGCGTCCGACGATGCCGTCTTTCCACAGCACGGTCTGGCCGATGTCGATGCGCGGCGCCTGAACCGAAATGCCAAGTGCAGAGCCGCTCGCAAAATGGCTGGCCTTTTCGAACTCATCCGCCGCGTGAATCAGTGCCTTCGAGGGGATGCAGCCCACGTTCAGGCAGGTGCCGCCGAGTTCAACGGCTTCAACCAGGGTAGTGGGTATGCCTAGCTGGCCGGCGCGGATGGCCGCGACGTAGCCCCCGGGACCGCCGCCGATCACCAGCAGTGTGGTGGTATGTTGGTTCATCGGTTACTCCACAAAGAGCATCGCCGGACATTCCAGCAAGGCGCGAATAGCTTGCACGAACTGGGCGGCATGCATGCCGTCGACCACGCGATGGTCGAACGAAGAGGACAGGTTCATCATCTTGCGAATGACCACCGCGCCCTGGCGTACCATGGGGCGCTCGACGATCTTGTTGACGCCGATGATGGCGACTTCGGGGTGATTGATCACCGGCGTGCTGACGATGCCACCCAAGGGGCCTAGGCTGGAGATGGTGATCGTCGAACCGGACAATTCGTCGCGCGTGGCCTTGCCTGTGCGCGCGGCATCGGCGAGCCGCACAACCTCTGCAGCGCATGACCACAGGTCGCGCGCCTCGGCATGGCGCATCACCGACACCATCAGGCCGGCATCGGTCTGCGTGGCGATGCCCAGATGGACGGCGCCGTACTGGGTAATGACGCCGGCGTCGTCATCGAAACGCGCGTTCATCTGCGGGAACTCGCGCAGCGCGACGATCAGGGCGCGTGCCAGCAACGGCAGCACGGTCAGCTTGCCGCGCTCTTTGCCCCATTGCTCGTTCATTCGCGTGCGCAAACTCTCCAGCTCCGTGACGTCGATTTCCTCAACGTAGGAGAAGTGCGGAATGCGGCGCTTCGATTCCTGCATCTTCTGCGCGATCTTGCGCCGCAGCCCGATCACAGGAATGGTCTGTTCCGTGTTGCTCTCACGGTAGACCCCGCCTGACGCGGAAGACGGTACGCCCTGCACGCCACGCGCGACATAGGCGTCGAGGTCGGCATGCAGGATGCGTCCGGCCGGGCCGCTGCCGTGCACGAATTGCAGTTCAACGCCCATGTCCCATGCGCGCTTGCGCACCGCAGGCGAGGCGAGCGGACGTTCTCCGGGTTCTCGGGCTACCCGCGCAGATGCTGGAGCGTGCGCCGCTGGAGTGACTGAGGCGGCGGGCGCCGGCGCCGCAGCAGGAGCCGGCATCGGCGCTGCAGGAACGGGAGCCGGAACCGGAGCGGCTGGCGCTGCTGCAGCCGCGACGGTTTGCGCCTTCTGGTTACCTGCCCCTTCCACTTCAATGTGAATCAGGTCCGCCCCCACAGCCATCACCTGCCCCGCCGCGCCACCGAGCATGGCCACGGTGCCGTGCACCGGCGAGGGAATTTCAATGGTGGCCTTGTCGGTCATGACATCGGCCAGGATCATGTCTTCAGTGACCGTGTCGCCCACTTTGACATGCCACATGACCAGTTCAACTTCCGCAATACCTTCGCCGATGTCCGGCATCTTGATGACGTGAATACCCATCTTTATGCCTCCACCGACCGTTTGAAGGCCGCGCCAACTCGTGCCGGGCCCGGGAAATACGCCCATTCCTGCGCGTGCGGATAAGGCGTGTCCCAACCTGTCACACGTTCGATCGGCGCTTCCAGATGGTAGAAGCAATGTTCCTGCACCAGCGCCACCAGTTCGGCCCCGAAGCCGCAAGTGCGCGTGGCTTCGTGCACCACCACGCAGCGGCCGGTTTTCTTGACCGACTCGACGATGGTCTCCAGGTCCAGCGGCCACAGGCTGCGCAAGTCGATGATCTCGGCATCGATGCCGGTCTCCCGCGCAGCCGCCTCGCATACCCAAACCATGGTGCCGTAAGCAAGTACCGTGAGCTGCTTGCCGGGCCGGAAAATGGCTGCCTTGTCGAGCGGGACGGTGTAATAGCCTTCGGGCACGTTCCCCAGCGGGTTTTGCGACCAAGGCACCACCGGTTTGTCGTGGTGGCCGTCGAATGGGCCATTGTAGAGGCGCTTCGGCTCGAGAAAGATCACCGGATCGTCGTTCTCGATCGAGGAAATCAACAAGCCTTTGGCGTCGTAAGGATTGGAAGGCATCACGGTGCGCAAGCCGCAAACGTGGGCAAACACGGCTTCCGGGCTTTGACTGTGGGTCTGGCCGCCGTAGATGCCGCCGCCGCAGGGGGTGCGAATGGTAATCGGCGCGGTGAAGTCGCCCGCCGAGCGGAAGCGCAATCGTGCCGCCTCGGACACGATCTGGTCATAGGCCGGATAGATGTAGTCGGCAAACTGGATTTCGATGCACGGCCGCAGGCCATAGGCTCCCATGCCAATTGCCACACCGACGATGCCGCCTTCGGAAATCGGCGTATCGAACACGCGCGATGTGCCGTATTTTTTTTGCAGACCCTCGGTACAGCGGAACACCCCGCCAAAGTAGCCCACGTCCTGCCCGAAGACCACGACGTTATCGTCCTTCTCCATCATCACGTCCATCGCCGAACGCAGCGCCTGGATCATGGTCATGGAAGTTTTATTTGTTTCTTCTGCCATCTCAGATCCCCAGTTGCTGACGTTGCATGCGCAAGTGTTCCGGCATGTCTTTATAGATGCCGTCGAACATTTCAGCGGGACTGAAGGTATGACCGCTGGCCATGGTGCCGTACTGCTCGGCCTCCTTTTGCGCAGCCAACACTTCCGCCTCCAGCCGTTTCTGGGTTTCGTCGTGCTCCTGTTCGGACCAGGCACCGGCCTTGATCAAATACTGCTTCAGGCGCGCGATCGGGTCCCCCAGCGGAAAATGCGACCAGTCGTCGCCGGGGCGGTACTTCGACGGATCGTCCGAGGTCGAATGCGGGCCAGCGCGGTACGTCACCCATTCGATCAGGCAGGGTCCGAGGTTGCGGCGCGCACGCTCGGCCGCCCAGCACGACGCCGCATACACTGCCAGAAAGTCATTGCCGTCGACACGCAGCGATGCGATGCCGCAACCGACGCCGCGCGCGGCGAACGTCGTATCCTCTCCGCCGGCGATGGCCTGGAAGGTCGAGATGGCCCACTGGTTGTTGACCACGTTGAGGATGACCGGCGCCCGATACACGTGCGCGAAAGTCAGCGCAGTATCGAAGTCCGCCTCGGCCGTGGCGCCGTCGCCGATCCAGGCCGAGGCAATCTTGGTATCGCCCTTGATCGCCGAAGCCATGCCCCAACCCACCGCCTGGATATATTGCGTTGCCAGGTTGCCGGAGATGGAAAAGAAGCCGGCTTTCTTCACGGAGTACATGACAGGCAGTTGCCTGCCCTTGAGCGGGTCGTGCTCGTTCGACATCAACTGGCAGATCATGTCCACCATCGGATAGTCGCGCACGATAAGAATGCTTTGCTGGCGGTACGTTGGAAAACACATATCGTCCACGTTCAGCGCGAGCGCTTGCGCGGTACCGATGGCCTCCTCGCCGAGGCTCTGCATGTAAAACGACATTTTCTTCTGGCGTTGCGCCATCAGCATGCGGCTATCGAAGATGCGGGTCTTCATCATGGCGCGCAAGCCCTTGCGCACGACCTCGATATCGATTTGCGGCACCCAGGGTCCGACCGCATTGCCGTCGGCATCGATCACGCCGATCAGCGAATACGCCAGATCGCGCGTATCCATGGGCGTCACATCGACTTCGGGACGGCGCACGGCGCCGGCCGGCGACAGGCGGAGATAGGAAAAATCAGTTGCGCAGCCTGGACGGCCCGTCGGTTCGGGCACGTGCAGGCGAAGTGGTTCGCCCTTGCTCATTCAGATTCCTTCATGTGCGATGGTGTCGCACTTGGCGTTGTCAATCCCGGCGAGTTCACTGCGGGTAGCGGTGGCTTGCCAGGGCTGTGGAACCGCCCGCTGCGAATTGCTGCGTATCGCGAAGCGGACAGGAAAAAACTTTCCTCAGAAGCAATGCTAGGGTAGCATGATTTTCCGCACTTATGCACGTTGCGAAGTGTTGGCAATGGAGCGAAATGCTAGACTTTTCCATGGCCCGTCTTACTCATTCAGCCAATTGTGCTTCCAGGCCGATCATGCGGCGCTAAGCTGCTTGCCTTGCGCAACCCATGATTAGCCAGGAGGTGGCCTGCCTCAAACCAACCCATTTTTGTCTGGACGTCACAAATGGCGGTATCCAAAAAATGGCGTAGTCTCGCCAAGCTGCTATTACTGGCGCTCATATTCGGCGTCTGTTTCGTCATGCTGGCTGCCGTCATTGGCTTTCGGTCCCCATGGCTTGGCTTGCAGCTAATGTTTTATTTCATGGGCCTGGCCAAGGCGGCAGAACCACTCGTCATGCTCCGGATGCCCCGGGCCATTCGGGCAGTCGAAGCAAGGCAAGTCGAACATGGCCCCTACCGCTGGCTGGGAGTTCGCAAATTCGGCGAGCTCCTGCGGACAACACCACTTCGCCTTCTTAACACTTCCGTCTATCGCGTGGGCGGAAAGCGAACCCTCAGCGCGCTGGAACGCCGTGTGGAGTCATCGGAGGCCATCCATTTCTGGGCGGCGGTGTTCTTTTCACCGTATATTGCATTCATCTGGTCGCGCGGCTTTGTCGCTGAAACAATTTTCTTCGTGTTCGTGCAAATCGCCTTCAATGTCTACCCGATCCTGCACCTCCGCATCGTTCGCGCCCGGCTTAGCGCAATAATTCCTCGCAGCGGGAGACGCCATGGCGACGCCTGACGACCAGGCTCAGGTTACACGGAAGATCCGCCACGGTCAGGAAAGCGTCAAGCTGGCGGACAGCGTAGCGCCCAATACATGGTGTCGCTGAATTTTTTCGAGAATTCTCGAAAAAATCACAATATTCAACCGCTCAGTTTTGCAGCAAATTTCTGTCCCACGGCGCAACATCGCCGCCGAAACGCTGTGCAAGGAAGTCCAGCAAGAGTTGCAAGGCAAGCGGCCGGTGCCGGCGCGACAGGTACACGGCGTGTATGCCCAGCGGCTCCGGCTCATGGTCGGGCAAAACGCGCACCAGAGCGCCGTTGCGAAGATCGTCGCCGACATAGTAAGTAGGCAGCATGCCCAGCCCGGCGCCGTCCAGGACCGCGCGGCGCAGGATCGCGGTTTCATTGGTGAACAGCATGCCATTCGCCGGCACTTCCACGGTCTGCTCGCCGTAGCGGAAGCGGTAATGCGCTCCGGCGCCAAAGGAGTTGGTCACGAAGCGATGCGCCTTCAGTGCATCGATCCCGGCCGGTTGACCATGCTGCGCGAGGTATTCGGGCGATGCGCACAACACCGAACGGCATTGCGCCAATGGCCGCGCAACGACAGCCGGATCCAGCGAGTTCGTGATCCGTACCGCAAGGTCGATGCGATCCTCGACCAGATCCACCGGCCGGTCCGCGACCAGCAACTCGACCTGCACACGCGCATGCAGACGCTGGAAGTCCACCACGGCCGTGGTCAGCTGTGCTTCGGCGAAGGAGCTGGATGTCGCGACGCGCAGCTTGCCCTCCGGCTCCCGGTTGCGGTTGCCGGCAAGGTGTTCCACATCTTCCGCCAGTTCCAGCAACTGCCGACAGGACGATAGTGCCGCCTGCCCGGCATCGGTCAGCGTGATGCGCCTGGTGGTTCTGTGCAGCAGGCGCGCCCCCACCCAGCCTTCCATCGCCGCCAGGTAGCGGCTGACCATGGCCTGCGACATCTCCAGCCGTTCGGCAGTCTGGGTAAGGCTGCCGCGCTCGGCGACTTCCATGAACACACGGGCAGCGGTCAGGCGATCCATTCAGCACTCCATTTCATCGATTCATGCAATTATAAATTTCAATAATGGCAGTTTATCTACTTAATTGGTGGGAATAAAGTACGCCTTGTTTCGCAACCCATTCAACTCAGGAGATCGCCATGTTTTCAGCCAAGAAGATTGCTCGTTTTGTCATTCCCGCCATGACGCTCGGCGTTGTCGCCGCCGGCGGGGCCGCGGCACAGGCCGCCGAACCGCTGACCCTGAAGGTCTACAACGCCGACGGCCCCAGCTTCCACGTCAATTCCGTCGTCGTCAGCGGCAAGACCGAGGCGCTGGTGATCGACAGTGGCTTCACCCGCGCCGATGCCTTGCGCATCGCCGCCAACGTGCTCGATTCGGGCAAGACGCTCAAGACCATCTTCATCAGCAACGCCGACCCGGATTTCTACTTCGGCGCCGAAACGCTGAAGAGCCTGTTCCCGCAGGCCCAGGTGCTGACCACGCCAGCCGTGCGCGAAAAAATCCAGGCCAAGATGGCCGGCAAGATGGCTTTCTGGGCCCCGAAGATGGGCGTCAATGCGCCGACGCAGCCCATCGTCCCGGACGAACTCAAGGGCACGACGCTGACGGTGGATGGCGAAACCATCGAAGTGCGCGGCACGACCGGAGAACTGGCGCACCGCCCGTACGTGTGGATCCCGTCGCTCAAGGCCATCGTCGGCAATATCGCGGTGTTCGGCAACCTGCATGTCTGGACGGCTGATACGCAAAAGCCCAGCGAACGCCAGGCATGGTTCGCGCAACTCGACGAGATGCAGGCGCTGAAGCCGGCAACCGTCGTGCCGGGTCACATGGCCGCCGGCACCGCGCTCGACGCCAGCAGCATTACCTATACCCGCGACTACCTGCAGCGCTTCGATGCCGAAGCCGCCAAGGCAAAGGAAGCCGCCGAACTGATCGAGGCGATGAAGAAGGCCTATCCGCAGGCAGGCTTGGGCATTGCGCTGGACATCGGCGCCAAGGTCAACAAGGGTGAAATGAAGTGGTAATCGGGGTGCCCCCTCCGTTCAATCGGCAACCGACACAGAAAACCAAGGAAACAGAACCATGATCAAGACCAAAACACTCGCCTTGTCTCTGGCCCTGGCGCTCGGCGCCGCGACGCTGCCCGCCGCCCAGGCCGCCGAGGCACAGCCGGCCGCAACTGCCAAGTCCCACGTGCGCAACACGGCTGCCGCCAACAAGGCGCTGGTGCTCAAGGCCTACCAGGCGCTGTTCGGCGACCACGACCTCGGCGCCGTTGACCGCTACTGGGCGAAAGACTACATCCAGCACAACCCGACCATGACCGACGGTACCGAGGCGGTCAAGCAGTTCGTCGAGAAACTCGGGCTGCTCCAGGGACCGAAGTTCAAGGTCGAATTCCTGCGCGTCGCGGCAGAGGGAGACCTGGTCTTCGTGCAGACCCGCCAGCCGAAGATGGGCGACCATCCCGAAATGGTCATCGTGGACATCTTCCGTGTCGCGAACGGCAAGATCGCAGAGCACTGGGACGTGATGCAGGCGGTGCCGGCCGACGCGGTGAACAAGCGTCCGATGTACTAAGGGGCAGCGCCATGAGCACCACCACACTGCACTATATCTACGATCCGCTTTGCGGCTGGTGCTACGGTGCCGCGCCGCTGGTGAAGGCTGCCCGCGAGGTCTTGCCCGTGCAGGCTCACGGCGGCGGCATGATGGCGGGCGACCGCCGCCAGCCGGTCACGCCGCAGTTGCGTGACTACGTGATGCCGCACGACCGGCGTATCAGGGATCTCACCGGCCAGCCTTTTGGCGATGCTTATTTCGAAGGCCTGTTGCGCGATACATCGGCGGTATTCGATTCCGCCCCGCCGACCGCCGCGGTGCTCGCGGCTGAAAGGCTCGCCAGCCGCGGCCTGGACATGCTTTCCGGCCTGCAGTCCGCGCACTATACCGAAGGCCGACGCATCGCCGACCGCGAGGTGCTCGTTGATATAGCAGGCAAGATCGGGCTGAATGCAACGGCTTTCGCACTGGCTATGGACGAAGCACAAGGCGAGGAACTGCATGCGCACATCGCCGAGACGCACCGGTTGATGCAACGTGTCGGCGCACGGGGCTTCCCCAGCTTTGCGCTCGAGCGCGACGGCAAGCTCACCCCGCTCGACGCCGGCGCTTTCCTCGGCCGTCCGCAGGAGCTGTGCGATTGGCTGCGGGCTCAACTGTCTGATGAAACGGCGTCGCCTGGAAGCATGACGACAGACGTCGCCTGCGGGCCTGACGGTTGTTCAATTTGACGCGAGGAAGAATGCCATGCGAAGCAACTTGCAAATCGTTTCCGAGCACTACGCTGCATCCGACCGGGGCGACATCGCCGGCATGATGGCCGATGTTGCGCCGGACGCGCGCTGGACGGAGATGGCGGGTTTCCCTTGTGCGGGTACCTGGATCGGCCCCGCGCAAATTGTCGAACACGTGTTCAAGGTCTTGGGCGGCGAGTGGGATAACTACCGCATGACGCTGGAATCACTGATCGATGGAGGCGACCGCATTGTCGGCATTGGCAGCTATTCCGGCACGTACAAGCGCACCGGACGAGCCATGCAAGCGCGTGTGGCCCATGTGTGGCGGCTTGCCGGCGGCAAGATCGTGGGCTTCGAGCAGTTCACCGATACCTTGCTGGTGGCCAAGGCAATGGAGCCGTAACGCCATGAAACGAGCAAATTTTCTACCAGGCTGGTCCGGACGGCTGCGCATGATGACTGCCGCAGTTACATTGGCTGCCGCCATCGTTCCGCAACTCTCGCACGCCGAACCGGGCGCGCCCAGGCTTCGCAATATCGTGCTCGTGCACGGAGCGTTTGCCGACGGTTCAAGCTGGTCTGAAGTGATTACCGCCCTGCAGCGCAAGGGCTACCGTGTGACCGCCGTGCAGAATCCCTTGACTTCGCTGGCCGACGATGTCGCCGCGACGCGCCGCGTGTTGGAACGGCAGAAAGGCGACGTGCTGCTCGTTGGCCACTCCTGGGCCGGCGCCGTGGTCACGGAAGCGGGCAATGCGCCGAATGTGAAGGGGCTCGTCTACCTGTCGGCATTGGTCCCCGACAGCAATGAATCGGTCGGCGATCTGCTAACGAGGCTGCACGCGCCGATGGAAGGCTTGAAGCCCGACGGGAATGGACTGATCTGGCTGGACGATCCTAATGCATATCGCAAGGTAATGGCCGGGGATGTGCCTGCGGCCAAGGCACGCCTGCTCGCAGCCGTGCAACAGCCGATTGCCGCCAGTGCGTTCGGCGAGAAGGTCTCCCATGCAGCCTGGCACGACAAGCCCAGTTGGTATCTCGTCACCGGCGACGATCACGCGCTGCCACCCGCCGTACAACGGGAACTGGTCAAGGAAACCGGTGCGCATCGCGTTGCGCTGAAATCCAGTCACATGTCGATGGTGTCGCATCCGGCGGACATCGTCAGGCTGATCGATCACGCGGCGCGTGATGCAAGCCGCTGACGGCAGGGGGACTATGCCTTTAGCGCCAGCGGTTGCCAGACATCAAATCATTCCCACTCAATTGTAAACGAGTGGAAAAATTTCAACAACGACAAGGTGTTATGACTTACGCCACCATCCGATACCATGAAAAATACCATGCTCATACAAAATCCCTTCTGGGCAACTCCCTGCCTATTGCCTGTATTGTCTCCCAGCTCGGTTGCAGTGTGCGCCGAGGCTATGTCCTTTGCGACATCAAAACGGCACATTGTTATCCTCCCGGCATGACGCATTTGCGGCTGTAACCTTGGCCCGGATCTTCGTTTCCAACGACTTGATAAAGCGGATGGAGGCCGCGACGTGGTTGAAGATCAGCAGGCTTTCCTCGTAGTTGAGGATCGGGTTGTCATGCGCGAGGCTCTTGTTGTTACGCACATCATTGAACGCCTCCAGCACAGAGATTGAGGACTTCAAGATGCGCTCGGTCATAGCTGATTCGAGATGGCCGCCGTCGCGCAGGGCGCGCACATACTCCCCGAAGACGCTGTGCAGTGGCTTGTCACGATGCACCTCAATGCCATGAGGCTCACAGGCGATGCGCACGAATTTGATGACAAACGTGTGCAGCCGATCCAAGGCCCCCTCCGGCTGGTTCTTCTCGATGGCCTCACGCACATGCTCCGCCACCACCTCGAAGTCACGTTCATCAGTGGTCGCGGCCAGTGCGTCCAGTTCGGCCACGGGCTGGTCGCTGAGTAGGCGCTGGGCAATCTTGCGGCAGTCCTCGATCAAGACAGGGTTGCTGTCGCCGAAGCAGCCCTCGTCGGTGGCGTAGTCGATCAGTCCTCCAATGACGCGACCAACCACATGGCTCGCGTCCAGATCCCAATGCGTGCGCATGCGGTTGGCCTTGGACGTGCCACGAGTCCGGTAACGGTCGGCGTCAATCTCGACACGAAACTCGTCGAAGAAGTCGCCGAAGGTGCGGTCGGAGAAGTTGAGGACGTACCCGCTGCCCATACCAAGCAGCTTTTCAAGCTTGCGACGGTCGCTCCCTGTGAGGTCGGACATTTTTCTTTCCGTCAGTCAAGTGTGCGCCACAAATACCACGACGCTACAGAGCGGAAGGGCCGCCATGGTTGCCCCAAACGCTCCAACTTGGCATCGTCCCCAAACAGTAGTCGGGTCGCTCGCTGCAAACCAGCATCGCCCAAGGACAACACATCTGGCCTGCGCAGGCCGAAGATCAAGAACATTTCCGCCGTCCATTGGCCGATGCCGGGAAGCTCAACCAGCGCAGCGACGACGTCAGCGTCTGGCGCTTCCTGCATGGCCTCTAAATTCAGCCGTCCATCGCTGACACGCTGGGCCAGTTCTACGATGTAGCGAGCTTTGGCCGACGACAGTCCGGCAGTGCGTAGCGCATCAGGCGCAACAGCTAGGAACCCGGCAGGTGTGAGTCCGGGCACGATGGCATGCACCCGGCGCTCTATCGTGTCGGCGGCCTTTGCGGATAGCTGCTGACTGATGATCGAATTGGCTAGGGTCTGAAAAGGCCGGAACTCACGATCAGCAAGACGGCAAGGGCCGTGTACGCGTATCAAACCAGCCATGACTCTGCATGACCGGCTTAGATACGCTTCTGCCTCACCCGCCACGGTCGGGGTCAGTTGGCCTGATGTGCTCATCGAGCTGCGAGAACCTCTGTGAATTCAGACAATTTAGCAACACGTCGAGTCTTCTTCTTCGCAGCCATATCACTCTCTACTACCGGCACTGTCTCAGTCTCTGGTTCGTACAGAACAAAGTCGGTTATTGGTTCATGCAACGATAGCTCACCTTGCTTTCTTGCATTCACAAAATCGCCCATGCGCTCTGTGCCAAGCTCGAACCGATGCAGGGTCGTTCTGATTGCTTCATCACTGCGGTCTACACCAATCCAACGGCGCCCAAGACTGGCGGCAACGGCAATCGTCGTTCCTGAACCAGAGTAACAATCCATAACCAGATCGCCGGGGTTAGATGATGCTTCAATTATTCGCGCCAACAATGCTGGGTTTTTCTCGGTTGGATAGCCGGTGATATGGATGTTCTGATTGTGAGCATCCCTCATATCCATCCAAATATCCTGCACTGGAATTCCCGCGCTGTTCTCCAAATAAATCTTTCGTCTTGGGTTTCCAGTAGCCGACCAATAAATCTCGCCTCTGGCATCCATTTCATCCAAGGTTGAAGGCGGGTACTGCCAGTGCTTACCGGGAGGTGGTGGCTTACCCCTCCAATCCTTGCCTGTCTCGCCATTACGAACACCTGGAGCATGGACAGGCACTTTCTTGTAGCGGCGACCATCAGGATCAACGTATTGGTACTCCTTCAAAGCCTTGGCGTCGTCCCATTGCTCAACAGGCCGATTCCAAACATAGCTGTCACTCTTCGTATAAAAGAGAATATAGTCAGCCACATTTCCGTATGTCTTGCGGGTGTAATTCTTCGGATTGCACTTTTTCCGGGTAATGCAGTTTCGGAAGTTTTTTTCTCCGAAAATCTCATCGAGAACAACCCGGAAGTGAAAAATCATCCTCTCATCAAGATGGAGGTATAGAGAACCATCATCAGCAAGCAAACGATGAATTAGAACCAGTCGCTCGCGCAGAGACTCTACGAAAGCAGGCCCGACCAAATGGTCATCGTAGGCGTGCTTTTGCTTGCGTGACTCAAAGGCAGAAGCAGTTGCAAACGGCGGGTCGATGTAGACCAGCTTAACCTTCCCTGCGACTGATTCATCCTGCGCAAGCGCAGACAACACGGCAAGATTATCCGCATGGTAAAGCCTGTTATCACCACCAAAGTAGGCCGGATTTGGTACATACCGACCCGCTGGGGTTGCCAGAATTTCCTCTACCGACTTCTTGCCGGGGTACTCTAAGCGGAAGCCACCAGTGTCAGCAGGGTGACCCTGCGCGCCGTTGCTACGCTTCCCCTTCCCGGGAATGGGAACTGCCATCTCAAGACCCCAACCATTCGGAAGTAATTCGATCAGGCACCATTCGCAAGGTCACAACCTTAACGCGGCCCGGCCATTGATCTTCGATGTAGGAATAATCATTCCACATCGAGCCAAGCAACAAGCCCGGCCCATCGTTCACATAAATTACCTTGATATGCTCCATCCCGTGACTGTCAGCGTACCCAATAATCTCTTGCGCGACCTCTCGATACTGGCCTGTACGATCATCTTCTTGCGCACCGCCACGATCTGAGTCATAACGCGCCAAGCCGATTGCAAGCACCTTTTTCCCGTCATAGATTACAAAATCTACTGGACGATCAGGCTTCGGATAGTCTTTAAATACGTTGCCCAACAACACGTCTTTACCAGCACGCTCAGGCCCAGTAACGACAAGCCCGACGTGCTGACTACGCAGCACGTCAAACAGCCGCTCCGTCAGGTCATAGCCCTTCTTGCCACGATCTTTGTACTCCCATAGGACAGCACAGAGAGCTTCATCTGGCATGGGGCGAGTATCAAACTTCTGCTGTACCTCCACGATGCTTCGGAACGCATCGCCAAATTGAGCGCAAATTTTGGCGGCATCACTCTTGCGCTTGAGCATTTCAACGGGAGTTTGCGGGCTGACGTACTTCTTGAACACCCGGCAAAGCTGCGTGCGCATCCACTGATTTCTTGTCTCCATGATGGAGCTAAAGAAATTTGTAGAGGAGTGGGAGGCTTTCAACAACAAACCGAATTCGACCAGCACAGGCTCATAGAGTCGGCAGGCATCCGGCAAAATATCTGGGTAATACTCGCCAGTGGCGAGCGTAATCCATGCCTCGGCTTCGTCTTTGTAATCTCTAAATTTCTTTTCCGAAGTCACATCAATCTCCAATTCTTCATCTTCATATTCGCCTTCATATTCGTCATCAAGACCAAAGCAAGCGGGACAAACATCCGCAACAATCGTCCCCTCGCCATAGCACTCATGACACTGCGCGAATGGCTTCTCATCCGTTGGGTCACAGCCGCTCCCACCGCAATTCGGACAATCAATTTCCACGTCATTTGGGCGACCATGACACGTTGAACAATGCTCACCCGTCACAGGCCACCTCTGCTTGGTGAACTTTTTTCATTCCTCGGATACACCACGCCACAATGCTTGTAAATGGTCGTTCGAGAAACACCATAATCTCTTGCAAGCTCTGCTACGCAGGCATTTGGATCACTCAATAGCAGCCTGATTTGATTTATTTGCTTCGCATCCAACTTCGGCTTGCGGCCACCGGCCCGGCCACGGGCACGGGCGGCAGCTAGACCGGCCTGTGTGCGCTCGCGGATCAAGTTCCGCTCGAACTCCGACAGGGCCGCGAACACATGGAAAACCAGCCTGCCCGCTGCGCTGTCCGTCTCGATCTTCTCGGTCAAGCTCTCGAAGCCGACGCCGCGCTGTTCCAGCTCGGCCACGATCTGCACCAAGTCCGGCAGGCTGCGCCCGAGTCGATCCAGTCGCCACACCACAAGCGTGTCACCCTCTCGCAACGCCTTGCGGCACTGCTCAAGCTCCGGGCGGGCCGTCGATTTTCCGCTGGCCGCTTCCTCGTAGATGACGCTGCAACCGGCTTTCGTCAGTGCGTCCCGCTGCAAGTCAAGGTGCTGGTCATCCGTCGAAACGCGGGCATAGCCTATGCGTTGTTTCATTGACAGTACCCAAACATAGAAACATTGACGGCAATATTAACAGTTTAGGCACGCCCCGGATAGGTCAAAGTGGCGATCCTGCAGACTGTCCAGAAAACGACCGTTTTGTGAACAGCTCGGAGGCAGGAGCCAGCTTACGGCTGGCGAACCTAGACCAGCAGGGGTTCCTGCGCAGCAGTAACGTCGCTTTCGGTCAATGCATCTTCCCGAAATGCACCAATGTCCAGTCGTACACTGGAAATACGGCGGACAAGGCTACTGCTTGCCCGTATGCACCATTGTCCGCATTCGATCTGCGTCAGGGTAAAAGCAGCGCAGTTCGGCATAGGAAAGCCGAGCTGAAAGTGGCGGAAGGCACGCATGCCTGCAGCATCGTCCGCCGTGTAGCCAAGTAACCGCCAAAGCAATAGCCCGAACCAAATGCCGTGACCGAAAATAACGGTCGAATCTGGCAAGTTCGCCATATCGTCCATGAACGCCACAACCCGAGCGTCGAACTCTGCGAACGTGTCAGCTTTGACGCCGTTGCGTCGTTGGGGATCACAGTCATCCCAATACACCTTCACGAAGGGTTTCCGTTGCGAGCCGTCCAACCCCTTAATAAGTTCCGGGTCGATTACGGAAAACTCGTCCAGGAGGGGATGCACTTCCGGGCGAACGCCGAACCGCTCGCAATACGGCTGCGCCGTCTGATGCGTTCGAGTGAAGTTTGATACCAGCACAGCGGCCGGTTTCACATCGAGCACAGTTGCAAGCTCCCGCGCTTGCAGGAAACCCAAGTCGGACAGCGGAATAGCATCGTGCGGCATGGTGATGCCACCAGCATTCGCCACGCTTTCTGCATGACGGATAAAGGTTAGTGTTTTCATGTTGTAAGCGTACCATGTGATGCGTGTACACGCTGCCGAATACACGTGAGATCGAACCTTTCCGCAGCACGAAACGGCGCAGACGAGCAAGGAGATGCGCAAATTGAAGGCATCAGATGACAACGCCCTACCTTTTTTCAAATCCCTGCCGCCCGACAACTTCGGCGTCCACGTCGAGAACGAAATGGACGAGCGCCGGCTGCTGTGGCTGGTCAATCAAATCGGCGAAAAGAAGCTACGCATATCGGCCGGAAAGCGGAACAAGTATTACCCGGACAGCAAATTGTTCGTGTCGGTCATTCTGAAACGATTTCACCTGAAGGTCCCTGTATCGGTCTACGCCGAAGTCAATGTGCCGATATATCGCGTGTACATTTTGGTTCTGTGCGACCATTCCGCCGTCAAGATCGGGATGACAGGCACGTGGCCGAGCCGTGCTTACGCCTTCGTCAAGACCGCCGACTATGCCAAGAATTTTGACGACGACGTTAGGGAGCTATTCGACGAAAATCAAAGCATCGCGTTCGACGCTGGGTCGGAAGCCGACGCCCGACTGCTTGAGAAAGCAGCCAAGCAGCTCTATTCAAAATTCCAAGCACCCTCGCCGTACCATCGCGGACTCATTCCTTACGGTTGTGGCGGCCATAAGGAATGGTTCGATTACTCGATCTATGACGACCTGGTCCGCTACCTGTCCACCGATCGATCAGGCTTCACCTTGGCAACCGCCATGACATGGCGGTCAGATATTGGTCGCTCTGACCACGGGCAAGCCGAACAGTAGGCCCCAGGCGTCCATCGCCTGCCCTTGGATCGTTGGAATGCTCGTATCCCGCGCCCACCAGTCATTCGCCGCGCCGACGATCAAATCTGGATCGTGAGCCATGCTGACCAGCAGCGGAAACACCAGCAGCTGTTCATAGCAGATCGAGTACGCCACCTTGCGGCCGGCGACCTGGCCGACGCCAGCGCCCAGCGGATCGGCCGCGATAGATTCCGCCGCCCACGGCCGCCACATGCCAATCGGCACCGGCACGCGCTGAACCAGCGGGCCGCCGACATCGCCCAGGGCGACCAGCGCATTGTGCATCGGCCGACCAGGTGCAGCCACTTCGGCACCCACCAGGATCACGCTGCCCTTCGCTTTCAGCCTGGCCGACACATCGGCCAGCATCATTGCGGCGAATTCGTTGCCCTGGCGGACACGCGGCAAGACCGTTTCAGGCATAACCACCACTCGCCCAGGTTCGACCTGGCCGGCGATCATCAGAATCTGCATGAAACGCTTTCCCTCACCCAGCAAATCGGGCATGGCATCGGTCTGCAGGCGCGCAAAGTGCGTGTCTTGCGCCGACCAGGTAGTGGCCCAGGGCGCAGGCTTGTGCCATTGTGCAGCGTTAACGTTCGCCACCACGGCAACGCCGGCGACCGCCACCGCCGCCGGCCAGCGAGCCAACGCCACAGCAATCAGACCGATAACCAGGAGCGCCAAGCCAGCAAAGCCCAGCTCTGGAAAAGCGACGCCGGCGGCGGTCAGCGGATGAGTCCAGCCGATAAAGCCAAGGGGAGGCAGTGCCGTCAACGCCAAGGCGACCGGCATGGCCCACGCCCGCCGGCGTGGGTTTTGACTCCAAAGGAGAAACCAGGGCAAGGCATTGATCGCGCCGGCAGCCAGCCATAGCGCCCAGCTGAACCAGGCTGGGGCCGATTCCGCGAAAAAGATACCGGCACCGAAGGGCAGGCCCCGGCTGCCGGCCAGGTAGTAGGCCAGCGCGGTAGCCCCGGCCCAGCGCCTCGATGTAGACCAATGCCAAAGGAGCGGCATAAGGGCCGCCAGGCCGATCAGCCAGGTAAAGCCTTCATGTCCCCAAGCGAAGCCGCATAGAGCGCCGCCGACAACCAATAGCTGCCGTCGGGCGCTCATTGCGCACGCTCCCGCCGTTGTCCTCGCCGGTTGGCAAGGAAAGCCACGTCGAGGTTGAGGAAGAGCCACCAACCGCCTTGATAGGCGTCGTCGCCCTGCAGGTCTTCAATTTGGGAAGTTTTGGGGGCATTGCCGCGATAGTGCGCGGCAATCGTTTCCACCAGGCGGTCGGGCAGCTCGCGCACGGAATCGGCCATCGCAGATAGCTTGAAATCCGGCAGCGTCGCGCCGATTACGCCCTGGGCATCGGTTCGGACATAGGCAAGGTAGAACATCGCTATTTCCCTCCGTGCCGGTGGAGTTGGCTCAAATTCCCGTCTTTGGTGTATCTTTGCAGTGTCATGGTTGCTCTCTCAATGGGTTTTCGTGACAGGCAGTGCGGACGCCGCAAACGTCCTCGCTGCCACCTTCGCAAAATTCCCGCCGCTGATTTCCCGGAACGACAAGACCGCCAGCGGATCGCCCAGCGCATCCAGCAGATTGTCGAAGTCCCATAGTTCAATCGGCGAAACCACCATATCGGCCGTATCCTCGTCGTACCACGCCAAAAACAGTCTGTCACCCGCTTCCAGGACATACCGCACGGTCCCCGCGCCGCGCTCCGACAGCGAGTCATCGAATACGTGGTGGACTGACGTGGCTTCCGTCATGGCCGCCAGCGCCAGGGTAAGCTCGTTGCTTCGATCATTCATATCCCGTTCTCCATTGCTGTTGAAATGTGTAGTCGGCAGCTTCATGCGTCAGTCCCTTCCTCGCTCGGCATGAGCGGACGGCCACCGTCGTCCTTGAACTTCGCTTCACACTTTGGCGTCGCATTCCAGTTGGTGCAGTACCAGAACGTGCCTTTTCGCCCTTCCTTGCGCCTGAGCGTCCCTGTGCCGCATTGCGGGCACGGTTCCGCCATCTGTTCGCTGGCTTCCAGATAAGCCGTGACCTTGGCCTTGGTGGAGGTCGTGAACATCGTCGGCAAGCGTGCCAGGAACACCGCACTGCGTTCCTTCAACAGCTCGTTCGCCTTTTCCTCGTCCTCCGGTGTCGGAAGTGCGAAGGCCAGCCATTCGCGCAACCCGTCCAGCATGGCAACGACAATCTGCTGCTCGGCGCGGTCCTTCTCAACCTGGCGCGCAAGCCGATTGATCGTCGCCGCTATTCGCGCCTCCACGTCTGCCAGGTAGTCCCGTTCTTCTTCCTGCCGCAGATAGGCGTCGATTGCACAGCGAATGAGATTCCCGACCGCGAGCTTTCCACCGGCCCTTGCTTCGAGCTGCTGACGCTGCTCATCGTCCAGGCGCACGGAATAGGTCCGTTTTGCTGCCATAAGTCCCTCCGAAACTCGTATTGCAAATGCGCCATGCAATCGCAATACATTTTTGATTAACGCAGTACGCGGCAAGGCCGCATGCTGCAACGTAAAACCACAAAAACAGCAGCGCAGCGCAATACCCCCTTTATGTTCCACTATGAAAAATCATGTGGGGTTGCGCAGTACGATCCTCCCAGCTCGGCATACGCCACGCAATTCGGCTCTGTGTTTGCGCTGGATTTCACAGCTCAGGCCCTCTACCGCAACAATACGGATACAAGAGCGCAACAGATCGCCAACAGATCGCCAACAGATCGCCAACAGAATGCAAACAAAGCGCAACAGGCCGCATCAAAATATCAACAAACCGAAACAGGAAATGAACAAATGAGACGCATGGGCCGCGTCAGCACGCCATCTTTAAAAACGGTAGCGTGTACACGCTGTGGATTAGCTTCTGACCCAAGCTGTGGCGGCCCAAATGTGCTTCCTTCTTGCTTCCTTCTTGCTGCCTTTTTGCTTCCCCTTGTTGCCTTTCTGATGTCCAGCCGCTTCCTCATTGCTTCCATTTTGGTTTCTGCCCCGCGACGTGCGGGGCAAAGTCCACGCCAAAAAAGCTAGAAAATCGGCGTGCTCACGCGCTTTCCCAGGCGATTGATCGCGTCGAGAATGCGCTTGTCGCCCCTGCGTCGCACCGGCGTCGGTATCGGCTGGTCGGACGCTCGATACGCGGCCTTGACCTCGGCCCACCGCGCCGCCAGCTGAGACACTGCATCGTCATAGCCCGAGCCATAGGCGCGAACTGATGGCAGGTCGCCGAGCCAGGCCGTCCAGATCGTGCGTCCGCTGCGAAACGCCGGGAGGACTTCGACGGCGAACCCGTCGATCTTTCGTGCTTGTTTCATGATGTTCGAACCCTTGAATTGTGATGACTGAATCATCGGTATTCGTTTCGATTACGATGACTGAGTAAACGAAATTGCCTATTCGTCGCCGTGATGCGTCTGGATCGAGCCGCCGGCTGCGCCGCCGGATTTCTCCATTTCGCTCAAGACCCGCTTTGCCGCACCGGCCGCCTTGCTGGATGCCGTAGGCGTGGAGCCGGTCGGCGGCGTATCGGACACGCTGTCGCTTGCGCTTCCTGGTACGGGTGCGGCTGGTGCCGCAGGGGAAGCCTGCGCTACGGCCGCCTGCGCTGTCGTAGCGGTCGTGGCCGTTGCCGGCGTCGTGGGCGGCGTAAGGGTTGCGCTGCTCGATCCGTCCGCCGGCGCTGGTGGCGTGTCACGGGTTGGCGGCGGCGTCTCGCCCTGGGCGTTATCTGGTGCCGGCGATACTGGGCCTGCAGCTGCTGTGGGCGATGCCGGCGCTGGCGGTTGACCACCCGGCACGGATTCCACTGGACTGCCGGCCGCCTTTGCCTCTCGGATGCTTGCCGTCTTGGCGTCCATCCGGTTCGCCAGCTTGCCGCCGGCGGATTCCGCACCCAGCCCCTTGATCCCGTCCATAGCCGCCTCGCCGACTGCGCTGCCAATCGCGCCAGCAGCGCCGGCCGTGGTCGCCATCATGCCGGTCGCGCCCTTTTCCCGCGCCTGGGCGATAGCGGACTGGCCCGCCTTGATCGCGCCGGCGACACCGTTAGCCGCGCCAGTGCCAAGGGCATATGCGCCGCCAGCAACGGCTCCGATTGCGCCGCCGGCGACCAGGCCCGCGCCAACGCCATCGCCGGCCGACAAGGAAGCGGTCCCGCCCAACAGGTCCGACGCCAAAGTGGGAACCTTCAATGTCAGCATCAGCAGTAGCACCGAGCCGGCCAGCACGGTCCAAATCGGCGCAAGGTTGGTCAACGACAGGTTGCCTATCTCGGTGCCGAAGGCGGCCGCGAGCGTGGTGCCGACCGCGATGATGAAATAGATCGCCATGAAGCGAACGCCATACACAATCGGCGTCGTGATGACCTTCATCGCCATGTCTCGCGTGAACTTGAGCGTGCCGAAGGCCAGCACAATTGGATACACGGCCATGTAGAACCAGAGCTGCACCCAGGCCACGGCGAATTGCGCCGACAGCAGCGAATAGCAAACGATGATGACGATCAGCGCCATGCCGATCAGGATGGCGGCGAAGGGATTGCTCATCGCCGCGATGCCGGCCGGGACCGGCACGCCGGCGACCGTGGCATTGTCGGAAAACTTCGTCATCATCAGGTTCACCATGTCCACGCCTTGCCAGAACACGTCGCCGGGGCTGATGGCCGTGGTGCCGGCTCCGGTCTTGCCGATCTGGATGAAGCTGTTGACGAAGGCGAGCGGCACGCTGGGATTGTTGATGAGCCAAATCACCAGGCTGGCCCACATCAGGCGCATGATGACGGCGGTGCCGATTTCAACGGCGTCGGCATTCTTGAGCGTGCGGCTTGCCGCCAGCCAGCAGATATCGAGCGTGAACAGCGTATAGGTCAGCTTCAACGCAATCGAGGTGATGTTTTGCCCGAATTGCGTGGCCGCCGTCTGGTACTGCGTCATGATCGAACCCAGATCGTATTCGCCGGTGGCAAACGCCGGCGACGCCACCAGGACCAAGCTTGCGAGCATCAGGAGCCATATGGATTTCTTCATGTCAGTACCCCTTAAAGCCGCTCTCGCCGGGCTTGCGCACTTTGCCGTCGCCCTGATGCGTCAGTTGTTTCATGGCGTCGTCTTGTTCTTTTTGGCGTTGCCTTGCCTCTTGATCCGCTTTGCTATCGCAACCAGTCAGTAGCGAGAACAGCGCGACGATGAGAACGGCGACGGCGAGCGAACCCCATTTCTTTTGCGGCGGCGTGAGGTTGCGGGTCAGATTGTTCAGCGTGTGCATCATGTCGATTCCCCCTGGTCAGAAGCCTTTGAAGCCGCTTTGGCCGGATTGCCGCACCGTGCCGTTGCCCTGCTTCATGAGCGTTTGCGTGGCGTCGGTCTGGTTGGATTGGATTTGCGCCTGCGCGGCCAGGAAGTTCGACTGCGATTGCGTCTGCGCGGCGATCAGCTGGCGCAGCTTCTGCAATTGGTCGATGGTCTGGCTGGCGATCATGTTGCCGGCCTGGACGGCCTGCAGCGCACCAGGCGAGCCGGCGGAAATACCTTGAATCTGCTGGATGGCGGCCCGCTCGCTGGTGAACTGGCTGGCGTTCATGCCGGCCGCCTGCAGGGCGGAATTGAGGCCGTCGAATGCCTTGCCGATCAGGGCTTTGTACTGGCTTCCGTAATTGGTCGCGCCGGCGCTTTGCGCATAGCCGGGATATGCCTGGCGAAACTGCTGGTCGATGTTGCCGGCCGCATAGCTGATGGCTGTGGTTTGGCTGACCAGTTGCGTGAGCTGGGTTAAATCCTGCTGCGCCTGACCCCACAGCTGCTGCGGGGCTGCGATCAGGTTTTGCAGCTGCGTATGCACGTCGTTCATCGTCTGCAGCGTCTGCTGGACCTCCGTGTACAGCTGCGACGATTGAATGACCAGCTCGCCATTGTTCAGAATCTGCGTGACTTCGGTTGCGCCGCCGTTGCCGGCGACACTGCCGGCGTTGGCTGTTGAAACGATTAAACTGCCAGCGAGTGCGGCGATAACTTTCTTACGTAGGGTGGTCGATACCATGTGCATCTCCTTTCGTGCCGCCAGTTATCCACAGGCGGCGGGGTTAAATAAATGGTTAAAAACTGGTTAACTGACTTTCCAAATCGCTGGAAACGCAAGCCAGGTAAGACTTTCCGCGTTACGGTGCGTGCGCCATAGGTTGGAATTGCGTGCGTCATAGTTCGAGGGTGCGTGCACCATAGGTTGGATTTTTCGATGTGCCGCGTGCACCATAGGTTGTGCACTCATAGCCGCTCCACGTGGACCAGGTCGCCACGGATTTCACCCCATTTGAGGAAGCCGACCCGTACAAGCTCAGCAAGCGCGGCATCGACCTGCTGCTTGAATTTGCGGGCGTTGGCTTGCTCCTTGACCTTTAAAAGGCGGGCTTTTTGGATATCTGTCAGCCGCCGAGCTTGCTCAGATTCGACGATCTTCTTGGCATCGATGGCAGTGCAACCCGAAGCGTTTTGCAGGGTGGAAAGCCGAATCGCAAAGGGCCGGCTGTGTGAGGCGTAATAGCCGTGGAGCCATGTCGCAAGCCCCGTTGGTAACGCCAACCGCTGCCCCCACTCCAAATGCGTGAAATGCACATCGCCGAACAACTCAACCATTTCTGGCGCAACGAATACGCGCCAGGTATGCAAGCGAGCGCCGGTGACTTCATCGAGCCATTCGAACTTTGGAATCATGGAGAGGCTTACCCCTTTACCCAGGCGCGGCGAGTGGATTGATAGCGAAGTCGCCTGCATTCGCTGCAGGCTGCTGCACAACTGGTCAATGTGGTTTGCGCTTGGATACGACTTAGTCAGGCGCAGCGCCTGGACCATGCTGTATGCGGTGAACTCGACCGGGCTGCCGATGGGCACCTCTTTCGCCAGATGAATCAGCTGCAGCCATACCGATTCATCGGTCTGGCGCAGCTCTTCCCCGGTGAAGCTGATGCGCGCCGACTGGTCGATGATCGCTATCGTTTCGTTTTTGAAATAACGCCGGGGCTGGTTGCGGTTCCTCGCGTTGAACAGCGCGGAACGCAGGATTTCGTTCGGCATGCAGCGGATTTCGTCGCCCCACAGAGGGAGCTGCACGGCGATTGGCTGCTTCGGCGCTTCTGGTGCCCGTGGCTTACCTTTGGCGCGCTCTGCCATGCTTTGGACGAGTGCCAGAAGATCTGTGCGGCTTGGAGGCAATGCATCGCCTACCGACTGGATCGTCATAAACGGCGCTCGCCTTACTTCGTAGCTACATCGCTCAAGAACTGAGCGACTTCCGCAGTTCTAAAAAACAGCCGACGCCCGACTTTGAGCTTGGCCGTATTGATGCGCTGTGCGAGTTCGCTGTCAGACCGTAGGAACATGCGCGTTGCTTCCTGTGAGCGGTCCAACAGGCTGGCAAGGCCGGTAAGTGGCATAAGTGGGCCAAAACGCTCCACCAACTTCTCTTCCATCGTCATGATTCAGCATTCCTTACGTTGATTGACGATTGAAGGATGCCAAGGACTGCGGTATGCTTAAACTTCTATAGTTTTCGAATTAGTGGACATGGTGAGCGCGACAGTAGTCCCGATTTGGCCAGGGTGTGATGCGCATATCGAGAGCGCAATCAACGCATTCTTGCGTTTGTGGGGACCATACTCCGCGAAATCACATCGGCATTCGATTTTTCGACTGTTGCGCGAGGAACTCGATCCCGCCTGGCTCGTCCTTCGTGAGCGTGCCCCAGCATTACGCCCCGAAGCGTTGAATCACGCATGGCTGCGGTATCAAAATGATCGAGTTCGCCGGTCCCTCGCTCAATGTGAACAGCCAGACGTAGAAGGGACTTACGTTTTAAGCGCACTCGCTCAACATCTCGGCTTCAATGAACTCGACTGGTTCATCAAAACGGTGACGCACAATGCGCTAGAGAGGTTTGATGATTTTGAGTTGGTGCCAACACTGGACAGTCTGCGAGCATTGATGATTGCATGCAGATCAAAACGACCCAAGCGGATACAGCATGGAAAGGTGAAGCTCATACCGGGAAAGGAGAAGTGTCGATTCTGCGAAAAGCTGACGGAACTCGCCGCATTCATTGAAAACCGTGTCCAGCCCGACACGAGGCTTAGTTCGCTATATTGCAGCGAACACAAGTCCAAAAAAGCCAGCAAGTCAGTGTCCCACGAATACCAGAAGGCGAGGCGAAGCAAAGTGGTATTCGACCGAGAACTAGAGCGACTAGACCGGCAAAGCTGGGCGGGAATCAACATACCTGGCGCGAAGTCAGGTAACGCACTTGTCGATGATTTTATTTTGCGACTGTCAGTGCATCGTCGCCTAACCTATGAACAACAATCCACCGACACATCGGACTCGTTGGAAACGAGGCTTCGCTGGGAGGCTTGCAAGCTGGTGGATCGGCGCATCGCAGATCGAAAAAAGGAAATCATTTCACTTTTGTCTTTGGGCCTGAATCAGTCCCAAGTAGCAGAACAGCTTGGGCTGAAATCACGCCAAGCAATTTCCAAAGCCCTTCTATCCATCCCGCATGACTACAGGCTAGACCTCGTTTGCAATCTGGCGGTCGAGTCCTAACCCATTCTCTTCCAAGCACATTGCAATGCGTGTACACGCACTCAAATTACGTCAACCATTTCAAAAACTATAGAAGTTTAGTCGCACTGAAATTCTTGGCATCCTCTGGCACTAACGGGAAGCAACAGGAAGGACGCGACAAAATGTGCCAAGAGAAAACAACAAGTGAACAATACAGCCCTCGAATCAAGCCAGCAGGTAGCTTGTGTTTGCGTGTCGAGGGCAATCATGCAGAATAAGACTCTCATCAACCGCAAAAAACTGCTAGCGATGATCCCACTTTCCGAGCGCACGATTTTCAACATGGAACAGCGTGGCGAGTTCCCGCGCCGCATCGTGCTCACCAGCCGGAACGTAGCCTGGGATTTGGCCGAAATCGAGGAATGGATCGAGTCGCGAAAGTCATCAAACGCCCAGCCAATACGTCCAGGCTTCACTCCGCCGGCCGTGGCCGCTTGACAGCCCATTCATCAATCATGTCCGCCCAATCCTGAAGCATGGCTGTGCGCTGCTCCCGGTACTCTGCCTTGTTGTAAACCGCCCGCACTCCCCGCTGCTCGTGCGCCAGGCACTTCTCGATCCAGTCGGTGTTATAGCCGGCCTCATGCAGCAACGTGCTGGCCGTTCGCCGCAAATCGTGCGGCCCGAACTTAGCAAGCGGCTTCTCCTCCTTTTGTGCCAGCTTGTACGTCAGCGACAACACCTGGTTGAGCGTCGCGCTGCTCATTGGCGTATCCGAGTCATATCTAGACGGCAGCACATACTCCGAACCGCCGGCGAAGGTCTTCAGCGCAATGAAGATGTCCAGCGCCTGGCGCGACAGGAATACCAGGTGTGGATTACGCCGCTTCATCCGCTCCTTCGGGATCGTCCACAGCGCCTCGCTGAAATTGATCTCACTCCACGTCGCATTTGTCAGTTCGCTTTTGCGCACCATCGTCAATAGCAGTAACTTCGCCGCTGCACGGATCGACGGCGTGGTGCCAATGCGCTCGATGTACTGGTACATCAGCCCGATTTCATCGGGCGTCAGCGCACGGTCACGCGGCTCGAATTTGGCTATGGTCGTCGGACGCACCAGCTCGGCCGGGTTCTCGACCTTTTGGCCCCTTTCGATGGCCCAGCGATAGACCTGCAACACCACTTCGCGAGCATGTACTGCTGTCGCCGGAGCACCCCGTTCCACGATGGCATCGGTCAATGCTCGCAAGTCTTCGTGAGTGATTTCGACCAGCTTTTGATTGCCAAACTTCGGCTTCAGCTCGCGCTCAAAAATCGACCGGCGCATGTCGCGGGTGGAATCGGCCATCTGGTAGCCACGCAGCCATTTTTCCGCCCAGGCTCCAAACGTCTCGGCATCCTTGGTGCGTGCCTTGTCCCGCGCCTTCTCCTTCGCTGGCGACTTCCCGCCGGCAATCATCTTCTTGGCTTCGCCCAACTGCTCGCGGGCTTCCGCCAAGGTAATACCGCCTACGCCATAGCGCCCGAAGGTGATGGTTTCCTGCCTGCCGTTGATCGAGTAGTTGTAGCGAAATGAGATCGACCCGCCAGTGGTCACGGCTACATAGAGGCCGTCGCGGTCGTTCACTTTGTAAAGTTTCTCTGTCGGCTTCAGGTTACGCAACTTGGTATCAGTCAGCATGGCTTTCTTCCTCTTAAGCAAGAAATACCATGATCGACAGCTGCGCAAAAATCGCACTCAATTCGTTGTTTACAAACGATTTTTTAAATTTTGATACCATGCACTACATGAAACACATGGCATGGTATCGGGTGCCGATCATGGCATCGCGTCGCCATCATACCATCAAGAATGCCATGAAAAAATGTTGCTTGCCGTTGCCAATTCGTGCCAGTCAATGCCAAACGAAATAACAAAAAAGCCCGTGAAATCACGGGCTTAGGTGTGGTTTACTGCCTGTCAGTGCCAGCAGTTGCCAGACATCAAATCATTCCCACTCGATAGTAGCAGGCGGCTTACCCGAAATGTCATACACCACGCGATTGATGCCACGCACCTCATTGATGATGCGGTTCGACACCCGTCCCAGCAACTCATGCGGCAAATGCGCCCAATGCGCCGTCATGAAGTCTTGCGTCTGCACTGCGCGCAAGGCCACGACGTAATCGTAAGTGCGGCCATCGCCCATCACGCCGACCGACTTCACCGGCAGGAACACGGCAAAGGCCTGGCTGGTCTTGTCGTACCAGGACTTGCCCTCTTCGTCCTTGGTGTTGCGCAGTTCTTCGATGAAGATCGCGTCGGCCTGGCGCAGCAGGTCGGCATAGTGCAGCTTGACTTCGCCGAGGATGCGAACACCCAGGCCCGGACCGGGGAATGGATGGCGGTATACCATTTCGTGCGGCAAACCCAGCGCTACGCCGAGTTCGCGCACTTCATCCTTGAACAGTTCGCGCAAGGGTTCGAGCAGCTTCAGGTTCAGCGTCTCAGGCAAGCCGCCGACGTTATGGTGGCTCTTGATGGTGTGGCCCTTCTTGCCCTTGCCGGCGCTTTCGATCACGTCGGGGTAGATGGTGCCCTGGGCCAGCCACTTGGCATTGACGCGCTTGCCGGCTTCGACCTGGAACACTTCGACGAACTCGCGGCCGATGATCTTGCGCTTGGCTTCCGGGTCGGTGACGCCGGCCAGATGGCCCATGAATTGTTCGGCGGCGTCGACATGGATCACCTTGACGCCCAGGTTCTTTTCGAACATGTTCATCACCATCTGGCCTTCGTTCAGGCGGAGCAGGCCATGATCGACGAACACGCAGGTGAGCTGATCGCCGATGGCGCGATGGATCAAGGCTGCGGCGACGCTACTGTCGACACCGCCCGAGAGGCCGAGGATGACTTCGTCGCTGCCCACCTGCTTGCGGATCGCTTCGACGGCTTCGCCGATGTAGTCGCGCATGTTCCAGTCCGACTTGCAGCCGCAGATTTCGTGCACGAAGCGGCCCAGGATGGCCTTGCCCTGCACCGTGTGCGTGACTTCCGGATGGAATTGCACGGCATAGAACTTACGCTCTTCGTCGGCCATGCCGGCGATGGGGCAATTGTCGGTGGAGGCCATGAGCTTGAAGCCGGGGGGCATTTCATTGACTTTGTCGCCATGACTCATCCACACCTTGAGCATGCCGTGGCCTTCCGGCGTAATGAAGTCGCTGATACCCTCGAACAAGGCCGTATGGTTACGTGCGCGCACTTCGGCGTAGCCGAATTCGCGCACCTTGCCGTTTTCCACCTTCCCGCCCAGTTGCTCGGCCATGGTTTGCATGCCGTAGCAGATGCCCAGCACCGGCACGCCGAGTTCGAACACAGCGCGCGGGGCGCGCGGCGTGTCGCCTTCGGTGACCGAATTCGGGCCGCCGGACAAAATCACGCCGGCCGCGCCGTAGTTGCGGATGAAGTCGTCGTCGACGTCATAGGGATAGACTTCCGAAAATACGCCGGCATCGCGCACGCGGCGTGCGATCAGTTGCGTCACTTGGGAACCGAAATCGATGATCAGGATTTTTGCGTGCATGGTCATGTGTGGACAAAAAAAAAAGCCTGCCCGCCGCTGGAAGTTGTCAGCGGCGGGGCGTTTCTGCCATCTCTTGGTCCTCGCCTGTCAGGCTGGCCTGGCCGGTTTAGTCGGCGCGGTAGTTAGGAGCTTCCTTGGTGATCTGAACGTCGTGCACGTGCGATTCGCGCATGCCGGCCGAAGTAATTTCGACAAATTCGGCTTTTTCGCGCAACTCGTCAATGGTGCGGCAACCGCAGTAGCCCATCGACTGGCGCACGCCGCCGACCAGTTGGAACAGGATGGCCAGCACGCTGCCCTTGTAGGGAACGCGGCCTTCAATGCCTTCCGGCACGAACTTGTCGGACTTGCTGGCGGCATCCTGGAAGTAGCGGTCTGCCGAGCCGTCGGCCATGGCGCCGATGCTGCCCATGCCGCGGTAGGACTTGTAGCTGCGGCCCTGGTACAGAATCACTTCGCCCGGCGCTTCTTCGGTGCCGGCGAACATGCTGCCCATCATGACCGACGACGCGCCGGCTGCCAGCGCCTTGGAGATGTCGCCCGAGAAGCGCACACCGCCGTCGGCGATGCACGGAACGCCGCTGCCCTTCAAGGCTTGCGCCACGTTGGCAATGGCGCTGATCTGCGGCACGCCGACGCCGGCAACGATACGCGTGGTGCAGATCGAGCCGGGACCGATGCCGACCTTGACCGCGTCCGCGCCGTATTCGAGCAGGGCCTTGGCCGCTGCGGCGGTTGCGATATTTCCGCCGATCACGTCGACGCTGGGAAAATTGGTCTTGATCCATTTGACGCGGTCGAGCACGCCTTGCGAGTGGCCGTGGGCGGTATCGACCACCAGCACGTCCACGCCGGCGGCAACCAGCAGTTCGACACGCTCGTCGTTTTCCGGGCCTACGCCGACTGCCGCACCGGCCAGCAGCTTGCCTTGCTGGTCCTTGGAAGCCGAGGGGTGTTCGGTCGATTTCTGGATATCCTTGACGGTGATCAAGCCGCGCAATTCAAATGCATCGTTGACCACCAGCACACGCTCGAGGCGGTGCTTGTTCATCAGGCGCTTGGCCTCGGCCGTATCGGCGCCTTCCTTGACATAAACCAGTTTTTCGCGCGGCGTCATCTTCAGACGCACTTCCGCGTCCAGTTCTTCTTCGAAGCGCAGGTCGCGGTTGGTGATGATGCCGACCACGGTCTTGCCTTCGACCACGGGGAAGCCGGAAACGCCGTACTGCGCCGTCAGCGCGATGACTTCGCGGATCTTCATGGTCGGCGGAATCGTGATCGGATCGCGCAGCACGCCGGACTCGAAACGCTTGACCTTGGCGACTTCGCGGGCCTGGTCCTTGGCCGACAGGTTCTTGTGGATGATGCCGATGCCGCCCTCCTGGGCCATGGCGATGGCCAGGCGCGATTCGGTAACGGTATCCATCGCCGCGGACAGCAGCGGAATGTTCAACGCGATGTTGCGGGTCAGGCGGGTTTTGAGCGAAGTGTCTTTGGGGATGATGTCCGAATAACCCGGCACAAGCAGCACGTCATCGAATGTGAGTGCTTTTTGGAGTAGACGCATAGCATTTCCTATAGGCGCAAAGCCGCATTATACAGAAATCCACAAGAAACGTTGAATCGGTTCAAGGGAAACGCCGCGGGCCGGGCGTCAACCCGGCAGCGATTCCGCCCGTTTTCCAGATTGACAGCCGTTCAAAAGCGTGGCGAAATCGTTATATTTCGCTTTTCCACTCTGTAACAAAACAGGAAATCCATGATGAAAATGACAAAATTCAAGCTGGCTTTGATCTTGGCCGGCTTGCTGGCGAGTTCCGCGGCCCTGGCACAAGCCAAATACGTCTGGATTAACGCCCAAGGGGTCAAGCAGTTTTCCGACACGCCGCCTCCGGGCGACATCCCGGAAAAGAACATCCTGAAGTCACCGCGGCGCACTGCGCCGGCGAAGACTTCCGGCGACGCCCCATCCGATTCCGCATCCGGCGACGCTGCTTCGCCCGACGGCGCAAAGCCCGCCTCATCCCTTGCCGACAAGGAGGCCGACTTCAAGAAGCGCAAGGCTGAGCAGGCTGAAAAAGACAAGAAAGCAGCGGACGCAGCGCATAACGCCCAGGTCAAGGCGGAAAATTGCGCGCACGCAAAGGAGTACCTGGCCACGCTCAATAGCGGCATGCGCATGAGAACGGTCGCACCGGACGGGCAGCAAAGCGTCATGGATGACGCTCAGCACGCCCAGGAAACCCAGCGTGCTCAGCAAGCCGTCAATGACAGCTGCGGCGGCTGACCGGGGACCTTCCCGCAGTTGCTGCGCAACTGGCTATTTTGTGCCGGCGCGCTTGGCGACGCGCCGGCGGCGGGATTCCATGGGATCGGCCGTCAAGGGACGGTAAATCTCCACCCTGTCATACTGACGCAAGACGGTATCGAGCGGCTTCAGCTTGCCGAAGATGCCGACCTTCCACACCGACAGATCGATTTCCGGCGCTTGGCCAAGGATGCCGCTGGTGACGATGGCCTGATGCAGCGTGGTGCCCGGCGCAACGTCGAGCGCCAGCAGCCACTGCTTCTGCGCCGTCGCGTAGCACACCTGTACCGCCAGTACTTCCTCAACCATATATCGCCTCGGCACGCTTGCAGAAGGAATCCACGAAACTGTCCGCGATCATGCCGAATACCGGGCCGATCATCTGGTCGAACAGTTTATTGGCAAACTCATATTGCAACTCGAATTCGATCTTGCAAGCATCCTCGCGCAACGCACGGAAGGTCCAACTGCCTTCGAGATGCTTGAAAGGACCGTCCACCAGCACCATCTGCATGGAAACCGGCCGCACGTTGTTGTTGCGGGTACTGAATTTCTGGTTGATGCCGCGATAGCGGATCATGATCGACGCCGTCAGCGTGGATATGTCGGGGCGCTCGACCTGCACGTCGCCGCACCACGGCAGAAACTGGGGATAATCCTCGACGCGTTCCACCAGTTCAAACATCCGTTCCGCGCTGTAACCGACCAACACCGACTTGTGGACCGCAGCCATTGTTGCCTGATTTGATAAAATACGAAGCCCGAATTTTAACCGATCCTCCGAACCGCCAAAAGAATGACCATCGTAGACAACAAGAAAGCCTTCCACGACTACTTCATCGAAGAGCGTTACGAGGCCGGCATGGTCCTGGACGGATGGGAAGTCAAATCCATACGCGCGGGGCGTGCCAACCTCAAGGAAGCCTACGTCATCATCAAGAATGGCGAAATCTTCCTGTTCGGCGCACACATCAGCGCCCTCAACAGCGCCTCGAGCCATGTCCATCCCGAAGCCCTGCGCACGCGCAAACTGTTGCTGCACGGGGAAGAAATCAAGCGCCTGATCGGCAAGGTGGAGCGCGCCGGCTATACCCTGGTGCCGATCAACCTGCACTACCTCCGCGGTCGCATCAAGTGCGAAATCGGCCTGGCCAAGGGCAAGAAGCAGCACGACAAGCGCGAAAGCGAGAAGCAGCGGGATTGGGAACGCGAAAAAGCCTCGATCATGAAGCAGCATCACCGTTAAGGCTTGAGGCCCTATGACTACCCTTTACATCGCCAACAAGAATTATTCGTCTTGGTCGCTACGCCCCTGGCTGTTGATGCGCGAACTCAATATCGCATTCGAAGAGAAGCTGGTGCCCTTCTCCGAAGGTTCGAACCGCGAAAGCTTCAAGGCCTTTGCTCCGCATGCCAAGGTGCCCTGCCTGCATGACGGCAAGGAAATCGTGTGGGATTCATTGGCCATTATCGAATATCTGGCCGAACGGCATGCCGGGGTCTGGCCGGCCGACACGCACGCCCGCAACTGGGCACGCTGCGCCAGCGCCGAGATGCATTCCGGGTTTTCCGCCTTGCGCAACATCTGCACGATGAATTGCGGCATTCGTGTGCAATTGCGCGAAGTGCCGCCCGCGCTGCGAGGCGATATTGAGCGCATCGACGAGCTATGGAATGAAGGTTTGACCCGTTTCGGCGGCCCGTTCCTGGCCGGCGCACAATTCACCGCGGTCGATGCGATGTTCGCTCCCGTCGCGTTGCGGGTGCAGACCTATGGCCTGGCCTTGAGCGGCAGCGCTGCCGCCTATGCGCAGCGCTTGAGGGAGTTGCCACCCATGCAGGCATGGTATGCGGCCGCGCTGAAGGAAACCTGGCGCGAACCGGGGCACGAAGCGGAAGCCATGGCTGCCGGCACCTGGCTGGAGGATTTGCGCGCTGCCTGAGGCATGCGCGTCATTTTCGAACGCTAAAAACAAAAATCCCCGGCATGCCGGGGATTTTTTTCGCGTCAAGCCGGATTACAGGGCTTGGATGTTCGAGGCTTGCTTGCCCTTGGGGCCAGCCGTCACTTCGAAGGACACGCGTTGGTTTTCTTTCAGGGACTTGAAGCCCGCCGATTGAATTGCCGAGAAGTGGGCGAACAGATCTTCACCGCCTTCGTCCGGAGTGATGAAGCCGAAGCCCTTTGCATCGTTGAACCACTTTACGGTACCAGTTGCCATTACCATTTCCTATTACAGTTAAATTTGAGCTTTCGCCCGCTCCGTCGATTCAACCAAGAAAGACATGACAGCGTAGTACTGCACCGCTCGCTGGAATCTCAACGTCGGCGCATTATAACCGACAAATTCGGGAAATTTGCACCCTTCGTCCCTATGAAAGTACAATATTTTGCATTTTTGCTACAGAACGCTGACATAGTTGTTGCGTCCTTGCGATTTTGCCTGGTAAAGCGCCTGGTCGGCGCGTCTGAGCAGCAATTCCGCATCGTTCTCGCCGTCCCGCCGCACGGTGATACCGATGCTCGTTGTCACCTGGCAAGCCCCCGAGACCAGTTGAAACTCCCGCTGCATCTCCGCCTTGATTTTCTTTGCCACGGCTTCGCTTTCGGCTGCAGCATCATTGGCGATCAACAAGATGACAAATTCGTCACCCGCCAGGCGCGCCACCATATCGGTGTGGCGTACGCAAGCCGTGAGGCGCCGTGAAAATTCGCGTAACACCAGATCCCCGCCATGATGTCCGAAATTATCGTTGCAAGTCTTGAAATGATCGACATCGAGAAACAGGACAGCCAAGTGCAGTCCATCGGCATCGCAATCGGCGATGGCCTCGCTCAACGCTTCGTTGAACGAGGCGCGATTGGCCAGCCCCGTGAGTGAATCGGTTCTCGCCATCGTGCGCAAGCGGTTTTCCAATTCCTTGGCTTCGGTAATATCGAGCACCATGCTGTAAAAGCCGGCCACCTTGCCATCCTGCAGGTCAGGGATGTATTCCACACGCCAATGGCGTTTGCGGCCGGAATGGTCCAGCGCATCGCGCTCGAAACTGATGCGCTCGCCGCGCAATGCCGCGGCAATCTTGTTCGAGGTGAACGCATAGTAGTCGGCGCCGAACACCTCGGATACGTGGCTGCCCAGCACCTGTGTGCCGTCGCGACGGAACCAATGCTCGTAATGGGCGTTGGTGAAACGGTAATACTGTTCGCGGTCGACATAGGCGATCAAGGCCGGCAAATTATCGGCAATCGCGCGCAGCCGGCGCTCCCCCTTGAGCACGTCCCGTTCCGCCTGCAGGCGCCCGGTAATATCGTCCACACTGCCGACGTAGCCGCACAGCTTGCCATCCATCCGTATCGGCGCAGCCTTCACCGCGGCCCATAAAATCCCTCCATCTCCGGTCACGAAGCGCAATGTATTCTCATAAGACAACACTCCTTGCGTCGCGTGCGTCCATTCCAGAATCACCAGGCTGCGGTCTTCGGGATGGACACCGGCATACCATCCCTCGCGGGCCACTTCCTCGTATTCGAGCCCCATCATGCGCGTCAGCGTGGAATTGACGTAGGTCACCCTGCCTTGCGCGTCGGTGCGGAACAGGCCGACCGGTAGCGCGTCGTTGATGGCTGCCAATTCCGCGCGCTGGCTGCGCAATTCCAGGTCTTGCGCGCGGCGTGCCGTGATGTCTTCGACAATGCCCAGGATGTAGTCGACTTTGCCGTCTTCTCCGAACAGCGGCACCGAGATGGAACGCAGGTGGCTCAGAACACCGTCAGGCCGGCGATAGGGAAATTCCGGTATCGTCACGACCTTGGGCGCAGCCAGCATTTGCCGGTCCAGCGCATTGAGCGTGTCGGCCACCTTGGAAGGGAAAATTTCATGGTTGCTCTTGCCGATGACTTCCTTTGCGGTGTAACCCATGACATGCTCGGCTGTCTTGTTCCACACCACCATCTTGTCGTAATTTTCGCGCCGAAAACTCTTGGCGAACAGCAGCATGGGCAGGTGTTCGATCAGCGATTGCAGGAAGGCGCGATTCTCGCGCAACTCGCGCTCTTCCGTTTTGCGCGCGCTGATGTCGCGCACAGCCAGCGCCACACCGCCCGGGACGGGCAGGAATTGGCAATGCAGCCAGAGCGTGGGAGTGCCCTCGCTTTCCACGACAATCTCGCGCTGCAGATCGTTACTTCCAGAGGCGGCCGCCTGCAATCCTTCCAGTACATCCGATTGCCGCAACAAGCCGGCTTGGCACAATTTCGCGGCCTTGACGTTAGCGAATACCGCTTCAAACCCGCCATCGCGCCCGGGCCGCACGATGGCGACCGCATCGGCTCCCCGCTCCAGCACTGCCTTCATTTGCCGTCCCCGGCGGAGATACAACAGGACCGGCGCCGCCGCGGCAAGCACGCCGGTCAGCGCCAGCAAAACGGCGAAACCGGCACCGAGCGCCAGGGAAAGCAGGAAGGATACGGCCCCCAACAGCAAGCCGGCACCGAGAACGACGAATATCGTCGTTGCGCCGAATTGCACCGCCGTTCGGGCCTCCCTTTTGCTCGCGCTGTCGGACGATACTGTCATGGCTCCCCGCCTGTGCTCAAACCGCTTCCGCCGCTCTTCAAACACATCAATCTGAGCAGGATACTACCGGCCTCGGCGGTGTGCGTGCCTGGCGTATCGCGCCGGCATTCCAGAGGGGCACAAGAAATTCTTCACGCCATGACGGTTTATCAATGCTGGCATGTCGGCTCAAGCAGGCCTGCCGCCAAAGTTGGCGCATTGCAACTAAAGTATAGCGCGAGAAATTTTCGATGCAGGTCGGCGTGACAAAAAGTCACGAATTTCAGCGAACGCGTCCACAGAAGGTGAGAAATCTTACCTGGCGGCGGTGTGCGCCGCTTTGCGCTTGAGGACTTCGTTTTCCATGTCCTGAAATTGCTTGTGCACTTCGCTCTCCACTACGGAGGTCCCCAGAAAAGCCGGCACCCAGACTCCGGATATCGATTCCGCGTGATAGGTGACGCGCGTCCCGTCGCCCATCGGGGAAAACGAGGTCAGGCTTTCGTGCTTCTTCAAGGTTCCGGAGAGCAAATGTGACTGGACCGACTCATATGGCTTGAGCGTGATCTGCTTGGTCGATTCGAACGAAAATGAAAAACCGCTATGCGAGGTCTGGCCTTTTTGCTCCACCTTCCATTGCTCGCCGTTCTTTTCCAGCACCTTGCTGGTCTCGAGGTTATGCAGAAATTGCGTCATGTGATCGAAATCGGTGAACACATCCCACACTTCCTGCTGCGTTGCCGGCATGGTCATGGCCAAGTCGATGACGACCGTGTCGCCATTCTTTTGCACGTTGACCTTGATATTGTCGTCCGCCGCGGTATCGGCCTGGGCCGGCAGCGTGAGGCACATAAGGCAAATAAGACAGCAGAACGCCGGCAGGCATATACGCAGGATGGGTTTTGGCATTGCCTCGCTCCAGATAGGTGGAATCGATATGATATCAGTCCTGCGCTTTGCCCCAGGCATTCTCGAATACCACCTCGCACAGCTTGCGCCGGGTATCCCATCCTTCGGTTTGCAGCATGGGCGCCGGATAAAACGCTTCCACTTGGCCGACGCAGAGTATGGCGATCGGCATGCTGCCCTTGGGCATGCCGCACAGTTCGCGCAGGCGCCCCGGATCGAACAGCGAAACCCAGCCCACGCCTATGCCTTCGGCACGCGCAGCGAGCCAGAAGTTCTGGATCGCACACGCGGCCGAGGCTAGGTCCATTTCCGGGATGGTGCGCCGGCCGAACACGTAGTTCTCGCGTTTGTCGATCAAGCCCACGACCAGCACTTCGGCGCATTGCAGGATGCCCTCGACCTTCAACCGCATGAACTCGTCCGAGCGTTCGCCCAGCGCTTCCGCCGTGCGTTGGCGTTCGAGCTCCACATCGGCATGCAGGCGCCTGCGCAATTCCCTGTCGGTAACGCGGATGAAGCGCCAAGGCTGCATGAAACCCACCGAGGGGCCGAGATGGGCGGCTTCGATCAACCGCTGCAACACGCCCTCTTCCAGCGGCTTGTCGAGGAAATGGCGCATGTCGCGCCGCTCGCGGATGGTCCGGTAGATGGCGTCGATCTCGGCTTGGGAAAACCGATTGGCATTCATAATGACCTCAAGGCGCGCAATAAGGGGTCGCAAGTATCGGCCAGGCGTTCCAGGCTGGCTTCGCGCAACGCTGCCTGATCGACACCCTGGGCCCGATCCAGCCCGGCCCATTGCAGCAGGGCGGCACAGGCTTGCGGATGGTCGAACACCCCGTGCAGATATGTGCCCAGGATTTGATTATCCGCCGAAATCGCCCCTTCGGCACGTCCGGCAAGCTCGAAAGCGGGGTTTTGCAAGGCATTGCCGGACGAAACGCCCATGTGGATTTCATAACCCCTGACCTCCGCATCGGCAAAGCGGCAACGTCCTTCGACGTTGGCCAGACGCTTGGCCGGTTTCAGTTCAGTCTCGAAATCGAGCAAACCCAGTCCTGCGGTACAGCCCGGCTCGCCTTCCAGGCCCAAAGGATCGGCCACGCTGCGCCCCAGCATCTGGAATCCGCCGCAAATACCGATCACGCGGCCGCCATAACGCAAATGCCGCTGCAGTGCAGGCTGCCAGCCGTGCTCGCGCAACCAGTCCAGATCGGCGCACGTGTTCTTGCTGCCGGGCAGGACGATCAAGTCAGCCGGCGGAATCGCCATTCCCGGACCGACAAAGCGCAGATCGACCTGCGGATGAGCGCGCAAGACATCGAAGTCGGTGTGATTGCTGATCCGCGGCAAGACCGGCACCACGACACGAAATCCGCCCTGCCCCTGTTGCTGAACCTGCACGGCGTCTTCCGCATCGAGATGCAAGCCGTGCAGATAGGGCAGCACGGCCAGCACCGGCTTGCCGGTCTCACGTTCGAGCCAGGCCAGGCCCGGTTCGAGCAAGCCGATGTCGCCGCGGAAGCGGTTGATGACGAAACCGATCACGCGCGCCCGTTCCGATTCTGACAGGCAAGCCAGTGTGCCGATGAGGTGGGCGAACACGCCGCCGCGATCGATGTCGGCTACCAGGACCACCGGGCAATCGACCGCTTCGGCAAACCCCATGTTGGCGATATCGCGCTCGCGCAAATTGATTTCGGCCGGGCTGCCTGCTCCTTCGACCACGACGCATTCGTATTGCGCACGCAACCGCGCAAAGGATTCCAGCACAGCCTGCATCGCCGTGCTTTTGTAGGCGTGATAGTCGCGCGCATTCATGTCGGCACGGACCTTGCCATGGATGATGACTTGCGCCCCGGTATCCGACGAAGGCTTGAGCAATACGGGATTCATGTCGGTATGCGGCGCAAGCCCGGCTGCGGCGGCCTGCAAGGCTTGGGCACGGCCGATTTCGCCGCCGTCGACCGTGACGGCGCTGTTCAAGGCCATGTTTTGCGGCTTGAACGGCGCCACGCGCACGCCCTCGCGCTTGAGCAGCCGGCACAACGCGGCCACGATCGTGCTCTTGCCGGCATCGGAAGTCGTGCCCTGCACCATCAGCATGGGAAACGGAACTGCTGTCATTTGCGTCGCATCCTCGCGGTTTCGAGGTCTTCGCAGACGGCAGCGGCGCCGGCCACGATGCGCGGGCCCGGGCGCACCAGCACGTCCGGATCGTGCGCAAACAGATTGTCGCGCCGTGTGGCAAGCAGCGTGGGATAGCGGCGCCACAGGTTCAAGCCGTTTTCGTTGCGCCCGCGAACATCGCCGCCGATCACGGCTTCCGGGTTCTCCTGCAGCACCGCTTCGACATTAACCACGGGTGCCGTCACGACAAGGTCGGCAAAGATGTTTTCGCCGCTGCACAGGCTCAGCACGTCGCTGACAAAATGCTTGCCGTTCAAGGTATAGAGCGGCTTGTCCCACACCTGATAGAACACGCGCACGACGGGGCGGCCGGCATAGCGCGCGGACAATTTCTTCAAGTCTTCCCGCATGCCGTCGGCCACCTGCGAGGCCCTGCTTTCCGTGCCGGCCAGCTTGCCCAGGCGTACCAGCGTATCCTCGATCTGCTCCAGGCTGTGCGGCTCGCTATAAAACAATGGAATGCCGAGCTTGCGCAAGGCTTCCAGCTGCGGTCCGGCGCTGCCATGCAACCAGACCACGAGCAAGTCCGGCTTCAGGGCAATGATCCGTTCCATGTCGAGATGCAGGTTGTCGCCCACCAGCGGAATCGCCTGCGCCTCGGCCGGGTAATCGCTATGGCTGACGCGCCCGACCAGGCGCCCTCCTGCGCCGATGGCGAACATCATCTCGGTCAAATGCGGCGCCAGCGCGACGACGCGCTCGGCCGGCCTGGCCAGCGTGACGGTATTGCCTGCATCGTCGACCACGCTGATATCCGCACGGGCAGCGCAGGAAATCCAGCAACAGAACATAAGAGCCAATCGTTTGATCATGGTGACATCCATTCGTCCAGGGCTTGCGACAAGCGTTGCCAGTCGCGTTCGTAAAACGGCAGGCCCAGCCGTATGCCATAGCCGTCGAATTTACGTACCCAGATCGCGCGCCGGGCCATGTGATCGGCAAACGCCTCGGCATGCGGCTCCGGCCACCATTGGAACAGCGCCGTACCGCAAGAGGCAATGCCATGCTCGGCCAACAAGCGTTTCAGGCGCGCTCCATCGTGCCGCAAGCGCTCCCGCATTGCATGCTGCCACGCACCGTCGCGCAATGCGGCCGTGCCGATACGCTGGGCAGCCTCCGTCACACCCCATGGGCCGATTTCGTCGGCCAGGGCGGCAAGCAATTGCTGCTGCGCGATGACAAAGCCAAGGCGCAAGCCGGCCAGCCCGAAAAACTTGCCAATCGAGCGCAGGACGATCAAGCCCGGAGCATTCGCCGGGACGCTATGTTGCGGCTCCACATCCGCGAAGGCCTCGTCTACTACCAGCCAGCCGCCGCGCCGTGCCAGTTTGCCGGCCCAGTCCAACAAGTCTTGAGGCGGAATCATGGCCCCGGTCGGATTATTGGGATTGCACAGCACCACCACGTCGCAAGAATCGGCCATGTTGCGCAGTTCCGCATGGGGCGTTTCGATGACTTCGTGCCCCGCCTTGCGCCAGCGGTAGGCATGTTCGGCATAAGCCGGTGCGCCGATGGCTACGCGCGACCGTGGGCGCAAGCGCGGCAGGGCACCGATCGCAGCCTGGCTGCCGGCCACTGGCAGCAATTGCGCCGCACGGTAGTAACCGCAAGCCGCATCGATCAGGGCCATATCCGCTTCGGGCAAGCGATGCCAGGCATCCTGCGGCAAGTCGGGTGCCGGGTAAGATTGCGGGTTGACGCCGGTCGAGAGATCCAGCCAGGCCGCGCGCGCATGGCCGTAACGCGCCATTGCCTCGGCCAGTTTGCCCCCATGTTCCAGCATCAGCACACTCCCCAGGCAGCAGCCGCAACGGCAGCCAGCAAGGCCCACAGCAACACGGCGCGCAATACCAGCTTCCAGGCCCGCTCGATATCGCCCGCTTGCGGCTCCCTGCCCTCGCCCAAAGGCGGCCGCAGTTCCGGCACGCCACCGTAGCGGGCCGTCCCGCCCAATGTCAGCCGCAACGCACCCGCACCGGCCGCCATGACCGGCCCCGCGTTCGGGCTCGACCAGGCCGGCGCCTGCGTGCGCCAGCAGTGCCATGCGTTACAAGCGTCTCCCAGCGCGACGTAGGACAAGGCCGTCAGCCGCGCCGGGGCCCAGTTCAACACGTCGTCGCAGCGCGCGGCGAAGCGGCCGAAACGCAAGTAACTCGGCGTACGATACCCCCACATTGCATCGAGCGTATTGGCCAAACGAAACAGCAAGGCACCGGTGCCGCCCCCAAGCAGGAACCAAAACAGCGTGCCGAACACAGCGTCGTTGCCGTTTTCCAATAGCGATTCGACCGCTGCCTTGGATAAATCAGCCGCGTGGGCTTCATCCGTATCGCGGCTGACGATGCGTGCGGTCAGACGCCTTGCATTGGGCAGGTCGCCTTGGCGCAATGCCTGTGCAATCGGCAGGCAATGTTCATGCAGGCTGCGCAAGCCCAGGCTGAAATACAGCAGCAACGCATGCAACGCCAGCGCCCACCACGGCGGCACGCACCAGACCGCCAATATTGACAAGGCGAGGAAGGGCAACACCGCCAACGCCCAGGCCAGCGAGCCAAGAAAAATGCTATCGCGGTTCAAGCCTTGCTCCAGCCGCATGGCATAGCGGCCGAATCCAACCAGCGGGTGCGCCGCAGGCAATTCGCCAAACACGGCATCGAGCACCAACCCGACCGCCATCAGGCAAGCCAGAACAGGAAAAGGCAAGCCAGCCAGCACGCTCAAGCCTTCAAGACCAGGGGCAGCCCGGCCACAACCAGTGTCACGGCATCGCACAGCGCGGCCAACTCCTGGTTCAGCCGGCCAGCCTCATCGGCGAACCAACGCGAAACCGCGCCGCCGGGCACGATGCCGGAGCCGACTTCATTCGACACCAGGATCACGTCGCCTTGCCCCTGACGCAGCGCATGCAGCAGCGCGGCACGCTCTTCCGCGAAGCAAGGCGGGGTCTCGATACGGCCGACTTCGGGATAGATGCGGCCGTCTGCAAACAGCAGGTTGGACAGCCAGAGCGTGACGCAATCGACCAATACCACGCGCTCGGGCGAGCACCAGCGCGCAATCACACCACCCAGGTTGCGCGTCTCCTCGACCGTAAGCCAGTGCGCGTTACGCTCCTGCCGGTGCCGCGCGATGCGTTCCATCATTTCCACGTCGCGTGCCTCGGCCGTGGCGACGTACACCACCTCCTTGCCGCTGGCCGCCGCCAGCGCCTCGGCGTGGCGGCTCTTTCCTGAGCGCGCCCCGCCCAATATCAAGCTCGCCGTCATGATTCCAGCCCCTTGCTTCCCGCCTTGGACTGCCATTGTGCAACGATGTCGCCGATCTGACGCAAGCCCTCGGTGATCGCTGCGGGGCCCGGTGAAAGGATATCGGGCGATTTGATCTCGAACAGCAGGTTATCTCTTACCGCCGGAATCGCAGCCCAGCCTTCGCGTCCGCGCAACTCGTCAGGCAGGAATTTCTTGCCGCACCAGGAAGCCAGGATGATGTCCGGCTCTCGCCGTATCACTTCCGCGTGATCGGCGATGATGCGCCCGCCCGCATGTTGATTGCCTGCAAGGTCGGCGAAGACGTCGATGCCGCCGGCAATGTCGATCGCCTCCGACACCCAGCCTATGCCGCACATCAAGGGTTCGTTCCACTCTTCGAAATAAATGCGCGGACGTCGCGACCAGCCACGAGCCTGGGCGCGAACGGCGTCGATCCGCTCCTGCAGTTGCGAGGCAAGCGCTTCACCCGCGTCATTACGCCCCGTCATGGCGGCCAACACGCGCACCATGCGTAAAATGCCGGCCATATCGCGTTGATTGAAGAGATGCACTTCCACCCCGGCCTTGGCCAGGTCGCGGCAAATATCGGCTTGCAGATTGGAAAAACCGACTACCAGGTCAGGCTGGACCGCAAGAATGCGTTCCAGTTTTGCCGAAGAAAAACCGCTGATCTTGGGCTTTTCCTTGCGCGCTCGCGCCGGCCGCACGGTAAATCCGGAAATGCCGGCGACGCAATCCTCCGCCCCAAGCGCATAGAGGGTTTCGACGGCTTCCGTGCAAAGGCAGGCGATACGCCGGTACATGCTCATGACGCCTCCGCAAATAGCGCCTGCCCGGAAAAAACCGCCGCCGTCGCGTCTGCGCAAGAGGAAAAATAAGCGTGGAAATACGACGCGTTCAGCGAGCCGTGCACGTAGACGGCCTCGCCGGCGACGCCCGAAGGATGCCGGTGCGCGTGGCTATGCGGGGCATGCGCCGTCTCAAGCCGGGAGTAGTGGAAAGTGTGGCCGCGCCAGACGCCGAAGCGGGTCGCCAAACCTTGCGGCCCCAATCCGGCCAAACGATTTTGCATATGTACCTCGCCGGGCAGCAGGCCAGCCATGTTCCAGCGCACGCCGTCGAGGTCGACCAAACCGTCGCAAAGCGCCATCATGCCTCCACATTCGGCCCAGATGGGCATGGCGCGCGCATGCGCATCGTGTATCGATTGTTTCCACAGTGCCGCGCCGGCCAGGGTCTGCGCGTGCAGTTCTGGATAGCCGCCGGGCAGATAAACCGCGTCGGCTCCGGCCGGTATCGGTTCGTCGGCCAAGGGAGAAAAAAACAGCGGGTCCGCGCCGAGTTGACGCAAGCAATCCAGATTGGCGGGATGCAGGAAGGCAAAAGCGGCATCGCGCGCAACCGCAATCCTCTTGCCGTCCAGGAGGGGCGGCGGCACCTCCATGTCGGGTGCCGTGAACGAAACCCGCGGCAATGCATGCCAAGCCTCTTCGTCCAGCACCAATTGCGCCGCCATTGATTCGATCAAGGAATCCAGGTTTCCGACTTCAGCGGGCGGCAGCAAGCCGAGATGCCGTTCCGGCAGCGCCGATTCCTGCTTGCACAAGCGCCCCAGCAGCGGTATGCCGCGCAGCGACGCCTTGATCATTTCCGCGTGCCCCGCGCTACCGACACGGTTGGCAATCACGCCTGCAACGTGGGCCGGACCGTAGTCGCGCAAGCCGGAAACCACCGCGCCAGCCGTTTGCGCCATGGCGCCCGCGTCAAGCACGACAGCAACCGGCACGCCGAACGCCTGCGCCAGGTCCGCCGCGGAAGGGGTGCCGTCATACAACCCCATGACGCCCTCGATCAAAATCAAGTCCGCCTCGCGCGCCGCCTCCGCCAACAAGCGCCGGCACTCTTCGATGCCGACGATCCACAAATCCAGCGTATGCACCGACGTGCCGCACGCATGTTCGAGTAACATGGGGTCAAGAAAATCGGGGCCGGTCTTGAACACGCTCACCTTTTTTCCTTCATTGACGAACTTGCGCGCCAGCGCCGCCGTGATCGTGGTCTTGCCCTGCCCCGAGGCGATTGCAGCCAGCAACAGGGCCCGGCAGCTCACCATTCCACCCCGGCCTGCGCCGCAATGCCATTCTTGAATGCGTGTTTGATTTCCTGCATTTCCGACACGGTATCGGCGACGTCGATCAAGGCTTGGGGCGCGGCGCGCCCGGTCACGACTGCGTGCTGCATGGCCGGCCGGGCCCGCAGGTCGGCGATCACGCGCTCCACGTCGAGATAGCGGTATTTCAGCGCTATGTTCAGTTCGTCGAGCAGGACCAGGCCGATCGCAGGATCGCTCAAGAAGCGTTGCGCCTGCAGCCAGGCGGCTTCCGCTTTTTCCATGTCGCGCTCGCGGTTTTGCGTTTCCCAGGTATAGCCCTCGCCCATGGCGTGGAATTGCACTTCCCCGGGAAAGCGGCGCAAGAATTTCTCTTCGCCGGTCGACATGGCGCCTTTGATGAATTGCACCACACCGACTTTCATGCCGTGGCCCAGCGCCCGCATGACCATGCCGAATCCGCTGGAGCTCTTGCCCTTGCCGTTGCCCGTGGTGACCACGATGACGCCGGCCTGGCGCTGCGCCTGGCGGATTTTTTCATCGACCACGGTTTTCTTGCGCTCCATGCGTTCGCGGTGGCGCTCGTTGATGTCTTGTTCTTCGTTCATGCGTATTCCTGCATTTCTGTGGTAGGCAGAAAAATCGTGCGCGTGCCGTGCCGCACGACTTCGATGCTGTGGCCCAGGCAGCGGCTCAAGAGCGGCGCCTGCATCACTTCGGCAACCGTTCCCGCCTGCCACTGTCCGTCCTCCAGCAACAGCAAGGCGTGGCTGGCAACCTCGTGTGCCAGGTTCAAGTCGTGGCTTACCAGCACCACGGTCTTGTCCTGGCTGCAAAGTTGCCGCATCAAGCCTGCTATGCCGACCTGATGCGCCATGTCGAGCGCATTGGCGGGCTCATCCAGCAGCAGCAGGCGCGCATCCTGGGCCAGCACGGCGGCGATCGCCACACGCTGGCGCTCGCCGCCCGAAAGCGACCGCAGGTCGCGCTCGGCCAGATGCGCCACGTCGAGCCTGACCATGGCATCATGCGCCGCCGCCTGGTCGGCATCCGATTCCCAGTAGCCGCTTCCATGATAGGGATGGCGAGCCGCCAGCACGGCTTCGCGCGCGGTGTAGGAAAAGGCGTCATTCCTGCCTTGCGGCAGATAAGCCCGGGTGCGCGCCAGCTCGGTCAGCGGCCAATCGGCGACGGTGCGCTCGTCGATTGTGACGCCGCCCCGCTCGGGCTTGCGCAGCCCTGCCAGCGTGCGCAGCAAGGTGCTTTTGCCCGCACCATTACGTCCAACCACGAGCCAGCATTGCCCCGCTTCCAGCGACAAATCCAGGCCGCTCAGCAGCTTGCGCATGCCGATTTGCAGATCGAGGCCGCGTATTTTCATCATGGTTTCATCGCCGCCGGTGAATATGATGCAGTTGCAGCAGGAAGATCGGCACCCCGATCAGGGCCGTAATCACGCCGACCGGCAATTGCTGCGGCGCCAGCACGCAGCGCGCCAGCGTATCGGCCAGCACCAGGAAACTGCCGCCGGCTAGCGCGGCCGAAGGAAAAAGCAGGCGGTGGTCGGGGCCAAAGGCGAAGCGGCAGGCATGCGGCACGATCAGGCCCACGAAGCCGATGCTGCCGGCTGTGCTGACCGCGCTTGCTGTCAACAAGGCGGCGCAGAAAAACAAGGCTTGGCGCAAGGGCGCCACCGGCACGCCGAGCGCGCCGGCATGATCGCCATGCAGAGCCAGGACGTTGACCGCGCGTGCCGCACGCCAGGCAAAGGCCAGCGCCAGGCCCAGGATGATGAACGGCAAGGCGCGCAAGGGCGCGCTCGATAAATCGCCGATCAGCCAAAACACCATGCCGCGCAACCTGCCCTCAGGCGCGACCGACAGCATCAGCGTAACCAGGGCGCCGCAGCCGGCAGCCACGATCACACCGGTCAAAAGCAGAAGCGACGTGTTGCCTTCGACCATGCCGCCGCGCAGATCGCGGTAAGCCAGGGCAAACAGCAACAGCGAGACAGCCATTGCACCGGCGAAAGCCGCAACATCGACGAGCCAAGCCGCGGAAAACAGCAGGATGGCAAGCAAGGCGCCGACCGAGGCTCCGCCCGAGATGCCCAGCACATAAGGTTCGGCAAGCGGGTTGCGCAGCAAGGCTTGCATCATCACGCCGGCCAGCGCCAGGGTCGCGCCGACGGCAAACGCCGTCGCGGCGCGCACCAGCCGCAGTTGCAGGAGCGTGGCGGCAAGGTTGCCGGCATCGCCATGCAGCATGGCGCGCAACCCGCCGAACAGCTCCGCCGGCGCCAGCGCAACCGAACCGACAGCGCCCGATACCAGCACGGCCGCAAATGACAGAGCGAGCAGCAAAGGCAGGTATAAACCCGCCTTTTGCCTGATTCCCGTCCGCTTGACCGTCCGTCCGTCAGCTGTAATGCCGAATGCCGGCATGGGTGTCTCCCCTGATGAATTACTTGAAGCCGTAGCGCAATCCGAGATAGAGGTTCGATCCCGGCGTGTTGTAACCATACGCCAATTCATAATCCTTGTTCAGGACGTTGTTCCAGCGCGCCACCATGCTCCACTCCGAACCGAGGTCGATCGCGGCGTGCAGGTTCCACACGGAATAGCCGCCCAGAACGGTGGTGTTGGCTTGATCGTCATAACGTTTTCCCGATATCACCGCGTCCACGCCGACCGCGTACTTCCCGTGAACGTAGTCCAATCCCAGGCTGCCATGCTGCCGCGCGCGGCGTGCCAGCAAGGTATGCGTGGTTTCATCGTGCGGATCCTGGAAGTCCAGCGAGGCACTGGCTGTAAAATCGCCGAACCTGCTCTTGCCGCCCAGGGTCAACCCTTCGAGCAGCGCATCGTCGACATTTTTGGCGCAGAAGCAGGTCGAATCATAGACGATCAAATCGGTCACGCGGTTGTGATATAGCGAAGCGTTGAAATGCGAGCCGCCGTTGTCGTACACCAGGCCAAGCTCGGTATTGCGGCCATGTTCCGGCTTGATATCGGGACTGCCGTAGTAGGGAAAATACAACTCGTTGAAGGTCGGAGCGCGGAAGCTCGTGCCATAGCTGGCATTGACGCGCCAGTTCGGCGCGACACGGTAGCCGTAAGCAAAACTGCCCGTGGTTTGCGAGCCGTACTGATTGCTGTCGTCGTCGCGCAGGCTCAGAGCGGCCAGTTGATTGTCGGACTTCCACTGGTAGGCGGCGGCAAATGCATTGGTGTCGCGCTTGCCCTGCACGCCGCTGGTGTCGCTATCGACCTTCTCTTCGCGCCTTTCGCCCAGCAACTGCAATATGTTGCCAGCCAATTGGATATCGTTTTGCCAGCTGAGATCTGTCTGCGTGGTCTGGAAGCGGTTGGTCGGCGTTTCGCCGTAGGCTTCCCAATTCGGGCCATTGGTCGAGAGCGCGTAGTCTATCGATTGCGACAACTGCAAGCGGCTGTTCCAGTTCGGCGTGAATTGGTCGTTGGCGAAAACGCGCACCGTGTTCAGGCGTTCGAAGGTGTGGTCGTCATAGTTGGGACCGTTGTCGAACTGGGCCTTGTTTTCGCTTTGTACGAAGGCGGCGCCGATCTCGTGCCCCTTAGCCAGGTCGAAGCTGAACTGGCCGCTTGCGCTTTCCTTGTTGTAGCCGTCCCTGTCCGGATTGTAGGCGCCAAAAGGCGCATCCGGCTTGGTGGCGGAAAAACCCTTGGATTCGTCGCGCCCGACGCTCAGGGAATAATGAAAACGGTTCTGCTCGCCGCCGGAACCCGAAACCGCGGCGTCGACCGTCCGCGTATCGTAGCCGCCGAAACCGACACCCGCAGAGGGGTTGAAGGCGCCGTCGCCCTTCTTGGTGAATATCTGCACTACGCCGCCCACCGCGTCCGCGCCATACATGGAAGACAGCGGCCCGTAGACGATTTCGACGTGATCGATTTGCGACAAGGGAATGTTTTCCCAGGTCGCGCCGCCCATGGTCGATGAGCCGACACGCACCCCGTCGACCAGCACCACAGTCTGCTCGCTGCTTGCGCCGCGCAGGAGAACCGAAGCTGTCGTGCCTGCGCCGCCGGTAGTGGTAATTTCCAGGCCGCGCTTCTGCCGCAGCAAATCGAGCAGATCGGTTGCGCCCGAACCGCGTATCTCATCGGAACTGATCACATTGTTATCGGCAAGCACGTCTGCCGGCGCCTGGGCGAAACGGGTTGCCGTGACGAGGACGGGGGCATCGGCGCCGGTGCTTTGCTGGGCAAAGCCGGCGTTGGAAACAAAAGCGAGGCAAAGCGCGAGCGGACGCAAGACCGGGCGCAGGTTCGAGGCGTGAAATGTCATATTGTTTTCGAAACGGATGAAGTCGCATCCGGCCAACTTCCCCGTGGGCCGAAATGAACGGAAATGCACGAACGGAAGGAGCAAAAACAGCGAGGGCCGAACTGACTTGGCGGCAAATCAGCGCAGACGCATCGCGACACTCCCCGTTCGCGGCAATTCCACCTATCCTGGCCGGTATCCGGGCTGACAATTCAAGCTGTCGTCACGACATCCTGAAGTCCTACCTTCCCATGCCTGCGGCACAGTGGTTCTGAAAGAGGACACGCTGCAAAGAAACAAAAATAAGCAGCGCTTGTTCACCGTTGCGGGGGCAGCACACGTCAGCAAAACAGCTTCGTGTTTCCCGTTTAACCGCCGGCACGAACGGCCGGCGAGCACCAAAACTCTGCAATTATAAACTGTTGGAAGCGTCTGATGGAGATGCTATGGGCGGAGCACGCTACATATCGAGCAATACCACTTCGCCGTAGCCGATCTTGTGCCGTACCTGGGCTGCGTAGCGCGCCATTTCCACGATAGGCAAGCCGCGCTGGCAACCCAGAAGCATGCGTATTGTTCCGGCATGGCAAATGATGGCCGCGGTCTGATGCTGCTGTTGCAGCAATTCGTCGTGAAAGGCTTTCACACGTTCGGCGATCTGCATCACGCTTTCCCCGCCGCCAGGACGATAGGAAACCACGTCCTTGACCCAGGCTTCGACCTCGGGCCTGGGAATGTCGGCCCAAGGCCGCAATTCCCAATCGCCGAAATGCATCTCGGCCAGGCGGGAATCGAAAATCACGTCGGCACAGGCCAGCTCCGGGGCAAGCCGGCGCGCCAGATCCGCGCAGCGGCGCAGGGGGCTGGAGTACAGCACGGCCTCCTTGGGCAACATGGAAAGCAGGGAGTTGCGCACGCGTTCATGCTGGGCGGGCAGGACATCGACGTCGCTGCTGCCGTAACAGGTGTCGGCATTGACGACGGGTTCAGGATGGCGAACCAGGTAGAGGCGCATGCGTTTTTGATCCGATTCAGGAAAATTATTGGTGTCAAAGGCGCCCGGGACTGACGAGAAAATACCACGAACTGAGGCCGAGATAAAACCCCGTCTCGGATAATTGCTGTACGGCGCCAAGGCAATCGCCCGTATAGCCGCCGATGCGGCGCACAAACAGGCGCGACAGATAGAGCGCGGCCACCAGCGCCACAGCCACTCCGGCCAACACGGCCTGCCAGGTCATCACCCGCAAGAAGACCAAGGTGCAGACCGGCAGCAGCCCACACAGTACAGCAAACAGGAATTCACTGCTCGCCATGCGCTGCGCCACCGGCGCCGCCTTGCCCTCCGCTCGCGCATAATCGAGCCGCCACATCAACCCTGCGGCAATGGCGCGCGACAGCGGATGCGCCGCCAGCAAAGCGGCCGCCACGCAGCTTACCGGCAAACTTTGGAGACAGGACAGCTTCAATGCCAGCAGCAGACCGATGCCGAGCGCGCCATAAACGCCAATACGCGAATCGCGCATGATCTCGAGCACGCGATCGCGCGTCGCACCTCCGCCAAAACCGTCGCATGCGTCGGCAAAGCCGTCTTCATGCAACGCTCCGGTCAAGAGGAGGCCGGCGATCAGCGCAAGCAGCAAGGCGGGCAAGGTTGGCAGCATGAAGGAGACGCCCCACGCCACGAAAGCCGATGCCGCCCCGACGATCCAGCCGACAAGCGGAAAGAAACGCGCTGTCTGCCCCAGCCATTGCTCGCGAAAGCCGACCCAGCCCGGAATCGGCAAACGGGTGAAAAACTGCAGCGCCAGGAAGAACAGCCGCAATTGATGCATAACCCAGGGTTCGCCCCCGCGGGCCCCGGCCTCACCGTGCTTCGCCATCGGCCTTGCCGCTCACGTGCGCCGATTCGAACGTCGCCATTTCAGCCAGGAAGGCCGTGGCCGAACGCAGCAAAGGCATGGCCAAAGCACACCCCGTGCCTTCGCCCAGGCGTAGATCGAGCTGCAGCAGCGGCTTGGCGTCGAGATGGCGCAGCATGGCCTTGTGGCCGTTTTCGTTCGAGCAATGCGAAAACACGCAATAGTCGCGCAAAGCCGGCTGCAGGCGCAAGGCCGCCATCAGGGCGCCGGTGACGATAAAGCCATCGATCAACAACACCTTGCGCAGAGCCCCTGCCCGCAGCATGGCGCCGGCCATCATGGCGGTTTCGAAGCCGCCGAAGGTGGCCAGCACGTCGAGCGGATCGGATACGCCATGGCGAGCCACGGCGGCGGCGATCACGTTGCGCTTGTGCGCCACGCCTGCGGCGTCGAGCCCTGTCCCCGCCCCAACGCAATCCTCCAGCGCGATGCCGGACAAGGCATGCATGATGGCCGCGGCTGAAGTCGTGTTGCCTATGCCCATTTCGCCGAAGCCGACCACATTGCCCTCGAGCGTATCGACCAGTTCCATGCCGCGGCGCATTGCCGTCTCGCACTGCTCGCGCGTCATGGCCGGCTCGACGGCGAAATTGCGTGTACCGAAGCCTACCTTGCGGTCGATCAGCTTGTCGCGCGATGCCGCGGTGCCCGTGGCAAATTCGTGGTTGACGCCGGCATCGACCACGTGGATATCGCAACCGTTCGCCCGCGCAAAGACGTTGATCGCGGCGCCGCCGGCAAGAAAATTCTCCACCATTTGCCAGGTGACGCTTTGGGGGTAAGGCGAAATGTTTTCCGCCACCACGCCATGGTCGCCGGCGAAAACCAGGATAGCGGGACGGCTCACACCCGGCTTGGCACTGCGCTGGATCAAGCCAAGCTGTTTGGCCAGCGCCTCCAGCATGCCGAGGCTTCCGGGCGGCTTGGTCTTGGTGTTGATGGCGTGTTCGAGCGTCGCGGCAAGGGTAGCGTCGTATATCGGGTCAACCTGAGGGATAGTCATCGGCAAGTCTAGGAAAAGTTGGCCGGGGCAGAGTCTGTCATGAACTCCGGCCAACCCGGCGCTCACTCCCCGACTGCGGTGTTCGCTATTTTACTGACAGTTGCGAAATGCAGGCCAACATATTGACCGATTTCATTGAGGCTGTAGAGATGCTGCAGATGGGCCAGACGGATGGCATCGTTGCGCTGCGCCTTGTCCTTGACCTTGGCAAACAGCTGCGTCAGGCTCGGGCGCTTGCTGCGCCGTTCGCGCAACTGGTGCTCGCGTATGCGCCCCGCGTCGCCCAGCAAGGGCGCCATGGAAGCGATGAATTCGTCGCTGCCGAGCAGTATCTGCTTGCGCAAATGCTCCCAGGGATTCTCGCCACCCACGCCTTCCTTGACGAATTCCTGGTAGCGGCGCTCGGCGGTCTTTTTTTGCCGCGCAAATTGCTGCAGCACCCAATCCGTGTCGAGGAAGCCGGGCGCATCGATCAGGCCGGCGGTTGCGCGGTAACTGCTCCAGGCATATTTGTCGGGCGAGCGCACCGTGCGTGTGCGCAAAGGGTTCAAGACCACGTAGCGGCACATCGCGAGCAGGAAGGTATCTCGCTCGACCAGGATTGCCTTGAAGCGCCCCTGCATGACCGGGCCGTCGAGGCCATGGCGCAGGTTGAAGTGCTGGGTATAGATGCCATTCAGCTGGCGCATGCCGATCGACAGCTTGCCTTCCAGCGTCTCGATCACAAGATGGTAGTGGTTATCCATCAGGCAGTAGGCATGAACCAGCCAATGGAAACGCTTGGCCACCCGCGCCAGCGTATCGAGGAAGAATTCGCGGTCTTCATTGCCGGCGAAAATGGCTTGCTGCCCGCTGCCGCGCGACGTGACATGATAGATCGCGCCGGGAAATTCAAGACGTTGCGGTCGAGCCATAAGGTAGTCCCCCGTTCCTGCCTATTCGATTCCCCGCACCGGCAAAACCCGGCCCCTGACGTAAGCCGCCAAACAAGCCTCTATGACGCATCGCCACGATGACTATAACTGATGATGGTACTGACTTCCATGCTGCGCGATTTGACCGCGGAGCGCCAACTGGCGTAAAGCACAAACAGCGCAATGGCGCCTGCGCCGAAGCCGATCGGGCTCAATCCGTTATGCGACAGCAGGCAGCTTGAAATCACCAGGATGAAGGCCACGCCATATGCAAGGCCGACACGGCGGCGCAACACCATGACCGTGCGGCAGCAGGTCAGCCAGGCAGAAGCCGGGAGGATCGCCAGGGCAAGCTGCCAGGCAAACAAACCGATCAATCCAACCATTTCATTCCTCGACTACGTTTTCATCCTCGGGCCGTCAATGCGGGCAGCGAAGGTGGACGTTTTTCATTATAGGCAGGCTCCCGGGAATTCCCATGCCCAGCCTTTCGTTGCATTTATTGAGACTGTCAGGTCAGATCCCGCCGATTTGACGGTATTTAGCCGAATTTAACCCGATGCCCTAAAATACACGCTAAGTTTATGTTCGGCAACAAGTTTTCGGTAGGAAAACCATCAAATTACCGTTTCAATATTGCACCAGGAGCGGTTTATAATCGGCTCGCCTCATACCCTCACTTGTCCATGACCATGACACGACATCTACTTCAGCGCGGCAGTGCCGCCACCCTGCTTTTAGGCTTCATCATGATGTGCGCCGGCGGGTATTTGCTGCTCGAATCGATTGTCGTGAGCCAGACTTATTTTCTCGGTGTCGGACTGTATCACCTGGGCGGCATGCCGGTCACGGGCGGAATGATTCTGGTGCCACTGGTTTTCGGCATCGGCATCATCTTTTACCGCCCTTCCAACTTGATCGGCTGGGCTCTGGCCGTCGGTTCGCTCGCGGCCATGATCCTCGGTGTGATCGTCAACACGCATTTCGCCCTGCGTCAGATGTCGCTGTTCGAGCTGATCGGAATTTTCGTGCTTTGCGTCGGCGGGCTGGGGCTGTTCCTGCGCGCGTTGTCCGACGGGCGCCGCTCTGGGGCGGAAATACGTAATCTCAATCTTTGAGAACACGCTCCATGCGGCGGTCCGGCACGATCCAGAGCAAGGCCACGCCTGTATAAAGCAGAAGTGAAAGCCAGGTTTGGACGAAAGCCAGACCGATGGCGATCAGGTAGATCGCCACCGACGCCTTGCCCTTGAAATCGTTGCCCAATGCCCTGGCAATGGCCGAATCCCGTCCATGCAAGGATATCAGCGCCTGCGTCAGGAGATAATAAGCGGCACCCGACATCATCAGCACGATGCCGTAGGCCGCAACCGGCCATGCCGAAGCGTAATGCTGCCCCATCCAGCTCGTGACGAAGGGGATGATGGAAAGCCAGAAAAGCAGGTGCAGGTTGCCCCACAGAACGGCGCCGTTCACGTGTCGTGCAACGTGAAACAGATGATGGTGATTGTTCCAGTAGATGCCCACGTAAATGAAACTCAGCACGTAGCCCAGCATCACCGGCACCGTCGCCGCCAGCTCGCTCAACTGGTCGCCGTGCGGCACCTTCAGTTCCAGCACCATGATGGTAATGATGATGGCGATCACGCCGTCGCTGAACGCTTCCAGCCGGTTCTTGCCCATGGATTTTTCCGGATTCGAGTTATTTGCCGCCGCAGTCGCAGGCCGGGTTGCCTTTATCGAAGACGATGTGCCAGACGCCGGGCGCATCCTGGCGCCAGATGGAACTGAACGTGCCGACCAGCTTGCCGTCCGGGCTATGGACCGGCCCGGTCGACAGCGCCAGCTTGCCTGATTCGAGCACCTCGACCTGCGCCGGCTCCCAGGAGAAAGGCGCGGCCGGCTTTTCATAATAGGCTCTCCACACGCTCGAGATTTCCGTCTTGCCACGCATGACGCGGCTGGAGCCGAAAAAGACGGCTTCGTCGGAAAGAAAACCGCCGAAGGCGGCGAAGTTCCGGTCTGCCATGGTCTTGGCAAAGGCTTTTTCCGTATCCCAAACCTGCTGTTGGGCAGCTGTCAACCCGTCTGGTGCGGCCCAGACTGGAGAAACATAAAGGAAAAACAAGAAAAATGCCGAGATTCGATTCATTTTTGTTGCCCTTATGGAAGGTGACGCCCTCTAGACCAAAAATTTAACAATGTCTAGTGTCAAACTTGACAGGATGTCAGAAACGATTTTTCGACGCATAATGGTTTCTGAGAGCAGTTGATGGGGTTAATGAGATACCTTCCCCCTCTTCTTAAGTCCGTCAATTGTTTCTTCCTCTGGGCAATTCCAGGCTTTACCCGCGATTCGCAAGGATCGCGGGTTTTTTATTGTCCGTGGGACTCCGGCAACACGATCTTACCCTGCCGCCGCGTCAGATTTCAACCTGGGTGCCGAGTTCGATTACGCGGTTCGAAGGAATCTGGTAATAGTCGGCCGCACCACGTGCATTGCGTGACATGGCCGCATAGAGCCGTTCGCGCCACATGGCCATACCGCGACCGAAGGTCGGAACAATGGTTTGGCGGGAAATGAAGTAGGACGTCGACAAGCCTTCGCATTCGATACCCTTGCAGTGGCAAAGCTCAAGCACCTTGGGGATGTCGCGCGTTTCCTTGAAGCCGTAACGCACGTTGACCTGAAAGCACTGATTGCCCAATGGTATAACTTCCAGCCGGGTATCGTCCGGGATGGTCGGTACGTCGACGTTGTGCACGGTCAGGAAAATGATCTGCTCGTGGATCACTTTGTTGTGCGTCAGGTTATGCAGCAAGGCGTGCGGCACGCCATCGCTTTCCGAGCGCAGGAACACCGCCGTTCCGGGTACCCGGGTCGGCGGATCGATGAATAGATTGTTAAGAAAATCCTCCAGCGGAATGGCGTGCGATTGCAGGATTTGACCAGTTAGATTGCGCCCCTGCTTCCAGGTCAGCATGATGACGAAGGCGATCAAGCCCAACGCCAGCGGGAACCAGCCGCCGCTGACGATCTTCAAAGCATTCGAGGCGAAGAACATTACATCGATCGTCACAAAGAACAAGGTGGCGCCCCAGCAGATCCAGGGATTGATGCGCCAGCCGTAGCGGATCACGAAGAAAGTCAGGATGGTGGTCGTGACCATGGTCGCGGTCACGGCAATGCCATAAGCCGAGGCCAGATTGTCCGAGGAACCGAAGCCGATCACGGCGGCAATCACGGCAAAAAACTGCAGCCAATTCACCAGCGGCACATAGATTTGCCCGTATTCGCGCTCCGAGGTATGCACCACCAGCATGCGCGGCATGAAACCCAGTGCAATCGCTTCACGCGTCATGGAATAGGTGCCGCTGATGGTCGCCTGCGAAGCAATGACGGTGGCAATGGTAGAAATGACGACCAGCGGCAACACGCTCCACGGCCCCAATTGATGGAAGAAGGGATTTTCCAAAGCCTTGGGATCGAGCATCAGAATGGCGCCCTGCCCCAGATAATTCAACGCCAGCGAAGGAAAAACCAGGAAGCACCAGGCGAGACGGATGGGCGTGCCGCCGAAGTGGCCCAGGTCGGCATAGAGCGCTTCGGCGCCGGTGAAGGCCAGCACCACGGCACCCAGGGCGACGAAGCCGATCCAGCCGTGCGTCCATAGAAACGAAACCGCGTAGAACGGATTCAAGGCCGCCAGCACGCCGGGGTAGCGCAAAACGTTGATCAAGCCCATGGCGGCCAACGCGGCAAACCAAAGCAGCATGACGGGGCCGAACCAGCGTCCGATGCCCGAGGTGCCGAAACGCTGCGCCAGATAGAGCAGAATCAGCACCCCGACCGTGATCGGAACGATATAGGGGTGAAATCTCGGTGTCGCGATATCGAGACCTTCCATCGCGCTCAAGACCGAAATGGCCGGCGTGATGACCCCGTCGCCAAAGAACAGCGCCGCACCGAACAAACCTATCATCATCAGCGGCACATACCAGCGCGAAGCGCGCGTGACCGAACTCAGGGCCAGCGAGAGCAAGGCCATGATGCCCCCCTCGCCCTGGTTGTCCGCACGCAGGATCAAGGTCACGTACTTGACCGTCACCACGACGGTCAAGCCCCAGAGGATCAGCGAAATGACACCAAGCAGGTTGTCCGGCGTAAGCCCTAGGCCGTACTCCGGGGAGAAGATGGTTTTCATCGTGTACAGCGGACTGGTGCCGATGTCGCCGTAGACGATGCCGAGCGCGGCGATGGTAAGACCTGCCAGGGGGCCGCTGGAGCGGGAGGATGCCGGGGTAGTAACCGAGGTATTCAATGTGCACCATCCAAGTTTTTATAATGCGTCGCACAATAAGACGTTTTGGCCTCCTTGACAAGCCTTTTGTCATCCAAAGGGTGCGACGAGAACGGAGCCGGACCAAGCCGGGGCAGGCGTGATTATATGCCGATGACTTTTCTGTACCGGGTCGGCGTCACGCCGACTGCGGCACGAAAACGATGATGGAAATGGCTGGCATCGGCAAAGCCGCAGCGTGCCGCAAGCTGTTGCAAGGGCAAGTCGGTATGGGCGAGCAGCTGGCGCGCCCGTTCGATCCGGCGGGACGCGATCCAGGCATAGGGTGCCATACCGAAGGAGATGCGGAACATGCGGGCGAGATGGTATTCCGACAACCCGGCAAATTCGGCAAGCCCGCCAAGGGTCAGGGGATCGGCCAGGCTCGCTTCGATGTAATCGGCCAGACGTTGCCGCAGCACGGGCGCAAGGCCGCCGCGCCAGGTTTCGGGCCGCTTGCCGACGCCTTGGGAACGCAACAGCAAGCTCAGGGTCGCGTGGCTGCGTTCATTGGCTTGAAGCCGTGCGTCGGCCCCCTCCCAGGATTGCGTCGCCAGCGCAGAGCAGAGTTGCGAAATCGCGTCGTGTTCAAAATAGGTGCGGTCCGCCAGCGTCAATTCGCGCGGCTCGCGGTTCATTTCGAGCACGGCACGCCGCGTGAAATGCTCGGGCAGGAAATACAGATGGAGAAAGCGCAGCTTGTCGCGCACCACCCAGGTCGATTCGTGATCGTCGGGCAGCGTACACAGGCGGTTCGGCGCGCCGTAAAACCCAGGCAAATCTTCGCGCTCCGTGCGGTAGCCCCCGCCGAGATAGTAGGACAGCGTGTGATGGCCCGGCTTGGCATAGCCGGTCTCTTCTTCCGTGGTTTCACGGTTCCAGATCGCCAGCGCGAGATTGTCGCCCAGCAGGGCGAAGCGCTCCAGCGTCGCGTTGGTGGCGCGCAGGGTCTGGAATACACTGTGTTCGATGTCGCCGGCTACCGTCATGATGAAGCTACTCTACCATGAGGGCAGCGACCGCGGCCTGCAGCTGGAAAAGAAGCGCAAGAATAGACAATGCCGTGCCGGCCCGGCAAGCCATACTCGGGCTTTTCCTCCGCGGATACTGCCATGAATGCCCTGCTGACTCCCCTGCTCTACCTCGTCACCGTCCTCATCTGGGGCACGACCTGGATTGCCATCAAATGGCAGCTCGGGGTGGTGCCGGCACCCGTCTCCATTGCTTACCGCTTCTGGCTGGCGGCTGCGGTGTTGCTGGCGTCGCTGGCCCTGGCGCGCAAACCGATCTTCCCGCCGCGCCGCGCCTGGCCTTATCTGCTGGCGCAAGGCCTGGCCCTGTTTTGCTGCAATTTCCTGTGCTTCTACTATGCCAGCAGCTACGTCGCCAGCGGCCTGGTGGCTGTCGTGTTTTCCACCGCCCCCTTGTGGAATGCCTTGAACGGCCGGCTGTTCCTGGGCCGGACCGTGCAAGGGCAAGTGGTGTTCGGCGCCCTGTTCGGTCTGGCCGGCATTGCGCTGTTGTTTCTGCCGCAGATGCGCGGCCATTGGGGCAGCGCCGGCATGCTCACCGGCCTGGGCCTGGCCCTGCTCGGTACGCTGTGCTTCTCGTGCGGGAACATGCTTTCTTCGCGCATGCAGGGCATGGGTCTCACGCCCTGGCTGACCAATACCTGGGCCATGGCTATCGGCGCCGGCATTCTGACGCTGGCCAGCCTTGCCATGGGACTGCCCTTTGCCTTGGACCCGGGCATCCGCTATACGGAAGCCCTGCTCTACCTCGCCATTCCCGGCTCCGTGATCGGCTTTACCGCTTACCTGGTCCTGGTGGGCAGGATGGGCCCGGAGCGGGCCGCTTATTGCACCGTCCTGTTCCCCGTCGTTGCCTTGAGCGTATCGACGGTCTACGAAGGCTATGTCTGGGACGCGCTTTCCCTCTGCGGCTTGGTCCTGGTCCTGCTTGGCAATCTTTTGGCGTTCGTACGGTTCAAGCCCGTAGCGCTTGCCGGTTCGGCATCCCGGTAGCGTGCTAATGAATTGTTACAAGATTGCGGGAACAAATTTAAGAATTCATGGTCTAGGTTATTTATAACCAGATCGAGAAATTTGCCACTCGACAATCAAGCTGCGGATCATCCTGATCTTGCCCGAAACTTGCGCCAGGTATTTGCCTGTGTCAGCCGAGGACAATGCATGCCCAAACATAGGTGGTCGATCGCACATATTTTCAGTTATGGCTTTGCCATCGCCGGCATTGCCGGGGCGTTGCTGATCTGGTCCATCTACCGCGTGACGACAACCATCATGTCGACCGCGACTTCGGTTTCGCAGACCTATGAAGTGATTTCCTCGTTCCGCAATCTGCAGCAGCACCTGCTCGACGCCGAAACCGCGGAGCGCGGCTACGTTATCACCGGCGACCAGGCCGGCTTGCCGGTCTATCAATCCACCTTGCAGCAAATCCAGTCGGACAGCGATTTGATTGCCGCCCTGGTCGGCAATTATCCTGTCCAAAAAGTGCGTTTCCTCGAACTGCAAAAGCGCATCGCCTACCGCCTGAAGACGCTGCAAATGATCGTCGACACCCGTTCGGCAGGCGGCGTGGATGCGTCGCACGCGCTGGTCTCGCTCGACGAGGACAAGCTGGAGATGAAACACATACGCGACATCTTGATGCAGATGGAAGACGAGGAGAATGCGCAACTGAATGGGCGTTTGCGCGCGCGCGACGTCGCATACCGGGAATTCTGGTGGAGCTTCGCGGCCCTGATCGTGACCCTGTCGGCCAGCACGGTATGGCAATACCTGCAAGTCCGGCGCATCATCCAGCTTGAAGCCGAAGCGCGCCGCCGCATCCGTCACATGGCCGAGCACGATCCCTTGACCGAGTTGCCCAACCGGCGCCAGTTGCAGGACAAACTCGATCTCGCCATCGCCTATGCCAAACGCAGCGGCAAAAAGGTGGCCGTCATGTTCATCGATCTCGACGGCTTCAAGGCTGTCAACGACACCATGGGACACCACGCCGGCGACGAATTGCTCAAGGTTGTGGCGCAGAGGCTGCGCCAGGGCACGCGCAGCAACGACTTTGTGGCGCGCCTGGGCGGCGACGAATTCATCGTGGTCCTTTCCGAACTCGATCAACTGGCCGATGCCAATCGCCTTGCAGCCAAGCTCAACAGCCTGATTTCCCAACCGGTTCCGCTGGCCGAAGGCGTAGCGCGTATTTCCACCAGCATAGGCATCAGCCTGTTCCCGGCCAACGGCAGATCAAGCGCCGAATTGCTCGGCAAGGCAGACGCGGCCGTCTATCAAGCCAAGGCCGCCGGCAAGAATCAGTTCCAGTGGGCCTGAGCCAGGAGCCTGCTATCGCCTTAGCCGAGAGGCGCGCACACAACCGGCGACACCACTGTTACCCTCGGTTATCTTGCTCGCTTGACCGTCGCTCAACTTGCGGAAACACGAATGCCGCAGCTGTCTCTTTGATCCGACACTCCTCAAGCGTCAATCAGGATTCATGGGAGCAATCCGCCTTCTGATGCTATATTGCTAGCAGACAATTAGAAAACCCTGCATCATCAATCGGGACAGATAAATCCACCGCGCGGCTGGACATGATCCGGCCGGACGGGATTGCCACAGCCACCCTGACAATGCCGGCCGAGAGCGACGCAAAAATCAAGTCCTTGCAAAGCATTCACGTGCGCATGGTGGTCATGTTCGTCGTGATCGTCACAGCCGTACTCGCTTTGTCCGGCACCTATTCCCAATACAAGCTGCGCGAAGAACTCGAACAGCGCGATGCGCAACTGCGCAAGGGGGTTGTCACGCGCTTGCAAATCAGCCTGCCGGCCGCCTTGTGGAACCTCGACAAGCCCAAGGTCGGCAGCCTGCTGGAAGCCGAGATGCTGGTACCCGAAGTCCTGGCGATCCGGGTCTACGACATCACTGCCGACGGCCTGTTCTCCGGGAAGATGCGCAACCAATCCGGCCAGATCGCTATCGCCGGACCAAGCGCTGTGATCGAAGGACCGGCGACCGAAGCCATCCTCACCTTTCGCGGCGTCGATCCGGAAGTCGACGCGGAGAAACCCGTGACCGTAGGCCGCGTGGTAATCAATTTCAGCCACCATCAGATTGCACAAGCCCTGTCCGCCGAATTGACGCGCAAAGCCATCGAGATCGTGGTGCTGGATTTGATCCTGGTGCTGGCCCTGACCTACAGCTTGCGTTTGATCTTCAAGCCGCTCAAACAATTGCATGCCGGCTTGTTCGAGCTGGCTACGCGGGAAACCGGGAAAGTCGAGGAACTGCCGGAAGGAAGCCGAGACGAGATCGGCGACCTGGCGCGCGGCTTCAACCATATCCTGCGCCGCCTGCGCTCCATCATCGAACAGACACGCCAGGCGGAGGAAGCGGCGAAGCTGGCTTCGGCACAGACGGCACGAGCCCTGCAGGAGCTGCGCCAGGCGCAGGATTCGCTGGTACAGAGCGAACGGCTCGCTTCGCTCGGCGCGCTGGTAGCCGGCATTGCGCACGAGATCAACACCCCGGTCGGCATCAGCCTGACCAGCGCCTCCGTACTGCTGGAAGAAACCCATCGTCTCAAACAGGCGCTCGATGCCGGCAGCATCAGGAAGTCCGACATTCTTGCCTATGCCGACACCGCCTCCGAAGGCGCGCGTCTGATCATGGCCAATGCCGACCGCGCGGCGCAATTGATCCAGAGCTTCAAGCAGATAGCCGTCGACCAGACCAATGAAATGCGCCGGCCGTTCCGTCTCAAGGAATACATCGACGAAGTCATCATGAGCCTGCACCCGCGGCTCAAGCATACGCATATCGACGTCGTCGTGGCATGTCCGGCGGAGATCGAACTCGACAGCTACCCCGGCGCCTTCGCCCAGGTGCTGACCAACCTGACCCTGAACGCACTGATGCACGCCTACGATCAAGGCAGCGCCGGGTGCATCCATATCGTTGCGGCGCAGTCCGGCGAACACATCGACCTGAGCTTCAGCGACGACGGCAAGGGAATCGCCCCCGAACACCTGGATAAGATATTCGATCCCTTCTTCACCACGCAGCGCGGCCGCGGCGGAACCGGTCTGGGCTTGAACATCGTATTCAATTTGATCGCAAAAAGATTTGGCGGCACAATCAGCGTGGAGAGCGTTCCGGGCAAAGGAACCACGTTCCGGATGCGGGTGCCCCGCGTCGCAGCAATTGTCACCAACGTCGAACAGGAGCATGCATGAACGAGCGAGGTAGCGGGTCTGCCGCATCGGAGGATTGGCTGATCGACGACGTCGCCGAAGCGCCGAAGAAGGCCGCCGGCCCCGACGACAGGCCGATGAAAATTCTCGTCGTGGACGACGAAGCCGACGTGCATTCCGTCACGCGCCTGGCCCTGCGCAACGTCAGTTTCAAGGGCCGCCCGCTCGAATTGATCAGCGCCTACAGCGGCGCCGAGGCCTTCGACGTGCTCAGAAAAAACACCGACATCGCGCTCGTGCTGCTCGACGTGGTCATGGAGACCGAAGACGCCGGGCTGAAACTGGTCGGCCGCATCCGCGAAGAATTGAACAACCACTTGGTGCGCATCGTGCTGCGCACCGGCCAGCCGGGCCAGGCGCCCGAGCAGCAAGTCATCATCGACTACGACATCAACGACTACAAGGCTAAAACCGAACTGACCACGCAAAAGCTGTTCACCACGGTCATCGCTTCGATGCGTGCCTACGAAAGTCTGTTGATGATAGAGCGCAGCCGCATCGGGCTCTCCAAAATACTCGAAGGTGCGACCAACCTGTACCAGGTCCATTCGCTGCGCGAATTCGCATCGGGCGTATTGAACCAGATCAGCGCCATCCTCGACGTGGGCGCGGACGGCGTCCTATGCGTGGTCAGGGGCGGCGAGCCGGGAAATCAGCCCGGGCCGACCGTGATCGCGGCCACCGGCAGCTACGCGGCGCTCGCCGAATCCGAATTCCTGCCTGCGGACCATGCGCTGGCGGGCGCCATTGCCAAGGCATTTCGCGAAAAGTGCAGCCAGTACGAGCATCCGGTGGACGTGCTCTTCATTCATACCCAGCAAGGGCATGAATTCACGATTTCGGTCACGCCGCCGTGGCCTCTGGCCGGCATCCAGCGCGAATTGCTCGAAGTATTTTGTTCGCGCATCGCCTCCGCCTTCGACAACCTTTACCTGTTCGGCCAGTTGCGCAAAGCGCAGGAAGCCACCGTGGTCGCCCTGGCCGACCTCGCCGAATTCCGCGACGAAGGTACGGGCGGGCACGTGCGCCGCGTGCAGATGCTGACCGACGCCATCGCACGCAAGCTGGTCGAGCGCGGCTCCTACAAGGATGAGTTGACGCCGGAATTGATCGACATGGTGGGCGTCGCCAGCATCCTGCACGACGTGGGCAAGGTGTCGACGCCCGACCATATTTTGCTGAAACCCGGCAAGCATACAGCCGATGAGCGGGCCGTGATGCAAAACCACGCCAGTGTCGGCGAGACGATCCTGCAGCACGCGGCCGGCATGGTGGACGGCATGAGCTATCTGACCTATGGCGCCGAAATCGCCGGCGCGCACCATGAACACTACGACGGCAAGGGCTACCCGCGCGGACTGAAAGGCAACGACATCCCGCTGGCAGGCCGTATCGTCGCCGTGGTCGATGTGTTCGACGCCCTGCTGCATCGCCGCCCCTACAAGGAGCCGTGGCCGTTCTCGGAAATGATGGAATACATACGCGAGCGGCGCGGCACGCAGTTCGATCCGGAGATCGTCGATGCCCTATGCGACATCGTCGCAAACGGGGTCGAAGAATGGATGATCGCGGAGGACTAGGAGTCTGCGCGGCAGAACAAGTCGAAGCGAAATGGGTGGGAAAAGAGCCCAATTTGGCCTAGGGAAACGCTGATTTATTCACCGGCCCCTCGATTGGGCGCGGCATAGCTGGCACAATAGCACGTCCCCTTTGCCGATACCGATAAAAATGAAGCAATCGAGTTTTTCCGCAGCAGAGTTCGCAGGCAAGAAGAAGCAGACTCGGCGCGAACGTTTCCTCGCTGAAATCGAGGCCATCACGCCGTGGGCGGCACTGGTGGCTGCACTGTTACCTTACTATCCCAAGGGTGACGGCAGAGGGCGTCCGCCGATCGGACTGGAGCGCATGCTGCGCATGTATATC
>DASVLJ010000031.1:0-38248 GCA_036384915.1 Burkholderiaceae bacterium
GAAAGCCACGGTATTGCTGGCGCCGCATCACGGCAGCGGCACCTCGTCGACGCTGCCTTTCCTGCAGGCTGTGCAGCCTCAGGTGGCGATCTTCCAGGTTGGCTATCGCAACCGCTTCCATCACCCGAAGGCGGAAGTGTATGCGCGCTATGGCGCGCTTGGCATCGAGCGTCTGCGCAGCGACGAGTCGGGCGCCGTCAAATTGCAGCTTGGCGGAGGCGTGGCGATAGAGGAGTATCGCCGCGCCGCGCCGCGCTACTGGTTTGGCCGCTAGCGAGTATTTGCCGATTAACCAAGCAAATGCAGCACGCCGCCCGAGAATGTCGCGTGCGCGAAGGTATATGCGGTGCCGGTCAATTCCACCACGCCGTCGCCGATGGAGAATCTTCCGCTATCCATGGCGGTGGAGGTTTCGATCAGGTAGGTATTGCCGCCGAACTGGAACCATTCCAGACCGTGCGCCGTTTGCGCAACCACGCCGCCTTTGCCCAGGGCCGCAGCGATCCAGTCTGCCAATGAACCCGTGCTGCCGCCGCTGGCAGTGACATTGCCTGCCGTGACCTGGGTCAGGCTGGCGGCACTGCCCGCACTGTCGCTGAAGGTGATGCTGTCGCTGCCGGCGTTGTTGAGCCCGGAGACGCTAAGGATATTGTTGAAGTTGGTCAGGGCGCCGATGGTGCCGATGCTCAAGTTGTCCGTGCCGGTATGCGTGCCGAAGGCGACGCTGCCTGCAGCGCCGCTGGCCAGGGTCACGGCATTGCTGCCGCCGCCGAGGTTCAGCGTCACGTTGTCGTTCAAGCCGCTGACTGTAATCTTGTTGTTGCCGGCGCCGGCCGTGACGTGCAGCGTGGCATTGGTGCCGCTCGAGGTGACGCTGTCGGCATTGGTGCCTTGTGCGGCGAACGTGATGTTGACGTTGCCGATGGAGGAGGTCGTGACCGAATCGATCCCCGTGCCCAGGCTGACGTTCTGATTCGAACCGGACTGGCCCTGGCCCAGCGTGATGCTGTCGTTGCCGTTGCCGAGCGTGATGGCATCGGTCGCGCCGGCCTGCGTGCCGCCAGTGGAATTGAAGGTGACGGGGGCGTCGTCGGCGGCGCCGGCAAGCGTGATGCCGGTGACCGTGGTGACGCCGCCGACGTTGGCACTGATGTGGCCGTTCAGCGTCAGGCTTTGCAGCGCGGGCAGGGTCGAGGCGCCCAGCGCGATGGTATTGACGGTGCTGGTCGAGGTCGAGGTGTCGGCGATGGTGGCCGTGGTCAATTGATTGTCGGCCAGGCTGCCGATCGAGACGGAACCGGCGCTGTTTGCCTTCAGCGTGAAGCTAGCGACCGAGGTCGAGATCGAGCCGAAGGTCATGGCGTAGCTGTTCAGGGTCAGCGTGGCGAGCGCATTGTCGCTCAATCCGGCGAAGGCAGAAGTGCCGGAGGCGACGCTGTCGTTGATGGTCAGAGCCGCCACCGACTCAACCATGGTGCTGCCGACCGATAGCGGGGCATTGCCGCTGATGTTGAGGGTTGCGAGGGCTGTGTCGGCCAGCGCGCCCAGCGTATTGGCCTGGCCGGAGGTGGAGTTGCTCGACAGGTCGAGCGTCGTCGCGCCCGCACTGGCGTAGCCGGATATGGTGATGCCGCCGACGCCGATGCCTGCGGTCGAAGCCGTGCCCAGCGTCACGTCTTGCACCGCGCCGCTGGCTTCGGCACTGGAAAAGGACAGCGCCACCGTGTGCGAATCGGAAGCGATGAAGGCCAGGGGCGTGTCGGGATGCAGGTCGATGAAGCTGATGTTGCCGCCGGCACCGCTCACGATCAGGTTGTTGCAGGGGCCGGCCGATTTCATGTCAAGCGTACCCGAACTCGTGCCGGACAATTCCCAGCTCTGGAAGTTGGCGTAGTTCGTCAGGTTGGTGCTGGGGGTGAAGGTGAGGCCGGAGAAGTTGATGCTGTTGTTGCTTGCGCTGCCGGCTGTTGCCGTGGCGCTCGCCGAACCGATGGTGACGTTGTCGGCACCCTTGCCGCCGCTGAAGCTTTGCGAGCCGCCGATGACGACGCTCACGGTTCCGCCGGCCTGGGTGGCATTGATGTTGGCGTGGCTGCCGATCTTGCTGAAGTCGGCGGAGAAATTGCCGCTGCCGGATATCGATGCGGTAATGACCCCCGGTGTGTTCAGGCTGGCAACGGTTAGGCCGGCATTGCCGCTGAAGCTCAATGCGCCGGCTTGGGGGGCGGAGAGGATGATGCCGCTCGAATCGTCGTTGGCTGCGGTGACATTCAAGCCCAGCACATTCGGTGCGCTCAAGGTCATGGCGCTGTCGCCGTCGAGCGTCAGGTTGAGCGGCGCCGTCAGCGCTACCGATGCCGCCGCAGTGACGTTCTGGCCATTGTCGCCGGCCACGGTCAGCGCGGTGAGCGCATTGCTGTTGACCTTGACGCCGCCGGTAGGATTGGCGATTGCGACGGTGGCGATGGTGTTGGCGGCGCTGCTGCCGTAATTGAGGTCGTGCACCACGATATTGCTGCCGCCGGAAACGCTGACACTCTTGGTGGTGCTGCCGCCATTGACGCTCACCGCATGGTTGGCGTCGCTGAACACCGAAACCTGGCTGCCGCCGTAAGTCGTCACCGCGCCGGCCGTGCCGGTGTCGCGCACGCTGAGCGTTTGCGTCGGCGCCACGGTGATGTTGTCGCTGCCGTGCGAGAGGCCGATGTTTACGCTTTGCAAGCCGCTCCAGGTGCTGAAATCCATAGTGCCGATGGATTCGGCCGATTGCACGTTCAGCACCGTAATGCCGCTGATGGTGGTCTGGGGCAGCGACATGGCCGCGCCCAGGCCGAAGTCGGTGATGTTGAGAATATTGTCGTTGCCTGCGGGCGTGATGGCATCGCCTGCGGTCAGGGTTGCGGCCGGCAGACCCGCGGCCGTGCCGGCGCTGTTGTCGAGCATGGCATTGAAGGTGTTGCTGCCCAGGCCGCCGGCGAGCGTATCCTGGCCGGTGGTCAAGGCAAAGGTGTTGTTGGTCGATTGCGCGCCCAGCGCCGCCACGGCTTGCGCCACTTCAGTCTGGTAGGACTGTACCGCGCTGGCGCCGGTCACGCCCGACAGGAGCGAGCGTGCCACCAGTGCCGCGGCCGGCCCGCTGTATTCGGCGATGCCGCTCGTATCCGAGACCCCGGCCGTAAACTGGCCCGCCACGTTGAGCTTGTTGGCGATGGTCGCGGCATCGATAAGGCCTTGCGCGCTGGTGTTGGCCGTGGCGCCGGCTGCAATCGAGAGTGCCGCATTGCCCAGGCTGACGCTGCCCGAGGTAATGGCGTCAACCCAGAAGTTCAGGCCCGCCGCAGCCGGGGCGCGGTTGAGCAAGTTTTCAAAAACGGCCGTGACGAAGGACGTGGCGCTGCTGGCGCTGGTGGTGACTTGGCCGTAGAGCAGCACCGATTCGGGGCTGGTGCCGAAACCGTCCACCAGTTTTTGCACCGCGGGGTTGGTCGAGTAGGCTGCGGTCAAGGTGGCGACGTCGGTCGGCGCATTGGCCGCCGCCATGGCGGCTTCGAAATTCTGTAAGCCTTGCGCATCGGCCGGGCGGCCGAAATAGGTCACATACAGTTCCTGCACGATGTTGGCATAGCTGCTGGAAGACATGGGGGCCTCGATGAGTTGATGGATATGGGTTGGAAAAGCTCAGACGGTTTTTTCGATGATCTTGTCGATGAAGCGCGCCATGCCCTGTTCGGCACGCCAGCGCAGCGCGGCGCGCTGTGCGGCTTCCGCGTAGCGTGGATAGTCTTGCGCCATTTCCCCGATCGCCTGCAGGATGCCCGCGGGACTATGTTCGAGATAGGGGCGGCAAGATCCTTGCGCGAGAAAGCGCGCCGCAGCCAGGGTACCGGCCGGCAGCACGAAGGGCAGGCCGGCCGACATGGCATTGCAGGCCACGCCCGACATGCGGTGTAAATAGATCTCCCTTTGCATGGGGCACACCACGAGGTCGCATGCGAGCATTTCGGTTTGCAGGTCCTCGACGAAGCCTTCGATGATGTGCAGATTGGGATGGCCATTGGTGTTGAAGAACTGGCCGTTGGTATCGTGCAGTACGACACGGTAGCCCTGCCCGATCAATTGTTCGGCCAGCGGGGCGATCAAGTTCTTGCCGCGCTCGTCGCGTTGCGAGCCGAAGAATCCTATCGTGGCTGCCTGGTCCGCATAGTGCATCTTGCTGCGGCCGGAAAGCGTGATCGGGAATGTCTCCACGGCGAGCCCGTCGAGATAGCCGGCCAGGAAATCGCCGACGACGGGGTCGATTGCGCCCATGGAGAAACGCATGCCGCGCCGCCTGACGTGGCCGGCGGCCAGATGCCATATCCGGCCCGAAAGCGGGCCCTGGTAGCTCGGCTCGGCATGGGCATAACCCACAGCCGTCCCCGCAAGGCCGGACAAGGCATAGCCGTAGAATTCGAGCGGCTTCAATGAGGGAAACAGGTTGAGATCGGCCGGGGGCAGGCTGGCCAATTCGCCGGCCATGGTGCGCGCCTTGTATTCCAGCATCGCCATCGCGTCATGCCTCAGATCCAGCGGGGCATAGGCAAAATGGGAAAACAGCGGTACAAACCTGCAGCCGGTACGCGCGAGTCCTTCGGCCACGGCGGGGTCGGATTGCGCCGCGCCGCAGGCGAGCACTTCCCAGCCGCGCGCCTGGAAACCCGCCGCCAGTTGCCGCATCAGGTCGAAATGATGCCCCGTTTTTCCCTGCAACCCATTGTCGAGTATGTTGACGCGCATTGTGCCGGCCGGAATCTTGTCGCGAAGTTTTGTCAATTCGGCAGTATATATGGGGATGTGGTGCGTGGGATGTGATGCGACAGACGACCCGGTTAGGTACGCCGGGGCGGCACACGTTTTGTTTCCCGCCGGGAACGAGCGGCAAGGGACGGCTTTCTGCGGGGAGCCCGGGCTTGCATCGATGAAAATGCCGGCGCGTGCCTTGCTACCGCCCGCTTCCCTGCATTGAAAATCTTATATCAGGGGGATATTCGGCCAAGGTCTCGGTCATCGGCGCAGCTGCGGTCGCGGCCATTTCGGCGCATTTTTACGCTATAATTCGAATTTCCCGCACGTGCCATTCGGCACCTTCTGCAATGACCAAATTTGTATTTGTCACTGGCGGCGTCGTGTCATCCCTCGGTAAAGGGATTGCCGCCGCCTCCCTCGCTGCGATCCTCGAATCGCGCGGCCTCAAAGTCACCCTGCTCAAGCTCGACCCGTATATCAACGTGGACCCGGGCACGATGAGCCCGTTCCAGCACGGCGAAGTGTTCGTCACCGACGACGGCGCCGAAACCGACCTGGATCTGGGCCACTATGAGCGCTTCGTCTCGGCCAAGATGAAGAAGGTCAACAATTTCACCACCGGCCAGATCTACGAATCGGTGATCCGCAAGGAGCGGCGCGGCGAATACCTGGGCAAGACGGTCCAGGTGATTCCGCACATCACCAACGAGATCCAGGAATACATCCACCGCGGCGCCGAAGGCTATGATGTGGCCATCGTCGAAATCGGCGGTACGGTGGGCGACATCGAATCCTTGCCCTTCCTCGAAGCGGCGCGCCAATTGAGCCTGCGCCTGGGCCGTTCGGCTGCCGCCTTCGTGCACCTGACCCTGGTGCCTTACCTGGTATCGGCCGGCGAATTGAAGACCAAGCCGACGCAGCACAGCGTGCAAAAGCTGCGCGAAATCGGTATTTCGCCCGACGCCTTGCTGTGCCGCGCCGACCGTCGCATTCCCGACGACGAGCGCGCCAAGATTTCGCTGTTCTCCAACGTGCAGGAAGATGCCGTCATCTCGGTCTGGGATGCCGACACCATCTACAAGATTCCGCAGATGCTGCACGACCAGGGCCTGGACGAGATCGTGTGCCAAAAGCTCGGCATCCAGGCCAAGCCGGCCGACCTCTCGATGTGGACCAGGCTGGTCCATACGCTGGAAAACCCCAAGGATGAAATCACCATCGGCATGGTGGGCAAGTATGTCGATCTGACCGAGTCCTACAAGTCGCTCACCGAAGCGCTGCGCCACGCCGGCATCCATACCGAAAGCCGCGTCAACATCGAATACCTCGATTCGGAAGAGATCGAAGCCAAGGGCACGGACAGCCTGTCGCACTACGACGCCATCCTGGTTCCCGGCGGCTTCGGCAAGCGCGGCGTGGAAGGCAAGATCATGGCCGCGCGCTATGCACGCGAGAACAAGATTCCCTACCTCGGCATCTGCCTCGGCATGCAGGTCGCGCTGATCGAATACGCGCGCAACATGGCCGGCCTGGAAAAGGCCAACTCCACCGAGTTCGACAACCAGACGCCCAACCCCGTGGTGGCCCTGATCACCGAATGGCAAAACCACGACGGCAAGGTCGAGCGGCGCGACGCCAATTCCGACATGGGCGGCACCATGCGCCTCGGTGCGCAGACCTGCGCCGTCAAGCCGGGTACGCTGGCCGCCGAAATTTACGGCGCCACCGTCACCGAGCGCCACCGTCACCGTTATGAAGCCAATAACCACTATCTCGGCCGCGTGGAAAACGCCGGCATGGTGGTCTCGGCCCGCACGCCCGCCGAGGACTTGTGCGAAATCATGGAATTGCCGCGCACGGGCGAGAACAGCCACCCGTGGTACGTCGGCGTGCAATACCACCCTGAGTTCAAGTCCACGCCGCGCGACGGCCACCCCTTGTTCATCTCCTACATCAAGGCAGCCCTGGCGCACAAGCACGCCAAGGACGAAAGGAAGGCGGCATGAAACTCTGCGGCTTCGACGCGGGACTCGATCACCCGTTCTTCCTGATCGCCGGCACCTGCGTCATCGAGTCTGAGCAGATGGCCCTGGATACCGCCGGCACGCTCAAGGAAATCACTTCAGGTCTCGGCATCAACTTCATCTACAAGTCGTCCTTCGACAAGGCCAACCGCTCTTCGGGCAGTTCGTTCCGCGGCCTCGGCATGGAAAAGGGCCTGGAGATTCTGGCGCAAGTGAAGAAGCAGATCGGCGTGCCGGTTCTGACCGACGTGCACGAGATCGACGAGATCAAGCCGGTGGCCGCCGTGGTCGACGTGCTGCAAACGCCGGCCTTCCTCTGCCGCCAGACCGACTTCATCACCGCCTGCGCCCAATCGGGCAAGCCGGTGAACATCAAGAAGGGCCAGTTCCTGGCGCCGCATGACATGAAGAACGTCATGGACAAGGCCAAGGCGGCGGCGCGTGCCGCCGGCTTGGACGAAGACATGTTCATGGCTTGCGAACGCGGCGCCTCGTTCGGCTACAACAACCTGGTATCGGACATGCGTTCGCTGGCGATCATGCGCGAAACCGGCTGCCCCGTAGTGTTCGACGCCACCCACTCGGTGCAATTGCCGGGCGGGCAGGGTACGAGCTCGGGCGGGCAGCGCGAGTATGTGCCGGTGCTGGCGCGTGCGGCGATCGCTGTCGGGGTGGCCGGCGTGTTCATGGAAACGCACCCGAACCCGGCCGAAGCCAAATCGGACGGCCCGAACGCCGTGCCCCTGGCGCGCATGAAGGATTTGCTCGGCACGCTGATCGAACTCGATCGCGTGACGAAGAAGAACGGCTTCCTCGAAGCCAATTTTGCATAAATCGCAGGTTGCTTGCCAGCCGTTTTGCACCCCGGCCTGCCCGATCACGGCACGCGATGGACGATGAGACGATCGCAAAAAGATCACTGTGTGCGGAAAGTCGGCAACTTGCAGGCTGGGATGAAATCCCAGCAATGCAGATTAACATCATTGCCGGAACCTCGGTCCCGGTCCACCAGGAGAAAAGTGAATGAGTGCAATTGTTGACATCATCGGTCGCGAAGTCATCGACTCGCGCGGCAATCCCACCGTCGAATGCGACGTCTTGCTCGAATCCGGCGTCATGGGCCGCGCCGCCGTGCCCTCGGGCGCCTCGACCGGTTCGCGTGAAGCGATCGAATTGCGCGATGGCGACAAGAGCCGCTTCTTCGGCAAAGGCGTTCTGAAAGCCTGCGAAAACATCAACACCGAAATCTCGGAAGCCATCATGGGCCTGGACGCCAATGAGCAAGCCTTCCTTGATCGCACCCTCATCGACCTCGACGGCACCGAGAACAAGGCACGCCTGGGCGCCAACGCCACGCTGGCCGTCTCCATGGCCGTGGCCAAGGCCGCCGCCGAGGAATCTGGCTTGCCGCTGTACCGCTATTTCGGCGGTTCGGGCGCGATGCAGATGCCGGTGCCGATGATGAACGTCATCAACGGCGGTGCGCACGCCGACAACAACCTCGACATCCAGGAATTCATGATCATCCCCGTGGGCGCCCCGTCGTTCCGCGAAGCGATCCGCTATGGCGCCGAAGTGTTCCATACGCTCAAGAAGATCCTGCACGACAAGAAGCTGACCACGGCCGTCGGCGACGAAGGCGGTTTCGCCCCCTCGGTGGCCAACCACGAAGACGCGATCAAGCTGATCATCGCCGCCATCGAACAAGCCGGCTACGAGCCGGGCCGCCAGATCGCGCTCGGCCTCGATTGCGCCGCGAGCGAATTCTTCAAGGACGGCAAGTATCAGCTCGAAGGCGAAGGCTTGTCGCTGACCTCCAAGGACTTCACCAACCTGCTCTCGACCTGGGTCGACAAGTATCCGATCATCTCGATCGAAGACGCCATGGCCGAAAACGACTGGGATGGCTGGGCCACGCTGACCAATGCGCTGGGCAAGAAGGTGCAGCTGGTGGGCGACGACCTGTTCGTCACCAACACCAAGATCCTGCGCGAAGGCATCCAGAAGGGCATCGCCAACTCGATCCTGATCAAGATCAACCAGATCGGCACGCTGACCGAAACCTTCGCCGCCATCGAGATGGCCAAGCGCGCTGGCTACACCGCCGTGATCTCGCACCGTTCGGGCGAAACCGAAGATTCGACCATCGCCGACATCGCCGTCGGCACCAATGCGCTGCAGATCAAGACCGGCTCGATGTCGCGTTCGGACCGCATCGCCAAGTACAACCAGCTGCTCCGCATCGAGGAAGACCTGGGCGACATCGCCAGCTACCCCGGCCGCGGCGCGTTCTACAACCTGAAGTAAACCGATGCGTTTAATCGCCCTTTGCCTGGTCACGTTGCTGGTGCTGATTCAGTACCCCTTGTGGCTCGGCAAGGGTGGTTGGCTGCGCGTGCATGAGCTGGACCTGCAAGTAGCCGCCGCGCACGAAAAGAACGATGAAGCCAAGGCGCGCAACGCGAAACTGGCTTCCGAAGTCAACGATCTGAAAGACGGCACCGGTGCAGTTGAAGAGCGCGCCCGGCTTGAGCTGAACATGATCAAGAACGACGAAGTGTTTGTGCAGATTACTGCGCCCGCCAAGGGCGAGGCGGCACCGGGTCCAACTCCTGCGCCCGACAATACAAAGAAACCGTAGGTTGGGTTGAGCGCAGCGAAGCCCAACATCGAGCGCACGCGACACCGGTTACGTCGTTTGTTGGGCTTCGCTTCGCTCAACGTCAACCTACGGCTCTAATCGACATCGTGCGATATCGCCGCTCAACAGTCGAAGGTGGTACTTGGTTCTTCACGGTCAACCTCGCCAACCGAAGTAGCTGGCTCCTGATTGAGCAGGTCGATGCACTTCGGGAAGCCACGCGCAAAGTCAAAGAGCGTCATCCTTTCGAAATCGTTGCGATGGTCATCATGCCTGATCATCTCCACGCGATCTGGCAATTGCCGCTGGGGGACGCCAACTACGCATTGCGTTGGGCGTTACTCAAATCAAATTTCTCACGCAAGATCGACAAGGCCGAAACCATCAACCGCAGCCGTCAAGCAAAACGCGAGCGCGGCATCTGGCAGCGGCGTTATTGGGAACATCAAATTCGAAACGACGATGACCTTGCCAGGCACGTCGACTACATCCATTACAACCCTGTCAAACACGGCTATGTAAAACGTGCCGTCGATTGGCCGCACTCGTCGATACATCGCTATATCAAGGAGGGGATTTTTGACGAGGATTGGGGACATGCTTCAGATGGCGAGGGCGCGAGTTTCGGGGAGCGCCAGGATACGCTCAGGTAGGTTGGCGCCGAGCGAAGCGAAGCCCAACATCGGACGCATGCGATACAAGTTACGTCGTTTGTTGGGCTTCGCTTCGCTCAACGCCAACCTACGATCCTTTATGCACTCGCGGTATCCAGCCGCGCGATGTCGACGCCAGTCAACTTCAACTCGGCCGCATTCATCAACTCGTCAAGTTGCGCCACACTCGTCGCGCTCGCGATCGGCGCCGTCACGGACGGCCGCGCCATCAGCCAGGCCAGCGCCACTTGGGCCGGGGTGGCATTGTGCTCTTTGGCCACGGCGTCGAGCGTATCGAGTATCTTCAAGCCGCGCTCGTTCAGATACTTGCCCATGCTGCCGCCGCGCACGCTCTTGCCGAAATCCTTTTCCGAGCGATACTTGCCCGTGAGGAAACCGGACGCGAGCGAGAAATACGGAATCACGCCTAGCCCGTGCGCCAGGCAAACCTGTTCGAGGTTGTGCTCGAATTCCCTGCGGCGATACAGGTTGTATTCCGGTTGCAGTGATTGATAGACAGGGTAGCCATTGTCGTGCGACAGTTTCAGCGCATGTTGCAGACGCTCGGCGCTGAAGTTGGATGCGCCGATCACGCGCACCTTGCCCTGCTTGACCAGTTGCGCATAGGCTTCAAGCGATTCTTCCTGCGACGCCTCGGCGTCATCGGTGTGCGATTGATAGAGATCGATGTAATCGGTCTGCAGGCGGCGCAGCGAATCTTCCACCGCGCGCAGAATGTAGTCGGTGCGCAAGCCTTTCTTGCCCTCGCCCATGTCCATGCCGACCTTGGTGGCGATGACCACGTCCTTGCGCTTGCCGCTTTTCTTCAGCCATTTGCCGATTACGGTTTCCGATTCGCCGCCCGTGTGGCCACGTACCCAGCGCGAATAGACGTCGGCCGTGTCGATCAGGTTGAAGCCGCCGCCGGTGAACTTGTCGAGCAGTGCAAACGAGGTGGCCTCATCGACGGTCCAGCCGAACACGTTGCCGCCGAAAGCCAGCGGCGCTACCTCGAGAGAAGAGTGGCCCAGTCTGCGCTTTTTCATGATCGATCCTCAATGCTTGAGCTGGCTCGGCGCCTGCATTGTCTCGATCGGCTCTTCGGTGGCGAACAGCTGCGCGCAATCGATCTTGTCGAAAGCATAGTGCTGGCCGCAGAAATCGCAATCGATCTGCAGCGAATCGAGTTCCTTGAGCGCGGCATTGACTTCATCCCGCCCCAGCATCTTCAGCATGCCGCCGACCTTTTCGCGCGTGCAACTGCATTGAAAACGCGGATGCTCCGCATCGAACACGCGCAACGTATCTTCCCAGAACAGGCGGCGCAGCAGTGTGGCGATGTCGGTCGCGAGCAATTCTTCGCGGGCCAGCGTACCGCCCAATGCCAGGGCATGGTCCCAGGCGCCGTTGGCACGTTCGGAATCGGCGATAGCATGGCCGCCTTCCAGCGGCAGCTTCTGCAGCAGCATGCCGCGCGAAACTTTGTCGTCGGCTGCGAGCCAAAGCTTGGTGTCGAGCTGTTCCGAACGCAGCATGTAGTTTTCGATCACGGTGGCGACATCTTCCCCTGCCAGCGAGACGATGCCCTGATAAGGCTGCTGGCCCGGCACTTTTTCCTTTGGGTCGAGCGTGATCACAAAGCGGCCGTGACCGTGCAGGTTGACCAGGTCGTGCAGGCTTGCGCCATCGGCGATCTCGGCGTGCTCGCGCAACTTGGCCATGGCGCGCAGGTTCAGCGTGGCGTCGCATTCGACCACCAGGAGACGTACCGGTCCGTCGCCATGGATCTGCATCACGATGGCGCCGTCGAATTTCAAATTGGCCGAGAGCAGGGCCGCGGCAGCCATCATTTCGCCGAGCACGGTTTTGACGGCGGCAGGATAATCGCGCCGCGCCAGCACCTGCTTCCAGGCATCGGAGATTTCCACCAGCTCGCCGCGCACCGGCGCTTCCTCGAACAGGAACTTCTGCAGCGTATCGACTTTGATCGTATCAGACATCCATCAACCTATCTTCTTGAGATTTTCTTTGAAATACTTCCCGCGCGCGACATAGTTCGCCGTGTTGCCTCGCATGCGCTGGATGTCTTCCGGCGCCAGTTCGCGCACCGCCTTGGCCGGTGAACCGATGATCAGGCTGCCGTCGGGGAATTCCTTGCCTTCGGTGACGAGTGCGCCGGCGCCGACCAGGCAATTTTTGCCGATCTTCGCGCCGTTCAGGATCACGGCCTGGATGCCGATCAGCGAGCCTTCGCCGATGGTGCAGCCGTGCAGCATGGCCTGGTGGCCCACCGTGACGTTGGCGCCAATGGTGAGAGGATAGCCCGGGTCGGTATGCAGCACGCAGCCTTCCTGCACATTGCTGTTTTCGCCGATTGTGATCAATTCATTATCGCCGCGTATCGTGGCCTCGAACCACACGCTGGCCTTGGGGCCGATGGCGGCTTTGCCGATGATGTTGGCGGAATCGGCGATGTAGGCCGAGGGATCGATGGCGGGGCTGTGTTCGCCCAATTGATAGATGGCCACAAAGTATCCGTTCGTTATGGAAATGCGACGGCGGCCGGATTCGGCACGCCTTAAAGGAAATGGTGATGAACTTCTATTTTACAACCCGTGAAGGCGGGTTGCTGCATTGTGCGGGGAAGTTTGCAGGCTGGGGCGTGTCCCAGCAAATGTCCGCAAAGCTGGGACTAGTCCCAGCCTACACGCTACGTACCAGCCTGCAGTCCTTGCTAGCGATACATATTCAAAGTCGAAATGGCCGGCAAGGCGATGCCATAGGGATCGATATACCACGGCACCATATCCTGGTTGCCACGGCAGGATTGCCCATCGTTTACCGCCGTCAACAAGCCGGCGCTTGAGCTCACGCTGCGGTTATAGCAGCTGCCTGCGCTATCCCTGAAACGATAGGTTTGCGCGCCTTGCTGCCCGGTGCTGCCGGTAAAATTGCCGCTGGCATCGAAGTCGAGCGTATCGGAAGGCGTCACAGTGTTTTCCACGCTGCTTTCATAGAGCAGCCAGCCGTTTTGCGACAGTGCATTGGCGCTATGAAACGCTTGTCTGACCGTCGTGGCTTGCGTAGCCGGCTGGCCGGAAGGCGTGGCGTAGTCGATGTTCATCATCAACGGGAAGCTGGCGTGATGGTGCTCATGCACTTCGCCGCCATTGGAATAGACGCCGGTATCGGTTTCCACATCGGTGAGTTGCGTGATGTCTTGCATGTAATCCGTGCTGTTGATCGTGAAGTTCTGCTTGTTGCTGTAAGACATATATTGCCGAACCACGGTATCGATGCGTCCGCGCGAGGTCTGGATATAGCCCGCAATCCTGAAGCTGCGCCTGCTGCTGGTGGTGAGCAGCCCGCTGACGTTGCCCTTGCCGTCGGTCGTGGTCTGATTGTTGATCGTGGGGGCCGTGACGGCGGTCAGCGTGTTGGATGTGAGCCCGCCGGTGATCTGCGCCGTGGTCGGGTCGCGATAGACCAGGATGGCGCCGGAAGCAAGGAAGTAAGCGTTCGCGTTATAGACATTCACCGCCACGGTATGCGGCTGGCCATTGGAGAGCAGTGCGGCAAACGGCGAGACATCGACGCGGTAGGGCAGCAGGTTCAGCGTCTGCACGCCGGGGGTGGGGCGCCACAGCAACGGATCGACGCCGCCCGTGAAAATCCACGGATACACCGGCGCCACGCCTGCAGGCTGGCCGTCTATGCTGATTTCCGCTTCGCGGAAAGCCGTGCCGCCGCAGCTTTGCAATTGGCTGGACAGGGTGTTGGGCACGCAGGTGTACCAGAACTCGTCACCCGATTGGCCCTGTGCCAGCACGTCGATGAAGGCGCGTTCCACATTGGCCGGGAAGGTGATGGTTTGGCTCAATTGATCGGCCGAGGTGTTCAAGGTCACGGCACCGCCGGTGCTGGAAGCAGACATCGGATACACCACGTCGGCCGTGCGCATGGGCTTGACGCCCGGCACGGCTGGGTAAAACTGCAAGGTCGCCGTGCCGTTCAAGATGCCGGTATAGGTGGAATTGACCAGGTTGCCCAAGTCGACACTGCCTTGCTGCGCGCCGGTGAATAGCGACGAATAGTCGGTCAGGTCGCGCTCCACATGCCAGTTCGGCCCTTCCTTGGAAGAGGGCTCGGCCGTCGTGCCGGTATAGATGTTGACCCCACCGAGCCAGATGTGCGCCGTGCGGTCGTATTGGCGGCCTGCATTGATGGACAAATCGACTTCCAGCACCACCTTGGACCAGGGGCCGGGGCAGGATGCGGGCGGCGTGTAGCCGAAGCTGTGACTGTTGAAATCGGCGAAGGCCTGGTTGCTGAACAGCACTACGTTGCAAGGGCTGGTCGGCGGGCGCGGTACGGCGGGGTCGGCAATGGCGACGTTGGCGGAGCCGATGGAAAAGCCCGGGGGCAGGATGGCAGCCGTGGCCGGAAACGTACCGGCGGCACAGAGGCCAATCAGTGCGGCGGCCTTTGCCCACGAGCGGATGATGGAAACGGAAATGCAGGACGACATATGAATCCTCCTAGAGTGTGAAATCCCGTGTTATGAAATTTCGCGCGAGCATTCCGTGGCTGCGGGGCGCTGGATCAGCGTCCACGGCACGACCTTCCCCCGTTTTATTCCTGGCACATGATGCGCGCCGGCGCTCGCTTTCCTATCCGCGAAGCCGTATTTTTACTTGAAATTTCGGCAAGTTGCAATCAAAACGAGGCAGCACGGTAGGTTGTGCCGGGCCGCGCAGGCTGAGCGTAGCGAAGCCCAACATGGCCTGCAGTTCCGGTTTCTCGGCAGACGTTGATTTCGAAGGTTGAGCTGGGCCGTCCCACGCTTTGCTTCGTCGCGCTCAGCCCAACCTACCTGAAGGCGTCAGGCCAACACCCGTCGCAACCACGCCCCAATATGCCCGATCTCCTCGGGACATACCGCGTGCTGCATGTTGTAGTCATGCCATTCGATCTGGTAACCGAGCTTGGCAAGGAAATCGCGCGACTGCACGCTGTATTGGATGGGGATGACGGGGTCGCCGCGGCCGTGCACCATGAAGATCGGCGTGTCCTTGCTCGCTTCGCTGCGTTCCTCGGCCAGCTTGTGCGGCAGTGCCAGATAGCCGGAGAGGCACATCAACCCGCCCAGCTTCTTCGGATAGCGCAAGCCGGTCTGCAGCGCCATCACACAGCCTTGCGAGAAGCCTGCGATCACAATGCGTTCCGGAGCAATGCCGCGCGCCACTTCCTGCTCGATCAACTGCTCGATCAAGGCTTGTGAGGCGCGTATCGTGCTTTCATCCTCGCGGCCTTCCTCGCCCTCGTCGAAGCCGAAATGCAAGAAGTCGTACCAGGCCGGCATCACGTAGCCATTGTTGGCCGTTACGGGACGCACCGGCGCATAGGGGAAGATGAAGCGGATAGGATCGAGCCCGCGCAGGTCCAGTTCTTGCGGCATGCCGGCAAAGTCGGTGGCCGAAGCCCCCAAGCCATGCATCCAGATCACGCTGGCGGTGGTGTCGGCTCCGGTATCGAGTTGTATCGTGGCGAGGTGCTTGGTCATGTCGGTTATTGTTGCCGGATGGCGGATTTGGGGCGGAAAGCCTTGCACACCGCCTCATGGGTTTCAATATAGGGCCCGCCGATCAAATCAATGCAATACGGCACGGCGGCGAAGATGCCCGGCACCACCTGCCTGCCGTCTGCATCTTTCAAGCCTTCGAGCGTTTCCTTGATCGATTTCGGTTGGCCCGGCAAATTCATGATCAAGGCCGCATGATCGGCGGTCTCGCGGATCACGGCCACCTGGCGCGAGAGAATGGCGGTGGGCACGAAACGCAGGCTGATCTGGCGCATCTGTTCGCCGAAGCCCGGCATTTCCTTGGTCGCCACAGCCAGCGTGGCTTCCGGCGTGACGTCGCGCCGTGCCGGACCCGTGCCGCCCGTGGTCAGCACGAGGTCGCAGCCGCACACATCGACCAGCTCGATCAAGGCCGCTTCAATGGCGGGGCGTTCATCGGGAATCAGGCGGGTTTCCATCTCCCAGGGTGAAGCCAGCGCCGCGCCGAACCACTCGCGCAGGGCGGGCAAACCCAGGTCTTCATAGACGCCCGAAGAGGCGCGGTCCGAGACCGACACCAGGCCGACCAGGAGCGTATCTTCAGTCGGCCGCTTCGTCATGCTCTTCGCCATCGTCCATGGCTTGGCCGGCCTCTTCGGCTTTGCCTTCGCCGGCCTGCAATTGCTTGAGGATCTGGAAAATCTCGCGGTAAGCTTTGGGCGGCTTGCTCTCTGCCTGCTCCTTGCGCGCATTGCGGATCAGCGTGCGCATCTGTTGCGCATCGAGATCGGGATGCTCGGCCTTCAACTCGGTCAAGGCATGGTCGTCGGCCAACAATTTCTCGCGCTGGCGCTCCAGCGCGTGCATGGCGGCCGTTTCGGCCTTCGAGGTACCGCGCCAGCCGTCGATGGTGCGCTGAATCACGGCGATCTCGTCGGGTTCGAGCGAGCGCATCTTCTTGCCTACGTATTGCATCTGCCGGCGCCGGCCTTCGTGATCCTTGATCTGCTGGCATTCGAGGATGGCATCGCGCACGTCCTCGGGCATGGGCACGCGCTTGACGCGGTCGCGCGATTCCGCCACCAGGTCTTCGCCGAGCTTTTGCAGGGCGGTCATTTCACGCTTGAGTTGCGATTTGGAAGGGCGATCGTATTCCTGCTCGAACTCGTTCGATTGAAAGCCGCAGGAACCCCGGTTGGGATTAGGCATAGTGAATTAAATGATTCCGTACTGATATCATTAGCATTTTACACCTTCGTCAGCCCAATCCTGCCCATGAGCAATTCCGTATTTACACATAGTCAAGACCAGTTGAAACAGCTCGCGCAGGACGTATTGCGTTACGCCAGGGAAAGAGGCGCTTCGCACGCGGTAGTGGAAATCAATGAAGGGCAGGGCCTCTCGGTCGGCGTGCGCAAGGGCAAGATCGACACCATCGAGCAAAACAAGGACAAAGGCATGGGCGTCACGGTTTATCTGGCCGAAAAAGGCCAAGACCGGGGCCCGATGCGCCGCGGCGACGCCAACACCACGGACTTTTCGTCAAAATCCCTGCAGGCTGCCGTCGACGCCGCCTACAACATCGCCCGCTTCACCTCGGCCGACGATTGCGCCGGCCTGCCCGAGCCCGACACGCTTGAGATGCACCCGCGCGACCTGAAACTGTGCCACCCCTGGCGCATCACTACTGAAGAAGCGGTCGAACTGGCCCTGCGCGCCGAAGCTGCCGCCTTCGCCGTGGACAAACGCATCACCAACAGCGACGGCGCCGGCGTCTACGCCCAGCAATCGCACTTCGTCAACGCCAACACGCACGGCTTCATGGGCGGCTACGCCCATTCGCGCCACACGCTCTCCGTCTCGCCCATCGCCGGCAAGGGCGCCGGCATGCAGCGCGACGACTGGTACACCTCGCAGCGCAATGCCAAGGACATGGCCAGCCCGGAAGCGGTAGGCCGCTACGCCGCCGAACGCGCCCTGGCACGGCTGAACGGCCGCAAGCTCGATACGCGCAAATGCCCCGTGCTGTTCGAAGCCCCGCTTGCAGCCGGCCTGTTGGGCGCCTACGTGCAAGCCACCTCGGGCGGCGCGCTGTACCGCAAATCGAGCTTCCTGGTCGATTCCCTGGGCAAGCAAGTCTTCCCCGGGCATATTGAAATCCTCGAAGACCCGCACGTCATCGGCGCGGTCGGTTCGGCCCCGTTCGACGACGAAGGCGTCAAGACGCAAAAGCGCGACGTGGTCAAAAACGGCGTGGTGCAGGGCTACTTCCTCTCCACCTATTCCGGCCGCAAGCTCGGCATGAAGACCACAGGCAACGCCGGCGGCTCGCACAACCTCAAGCTGCTGTCGAGCCAGACCAAAAAGAGCGACGACTTCAAGGCCATGCTCAAAAAAATGGGCACGGGCCTGTTCGTCACCGACCTGATGGGCCAAGGCGTCAATTACGTCACGGGCGATTATTCGCGCGGCGCTTCCGGCTACTGGGTCGAGAATGGCGAGATTCAATATCCGGTCGAGGAAATCACGATTGCCGGCAACATGAAGGAAATTTTCATGCAGATCGTGGCGGTGGGGGCGGATACCTTGATACGCGGAACCAAGGAGACGGGGTCGGTGCTGATTGAGAGCATGACGGTGGCGGGAAACTAATGGCATCTGCGGATGCGAAGGCCGCTCTGGAATCGGCGACCCTCCTGCGACGTCAAGACCTTTCCCCTATTGCCGCCATCAAAAGCTTGCGCGAACAATTCGGCCTGGATCTATCACAGGCGAAAGGCTTCGTGACTTTGGCCGCGAGCGGCGTATCGCTGGATCAGCAGCAAGGCCTCTTGATGCCAGCGTTGAGGCAGTTGTTCCAGGAGATGGAAGATGGTGACGACAATTGGGGGCCGTCCAAGATTCAGAGCCGGTTGAACGCTTTGTCGTCCGAGAAGTAAGTTGCGCACGCGCCATAGTTGTTCTTGCCGACTTCAGGGGCTTGCAAACAAGGTGGGCTCCATATAGTCCCCGCGATATTATGCCGACCCGGCCGGCGGCACTGAGCGGTTCTTGTCGACGACACAAAAGACGATGCGTGCGAAGACATAAGCAAATGCCAGCAGCAGCGCCGACAGCGCCACCTCATTGGCATAAGCCAGCGGCAGCAGCAACCAGGCCAGCGCATAGCCCAACCCGCCGAGGAACAGCGCACGGCCATTGGCCCGCAGCAGTGTCGCTAGGCGCCGGGACGTGACGGCTTTCTTGGGAATGACATTGGCAAACACTATCACCATCGCCCCGGCGAGAAACTGACTGGCACGCATGCGAAACTCGCCCGAATCGGCCACCCATCCCAGCGCCACGAACCAACCCTCACTCAGCATCAGGCCAACAAAAACGATGGATTGCGTAATGCTGCGGCGCGCTTCCATCATCGCCGCATTGGTATCCGCGTAGCGGCTGCAGATTTGACGCAAAGCCCACGCCACGCCAAGCACGCCTATGCCGAGCAGGCATTGCACGCGGGGCTCCGGATTCACATAAACCGCATAGCCGCCGACTGTCACAACCCATAAGGTGAGTAGCAGCGCAATTTTGTCCAAAGTCGTTTTCATCGCTTACCTTCCCGCCGGAAATTCGACCCCATAGTTTGATCGTCCGGCGCCTTCACCTGGATGCCCAATAAGCCGGCAAACCCGGCCAGGGCCTCTTCCAGCACTGAGAGTTTTAGGCAATACACCACGCTCTTCCCCTGCTTGGTCGAGTCGATCAAATCGGCCTCGCGCAGGATGGAAAAATGTACAGACATGGTCGGCTTGGACACGTCGAAATGATCCGCCAACTCGCCCGCTGTGAGCGGGCCATCCTTTAACAGGGTCAACACCTGGCGTCGCGTCGGATCGGCCAGGGCTTTGAATACTTTATTCATGGTTTTAAATTTAGCTAATCGTCTAAATGATGTCAAGGGTTTTTCGACAAATCCTTGAAGCTGGCGGCCTTGCAATTGTTTCGTTGCTAACCGCCAAAGTCGGGCATTAGAATCAAGCTCTTTCGATAAACGTCGGCAAGAAATGATCAGCAAGGACCTTTTGTACGCGTTGCAAACCCGTAGCAAGCAATTGATTCGGGCATTGGATGATTTCGCGGCCCAGGTGAAAAATCACTCGGTGGACGAACGCTGGACGATAATCGGCGAAACCATCAGGCTGGTCATGGAGCTGTCGCCGACACAGGCGAAATACAGCCACCTTGTCAAGTCCGTCAACTACGCGTGGATGGCGGCTGCCGACCAGTCGCAAGAGGATGCGAATCGGCTATACGAAGCCGTCGTCGCCAAGCTGGAGCAAACCGTCTGGACGCGCTCGGATGAAGCGCAAGTCGCCTACCAGCTGATCAATGTCTTTCACGAGCACCATTTCCACGGCCAAAAGAAATTCTTGTCCGAGGCGCTGAGGCAGCATTCGCACAGGCTCCTGGGTGTGATTCGATCGCTTGCCGACCATTCTACGCAATGCTTATTCGCTATCCCCATCAAGCCGCACCCTGGAATCGGGGCGGACGCCATCGAGATGCTGCTGGAGATTTATTTTTATCACGTAGGCCTCATGAATGCCAACGATCTGCGCGGTGAAGCCGCTACGTTGTTGCTGCCGCTGGTGCAGGCGAATCCGGGAATAGGGAATAATCTCACACTTTCCCTGCTACAGTATCACCCGGAGCGGGCGCTTGTCGCGAGCCGGCTTATTGAGCGTTATCTGGCTCTGGATGGGATTGAGAATCGCGGGGGCATGTTCCTCTGGATGATGTTGGAATTGCTGGACAATGACGGCGATAGCTTCCTCTACGACGACCTGGACAAGATCACGGCACAGCTTGAAACCCTGTCCAAGCCATGGAGCGGCGAGCAGTTCGATACGTTTGCCCGCTATGCCTTCTTTTATCGGCTAAAGACCGATGAAGATAGGCGCCTCATCCTGACAAAATCGAAGAAGGCAATGCGGCTGGCAAAAATGATCGCCGACAGCGGCCGTACCGGAACGCATATCGATGCCTTGAGGGCGCTGTGCCTGTCGCTCGGCCCCCCCAAGCCCAAGGCGCCACCGACCAAGGATGACGTACATCAATTCAAGGATCTGAACTTCAAGCTGCTAGTCATACAGGAGCTGATGTATGCGCAGAAAAAACTTTTGCCGCGCTTCGACGTCCGCGAATTCGCGCGGCTTTACACTGAACGCGAGATCATGGTAGAAAGTGACGGTTACGCGGTCATTCCGGAAGCCTTGGCCTATTTCCAAGCGTTGCCGATCCCGGATTCATTGCTCGAGCAAGTGGAAGACATGGAATTCGACGGTGGACTGGAAATCTACCGCCACATTTATCCGCATTGGGATGGCGAGTGCGAAACCTTCGACGTGGCTTCCGCGGAAGACGTCAAGTTGCTTCCCAATTTGAAACGTCTGGCGGGTATGCCGGAAGCATTCGTCAAAAAGTACGCGGCAGAATTGGCTAACAAATCAATACGTGTAAGCGGCTTGTTGTAGGTCGCATAAGCCTGGGACGCGTCCCGGCAATAAGCACTCGCCAAAGCTGGGACATGTCCCAGCCTACTTGGTTTGTTTCATCTGCCGAAGCAACATCACCACCATCCCCACCAACACCAGCAAGCCCACGCCCAATACCCCCCAAAGCAAGCCCTTGGACTTCCCCGCCTCAGCAGGCGCCACAGGTCCAGCAGACGCAACAATCGCCGCAACCGGCTGCAGCGTCGCCGCCGTAGCCGCCACCTCTTGATCTTCCCGATAATTCGGCAACAAGGTCGCCGCAGGCATGGCTGAGCCGCTCACCTTGTCCGCGCCCCAGGCCAACACAAACGGCCCATTGCCGCGCGCCAGGAATACCAGTGTCTGCGGCACAAACCCAACCTGCAGCGTCGGCGCCGCATTGCCGATCCCGCCGCCGCTTGCGTCGAAAGCCAGGCGCAATTGCTGTGCCGGCGGCGCATCAAGCGCCAGGTCAGGCGACGTCACCTCGCTCTTGGGGGATTGCAGCCGGTAAGCCACGCTTTGCGAAATGGTCTCCCAACTGCCCTTTTGCCGGTCAGGCGTTGGCGGCAGATAGCGTTGCACTTGCATGGGCGCGAGCGTGTTCACTTGCGGCAGGGCGATGCGCAGGGTTTCCAGCGGAATCTTGCCGGGCAATGCGTAGTCGTAATGGTTGTTTTCGCTTTGCACCGCTTGCAGCGATTCGGTCCATAGCATGTGCGAGCCGAGGGGGGCGAATTTGCGCGTCAGCACTTCGGCGCCCGTTATCGTCGGTGCGTCGGCATCCTGCCACAGCACGCGCAGGTATTTGCCGGCCTTGCCGTCGAGCTCGAACGTATCCTTGTCTATGGTTTGCCCGCCTTGCTGCAGGTGCACCCATTGCACGCCGCCGGCAAGCAGGCGCCATTGCTGCAAGTCGTCGCTGGTCTCTATCGAGAGCGGGTGGAAGGGCGTGGTGCTTGGTTGCGCCAGGATGTGCAGCGCGTGGATGGTTTCCCGCACCTTGCTGACGTCGATTACGCTGCCGACCACGGCCAGGGTCTTGCCTCCCTTGTTCTTGCTGGTTGCCACCAGCGTGCCGTCGGGCTTGCGCTGCACCTGGAGCGAGACGTCGCTTGTCTGCGCGTCGGCATCCTGTTGTTCGGCGATGGGAAAGATGGGCACGGCTTGCCGTGCCTCTTTGGCTTGCGGCGTGTCGAGCGGGCGCAGCAGTGTATACGGCACCGCCTCGCCCTGGCTGTTGAACACGCGCACGTCGCCCAGGTCTTCGCGTTGCACGCCCTGGTACACCGGCAGGTTCAGGCTGAATTGGTAGAACGGCCCGCCGGCTGCAGGCAAATCGATTTGCGTGCGATAGCGGAAGTTCTCGGGCCTGACTGTTGCGCCCGGCGTTTGCGCCTGAGCAGGCAGGGCCAGGGCGGCGGCAAGGCCGAAGGCCAAGAGGCGATGGTTCATGATGCGGGGCTTTCTTCCGGTGTCGTGGTTGTCGTGGTCGTTGCGCGCGGCGGCAGCGGGGCGAAGTAGCCTACCACGAGCAGCAGGATACCGATGACGATGAACGATACGATGCGCGCCAGGCTGCCGTGCGCGGCCAGTTCGACCAGGAATAGTTTCAGCACCACCACGCCCATCAGCACCGCGCCGGTGATCCACACCCAGCGGTTCCTGCGCCGGTTTCCCGAGAGCATGGTGCAGATTGCCACTGTCCCCCAGGCTACCGAGAGCGCGGTCTGGAAGGTGGTCGATTGCCACAGCGCGTCGGCATCCCACGCGACGCCGGCCCAGTGGTGGCAGGTGCGCGCCACGATGCCGGTGAGGATGGCCAGCCCGGTTGCGGAGCCGGCCATGGCGAAGGGGATGCGTGCGCCGCGTAAGGTTTCGCGCTGCGGCCACCACCACAGCACGATGCCGAGTAGGGCCGCGAGCTGGGCGATTTCAAGCGGGTTCAGCACTGGCACGTAGGGCAGCGGTGCGGCATCGCCGGCGGAAACGAGGTTGGCGAACCAGACCCAGGCCGTGAGATACAGCGCCATCGGGATCGCGGCAACGAACACATAAGCCTCGGGCTGCGCGCGCAACGGCCATGCATGGCGGATGCGCTTGAAGTTCAACAGCAGCAGATATGCCACCGGTGCGATCATCCAGCCCAGGAGCGGCCAGGCGCCGGTTGCATCGCCAAGTCCTGCGAAGCGCCAGCGCAACTCGTCGGCGGCGATGGTGACGAACAGCCACACGCCGGCAACGTGCGCCGCCTGTTGCGCCAGCTTGGCCAGCCAGTTTTCCTGCTGTTTCAGCAGCACGCCATGCACCGCCAGCGCCGCCGGCCATGCCAGTGCGGCCATTGATGCCAGCGGGTGTGTCATGTCCGAAGCCCACACGCCGCAGGCGATCAGCCATAGTGCGGGCGGATAGAGCAGGGTGGTTTGCCCCAGGCTGTTCCAGTTCCACAGGCGGGCAAGCGCAGTCCAGAGCAGTGCCGTCGCCATGGTCAAGGCCAGCATGCAGGCAATCACGGTTGCGGGCCCATGGGAACTGAACACGCGCCCGATTTCATTGACCCAGCCGAAGGCCCACCAGATGACGGCCCAGGCGAGCGCGATCCAGCCCAGCGCAAGGTTGGCACGCACTGTCTGGCCTGAGGCTGGCACACGATGCAGCAGCCGCGCGCACATCAGGCTGGCTGTGGAAATCAGCACCGGCCCCCAGAAGCCGCTATGCATGAAGGGCTTGTATTTGTCGAGGCTATAGCTGACGAATACCGGCAAGATGAATTGCGCGATCACGTGGCCCACGCCGGCTGCGGCCTGCAGCAGCACGGCCAATATCATCGCCGCCACGTGGCGCATGCGCACGGCCCACCAAACGGTGGCCAGGCCGATCAGCGACCAGGCGAACACGGCATAAGTCAGGCTCAGCACGAATAGCGGCGCCAGGCAGAGGAAAACGATGCCGGCCAACAGAGCTATCGTGGCGACCAAGCCGAATTGGGGCGGCGCGTCTTGCCGTGCCAGTGCGGCATTCCAGCGTTGCACGGCGAGCCAGACGCTGGCGATCATGCCGGTGCCGATCAGGCTGACCAGGAATAGGGCGGAAAATCCTTCGTCGCCGCCGCTGCTCAACGCCGATGCCCCGGCCGCCGCATGCAAGGTGGTGGTGAACAGCGCGCCGGCCGCAGCCTGATACAGCCAGCCGAAGATCTGCAGCAGCCGCTCGTTCCAGCGCAAGCCTAGCCACAACAGCGCCACGCCGAGCACGGCCATCAAGGCGCTGCCCCATTGCATGGGGAAGAGCGTGAACGGCGTCAGCGCGAGGAACAGGGCGCCGGCGGCCATCACGGCGGGGCGAGCCGCCGTTTCCCAGGCTGCCACCTGCGCCTTCTCGCGCCGCGCGAGGAAGCAGATCCATCCCGCGCTGGCGGCGAGGATCAGGCAGCCGAGCGTGGGTGCGATCAATGCCGGGCTTACATCGCCCGTGCGCATCGCCGCCAGCGAACTGAGGGCAGACGCCAGCAGGATCAGCAAGGCAAAGGCGCGGCCATGCACGCGGTTCTGGCGCAAGCCTATCCAGTACAGGCCGCCGGCCTCGATGGCCCATGCTGCCGAAGTCCAGGCCTGGTCCAGCCCGAGCGGAATCGCCACGCTGCCGAAGATCACGGCCAGCGCCAGCAGGGATTCGCTCAAGAGCAGGTAACGCCGCCCGCCGCTCCTGAACAGCAGCATGGCCAGCGCAGCATAGAACAGGCCGAAGCCGAGCGCACTGAACGCCGCGCCATAGGTGAAGGTTTGCACCATGCCGTATTGCAAGGCGAACGTACTGACGGGCACGCAAAACGCCAGCACGCCATCGACATAATTCAACTGCGCCGCACTCCGGCGGATTTGCGCGCCGAATCCCTCCGCCTCGGGCACGTCGGCGCTAACGAGTACACGGCGCGCAAACAGCACCGTGATCAGCACGTACAGAGCGAAATAGAGCAGCAGGAAAGGTTCGCACTCGCCGAACATGGAAGGCGCATAAAACTTTGCCGCCCAGCCGCCCACCAGCATGAAAGTCGACGCGAAGCCGATCAGGTTCAATACGCGCCAGGCCTTGAACCAGGCAATGGCGGTGATGCCGAGATTGAGCACGGTCAGGAACAGGAACAATCCGAGATGCGCATCATGCCCGGTCGAACCCAGGATGGGGGTGGCAAAGCCGCCCAGAGTGCCGGCAATCGCCATTGCCAGCGAATCCTGCAGGATGGCCAGGAGCGCCGCAAATGCCGCTACCACTATCAGCACGGCAAAGCCCGCAGTCGGCGGCAACAGGTTCGACACCCGCATCGCCGCCAATGGCGTGAGGTACATCACCGCTACGCCTGCGCCTTGCAGGATCAAACCGTAGTTGTCCTTGCGCCCGCGCAGGCGCCAACCCGTAATCAGCAAGGCCACGCCCGCCGCCGCCACGCCGGCATAGCGCAGCTCGACCGGCACGACGATATATTCGGAGGCATAGCGCAGCAGGAAGCCCAAGCCGAGGAACAGGATCAGCACGCCGATTTTCACCAGCGGATTGCCGCCGAAGATCAATTGCTTGAGCTTCAGCTCCAGCGCCGAGGGCTGGCGCGGGGTCGGCTTGGGCTGTGGCTTTGGTTGCGGCTTGGATTGCGGCCTAGGTTGCGATTCCGGGCCTGGCTGTGGTGCCGGTTTGGCGGCGGCCGGGGCAGGCGCGGTAGCCGGGGTTTGCATCGGCGGCATGGCAGGCAGCGGCGCCTCGGGTTGCGCGGCAACGGGTGCCGGTGCCGTCGGCTGCAGCATCACAGGCTGGGGAATCGCCTCGACCGGAGCCGGAGCGGCAGGTGTGGCCGGCAAGAGGGTGAGAGCAGAGTCTGCGACGGTCTGGTTCGCAGGCGAAGCCTGTGCAGCCTTTTGTTCCGTGCGCAAGGGAGCCGCAGCTGGAACCGGAGCGGCGGCCGGCTTATCGGCACGTAGCGATTCAAGCTGCTTTGCCAGATCGAGCGCCTGTGCCTCCACATGCTCCAGTCGCTGCTTCATCGCCGCCAGCACCTGTGCATCCTGCTTGCGCCGCCGGCCCAGCATCATGCCGATCACGCCACCGAGCACGGTGTAAAGCAGCCCCAGGGGGAAGGATTCGAAGGAAAAACCGAGAAAAATGCCTGTCAGGAGGCCGACCCAGATCATGCTTGCCTTTGTCTTTGGTGTTATTGAGATGTTATTGCGCTGCTGTTATTGATTCAGAAGAATTTTGCTTGTCAAAATGGAATCAAGCAAGGGCATTGTAGTGCGGTCGGGCGCGCTTCTCAAAGTGAATATGTCACATTGCGGGGTGAGATACTGAGGGTAGCGTGCTCCGATACTGGAGCTGGCGGGCGAGGGTGCGTGTATGCTCGGCATGTGCAGGCTGGTGGGGCAATCGAGCCGACCAACAAGGGGAAACATGGCCACGGATTTTTACCATGTCAACTATCTGGTACCAGCGGACTTTGTACTGCACGGCGAAACGTTCGAAGACGCCATGGCGCAAATTGACGAGATCGAGCGCGGCAAAAGGGGCGGCCTCGGTCGAAGATCCCGATTTCGACCTGGACGACTATTACAAACACTGCGAAGTGCATGACCCCGCCGCGCTGGATAGCCTGACAAACGGCAGCCGGCGTGGCTGGCTGGTCTACGCGCTGCAGCAATTGAGCGAGGCTGCCGCGATGGCGGAACTCAAGGTGCTGTATGGGGCGGATGACCTCGCTTACTAATGGGAGGCGTCGGAGACGTTTGAAGACGGGCAGTGGAAAACCGTGGAATGGTGTCGCTGGAAGGCGGCGGTATTGCGCGACGAAGAATTGCGCCGGCTGTCCCAAGAGATAACGCGGGTGTTCGATTGGTTACGGGATCATGTTCGCGACGATGCAAGCGCGCTCTATGGCGACTTCAGTTCGGAAGAGGAACTTGCGGAAAATCTGCGCAACCCGGTGTTGACGCACGACACAGCCCTGGACTGCCGGATCTGGTACGCGGAAGACGGCGACGGCCCGCATTGCCTGTTTTCCTATCTGCACTCGATGCGCCAGTTGTGCGAGAACGCCCATGCGCGGAATTCCGGCGTGTTGGCGATTGTGTAGGTGCCGAGGTAGTCCTGTAGGGGCAATACGCTTGGCTATTACGCCTACTCACTGACCGGCTTAGGCGCCAGCAACACCGCCGCCATCCCCACAAAACTCACCGCCACCACATACAGCGCCGGCATCTGGATGTTCGACTTCATCAGCAGCGGCAGCATCACCGGCGTCAGGCCGCCGAAGATGGCATAGGCCAGGTTGTAGGAGAACGATACGCCCGAGAAGCGTACCTGGGCGCGGAACAGGTTGACCAGCACCAGGGGGATGCAGCCGACCACGCCGACGAAAAAGCCGGTCAGGCCGTACCAGGGCAGCAGCATGGCGTGCGAAGTCTGCATGCCGGTATAAAACAGGTAGTAGCAGCTTGCCATCAACAGCAGGCCCACGAAGATCGTCGGTTTGGGGCCGACCTTGTCGCCCAGCCAGCCGAACACGATGCAGCCTATGGTGAGGCCTAGCGTGGCCGTGCTGCCGGCGGCGAACACGGTGCTGCTGTCGATGTGCAGCAGCTTGACCAGGATGTTGGGCGTCATGATGATGATGACGATGATGCCGCCGGTCAGCGCCCAGGTCAGCAGCATGGAGATGGCGGTGGATTTCAGGTGCGTCTTCAGTACGGCCAGCACAGGCACGCCGGCCACCAGGGCTTTGCGCTTTTGCATTTCGGCGAACACCGGCGTTTCATGCAGCCATTGGCGCAGCAGCATGGCGATGATGCCGAACACGCCGCCGGCGATGAAGAGCGCGCGCCAGCCATAGGCCAGCACGTCTTGCGGCGCGAGCCAGGTATGCATGGCGGTGCCGGCGAGCGAGCCGAGCAGGATGCCGCCCGTGAGCCCTGCCGTCAGCGTGCCGCAGGCGAAGCCGACGTTGCGTGCCGGTACGTGTTCCGAGACGAACACCCAGGCGCCGGCCACTTCGCCGCCGACCGCCGCGCCTTGCAGGATGCGCAGGATGAGGAGCAGCACTGGGGCCGCCAGGCCGATGTTTTCATAGGTGGGCAGGCAGCCCATGAGCAGCGTGGGCACGGCCATCAGGAGGATGGACAGCGTGAACATGCGCTTGCGTCCGGAGAGGTCGCCGAAGTGGGCCAGGATCACGCCGCCCAGCGGGCGCGCGAAATAGGCCACGGCGAACAGGGCATAGGCTTGCAGGTCGCGCACCCAGTCCGACACGCCGGGCGGGAAGAACAGCTTGCCGATTTCGGGAGTGAGGAAGCCGTAGACGATGAAGTCGTAAAACTCGAGCGCTCCGCCCAATGCGGCCAGCATCAGGGTCTTGATGTCGGCGCGGGTAAGGTAGCGTGCGCCGTTGCCGGATTGCGTGCCGTCGAGGTTCAGTGCGTTCAGTGCTGTTCCACCCACTTGTGCTTCCATCTTGTCTCCTCGGATTGTTTTTTAATTGTCCAGTTGCTTGCGCAAATGCGCGATCGCTTGCCGCACCTGGTTCGGCGCCGTACCGCCGATGTGGTCGCGCGCGGCCACCGAGCCCTCCAGCGTCAGCACGGCGAACACGTCCTCGGCGATCAGCGAAGAATACTGCTGCAATTGATCCAGGCTCAAATCGGCCAGGTCGCAACCGCGGTCCACGCACTGGCGCACCGCGTGCGCCACGGCTTCGTGGGCATCGCGGAAGGGCAGGCCTTTCTTGACCAGGTAGTCGGCCAGGTCGGTCGCGGTGGCGTAGCCTTGCAAGGCGGCGGCGCGCATGGCTTCGGGCTTGACGGTAATGCCGCCGGCCAGGTCGGCGAAGATGCGCAGCGTGTCGACCACGGTGTCGACCGTGTCGAACAGCGGTTCCTTGTCTTCCTGGTTGTCTTTGTTGTAGGCCAGCGGCTGGCCCTTCATCAGCGTCAGGAGCGCCATCAGGTGGCCGTTGACGCGGCCGGTCTTGCCGCGCGCCAGTTCGGGCACGTCGGGATTTTTCTTCTGCGGCATGATCGAGGAGCCGGTGCAGAAGCGGTCGGCGATGTCGATGAAGCCCACGCGCGGGCTCATCCAGATCACCAGTTCTTCCGACATGCGCGAGACGTGGGTCATCACCAGCGCGGCGGCGGCGCAGAATTCGATGGCGAAATCGCGGTCCGATACGGCGTCGAGCGAATTGCGGCACACGTCTTCAAAGCCCAGCGTTTTGGCCACGCGCTCGCGGTCGATCGGGAAGGTCGTGCCGGCCAGCGCGGCGGCGCCCAGCGGCAGGCGGTTGACGCGCTTGCGGCAATCGGCCATGCGCTCGGCATCGCGGCCGAACATTTCGACATAGGCCAGCATGTGGTGGCCGAAGGTGATCGGCTGCGCCACCTGCATGTGGGTGAAGCCGGGCAGGATGGTGCCGGCGTGGCGCTCGGCCAGGTCGAGCAGGGCCAGGCGCAGGGCGCGCAGCAGGCCCAGGATGTCGTCGATGGCGCCGCGCATGTAGAGGCGGATGTCGGTCGCCACCTGGTCGTTGCGGGAACGGCCCGTGTGCAGACGCTTACCGGCATCGCCGATGATTTCAGTCAGGCGCTTTTCGATGTTCAGGTGCACGTCTTCCAGGTCGAGCAGCCATTCGAACTTGCCGGAGGCCATCTCGTCGCGGATCTGCTGCATGCCGCGTTGTATTTCGGCATAATCAGCCGCGCTGATGATGCCCTGGTGGGCCAGCATTTCGGCATGGGCCAGCGAGCCGTCGATGTCGACCTGCGCCATGCGCTTGTCGAAGAACACGGAAGCGGTGTAACGCTTGACGAGGTCGGAAACCGGTTCGGAAAAGCGCGCCGACCAGGCTTCGCCTTTCTTGGAGAGTTGTGCAGTCATGAAAATGCCAGGGTGCGGAAGTGGGTAGTCAGCTGCCCATTATAGAGGCAAATTTGTCCAAGCCCCCCTCAATGCGGATGGAAGGCCGTCAGCCCGCCGGCGGCACCGGACGACACGTATACAAAGCGCAGATGGGCGAGAGCGCCATGCTCCCGGCTGGAATGCTGTGCCGGCATGGCGTTCGGCGTGGACGACCCGCTTGCCTGTCTTGTATTTCCATGCCCACTGCGGCCGCAGGCTGCCAAAATGGCAAGCGCAATAATGGAAGTCGGCTCGTCCGAAGCCTTGTTCCGAAAGACCGCGGCGAGTCCTTGGAAAAATCGATAACGTCGCAGATGGCCGCTTTTCTGCGGCCGTCTCCGTCAGCTTTCTTCGATTTCCCCGCTTGGATGCTTTGCCGGGCCGTCTTTTCGGGAGACGCCGCCGGTTATAATGAAGCGGCTTATTTGACTATAAGGGAAGGTTTTTCACCCTCGCCATGCCTCCAGCGCCAGCCGTCGCCCCATTCGAGACCGTCGTACCCGATTGCTGCAATATCGGCGTGGTGGCGCGCACCCTGGTGGCTGTCAACTTCACGGTTTTTCTGGTCGAATACGCGGAAGGATCGGGCATGCGCGGCTTGCTGAGCGCCTCCGTGCTGGTGGAACCGGTTTGCCTGGCCTCCTTGGTCAGCCTGTGCGGGCTGCGCCGCCTGCGCCGCTTTTCGCGTGTCATCCCTCCTTGGGGCCAGCGTGCGCTGTGCGGCCTGGTGCCGGCCGCCATCGCCTCGCTCGTCATTCAATTCGTGCTGTCCGCGCCGGGCGGCTTGTTCGACTTGAGCGTGGTGCCGGCTACCGAAGGCATGGTGGTCGCGGGTGCGTTCGGCCTCGCGCTGCAGCACTATTTCGAATTGCGCATGCGCGCTTTTTCTCCCGCCTTGTCCGAGGCGAAGCTGCAGGCACTGCAGGCGCGCATCAGGCCGCACTTCCTCTTCAACAGCCTGAATGCCGTGCTGTCCTTGATCCGCACGGAACCGCTACGCGCCGAATCGACCTTGGAAGACCTCTCCGAGCTGTTCCGCGTGCTGATGCGCGACGCGCGCGACGTGACCAGCCTGGAAGATGAAATCCGCCTGTGCCGCCAATACCTGTCGATCGAAAAGGTGCGCCTGGGCGAACGCCTCCAGGTGCAATGGAAGACCGAGGGCATCAGCGAAAAGATGCTGAAAAAAGCGCGCGTGCCCTCGCTGCTGCTGCAGCCGCTGCTGGAAAATGCCGTACATTACGGCGTCGAAGCCGTGTCCGAGCCGGTAACGATAAAGATCGAATTGGAACGCCAGGCCGACCGCATTCTGGTCGCCATTTTCAACCCCATTCCCAATGCGGCTGCCGCGCAGGGCGGGCGCTTGGGCAACCACATGGCGCTGGAAAACATACGCGAGCGGCTGGCCCTGCTCTATGACGTGGAGGCGCAATTGACTGCCGGCCCTGTCGGCGGGCGTTTCGAGGTGCGGCTCCGGCTGCCCTACGTGAGGGGCGATTGATGAGTGCGCGCATTTTCATTGTCGACGACGAGGCGCCGGCCCGGGCCCGCATCGCCACGCTTTTGTCCGATATTGCCGCCGAATTCCCGCACGTGTTGGCGGGCGAAGCGGAAAACGGCGCCGCCGCGCTCGCCGCGATTCCGTCCGCCATGCCGGATATCGTCCTGCTCGATATCCAGATGCCCGGCATGAGCGGCATCGAACTGGCCGGCCACCTGGCCAGGCTTGAGCCGGCGCCGGCCGTGATCTTCGTTACGGCTTTCGACGAATTCGCACTCAAGGCGTTCGAAGTCCACGCCATCGATTACCTGCTGAAGCCGGTGCGCGCCGCAAGATTGTCCGATGCGTTGCGCCGCGCCGCCGCGTTGACTGTCAAGCCGCAAGCCGCGGCCATCGCCGCCACGGCCGCCGAAATCGGCGTGCGGCGCGCCCACTTCGCCATTCCGGAGCGCGGCAGGCTCACGCTGGTACCCGTGGCCGATGTGGTCTATCTCAAGGCCGAGCTGAAATACGTCACGTTGCGCACGCGGGCGCGCGAGCACGTGATCGAAGAATCGCTCCTGTCGCTGGAACAGGAATTGGGTGAGCGTTTTGTGCGCGTGCACCGCAATACGCTGGTCGCGCGCAGCGCCATCGCCGGCGTGGAACGCGGAATGCCCGATGCCTCCGACCCGGATAAAGGACAGGAATCCTGGCAGGTGGTGCTATCGGGGGTGGAAGATCGTCTGCCCATTTCGCGGCGCCAGTGGCCCGTGATAAAAGCTTTATTGAATCGCGGCGGGTGAGGATGGGTTCGCTCGCCGAATTCGCCGAACGCCGTCCTGCCGAGGACGGCAACGAAAATTACTCGGATAAGCAGGTAAAGGTGTGTACGTAAATGGCTAATTGGATCAAGGCAATTTTCTCGAAATCCAGCTCGGAACAGCTAACGTCCGGTGTACTCGATTCCTCAATGAAAGGCGTCCAGCGCAAGAAGGAGGGCGATTCCTTGATCGAAGCGGGCGAATCCGACGCTGCGGAACGCTGCTACCGGGAAGCGCTGAGACTTGACCCAGGCTTGGAACTCGCTTACCGCGACCTGTGCTTACTGCTATGTCAGCAAGGAAGGTGGAAAGAGGCCCGGCAGATAATTGCGGCGGGCGTCGAGCGTTTTCCATGTTCAGCCGAATTCCTATTTTTTTTGGGGAATATCGATTATTCAACAGGGCAATGGGAGGAAGCGGCTGCAAGCTTCGAGGCGGCTATTGCGTTGGAGCCGGACTTCGCGCCCGCCTACGTCAACCTCAGCACGGTCTTGGAGCGTCAGGGGAAGCGGGAGCGTGCGATCATTGCGATTGATGGCGCATTGCGACTTGACGGGGGCGCGGCGGACTCGCACGTCAGACGGGGTCATCTGCTGCAAATGGAAGGCGAGCTTGAAGAGGCGATGCGGTCCTATCAGCGGGCGATAACACTGCAGCCCGACCTCGTGCAGGCTCATGCAAACTTGGGTAGCCTGTACGAGCAAATGCTGCGGCCGGAAACGGCGCTGGCGGCATATCTGAAGGCGCTGGCTTTGCGCCCCGAGGATGCGGAACTCTTATTCAATGCCGGTTCCGCATTGCAGTCGCAATGGAAATTCGCCGAGGCGATATCCTATTATCGCCGGGCGCTTTCGATCGACCCTAACCACGTGAAGTCGTGGGTCAACATGTCGCGCGCGCTGGAATTGCTGGAAAAATACGACGAATCCCTAGCTTGCTACGACGAAATCGAAGCAAGGTACCCGGAGATGACCATGCTCCGGGTAAATAAAGCCCACCTGCTGTTGCGCCTTGGCCGCTACTCGGAAGGGTGGCGGGAATACGAATACAGGGAAAAGAATTGCTTTGCCCCGGTACCGCTCGATTTGGGGCCGCCGCCTTGGCTCGGGAAAGAAAATTTGTCCGGCAAGAGCATTCTGCTTTACTTTGAACAGGGATATGGCGATGCCTTGCATTTCATGCGCTATACAGAACCGGTGGCGGCGCAGGGCGCAAAAATTTACTTATTTGTGCCGCCTGCGCTGAAGTCGCTAGCATTCAGTTGCCCAGGCGTGCAGACGGTGCTGACCCATGGTGACAATCTGCCGCCCGTCGACTACATGTGCTCACTAATGAGCCTTCCTTTTGCCTTGAACACCCAATTGGACACGATACCGGGTCGGCAGCCTTATCTGCGTGCCGAGGCGGCACGCATTGATCACTGGAAGGAAAAGGTGGGGACTAAAACCGCAGCGTTGCGTGTCGGCTTGACCTGGGCCGGCGACCCACGCAAACACCAGCCCATGAATGCGGCCATGGATAGGGTACGCAGCATGCGATTTGAACAACTTGCGCCTTTACTGGATGTTCCAGACGTCGAGTTTTTCAGCTTGCAACTCGGTGAGGGCACGAATTGGCAGCCGGAAAACTATCCTCAGGTCGTCAACTTGGTGGGCGAAATAAGGGATTTTCACGATACTGCGGCATTGCTTTCGCAGATCGATCTGGTAATTTCGGTCGACACGTCCATGGTGCATCTTGCTGGGGCGCTCGGCAAACCGACCTGGATGCTGGACCGTTTCGACCATTGCTACCGCTGGCTGCTGAAACGGGAAGATAGTCCATGGTACCCGAACCTGCGCATTTTTCGCCAGCCTCAGATGGGGGATTGGAACAGCGTTGTCCAGAGGGTTCGTCTTGATCTGCGCGCGCTGGTTGAAAGCGTGGGCGACGTGCCGCTTGGCAAGGAGGGCGCGCATGAAAGGCCGCTTTCAGGGGGGCAGGATGACGGCTGATCGGATGGGAGAGTTTGTCGAACGCTTGCCGGCCAAAGTCGATATCTGGACAGTCGCAGCATGCTCGCGCCTCACCACGGAAGACTGGGTGTAGGAGGACTGGCAATGGCTCGTCTCCGACCCAGAACGTATCGGCGATTTCCCGAAATCTCCGCGATATGGAGACCCTGGTTTGGCCGGGAATATACGGAAAGGCGCCAATCGAGCCTGCTTGTAGGATTGGCGCAAAATCGTGCGTGATTGGCAGGCGGGCGAGCTGGCGTGAAGTGTATGATTTTCATTGGAAAATCGCACGCCAGGTCCATCATGAAACTCATCCGCAGCAAGGACTTCACCGCTCCACGCGCCTGGGGCGCACTGCCCATCGCCAACATGCAAGGCACTACGGTACGCCTGCACTGGACCGACCGGCCCTACCAATGGCACGTCAACGATGGCGATGAAGTGTTTGCCGTGCTCGACGGAATGGTCGATATGCATGTCCGCACGGAAGGCGCCGAGCAAGTGCATACGCTCCATGCCGGCGATATCTTTTACGCCGACGCGGGTTGCGAACACGTCGCTCGCCCGCAAGGCGAGGCGCGCATACTCGTGGTCGAACGCGAAGGCAGCGTTTGAATCGTCAGCTGATCACTTCCACGCCGCGCCAAAACGCCACATAACCCTTGATGTTGCGCGCGGCATCCTTGGTCTCGGGATAGTACCAGGCTGCATCGGCATTGACCTTGCCATCCACCACCACGTTGAAATAGCTGGCTGTGCCTTTCCAGCCGCACACGGTATGCGTCCCGCTATCCTGGAAGAATTCGCAGTGGATGGCCGAGGGCGGGAAATAGGTATTGCCTTCGACGGTTTCGACCGCCTCGGGCGGGGCTTCGGCGATCACGGCGCCGTTCCAGATGGCTCGGGGCATGTTGGCTCCTTGGGAGAAAGTCGTTCCCCATGGTAGCGCATTGGCGATATTGCCGTGTGCCGGTGAATGGAAAAGCAGGGAACCGCCTGTTTCAAGCGGTTCCCTGCCTATCGGTGCATAGGCCGACTCAGCCGGTATTGCGCAAGCCCGCCGCAATCCCGTTGATCGACAAATGTATCCCGCGCCGCACGCGTTCCTCCAGCTCGCGCCCTTCCTGCATATTGGCGCGGTGGCGCTTGATCAGCTCGACCTGCAAGTGGTTCAGCGGGTCGAGGTAGGCGAAGCGGTTCTTGATCGAGCGTGCCAGCATGGGGTTGGCCGAGAGCCTGTCCTTGGCACCGGTGATGCTGGACAGGCAGTGTGAGGTGACTTCATGCTCGCCCAGGATGCGCTTGAAGATGAGGTTGCGCAGCTTGCGGTCGGGGACGAGCTCGGCATAGCGTGAGGCGACGGCGAGGTCGGTCTTGGCCAGCACCATGTCCATGTTCGACAACAAGGTCGCGAAGAACGGCCATTCGCGGAACATGGCGCGCAGCGTGGCCAGCTTTTGCGCCTTGCTGCCGGCGTCGCCTTCGGCCAGCCAGGAAGAGACGGCGCTGCCGAAGCCGTACCAGCCCGGGAACAGCAGGCGGCACTGGCCCCAGGAAAAGCCCCAGGGGATGGCGCGCAAGTCTTCGATGCGGCGTGTCGATTTGCGCGAGGCCGGGCGCGAGCCGATGTTGAGTTCGGCGATCTCGGCGATCGGCGTGGCGGCGAAGAAGTAGTCGGTGAAGCCCGGGGTTTCGTATACCAGGTTGCGGTAGGCGCGGTAGGCGCGCTCGGAGAGCGTTTCCATCACGCTCTCGAACTCGGCCAGTTTCTTTTGCCCCTTGCTGTCCAACTGGTTCGGCATCAGGCTTGCTTCCAGCGTGGCCGTGACCAGCAGTTCGAGGTTGCGCCGCCCGATCTCGGGGTTGGAGAATTTCGAGGCGATGATCTCGCCTTGTTCCGTCAAACGGATCTGGCCGTTGACGGTGCCGGCCGGCTGGGCCAGGATGGCTTCATAGCTCGGGCCGCCGCCGCGGCCCACGGTGCCGCCGCGGCCGTGGAACAGGCGCAGCTTGACGCCGGCGCGGTCGAACACGCCGACCAGGCGGTTTTCCGATTTGTACAGCTCCCAGTTGGAGGTGAGGAAACCGCCATCCTTGTTCGAGTCGGAATAGCCCAGCATGACTTCCTGGATCTTGCCCTGCTTTGCCACCAGGCGCGCCACCAGCGGAATCGCCAGCAACGCTTCCATGATGTCGGCGGCGCAGCGCAAGTCGGGAATGGTTTCGAACAGCGGGATCACCATCAGCTCGTGCTCGAATTCCGGTTCGGCGGCATCGCTTCGCCATACCGCGCGCAGGAGACCCGTTTCGCGCTGGAGCAGGAACACTTCAAGCAGGTCCGACACGGTTTCGGTGTGCGAGATGATGTAATTGCGGATCGCACGCTCGCCGTAACGCTGGCGGATGCTGCGCGCGGCGCGCAGGATCGACAGTTCCGAATTGGTTTCGGCGCTGTATTCGATGTAGGGCGAAAACAGCAGGCGCGGCTTGTTCAATTCGCCGAGCAGCAAGTCCACTTTGGCCTGTTCGCTCAGGTCGGCATAGTCGGCCTCGACCTTGGCGCGGGCGAACAGCTCCGTCAGCACACGCTCGTGCACGTCCGAGCTTTGTCGCATGTCCAGCGTGGCCAAATGGAAGCCGAAGATATCGGCGGCGCGTTTCAAGGCGGCCAGGCGCGGCTTGATCAGCACGGCGCCGTGGTTGCTCTTGAGCGAGTTGATGATGATCTGCAGCTCGGCGGCGAATTCGGCTTCATTCTTGTAAGCGTCGGCGCGGCCCACTTCGTGGCGCAGGATGTCTGTCGCGCCGAGCTCGCGCGCGGTGGCGGCCAGGCGCGCATAGATGCCGATCAGGGCGCGGCGGTACAGTTCGTCGGCGCGGTGGTCGGACTTGTCGGGCGAGCTCGCGGCCAGGGCTTCGAGCTCGGGGCTGGCCGCGACCAGGATGTTCGAGATCGACAGTTCGGCACCGAGCGCGTGCACTTCGGCGAGGTAGAACTCCAGGATGGTGGTCGATTGGCGCGACAGCGCGTGCTGCATCGTGCCGGCATTGACGTTGGGGTTGCCGTCGCGGTCGCCGCCGATCCAGTTGCCCATGCGGAAGAAGGGCGCGATGTCGTGGCCGGGCAGGGCCTGCTCCACCTCGCGGTACAGGCGCGGGATCTGGCGCAGGAAGGTGGCGTGGTAGTAGGACAGCGCGTTCTCGATCTCGTCCGAGACCGTCAGCTTGGTGTAGCGCAGCATGCGCGTCTGCCACAGCTGCGTGATGCGGGCGCGCAGCAGGTTCTCGGTTTCGCGCTGCTCGCGCTCTGTGCCGGCGCGGTCACGCTGTTCCAGCAGCCCTGCGACGGCGCGCTCGGCGTCCAGGATGCTCTTGCGCTGCACTTCGGTCGGGTGGGCAGTCAGCACCGGAGAGATGAAGCCGCGTTGCAGCACCTCGGCGATCTCCGTCGGGCGGATGCCGTTCTCGTGCAGGTGCTCCAGGCAGTAGGCCAGGGAGCCCGGTTGCAGGCTGCCGGCGCGCTCGTGCACGTCGCGGCGGCGGATGTGGTGGCGGTCCTCGGCGATGTTGGCGAGGTGGGAGAAGTAGCTGAAGGCGCGGATGACGCTGACGGCCTGCTCGCCCGAGAGGCTCTTGAGCAGCTTGTCGAAGCGCTTGCCGGCCTCCTTGTCATGCTTGTGGCGGTAGGCCACCGACAGCTGGCGGATGCGCTCGACCAGCTCGTAGGCCTCGCGGCCCTCCTGCTCGCGGATGACGTCGCCGAGGATGCGCCCCAGCAGCCGGATGTCGGCCACCAGCGGTTCGTTCTTGTCGACTTCGGTGCGGGCGGGGGCG